>NZ_SIXI01000010.1 GCF_004310865.1 Aquabacterium lacunae
CGCGGTTCAATATTTTTAGTGCAAACGGGACATTTTTTAATAATATTTCCCGTTGCTTTTCATTTAGGGCCTCGGTTGAATCCTCTATCAAGAAATCTCCTGCATAATTTCTTTTGATGCGCGCCTTCCTAATCAGGATTGAAGGGGCGCTTCTAAGGTGATTCAACCTGGCGGATTCCAAGGTTGAGCAAGCTTCACCATGATAGCTCTCAATTGTTGCGCAAGACACGCCAGCCAGATAGTAGTAGGCTGTATCATCTACTATGTCCAGTGCAGGATAAGCACCTATGGAAAGACCATACTTTGTGACCACCTGAAATCTCTCGTGCTCGACCAACCATTGCTCTTGCGCCAAGATCTTCTCGGCCATGAGCAAGAGTGAGAAAGCTATTAAGATATTTTTCATGCCCGATAAAATTTGAGATTTCTAACGCCCAGGTTAACCGGCGCCGGAGCCCGTCAGGGCGGAGGGCACCAACACTGGCCATAAAAATGCCGAAGGCATGGCCAGTGTTGGCGTCCGCGTTGAACCGACAGTTAGGCTGGGGCGCGAAGGCATGGAATATGCATCGCACAACTCCTGATTAACTTTGTTCAACGATGACCGCATCTTTTCGCTCTTCATCTGTTGGACGTTGGAACTCTTTCTCCATGAAGTCAAACATCCCTGGTGTTACCTCAAAAGAATAAGTATCGCCCTTTTCGATGTTCCGCCCCATCACTCGCTCCTTACGAACTGCGTGAGGTGCATCAAGAATGTGTATCTGCGTTTGCGCGCCGATCTCTGCGGCTAGGTTTTGAAAATTCTTCCGGCTTTCGATCTTAGTAAAACCAAGATCGAGGATGACATTTCCATTGTTTGCACAGATTTGGGAGGCCGTTGCCCAAATTTGCGATTCACAACGTTGAACCCGCTCCATGATCCATGAAAGGCTCATGGCCTTTGGAAGGTCAGGAATGAACATTCGTTGCATCCACTCGTCGATAGAAAAACGCGTGGCGTGTTCAGCTTGTGCAAGGCGTCTTGCGTAGGTCGATTTGCCTGCGCCTTGCGGCCCCAATATCAGATGAATTCTTCCCATGACTTACTTTCTTGTGTTCAGAAGAGGCCTAACGCCAAAGTTCACCGGCGCCGGAAGCCGAAGGCTGGAGGGCACCTCGACGGGCCAGGCCGCAGGCGTGGAACGTTGAGGCGTCCGCGTGCAACGCCCCGTTAGGCTGGCCAGCGAAGGCAGCAACCTGTGAGCATGCTTGGGCTGCATTGAGTGCAGGCAAGGTGCCTCCCGTTTGGCTTGTGTTTGACACCGCTGGGGCGGTGCATCGAATGGCACCAGCATAGCGTGAAGACGCCAGGCAGTGATGGCGCAGCCATGACTGCGGGATGAGATTTCGAGCTGGTGGCGTGGCGAAGACACGGCACAGAACCTGGCGCTGATTGCCGAAGGACAAGCAGCCCACTTGGCGGAGGCATGTGGCACTTTGGCGCCGCACGATGGTGAGCAGGCAGCCGAAGGACTGACAGCCAGATTGAGCCAGCGAACAGCGCCCGGTGGCGAACCAACTGGCGAGTTAACGCTGTGCACAGAGCGAAGCCAGCCGGTGGATTAACCAGGAAGCGGCCGAGGCCCGCCAAACCATTCCCGAGTAATGGGCAGAGCAAGGCGCTCGATGCCGCAAAACATGCCCTGCAAATGCTTCCAGAGCCTATTTCAGAAGTGGCCTAACGCCCAAGGTAAGCGGCGCCGGAAGGAGCGCAGCGAGTGGAGGGCACCAACACTGGCCATGAAGATGGCGAAGCCATGGCCAGTGTTGGCGTCCGCTTGACCGCCGAGTTAGGCCACGGTGCCTGCGCGAAGCGCCCGTGCCAGTGCTCGGTGATGGCGTTACCACTTCCAGAGCGATGGCGTGCGCCAATGGGCGGACAGCGTTTCACAAGGGCTCCCAGGTGTTCTGTTTGGCGCCGATCAAGCAGCGCATCGAATGACACCAGCATAACGCGAAGACGCTGACCAGTGATGGCGAAGCCATGACTGCGCCTTCATGTTTCGAACTGGTGGCGTGGCGAAGACACGGCACACACCAGAGCGCTGATTGCCGAAGGACAAGCAGCCCACTTGGCGGTGGCGCGTGGCACTTTGGCGCCGCGCGGTGGCCAGCAGGCAGCCGAAGGGCTGACAGCCAGATTGAGACCGCGAACCGCGCCACGTGGCGAACCAATTGGCCAGTTAGCGCCAGGCCTGGAGCGAAGCCAGCCGGTTGATTAGCAAGGAAGCGACCGAGGCCAGCTAAACCATTCCCGCATGAAGAGCGAAGCAGGGCGCGCGATGCTACAAAACACGCCCAGAAAATGCTTCCAGAGACCAGCCAAACAGTGGCCTAACGCCCAGGTTAACCGGCGCCGGAAGCCGAAGGCTGGAGGGCACCAACATGGGCCATCAAAATCGCGAAGCGATGGCCCATGTTGGCGTCCGCGTTGAACCGACAGTTAGGCTGGGGCGCGAAGTGGAAGGTGTTGGCTCTGGCCATTGACTTCAGGCTAAGCCGCATGACGATACAAGCTGGTATGTGCAAGCCCCTGAAGGCACTACTGACGGCTGTTTTCACAGAGAGAACGCCTTTAAGTATGCACCCTTCATCGCGTCGTACTTTTCGTACAGCGGCGCGACTAGCTTTTCATATTCTTCGTATGGTTCGATACGCTCAAACCCGATGTGCTGAATTGCTAGCAAGGCTTTCCAGCACGTTGGTGACACAGACGCTGCTGGATCAACTTCAAGCTGGTAACGAACTTGTTCTGCGGCATCAAAGATCAGCTTCATGTGTGCCATCCGCGGCTTGTTCCCGTTTTCTTTGAACGATCCGTAGAGCACTTGGCTCATTTCCTTGACTTCTTTTGCCAGTTCGAGGAGTCGTGTCATGGTGAGGCCTAACGCCCAAGGTAAGCGGCGCCGGAAGGAGCGCAGCGAGTGGAGGGCACCAACACTGGCCATGAAGATGCCGCAGGCATGGCCAGTGTTGGCGTCCGCTTGACCGCCGAGTTAGGCCACTGTGCCTGCGCGAAGCGCCCGTGCCAGTGCTCGGTGATGGCGTTACCACTTCCAGAGCGATGGCGTGCGCCAATGGGCGGACAGCTTTGCAAAGGTGCTCCCAGGTGTTCTGTTTTGGCGCCGATCAAGCAGCGCATCGAATGACACCAGCATAACGCGAAGACGCTGACCAGTGATGGCGAAGCCATGACTGCGGCTTCATGTTGAGCGCTGGTGGCGTGGCGAAGACACGGCACAGAACTTGGCGCTGATTGCCGAAGGACAAGCAGCCACTTGGCAATCGCATGTGGCACTTTGGCGCCGCACGCTGGTGAGCAGGCAGCCGAAGGACTGACAGCCAGATTGAGACCGGGAACTGCGCCAAGTGGCGGACCAATTGGAGAGTTAACGCCAAGCCTGGAGCGAAGCCAGCCGGTGGATTAACCAGGAAGCGGCCGAGCCCCGCCAAACCATTCCCGCATGACGAGCAGAGCAGGGCGCACGATGCTGCAAAACACGCCCGCAAAATGCTTCCAGAGACCAGCCAAACAGTGGCCTAACGCCCAAGGTAAGCGGCGCCGGAAGGAGCGCAGCGAGTGGAGGGCACCAGCACTGGCCATGAAGATGCCGAAGGCATGGCCAGTGTTGGCGTCCGCTTGACCGCCGAGTTAGGCCACGGTGCCTGCGCGAAGCGCCCGTGCCAGTGCTCGGTGATGGCGTTACCACTTCCAGAGCGATGGCGTGCGCCAATGGGCGGACAGCGTTTCACAAGGGCTCCCAGGTGTTCTGTTTGGCGCCGATCAAGCAGCGCATCGAATGACACCAGCATAACGCGAAGACGCCGGGCAGTGATGGCGAAGCCATGACTGCGCCTTCATGTTTCGAACTGGTGGCGTGGCGAAGACACGGCACACACCAGAGCGCTGATTGCCGAAGGGCAAGCAGCCCACTTGGCGGTGGCGCGTGGCACTTTGGCGCCGCGCGGTGGCCAGCAGGCAGCCGAAGGACTGACAGCCAGATTGAGACCTCGAACCGCGCCACGTGGCGAACCAATTGGCCAGTTAGCGCCAGGCCTGGAGCGAAGCCAGCCGGTTGATTAGCTAGGAAGCAACCGAGGCCAGCTAAGCCATTCCCGCATGACGAGCAGAGCAGGGCGCTCGATGTTGCAAAACACGCCCAGAAAATGCTTCCAGAGACCAGCCAAACAGTGGCCTAACGCCCAAGGTAAGCGGCGCCGGAAGGAGCGCAGCGAGTGGAGGGTATCAACACTGGCCATGAAGATGCCGAAGGCATGGCCAGTGTTGGCGTCCGCTTGACCGCCGAGTTAGGCCGCGTTGTCTGTGCGAAGCGTCCGTGCCCAAGCTTGGTGATTGCGTTGCATGGCGGCGTGGGCTTGCTTGTTCCTATTTGCTACAACTAGCAAGCCGAGAATACCTATCAGCATATAGACAGCTGTGGTTGGCTCAGGTACGGGGCTTAACAGGAAACCTTGATAAAATTTCCCATTGGGGGCTGAGTATACGCCTACGCCTACTATCTCGCCGCGATCATTAATATCGAGCGCAGTTTGAATTCTCCAGCCACTTTCCGCAACCGCAGTAAGGCTATTTAAATCAATTGCGACATTATCCCGCCACAGAGTGGCGCGCGAATCATCATCGTACTTGCGCGTGCCGACAATCCACCCCAATGAATTTATGCCAGAGGCAACACTGCCAGTGGAATTTTCCAGCCCATCAAGCACGAATTTTTTTCCATCTTGCCACAAGACCGCTTTTTGGTTCTCAACCCCAACTATTTGACCGAGATCGTTGATATCGTAAGCCTTGCTTGAATACTGTGATCCTGCGCTCAAGTCGATAATATTGCCTTGATTCCAGAAGGTGGCATGTTCGTCTGATCGGTATTTGTCAAATTTGCTATAGCCCACCACCTGGCCAAAGTTATTGATCGCATTAGCTCGACTATCTGCGCCCTTAAACAACCCTCCAAGGTCAACTATGCCTGTTGTACCCCACATGACGGCATGCGTCTCCCGATAAAGGCCATAAGTTGGAGGCGCATCACTGTAACCTACAACCTCACCCTTGTTATTTATATCTGTCGCAGCACTATCTCTTCCGCCGGGAAGGTTTCCCAGCTTGCGAATTCCTGTGCCGTCCCAAAAAACTGCTGTTGGCCCATAGAAAGCATCCGATCCATCAGGGTACCCGGACCCAACGATTTGTCCCGCGTCGTTAATTCCTCTGCCGAAGCTCTGAAACCCTGCCCCCAGTGAGGCCGAGGCTTCATTTATTTCTCCATCCCTCACAATAATTGCTCGCTCTGGCGACCCGAAGCTTGTCCCCGCAATGCTTCCGCTGTTATTTATTGCTGCCGGCGAAGTCATAGCGCTGCCGGGTAAATAAGGTAAAGCCGTGAAAATCCATTGCTCATTGGCAAGCGCGGGGCTTGTGATGGATGCAATAATAGAGGCAGTGGCAGAAAAATTTAGTATTTTGGCTTTAAAGGCGGATTGCATAGAGCAGCTCCCGTGCTTGTGGTTAAGTTTTCTATTGTGCAGCACTGTCAGTGGGCCTGCACTCCCCAATTTCAGTGGGTGCTTTTGATGTTTCTCACCTCATTGATTTTTCAATTGGGCTTATCTTAGGCCTGATCGTTCACTTAGAATTTCACTGTGCCTTCCTGAAACGAGCAAGCCTAAACTCTGATATCGCGCAAACACCTCCAGCCAAGTGACGTGCGCGAGTGGGCAGACAGCTGTGCAAAGCTGCTCTCAACAGCTTTTGTTTGGCTCCGATCAAGCAGCGCATCGAATGGCTCCAGCATAACGCTAAGAGGCTGACCAGTGATGGCGAAGCCATGACTGCTGCTTCATGTTTCGGGCTGGTGGCGTGGCGAAGACACGGCACACAACCTGGCGCTGATTGCCGAAGGACAAGCAGCCCACTTGGCGGTGGTGTGTGGCACTTGGGCGCTGCGCAGTGTTGAGCAGGCAGCCGAAGGACTGACAGCCAGATTGAGCTGGGAGCTGCGCCCGGTGGCGAACCAATTGGCAGGTTAGCGCCAGGCCTTAAACGGAGCCAGCTGGTTGATATGCCGGGAAACAGCCGACGACCGCCAAGGTGTTCCCGCAAGTGCAGCCTAGCTATGCGCCGGGTGCCGCCAAACACGCCGGAAAAATGCTTCCAGAGACCAGCCAAACAGTGGCCTAACGCCCAAGGTAAGCGGCGCCGGAGCCCGATAGGGCGGAGGGCACCAACACTGGCCATGAAGATGCCGAAGGCATGGCCAGTGTTGGCGTCCGCTTGACCGACCTGTTAGGCGCGCGATTTGGTTTTTGAATTCGCATTTGCGTCATGCACTTTCCTGGCTCGAGATCAGATAGCTGACGGTAGCGGACATAGCAAGAGAACTATCTTGCGTGTAAGTTTCCAGTCTGCATGTGACTACGCCGAAACCCTTGCCGGGCTTTGGTGGGCTGGTGTCAACAACCTTGAGTTTGACGGAAAGTGCGTTTGGAAGCGTGACTGGACGATGCCAGCGCACGGACTCCATGCCGGAAGCGCCTGTCATGGATGTTTTTGATATGAAGCCATCGACCACGATAGAGGCTGTAAGTGAAAGCGTATGTAGTCCGCTGGCGATGAGCGCGCCAAACATTGATTCCTTTGCTCTATCGCGATCTAGGTGAAAGGGCAATCTGTCGAACTCTTGGCAAAAGCGCAGGGAGTCTTCCTCGGTGATTGACCGTGGCCCGAGTTCATGTTCCTCGCCAATTGCAATATCGTTGAAGTAGCGCGTCATTGCTGTATTTGCCTAACGCCAAAGTTCACCGGCGCCGGAAGCCGAAGGCTGGAGGGCACCTCGACGGGCCATGCCGCAGGCATGGAACGTTGAGGCGTCCGCGTGCAACGCCCCGTTAGGCTGACCAGCGAAGGCAGCAGCCTGTGAGCATGCTTGTGCTGCGTTGAGTGCAGGCAAGGTGCCTCCCGTTTGGCTTGTGTTTGACACCGCTGGGGCGGTGCATCGAATGACACCAGCATAACGTGAAGACGCCTGGCAGTGATGGCGCAGCCATGACTGCGGGCTGAGATTTCGAGCTGGTGGCGTGGCGAAGACACGGCACAGAACCTGGCGCTGATTGCCGAAGGACAAGCAGCCCGCTTGGCGTTGGCATGTGGCACTTTGGCGCCGCGAGGTGGCCAGCAGGCAGCCGAAGGACTGACAGCCAGATTGAGCCTGCGAACTGCGCCCCGTGGCGAACCAACTGGCGTGTAAGCGCCGGGCTTAAAACGAAGCCAGCCGGCCGATATGCCAGGAAGCGGCCGAGGCCCGCCAAACCATTCCCGCGCGATGAGCGGAGCAGGGTGCTCGATGCTGCAAAACATGCCCTGAAAATGCTGTCAGAGCCTATTTCAGAAGTGGCCTAACGCCCAAGGTAAGCGGCGCCGGAAGGAGCGCAGCGAGTGGAGGGCACCAACACTGGCCATGAAGATGCCGCAGGCATGGCCAGTGTTGGCGTCCGCTTGACCGCCGAGTTAGGCCACGCCCCGGTTTTGGCTTTCAGCATAAGCTCAGACCGAGATGCGATAGCCACCAACGGCGATGGCGCCGACGATGCTGAGCACGCAACCGACACCGATTCGTTCATGCCAGCGATTGAAGAGCCCATAGCCTGCCATGTCATTAGCCTGGAGGCATTGAAGGCGCCGCTGAACAGTGAACGCAGCAATGGTGTTGAGGACCACAGCCGACACACCGAGGGAGACTTTTGCGACCAGCAGGTTGTCCCAGGATGCCTGTTGATGGAGCATTTGGCCGCCAGTTGCCAGTGCGACGACGATGGCGGGAATTTCAACGAAGCGATCAATTTTGGCGTGAATCAATGCCAGGCCGCTTTCATGCGGAGGCAGTTTTTCCAACACGATTTCAAGCACGGCTTCGGTGGCGACACACCCGGCCCAAATGCCGATTGCGATTAGGTGGATGAACAGTACAACGCTCATTTGTCTCTCTGCTTTTGTTTGATGTTTGGCGTAGCTGGGGTGGCCTAACGCCCAAGGTAAGCGGCGCCGGAAGGAGCGAAGCGAGTGGAGGGCACCGACACTGGCCATGAGAATGCCGCAGGCATGGCCAGTGTTGGCGTCGGCTTGACCGCCCAGTTAGGCCTCATCGAGTAAAACGATTTTTCCAAGCTGCTCACCAATGCTGTCCAGATGTTTGTTTACTGCAAGGATGGAATGCTGCGTTGCTGTCTCCAGTGCGCTTTCAAAGGCATCCAACTCGCCCAGCGGGATGGCCAGTGTGAGGTAGTGCTTGACGACAAAGCGATCTTCCTGTTCCTTTACGCCAAGGTTTGCAAGTATCAGTTCACTGTTTCCATTGTGTGCCACTAGGTTGTGCCTGATGTCCAGGATGCGTTTGTGTGCATTGAGCGCATCCGCGTTAGATGCGAAAACCTTATTCTCGTCGAGCGTGGTTTGCCCTTTGCCGCCACTTGTGAAGCATTTGCTGTACTGAAGAACGAAAGCAGAGAACTGTGCCATCAGTTCATAGGCGTTTTGCAAGTCCCCAAGATCAGATTCATAGGCTTTTATTTGGTCGAGGTAGTGCTTGGCGCTGGCGAGTTGGAAGAGAACTCCGTGCCATTGTTTCAGTCTAGCGAATCGACTGTCGTCAAGCTGGTAGCCATCAGCTTCCATTGCGGACTTGTGTGGTTCGAGATCTTGTTGGTTCATGAGGCCTAACGCAATGTAGACGTCAGGCCTGTCGCCAGACGCGGTTACGACCGGCGTTAACGTCGTATAACCCAGGTGGCCGACAGGCCGCCAAGTCCTTGAATTGGCTGCAAAAAGTGTGCTTCGACACGATCCGGCCCCTGCGTTATGTGTAGTGTTGTTGCGCGCTGTTGTGCCGAGGCGCTCGGCAGGCCAGTTGTCAGCTCCTGGACATGAGCGAGAAGTCTGCTGGCCTGCGGATGGAGTTGACCGAAAGGTCAACATCCAGCGACGGCCAGTAGAGGTGGTCCGGAGCGGGGTGCTCGACGGTAGTGATCTGATCCACCGTGGCCTGTTTGAACCACGGG
>NZ_SIXI01000011.1 GCF_004310865.1 Aquabacterium lacunae
CGCAATCGGAGCAGTGTGCGCAGGCCAAGCTCTACGGCTTCCTTCTTTGTCTTCAGGCCGGTCAAGCGAAGAGCATCGCTCATCAACTTGTCGTCAATCTCAATGTTGGTGCGCATGATGTGTACCCCAAGTGCAAAGCATACACATGCTAGCGTGTTGCCACCGTCGCGACAAGCATCTTTCAACGCACTTGCGCCTAACTGGTCGGTCAAGCGGACGCCAACACTGGCCATGCCTGCGGCATCTTCATGGCCAGTGTTGGTGCCCTCCACTCGCTGCGCTCCTTCCGGCGCCGCTTACCTTGGGCGTTAGGCCCACAAAAGAGGAGTGCCAATGAGTGAGACCGAGATTCTCTCTTACGTGGGAGCCATCACGGGCGTTATCGGGGCACTGACCGGCATTGCTGGGTCGATCATGGGATACCTAAGCTACCGAAAGTCCAACGAGGTCAAAGCGCTTGAGTTGCGTCTCGAACTCACGAAACTTGGCCAAGATACTTTCTTTAAGGCTGAAGGTCTCGGGGAGCTGATGGCGCGAGCAAAAAGGTCCCGTGAGGCGGTTTCTGCCGCAATGGGAATGCGTAAATCAGGAGCGATGGTCCAATGGCGCCAGCAATACGCGGCCGATGAAGAGTCTCTGAGTGGCATCAACGAATCTGTCGATGAATTGAACATTGACTATTCATCTGCAGACCTGAAAGCCATAGAGAAGGCTCTTGGGGAAGTCCATGGCTTGCGCTCTATCGTCATTGCAATCGCTGACCGCTACACGGCGTCTATTGAAGAGGATGACCGCAACAGAGAGTTCTTACGAGACCAAGCGCATGCAAGACACAACCAGAAGCTATGATTTTTTGAGCAGGTGTTGTGCTCCTGCCGCCTGGCCTAACTGGGCGGTCAAGCGGACGCCAACAAAGCCCATGGCTTCGCCATTCTCATGGGCTTTGTTGGTGCCCTCCATTCGCTGCGCTCCTTCCGGCGCCGCTTACCTTGGGCGTTAGGCAACACCAAATTCCAGGCGCAGTTCGCAACAGATTTTCATCTGTTTAGGCTGCTCAAATGAGCGCGCTGGAAGCAATTTGGCCAAGCATCTTTCAACGGCCCGTCAAACTCGGACGGGTCCACGAAAACAGAAGCTGTGCAGCGCCATCGGGCTTACTTTCACAGCTCAATCTGGCCGTCTGTCCTCAGGGCAGCCGGCGCACGTCGGCGCGGCGCCAAAGTGCCACACGCCGTCTACTTGGTTGGCTGTCCGTCCTTCGGCGGCCAGCGTCGGGTTTTGCGCCGTGGCAAGCCACCGCGCAGGCATCCCGCAGCCACGGCTCGCGCCGTCGCTGCTTGGCGTCTTCGCCATCGCCGGTTACAGTTGAAGCATCGCTTCTAGCGTCACAACAAACATTCAGGTTGGCACATGCCTTTGAACATCCAGTTCAAGCTCGCAGGTCAGTACCTCAGCACACAGGCGCGTCCAAGACGGCCTCTGCCTAACCGTCCGGTCAAGCGGACGCCAACAAGGCCCATGGCTTCGCCATTTTTACGGGCCTTGTTGGTGCCCTGCACTCGCTTCGCTCCTTCCGGCGCCGCTTACCTTTTGCGTTAGGCCCCCATGCCACACTGATAGCCGCCATACTAATTTTCAGGAACTTTCACATGCTACGTATTATTTCGCTCGCCATTGCACTAGTACCAGCTATTGCCAGTGCAACCTTCACAACACAACCGACGCAAGGCGCCAAATCAATCACCTTTGATGAGCATCCAAATCAGGAGGTAACATTGGGCCCAGTAACTTTAACCGCTGACTCTGGGTCATTGGTTTCTTTCACTGCCACAAACCAGTTTGGGTCTGCAGGATTCTCTGGCGTCGGTTACGGCCTTGGCGATAATGGCACCTGGTTAAATGGCGCCTATTCATTTGCCTGGGTAAACGGAAGTGAGGACGGAGGTTACTCATCGGGGATGACTTTCACCTTTATGTCTGCGCCCGTCTCATTTGTAGGTGGACTTATAAATTACATCCCAGGCGAAGGGGTATATCATGATGCAAGGGCAGTCTCCATTATTGCATTAGACAGCAATGGGGGTATAATCGAATCTTACGGTTTGGAGGAAGCTGCGCCTATACGAACTCCTGGACAGTTAAACGCAGGCGAGTTTAGAGGCATTTCTCGCTCAGCAGCTGATATCTACGCATTTCGGATTCAAGGGGCAGCAGTCGTTCGTAGCATTGCTTTTTCCAGCTCAACGTCACCCGTGCCTGAGCCAACTACATGGGCCATGTTCGCTTGCGGCTTAGCTGGCTTGTGCCTCATAAATAGAGTGAAGCGATAGTCCCCAAAGCTATGCGTACATCTAGCTCGATCGTTGCCTCAGAAGATATCCTGCGTAGATCCGCCCAGATTGAAGAATCTTGCCCGCGGCCATTGCCCGAATTTTGTGGACAATCAAACCTAACGGAACATCCATGTTCAAGCGTTCAACAACCGGTGTTTGGCCTAACTGGTTGGTCAAGCTGACGCCAACAGGCCCTGCCTGTTGGTACCCTCCGCTTCGCTCCGGCGCACCTTACCTCGGGCGTTAGGCCACTGTTTGGCTGGTCTCTGGAAGCATTTTCTGGGCGTGTTTTGCAACATCGAGCGCCCTGCTCTGCTCGTCATGCGGGAATGGCTTAGCTGGCCTCGGTTGCTTCCTGGCTAATCAACCGGCTGGCTTCGCTCCAGGCCTGGCGCTAACTGGCCAATTGGTTCGCCACGTGGCGCGGTTCGAGGTCTCAATCTGGCTGTCAGTCCTTCGGCTGCCTGCTGGCCACCGCGCGGCGCCAAAGTGCCACGCGCCACCGCCAAGTGGGCTGCTTGCCCTTCGGCAATCAGCGCTCTGGTGTGTGCCGTGTCTTCGCCACGCCACCAGTTCGAAACATGAAGGCGCAGTCATGGCTTCGCCATCACTGCCCGGCGTCTTCGCGTTATGCCGGTGTCATTCGATGCGCTGCTTGATCGGCGCCAAACAGAACACCTGGGAGCCCTTGTGAAACGCTGTCCGCCCATTGGCGCACGCCATCGCTCTGGAAGTGGTAACGCCATCACCGAGCACTGGCACGGGCGCTTCGCGCAGGCACCGTGGCCTAACTCGGCGGTCAAGCGGACGCCAACACTGGCCATGCCTTCGGCATCTTCATGGCCAGTGCTGGTGCCCTCCACTCGCTGCGCTCCTTCCGGCGCCGCTTACCTTGGGCGTTAGGCCTTCTTCAGCCATCGGCAATTGCATCCGCATAGTTCAATAAAGGAGTGAATCGTGACAGAGGAAGAACAACAGCTTTACGATCGCGTACCTCTAGATGGAAGTACGATCACAAACCCTGAATTGCAGCGCCAATTGGGGTGGGATAGAGACAGGTACTGGAACGTAAGAAACGCGCTGATAGATCGCGGGTCGCTATCAGTTGCTCGAGGGCGTGGAGGTTTGGTTTTTCGGGTTATCTTGCCTGAGGCTCCTGCTCAGGCAGGGGCTCTGGAACCACAACCAGAAGTGCCTCCTCAAATTCGCGAAGATGACCTTTATCAGCCGATCTCTGCGGTCCTCAACCAAGAGTGGGCTCGTGAAAAACGTTTGGAGCGTTGGATCGTACACACGACCGCACGCCAAGGTCGCCGCGATACCGGAGGGCGGTGGTCTCGTCCTGATTTAGTACTCGCAACGCAGTCTACATATCCATATGTACCGGGCCGCCACTTTGATGTCATCACTTTCGAAGTCAAGCCGTCAGACTCAATTGATGTCACAGCCGTTTACGAAGCGCTAGCTCACCGCAGAGCCGCGACGAAAGCGTATGTCGTTCTTCATGTGCCAGATGCAAACGCTGAGCGTTTGAACGATACGTTGACCGAAGTCTATTCAGAAGCAAAGAGACACGGAGTCGGGGTAATCATCTTCAATCAACCTGGAGAGTTTGCGGGGTGGGAAGAAATGGTAGAACCTATACGCCAAGAACCAGATCCTCGTCGTTTGAACGACTTTCTAACCAATCAATTCGAATCTACCCAGCTTGAGACCATACTTCGCTGGTTTAGATAAAAACTAGACACCGACCCAGCCTACGCGCCGCAGCCTAACTGTACGTTCAACGCGGACGCGAAGCTTGCCCGCCTTTTGTGGACATTCCAACCTAACGGAGAATGTCCCCCATGGCAAAACCTGGCCCCAAACTAGTCAACCGGTACAGCCCTGAGTTCAAGCTCAAGGCCGTCGCTTTGAGCAACGAACCCGGCGTGCTCATCAAGGACGTCGCCGAGTCTTTGTGCATCCACCCCTTCATGCTTTCTCGCTGGCGCAAGGAGGTGCGTGATGGCCTGATCGCCGGCGTGCTGCCCAAGCCCGAGCCTCAGGTGGTCGCTGAGTTGCAGCGTCTGCAAGAGGTCGAGCGTCAGTTCCAACGACTGCAGCTGGAGCACGACATCTTAAAAAAAGCCATTCGGTTTGCTTCTCAAACAAAGGCCGCGTCTTCGCCTTCATCGAAGCAAACCGTCAAGCGCTCCCGCTCTCGCTGATGTGCCAGATCATGGACGTTTCTCGCTCCGGCTTTTATGCTTGGCGCCAGCGCCCCGCCAGTGTCCGCCTGCAGCAGGATCAGAGCCTGAGCGAGCTGGTACACAAGGCCCATGCGGCCGGCCGTCAGGTCTATGGCTCTCCCCGCGTGCAGGAACAGTTGCGCCAGTGGGGCGTGCGTGCATGCCGCCATCGCATTGCGCGGCTCATGCGCAATGCCCGTCTGCAAGGGCGATCCAACCACCTGTTCGTGCGCAAGGCGCCTTTCCTGAAGTTCTTCCACCAGGTGCCCAATCGCATCTTGGATCTGCAGGTCACTGGCCCCAATCAGGTCTGGCATGGCGACGTCACATACCTCAAGGTCAACGGGGCATGGCGCTACCTGGCCGTCATCATCGACCGTTTCTCCAGGCGAGTCGTCGGCTGGAGCCTGGCCCATCACCGCACCTCCAAACTCACCATCGCCGCGCTGCAGCACGCCATGCGCAATCGCAAGCCGGCCAAGGGCCTGCACTTCCATTCAGATCGGGGAATCGAGTTCTCTTCTCTTGAATTCAAGGCCAAGCTGCGTCAGCATGGCTTCGTGCAGAGCATGAACCGCGCTTCGCACATCAACGACAACGCCTACATCGAGTCCTTCTTCCACTCCCTCAAAATCGAGGGGCTGTTCAAGATGACGTTCGATCAAGACCAAAAACTCTGGGACGAAGTGATCAGCTACATCCAGTTCTACAACCAGCACCGATTGCACTCCAGCATCGGATACATGCCACCGGCCGCCTTTGAACTCAGGCACCTAACGCATGCCGCTGTCCACTAAAGACGGGCAAGCACCCGCCAACACTGGCCATGCCTTCGGCATTCTCATGGCCAGTGTTGGTGCCCTGCACTCGCTGCGCTCCTTCCGGCGCCGCTTACCTTGGGCGTTAGGCGGCGCACAACAAACAGCGTGAAGGATCCTCTCGATAAATACGAACTTCTGGGCGCCATCGTTGGTGGTTTGGTATTTGGCTTCTTGGTGTTTGGGGCTATAGCACTGTATCTTTGCTTCAGCTTCGACCTCCATTTTGGTCTCGCTTTGGCAGTGGCCGTACTAGGCGCAATAGGTGGCGCATACAGTCAAGTAAAGCGAGGCGATACTCTTTGGGAAAAGGTATCATGGAATTTGCGTTGGTGGTGGTGGTAGAGGTATGACTGGCTGCCTGTCCTTCGGCAGCCTGCTTTCCACCAAGCGGCGCCAAAGTGCCACATGCCACCGCCAAGTGGGCTGCTTGCCCTTCGGCAATCAGCGCCAAGTTCTGCGCCTTGTCTTCGCCACGCCACCCGCTCGAAACATGAATGCGCAGTCATGGCTTCGCCATCACTGGTCAGCGTCTTCGCGTTATGCTGGCTGGATTCGATGCGCTGCTTGATCGGTGCCAAACAGAACACCTGGGAGCCCTTGTGAAACGCTGTCCGCCCATTGGCGCACGCCATCGCTCTGGAAGTGGTAACGCCATCACCGAGCACTGGCACGGGCGCTTCGCGCAGGCACCGTGGCCTAACTCGGCGGTCAAGCGGACGCCAACACTGGCCATGCCTTCGGCATCTTCATGGCCAGTGTTGGTGCCCTCCACTCGCTGCGCTCCTTCCGGCGCCGCTTACCTTGGGCGTTAGGCCACTTGCGAGAAGCCGTAATCAGCTTGCATGAAGAGTTTTCTGTGACTGCACCAATCCAACTTATTGCGCCGATAGACCACAGCAAGCTGAACATTCGATGTGCATCATATGAAATTTCCTCGCCAAACTGGCCTGTGAGCGTATATTTGCACTACGTTTTTGAGCCTCCTCACGGAGACTGCTGTCAGCAACTGCTTGCCAATCACCAAATATTGCCGGGCTATATTTGGGGGAATGAGCTCTATTGGGCGCCATGCGGCCGCTACCTATCTGCAGACTGGACAGGCGACAAAGACTCATTAGATCGCAGAGGGGTTTTGGTAGATCTTGCAGAGTCCAACTACCTTGATCTTGGTAAAAACTTCCGAGCGATGAAGTTAGAAGATAACGTCTTGACTGGGGTAGATTCCGGGGGCAAAATCAAAAAAATACCCATCCACGCAAGCAATGCATGGAAATCAATCGCAAGCCAAGATCTCAAGCCCATAAAATTCAAATAGGCTTGAGCGAACAAATCAAAAATTCTACAAATCCATCTTATGAAGCTTCAGCCTAGTATCAAATGCTGTCCGCCCATTGGCGCACGCCATGGCTCTGGAAGTGGTAACGCCATCACCGAGCTTGGGCACGGGCGCTTCGCGCAGCCTGCGTGGCCTAACTCGGCGTTCAACGCGGACGCCACCATGGGCCATCGCTTCGCGATTTTGATGGCCCATGGTGGTGCCCTCCGCGCTTCGCGCTACGGCGCCGGTTAACTTGGGCGTTAGGCCACCGCTAAATACCGGCTGGCAATTCGTCAGATCGCTTTAACGAAATTCGCGGGTATGCCAAATGCGCAGAATCCAGATCTGCTCGTCGGCCCTGATTTCGTAACGCATTTCGTAGTCCCCTGCCAAGATGTACCTGACTTCACGAGGCTCGAATTCAGCCAGCTTTGTGCCGATCCGCGGCTGAGCTTTCAACACGTCCGGCGCGTCAGTCAAACGCTGAACTGCTTTCGCCGCTGCCTGTTGGTTCACTGGCTTCAAAAACTCATGCAAGCGCACCAAGTCGCCCATGGCCGCTTTGGTCCAGGTGATCTTCATCCAGCCAGACCTTTCGGCTGGCTACTGCTCAGCGAAGCAGCCCACGCTTTGGCTTCTGCCTCACTGACGCCGTCGTTCGCATCGACTTCGGCCAAGGCTTCGAGCGTCATCCTGTAACGCTCGGCCTCACGCTCAACGTAGGCTGCAAGCGCCTGCTTGACCACCCATCCACGGGAACGCTCGAGCTTGGCTGCCAGCTCATCGACTTGCTCAGCCAGAGGGATGGGCACATGTGCTGTCATCACGCGGGTGTCGGCAGAAGGCATGATTCACTCCCAATCACTTTCAATCAGTATACCGTAGTCGTTCTTACAACGCCACCCTGTCCGCGGATTGACCGTCATGGCCACATCCCTTAGGCTCGGTTGTAACAAACGCCGTATAACTTGGGAGTCACATGCTGCAAACGGCCGTTTTTGGCTTGCTGGGCAAGCACTTGGCTGACGCCGCTGTTAGCGGGTTACACGGCGTCTACGCCGGCGCTCAGCCCTCAGCGACGTCAGTTCTGATGTCTACATTGCGTTAGGCCTCTTGAAATGCCAATACAAGTCACAGCCGAACAAGAGCTAATAGTGGGCGAGTCCACTGTTGTCGCGGGCGATGCGCCTGAAAGTCCCTTCGTCGCCGTATTCGAAGACGATGGGCA
>NZ_SIXI01000012.1 GCF_004310865.1 Aquabacterium lacunae
AATGTGCTCACGTTGATCACTCCTGCCCCCCGCTGCTGCAAAAAACAGCAGGGTAGGTGGATAACGTGGCTCAAAATTGGACGTGACGGAGACCCTTCAGTGGCTCAGTTTTGCTCGTGATTCAACACCATGATTCCACCGCAAGAAAATCACAGGCTATTACACATGCTGGCTGCAGAAGAAATGCGACTACCAGATAGTGTGAAGCGCTTTTCTCACGAACGAGTAAACGTAAGACTTGGCGCTGTACTTACCGGCATATGCCAGCCCTCACAGACGCGAGGAATGGTCGCCTATTTTCTTCACGGTGACTTAACAGGCCTCAAACAGAACTTTTATGTCGCAAGCCGCTTGACCCTGATGTCATTTTGTCTTGATGGCGGCTCTGACTTCAGCACTGGCTGGCCGCTGTTTTATGCCCTGTTGTCTGACAACCCGCAAATCATCAATGAGATGGCTCAAGCAACCACCCCGTATCTTTTAGAGGGTCGTGATGATCCGCGCGACGGGGCTTACATCATCCACATGCAGCAACTTGCCGCACTGGGTGATGACGTCGCTTTGCGTGCCAAGTTGGAACGCCTAGGCGTCAGTGGTCCGAAGGAATTTCGTGCAACCGTTCCCAGAGGGCAGGACTTCTTCTCTCTGCTGCTCGCAAGGGACCAAGCTGGCCTGGAAGAGCTCATTCAGCGCGACGCCCGGCGCAAAGACAACGATCCGCTCACCGAAGATTTCTTGTCTTACCTGGGCGTGCTTGAGGCGAAGTTGTGCTGGCTACGCGGTATCCAAGTCCAGATTGACCATCCCAAGGTCCCCATGGCACTGATGCCCATTGAGCCTCTGGATCATTACGATGATGAGTACGAATTCTTGAAGCCCGGTTGGGTACCGCCGCCACAAGGGGTGATGGGAAAGCTCAAGCGTTGGCTGGGGAAGTGAAGTGGAACATCGCCCGAGAGACTTCTAGTCATGTGCCATCGTTCGTGTTGCGGCTGGGCAAGACACCTTCAACGCCTCGGCCAACAAAGGCTGGCTTCACCACTTTTTTGCGAGTGCCTCCGAGACCACTTCGGCCTTGAGCTTTTCTTCGGCGTACATCTTGCGTAGCCGGCGGTTCTCTTCCTCCAGCTCCTTCATGCGCGCCATGAGCGAGGCATCCATGCCGCCGAACTTCGAGCGCCACTTGTAGAACGTGGCCGTGCTGACGCCCATCTCGCGGCACAAATCTAGCACGGCAAGGCCGGCCTCTACGCGCTTGAACGCCTCGATGATCTGGCTGTCGGTGAATCGGGACTTCTTCATGGTAGAAGTTTTCCTTCGAAAACTTCTACTTCTCACTGCGCTGGTTTTGCGGGGGGGTTACCTTCTTTGAAAAGGTTTTGGAGCACACACCTGCCAATGCAGCGCGAGCAGTCGCCCTCATCAACCTGTCCGGAGGTTGGGATGCGTTTGTAAACCGCATGAAGATTGACTTATTTGAGATCAAACCAGATGACACCAAAAAATAAGGCGCTTTGGGTGACTGGGGTCACTTTCCTATCGACATCCCTAGTGACTCTGTTTCGAAATTTTGAACAGGGGGACGCCAGTGGCATTTGGTTTCTTTGGCTATTTTGGTCTTGGAACTACTTCGCTTATGGCTTTAACAAGCGCATGCTTCCATGGCAGTTCGTTGAGTTGATGGGGGGTGACAAAGGTAACTCTGTCGCCCGAGGCTTTGTCTTCTGGCTTACCGCATTCATCTACCTGGCCTTCATCGCAACTGCTGGCTTTGCCGACATTGGCTGATCATCAACGCTGGCTGGCTGACCGAGCAGTACGCGCGCTGATCGGCGTGGCAAGCTCAGACAAGCCCGACTTGCCTCGCCTCGTCTTCTGCCGTTCAATCTCGGTTCATCTTGGGTGCTGGCGGCATCACGGCCCTGGCCCCATCACCTTTGCCACCCGGAGGATCCATGCCCATTTCGCGTCGCGCCGTGCTCAGCCTGACACTGGCCTTGTGTTCGTCGACCCTGCCGCTGGGCGCCCTGGCCGCCACAGGCCCCTGGGAGCCGGTGAAACAGGGCACGGCCCGGGAAGATGTCAGCACCTGGGTGCGCAGCGTGGACGGCATGGCCGTGAAGGCCTTCCGGGGCAGTACCGAGGTGAACCAGTCGGCCCTGACGGTGCTGGCCCTGCTGGCCGACACGCAGAACCTGCCCAACTGGATCTTCAAGTGCGCCAGCGCGCAGCACCCCGCCGGTTACGGCCACGACCACACCTACGCCCGCTTCAAGGGCATCTGGCCCGCTTCGCCGCGTGACGCGCTGTTCAAGCGCGTGGTCACGCAGGAGCCCGGCGGCGCCATCTTCATCGAAACGCGCGAGGTGGCCGGCTACCCGCCTGTGGCGGACCACGTGCGAATCAAGTCCCTGCACAACATCTTCCGCCTCACGCCGCTCAAGGGGGGCTGGACCAAGGTCGAGTTCGAAACCCAGGTCGACCTGGGCGGCATGGTGCCCGGCTGGCTGGCCAACCTGGTGTCCACCGAAGCAGCCCTGGTGACGCTCGAAGGGCTCAAGCGCGAAGTGACCAAGCCCAAATACAAGATCAAGTCGATCACCGAGCTGCCCGATTACTACCAGCGCAGCAAGTCGATCACGCTGCCGGCCGACCACTGAACGGCACGGGCAAGAAAAAAAGCCACCTGGTTGCCCGGGTGGCTTTTTGCAGAAGGGGCAG
Organism: Aquabacterium lacunae; assembly: GCF_004310865.1. Lineage (GTDB taxonomy): Bacteria > Pseudomonadota > Gammaproteobacteria > Burkholderiales > Burkholderiaceae_C > Aquabacterium > Aquabacterium lacunae. The sequence goes on from NZ_SIXI01000012.1 coordinate 2,722, forward strand.
TGGCCGAGGCCACCACCCTGCTCCAGCGGCCGAATTACTTGAGTTCGGCCTTGGCGCCGGCTTCCACCAGCTTCTTGACGGCGGCTTCGGCGTCGGCCTTGGCAACGCCTTCCTTGACGTTCTTGGGGGCGCCGTCGACCAGGTCCTTGGCTTCCTTCAGACCCAGACCGGTGATTTCGCGCACGGCCTTGATCACGCCAACCTTGTTGGCGCCAGCGTCGGTCAGCACGACGTTGAATTCGGTCTTTTCTTCAGCAGCAGCAGCGCCACCGCCAGCAGCGCCGCCGGCAGCGGGGGCAGCCATTGCAGCGGCCGACACGCCGAACTTCTCTTCGATGGCCTTGACCAGCTCGTTCAGTTCCATCACGGACATGCTGTCCAGGGCGGTCAGGAATGCGTCTTTATCGAATGCCATTTGGGGCTCCTAAAAATCGGTAAAAAAAGTGAAATGCGGATCAGGCAGCGGGGGCTTCGGCAGCAGGTGCCTCAGCAGCGGCACCACCACCCTTTTGCTCGCCCACGGCAGCCAGAACGCGAGCGAAGCCCGAGATCGGCGATTGCAGCAGACCGCAAATTTGGGCCAGCAGGACTTCCTTGCTGGGGATGGATGCCAGGCTCTTGACGCCGTTGGCGTCCAGAGCCTTGCCGGCGTAAGCGCCAGCCTTGATGACCAGCTTGTCATTGCCCTTGGCAAAGTCAGCGATCACCTTGGCAGCTGCCACGGCGTCTTCAGAGAAGCCGTAGATCAGCGGGCCGCTCATGCTCTCGGCAGCGACTTCGAACTGGGTGCCGGCCACAGCGCGGCGGGCCAGGGTGTTCTTCAGCACGTGAAGGTACACACCTTGCTCGCGCGCGTTCTTGCGCAGCTGGTCCAGTTGAGCCACCGTGAGACCGCGGTATTCAGCCAGTGCCAGCGTCTGTGCCTTGCCTGCTTGGGCAGCCACTTCCGCAATGACGGCTTCTTTCTCGGTACGATTGAGACTCAAGGTCTACTCCTTAAAACATGTCCTGGCAGCGTGCTCACGCACCCCACCCGGACACACCCGGATTCAGCGACCGTTTGTCTCGGGGAGCCCCACAGGCCTTTCGGCCCACAAGGAAACCTTCAACAGCGGGACGCCATCTGCGTAGGCTGGGGGATTAAGCCAACCACCGCCTGTACAAGCACGGTGGCCAACGCCTACGGTCTTTGATAGCCCACAGGCCGCACGCACCCTTCGGTGCCCGCGAGCCCATGGCCCACCAATTCGTGTCACCAGCGCCCGCACCAGACTCGTGCGGGGCCGTGGTGCACGCCGCCCGAAGGCGGTGGCACCGTGTGAAGCTTCAACGAAGCCGAGCGCTCAGGCTCAGGCGGCGTTGATGCTGTTGATGTCGACGCGAACGCCCAGACCCATGGTCGACGAGACGGCGACCTTGCGCAGGTACACGCCCTTCGACGAAGCGGGCTTGGCCTTGTTCAGGGCTTCCAGCAGGGCAGCCAGGTTGCCCTTGAGCTTGTCGGCGTCGAACGAGCGGCGACCGATGGTGCCGTGGATGATGCCGGCCTTGTCGATGCGGAACTGCACCTGACCGGCCTTGGCGTTCTTCACGGCGGTGGCCACGTCGGGGGTGACGGTGCCGACCTTCGGGTTGGGCATCAGGCCACGGGGGCCCAGGATGGTACCCAGGGTACCCACGATGCGCATGGTGTCGGGCGAAGCGATCACCACGTCGAAGTTCAGGTTACCGGCCTTGACTTGCTCGGCCAGGTCTTCCATGCCCACCACGTCGGCGCCAGCGGCCTTGGCTTCTTCAGCCTTGGCACCCTGGGCGAACACGGCCACGCGCTTGGTCTTGCCGGTGCCGTTGGGCATCACGACAGCGCCGCGCACCACCTGGTCCGACTTCTTGGCGTCCACGCCCAGTTGCACGGCGACGTCGATCGACTCGTCGAACTTGGCGTTGGCGGCTTCCTTGATGATGGCGATGGCCTCATCGAATGCGTACAGCTTGGTCGTTTCGACCTTGCCTTGCAGAGCCTTTTGGCGCTTGGTCAGCTTAGCCATTTCACAGGCCCTCCACGATGATGCCCATCGAACGGGCAGAACCAGCGATGGTGCGCACGGCAGCGTCCAGATCGGCTGCGGTGAGGTCCTTCTGCTTGGTCTTGGCGATCTCTTCGATCTGGGCGCGGGTCAGCTTGCCGACCTTGTCGGTGTGCGGACGGGCCGAACCCTTGTCCAGCTTGGCGGCCTTCTTCAGGAGCACCGTGGCGGGAGGGGTCTTCAGAACGAAGGTGAAGGACTTGTCTGCGAAAGCGGTGATCACCACGGGCAGAACCAGACCCGGTTCCATGCCTTGAGTCTGCGCGTTGAACGCCTTGCAGAACTCCATGATGTTCAGACCACGCTGACCCAGCGCGGGACCGATCGGCGGCGAGGGGTTCGCCTTGCCGGCCGGGACTTGCAGCTTGATGAAGCCGACAATTTTCTTGGCCATGAGTTTCTCCAGTGGCACACACAGCGGCCTGCCGGTGTGCTTGAGTCAAACGCCGGGCTTGCCTGGGCGCACCTGCGTGCACTTTGGCTTCCTGGCTCCTCTTGACGCCGTGGGCGCCTGGCCTTGCAGCCAGCACGCTTGCCTGCGTCTGCCGTGCACCCACGGGCTGTGGGCAAACGGCGCAAAAGCCTGCCCGAAATCGGGCAAGCCTTCGATTCTCGCTCAAACGAAACGATCAGGCAAGAGCCTGATCGTGTTCAAGTGCTTTGGACACTGGCAGACTTGAGCCCGCCGTCGCCAACGCCAATTGGTGTCAGATCTTTTCGACCTGGTCGAAATCGAGCTCGACCGGGGTGGCGCGACCGAAGATGGTGACCGACACGCGCAGCTTGCTCTTGTCGTAGTTGACTTCTTCGATGGAGCCGTTGAAGTCGGTGAAGGGGCCTTCCTTGACGCGGACCACTTCGCCCACTTCCCACTCGACCTTGGGCCGAGGCTTCTCGATGCCCTCTTGCATCTGGTTGACGATCTTCATGACTTCGTCTTCCGAGATGGGCGAGGGGCGGTTGCGGGCGCCGCCCACGAAGCCGGTGACCTTTGAGGTGTTCTTGACCAGGTGCCAGGAGTCGTCGGACATGACCATCTCGACCAGCACGTAGCCCGGGAAGAAACGGCGCTCGGTGACCGACTTCTTGCCGTTCTTGACCTCAACCACCTCTTCGGTGGGCACCAGGATGCGACCGAAGTGGTCTTGCATGCCGGCGCGGTCGATGCGTTCGCGCAGGTTGCGCTCGACAGCCTTTTCCATGCCCGAATAGGCGTGCACCACGTACCAGCGCAGGGGTGCGGTGGTGGGCGTGCCGGATTGAACGTCGCTCATGGATTCAACCTTCTTTTGTGTGAGGGACTCAGGCCTTCCAGCCCAGGATCACGCTGTACAGCAACCATTCCAGCGACTTGTCGACCAGCCACAAGAACAGGGCCATGACCACCACGAAGGCGAACACGTACAGGGTCATCTGGCGGGCCTCTTGCTTCGAGGGCCAGACCACCTTCTGCAGCTCCTTCCAGGAGTCCTGACCGAAAGCGATCAGCTCCTTGCCCTGGGCCGAGGTGAAGAACACGCCCACGGCACCGGCCAGCAGCACCAGCAAGGTGACGATGCGCAGCCACAGGTCCTGCTTGCCCAGCAGGTAGAAGGCCGCCACGCCAGCAATGACCAGGGCACCTGCCGCAGCCAGCTTGGCCTTGTCGGCTGAGGTCGTCACGGTCTCGACTTGTGTGGTGGAAGACATGGTGGAAACTGAGTTGGGACTTGAGGCAGGAAAGCCCGCGGACCGTTTGGCCTGCGGGCTGCTGCGTGACAGCGTCGATGACGGTTCAGTAGGCTCTGGCAGGGGCAGTAGGAATCGAACCTACAACCTTCGGTTTTGGAGACCGACGCTCTGCCAATTGAGCTATACCCCTATGGCCTTCTGAACGAAATCGAAATCAATCGAGGATCTTGGCCACCACGCCGGCGCCGACGGTACGACCGCCTTCACGGATGGCGAAGCGCAGGCCTTCTTCCATGGCGATCGGGGCGATCAGCTTGACGGTGATCGACACGTTGTCGCCAGGCA
>NZ_SIXI01000013.1 GCF_004310865.1 Aquabacterium lacunae
CACCGTGGCCTAACTCGGCGGTCAAGCGGACGCCAACACTGGCCATGGCTTCGCCATCTTCATGGCCAGTGTTGGTGCCCTCCACTCGCTGCGCTCCTTCCGGCGCCGCTTACCTTGGGCGTTAGGCGCCTCCACATGCGACGAATGAAAAATCTCGATCGATTCGCTCAGTTCAGCGTGTTGGCGCTCACAAGTTTTTGCTGCCAGGCTCAACTGAATACGCCCTATGCAAGCGCACAGGAGAACATCAAATACTTCAATGAGGCCCTTGCGCAGCCAGAGAAATCAGACCACTTTCGAATACTCGTGGAAGTTCAGCGCGGCAAGCTAAGCGAACACTTCTGGCTGAACCGAGTGAGGTTGGACGGAAACGTTTATGTCGCCAAGCTTGAAACAGTCCCGCGATTTGCAACCGACCTTAAGCTTGGTCAAGAGTTGCGTGTCGAGGCCAAAGATGTTCGTGATTGGAACTACCAAGATCGAGTGACGCGCACGATCTACGGCCACTTCAACACCTGCGCGGAGTTCAAAGCATTGCCACCAGAGGAAGCCACCGAACAAATGTCATACTGGAACGTCGCATGCAAGCCAAAGAAATAGGCAGCGAACCAATCTTCGCTTCGGGGTTTGCGCCTAACTGGTCGGTCAAGCGGACGCCAACATGGGCCATGCCTTCGGCATTTTCATGGCCCATGTCGGTGCCCTCCACTCGCTGCGCTCCTTCCGGCGCCGCTTACCTTGGGCGTTAGGCCACTGTTTGGCTGGTCTCTGGAAGCATTTTCTGGGCGTGTTTTGTAGCATCGCGCGCCCTGCTTCGCTTTTCATGCGGGAATGGTTTAGCTGGCCTCGGTTGCTTCCTGGTTCATCAACCAGCAGGCTTCGTTTCAAGCCCGGCGCTCACTCGCCAATTAGTTTGCCACGGGGCGCTGTTCGCGGTCTCAATCTGGCTGTCAGTCCTTCGGCTGCCTGCTCACCACCGCGCGGCGCCAAAGTGCCACGCGCCACCGCCAAGTGGGCTGCTTGTCCTTCGGCAAGCAGCGCTCTGGTGTGTGCCGTGTCTTCGCCACGCCACCAACTCGCAACATGAAGGCGCAGTCATGGCTTCGCCATCACTGCCCGGCGTCTTCGCGTTATGCTGGTGTCATTCGATGCGCTGCTTGATCGGCGCCAAAACAGAACACCTGGGAGCACCTTTGCAAAGCTGTCCGCCCACTGGCGCACGCCATCGCTCTGGAAGTGGTAACGCCATCACCGAGCAATGGCACGGGCGCTTCGCGCAGGCACCGTGGCCTAACTCGGCGGTCAAGCGGACGCCAACACTGGCCATGCCTTCGGCATCTTCATGGCCAGTGTTGGTGCCCTACGCACCTTCGGTGCTCCGGCGCCGCTTACCTTGGGCGTTAGGCCACTGTTTGGCTGGTCTCTGGAAGCATTTTCTAGGCGTGTTTTGCGGCATCGAGCGCCCTGCTCTGCTCGTCATGCGGGAATGGCTTAGCTGGCGTCGGTTGCTTCCTGGCTAATCAGCCGGCTGGCTTCGCTCCAGGCCTGGCGCTAACTCGCCAATTGGTTCGCCACGTGGCGCGATTCGGGATCTCAATCTGGCTGTCAGTCCTTCGGCTGCCTGCTGGCCACCGCGCGGCGCCAAAGTGCCACGCGCCTCCGCCAAGTGGGCTGCTTGTCCTTCGGCAATCAGCGCTCAGGTGTGTGCCGTGTCTTCACCACGCCACCAGCTCGCAACATGAATGAGCAGTCATGGCTTCGCCATCACTGCCCAGCGTCTTCGCGTTATGCTGGAGTCATTCGATGCGCTGCTTGATAGGCGCCAAAACAGAACACCTGGGAGCACCTTTGCAAAGCTGTCCGCCCATTGGCGCGCGCCATCGCTCTGGAAGTGGTAACGCCATCACCGAGCACTGGCACGGGCGCTTAGCGCAGGCACCGTGGCCTAACTCGGCGGTCAAGCGGACGCCAACACTGGCCATGCCTTCGGCATCTTCATGGCCAGTGTTGGTGCCCTCCACTCGCTGCGCTCCTTCCGGCGCCGCTTACCTTGGGCGTTAGGCCACTTCTGAAATAGGCTCTGGAAACATTTGCAGGGCATGTTTTGCAGCATAGAGCACCCTGCTCCGCTCATCACGCGGGAATGGTTTGGCGGGCCTCGGCCGCTTCCAGGTTAATCGACCGGCTGGCTTCGCTCCATGCCCAGCGCTAACTCGCCAATTGGTTCGCCACGCGGTGCTGTTCGCTTGCTCAATCTGGCTGTCAGTCCTTCGGCTGCCTGCTGGCCACCTCGCGGCGCCAAAGTGCCACATTCCAACGCCAAGCGGGCTGCTTGTCCTTCGGCAATCAGCGCTGTTGTGTGTGCCGTGTCTTCGCCACGCCACCGGCTCGAAATCTCAGCCCGCAGTCATGGCTGCGCCATCACTGCCTGGCGTCTTCACGTTATGCTGGTGCCATTCGATGCACCGCCCCAGCGGTGTCAAACACAAGCCAAACGGGAGGCACCTTGCCTGCACTCAATGCAGCCCAAGCATGCTCACAGGCTGCTGCCTTCGCTGGCCAGCCTAACGGGGCGTTGCACGCGGACGCCTCAACGTTCCACGCCTGCGGCGTGGCCCGTCGAGGTGCCCTCCAGCCTTCGGCTTCCGGCGCCGGTGAACTTTGGCGTTAGGCCACTGTTTGGCTGGTCTCTGGAAGCATTTTCTGGGCTTGTTTAGGGCACCTGGCGCACGGCTCTACTGAACATGCGGGAATGCCTCGGCGGTCGTCGGTTGCTTCCTAGCGCATCAACCGGCTGGCTTCGTTTCAGGCCTGGCGCTAACTCGCCAATTGGGTCGCCACAGGGCGCGATTCGGAGGCTCAATCTGGCTGTCAGTCCTTCGGCTGCCAGCTCGCCACCGCGCGGTGCCAAAGTGCCACGCGCCACCGCCAAGTGGGCTGCTTGTCCTTCGGCAATCAGCGCCAGGTTCTGTGCCGTGTCTTCGCCACGCCACCAGCTCGCAACATGAAGGCGCAGTCATGGCTTCGCCATCACTGCCCGGCGTCTTCGCGTTATGCTGGCTGCATTCGATGCGCTGCTTGATCGGCGTCAAAACAGAACACCTGGGAGCCCTTGTGAAACGCTGTCCGCCCATTGGCGCACGCCATCGCTCTGGAAGTGGTAACGCCATCACCGAGCACTGGCACGGGCGCTTCGCGCAGGCACCGTGGCCTAACTCGGCGGTCAAGCGGACGCCAACACTGGCCATGCCTGCGGCATCTTCATGGCCAGTGTTGGTGCCCTCCACTCGCTGCGCTCCTTCCGGCGCCGCTTACCTTGGGCGTTAGGCAACACCAAAATGCGAGTGCACATTCCACCGTCGTTACCACTTGCTTTTCTGGCGATCTGGGCAATCGCATGCATCTTTGCATTTCTCTTTGCGAGCGTGTCGCCCGTTTTTGAGTTCGCCTACTTCGTGCTGCCCTTCTCAGCATTCGTTGTTCCGCTCTGCGTTTCGCACCTCTCGTGTCGCCTCGCAAACGTAGTCCAGAGCGAGCCAACGGAGAGCAAGCGCTCTATCGCCTTATCGGCTGCAGCTGCTGCAATTGGCGTTGTCGCCTACGGGCTTTCCTTTTCGGTAATCGCTCGCTTTCTTGAACTGCCTTGGCGAGCCGGAAAATTTGGGGAAGCTTCCCTCGACCTCGGTATGTCTGCGGCGCAGTCCTACGGCTTGGCGGCCATCCTTACAGCACTTGCTGCATTTGCGCTACTCAAAGCATCGCCAACCAACTCTCGCTATGCAATCGGTAGTCTTGGCATGCTCACAGTGGCCAGCCTCATCTACTTGCTGTTGGGCCTCACGCCTCTCGTGCAGTGGAGAGCATGACAATGCATAGCAACCGTATCTCACCATCAGCGTCGCCTAACTGGGCGTTGCAGGGGACGCCAACACTGGCCATGGCTTCGCCATTTTCAAGGCCAGTGTTGGTGCCCTACGCGCTTCGCGCTCCGGCGCCGGTTAACCTGGGCGTTAGGCTCCCAGAGAGCACGGCAGCTTGACACTCGAAATGTCATACATACAATGTACGTATGATCAAGTTCGAATGGGATCCGCCCAAAGCCGCGGCCAATCTCAAAAAGCACCAAGTCTCCTTCGATGAGGCAAAGTCCGTCTTCTATGACGAGTTCGCCATCCAGTTCTTCGATGAAGAGCACTCATCGGACGAAGAGCGCTTTCTGATGTTGGGCATGAGTTCTAGCGCGAAGTTGCTCATCGTCTGTCATTGCGAGCGCGAACATGGCGAGGTCATCCGCATCATCTCCGCTCGCAAGGCAACCAAGCGTGAAAGCGCGTTCTACCAAGGTGGCTAGACATGAAAGCTGAATACGACCTCTCCAAGCTGAAGGCCCGCAAAAATCCATACGCATCAAAGCTGAAGAAGCCCGTCACCATGCGGCTCTCAGAGGACGTTGTTGAGTATTTCAAAGGCATGGCTGAAGAGGCTGGCATTCCGTACCAAAGCCTCATCAACCTGTATTTGCGCGACTGTCTTGCCAACCATCGTAAGTTGCAAATCAAGTGGCCGCACGCGGTCTGATCTGGCTGTCTGTCCTTTGGCAGCCCGCGAAACGCACGAGCGTGAGGCAACTGTCTGCCGCGCACACGCAGTAGTGCTTGCGGTCAAGCCTAACCGTTTGTTCAACAGGACGTCTACCGGCTCCGCCGGCATCCGCCTGTTAACGCGGGCGTTAGGCCACTGTTTGGCTGGTCTCTGGAAGCATTTTCTGGGCGTGTTTTGTAGCATCGCGCGCCCTGCTTCGCTCTTCATGCGGGAATGGTTTAGCTGGCCTCGGTTGCTTCCTGGTTCATCAACCAGCAGGCTTCGATTCAAGCCCGGCGCTCACTCGCCAATTGGTTTGCCACGGGGCGCTGTTCGCGGGCTCAATCTGGCTGTCAGTCCTTCGGCTGCCAGCTGGCCACCGCGCTGCGCCAAAGTGCCACGCGCCACCGCCAAGTGGGCTGCTTGTCCTTCGGCAATCAGCGCTCTGGTGTGTGCCGTGTCTTCGCCACGCCACCACATCGAAACATGAAGCCGCAGTCATGGCTTCGCCATCACTGCCCGGCGTCTTCGCGTTATGCTGGCTGCATTCGACGCGCTGCTTGATCGGCGCCAAAACAGAACACTTGGGAGCACCTTTGCAAAGCTGTCCGCCCATCGGCGCACGCCATCGCTCTGGAAGTGGTAACGCCATCACCGAGCACTGGCACGGGCGCTTCGCGCAGGCACCGTGGCCTAACTCGGCGGTCAAGC
>NZ_SIXI01000014.1 GCF_004310865.1 Aquabacterium lacunae
ATGTGCTCACGTTGATCACTCCTGCCCCCCGCTGCTGCAAAAAACAGCAGGGTAGGTGGATAACGTGGCTCAAAATTGGACGTGACGGAGACCCTTCAGTGGCTCAGTTTTGCTCGTGATTCAACAACTTACTGCTTCCCATTTGGTTTTGGGGTGAGATCGGCACTTGCAGGACAAATGTTTGTGCGCTTTATGACATGAGGTTCGTAAGCACCCGCCTTGAATTCGCCTTGTGTATGCAGGCTAAGGCATTTGCCTGCTCGGGTGTAGTTGAATGAACAAAAGTTTAAGCCTGTGCCTGAACACGCTTCAACCTCTTTAAAACCTGCCTCGTACATTGCTCCTGCATCACCTTGCAGGCTCCATCTGGTGCCATTCGCGTCTTCCCCAAAGGTCTCCAATGGCAACCAACCTTGTGCAATGAGTTGAGCCCGAGCCTTGCTAATCGGCAAAGCACCTTCATGCCCTTTAGCAGTTGCACTTGAGGCAATTAGCATGGCTAGTAGAGATACGAAGAGGCACATGTTTGTTGAGGCCTAACGCCCAAGGTAAGCGGCGCCGGAAGGAGCGCAGCGAGTGGAGGGCACCGACACTGGCCATGAAGATGCCGAAGGCATGGCCAGTGTTGGCGTCCGCTTGACCGCCGAGTTAGGCCAATGTGCTTGCGCGAAGCGCCCGTGCCCAAGCTCGGTGATGGCGTTACCACTTCCAGAGCGATGGCGTGCGCAAATGGGCGGACAGCGTTTCACAAGGGCTCCCAGGTGTTCTGTTTGGCGCCGATCAAGCAGCGCATCGAATGCAGCCAGCATAACGCGAAGACGCTGAACAGTGAGGGCGAAGCCATGACTGCGGCTTCATGTTGCGAGCTGGTGGCGTGGCGAAGACACGGCACAGAACCTGGCGCTGATTGCCGAAGGATAAGCAGCCCACTTGGCGGTGGCGCGTGGCACTTTGGCGCCGCGCGGTGGCCAGCAGGCAGCCGAAGGACTGACAGCCAGGTTGAGGCAGCGAACCGCGCCACGAGGCGAACCAATTGGCGAGTTAGCGCCGGGCCTGGAGCGAAGCCAGCCGGTTGATTAGCCAGGAAGCAACCGACGCCAGCTAAGCCATTCCCGCATGACGAGCAGAGCAGGGCGCTCGATGCCGCAAAACACGCCCAGAAAATGCTTCCAGAGACCGGCCAAACAGTGGCCTAACGCCCAAGGTAAGCGGCGCCGGAAGGAGCGCAGCGAGTGGAGGGCACCAACACTGGCCATGAGAATGCCGAAGGCATGGCCAGTGTTGGCGTCCGCTTGACCGACCAGTTAGGCAACAGCGGCCAGGTTGATGCGCGCCTGCTGTTCATAGCGCTCCCTGAAGTAGCTTGTGTTGTAGATGTTGGGACGAGCCAAGAATGCTTGAAGTACGCCCCTACGCTTCATGTTGTAGATGAAGCTTGGAACCCAACTGTACTCGGCTCGTACCTGCCGGTCGTATTCGGCGAACCGCTTGGGGGTGGCGCCGAGTATGCTGAGGTCAATGTCGACGAGCAGTTGTTGATCGCCGTCTGTGGGTGTGGCGTCATGCTTGGTGGCCAGAATTAGGCACTCGACCCGCTGTTGAACGTTGTTGTCGGCGTTAGCGTGGCGGAGCACTCGCAATGCCCAGTCAGCACTTTGCTGCTCGTTCGACTTGCCTCGCACGTCATAGACGGCATCGTGAAACCACAAGGCGATGGCGACTTCGCCGGGATGCGCTGCCAAGTGCCGAACTTGGCCGAACGCATTCAAGCATTCTGCAAGATGCTGTTTGGAGTGATAGTGGCGCTGTGGTTCGCTGTACGCGCCAAGCAGTAGGCCGAAAAGATCGCTCGGCGACGCCAATCCCAGATCGGCCCAAGCCTGCGCCCAAGACTCTTCAAAGACGCTCATTGGAGTTGCCTAACGCCCTAGTTAACCGGCGCCGGAGCACGAAGTGCGTAGGGCACCACGGCAGGCCATGAAAATGCCGAAGGCATGGCCTGCCGTGGCGTCCGCGTTGAACGACCAGTTAGGCAAAACTTCTAACGGAAACTAGGTGCGCATGTGAAAGCCGGGATTTGAATTTTCACTTGATTTGTTTTGTTACGTTCCGCTCAATTTCATCCCAAGTGTAGTCTCGGGCAACCCGTGCAAGTAAAGGGATTGCATTCTGCTTAACTTTGGGCCATGTTATATACCCGTTATCAAGGGCTTCAATTTCCGATTTTGTAACAACCCATGTGCCAATATTTGCGCCAGCGGCTTTGACTTGATCAATGATCTCTTGTGAATTTCTGATGCCGCCTCCGTTGCCCTCGAAGCTCATTCTCCCCCTCGAGAAAACATACCACTCGCCGGTCACCGAAGATTCAAGAACCATGCTTGGGAGGTGGTAGTGAGTTGATGGCTCGTCTTCTATTAAGATGGAAATTACAGGGCTCTTAACTGCGGTCAGAATTCTTGACAAATCGTTCCATGCGTCAAAGGTTTTGAATTTTTGTGCTTTGGGTGATTCAGATGTTTTTTCCTTTTGTGGGGCTTCATCGCTCTTGCTGGATATGTTTTCAGGCGCAGATTTTTTGAAGTCAATTTTGTTTGCTAGCCAACTGGCTAGAATGCTGAGGCCGAAATCACCCAATCCCATCATTTTTCTTCCTTTTTAACGATAAGTGAACGATGTGTGACGATTAAATTGCTGCGGTGTGTTTTGCCTAACGCCAAAGTTCACCGGCGCCGGAAGCCGAAGGCTGGAGGGCACCTCGACGGGCCACGCCGCAGGCGTGGAACGTTGAGGCGTCCGCGTGCAACGCCCCGTTAGGCTGGGGTAGATGCCCGCGCCGTGGCGATGACCGCAGGCCTGGTTGA
>NZ_SIXI01000015.1 GCF_004310865.1 Aquabacterium lacunae
ACCGTGGCCTAACTCGGCGGTCAAGCGGACGCCAACACTGGCCATGCCTGCGGCATCTTCATGGCCAGTGTTGGTGCCCTTCACTCGCTGCGCTCCTTCCGGCGCCGCTTACCTTGGGCGTTAGGCCTTCCAGAAAATTTGCCGCAGCAACAAAATTCAGCAAATTTATGACAGAACAGAATACAGCCGCTAAGAACTGCTTCGTCGTCACTCCAATTGGTGCCGATAATTCACCCACACGACGAGCTGCCGACGGCCTTATCAGCGCAGTCATCAAGCCGACCTTACAAGAGCTAGGCTTTAAAACTCATGTCGCTCATGAGATTTCCACACCCGGCTCCATTACCAAACAAGTAATAGAACACGTACTATATGACGAATTGGTAATTGCAAATCTTACCGAGTTAAATCCCAACGTCATGTATGAACTTGCGGTCAGGCATTGCGTTGGTTTACCAATCGTAGTGCTGGCAGAATCGGGCACAAAGCTACCCTTCGACATTTCTGACGAACGCACCGTATTTTTCCAGAACGACATGCACGGCGCAGTAGATCTTCGCCCCAGACTGGCTTCGGCCATAGAAGCAGCCCAAGCCGAGTCTGAGCCAGACAATCCCGTTTATCGAGTTGCCCAATCGAAAGTAATGCGCGAAGTTGCGCAAGCAGACGATGCGCAAGGATTCTTGCTGCGCAAACTAGAATATATTGAATCGTCGGTTAATGAGCTTAGACACAGATCATCCCAAAGCACCCCGGCAATCAGATCCCCCTACAGATACATGCTCCACATAAGGGGTGAAAAGGTGGACGTGAAAAGCATATTGCCAATTTTGAATACCTTCCCAGGCGTGCAGCGTGTTGTTTATGTTGGCCCCATGAATTTTCTTACTCAAGAAGCCCTAGAAACCTCAGACGCAGTCAATTTACACAGGGTTAGGATTGAATCATTCGAGCCCATTAATAGCGACGAACTGGAGTTTGCGGCCAAGCGCACCTCAACCAGCATAACTAGGATTCGCGAATTACCTCCAGCCTAACATTACGGTCAAGCGGACGCCAACAAGGCCCATGGCTTCGCCATTTTCATGGGCCTTATTGGTACCCTCCACTCGCTGCGCTCCTTCCGGCGCCGCTTACCTTGGGCGTTAGGCCGCAGTTGGAATACGACTGAGCTCTGCGCACACCACAAAAAAGATCGGACGGTTTAGATTGAGCATTTGGACACGAATACTGGTCGTGTGCTTTGTTGGAAGCTTTGCCTGCCTTGCTCTGGCACTAGCTCTGCAGGGTGATAGAAACGCTGCAGCAGGAGCGCTCCTCGTTGCAGGGTTGGTGGCCCCATTGCTGCTCGAAGCATGGCGCCCTGGAAAGTATCACTTGCGAGCGCCCGACGACGGAAGCGCTGACACACTGCTCAACAGACTTCGGCAGTTCCGACGTGACCATCCAGGAAGCGATGGCTCGGTCATTATTCTTGTGTTCTATTGCGTACTTGCTGCATTGTTTGCTGGGGTCATCCGCACCATCTGGCATTCATTCATTCAACCGTAGGCAGCGCAAATGAACCATTGCACGCCCATTGGCGCACGCCATCGCTCTGGAAGTGGTAACGCCATCACCGAGCACTGGCACGGGCGCTTCGCGCAGGCACCGTGGCCTAACTCGGCGGTCAAGCGGACGCCAACACTGGCCATGCCTTCGGCATCTTTATGGCCAGTGTTGGTGCCCTCCACTCGCTGCGCTCCTTCCGGCGCCGCTTACCTTGGGCGTTAGGCCACTGCTAATAACCGCCTAGCAGTTCGCTAGGCTCATTGCGAAACAGCCATGACATACAGTGATCAAAAGGTTGAAGATGCAGTTCTCGCGCTCCTTGGCTACTTCGCAACCAAGGACGGGCAAACTTGGAAACGTTACGAGTTTTCAGTGATGGAGTCGCTGCATGAGAAGGGACTTATCTCAGATCCCCGAGGTCGGCAAGAATCGGTGTTCCTTACCCCTGCAGGGTTGGAAATTTCCAAGAATCTAGTCAAGCAACTTTTTTCCGAATAACATGGCTTTCAATGAAGTAGATCTCAAGCGGATCGAGAAGGCAGCAGAAAAATTCTTCGCCCAACACCGGCCGCCTCCTCACATTCGGTCGCAACTGGACTATGAGTACCAAATTTCAGGCCAATCCGTCGAACTGCTTGAAGTGCGTCCGCGTTGGGATTCCCCCTCTGAATTAATGAAACGCCCGTTCGCCAAGGCAACTTACGTCCGCAGCCAAAATTATTGGAAGGTTTACTGGATGCGGGGAAATTTAACTTGGTCTCCATACGAAGTCAACGAAGCAAAAACCATCGATGCCTTCTTCTCAATTGTCGGTGCGGACACATTAGGTTGCTTCTTTGGCTAAGCTGTCTGAAAAGTTAAATGTTCTCACTAGTCTTCCACCACACACCGTGGCCTAACTGGGCGTTCAACGCGGACGCCAACACTGGCCATGGCTTCGCCATTTTTATGGCCAGTGTTGGTGCCCTACGCGCTTCGCGCTCCGGCGCCGGTTAACTTGGGCGTTAGAAATCTCAAATTTTATCGGGCATGAAAAATATCTTAATAGCTTTCTCACTCTTGCTCATGGCCGAGAAGATCTTGGCGCAAGAGCAATGGTTGGTCGAGCACGAGAGATTTCAGGTG
>NZ_SIXI01000016.1 GCF_004310865.1 Aquabacterium lacunae
TGTCCCATGGATTTTTCTAGCGCCCACTCGGCGCTAAGTGAATTGTATGGCGTAGGCGTTAAACCGCGCATACCGAGATTGAGGGGAGGGCACCTCGATGCATGCTTCACGAAAAGGCTAACGCCCAAGGTAAGCGGCGCCGGAAGGAGCGCAGCGAGTGAAGGGCACCAACACTGGCCATGAAGATGCCGAAGGCATGGCCAGTGTTGGCGTCCGCTTGACCGCCGAGTTAGGCCAAAAACTTATGAAGTAGTACGTATTTTGCAAAGCTTACCCGGCTTGAGAAACTTCGCCTGACCTAAATAAGAATTTGGCTTTCCTCATTTTCGGTTTCGGAGAATTAACATCTCCTCCTTGAGTTCCAACTGGATAGCCAAAGTAGGACAGTGTTAGGCCTTGACTCGTCCATTGAAATCGTCTTGTTTCTGGGAGCTTGTCGTCCTGTGGGCTTTGGCTCTCTGCAATTTCAACTAACTCAGGCGGGTTTGCATTAGTGTCTAGTACGAGGTAACCGTTGATACCAAACGATGTCGGGTGAGTTGGCCTGGTCATTACAACGTAACCCATGTTTGAAGCCACGATGGTTGGGCAACCGATGTTGGCGTTATAGATGCCTGACGTTAACGTTCCATCTGAACGAGTTGCGCCCATCAGGCTACCTTTGAAGTATACCTTTCCTGCAAATTTCAGTATATCTGGATTACTCGCAGACTTGCTTGCCAGGCATTCAAACTTTCCCTTGGGGGTGATGGCCCAGGCTCGATCCAATTCGTTTTTGATCGTCTCTGCCATTGCCACATTAGCAAGAGCTGCTGTGGCCAACCCTGTGATGTAGTTTCTCAGCGTCATTTCTATGTGTAGGGCCTAACGCTCAAGTTCAGCGGCGCCCATAAGGCGTGGCCGAAGCGAAGGAATGGGTCAGCGTCCGCTGGAACGCCCAGTTAGGCCGGTGAGCGAAGCAGAGGGGAAGAACCTTGCTATGACGTTTAGACCTGTGCATGAAGCCCAACCCTGATGCTTGTTTGCTGTGATTCTGCCTGACGCTGTGAGCATTGGCACCACCGATTCGTGCGCTGGCCGCTGACGGGCGGACAGTTCACTGCGCCGCGGCATGTGGCACTTTGGCGCCGCTCAATAATGAGCAGGTTGCCGAAGGGCTGACAGCTAGATCAAGCATTGGCCATGCTTTCAAAGGCTCGTCCGATGGACGCCCCTCTTGTGCAGAGCGAGAACGACGCCTAGCGATGAAACCATGCCACCGGCTGTCCAAACGAGAATGAAAAGCGCCGACCAAGCAGAGTATTCCGATGCTTCTGCGCCAGACCAGACTGGAGCCCAGTAAAGGCACCATGACAGCAAAATCGGAGTGCCCAGCACGCCCGATGCGCGTATGAAGGGCCTGGATAGCCGTGCCCAAAGAAACCCGGAGA
This sequence comes from Aquabacterium lacunae, assembly GCF_004310865.1. Classification (GTDB taxonomy): domain Bacteria; phylum Pseudomonadota; class Gammaproteobacteria; order Burkholderiales; family Burkholderiaceae_C; genus Aquabacterium; species Aquabacterium lacunae. The sequence goes on from NZ_SIXI01000016.1 coordinate 1,431, forward strand.
TAGCCGACAGTAGGGCGACGAGAACTGCGCCCGATAGCAACGATATGGACTCCAACAACTGAGGCATGGAGAGGCCTAACGCCCAAGGTAAGCGGCACCGGAGCCCGACAGGGCGGAGGGCACCGACACTGGCCATGAAGATGCCGAAGGCATGGCCAGTGTTGGCGTCCGCTTGACCGCCGAGTTAGGCCACGGTGCCTGCGCGAAGCGCCCGTGCCAGTGCTCGGTGATGGCGTTACCACTTCCAGAGCGATGGCGTGCGCCGATGGGCGGACAGCTTTGCAAAGGTGCTCCCAACAGTTCTTGCTTGGCGCCTATCAAGCAGCGCATCGAATGCAGCCAGCATAACGCGAAGACGCTGAACAGTGATGGCGATGCTATGACTGCGCCTTCATGTTTCGAGCTGGTGGCGTGGCGAAGACACGGCACACACCAGAGCGCTGATTGCCGAAGGACAAGCAGCCTAGGGGGCGGTGGCGCGTGGCACTTTGGCGCCGCGCGGTGGCCAGCAGGCAGCCGAAGGACTGACAGCCAGATTGAGACCTCGAACCGCGCCACGTGGCGAACCAATTGGCGAGTTAGCGCCAGGCCTGGAGCGAAGCCAGCCGGTGGATTCGCCAGGAAGCATCCGAGGCCAGCTAAACCATTCCCGCATGAAGAGCGAAGCAGGGCGCGCGATGCTACAAAACACGCCCAGAAAATGCTTCCAGAGACCAGCCAAGCGGTGGCCTAACGCCCAAGGTAAGCGGCGCCGGAAGGAGCGCAGCGAGTGGAGGGCACCGACACTGGCCATGAAGATGCCGAAGGCATGGCCAGTGTTGGCGTCCGCTTGACCGCCGAGTTAGGCCACGCGGATTGACATCCGAAGTGCAACACCTTTGTTTGTGAGGTGGGGGAGCGGAGATACTGCTGCTTCCTCTTTCCGGCAAGACAGGGGTTGCAACCTTGATGTATCACCAACTCACCCGAGAGGAACGATACTTCATTTCCACGCGATTGCGCAGTGGCGCGAGTATGAGAATGATCGCCAAGGAAATGGGGCGAAGTGCCTCGACGATCAGCCGAGAGGTGGCGAGAAACGCCACGCGGCATGACGGCGCGTACCGGCCATCGAAGGCGCAGCAGTACGCGCAGGCCAGGCGCAGGCGCTGTCGGCGCTGGAGCCTGTTCAACGCCGATGACTGGCTGCTGATCCACGGCTTGCTGCGCAAGA
>NZ_SIXI01000017.1 GCF_004310865.1 Aquabacterium lacunae
TGTTGAATCACGAGCAAAACTGAGCCACTGAAGGGTCTCCGTCACGTCCAATTTTGAGCCACGTTATCCACCTACCCTGCTGTTTTTTGCAGCAGCGGGGGGCAGGAGTGATCAACGTGAGCACATTGAGCAAATTGCGCCGCATGGTCCACCGTGACCACCTGAGCGTGCGCGAAGCCAGCCGCAGGCTGGGCATCTCCCGCAACACGGCCACCAAGTGGCTTCAATCCGATGAGATGGTCGAGCCCCGTTACCCCAAGCGGGCAAGCATCCCCAGCGTTCTAGATCCGTACAAAGAACAGATGGCCACTTGGCTGAAGGCCGACAGCCACCGCAACAAGCGCGAGCGCCGTGGCATCAAGGCCATGTTCCGAGCACTGCAGGCCATGGGCTACCCCGGCAGTCGTGGCCCTGTCTACGAATTTGCCAAGCGCTGGCAGCAGGCGCAGTCTGATGCCCCCACGCGCATGGCCTTCGTGCCCATGAGTTTCGAGATGGGCGAGGCCTTCCAGTTCGACTGGAGCTGCGAGTACCTGTTCGTGGGCGGCATGCGCAAGCGCCTGGAGGCCGCGCACACCAAGCTGGCGGCCAGTCGGGCCTTCATGCTCACCGCCTACTTCAGCCAGGCCCACGAGATGTTGTTCGACGCCCATGCCCGAGCCTTTACCGCCTTCGGTGGCGTGCCGCGCCGGGGCATCTACGACAACATGAAGACCGCCGTCGACAAGGTGGGCCAGGGCAAGAGCCGCACCGTCAATGCCCGCTTCGAGGCCATGACCGGCCACTACCTGTTCGAGCCGGAGTTCTGCAACCGGGCCGCAGGCTGGGAGAAGGGCATTGTCGAGAAGAACGTTCAGGATCGCCGCCGTGGCATCTGGATGGAGGCGGCCGAACGCCGCTGGCCCGACCTGGAGAGCCTCAACGCGTGGCTGCACCAGGCCTGTCTGGACGCCTGGCATGAGCTACCTCACCCCGAGTGGCCAGAGCTGACCATCGCTGACGTCTGGCAACAAGAGCAGACGCACCTGATGCCCAATCCTGCCGCCTTCGATGGCTATGTCGAGCAGATGGCGCGGGTGACGGCCACCTCGCTGATCCACTACCAGCGCAATCGCTACAGCGTACCGTGCGAATGGGCTCATGCCAGTGTCAGCGTGCGGGCTTATCCAGACCGCCTGGTGGTGGTTGGTCCCAGCGCCGAAGCACCAGAGCAGCTGGTGAGCCTGCCGCGCAGCTTCGAGCGCGGGCAGACCTTGTACGACTGGCGGCACTACGTCAGTTTGCTCGAGCGCAAGCCCGGCGCCTTGCGCAACGGCGCCCCCTTCAAGACCATGCCCGAGCCCTTGCAGCATCTGCAAGCGCACCTGCTGCGCCACCCTGGCGGAGACCGTGTGATGGCCCAGGTGCTCATGGCCATCACCTTGCACGGACTCGATGACGTGCTGGTGGCCGTGGATTTGGCGCTGCAATCAGGGCGGGCGAGCGCTGACCATGTGCTCAACGTGCTGGCCAGACTCAAGGAGCCTGAATCTTTGCAAAGTCTTGCAGAGGCAACCTTGCCTTCGCTGACGTTGCAGGAGCCACCTCAGGCCGACGTGTCGCGCTATGACCGCCTGCGCCAACCCCAGGAGGGTGACCATGTCCAATGACATCGCAGCAAGCCTCAAGGGGCTGAGCCTGCACGGCATGGCCAGTGCCTGGCCAGAACTACTGGGCATTGCCCGGCTCAAATCGCTCGACCACGAAGCCCTGCTGCATCAGCTCATCAAGGCCGAGGGCGCACATCGGGAAGTGCGTTCCATGGCCTACCAGATGCGGGTGGCCCGATTCCCGCACCACCGCGACCTGGCTGGCTTTGCCTTTGATCAGGCCCAGGTCGACGAGGCGCTGGTGCGTCAACTGCACGAGCTCAGGTTCATCGACTCAGCCCACAACGTGGTCTTCGTGGGCGGCCCAGGTACCGGCAAGACGCACCTGGCCACCAGCCTGGGCGTCCATGCCATCCGCGCACATGGCAAGCGGGTACGCTTCTTCTCGACTGTCGAGCTGGTCAATCTGCTGGAGGCGGAGAAGGCGCAGGGCAAGGCCGGGCAACTGGCGCATCGGCTCATGTACGTTGACCTCGTCATCCTCGACGAGATGGGCTACTTGCCCTTCAGTCAGGCAGGCGGTGCCTTGCTGTTCCACCTGTTGTCCAAGCTGTACGAACGCACCAGCGTGGTTGTCACCACCAATCTGTCGTTCTCGGAGTGGGCCAGCGTGTTCGGCGACGCCAAGATGACCACGGCGCTGCTGGACCGGCTCACCCATCACTGCCACATCGTCGAGACCGGCAATCAAAGCTGGCGCTTCAGGCACTCGACGGCACAACCGGCCGCAACCAAGTCCACCCGTAGCAAAACACCCAAAGGAGCCGACCAGACAGTAGACTTATCCACATCCGAGCAGTCCGCTTCTTCGTCAACCTAGTGGCTCAGTTTTGGACGTGACGCCTGGCTCAGTTTTGCTCGTGATTCAACA
>NZ_SIXI01000018.1 GCF_004310865.1 Aquabacterium lacunae
GAATCTACGAAGCAGGCCTTCTACTAAGATGGGCAACATCGTGCCTTCGGGCCGCGGCCTAACTGGTTGTTCAACAGGACGTCTACCAGCTTCGCTGGCATCCGCCTGTTAACGCGGGCGTTAGGCCCACCCCAAAAACCACCAATTAAGTATGAGAACGAAGTTACTGTTTTTACTGCCGACCATCTTGTTGATAAATGCTTGCGGCAACATCAATATGAAGTCTGTCACGCAAGGCTTTTCGCAACCTTATAAAGAGCCCACATCGGGATCCATGGCTCGTCTTAGGACAATTTCAACCGGGACCGTCAGATTGATACCTGGAACAGATTGCGTTAACTGGCAAATTGACGGATTGGGGCTAGTTAACTCACGAAACATGGCCTTCCTAAACGACAAGACATTCAACAATCGGTCTCTTGGAATGCCCGCCGAAACCCCGCCAAAAAATTTCTCGGAGGTTTATATTGCAGCAGAGCAAAGCATTACAGCCGTTACCACGGAAGACGATCATATATTATCGATATCCTTCAGGCCCGAAACGGGAGCGGATTACGAGCTTGGATCGTACTGCATCAGAGGGAAATGCTTTGTGAGCCTGAGGCGAATCGAAGCGTCGCTGGACAAAAACAAGCTTTCGTATACTGCAGAAAAATTTTCAGTGGTCGGTCTTTGCAAATAATTGCGAAGGCAGTGTTTTGCTGCAAAAACCTAAGCCAAATGATAAAGCTGACCCAGCCTTGGCTTTGCGGAAGCTCGCCTGTCTTTTGTGGGCACGCCAACCTAACGCACGATCACCGCTGTATGCAAGGTAGCCCGCCCATTGGCGCACGCCACCGCTCTGGAAGTGGTAACGCCATCACCGAGCACTGGCACGGGCGCTTCGCGCTGGCACCGTGGCCTAACTCGGCGGTCAAGCGGACGCCAACACTGGCCATGCCTGCGGCATCTTCATGGCCAGTGTTGGTGCCCTCCGCCCTGTCGGGCTCCGGCGCCGCTTACCTTGGGCGTTAGGCCTCACACCCACGAGCATGTGCATGCAAGCAGCGAAACGCGAATTCCTGATATACGAGCTTGGCCTATTGAGTCTTAAGGCCGCGCTTTCAACCCGAGCTGGTGGCGCTCCAATCTATGCCCGCTCATGCAAGGAACACCAGAGAGGAGCCACTAAAGACGGATTCCGCGCTGTCCTACATGAAGTCCTTGTCAATTACTCCAGCGGCACTGTTGACGAAGAGCAGCACGTTTACTTCATAGCCAACACGGCAGAGCGGTTCACAAAACGGTATTCAAAGACGCTCCATCAAGGTAGGCTCCGCTTCGGTGTTGCACAGAAGCTCATCAACATGCATCTCAAGTATCTATGGGTAGCGGGAATCATTGACGAGCCGATCCACTGCCCAATCGACGGGATCGTCCGAGACCTCGCTGGGCTTCAGTACGACTGGACCTCAAGTGACTCGCAAGATGAATACTTAACGGCAATCTCACATCTCAAGCGTGTGGCTGCTTCTCGTAGCCTCGCTGTATGGGAACTCGAAGAGTTTCGGCGCCGCGCGCAATGAGACCTAACACTTCGGTTGTGCCGGATACGAAGCTTGGCCGCCTATTGTGGACATTCCAACCTAACGGAGGAGCCGCTCACCATGCAACGCAGCCCGCCCACTGGCGCTCGCCATCGCTCTGGAAGTGGTAACGTCATCACCGAGCTTGGGCACGGGCGCTTCGCGCAGACACCGCGGCCTAACTCGGCGTTCAACGCGGACGCCACCATGGGCCATCGCTTCGCGATTTTGATGACCCATGGTGGTGCCCTCCGCGCTTCGCGCTCCGGCGCCGGTTAACTTGGGCGTTAGGCAACACCAATACATCGAGGCATCTAACATGGACCTGCCATCGGTCTCTGACATTCCTTCGCTCACGTTCGATGAACTCACTGAGCACAAGCGCTTGTCTCGGGTGAATCTAGAGCTTTACCTTGACATCGTTGAACACATCGATAACGAGCTACTTGCCAGGTCGCCGACGTCCAACTACAAATGCATGAAGTGCGGTCACACAAAATACGAGGAGCATCGACTTCGTGCCGCTCAGGGTGGCCTCGGATCCTTCTTTGGGGTCGAATCGGCTCAATACACTTCCATCGTTTGCTCCCGATGCAAGTTCTCCGAGTTCTATCAAGGCAATGTCCCCATTGGTCAGCAAGCGCTGGACTTCGTCTTCGGGCGCTAAACAATGGCCACCAAGCACTTCACCCAAGTGTCGCGTAGATTGACACATCAAGTGCAACACCCTACCGGCCGTGATGGTACACCCAGTGCGGTGATCGATAACCCGATCTTTTGCGCGGTCTCATATTAATTTCTCGGGCAACTTCATCACATTCCTCCTGGGTCACCTGACTCAAGCACATCCCCTTCGGGAAATACTGCCTCAGCAAGCCGTTGAAGTTTTCATTCGAGCC
>NZ_SIXI01000019.1 GCF_004310865.1 Aquabacterium lacunae
TCAAGCGGACGCCAACACTGGCCATGCCTTCGGCATCTTCATGGCCAGTGTTGGTGCCCTCCACTCGCTGCGCTCCTTCCGGCGCCGCTTACCTTGGGCGTTAGGCCACTTCTGAAATAGGCTCTGGCAGCATTTGCAGGGTATGTTTTGCGGCATCGAGCTCCCTGCTCCGATTGTCATGCGGGAATGGTTTTGCGGGCCTCGGCTGTTTCCAGGCAAGTCCACCGGCTGGCTTCGTTTCATGCCTGGCGCTAAGTCGCCAATTGGTTCGCCACGGGGCGCTGTTCGCCGGCTCAATCTGGCTGTCAGTCCTTCGGCTGCCTGCTCGCCACCGTGCGGCGCCAAAGTGCCAGATGCCGCCGCCATGTTGGCTGCTTGTCCTTCGGCAATCAGCGCCAGGTTCTGTGCCGTGGCGCTGCCACGCCACCGGCTCGAAAGCTCAGCCCGCAGTCATGGCTGCGCCATCACTGCCTGGCGTCTTCACGTTATGCTGGAGCCATTCGATGCACCGCCCCAGCGGTGTCAAACACAAGCCAAACGGGAGGCACCTTGCCTGCACTCAATGCAGCTCAAGCATGCTCACAGGCTGCTGCCTTCGCTGGCCAGCCTAACGGGGCGTTGCACGCGGACGCCTCAACGTTCCACGCCTACGGCGTGGCCCGTCGAGGTGCCCTCCAGCCTTCGGCTTCCGGCGCCGGTGAACTTTGGCGTTAGGCAATACCAGTTAGCGCGTTTGCCAATAGCCCGCTCGGCGACGGTTGTGACCGACAGCCAGAATATTCACAACCTGATCACCGACCGAGTAATAAACGGAGTATGGGTAGTGCTTCATCACGAAGCGCCGAACAACATCACCCCAAAGCGGAAAACGCTCCGGGTGTTGCGCGATCAACTGAAACGTCGCCAGTACTTCCTCCCGGAAGTTGTCTGCAACTTCGGCGTTCCTTTCGGCGTACCAAGTGAACGCCTCCGCCATCTCCTGCTTCACAGCAGGAGAGATGTTCAGTCGGAACATCATCAGAGTGACTTGAACCAGGAGCTGAACTCGTCAGCAGTCATGCCCTGGACACGACCGCTGACCAAGTCATCATGCCGACTGCGCGCTTCCGCAATCCAAGATGCAACAACTGCCTCGTCGCTGTCAGAGGCCCCTTGCAAGCTGTCCAGCAACGACAGAACAACCATGGAGCGCTCAGCAGGCGCAAGTTGCATGGCTTCAAGCAAGACATGATCAACGCGATCGTTCATCTAGCCAGTTTAGCACTCGCCCCAATGCAACGCCACCCTCTGTATGGATTGACCGCCCAGCGCATCCCAGGTAGCCTACTTTGTAACAGCTGACGCATAACCTGGGAGTCTCATGTCACCGCAAGCCTCTTTTTGCTTGCCGCACAAGCACTTGCACGCCTGTCGGCCATCCAGGTTAGGCGTCGTCCGCGACGGTTACAACCAGCAATCGCGTCGTTTCTGACGTCTACATTGCGTTAGGCGGCTTCAAATCATGCCTGCCCAGTTCGAACTACACATAGTGGCCCCGGGGCCTCGGCCTGCCTACTACAAGGTCGCAGAGCATCTGTGGGGTACCGGCTGCGACTTCGACTCTGATGGAGACAGTGCGCAGCCAGATGACCCATCGTGGACAGAACTCACCGTTACGCTTCGTGGTCAGTCTTCGGAGCGAGTTGATATCGATCCAGTATCGCTACAACCTCTCGTGCTGAAAGTGCGCGCCGCGCACGTGGCGCTTTGCCGCCGGGCGGCAGCGTTTGTTGCTTCGTATGCAGGCGGCTCCGTCGTCGACCCGCCTAACCCATCCTTCAAGCGGACGCCTGACGGCGCCGCTTAAGTCAAACGTTAGGCAACACCAAATTCCAGGCGCAGTTGGCAATTGGTTTTCATCTATTTAGGCACCGCTCGCGTGAGCAGTTTTTCATTCCCAAACCGCTCCAAGCTCTTCATCGGGCTGGCGTCTGTCCAAG
>NZ_SIXI01000001.1 GCF_004310865.1 Aquabacterium lacunae
TCGGGCTGACTTCGGTCGTGCCGTCGGTGACGGTGTAGGTGAAGCTGACGTCACCGTTGAAGTTCGCCGCGGGCGTGAACGACAGCACCGGCTTGTTCGTGGCCGGATCCAGCACCAGGCTGACCGTACCGTTGGCCACAGCCACCGGCGCACCACCCAGCGTGATGGGCTTGCCATCGACTTCGGTGATGCTCAGCACGTCACCCAGGTCGGCGTCGCGGTCGTTGGCCAGCACGTCGATCAGCACCGGCTGGTCTTCGTTGGTCGTGGCCTGGTCGTTCGAGCCGGCCGGCGAGTCGCTCACCGGCTTGACGTCGATCGTGAAGGTGTTCGGGGTGGCGTCGGCGCCGATCGTGGCGGCCTGGCCGGCCACGCCGGTGATGACCGCAAAGTCGAACTTGGCGTATGCCGTGCCGTTCTCGTCGGCCGCCGGCTTGAACACCAGCTTGCCGGCCGCAATGTCAGCGGCCGAGACTTCCTGGCCAGCCGTCACAGCCACGCCATCGAGCAGCAGTGCGCCCTTGGTCGGCACCGTGGTGATGCGCACGGCCTGCAGGCTGTCGCCTGCGTCCACGTCGGTGGCCTTGAAGTCGCCCGACAGGAACACGTAGCTGCCGTCTTCGTCGATGACACGTGTCTCGTTCTGGCTCTCCGGCAGGTCGTTGACCGGGTTGACCGTCACGCGCACTTGCGTCTCGGTCACGCCACCCTTGCCGTCGTCGATCAGCACGGTGAAGACGTCTTCACCGTTGTAGTTCGGCGCCGGGGTGTAGGTCCAGCTGCCGTCGGTATTGACCGTCACGGTGCCGTGTTGCGGCTGCTTGGCCGCGTCGGTGCTCAGGGCGTAGGTGGGCTTGTCGCCGTCCACATCGGTGGCCGTGACCGTGCCAGACACCGGGGTGTCTTCGTTGGTGGTGGCCACGAACTTGTTGGTCACCGGGTCGAACTCGGGGTCTTCCGGGTTCGGGGTGGGCAGGTCATTCTTCGGTGCAATGGTCACCGTGATGCTGGCCTGCTGCGGCACCGAGCCCGGCTGGCCGTCGCTCACCGTGTACGGCACGTCGAAGCTGCCGTTGAAGTTCGGCTCAGGCTTGAACTCCAGCGAGCCATCGGGCTTCATGCTCACCGTGCCCTTGCCGGCAATCACCACCGGCTGCGTCACGCTGATCGGCTGCCCGTTGACCGTCAGGATGGTCAGCGGGTTGTTCTCCGGGTCGGTGTCGTTGGCACGCGGGTCGAAGCTGAACGGCGTGTCTTCGTCGCCGCCGACCACGTCGTTGCGCGCCACCGGCGCATCGTTCACGCTGTCGACCGTCACGTTCACGTTCGCCACATCGGTGGTGGTGCCGTCGCTGACGGTGTACGTGAAGTTCAGCGGGCCCACGTAGTTGGCCACCGGGTCGATCGTCACACGGCCGTCTTCCGACACCACCGTCAGCGTGGCCACCTTCTGGCCGTTGACCAGCAGGTCCACCGTGTCACCGGCCTTGACGTTCGCGCCGTTGATCTGCGTGAGCTTGAGCGGCTCGCCATCGACATCGCTGTCGGCATCGCCACTGATGTTGTTGTTGGCCTTGTCGGCAATCAGGTTCACCGTGGTCGGCGTGTCTTCCACCACCACGTAGCTGTTGTCCACCGCATCCGGGGCGTCGTTGGCGCCGCCCACGTTGATGGTCAGCGTCGAGCCAGCCGTCAGGCCCGCTGCGTCACGCACGGTGTAGCTGAACACGTCCTTGGCGGTTTCGCCATCGTCGAGCTTTTGCGCTTCGGCGTTCGGGGTGTAGGTGTACGAGCCGTCGGCCTTGAGCGTCAGCGTGCCGTACAGGCCCGCAATCGGCTGGCCCACCGTGCCCACCACCACCGAGCCGTCGGCTCGGGTGAAGCTGATGGCCGAGACGCTGAGCTGGTCGCCCGCGTCGGCATCGCTGTCCTTGCCCGTGGCGGCGTCGCCGCTGCGGATCACGCCGTTGGCCGCCGGGATGTCCAGGCTGCCGTCTTCGCTCACGCTGCGCTCGTCAGGGGCAGCCACCGGGGCGTTGTTGACGTTCGAGACGTTCAGCGTGAAGGTGTTCGGCGCTGCGTCAAAGGCGCCGCTGGTGTCCTGCACCGAGAACGTGAAGCTGCCGTACGGCGCGCCGTTCTCGTTGGCATCGGGCACATAGGCCAGCTTGCCTGCGGCCAGGTCGGCCGCGCTGATCACCTGGCCTGCCGTGACCGGCACGCCATTGAGCTGCAGGCTGCCATCGGTCGGCAGCGTGTCGATGCGCACGGCCTTCAGGGCGTCGCCATCAACATCGGTCAGGCCCAGGTCTTCGCCCTTGACCACGTACGGCACGTCTTCCTGCGTGGCGCGGGTGACGTCGGCGCCTTCCGGCGTGTCCGACACCGGCTTGACCGACACCGACACGGTCGGGCTGACTTCGGTCGTGCCGTCGGTGACGGTGTAGGTGAAGGTGACGTCACCGTTGAAGTTCGCCGCGGGCGTGAACGACAGCACCGGCTTGTTCGTGGCCGGATCCAGCACCAGGCTGACCGTGCCGTTGGCCACAGCCACCGGGGCACCACCCAGCGTGATGGGCTTGCCATCGACTTCCGTGATGCTCAGCACGTCGCCCAGGTCGGCGTCGCGGTCGTTGGCCAGCACGTCGATCAGCACCGGCTGGTCTTCGTTGGTCGTGGCCTGGTCGTTCGAGCCGGCCGGCGAGTCGCTCACCGGCTTGACGTCGATCGTGAAGGTGTTCGGGGTCGCGTCGGCGCCGATCGTGGCGGCCTGGCCGGCCACGCCGGTGATGACCGCAAAGTCGAACTTGGCGTATGCCGTGCCGTTCTCGTCGGCCGCCGGCTTGAACACCAGCTTGCCGGCCGCAATGTCAGCGGCCGAGACTTCCTGGCCAGCCGTCACAGACACGCCATCGAGCAGCAGTGCGCCCTTGGCCGGCACCGTGGTGATGCGCACGGCCTGCAGGCTGTCGCCTGCGTCCACGTCGGTGGCCTTGAAGTCGCCCGACAGGAACACGTAGCTGCCGTCTTCGTCGATGACGCGTGTCTCGTTCTGGCTCTCCGGCAGGTCGTTGACCGGCGTGACGTTCAGGTTCACCACCGTGGTGGTGACGCCGCCCTTGCCGTCATCGATCGTGACCGTGAAGCTGTCCGGGCCGTTGTAGTTCGGCGCCGGGGTGTAGGTCCAGGTGCCGTCACCATTGACCACCACCGTGCCGTGCTTGGGCTGCTGGGCCGGGTTGGTGCTCAGACCATAGGTCAGCGGGTCGCCATCGACGTCGCTGCCCACCACCTTGCCCGACACCGGAGTGTCTTCCGGCGTGGCCTTGTTGTAGTTGTTGACGATCGGGTCGTAAGCATCGGGCTCGTCCGGGTCAGGCTGAGGCACCGGCTTGTCGTTCACGGCCGTCACCGCGATGGTGGTGGTGGCCACGTTCGAATCCGATGTGCCATCATTGACCACGATGGTCAGGTTTCGCGGCGTTTCGCTGGGCCTGTCCGAGGAGTTCGAGAATGTGATGGCCTTGAGTGCCGCCTGGTAGTCGGCCAACGAGGCCACCCCACTGATCTCGATCACGTTGCCCGTGACCGTGAAGCTCAGGCCTGCGGGCAAGGTGCCCACTGAAAGCACATCACCGGCTTGTGGGTTGGTCAGGGTGACGGTGGCCTTGGCCAGGTTGCCTTCGCGGTCGGTGACCTCAACGTCGGCATCGACAATGCCCACGGGAGCGCCCTGCTCGGTATAGCTTTGTGCAAACCCGGTGCCTGCGACACCGGCTGAATCATTCTTGTCGAGGTCGAGGGTGGGCGTGTCGTTCTCGTTGTCGAGGATCTGGCCAGAGCCCTCCACCGGCGAAGCGTTACCGATCGTGCTGACGCTGAGCACCAAAGCCTCTGGGCTCTCAACCAGGGTGTCGTCGGTGGTCGGCACACGCACCAAGAAGGACGTCGCCCCCTCCGGCACAGTCACCGAGAACTCGTTGGGCAACAACGCTGTCGCGCTCACCCAGGTCTGGCCGTTGTCGAAGCTGACCTCCACCACAGGCGCCAGGATGTCGTCGCTGGTGTCTGCCGGGTCTTGCGCATCGAACACCTGCTGCTTCAGGTCAGCGCCCAGATCGGCACTGCCGGAAAGCGCGAAAGACGCCGTCATGCCGCGCGGCGCGGCCGACTCCAGGTTCACGCTGTAGATCAGGTTGCCGCCTTCGACCACCTGCGGCGAAGACACCGTGCTGACCGCTGGCACGTCCACATCGGTGATCACACCGGTGCCAACGCCCTTGCCCACCGCGGCCGGCGGCACCTGGGCGCCCCCCGGCAGCGTGACCGGGTCAATGCTGACGATCTCGACCTGGAAACTCTCGGCACCCTCCGGGATGTCGTCGAAGTACAGGGCAACATCGATCGGGGCACGCGTTTCACCGGCCTTGATGGTGACGGGGAAGCCCTGGAAGCCGCCAAGGTCGTCGGCGTCAGAGGCTGAGCCGCTGACGGTGCGCAGGTACACCGTGATGTCTTGATCGGCCGGGCGGCTGAGTGTGAGCTCAAAACGTGCGTCGCCACCTTCGGCGCCGCTGGCGTCGGAAATGGACAGCACCGGCGGGTTGTCCAGGATGCTGGCCGTGCCCGTGCCGTCGCCGATCACTGCCTGACCGGCAAGCACCGAACCGATGACCACGCTGTAGGTTTCGGTGCTTTCGGTGACCTGGTCCTGGCGCAGGCCGATCTGAACGACCACGCTGGTCTGACCTGCGGGGATGGTGACGTCGAACTCCTGCTGCTGCAGATCTTGCACGCTGTCGGCGGTGCCACTGACCGTGCGCAGACGCAGCACGGTGTCCTGAGCGCTGGGACGATCCAGGCGCAGCGTGAAACTCGACAGCCCCCCTTCGCTGGCGGGTTCGGCATCGGAAATCGACACCACCGAGGCCGGGTCGGCGTCGGTGATGGTGCCCTGGCCTTGCAAGGCCGTGCCTGTGTCGGTACCGGCCGACAGGCTCAGGCCCTCGACACCTTCACCACTGACGCTGTCCAGAACGGTGGGTACGCGCACCACCACACCCGTGGCGCCCACAGGCACCACCACGGAAGCCGCCTGGTTGCCGTCCAGCGCGACGGTCTGGAAAGTGGCACCGTTGTCGAAGCTGACCTCGATGGGTGCGCTGGTGTCCGAGCCCACGGTGGCCGTGCCACTGTTGAGCTGCAGGTTCAGCACGGTGGGGCTGGTGGTGGCGCGGTCCAGTGCAATGTTGAACACCAGACCCTGGCCTTCAACGGCCGTGGCCGGGCTGATGGATTGCACCGCGGCGTCGTCCAGGGGGTTCGGGGCGGCAAACAGCTCGTCTTCCAACGTGCCGTTTTCAGGCACTTCGAAGTTGCCACGGTCGGTGCTGTAGGTGAAGCTCTGCGGAGTCACGTCTTCCTGGACGCGGTCGACACGCAGGCCCGGGCGCAGGCCGCCCCCCCCTTCACCACCCGCCAGACCGGCCGCAGCGGCAGCATCTTCGTCGCCGCGCTCGATGGCCGCCAGGGTCTGCTCCAGGTCATCGCCCTGGGCCAGCACCGGCTTGTCTTTCTGGGGCTCGACCTTCACTGGCTTGCCCTTGGCTGGCGTGATTTCCAGCCCGCCGTTCTTGTCGGTGACGATTTCCTCGCCCTTCTTGATTTCATCCCCCACCTTGACAGGCTTGAGCTTGCCGGAAGGCAGACGCACAAAGGCAGCGCCCCAGACGCCGGTCACGGTACCAGTGGAAGATTTGGCGAGGATAGGCATACGAGTCCCATTACCCAGGAAAACGGAATGGAACCGAGTGTAAACAAGCCCCCTGGCGCGGTGTGCCAAAAGTCATGCAAACCCCGGATTCGGGTGCCATAAGTCACACAAATGAGGAATGCACCTCGCCATAAGGAATGGCATTTTTCGTGCGCAAGGTCACAGCTTGTCCGGAAAAGTCAAAAAGGGCGCCACCAGGGCGCCCTTTTCCGGGGTTGCAACCAATGCCGCGGTCAGCGGGTGGCCCGTGCCAAAACGTTGGCAATGTAGGCCTCCCCGTCGGGCGGTAAGCCACTGCGCTGAGACGCCCAGATCATTTCACCCAGGGCTTCCATGACTTCGTGGTGCGCCTCATGCAGAGACTGCCGTCGAGCCGCGAGTTTCTCGACTGCCGCACGAATGCCTCGGGGCTGGTCGATGCTGACCTGTTCGGTGATCGACAGGTGCATGGACAGGTGCAGGAACGGGTTGGTGCGCCCTTCTTCCACCTGAAACTGTGCCGCCAGGGCCGCCTCCACATCGATCAGATCGATGTGGTACTCGGGATGCTGCTCGATCCAGTCGGCTGCCAGCGTTTCCAGGGGCGTCAGGGGCTGCCCCGCCTGGCGCTTGCCCCAGGTCTCGCAGAAGAACCGCCGGACATCCGACTGGCTGGGCGTGGCAAACATGCGGTGATCAGACTTCCAGCAGTTCGACTTCGAACATCAGGGTGGCGTTGGGGGGGATCACGCCGCCTGCGCCGCGGGCACCATAGCCCAGGGCTGGGGGGATGACCAGCACGCGGGTGCCACCGACTTTCATGCCCTGCACACCTTCGTCCCAACCCCGGATCACGTGACCGGCCGCGAGAGGAAACTCGAAGGGATCGTTGCGGTCCTTGCTGGAATCGAACTTGGCGCCCTTCACCCCGTTCTCATACAACCAGCCGGTGTAATGCACGGTGACATACTGGCCGGCCTTGGCAACGGCGCCGCTGCCTTCCACGGTGTCTTCGTATTGCAGGCCTGAGGGCGTGGTGTTCATGGCGTGACTCTCGCTAGATGGAAACAAAGATGGAAAGGCGCAGAGTCTACGTCAGCCAGAAAAGGGCCGCCAGTGGTGGGCCATCGCCTAAAATCTGTGCAACTGTTCTCAGCCCTCCGCCATGTCCTCTGTGCCCAACGCCCCCGACCGACGCCAGGAAGCCCTGAGCCCTCGCCAGCAGGAAGTCTGTGACCTGATCGTGGAAGGTCTGACCAGCAAGGCCATCGCCGAGCGCCTGGGCACCACTGTGCACACGGTCAAAGCCCACCGCGCCGAGGTGATGCGTCGCATGGGCGTCGATTCGGTGGCCGAACTGGTGAGGGTGTGCCTGGCCGAGCGTGACACCAACGCCCGAGTCAACGTCCTGCCGCCGGCGCAAGCGCCCCAGATCGAAGGCCCGATCCGCGTGCTGGTGGTGGAAGACCAGCCCCTGTTCCGCGACATGCTGACCAGCAGCCTGGCCGCCTTTGGCCATGTGGTGCGCAGCCTGGAAAACGGCCGCGAGCTGGAACGGGTGTTTGACGAGTTCCAGCCACACATCATCTTGCTGGATGTGAACCTGAACGCCGACGAAAACGGCCTGGACCTGGCCGTGCGCATCCGCCGTCGCAGCCGCTGCGGTGTGGTGTTCATGTCGTCCAACGGCCGCGTGGAAGACCGCGTGGCCGCATTGGAGCGTGGCGCCGACGCCTATTTCGTCAAGCCGATCAGCTTCGTCGAGCTGAACATGGCCCTGCGCAACCTGGTTCAGCGCCTGCACTGAGGCACCGGCGCTGAACCTGCCTTTTCACAGCGGCGTCAGATCGACATCAGCTGGCGCACACCATCGGCTTCCATGCTGTCGCCACGACCTCGGCGGATGATTTCGCCGCGCTCCATCACCAGATACTGGTCGGCCAGCTCGGCTGCAAAATCGTAGAACTGCTCGACCAGAACCACCGCCATCTTCTGGCCATTCAGGCCTTCGTCGGCCAGCTTGCGGATGGCCCGCCCGATGTCCTTGATGATGCTGGGCTGAATGCCCTCGGTGGGCTCGTCCAGGATCAGGATCTTGGGGCCTGCGGCCAGGGCTCGGGCAATGGCCAGCTGCTGCTGCTGCCCCCCTGACAAGTCGCCGCCTCGGCGATGCATCATCTGCTTGAGCACCGGGAACAGCTCGAACAGCTGCTCGGGCACCGGCGTGCTGCCCGGCTTGCTGGCCAGGCCCATCTGCAGGTTTTCAGCCACCGTGAGGCGCCCGAAGATTTCCCGCCCCTGGGGCACATAGCCCACGCCCAGGCGCACACGCTCGTAAGGCTTGAGCTTGTCGATGCCCTGCCCGTCCAGGCTGATGCTGCCTGACTTGATGGGCACCAGGCCCATCAGGCTCTTGAGCAAGGTGGTCTTGCCCACGCCATTGCGGCCCAGCACCACCGTGACCTCGCCCACCTTGGCCTCGAAATCCAGGCCACGCAAGATGTGCGAGCCCCCGTAGTACTGGTTGACGGCTTGAACTTTCAGCATGTTGTCTCCTCAGCGGCCCAGGTAAACCTCGACGACCTTGTCATTGGCCTGCACCTCGGCCAGCGTGCCCTCGGCCAGCACCGAACCTTCGTGCAGCACGGTCACCTTCTTCTTGCCGGCGGTGGCACCCTGCGTGGTCAGCTCGTGGATGAACTTCATGTCGTGCTCGACCACCACCAGCGAATGCGCGCCTTCCAGCGACAGGAACAGCTCGGCCGTGCGCTCGGTTTCTTCGTCGGTCATGCCGGCCACAGGTTCGTCCAGCAGCAGCAGCTTGGGGTCCTGCATCAGCAGCATGCCGATCTCGAGCCACTGCTTCTGGCCATGCGACAGCAGACCGGCTGTGCGCTGGGCCTGGTCCTTCAGGTGGATCAGCTGCAGCATGGCCGAGATGCGGTCCAGCTGCTCACCGCTGAGCTTGAAGAACACCGAGGCACGGGCACGGCGGTCGGCCTTGAGGGCCAGCTCCAGGTTCTCGAACACGCTGAGGTGCTCGAACACCGTGGGCTTCTGGAATTTGCGGCCGATGCCCTTTTGGGCGATGTCGTTTTCACGCATGGTCAGCAGGTTCAGCGTGGAGCCGAAAAACGCTGTGCCACTGTCGGGCCGGGTCTTGCCGGTGATGACATCCATCATGGTGGTCTTGCCGGCGCCATTGGGGCCGATGATGCAGCGCATCTCGCCAACCGCGATGTTCAGACAGAGCTTGTTGAGCGCCTTGAAGCCGTCAAAACTCACCTCGATGTCGTCCAGGTAGAGGATGGAGCCGTGGGCCAGGTCCAGCGCCCCAGGTTCCAGCACCCGCCCGTAACTGGCCTCACGCCCGCCCGATTCGCCCGCATTGGTGGGCGTGTTCATGGCCCGCACCAGCGTGCGGGCGCCTTCTTCCATCAGGTCGGGGGTCATGCTTTCACCTCAGCGTTCTTGTTGAAGAGCTTGCGCACGCCGCCCACGATGCCCTGGGGCAGGTACAGGGTCACAGCCACGAACAGCGCGCCCAGGAAATACAGCCAGTACTCGGGGAACTCGACCGTGAACCAGCTCTTGGCGCCGTTCACGAAGAAGGCACCGATGATCGGGCCGATCAGGGTGGCCCGGCCACCCACCGCCGCCCAGATGGCGATTTCGATGGACGCCGCCGCCGACATCTCGCTGGGGTTGATGATGCCCACCTGCGGCACATACAGAGCACCGGCAATGCCGCACATCACGGCCGACAGCGTCCAGATGGCCAGCTTGTAGGCCAGCGGGTTGTAGCCGCAGAACATGACACGGTTTTCGGCGTCGCGGATGGCTTGCAGCACGCGGCCGAACTTGGTGTTCACCAGCCAGCGGGCCATCAGGAAGAAGCCGATCAGCGTCAGGCCCGTGATGACGAACAACACCATGCGGGTAGACGGCTGGGCCAGCGGGATGTCCAGGATGCGCTTGAAGTCGGTGAAGCCGTTGTTGCCGCCGAAACCGGTTTCATTGCGGAAGAACAGCAACATGGCTGCAAACGTCATGGCCTGGGTGATGATCGAGAAATACACCCCCTTGATGCGGCTGCGAAAGGCAAAGAAGCCGAACACGAAGGCCAGCAGGCCAGGCACCAGCACCACCAGCAGCATCTGACCGATGAAGCTTTCGCTCAGGGCCCAGTGCCAGGGCACTTCCTTCCAGTCCAGGAAAACCATGAAGTCGGGCAGGTCACTCTTGTAGCTGCCGTCACGCCCGATCTGGCGCATCAGGTACATGCCCATGGCATAGCCCCCCAGCGCGAAGAACAGGCCATGGCCCAGCGACAGGATGCCGGTGTAGCCCCAGATCAGGTCCATGGCCAGCGCACAAATGGCGTAGCACATGATCTTGCCGATCAGGGCCACGGCAAAGTCCGACAGATGCAAAGGCGAGCCCTCCGGCACCACCAGGTTCAGCAGCGGCACCAGCAAGGTCACGGTGATCACGGCGGCCATCAAAGCCGTCCAGCCCTTGGCGCCCAGGGCGCTGCGGGGGACGGTGATGCCGGCCGTGGGAGAGATGGCATTCAGAACAGCACTCATTTGTGTCTCCTCAGGCTTCGGCACTGCGGCCCTTCATGGCGAACAGACCTTGCGGGCGCTTCTGAATGAAGATCACCACGAAGACCAGCACAAAGATCTTGGCCAGCACGGCGCCGGTCCAGCCCTCCAGGAACTTGTTGATCATGCCCAGGCCGAGGGCTGCGTACACGGTGCCTGCGATCTGGCCCACGCCCCCGGTGACCACCACCATGAACGAGTCGACGATGTAGCCCTGCCCCAGGTCAGGGCCCACGTTGCCGATCTGGGAGAGCGCGCAGCCCGCCAGGCCTGCAATGCCGGCCCCCAGCGAAAAGGCCATGGTGTCGACCCGGGCGGTGTTGACACCCATGCACGAGGCCATGGGGCGGTTCTGGGTGACCGAGCGCACAAACAGGCCCATGCGTGTCTTGTTGATCAGCAAGGTCATGCCCACCAGCACCAGCGCCGCGAACACGATGATGGCCAGGCGGTTGTAGGGCAGCGTGAGGTTGCTGAACAGGTCATATCCGCCCGACATCCAGCTGGGGTTCTCGACCTGCACGTTCTGGGCACCGAACACCGTGCGAACGGCCTGCATCAGGATCAGACTGAGGCCCCACGAGGCCAGCAGCGTTTCCAGGGGGCGACCGTACAGGAAGCGGAACACGGTGCGCTCCAGGGCGGCGCCGACCAGCGCAGAAGCCATGAAGGCACAAGGAATCGCCACCACCAGGTACCAGGCGAACTGGTCGGGCAGGTACTGGCGGAACAGGTTCTGGATCACAAAGGTGGCGTAGGCGCCGATCATGATCAGCTCGCCGTGGGCCATGTTGATCACGCCCATCAGGCCGTAGGTGATGGCCAGACCCAGCGCGGCCAGCAGCAAGATCGATCCCAGGCTGATGCCGGTGAACAAAACACCCACGCGCTCGCCCCAGGCCAGCGTGGCGTTGACCTCTTCAAGGGCCATGCGCAGGGCCTGCTGCACGGCCTTGTCGGCTTCGCCGTCCTCGGCCAGGCGCTCCATCAGCAGGGCGCGAGCACCTGGGGTGCCCTGACCGCCCAGGGCCTGTGCGGCCTCGATGCGGCGCGCAGGATCTGCAGCCTGCAGCAAGGCCTTGGCGCGCACCGTCTCCAGTTGCGCTTTCAGGGCCGGATCCTGCTCGGCCGCCAGGGCCTTGTCGATGATGGGCAGCTTCGATTCATCTGCAGCGGCGGCCAGGGCCTCCACGGCCTCCTGGCGCAGCGCCACGTCGGGTGAGCCCAACTTGCCAGCGGCCAGGGCCGCCTCGATCTCGCTGCTCATCCGGTTGTTGTTGACCACGTCTTCCGCCCCCTCGGGCAGCGGCACGACCTGGCCTGTCACGGCATCCTTGGCGACCTCACCGTCAACGATGAACACCTTCTGGCCGGCCACCTTCACGCTGTCAGCCATCAAGGCCTCCAGCAAGGGGCTCAGGGCCGGGTCATTCTTGGGCAGCAGCTTCTGCAGGGCAGCGATGCGGGCATCGTTGTCGCCGGCAGAAACCGACAAGGCCTCTTCCATCGTCAAGGCGTGTGCGCCAGTGGGCATCAGGGCCCCCAGCAGGCAGCTCAGGCTGCACGACACGCCCAAGGCCCAGCGTCGCCATGCGGCGGGCCGGGCTGCGGTCTCAGCGTTGTATCGGTTCACAGGTCGGTCCTTGTTCGCCATGTTCGAAATTGCAGAAAAAAAACGCCCCTCGGGTGACGCCCGAGGGGCGAACCGCTCTGCTTCATGGTTCATCCCGTCAGGCCTGGCGCCACGTGGCACCAGGCGCGAGGACGGGCACTCGCATCAGGCTGGCCCCAGGCCAGCCGAAGATCACTTGCCTTCCGGCTCGTCCTTCTTCTTGTCGTTGCCAGGGATGTAGGGGCTCCAGGGCTGGGCCTTGACCGGGCCAGGGGTCTTCCAGACCACCTTGAACTGGCCGTCAGCCTTGACCTCGCCAATGAACACCGGCTTGTGCAGGTGGTGGTTCTTCTCGTCCATCTTGGACATGAAGCCGCCCGGGGCCTTGAAGGTCTGACCGGCCATGGCAGCAATGACCTTGTCGGTGTCGGTGCTGCCAGCCTTCTTGACGGCCTGGGCCCACATGTTGATGCCGATGTAGGTGGCTTCCATCGGGTCGTTGGTCAGGGGCTTGTCCTTGTGACCGGCGATGTTCTTGGCCTTGGCGTAAGCCGACCACTTCTTGATGAACTCGTCGTTGGCGGGGCTCTTGACCGACATGAAGTAGTTCCAGGCGGCCAGGTGGCCCACCAGCGGCTTGGTGTCCACACCGCGCAGCTCTTCTTCACCCACCGAGAACGCCACCACCGGCACGTCCTTGGCCTTCAGGCCCTGGTTGCCCAGTTCCTTGTAGAAAGGCACGTTCGAGTCGCCGTTGATGGTCGAGACCACGGCGGTCTTCTTGCCTTCCGAAGCGAACTTCTTGATCTTGCCGATGATGGTCTGGTAGTCGGAGTGACCGAAGGGGGTGTACTCCTCCATGATGTCCTCGTCCTTCACACCCTTGGACTTCAGGAAGGCACGCAGGATCTTGTTGGTGGTGCGGGGGTACACGTAGTCGGTGCCCAGCAGCACGAAGCGCTTGGCCGAACCGCCGTCCTTGCTCATCAGGTACTCGACGGCGGGGATGGCCTGCTGGTTGGGGGCAGCACCGGTGTAGAACACGTTCTTCTCGAGCTCTTCACCTTCGTACTGCACGGGGTAGAACAGCAGGCCGTTGTTTTCCTTGTAAACCGGCAGCACCGACTTGCGCGACACCGAGGTCCAGCAGCCGAAGGTCACGGCCACCTTGTCTTGCGTCAGCAGCTGCTTGGCCTTTTCGGCAAACAGGGGCCAGTTCGAGGCCGGGTCAACCACCACGGGCTCCAGCTTCTTGCCCAGCAGACCACCCTTGGCGTTGATCTCGTCGATGGCCATCAGGACGGTGTCCTTCAGCACGGTTTCCGAGATGGCCATGGTGCCGGACAGCGAGTGCAGCACACCCACCTTGATGGTGTCAGCGGCCTGGGCCATGGTCGAGAAAGCCAGGCCAGCGACGCCCAGGGCGACTGCGGTGAGGGACTGGGCGGCGGCGCGACGGGTGATGTTCATGTGAAAACGCTCCTTGGAAGCGAGTTGGGATCAAGTGGGTTGGCTTGTCTCCCATCAACAACTGCTTTGAAGGCAACTCATTGATCGGATGTGTTCAGTGTGCCGAGCCACCCCGGATCGCGAAATACGCCACATGGCGTATGCGGGCGGCGGCTGGCAGCCAGCTGGATCAGGCATGGACCTTGCCGAGGCAAGGGTTCTAGAATGAACACACACCGCTGAGCCCATGCCCAACAACCTTTACCTCCGTCTGGCCGCCCGTGAGCGCGACCGGCGCACCAACGTGGCGCTGGGCACCATCCTGGCGGCGGTGGCGGGCGCCATCAATGCCGGCGGGTTTCTCGCGGTGCACCGCTATACCTCGCACATGACCGGCATCGTCTCGGAGATTGCCGATTCGCTGGTGCTGGGGCAGATGGCCTACGCCATGGCCGGGCTGTCGTCGCTGATCGCCTTCATGCTGGGCGCCGCCACCACCGCCGCGCTGGTCAACTGGGCGCGCCGGCAAGACCTGCACAGCGAGTACGCCATCGCCCTGCTGGTCGAAGCCCTGCTGCTGGTGCTGTTCGGCCTGCTGGGGGCCAACCTGGAGTTGCTGGTCGATGTGTTTGTGCCCTCGACCGTGCTGCTGCTGTGCTTCCTGATGGGACTGCAGAACGCCATGATCACCAAGGTGTCGAAGGCCGAGATCCGCACCACGCATCTCACGGGCGTGGTCACCGACCTGGGCATCGAGATCGGGCGCATGCTGTACTGGAACCGGCCCGAGCCCGGCCAGAGCCTGCCACCCGTGCAGGCCGACCGCAGCAAGGTGAAACTGCTGTGCCTGATCCTGACAGGCTTCTTCCTGGGCGGGCTGGTGGGAGCCTGGGCCTTCAGCCACATCGGCTTTGCAGCCACCTTGCCCATTGCCGTCCTGCTGGTGGCGCTGGCCCTGCCGCCGCTGTGGCGAGACCTGCTGCGGCTGATGCCAGGCCACCACGGCACCCGCCACCTGCCCTGATCCTGAAAGCCTGGTTTGGATTTCCCCCGCCTGCACCGCAACCGACAGACCCTGTCCTTGACCTTCGGCTCCGACCTGCTGCAAAGCTGCATGAAGGTCGATGCGCCCACCGAACTGGTGCTGGAGTACACCCGCGCCCTGATGGCCTTCTTGCTGGTGCACCCGCAGCCGGCGCGCGTGCTGATGGTGGGCCTGGGCGGGGGCTCGATCGTGCGCTACATGCAGGCCCACCTGCCCGACACCCACCTGACCGTGGTCGAGATATCGCCCGACGTGATCGACCTGCGCGATGAATTCGACGTGCCCGCGGACGGCCCCACCCTGAGCGTGGTGTGTGCCGATGGTGCGCGGTACATGGCCCGAACCGACCTGCTGCCGTTCGATGCCATCCTGATCGATGGGTTCACGGCCGAAGGGCAACCCCCTGCCCTGGCCACACCGGCGTTTTACCGCGCGTGCCGGGCGCGTCTGGCGCCTGACGGCTTGCTGATGATCAACCTGCACGCGGCAGAACCCGCCCTGAGCGAACACCTCAAGCGCCTTCGCAAAGCCTTGGGCAGCGGAGTGTTCGACCAGACGGTGGACGACGGAGACAACCAGGTGGTCATGGCCGCGGCAGAACCTGTGTGGCAGGCCCTGGCGGCCGACTTTCAAACCCGCTGGACGCAGCTGGCCGAGGTGCACCAAAGCACCCTGGGGTCTTCCGCAGGTCGGCTCGAAAGAGCCCTTGTCAGGCGTTATCCTGCGCGGCTCAGCGAATGAAGTTTCAAGACGATGACCGGATCCTGCCTGGGTGATGCACAGACCATCACCGTGACCATCGATTGCGCCGCCCAGACGGTGTACGACGCCGTGCGTGACCCCGTGCGCCTGAGCCAGTGGGCCAGCGGCGTGGAAGCGGCCGTGGTGATCACCTTCGCGCCCGACAACAACCAGGGCGTGCTCGACCATGAGGTCTACCTGCCCGATGGCCGCCGCGTGAAGGTGCCCATGCGCGTGGTGCCCCTGCGCGGCCGCAGCGTGCTCACGCTGACCCTGTTCCGACAGCCCGGCACCAGCGACGATGAGTTCCTCGACGATGTGCAGTGGGCCCAGCGAGACCTGGAAGCCCTGCGCAACCTGCTCGAATCGTACTGACCCTTCAGACCCGGCCATGGCCTTCACCTTCTGCCCCCAATGCGCCACCCCGCTGGTCAACCGGCAAGAAGGTGAGCTGCCCCGGATGGCCTGCCCGGACGACACTTGCGGCTTTGTGCACTGGGACAACCCCACGCCCGTGGTGGCGGCCATCGTGGAGCACGAAGGCGAGCTGATCCTGGCCCGCAACAAGGCCTGGGCCGTGCCCTTCTTTGCCTTGATCACCGGCTTTCTGGAGCGCAGTGACCCCAGCCCGGCCGAAGCCGTGATGCGCGAAGTCAAGGAAGAGCTGGGCCTGGACGCGCAAGGTGCTCATTTCGTGGGGCACTACCGCTTCGAGCGGCAGAACCAGATCATCCTGGCCTACCACGTGCCGGCCACGGGTCAGATCACCCTGGGCGAAGAGCTGGCCGAGTACCGCCGCATTGCACCGGCCAAGGCCCGCTACTGGCCGGTGGCCACCGGGCTGGCGCTGCGCGACTGGCTGATCAGCCAGGGGCATCAGCCACAGGCCTTCGAGGTGCCCGACCCTCGCCCCAAGCCCTGAGGCGCACCGGGCCACACGCCCGGATGTTGGTTCCCACAATAGCGACATCGCACGCTCGTGCGTATCGTGCGGCACTTTCGAAACACCAACGAAAGCGTCCACCATGTCGTCGCCACAAGCGCGCAAGCCTCTCTACCAATCCCTGTACGTCCAGGTGCTGGTTGCCGTCATCATCGGCATCGCCCTGGGTCATTTCGCCCCTGAAACCGGCGCAGCCATGAAGCCGCTGGGCGACGGCTTCATCAAGCTGATCAAGATGATCATCGCGCCCATCATCTTCTGCACGGTGGTGGTGGGCATCGCCGGCATGGAAGACATGAAGCGCGTCGGCAAGACCGGCGGCATGGCCCTGCTGTATTTCGAAGTGGTGTCGACCATCGCGCTGGTGATCGGTCTGGTGGTGGTGAACCTGGTGCAACCGGGCCAGGGCATGCACGTGGACCCCAGCACGCTCGACACCAAGGGCATTGCGGCCTACACCGAGCCCGGCAAGATGAAGGGCACGGTCGACTTCCTGCTGGGCGTGATCCCCACCTCGGTGGTGGATGCGTTCGCCAAGGGCGACATCCTGCAGGTGCTGCTGTTCTCGGTGCTGTTCGGCTTCGCCCTGCACAAGTTCGGCGGTCGCGGCACCATGGTGTTCGATTTCATCGAGAAGCTCTCGCACGTGCTGTTCGACATCGTCGGCATCATCATGAAGGTGGCCCCCATCGGCGCTTTCGGCGCCATGGCCTTCACCATCGGCAAGTACGGCGTCGACTCGCTGGCCTCGCTGGGCAAGCTGATGGGCGTGTTCTACCTGACCTGCCTCGTGTTCATCTTCGGTGTGCTGGGCTTCATCGCCAGGATGCACGGTTTCAGCATCGTCAAGTTCATCCGCTACATCAAGGAAGAACTGCTGATCGTGCTGGGCACCTCGTCGTCTGAATCGGTGCTGCCGCGCATGATGGAAAAGCTGGAAAACCTGGGCGCCCGCAAGTCGGTGGTCGGCCTGGTGATCCCCACGGGCTACTCGTTCAACCTGGATGGCACCTCGATCTACCTGACCATGGCCGCCGTGTTCGTGGCCCAGGCCACCGACACACCCATGACGCTGACGCAGCAACTGACCCTGCTGGCCGTGCTGCTGCTGACCTCCAAGGGCGCCGCCGGCATCACCGGCAGCGGCTTCATCGTGCTGGCCGCCACGTTGTCGGCCGTGGGCCACGTGCCTGTGGCGGGGCTGGCGCTGATCCTGGGCATCGACCGCTTCATGTCGGAAGCCCGCGCCCTGACCAACCTGATCGGCAACGGCGTGGCCACGCTGGTGGTGGCCAAGTGGACGGGTGACCTCGACATGGACAAGCTGAACCAGGGCCTGAACCACCCGACCGAACAGGCCGCCCAGGCCCCGGAAGAGATCCTGGACCAGCAGGTGAGCACCATGCACATCAAGCAGGAAGCCGTCTGAGGAACTTGCTGAAGCTTCGCCGATCTGGCTCCAAGGCGCCCTGCAGGGCGCCTTTTTCATGGCCCTGCGGCTCAGCGCATCTTCAAAGCGGCTACCCGGCTCATGGCCAGGCCGGCCGCGGCGGTGCGCGTTTCAACGCCCAGCTTGGCGAAGATGTGTTCCAGCTGCTTTTTGACGGTGGCCGGGCTGCTGCCCAGGATGTCGCCGATGTCGCGGTTGGTCTTGCCCTTGACCACCCAGTACAGGACTTCACCCTCACGGGCCGTGAGGCGGAACTCCTGGGTGATGGCGTCAATGGCGGCCTGGTCAGAGCTCTCGCGCATGACCAGCAACCATTCGTCGTCGCCCACAGGCTCATGCAAAGCCACGGTCAGGCGCCGTGCGGCCTGGTTCACCACCCACTGCGGAGCGGCGGGCAACACCCCGGCCGCCTCGCCCCCCATGGCGCTCAAGGCTGCGGAAACCTCGGCCACGGCACCTTGCAGCCAGATCACCAGCTCTTCAGGGGCCACCGATTCGGGTGCATCGAACCACGACAGCATCAGCTTGCGCGCCAGCGGGGTCTGCCACAGCACCCGGCCATCGCTGACCCGTACCGTGATCGAGGCATGGCCGAAGGCATCGAGGGCGTTGCGGGCCTGCCGTGCCTGTCGCGCGCTCTGCATGTGGGCTTCGATGCGGGCCAGCACCTCGCGAGGACGCAGCGGCTTGACCACGTAATCGACCCCACCGGCCTGAAAGGCCGCCACCACGTGCTCGGTCTCGGACAGGCCGGTCATGAACACGATGGGGATGTGGGCGGTTTCCCCCTGGGCCTTCAGGCGCCGCGCCACCTCGAAACCGTCAATACCCGGCATGACGGCATCCAGCAAGATGATGTCGGGCACCACTTGCGCCGCGCGCTGCAGCGCGGCTTCCCCGTGCGTGGCGACCAGCACGGTGTAGCCGGCCTCATCGAGGGCGTCGTGCAGCAAGGAGAGATTCTCCGGCACATCGTCCACGATGAGCACGACATCGGTGCGGCTGCGATCGAGGCTCTCAAGCATGGTGGCAGGACAAGGGCAGTTCAGGCACGACAAAGGGTTGCAGCCAGGCCCGGTCAGGCCTGACGAAAGGCATTGTGAGGCTCATGGCGCCTCAGCCGCTTGTTCGGTGCCCCCCGGTTTGGAGGCCTGCTGAGCCAGCGCTGCGCCCACCGCCGAGGCCAGCAGATCAAGCTGAAAGCCTTTGGCCATGAGCCGCAGACGCTGCACAAACGCTTGAGCGCCTGGCTCGGCCGCCGCGATGCGGTCCAGTGCCTTGTGGATGCCGCGCACATAGCCCGTGTGGATCTGCTCTTCCAGCTCGCGCAGGTGGGGCTCGCTGGGCAGGGTTTCGGGCAGATCGGCCTGCATCGGCGTACGCACCGTGCGAGGCTGCACCGGATCGGCCTCGATCCACTGCAGTTGAAGGCGCCGACCCAGCCAGTCGAGCAACTCGCTCACGCGCACCGGCTTGACCAGGAAGTCTTCTGGTGTGATTCCCACATCGTTGTCCAGTCCCTTGTCAAACGCATTGGCCGAGACGATGGCTGCCGGCGCCTGGCTCAAAGCCTCCTGGTGGATGGCCCTCAGGGTGGCCCAACCGTCCAGCCCCGGCATGGCCAGGTCCATGAACAAGGCATCAGGCATCAAGGCCGACGGACCATTGCGCAGGTGCAGCAAGCATTCATCCCCCGAGGCAAAGGTCTGCACCTCGAAACCCAGCGGCGTGAGGATGCGCAACAGCAGGCCGCGGTCGGCCTCCTCGTTGTCGACCACCCACACACGCCGGCGCTCGCCCACATAGCCCGTGCGCTGCCCACGCACGGCCGGTCGCTCGCCCAGGCTGGCACGCACCTGCGGCAGAAACAGCCGGATGCGGAACAAAGTGCCCTGCCCCACCTGGCTGGTCACCGTCATCTCGCCCCCCATCAGGTCGGTCAGCATTTTGGAGATCGTCAGACCCAGCCCTGTGCCGCTGGCCGAGGCTCCGGCGGCCGATGAGCCCCGCGCAAAGGGCTCGAAAATGCGGGCCAGCTCATCGGGCGCAATGCCAGGGCCGGTGTCCGAAATGTCGATCTGCGCCATCTCGCGGGCATAGCGCACCTTGAAGCTCACCTCGCCCTGGCTGGTGAACTTCACGGCGTTGCCCAGCACATTGATGAGGATCTGGCGCACGCGGCGTTCGTCGGCTCGAACTGCCTCCGGCAGGTGGGGGTCGATGTCGGCCACAAAGCGCAAGCCCTTGCTGCGCGCCTCGTGCGCGCTCAGGCTGGTGATCTGGTCCAGCAGGTCGGCCAGACGCACGGGGCGCGGCTCCAGCGTGAGCTTGCCGCTTTCGATGCGGGCAATGTCCAGCGTGCCCTCGATCAGCGAGAGCAGGTGGTCGCCTCCACGCTTGATGATGCCCACCCCGTGTCGCACATGCTCGGGCAAGGCCTGGTCTTCGTCGAGCAGCTGCGCATAGCCCAGGATGGAATTCAAGGGCGTGCGCAACTCGTGGCTGATGGTCGAG
Organism: Aquabacterium lacunae; assembly: GCF_004310865.1. GTDB lineage: Bacteria > Pseudomonadota > Gammaproteobacteria > Burkholderiales > Burkholderiaceae_C > Aquabacterium > Aquabacterium lacunae. The sequence continues at coordinate 20,114 of NZ_SIXI01000001.1, forward strand.
ATGTAGCGGCTCTTGGCGTGGTTGGCCTGATCGGCCTGCTGCTTGGCCTGCTGCAGCTTTTCGTCGGTGATGCGGTGCGACTCGATCTCGCGCACCAGCAGGTGGGTCTGCCGGTTCGACTCTTCCTGGGCCACCTGCCGGCTTTTGTGGGCCAGCACCAGCCACCAGCCCAGCACCCCGGCCACCAGCAGCAGCACCGAGAACACCTTGAGCAGCGCGCCCTGCAGCCAGTCGGTCATGTCGGTGGCCGACAGCATCATGCCCACATCAAGATCACGCACCTGCTGCTGGTAGACCATGCCGAACAAGCCGCCCAGCAAGGCCGACATCACCACCATCACCAGCAGGAAATGGCCCAGCTCGGTGTCCAGCCGGTGCCACAGACGCTCGGGCAACAGGCGGCGAGCCACGGCGCGCCACTGGTCAGACCACCGAGCCTGCGGCTTGCAAAGGTCTTGGCAGCGCGCATCGAGCGAGCAGCACAAGGAACAGATGTACCCCTGGTAAGCCGGGCAATGGGCGGTGTCGTCGGCTTCGTACTCGCCCTCGCACACCGTGCAGCGGTGCAAGGCCTTGATGCGGATGACCTGGCTGAGCGGCCGACCCTCCGGCCAGGGTGACAAGGGCGCGCGGGCCAGGTAGTAACGCCCCTTGGTTCCCCAGGCCAGCAAAGGCGACACCACCAGCGCCGTGACCAGGGCAATCAACGCCGAAAAAGCCTGGGCCATTTCACCCATCCAGCCCACGTAGGCCACCACCGACAGCAAAGAGGCTGCCCCCATGGCCCCCACCCCCACCGGGTTGATGTCATACAGGTGGGCGCGCTTGAACTCGATGCCTGGCGGCGACCAGCCCATGGGCTTGTTGATGACCAGGTCGGCCACCACGGCCATCATCCAGGCAATGGCCACGTTGGAATACAGGCCCAGCACCTTGCCCAGCGCCTGGAACACGTTCAGCTCCATCAGCATCAGGGCGATGAGGGTGTTGAACACCACCCACACCACCCGGCCCGGGTGGCTGTGAGTGAGGCGCGCAAAGAAGTTCGACCAGGCCAGCGAACCGGCGTAGGCGTTGGTGACATTGATCTTGAGCTGAGAGATCACCACGAACAGGGCCACCGCCGCAATGGCCCAGGTCTGGTTGGGGAAGATCTTTTCCCAGGCCACCAGGTACATCTGATTGGGGTCAAGCGCACGGTCGATCGGCACGGCGAACTGGATAGCCAGGAACGCCAGCAACGCCCCGCCCAGCATCTTCAGCACCCCGGGAATGATCCAGCCTGGCCCGCCCATGAACACGGCGGCGTACCAGCGCACACGCCTGCCGCGGCGTTCCTCCGGCATGAAGCGCAGGTAGTCGGCCTGCTCACCCATTTGCGTGATCAGGGCAATGCCCACCGTCATGGCCGTGCCGAAGCCCAGCCAGTCGAAGCCCGGGTGGTCGCCATCGCCACCGGCATAGGCCGACAGATCACTCCAGATGTTCGGGTGGTCACGGAACACATAGATGAATGGCAGCACCAGCATGACCAGCCAGATCGGCTGAGTGATGAGCTGCAAGCGGCTGATGGTGGTCACACCATGGGTGACCAGCGGGATGACCACCACCGCGCAGATCAGGTAGCCCCAGGCTGGCGGGATGTCGAAGGCCAGCTCCAGGGCATAGGCCATCACGGCCGCCTCCAGCGCAAAGAAGATGAAGGTGAAAGAGGCGTAGATCAGCGAGGTGATGGTCGAGCCGATGTAGCCAAAGCCCGCCCCCCGGGTGAGCAAGTCCATGTCGACCCCATGCCGCGCGGCATAGACGCTGATGGGCCAGCCGGCCAGCAGGATGATCAGGCCGGTGGCCAGGATGGCCCAGAACGCATTGACGAAGCCATGCTCGACCAGCAGCGTGGCCCCCACAGCCTCCAGCACCAGGAAAGAGGCCACCCCGAAGGCGGTGTTGGCCACGCGCCATTCGGTCCAGCGGCGGGCCGAGCGGGGCGTGAAGCGCAGGGCATAGTCTTCCAGGGTCTCGGTGGCGACCCAGCTGTTGTAGTCGCGCCGCACCTTGATGACCCGCTGCAGGGCCTGCCCGCCGGCATCTTCACCGGAAGGCTGTGCATCTTGGTCTGGCTTTTGCATGATGGAGGCTGACACAGCGCCAGGTATCGCAAGTTCGATGCCGCCCACACCATGGAACTCACCCCACGCGAAAAAGACAAGCTGCTGATCTTCACGGCAGCGCTCCTGGCCGAGCGCCGCAAGGCCCGGGGCCTGAAGCTCAATTACCCGGAGGCCGTGGCCCTGATCACGGCCGCCATCATGGAAGGCGCACGAGACGGCAAGACCGTGGCCGCCCTCATGAGCGACGGCAAGACCGTGCTCACCCGCGAAGACGTGATGGACGGCGTGGCCGAGATGATCCCGGAAATCCAGGTGGAAGCCACCTTCCCGGATGGCACCAAGTTGGTGACAGTGCACCAACCCATTGCATGACCGGTCACCGAATCTCCATCACACACCACCTTTGTGCACTTAAGGCGTCTTGACGCCCTATCCTGAAACACATTCGCCGCCCTGAGCATCCGAGGCACCGACATGAAGCACCGCAACCGATTCCTTCTCGCCGCGCTGACAGCACCGGCCCTGGTACACGCCCATGAGGGCCATGGCCTGCCTGGCCTGTCGCACTGGCATTCGACCGACGTGCTGGGTTTTGTGGCCATTGTGGCGGTGGCCTTTCTCGTATGGCACGGGGGGCGCAAGTGAGCGCGGGCCTCGTGCCGGGTGAACTGCTCACCGACGGGCCTGACCACGACCTCAATCTCGGGCGGCGCACGCTGACGCTGGTGGTGGAAAACGGCGGTGACCGCCCCATCCAGGTCGGCTCGCACTACCACTTCGCCGAAACCAACGGCGCACTGAAGTTCGACCGTGACGCCGCCCGCGGCATGCGCCTGAACATCGCATCGGGCACCGCCGTTCGCTTCGAGCCGGGGCAGCAGCGCACCGTTGAACTGGTTGACTACAGCGGCGACCGCACCGTTTACGGCTTCCGCGGCCTCGTCCAGGGCGCGCTCTGAGCCCTGCCGCCACCCACAGCACCCACACACCATGGCAAGCATTCCGCGACGCGCCTATGCCGAGATGTTCGGCCCCACGGTCGGTGACCGTGTCCGTCTGGCCGACACCAACCTGATCATCGAGGTCGAAAAGGACTTCACCCTGGCCGCTGGCGGCTATGGGGAAGAAGTCAAGTTCGGCGGTGGCAAGACCATCCGCGACGGCATGGGCCAGAGCCAGCGGGTCAACGGACCAGGCCCCGGCGACGCCTGCGACTGCGTGCTCACCAACGCCCTGATCATCGACCACTGGGGCATCGTCAAGGCCGACATCGGCATCAAGGCCGGCCGCATCGTCAAGATCGGCAAGGCTGGCAACCCCGATGTGCAACCGGGCATCGACATCGTCATCGGCCCCGGCACCGAGATCATCGCGGCCGAAGGCATGATCGTCACCGCAGGCGGCCTGGACACCCACATCCACTTCATCTGCCCGCAGCAGATCGAAGAAGCCCTGAACAGCGGGGTGACCACCATGATCGGCGGGGGAACCGGCCCGGCCACTGGCACCTTCGCCACCACCTGCACACCTGGCCCGGACAACATCGCCCTGATGCTCAAGGCCGCCGAGGCCTTCCCCATGAACCTGGGCTTCCTGGGCAAGGGCAACGCCAGCCAGCCCGAGGCCTTGCGCCAGCAGGTGAATGCCGGGGTGATTGGCATGAAGCTGCACGAAGACTGGGGCACCACCCCAGCCGCCATCGACTGCTGCCTGAGCGTGGCCGAAGAAACCGACATCCAGGTGGCCATCCACACCGACACGCTGAACGAATCGGGCTTTGTGGAAGACACCGTGGCCGCATTCAAGGGCCGCACCATCCACAGCTTCCACACCGAAGGCGCGGGCGGTGGCCACGCCCCGGACATCATGAAAGTGGTGGGCGAGTTGAACGTGCTGCCATCGTCGACCAACCCCACGCGGCCTTTCACGGTCAACACCATCGACGAGCACCTCGACATGCTCATGGTGTGCCACCACCTCGATGCCAGCATCGCAGAAGACCTGGCCTTTGCCGAAAGCCGCATCCGCCGGGAAACGATTGCCGCCGAAGACATCCTGCACGACCTGGGTGCCATCAGCATGTTCAGCTCCGACTCGCAGGCCATGGGCCGTGTGGGCGAAGTGATCATGCGCACCTGGCAAACCGCCCACAAGATGAAGGCGCAGCGCGGCAAACTGCCCGGTGACACCGACCGCCACGACAACTTCCGCGTGAAGCGCTACGTGGCCAAATACACCATCAACCCGGCACTGGCCCACGGCGTGTCCCACGAAGTGGGCAGCGTGGAAGAAGGCAAATGGGCCGACCTGGTGCTGTGGAAGCCCGCGTTCTTTGGCGTCAAGCCCAGCCTGATCCTCAAGGGTGGCTTCATTGCCGCAGCGGCCATGGGTGACCCGAACGCCTCGATCCCCACACCGCAACCGGTGCATTTCCGCCCCATGTTCGGCAGCTTCGGGGGTGCGCTGCACCGCAGCTCGATCACGTTCATGAGCCAGGCTGGCATCGCCGCGGGCCTGCCTGCGCAACTGGGCCTGAAGAAGCAGATCGTGGGCGTGAAGGGCTGCCGCACCGTCAAGAAGACCGACATGGTGCACAACGCCTACCTGCCCAAAATGGAGATCGACGCCCAGACCTACCAGGTGCGCGCCGACGGCGTGCTGCTGACCTGCGAGCCGGCCACCAGCCTGCCCATGGCCCAACGCTACTTCCTGTTCTGAGCGACACTGGGCGCATGCTGACCGTCAACAAACTCCTTCCGCAAGGCCAGGGCCTGGCCGCCGTGCTGCTCAAGCGTGCAGCCACCGTGCAACTCGACTGGGACGTGCGCCAGAAAAGCCGGTTTGACGCCACCGACAGCCAGGGGCGCACCCTGGGCGTGTTCCTGCCGCGCGGCACCGTGGTGCGTGGCGGCGATGTGCTGGTGGCTGAAGACGGCTCCATGATCCGCGTGGACGCCGCCCCGCAGCCGGTGCTGGTGATCACGCCATGCAGCGCCCACGGCAGCCCCTTCGACCTGACCCGCGCGGCCTACCACCTGGGCAACCGCCATGTGCAGATCGAATTGCGCCCCGACCACCTGAAGATCGAGCCTGACCACGTGCTGGCCGACATGCTGACGGCCATGCACCTGACGGTGGTGGCCCAGGAGGCGCCGTTCGAACCCGAAGCGGGCGCATACGCAGCGGGGCACGGCGGTGGGCACCACCACGGACACAGCCACGGGCACGATCACGACCATGCCCCCCACGCCCACGCCCACGCGCCCGCCAGCGCCCACGTGCACGGTCCCGGTTGTGGGCACGACCACAGCCGCGACCATGAACACGGTCATGAACACGGGCACACGCACGCACCGGCTGCTGCAGCGCCCGTGCGTGGCAAGCCGCTGGGCATCCCGGTCAAAGGTGAGACCAAACCCCACGTTCACGGCCCGGGCTGCGGCCACGACCACTGAGCCATGCCCCAGGTTGTACCCCGCGCGACACCGCTGAGTGCCGCCACCCGCCTGCAGCTGATGTGGCTGGCCAGTCCGGCCCTGCCTGTGGGTGGATTCAGCTACTCCGAAGGCCTGGAAGCCGCGGTGGACACCGGCCGCGTGCACGATGAGGCCTCGGCCCGTGCCTGGCTGGTGGACCAGCTGCACCTGAGCCTGGCGAGGGCCGACCTGGCCGTGATGGCCGCCGCCGTGCCCGCCTGGCAGCGCCAGGACATGGACCGCGTGCGTGAACTCAACGACTGGGTGGTGCACACGCGCGAAACCAGCGAACTGCGCCTGCAAGCCGAGCAGATGGGCCGCTCTCTGGTGGAATGGCTTCGTCAGCGCACGGGCGAGGCCAGGCAAGAGGCCAGCGACACCCGCCTGGCCCAATGCGCGGCCCTCCAGCCCGCCCCCACTTGGCCCGTGGCCTTTGCGCTGGCCGTGGCCCAGTGCCTGCCACCATCGGGTTCGGGCAGCGCGCACGCCACCCAGGGCGCTGCGCAGGTGCACGAGGCCTTGCTGACCTTTGCCTTTGGCTGGGCCGAGAACATGGTGCAGGCCGCCATCAAGTCGGTGCCGCTGGGTCAGACCGCTGGCCAGCGCATCCTTCAATCCCTGATCGAGGCCATTCCCGAGGCCATCGACCATGCCCTGTCGCTGCCTGACAGCCAGCGGCAGGCCTTCACCCCCATGCTGGCCATCCTCAGCAGCCGGCACGAAACCCAGTATTCACGACTGTTCCGATCATGAGCGCACTGCACAACATCCCCGGCCGCACCAAGAAACTGCCCCCGCTGCGCGTGGGCGTCGGCGGCCCCGTGGGCTCAGGCAAGACCACCCTGCTGGAAATGCTCTGCAAGACCATGCGCAACACCTACGACCTGGTGGTCATCACCAACGACATCTACACGAAGGAAGACCAGCGCCTGCTGACCGTGGCCGGCGCGCTCGACCCGGACCGCATCATGGGCGTGGAAACCGGTGGCTGCCCGCACACCGCCATCCGTGAAGACGCTTCCATCAACCTCGAAGCGGTCGACCGCATGCTGGCGCGTTACCCCGATGCCGACATCGTGTTCATCGAGTCGGGCGGGGACAACTTGGCGGCCACCTTCAGCCCTGAACTCAGCGACCTGACGGTCTATGTGATCGACGTGGCCGCAGGCGAAAAGATCCCGCGCAAAGGCGGACCGGGCATCACCAAGAGCGACCTGTTCGTGATCAACAAGACCGACCTGGCACCCCACGTGGGTGCCAACCTCGAGATCATGGAAAGCGACACGAAGCGCATGCGCCCCACCCGCCCCTTCGTGATGACCAATCTGAAGACCCAGTCGGGCCTTCAGGATGTGATCGCCTTCATCGAAACCAAGGGGCTGCTCAAGGCCGCCTGAGCGGCCATCGCAAGGTCACACTCAGGCACGGTCCTTCGCTGAAAGACCAGCTGCCGCCGTGAAGGTCGAGCACGCGTCGCACGATCGACAGGCCCAGTCCCGATCCGGTCCGGCCTTGGGTGTCGGCGGCTCGGGCAAAGCGTTGCCCCAGGTGAGCCCGAATGTCAGGGGCAAGGCCTGGCCCCTGATCCTGCACCGACACCCACAAAGCGTCATCCCGACTCTGCACACACACGAGCACTTCTGTGCCCGCCGGTGCATGGCCCACCGCGTTGTGCACCACATTGCGCAAGGCAGCGCGTATCCACAGGGGCTGTCCACTCATGGGTGGCAAACGCTCACTTGGGCCTGAAGGCTCCAGTGCCAGCCCAACGCCCAGTGCGTGCGCGGATTCAAACTCGTCCGCCACCACATCGCGGCACAGGCCCAGCAGGTCGATGCTGTCCTGCCAGCCTGGCACTGGCACAACGCCACCGCTGTGGTGGTCCAATCGGGCCAGCAGCATCAACTGCCCGGTCAGGTCGGTGGCGCGCCGAAGCGCATCGGCGGCCTTGTCCAGGGCATGCTGACGTTCGGATTCGGAGCTTGCTCCGCGGGCCACCGTCAACTGCGCGACCGCACCCGCCAAGGGCGTGCGCAATTCGTGGGACGCATCGGCTGTGAAACGCTGCTCACGGGTCAGGGCCTCTCGCAAACGCTCCAGCAGCGCGTTGACTTCTTCCACCAGGGGCTCGATGTCTCGCGGCACATCGCCCACATCGATGGCTGAAAGGTCATGCCCGGCGCGCTGCCTGACCGACTGCACCAGCGTCCTCAAGGGTGCCAGCGCACGAGACACCCCCCACCACATCAGCGGCCACAGCAGAAGTGCTGTGACCACCAAGGGCAAGGCCAGCCCGACCCCCATGGCCAGCGCCAGCTCATCGCGTTCTTCGAGGGGAATGCTCACGGCCATCCAGCGCCCGTGCTCTGGCTGGTGCCACCAGCGCACTCGGTGGTGGTCGTCTCCGCCGACATGCCCGACCGAAGCGAGTCTGTCACTCGGTAACCTCTCGCTGAAATGCAAGGCCGGTGCGCCGGGACTGCGGTACAGCAGGGCCCCGGCCTCATCCCAGACCATCACCCCGAAATCCGGATCGTCGTCAACACCCAGCGCGGCTGCTTGCACTTTCTGCATGTCATCGATCAAGGCCGGGGTGGAGAGTGCCCCAAGGGGCCTAACCACATCACGCATCTGGGCGTCGTAGATCTCGTCGAGTTCGTGAAGCACCGACCACCAGCTCACAGAACCGATCGCCACCCACAATGGCAAGGCAATGGTCAACACCGTGCGCGTCAGGCGCGAACGCAAGGTGCTCATGCCTGAGCCTTGTCGGGGTTGAGCACGTAACCCACACCACGAATGGTGCGGATCCAGTCGGGGCCCAGCTTGCGCCGCAGGTGGTGCACATGCACTTCCACGGCATTGCTGCCAATTTCATGCCCCCAGTCGTACAGCGCCTCGGCCAGCTGCTCCTGCGACATCGGGCGCCTAGGCTGACTGATCAGCCGCACCAGCAAGGCGAACTCTTTGGCCGACAGCTGAACAGGCTGCCCGGCTAACGTCACGGCATGCTCAGCCGGATCCACACACAATGCACCCCACTGGTAAGCCGGTGCAGCCTGCCCTGCGGCCCTGCGGATCAGTGCACGCAGGCGCGCACCCAGTTCCTCCAAAGCCACAGGTTTGACCAGGTAATCGTCCGCACCGCTGTCCAGCCCCGAAATGCGATCTTGCAAGGCATCACGCGCCGTCAGCATCAGCACCGGCAACCGGCCATCGCGAGCACGCAAGGCCTGAAGCACTTCCAGGCCCGAACGCCCAGGCAACCCCCAGTCGAGCACCAGCGCATCGAAGGCTGTGTGGCTCAATGCGGCGGCGGCCTGGTCGCCCCTTCGCAACCAGTCCACCACCCAGCCTTGCTGACGAAGACCCTGCTGCAGGCCCTCTCCCAGGTGTTCATCGTCTTCGATCAGCAGTATTCGCATGGGCAACAGTGTTGACAGACAGGGCACGCAATCCGTCGTGATGGTACGCCCAAGCTGCACTCTGGTACCAGCTGATGGCATCGGCCACATCATCCCAATCCATCGCCGCTGGCTCGGGCGTGGCGTGCCCATCGAGCACCTTCACGACATGCGCGCCTTCGCGAGGGTCCAGGCGCAGCAACCGGTCACCCCGGAGCACGCCAAGATCCTGATAGGTGCTGATGAAGGCGCGTTCACGCCCCGGCTCCAGGTCCATCAGGTCATGGCCCATGAACCGGCTGTGGTACCTGAACTTCAGCAGGCCCAGCAGGGTGGGCGCCAGGTCGATCTGACTGGCCAGCCTGCCTTCTTCACGCGGGGCCACCAGGCCGGGAGCAAACACCATCGCCGGAATGTGATAGCGCTCGACAGGCAGGTCGGTCTTGCCTGCACTGGAGGCGCAGTGGTCGGCCACGATCACGAACAAGGTGTGCGCAAACCACGGCTTGTGAGACGCTCGGTCGATGAAATCTCCGATGGCCCAGTCGGTGTACTTCACCCCCCCATCTCGCCCGGTTTTCGAAGGAATGTCGATGCGCCCCTCCGGATAAGTGAACGGGCGGTGGTTGGACGTGGTCATCACGTGCATGAACGAAGGCCGCCCCCTCGCATGGGATGCATCAGCCTGACGCAAGGCCAGCGTGAACAGGTCTTCGTCGGCCACGCCCCAGATGTTCTCGTGGTGCACTTCGGCAGACACCATGGCCCCACGGTCGACCACCTCATAGCCATTGGCGCTGAAAAATGCGTTCATGTTGTCGAAGTAGCCATAGCCGCCATACACATAGCGCGTGTCATACCCTTTGTCATGAAACACCTGCCCGAGTGTGAATAGCCCCTCGTTGTGCGGCCGTTTCACGATCGACTGGCCCGGCGTGGGTGGCACAGCCAGGGACAGGGCCTCCAGGCCACGCACCGTGCGCGTGCCCGTGGCGTACAGGTGGGTGAACAACAAGCTTTGCCTGGCCAGGGCATCCAGCCGGGGCGTGAGGCCCTGGCGGTTGCCGAATCGGGCCATGAAGTCCGCCGACAGGCTCTCGACCGAGATCAGCACCACATTCCAGCGCTTTTCAGCCTCACCGTAATCGACCCGGCGGGTCAGGTCATGCGGATCGTCGCTGGCCAGACGCGCATGAGGCGTCGGCAACTGTTGACGCATGCGTCGAAGCGCCTCTTCGGTCGGCAGGCTCTGGTAGAAATGTTCGTAGTCCAGTTCGTTGTGCCGCAAGGCAGAGAAGAACTCGAACACGCCGTTGCCGCTGAGCGACTGGTCCTGGGGGTGGCTCAGGCTGTGCTTCCACGAGGCCTGCCCCATCCACAATCCCAGGGCACACAATGCCAGCCGCAAGACCATGGGCCACACGCGGTCGCGCATCACACCGCCAGCCGGCGCGGCTCTCTCGGCGAGCCAGACGCGCCGATTCAGGGCCACCAGCCCCATCGCCACCAAGGCCACTGCGCTCAACCAGAGCCCGACCGGGTACGACTCCCGGATGTTGCCGATCACTTCGTGGGTGTACAGCAGGTAATCCACGGCGATGAAATTGAAACGCGTGCCGAACTCTTCCCAGAACACGATTTCAGAAGCCGCCACACACAACAACAGGAAGCACCACAGGACGTAACCGGCCGACAACCAGAAACGTCCCAAAGGGTGGGCATAGGCTCGACGAGGCCACACCGCCAGAAACACCGCCAGCGGGGCGCAAAAGGCCAGCCCGGCGATGACATCAAAGGCCAGCCCGAGGCCCAGCACATGCAGCACCGACCACCAATGGAGGTCCGCCCGATCGCCTGTGTGGAGCAGCAACCCGAGGCGCAGCACGGTGGACAGGGCAATGAAGCCCATCAGCAGGCGCCACCAGGGCGCCCAGATGCCAGGCCGAGGCCTTGCGGAGCAGACGTTCATGGGCGCCCTTTCACCATGGCAACCACCAGGTTGCGACGCACCCGCCAGCCCTCCAGCATGGCACCAGCCACATGCAGGGGCACCAGGGCCCACAGGGTGCTGGCCAGCAGTTCATGGCCATCCTCCAGCCACTCTGCACCCCACCAGGCGTCCTGCTGCATCATCCAGCCACTCAGTCCCAGACCGAGCAGCACCGACCAGAATGCAAGCACCATGCAAGCCCCCAGGGGGTTGTGACCCACCCCGTGGGCTTGCCGGTCACCCGCCAGCAAGAGCCGCACATGCAGCAACACCTGCGACGGGCGCGGCCACCAGGCCGACAGGCGTGCCGGGCTGTGCCGTGGTGCGAGCAGCAGGCCCCAAGCCAGCCTTGCCAGCACCAGCAGAGCCACCGTGTACCCCGCCCAACGGTGCCAGCGAGCGCCCTCTTCATTGAGCAGATTGAACGCCACCAGCAAGGCCACGGCCCAATGCGTGCTCCGGACAAGCCGGTCCCAGGCCATGGCTCAGTCCTTCTCGGTCTTGATGGCCTTGCCGGTCACCGGATCGAAGTAAATCTCGACCCGGTGACCGTCCTTGTCCTTGCCATAGATCTCGTAGCAGGACTTCTCTTCCTTGAACTTCCGGATCTGGTAGCCCTGGGCCTTGAGCTGGGCCTGGAACTTTTCCGCAGGCTGCCACTGTGACTTGGGCGCCTCGGTGCAGGTGGGGGATGCCCAGACGGTGCTGGTCAACAGGCCAGCCAGCAGGGCGGCCGCAATGCGTGAACGGGTCATGTGAAATCTCCTGAGGTCTGAAGGTCAGAGCCCGGATTTCACAACACCCACCTTAAGGCCACCTTAAAGGGCCACAAAGGTGGCTACACTAGCGGCCCAGCAGATGTGGGCAACCCCCATCCGCCTGTCGCCCCGCGCACTCTCCGTAGTTCAATGGATAGAACGGCCGCCTCCTAAGCGGCAAATACAGGTTCGATTCCTGTCGGAGGGACCAACGCATCGCAGCGTTGATCTCTGCCTTGGGGGTCATGCTGGCAGCGAGATCAGTGCTGCAGGTCTGAAGTGGCCACCAGCCAGGCACCCACCAGCTTGGCCTGCTGCTCGGGCGCATGGCGCGCTGCATCCATCAGCTGAGCCTCGCGGTCGCCAAGCTGTCCGAGCTTCATCAAGGTCTGGCGGTATTGCGCCAGGTGAGTCTCGTCGCGGAACACCAGTTCAGGCTGGGGCTGAGTCTCCAACGTCACAGCCGCACCTTGCGCCTCCAGCAGGTCGAGCAACCCAGCCACCTGCGCAATGATGTCGCGCTCGACCTTGAAGAAACTGGTCATCACGTGGGACGCAGGCGTCGAAGCCTGCAACAAGCGCCGGCGGGCATCGTCGGCACGGATGGCTTCGGGTTGATCGCGCAACCAGGTGGACAAGCCCTCATCCAGGTGAGCCTGTACGCTGGCGTCCTGGCGGATCAAGGCTTCAAGGGCCTGGTCAAGCTGCACCAGACGCTGCCGGATGGCCGTCCGGCCTTTGGACGTCACCAGGTTGGGCGGGGTCAACCAGTCTCCCAGGCCGATCACTTCGACCTGCGCCTGGTAAGCACCCAGGGCCTGATCCCGCTGCCTTGCGGCGTCCACCAGAGCCTGAATCAATGGCTGAAACTCTCCGGCGCTGTGCTGATCGAGCAACTCGTCGCTGGGCAACTCGCCCTGATGCAAGCGCAGCAAGACCGGCTCCAGTCGTGCCAGTTGCTCAGAGAAGGCCTGGTTGGCGTCATCGGGAGACCCCTGACGCCACCACAGCAGCACCGACAACAGCACGAGGCCCAGGCCCAAGCCCAGCGCTGCCCACCAGGCCAACGCTGTTCGGTCCATGGGTTGTTCCCGTACTACCACTCGCATGACGCGCAATTCCGATCGACGGCCTCTGATGGCTCGGCCGCAAGGCCGCTATTTCACATCATGCCCGGCCCCGGGAATCTGTAACAGCATGCAAACCCCTTGATCCAAGGGCTGCATCAGACGCTCGTGCCCCGTCACTGAGGGGGCGGCGCGTCCGGGATTCGCAACTCTTCCACCATGTACCCTTCTTTGGTCAGGGCCAGACGCAGCCACTCAGGCTGGCGTCCAACGCCGTCCCAGGTGTCACCTGTCAAGGGGTGTCGGTACTTGTGCGACGCTGGCGGCGGTGGTGCCACGGGTGCCCTGCGCTCGCCCTCGGCCATGGGGACATGCAGTTCATCAGGCGTGATATGCCAGAACGCCATCAGCTTGCGGATGGACAGGATCGCAGCTTCTTGCTCAGGGGTTTTGTCGGCCATGTGCGGAACAGGCGGTCTCAATCCATCCATTGTCGACCCTAATGTTCGCAAGGTTTTGACCGATAGTGCTCAGGAGCCCACAGAACAACTGCTGGACTCTGCAGGTATGCCATGTCGGCGATGCCTGCCCACGCAGCAAGCGAGAGGAGCACGGTCATGCGCCTGAACACCCCAGTGGTCGACAAGGAGTTTCCATTTCCGCCAGGTGAAACATTGGTGTCCACCACCGATCTGAAAGGCCGCATCACCTATTGCAATCCGGCCTTCATCCTGGTCAGCGGCTATCAACGGGAGGAACTGCTGGGCCAGCCGCACAACATGATCCGGCATCCGGACATGCCCGAGGAGGCCTTCCGGGACATGTGGCAGACCATCGAGGCGGGCCTGCCCTGGTCGGCGCTGGTGAAAAACCGCCGCAAAGATGGCACGCACTACTGGGTCAAGGCCAATGTGACGCCGCTGATGGAGGGTGACCAACCCGTGGGCTTCATGTCGGTGCGCACTGCGCCTGAACGGTCCGATGTCGAAGCCGCAGAAAAGCTTTACCGTGACATGCGTGCGGAAGCGCAATCTGGCCGCCGTGTGCACACCCTCTCTGGGGGGCACGTCCACCGCAACGACCTCAGCGGCCGGCTGCAGCGGCTGATGCGGCTGGGCCTGACCGGCAAGGTAGCCGGGCTTTGCATGGCCGCTGCCGGCCTGGGCTTTGCCGCGGGTGCAGGGCTGAGCGCCGACGTGCCCGCCTGGCAATTGGCGCTGGGGTTTCTGGCCAGCGTGGTGCTGCTGGGTGCGCCGGCCGCCTGGGCAGTGACCGAGCTCACGGTGGCCCCCCTGGACCGCCTGCTGGATTTTTCCAACCGGATGGCCGCTGGCGACCTGACGTCCAGCATTGCGGTCTCGCGCAACGACGTGTTCGGCAAGTTCGGCAACGCACTCAACCAGCTCAATGTGAACCTGCGGTCCATCGTCCGTGACGCGCGCACCGAGGTCGAACAGATGCTGCTGGCCACCCGCGAAATCGCAGAAGGCAATCAGGACCTGTCCAGCCGCACCGAATCACAGGCCAGCAGCCTGCAGGAAACGGCCGCCTCCATGGAGCAGATCACCGGCACCGTCAAGACCAGCTCCGACACGGCCAGTCAGGCCGCCAGCCTGGCCCAGCAAACCACGGCGGTGACCCAGCGCACCAGCCATGCCGTCGGCGAGATCACCAGCACGATGCAGGGCATTGAAGAGTCGTCCAGGCGCATCGGCGAAATCATCCAGGTGATCGACAGCATCGCCTTCCAGACCAACATCCTCGCGCTCAATGCCGCAGTGGAAGCCGCTCGCGCAGGCGAACAGGGCCGGGGCTTTGCCGTGGTGGCCGCCGAAGTGCGGGCGCTGGCCAGCCGAACTGCCACAGCCGCCAAAGAGGTCAAGCATCTGATCACCGATTCGGCCGAAAAGGTGGGTGCCGGCAGCCGCATCACCAGCGCCGCGCAGCAGACCATGCAGGAGGCCCTGCAATCGGTACAGGGTGTGAACCACCTGGTCGAATCGATCAGTCACGGCGCCCATGAGCAGCTCAGCGGCATCTCGCAGATCAACTCGGCGGTCGCGCAGCTGGATTCGATCACACAGCAGAACGCTGCCGCCGTGGAGCAGATCGCCGCAGCGTCCATGGCACTGGCCAGCCGGGCCAAGGTCGTGGCCGAGACCGTTCAGGTGTTCCGCCTGGACGACCACCCGCAGCGCACCATGCCCGATGCGGTGGCCCTGCGCAAAGCACACAAACCTGCCATCGCATCCAAGGCATCCGCCCCTGCCCAGGCACGCGCTACCGCACAACCTGCGTTGTCGATGGCCGACGGCGACTGGGAGAGCCACTGACCGCGCGCCTACACTGAGGGGCTCTGAGGGCCCCGCTCATGAAACTCGCGCTGATGTCCGACCTGCACGGCAACCGGCAGGCCACCGAAGCCGTCTGGCAGTTCCTGCTGGAACAGGGCTTTGACCAACTCGCCTTGCTGGGTGACTATGTCGACTACGGCGCAGACCCCGGCTGGGTGTGCGAATTCGTGCAGGCGCGAATGGCCGAGGGTGCGGTGGCCCTGATGGGCAATCACGACGAAGCGATGGTGAGCAGCGGGGCGCAGGGCATGGCAGACCATGTGCTGCCCTCCCTGCAATGGACCCGCACGCAGCTCTCCCCTGCACAACGGCAGTGGCTGGCCAGCTTGCCTCTGACTGCACAGGTGGGGCCTTGTCACCTGGCCCATGCCAACACGCACCGTCCTGGCGACTGGGGCTACATCCTGGGCCGTATGGACGCTGCCGCCAGCCTGCACGCCAGCCCGGCTCCGTACGTGTTCTGTGGCCACATGCACGAGCCGCAGCTTTTCCACCTCACGCCCACGGGGAAAACGGGCGACTTCACGCCGGTGGACGGCGTGCCCATCCCACTGTCACCGGCCCGGCGATGGCTGGCCATACCGGGCTCGGTGGGACAACCCCGTGACGGCAACCCCGCTGCCTGCTGCGCACTGTTTGACACCGATTCAGGCACGCTGACTTTCCACCGCGTACCCTATGACCATGCCGAAGCCAGCCGCCGCATCCAGGCAGCGGGGCTGCCGGCCTTCCTCTCTGAAAGGTTGCTGCATGGCCGATGACACCACCCAGGAACCTGCAGGGCACAAACTGAGCGCTGGCCAGCAGATTGACGGCTTCCTGCTGGGCGAACGGCTGCACCAGGGCGGCATGGCCTCGCTGTGGCAGGTGCACTGGGCCGACCCTTCGCAAGACACCACCGGTGGGATGTCCCTGCTGATGAAGGTGCCTCGCATCAAGGGCGGTGAAGACCCCGCCACCATTGTCGGTTTCGAGGTCGAGCAGATGATCATGCCGCGGCTCAGTGGCCCGCACGTGCCACGGTACGTGGCGCGCGGCGATTTCATCCGCCAGCCTTACATCGTCATGGAACACCTGCCTGGCGAGACGCTCAAGGCAAGGTTCGACAAGGCGCCGCTGCATGTGGACGAAGTGACCGAGATCGGCACGCGGGTGGCGCAGGCCCTGCATGCGTTGCACAACCAGCATGTGGTGCACCTGGACATCAAACCCAGCAACATCATGTTCCGCCCCTCTGGCGAAGCCGTGCTGGTGGATTTCGGACTGTCCCGCCACGACCAGCTGCCCGACCTTCTGGAAGAAGAGTTCAGCCTGCCCATGGGCACCGGGCCCTACATGTCGCCCGAACAGGTGCAGTTCGTGCGCAACGACCCCCGAAGCGATCTGTTCGCGCTGGGGGTGCTCATGTACCACCTGGCCACTGGCGAGCGGCCCTTCGGGCAACCCAGCTCCGTGTCGGGCCTGCGCAAGCGCCTGTACACCGACCCGGTGCCGCCTCGCACGTTGGTGCCCACCCTGCCCCGCTGGTTTCAGGAGGTGGTGCTGAGGTGCCTGGAGGTGGATCCGGCCCAGCGGTACCAGAGCGCAGCACAACTGGCCCTCGACCTGCAGAACCCTGATCAGGTGGCCCTGACCGGTCGGGCCGAAAAACGCAAGACAGCAAGCAGTTTCACCACGCTGGGCCGCTGGTTCAAGGCCATGGGCGCCGAGCCCCAGCACAACGGCACCGCCACCGAGCAGCTCGACAAGAGCCCCATCATCATGGTGGCCGTTGGCGTGAAGTCGAGCACACCCGAACTCGACAACAAGCTGCGCGCGACCGTGCGGCGCATCCTGCAGATCGAACCGGGTGCGCGTCTGGCCTGCGTCAGCGTCATGAAAATCAACCGGGTGGGCATGGACAAGCTGACCGACGAGCAGGGCAACAGCCTGCACGTGACGCAACTGGTCGCCATCAAGCACTGGGCCCGCCCACTGCAGCAAGGTCTCGGCATGAACGATCAGCGACTGACCTTCCATGTGCTGGAAGCGCCAGACACAGCCTCTGCGCTGGTCGAGTTCGCCACCCGCAACCAGGTCGACCACATCGTGATGGGTGCGCGCGGCAACTCTGCCATGCGCCGTTATCTGGGCAGCGTCAGCGCGCAGGTGGTGGCTGAAGCCGAGTGCTCGGTCACGGTGGTTCGTGCATGACCCAAAAGGCGATCACGGGTGAGCGCCCGTCAGGCGCTGCACCCAGGCCAGGCGGGCCAGAGGGCAAGCTGTGGTTGGCTCAGTGGCCCAGCACAGGCCTTCGGCCTGCAGCAGCCGCTCACCGACTGGCCAATGGACAAGGGGCATGCAATCGACCTTCAGCCAGACAGGCACCCCGACTGGAGATGCGTCAAAACGTCTGAGCATTCGGCCTTGCGTGGCCACCAGCGTACCCCGGACCCAGTCGGGACGAACCCAGGCCTCAGGATGTGCATCCATGAACGCCTGAATCCGCTCACGCAGCAAGCGCTCGGGCAAGCCAGCTTCTTCGATCTGGAGAACGTGGCTGCCTGCCACAAAGCTCAGGCCCGGATGGATGCCCAGCACGGGGTCTTCCAGCGGCATCCAGAGGGACACCACACACTCCCCCCAACGGCGCGCACAGCCTCCGCCAGCGAAACCCGCCGGATGGCGCGGTTGCGGCCGACCCACCATCGAATTGAGCACCACCCACTCGTGCTGGCCAGTCAGTTGATGCAAAAGCGCCTGCACAGCCTGCTGACGCAGCACACGACACAAAGCCGCGCTCAGTGCCGGCTCTTCGCCTCGGACAGGACTGTTTCGCACGCTGCCGTGCGTGAGCTTTGATGGCTGCACGGCCAGAAAGCCGGCCAGCAACTGATCGAGCAGACGCGGCTCCAGTGCCTGCTCCTGCACATGCAGCCCTTCCCATGCGAACCGGTCTGCCACCGAGCGCACGCCCTGACGCCGTTGCCGCCACATGAGCTCTCCCATCCATGATTCTTGTGTGTTGTGTGAATCATGGTAACGAGCCCAAGGGGGCTCGTGCGCAGAGAACCCCCGGGATGGGCGGCACCCGAAGGAGGGGACCGCGCAGGAGTCAGCCCTTGCGGACTCGACGGGCAAAGACCGTTGCGACCATCAGGCCGAGTCCAGCCAGCCAAACGCCTGCTGGCTCAGGCACGGCCGCAGCTGTACCCAGGTAGCGATAACCATTGCTCGATGCAAAGCTGTAGCCCTCATCAAGGCGCAAACCAATGTAATCCGAATGGCTGGCATCGGTTGTCAGTGCACAGTTGGCCAGATGAAAGCAGCGAGCGCCGCTGTAGATCGTGAAGGACAGATCAATGTCGACCCCAGTGGGCACCTGAAGCGACAGGAGCACTTGGCCCGTGTAGCGACCGTTGTCCACATCGCCATTGCTGTACACGCCGTTCGGTCCGCCAAGAGCCCACTCCTTGAACAGACCCTTGTCTGCAGACGCAGTGAATGTCAGCTTTTGCTGGGCCTCTGGTGGGCAGAACACGCCGTCCGAGCCAAAGTCCTGGCACTGTGCGTTGGGATCGAAAGCGGGGTTGTCAGTGACATAACTGGCTGTCACGTACCGGGAGGAGTCCACCTGCATGAAGTGGCTGATCTGCCCCACACGCTCAAACGGCGACAAACCCAGGCCGGAAAACGTGGTGTCGTAATCCATGGTCAAGGTCAAGGTGGCCAATGCTCCTGGACCGCTGATCCGGACCGTGTCATTCATGTCCAGTCGGGCATAGGACTCGCTGATGCTGGTGGGCACAGAGCCGGTCATTTGCACCGAGTTGATCGCCTTGAAAACACCAGCGACCGGATCGGCCCAGGCATTGACCGACGCAATCACGCCGTCAGAGTTGATGGACTGTAGACCACCCGTGGTCAGGCCGCCCTGGCTGAAATCAGGCGACTTGTAGTTGAACGTCTGAGTGTTGATGTTTTCGGCCGCGAGCCCCCAAGCGAAAGTCGCAGGGCCAGCGGTGGAGGATGCAAGTGCAGCCTGACCGAGTCCCAAAGTGGCCGAGGTGACCAACAAACCTCGGATGGCCATTTGAACGGGGGATGACATGAGGAATGCTCCTGAATGCTTTGTGGTGAATGATGCGGGTTTATACCAGCGCACCATCACCCATCGACCGTGCGCATGCTCCGAACACCCGCTTGAGGGGTCAGCCGAGCGCCTGCACGCGCAACACCTTCTGGAAGGCGTCGACCGCCTTGCCCTTGCGAGCGCGCTTGCCGACATGGGCCTCGTAGGCGCTGTTGCGCACGTCGTCTTCCTTGGGCTTGGCGCCTCGGCCCAAGCCGATCACCCGCACGCCCTTGAGCACACTGGCCACCGACAGCAGCGGCGCCTTCCTGGCGTCCACTTCCATCAGGGTCAGGCCACGCCCACCATTGGGCTGCTGCTTGAGTTCGTCCAGGCCGAACACCAGCATGCGGCCATCGGCGCACAGGCAGGCCACCTGGGTGTGTTCAGGCTTCACACGCACGGGCGGCAACACGGCATCTCCCTCGTCGAGGGTCAGGAAGCCCTTGCCGCCCTTCTGGCGGGTGGTCAGGTCACCCAGCTTGGCCAGCAGGCCGAAGCCGCCACTGTTGGCCAGCAGCACGACCTGCTCGGGGCTGCCCGCCAGGTAATGCTGGGGCTGGGTGCCACTCTCCAGCTCGATCATGGTGGTGATGGGGGCCCCGTCACCGCGGGCACCCGGCAGGCCGCTGACGGGCACGCTGTACACACGGCCGTTGCTGCCAAAGATGATCAGCGGGTCCACCGTGCGGCATTCGAAGGTGCCGTACAGGCCGTCGCCGGCCTTGAAGGCAAAGCCGGCCGGATCGTGCCCATGGCCGGTGCGCGCACGCACCCAACCCTTTTCAGAAATGACCACCGTGACCGGCTCATCGATCACCTTCACCTCGGCCACGGCACGCTTTTCGGCCTGGATCAGGGTGCGGCGCTCGTCGCCGTACTGCTTGGCGTCGGCTTCGATTTCCTTGACGACGGTGCGGCGCAGGGTGGCCGGGCTGCCCAGGATGTCGTCCAGCTTGGCCTGCTCGGCGCGCAGCTCGGCCAGTTCCTGCTCGATCTTGATGGCCTCCAGACGGGCCAGCTGACGCAGCCGGATTTCGAGGATGTCCTCGGCCTGACGGTCGCTCAGCTTGAACCGCTCGATCAGCGCGGCCTTGGGCTCGTCGCTGTTGCGGATGATCTGGATCACCTCGTCGATGTTCAGCAGCACCAGCTGACGGCCTTCCAGCACGTGGATGCGGTCGAGCACCTTGCCCAGGCGGTGCTGGCTGCGGCGGGTGACGGTTTCCAGGCGGAAGCCGATCCATTCGGTCAGGATCTGGCGCAGGCCCTTCTGGGTGGGCCGGCCGTCGGCGCCCACCATGGTCAGGTTGACCGACGACGAGCTTTCCAGGCTGGTGTGGGCCAGCAGCGTGGTGATCAGTTCCTGCTGGCTGATGGTGCGGCTCTTGGGCTCGAACACCAGGCGCACCGCTGCCTCTTTGCTCGACTCGTCGCGCACGGCATCGAGCACCGACAGCACCGTGGTCTTGAGCTGGGTCTGCTCGGCCGTCAGGGCCTTCTTGCCTGCCTTGACCTTGGGGTTGGTCAGCTCTTCGATCTCTTCCAGCACTTTCTGGGCGCTGGTGCCAGGCGGCAATTCGGTGACCACCAGTTGCCACTGGCCACGGGCCAAGTCTTCGATCTTCCAGCGGGCGCGCACCTTCAGGCTGCCACGGCCGCTGCGGTAGGCATCGGCAATGTCCTGCGGGCTGGAGATGATCTGCCCGCCGCCCGGGAAGTCAGGGCCCGGGATCATCTCGAACAGCTCGTCGTCGGTGAGCTTGTCGTTTTTGATCAGGGCCACGGCCGTGGCCGCCACTTCACGCAGGTTGTGGCTGGGGATCTCGGTGGCCAGACCCACCGCGATGCCGCTGGCGCCATTGAGCAGCACGAAGGGCAGGCGCGCCGGCAACTGGCGAGGCTCTTCGGTCGAACCGTCGTAGTTGGGCACGAAGTCGACCGTGCCCATGTCGATCTCGTCGAGCAGCAGGCGCGCAATGGGGGCCAGGCGGGCTTCGGTGTAGCGCATGGCGGCGGCACCGTCACCGTCGCGGCTGCCAAAGTTGCCCTGGCCGTCGATCAAGGGGTAGCGCAGCGCGAAATCTTGCGCCATGCGCACCATGGCGTCATAGGCGGCCGTGTCACCGTGGGGGTGGTAACGGCCCAGCACATCACCCACCACGCGGGCGCTCTTGACTGGCTTGGCCCCGGTGTTTCCGGAAAAGGCCAGGCCCATGCGGTCCATCGCATACAGGATGCGGCGCTGTACAGGCTTCTGGCCGTCGCACACATCGGGCAGCGCACGGCCCTTGACCACGCTCAGGGCGTACTCCAGGTAGGCGCGCTCGGCGTATTGGGACAACACCAGCGCGTCGGCCGGGTCGGAAGGCGGGTTGAAGTCGATGGTTTGCTGGGTCATCGTCAGGGACAAGGGCGGAACGCCAAGGCGCCCAAGTCTAATCCCACCATCAGGCCTGGCTGTGCACCTTGCCTCGCGCTTTTTGTGCCGCCCAAGCCACCACAGCAGTCAGGCAAGTGCCCCAGACGATGTCCACCACCGTGATCAGCTCGCTCCACCCTTTGAGCACGGCCAGGTTGGTCAGGTCGTAGGTACCGTACACCAACAGGCCCAGCACAGCCCCCCGCGTCAGGGCTGTTCTGGGTGTCACCGCCCCGCCAGTCATCCAGACCACGCCCACAGGGTAGCCCAGGTAAAACAACAACGCGGGGGCCCAGCGCGGTGATTCCAGCAGCAGTGACCCTACTTCACGGGCATACAGGTCTTTGGCTGCGAGACCCAGCCACAGCCCGTCCAGCAAGAGAAACAGTGCAAGGCCTGCCGCATGACTGCGCCACATGTTGATCTCCGGTTGGAATGATGCGCCAGTCTAGCCAGCACAATCGCCTCACACCTGGCGCATGGCTCAAGCCACCAGACGTTCCGGGGGCATCAGCATGCTGCGCGAGTCTCCGCTCCAAAACAACTGCGCAAACTCGTCTGACATGGCCACCAGGTTACCGTCTGGCCAAGACACATCGGGGTGCAGTTCGCGCAAACCATAACCTGGTCGCCGGAACAGCCCCCATCGATGCAAGTCAGGCACAAACTTGAACAATCGGTAACCCTTTGGCAGCAACGACCCCGTGTTCACGCACAACTGTCGCTCGTTGCCGGACCACTCGAAAAACACCACCGGTCGATCGCGGTTCAGGGTGAACTGAAGCCCCTTCAGCACTTCCGGCTCAAACCCCTCGGTGTCAATTTTGATCAGGTGCACGGGATCCGATGTGGACAGCGCTTCATCACCTCGCACAATCGGTAACTTGATCTCAGCACCGCCTTCACCGGCCACGAAACTTCCAGTGCCGGTGTTGTGGTCCCAGGGCTTGAAAAAGTAGCGTGTTTCGGTCTGTTCGCCGAGGGCATGCTCGAACAGCGACACGTTACAGAGTCCGTTCAAATGCACCTTCTCGCGAAATTTGACCAACACCTCCTGAAAGGGCTCGAACGCGAGCACGCGCCGAACCCGTGATGCCACACTCAGCGTGTGGTGGCCAATGTTTGCACCCACATCGACAAAAACCGGTGACTGCATGCACGAAAGGCAGTCGTGAATGAACTTGAGTTCCGATCGCTCATAAGCGCCGAAGTAATAAACATGCCAATCCAGCATGGTGTTGAAATTGCCCCGGTAGCGCATGCCGTAGAAGGGCACCTCAAAAAACTCGGAAGCGTGTGCGTGAGGGGGGTCAAAGGCCCGAATCAAACGATATCGCAAGCCATAGCGCAACCACTGCGCGTGACCAAGCGCGCGCAAAAAGCGTCGAACAAACATGAACGTTCCCTGTGAATGATGTCAACACAGGCTCTGCGGCCTGCCACAAGCACACTATCTCAATGACATCACCAGGCACCGATCGATTTCCCTGCCCCACCCGAATTCAGGGATCAGACTGCATGGACCGCGCGATCAGGTAGAAAGCCAAGCCAGTCGCCACGCCGGGTGCCAGCCCCAGCAACAAGGCGATCCAGCCATGACGCACACCCTTTGCTCGGGCCTCGTGGACCACCCAAACCGCCAGAATCAACCAACAGGTGATGGCATCGAGAGCGTACCCAGCGGCGTAGGGGTTCACAAAGCCGGCCAGCAAGGCGCCTGCCACGTCGGGGTTGACCAGTAACGGAGGCAGCACCATCACGCAGAAAGCGCCCGCAAAGGCACCGCCCAGCAGGGCCACCAGTGTGATGAATGTGGACCGGGACATCGCAGGCTCCAGGGCATGAACGATGCCGCCATGGTGCACCAAGTCGGCACTGCCCACGGGCCGCGAGGCTGCTGGCGTGACAAAAACACCTCAGGCAAGATGTTCACCTTGCTCCCGACTTCACGCCTTCGCCGGCCTCGCACCGTGTCCCGTCACGACGACATGAACCACACCCCAACCGACCGCGTGCAGCGCATGGCCCTTGGCTTGCTCCAAGCGCGCCAGCAGGGCGAACCCTTCACCCCGCCCGCCGATTGCGTCGACCTGAACGTGGACGAAGCCTATGCCGTTCAGGCCCTGGTGGGCGAAGGCATGGGCTGGTTTGCCCAAGGTGTGCCCGCCTGGAAGGCAGGTGGCTCGCCGACAGTGTCGGCGGCGCCCTTGCCAGCCGTTCACCCCAGCCCGGGACGCTGGCAACCCGTCGTGGCCCGCAACACCCGTGAATGGCTCATTGAGGCCGAGGTGGCCTTTCGCCTAGCGCGTGCACCGCAAGGACCCGATCTGGCGACCGATGTGGTGGCCGCCATTGGCACAGTGGCCGTGGCCATCGAGGCGATCGACACCCGGCTCGGCAGTGGTCTGAGCGGCTCACCCAGCAACTGGAAGCTGGCCGATCAGGGGGTGCACGGCGTGCTGGTGATCGGGCCAGAGCAACCCGCACAGCCCTGGCTGCGCTGGGCGCCCGAGGCCTGGGGCCAACTGGCCTGGCAGATCGATGTGAACGGCCACACCGCGCAGCAGGCACAGGGAGGGCTGCCGGCGGTGGAGCCTCTGGGCGCCTTGCGCTGGCTGGCCATGCACGCCGCCGAGCACACCGGAGGGCTGAAAGCGGGTGACGTGGTCACCACAGGCGCCTGGGGCATGGTGCGCGCGCGTCGGGGCGAAGTGGTCGATGTGCGCTTTGGCGGCCTGGGCCAGGCCCGACTCACGCTGGACTGACGGGGCCCATGCGGTGGCCTTCTGTCCATGGCCACCGGAACAGCGAGACAATTCGCGCTGTGTCCCTGACTTTCTGCCCCTGCCCATGAAAACCTACGACCTCGAACTGCAACGCATCAAATCGGCCAAGCATGGCCACGGGCTCATCGAAATCGGCGTGGACATGCTGGTGCTGCCCCGGTCGTCGAAAGACGAGTCGACCGTGAGCAACCTGTCGATGGCGGTGGACGACGCCCGCACCTTGCTGATTCTGTTGAAGCAGCAACTGGCCGAAATCGACGCACTGAACCCGCGCAGCCGCCGTTCGGGCCGCTGCTGAGCCGCTTTTTTCGGGGACGTTTCACCCCGCGGGAACCCAAGTGCCTGCCCAACCGGGATAATCCGGCATGAGCAATGCAATCACTGGCGGCCCTTCGTTCGGCAGCCTGGCGCTTTCCGCCCCCATGCAGGCCAACCTGCAGCGCCTGGGCTACACCGCCATGACCCCCATCCAGGCCGCCAGCCTGCCCCTGGCGCTGGCCGGCCATGACCTGATCGCCCAGGCCCAGACGGGCAGCGGCAAGACGGTGGCCTTCTCGCTGCCCCTGCTGGCCAAGATCGACACCTCGCACTTCGAGGTGCAGGCCCTGGTGCTGTGCCCCACCCGCGAGCTGGCCGACCAGGTCACCACCGAGCTGCGCCGACTGGCCCGCGCCGAAGACAACGTGAAGGTGCTGACGCTGTGCGGTGGCACGCCGGTGCGCCCGCAGATCGAAAGCCTGGCCCACGGCGCACACATCATCGTGGGCACGCCGGGCCGCGTGCTGGACCACCTGGGCCGCGACACGCTGAACCTGGGCGCCCTGCGCACCCTGGTGCTCGACGAAGCCGACCGCATGCTGGACATGGGTTTTTCTGACGACATCGCCCAGGTGGCCTCGCAATGCCCCAAGCAACGCCAGACCTTGATGTTCTCGGCCACCTACCCCGAGGGTGTGTCCGGCCTGGCCAAACGCTTCCTGCGCGAGCCCAAGGAAGTGAAGCTGGCCGACAAGCGCGACCACAGCCAGATCCGGCAGCGCTTTTACGAAGTGACCGATGGCGAGCGCCTGCACGCCGTGGGCTTGCTGCTGGACCACTTCCGCCCGGCCAGCACGCTGGCCTTCTGCAACACCAAGCAGCAGTGCCGCGACCTGGTGGCCGTGCTGCAAGGCCAGGGCTTCGTGGCGCTTGAGCTGCACGGTGACCTCGACCAGCGCGACCGCGACCAGGTGCTGGTGCGCTTTGCCAACGGCAGCTGCAGCGTGCTGGTGGCCACCGATGTGGCCGCCCGCGGCCTGGACATCGCCCAGCTGGAGGCCGTGATCAATGTGGACGTGTCGCCCGACACCGACACGCACACCCACCGCGTGGGCCGCACGGGCCGCGCCGGTGAATCGGGCTGGGCCTTCACCCTGGCCAGCCTGGACGAGATGGGCCGCGTGGGCCGCATCGAAGAAGCACAGGGCCGCCCCAGCGAGTTCCACCCGCTGAGCGAGCTGACGCCCGCGACCGACCCGCAGCCCCTGCGCCCACCCCGTGTGACGCTGCAGATCCTGGGCGGCCGCAAAGAAAAGATCCGCCCCGGCGATGTGCTGGGTGCACTGACCAAGGACATGGGCTTGGCCGGCCCCCAGATCGGTAAGATCAATGTGAACGAGTTTTCCACCTACGTGGCGGTGGACCGGGACATCGCCGCCAAGGCCCTCAAGGGCCTGAACGCGGGCAAGGTCAAGGGCAAGAGCGTGAAGGCACGGGCCCTGTGAGCATGACCGACCTGCCCACCCCCACCATGTCGACCGCCCCGTCGAACACCCAGTCGACCCCATTCGCAGCCCTGGGCCTGTGCGAGGCCCTGCTGCAAGCCGTGACCGACGAAGGCTACGAATCGCCCACGCCCATCCAGCAGCAAGCGATCCCGGAAGCGCTGAAGGGCCGCGACGTACTGGCCACGGCGCAAACGGGCTCGGGCAAGACCGTGGCCTATGTGCTGCCCATCCTGCAGCAGCTGGAAGATGCCTTCCTGCGCTCGCCTCCGCCCGGGCTGCTGGGCCGTGGCCCCCATGCTCGCCACAGTGAGCGCCGCAAGACGCACGCCCTGGTGCTGGTGCCCACGCGCGAGCTGGCCCAGCAGGTGACCGAAACGGTGCAGGCCTTGTCCAACCCGCTGATGACGCCGCTTCGCTGGGGCTGTCTGCACGGCGGCGTCTCGATCAACCCGCAGATGCTGGGTTTGCGCGCCGGTGCTGACATCGTCGTGGCCACGCCAGGACGCCTGCTGGACCTGATCGAACGCAACGCCCTGCGCCTGGACGATGTGAAGACCCTGGTGCTCGACGAGGCCGACCGGCTGCTCGATGGGGGCTTTGCCGACGAACTGGAGCGGGTGCTGGCCCTGCTGCCCCTGCGCAAGCAGACACTGATGTTCTCGGCCACCTTCCCTGCCGCGGCCAAGGACCTGGCCGAGCGCCTGCTGCACCGCCCGGCCCGCATCGACGTGCCCAGCGAACCCGAGCAGGCCCCCGACATCACGCAACGTGCCCTGGTGGTCGACGCCGACAAGCGCCAGCCGCTGCTGCGCCACCTGCTGAAAACCGAGGCCTGGCCCCAGGTGCTTGTGTTCGTGGCCACCCGCCACGGCTGCGAGGTGGTGGCCGACAAGCTGCAGCGCCACGGCTTTGCGGCCGCCGCCTTCCATGCCGACGCCAGCCAGGGCACACGCCGTGAGGTGCTGCAAGCCTTGAAGAACCGCGACCTGCAGGTGGTGGTGGCCACCGACCTCGCCGCCCGTGGCATCGACATCGCGCAACTGCCGGTGGTGGTGAACTTCGACCTGGCCCGCAGTGCCGATGACCATGTGCACCGCATCGGCCGCACCGGCCGTGCCGGGGCCAGCGGGCTGGCCGTGAGCTTTGTGCCGCTCGAGGCCGAAGCGCATTTCAGGCTGATCGAGAAGCGTCAGGGCCAGCGGGTGCCGCGGGAACAGGTGGTGGGGTTTGAACCCAGCACCTCAGGGCACACGCTCGACAGCGGCAAACTGCCCCCAGGCACAGGCGGCATCAAGGGCAAACGCAAGAGCAAAAAAGACAAGCTGCGCGAGGCTGCCGCTGCGACAGAGCGCAAGCTGCTTTGATCCCCCTCAGTCAGGGCCTGTTCAGCCTGGCGCTCGCTTTGACGGGCGTCCTATAC
Organism: Aquabacterium lacunae; assembly: GCF_004310865.1. Classification (GTDB taxonomy): domain Bacteria; phylum Pseudomonadota; class Gammaproteobacteria; order Burkholderiales; family Burkholderiaceae_C; genus Aquabacterium; species Aquabacterium lacunae. The sequence continues at coordinate 47,779 of NZ_SIXI01000001.1, forward strand.
TGCCCTGGCAAGCTTTCAACAACACCACACAGGGACAGCCCATGACATTCAAAAAGGCAGTGGTCGCCACGGGGGCCATGGCCATGGCGTGGGCCGCACAAGCTGCCACCGTCGAAGCCTCGTATGTGGGTCAGATCACGGGCACAGCGTCGCTGAACGAGACGGGCACTGTGCTGATCGGCGACCAGACCGTGCAGATCAACGATCTGTTGACCGGCGTGCTGTCATTCGACGACCAATTGCCCCGGGAAGCGCCTTCGTTCTGGGCACCCAATGTGACGACGTATCGCCAGTCGTCATCGATTGCGTCGGTGATCCAAACGGGCGAATCGTTGTTTGCCTCGGCTTCGACCTCCGGAAGTGTGACGATTCCAACCTCGACGATCCCGTTGCCTCCGCCCGTCAACGTGGTCAGCGCATCCCTCAATGCCACATCGATCGTGGGGACACCGAGCCTCAGCTGTCCGGAGGCCTGCAACCTGTTGACGGTCACGCGTGAGAAACTGGCCCAGCCCACGCCGTTCGGCGCGGTCGAGGTGCTCAGTTTCAGCTACGGCGTGAGCTCGTACGGCACGGGAGGGTTGTGCACCACTTCCTTGCCTGCCAACCAGGTGTCGTCGATCCAGTTCAGCTTCTACTACGACCAGCCGCTGCAGGGCACCGGGCTGCCCAATGCCCAAACGCTGGCGGCGTTCAAGCAAGGCGAGATCACCCTGAACATGGGCAATGGCGCGGGCGTGTTCGCGTCGATCCAGTCGCTGTCGCCGGTGCCTGAGCCGTCCACCTGGGCACTCAGCGCTCTGGGTTTGGTCGGTCTGGCGCTGGTGCGCCACCGCAAGGCCCAAGCCTGAACTTCGGACAACCACAAACGGTGCAAAAACAAGGGCCTCTAGAGGCCCTTGTTTCATTCAGCGCCCGGATGCCGAGCGATCGATGGCCGAGTGCTCAGATGTCCACATCCACCGCGTCGCCGTGCAGCTCCATCAGCTCGCGGCGGGCAGCGGCTTCACCCTTGCCCATCAGCTTGTTGAACGAACCTTCGGTGTTCCCAAAGCCTGGCTCGCCGTAGGTGACGGGCAGCAGGCGGCGGGTGTCGGGGTTCAGCGTGGTTTCCCACAGCTGCTCGGCGTTCATTTCGCCCAGACCCTTGAAGCGGCTGATGGTCCAGGCCCCTTCGCGGCAGCCCTCCTTGCGCAACTTGTCGAGGATGGCGGTCAGCTCGCCTTCGTCCAGCGCATACAGCTTGGCCGCAGGCTTCTTGCCACGCGCCGGCGCGTCCACGCGGTACAGCGGCGGGCGCGCGATGTGGATGTTGCCGTTTTCGATCAGCTTGGGGAAATGGCGGAAGAACAGGGTCAGCAGCAGCACCTGGATGTGGGAGCCGTCCACGTCGGCGTCTGACAGGATGCAGATCTTGCCGTAGCGCAGGCCCGACAGGTCGGGGCTGTCATTCGGGCCGTGCGGGTCCACGCCAATGGCCACCGAGATGTCATGGATCTCGTTGTTCTTGAACAGCAGGTCGCGCTCGACCTCCCAGGCGTTGAGCACCTTGCCACGCAGCGGCAGCACGGCCTGGGTTTCCTTGTCGCGACCCATCTTGGCACTGCCACCGGCCGAATCGCCCTCCACCAGGAACACTTCGTTGAAGGCCAGGTCGCGGCTTTCGCAATCGGTCAGCTTGCCGGGCAGCACGGCCACGCCCGAGCCCTTTTTCTTTTCCACCTTCTGGCCGGCACGCTGACGGGCCTGGGCCTGCTTGATGACCAGGTCGGCCAGCTTCTTGCCGTGCTCGACATGCTGGTTCAGCCAGAGTTCCAGCGCAGGCTTGACGAAGGTGGACACCAGGCGCAGCGCGTCGCGGCTGTTCAGGCGCTCTTTGGTCTGGCCCTGGAACTGCGGGTCCAGCACCTTGGCGCTCAGCACGAAGCTGGCGCGGCCGAAGACGTCGTCGGGCATCAGCTTCACACCCTTGGGCAGCAACGAATGCATCTCGATGAAGCCCTTGACGGCATTGAACAGGCCGTCTTTGAGGCCGGCCTCGTGCGTGCCGCCTGCCACCGTGGGAATCAGGTTGACGTAGCTTTCGCGCATGGGCGCGCCTTCTTCGGTGAAGGCCACGCACCAGGCCGCGCCCTCGCCTTCGGCAAAGTTCTCGCTCTCGTTGCCACCGGCATACTGCTCGCCCTCGAACAACGGGATCACGGCCTCGGCATTCAGGGTCTGGGTGAGGTAGTCACGCAGACCGCCCTTGTACAGCCAGGTCTGAACCTCAGGCTCTTTGCCGGTTTTTTCGATGGTCAGCGTGATGGTCACGCCCGGCATCAGCACGGCCTTGCTGCGCAGCATGTGCACCAGCTCGGCGCGGGGCAATTCGGCGCTTTCGAAGTACTTGGGGTCAGGCCAGGCGCGCACGGTGGTGCCGTTTTTCCGGTCACCGCTGGTGGCGGGCCGCACGGCCACGGGCTCGATCACGTCACCACCACTGAACGCGATGCTGGCGAACTGCTTGTCGCGGTAAACACCCACTTGCAGGCGGGTGGACAGTGCGTTGGTCACGCTCACGCCCACACCGTGCAGGCCGCCCGAAAAGCTGTAGGCGCCGCCGGAGCCCTTGTCGAACTTGCCGCCTGCGTGCAGGCGGGTGAAGACAATTTCGACCACCGGCACGCCTTCTTCCGGGTGAATGCCGAACGGGATGCCGCGGCCGTCGTCTTCGACGCTGATGGACGCGTCGGCGTGCAGTGTGACCGCGATGCGCTTGCCGTGCCCCGCCAGGGCCTCATCGGCCGCGTTGTCGATCACCTCCTGGATGATGTGCAGGGGGTTGTCGGTGCGGGTGTACATGCCCGGCCGCTGCTTGACGGGCTCCAGACCCTTGAGCACGCGGATCGAGCCCTCGCCGTAGGCGGCAGGCTGGGTGGCGGTTTTGGCGGCAGGCGCCTTGGCATTCGGCTTCGCAGACATCCCTGAATTCTTCCACGAACTGCCCCCCCTATGCTTTGGGATGGGTGAAAGTGCAGGCGGCGTGATACGGTCCACATCAGTTCAAGAAAACAGGGGAGGCCCTATGCATGTTGTCCGCACTGTGTTGCTGGGAACTGTGATGGCCGTTTGTCAAGCCACGGCAGAGGCCATCACCCTGACACTGAACACGCCAACACCTGCGCCTTATCTGCTGACTGGGCCGGTGGTGCACCCCAACGGACCGTTCGTGGATGTCTTCCAGTTTGAGGTGAACAGCGCAGACGCACTGAGCTTCTTGTGGCTGCTTCCCCAGACACATCTTGCATCCACGCAGGCTCGGCACGGCATCACGGGACTCCAGCTGGCCTTGTATGCCTTGCCCCATGGCGCCGCACCGTCTCTGGTGGGTGCAGGGCAACATCCAGCCATTCTGGGCAACGACCTGTCAGACCCTGTCAGTGCGACCCAGGTGGCCCTGTGGTCCAGCTTGGATTATGACCTGCGTGAATCGCTGTACTGGGAGGGGCGGCTTGCCCCCGGCACTTACGCCGCCACAGTCAGCGGCTGGGCAGGAGGCACCGATGCCGACCTCACTGGTGGTGGGGCCTATTTGCTCAAGTTGAGGGTCAGTTCGGTGCCAGAACCTGCCTCGGTGCCTTTGGCGCTGGCGGGTGCGGGCCTGGCGCTCGCTGTTCGCCGAATGAAGTCTGTCAGCCGAACAGGCCCAGCATGCGCTCGATGGCGGCCGAAAATGGCACCTGCATCATGGGCAGGGTCAACCACAGCCCGGTCAGGCCCACGCCAATGGTGATGGGAAAGCCCACCGAGAAGACATTCATCTGGGGCGCAACACGGGCCACCACGCCCAGCACCAGGTTGACCAGCAGCAGCATGGCCACGATGGGCAGCGACACCCACAGCCCCAGCTTGAACACCTCGGCGCCCCACACCTGGGGTTGGAGTTCTTTCAAGAAAGCCAGGGGCTCGGCGGCCACCGGGAAGGCATGGAAGCTTTGCACCATGGCCGCCGTCAGCAGCAAGTGGCCGTTCATCACCACGAACAGCCAGGCGGCGACCGTGCCGTAAAAGCGGCTGATGCTGGTGCTTTGCGTGGCCATGACCGGGTCGAAGAAGGCCGCGAAGTTCAGGCCCATCTGCAAGCCGACGATTTCACCCGCAAACTCGATGGCTGCGAACACGATGCGGGCCGCAAAGCCCACGGTGAGCCCGATCAGCACCTGCTGCAGCGCCACCGTGAAGGCCATGCGCGAGTTCAGGTCGATGGGCGGCATCTCGGGCATGGAGGGTTGCGCGGCCACCACCACCAGCAGGCTCAGGCCGATCTTCACGCGGCGGGGAATGCCTTTGAGCGACAGCACCGGGGCCGTGGTGAACAGGCCCATCAAACGCAAAAAAGGCCACAGCCAGGGCGTGATCCACGCCATGACCTGGGCTTCGGTGAAGGTGATCATGGGATGAGGCCGATGCGAGGGGCTGCGGGCTCAGCCCACCACGTTCGGGATGTTCATCAGCGTCTGGCGAATGAAGTCGACCAGGGTCTGCAGCATCCAGGGGCCGGCAATGCCCAGCGTGGCAAAGGCCGCCAGCAGCTTGGGCACGAACGACAAGGTCTGTTCATGGATCTGCGTGGCCGCTTGCAGGATGCTGACCACCAGGCCCACACCCAGCACCACCACCAGCAGCGGCGCCACCACGGTCAGCAGCACCAGCAGGCCGTCTCGGGCGATGGTGAGCACTTGTTGATGGTCCATGGGGGCCTCGTGGGGTTCAGGTGGCAAAGCTGGCGGCCAGCGAGCCGAGCAGCAGGTTCCAGCCATCGGCCAGCACGAACAGCATCAGCTTGAAGGGCAAGGCTACCATCACGGGCGAGAGCATCATCATGCCCAGGCTCATGAGCACGCTGGCCACCACCATGTCGATCACCAGAAAGGGAATGAAGATCAGGAAGCCGATCTGGAAGGCCGACTTGAGTTCACTGGTGACGAAGGCGGGCACCAGCACGCGAAAGGGCACAGTCTCGGGCTTGAGTTCACCGGAATGCTTGGCCAGCTTGGCGAACAGCTCCAGGTCGGACTGGCGGGTCTGCTTGCCCATGAAGCTGCGCATGGGCACCTGGCCACGCTCCAGCGCCTCGTTGAAGCTGATCTGGCCGGCCGAGAATGGCTCGTAGGCATCTTTGTAGACCTTGTCGATGGTAGGCCCCATGACAAACAGGGTCAGGAAGAGCGAGAGGCCAATGATGACCTGGTTGGGTGGCGCCGTGGGTGTGCCGATGGCCTGGCGCACCAGACCCAGCACGATCACGATGCGGGTGAAGCCCGTCATCATCAGCAGGATGGCCGGCAGGAAACCCAGGGTCGTGAAGAACAGCAGGGTCTGGATGGGCACCGAATAGCTGCCACCACCCCCCTGCCCCACCAGCAAGGGCAAAGTGGCCGGAGGGCTGGCGGTCTGGGCGGTGGCCAGCAGGGGCAAGGCCATCAAGGCGCCCAGTGTCAGAGCCTGGAGGGGGCGCTTCATGCGGCATCTCCCTGAACAGCAGCAGCCGCCGCTGCATGGTTCACCTGTTGAGCCAGTGCCTGGGCGAAGGCCGGCTGGCCCGCGCCTGCGTGCAGCACATGCAGGGTCTGGATGCTGTGAGCGGTCACGCCGATCACCAGGCGGGTGGCCTCGGCGCCCTGCCCCACCTCGATGGTCATGATCCGCTGGCCCGGGCCCAGGCCCAACTGCGCCAGTGTCTTGATGCTGTGGGCAGCAGGCACTGCACCTTTGGGCTGCCAGCCCGAGCGCTTGAGCAGCCACAGGGTGGCCGGGATCAGCGCCAGCACCACCACGAACCAGAACATCATCAGGCCGGCAGATTGCATGAAATGGGGCTCCAGGGGCCGGTCAGGCTCACATGCCGCGGCTCAGGCGCCGCATGCGTTCGGAAGGGGTCACGATGTCGGTCAGGCGGATGCCGAACTTGTCGTTCACCACCACCACCTCACCCTGGGCGATCAGGAAGCCGTTGACCAGCACGTCCATGGGCTCGCCAGCCAGGGCATCGAGTTCCACCACCGAGCCCTGCGCCAGCTGCAGGATGTTCTTGATGGGGATGCGCGTGCGACCCAGCTCCACCGTGAGCTGCACGGGGATGTCCAGGATCATGTTCAGGTCGTTCTGCGTCTGGGGCGCAGGCGACGAACCGAAATTGGCGAAGGTGGCCGGGGTGACCTGCGGGGCAGCTTCGGTCACTTCCGTGGCCGTGGCGGTGGCTGCACCGCCGGAGGTTTGCTGGGCCAGTGCAGCTTCCCATTCGGCCGCCATGGCGTCTTGCTCGCCGCCGCCGTCGCTTGGGGGGAATTCGTTGTCACTCATGGGTCTGTTCTCCAAGCCAGGTCAGCCCGGTGTTGGTCAGCATGTTTTCCACCCGCAGGGCGTACTTGCCGTTCGAGGTGCCGTAGTAGCACTCCATGATCGGCACGCCGTCGACCTTGGCTTCCACCAGGGGGTTCAGGTCCAGTTCGATGAAGTCGCCAGGCTTGAGCGCCAGCAGCTGCTCGACCGTGGCCGGTGCATGGGCCAGGTCGGCCACCAGGTTCACGGTGGCCGACTGGATCTCGCGGCTCAGCAGCTTCACCCAGCGACGGTCGGGTTCGGTCGAGTCACCCTGGATCGACGAATACAGGATGTCACGGATGGGCTCGAAGGTGGAATAAGGAATGCAGAAGTGGATGGTGCCGCTGGTGTCACCAATTTCGAGCGTGAAAGAAGTGCACACCACGATCTCGCTGGGTGTGGCGATGGTGGCGAACTGCGGCTGCATCTCCGAGCGCTGGTACTCCAGCTCGATCGGGTAGATGCCCTTCCAGGCCTTGGCGTATTCGGCGCTGATGACTTCCACCAGGCGCAGGATGACGCGCTGCTCGGTGGGCGAGAAATCGCGGCCTTCGATGCGGGTGTGGAACTTGCCGGCCCCACCGAACAGCGAATCGATGATGGCGAATACCAGGGTCGGGTCACACACCACCAGACCCGAGCCACGCAGGGGACGCACCGCCATGATGTTGAAGTTGGTGGGCACCACGATCTCGCGCAGGAAGGCACTGTACTTCTGCACCTTGATGCCACCCACCGACACTTCGGGCGACTTGCGGATCAGGTTGAACAGCCCCACCCGGATGTTTCGGGCGAAGCGCTCATTGATGATCTCCATGGTGGGCATGCGCCCACGGACGATCCGTTCCTGATTGGCCAGGTCGTAGTCGCGAATGCCTTCCTTGGGAACATCTTCCTGTTCCAGTTTCTGGCTTTCGCCTGTGATGCCCTGCAACAGGGCATCGACTTCGTCTTGCGACAGGATCTGGTTGCTCATGGCCGTTCACACTGCCTGCTGGCCTGGGGGATTCGTCACTGGATGACGAACGTGGAGTAGTGCACCTGGACGATGGGGTTGTAGGACTCGACCTTCTTGCGCTTCTTCTTTTTCTTCTTGGGGTTTTCTTCCTCTTCTTCTTCGTCGTCCGGGTCTTCGATGACGTAACCCATGGCGCGGGCCGCATCGCGCTTGATCTCGTCGGCCAGCGTTTCCTTGCCTTCCGGGCTGAGCAGCTCTTCCGAGCTCTTGTGCGACAAGATCAGCAGGATGCTGTTGCGGATGGCCGGCATGTACACCTTCATTTCGTCAGCCACCTTGGGGTCATCGACCTGCAGGTTCAGGCCGATCTGGGCATAACGGTCGGTGTCGCGATCGGTCAGGTTGACAATGAACGGGTCCAGCGGCACGAAGGCTGGCGGACTGGCCTTGGCATCCTTGTCGGGCTTGGGCGCGGCTTTCTTGGCCGGCTTGGCGTGCGCCTCTTCGTGGCCACCGTCTTCGCCTTCAGCAGCAGCGGCCTCGGCTTCAGCCGCCTTCTTCTTCATCATGTAGAACGCGCCGCCACCGCCGCCCAGCAGCAGCACAGCCACGGCCGCACCGATGATGACAAGCTTCTTCTTGCCTCCGCCCGCAGGGGCTTCGCCTTGTGCGGCCGGAGCGGGAGCAGGTGCGGCTGACATGGTGATCTCTCCGTCGATGAACTGAGTTCGATTATTCGGAGCCCGGCCTTTTTGCAATGTGCCAATAAGGCCCGCGGAAACCGGGTTGATCGTTCACAGAGGGTCAGGCATAGAGGTCCAGGCCGCCAGGACGACTCGATCCCAGGGGCCGTGCACCCAGGCTTTCAGACACCCCATCGGCCACGCCAGCGCTGACCCAGCGGACTTCGGGCTCACGCCCCTGGCGACCGGATGTGCCCTGGCCACCGTTTGGCTGGCCTGCAGCTGCCTGGGCCCAGGCCTGCTGCTGTGGCGTCTGGTCTGACACGCCGCCGCCCGACAGCTTCAGGCCCGACTCCTCCAGCGCCGAAGACAGCTGGCCCAGGCTGGCCTCGATGGCCTCACGCGTTTCTGCCGCTGCTGCCGCAAAGTCGATGTGGGCGTTCTGGCCGTCCAGTTCGATGCGGATGTGAACCGGGCCCATCTCGGCCGGATTCAGCCGCAGTTCGGCGGTCATGGGGCCATCGGCGGCTGGGCCATTGACCCAGAAAGCAACGCGATCGCTCAGGGCCTGGGTGAAGGCCGGGCTCTCCATGGGCGTGTGCAAGGTGCCGGTGTAATGGCGAGTGGCGCCCTCACTGCGGGGCGCGCTCAGAGGCTGCAGTTCGCGCTGCAAAGCCGAGGCGAAGCTGGCCGCCGCTGCATCACCCGCAGCAGAAGATGTTTCGTCCAGGCCCATCGCACGCAGCGGCAGGGCTCCGCCCTCGTCTGCGGAGGTCCCATTGCCACGGCCATTCCCCGTGTCCGAGTTGCCGCCGGCCTGACCGCGTTGAAGGGCCTGCATCGCGAGCGCTTCTGCACCTGATGCCCCCCTGGGCTGCCAACCCGACGTGTCGCCCTGGGCAGGTGGCAGGCCTGCCGCTCGAGCGCCTGCCTCGGCATCTGTCAACGCCTGGGCGCCCGGCTGTGCCGGGCTTTGCAGTGACGCCAGCCAGGCCAGCATGGCCGCCGGGTCGCTGGCCGCCACGTCATCAGGCACAGGCAGCTCCTTGACCCAGGCCATGGCCTCGCCTTGGGCGGTCTGAAACCGCACGGCCTCTCCAGCATCGCTGGCCTCGCCCGCCTTTTCGGCGCCCTCGGCTGCGGCATTGGCGTTGGGCTTGGATGCGCCATCGGCCTTGGCCGCCTTGCCCTGCTCCGGCGCACGCGCTGTGCTGGTGTTTTTGCGCAGCTCCTTGCTGGCCATGCGACTGGCCTGCCCATTTGCCTGCCCATTGGCCTGCCCATTAACCTGCGCAGGAGATGCAGTTTCGCCAGCGGTGTCCGCCTGGGTGATGTTGGACGGCTGAAGGTCGGCGCCAACGGTCTGCCCGTCACGGACCGATGGCGAACGGCCTGCCACATGGGCCTGCACCACGCGCGCTGCGGGCATGGCCTGGGGTGAAGCCGCCGGTGCATCGGGCTGGCGGTACTGTTGCATCCATCGCTGGAAGGCAGCGGCATCGCCTGACGTGCTGTTGCGGCCTGTGCCCTGGGTCTGCTGCAAGAGGGCCTCCAGGCTGGCGGCGTGGCTGGAAACCTGGCTGTTGGTGCGGGGAGTGGTCATGGTCAACCCTCGGGCTGTGTCCGTCCGGCGGACGTTGGCGTTCAGTTCAGCGGACTGCTGGAGGCACTGCGGGCCGACGCATACAGGCGCGCGGCCATCTCATCGGTGGCTTTCTGGTCACGGCGGTCCTGCTTGAGAGCCTGCTCACGTTCGCGCCGGTCCAGCAACTTGTCAACCGCAGCCACCTTGCGTTCGCGTTCGATCAGCACGGCCTGACAGCGCTCCATGTACACCCTGGCGGCTTCGGTGCGGCGCTGCTGCTCTGACTCTGCGTCGGTCATGCGGGTCATGAAATCCTGGTAGCAGCGCATGATCTCCATGCCGCCACTGTGACTGAATTGCTGTTGCCAGCGGTCCTGGTACTGCTTGCGAAAATCGTGAAGGGACTGCAGTTGTTGCCTTGCGGTGTCATGCGCACGGCGACCACTTTCAAACTGCGCAAACGCCTCGTCTCGGGCGGCCTGGGCCTGCTCCAGCAAGGCGATCAGTGGTTGCTGCGGACTGCTCAAAGTTCACTCCTGTGCTCACGGGACTTCACCCTTGAACGATGTCACGCAGCTGCCCGACGCTGTCGGCCAAAGTGGCCGGGCTATGCATGTCTTGTTGAAGCATTGCCACCATGCGGGAATGCGCGCGCACGGCCATGTCCAGCTCGGGGTCGCTGCCGGGGGTGTAGGCGCCCAACTGGATGAGGTCTTTGGCCTTGCTGTAGCGTGACCACAGCTGGCGGAAGCGCCGTGAGGCATCGATGTGCACGGGGTCGGCCACGTTGTGCATCACGCGCGAAGCCGAGCGTTCGATGTCGATGGCAGGAAAGTGCCCCGCTTCGGCCAATTCACGCGACAGCACGATGTGGCCGTCCAGGATGGCACGGGCCGCATCGGCAATCGGGTCCTGCTGGTCGTCGCCTTCCGACAGTACGGTATAGAAGGCCGTGATCGAGCCATGTCCGTTCAGGCCATTGCCGCTGCGCTCGACCAGCTGGGGCAGCTTGGCAAAGCAGCTGGGCGGGTAGCCTTTGGTGGCGGGCGGCTCCCCAATGGCCAGGGCGATTTCGCGCTGGGCCATGGCATAGCGGGTCAGCGAATCCATGAGCAGAAGCACGTGCAGGCCCTGATCGCGGAAATGCTCGGCAATGGCGGTGGCATAAGCCGCACCCTGCATGCGGGTCAGCGGTGGCGCGTCGGCTGGAGCGGCCACCACCACCGAACGGGCCAGACCCTCTTCGCCCAGGATGTCTTCGATGAATTCCTTGACCTCGCGACCGCGCTCACCGATCAGGCCCACCACGATGACATCGGCCTGCGTGTAGCGGGCCATCATGCCCAGCAGCACCGACTTGCCCACACCGGAACCGGCGAACAGGCCGATGCGCTGCCCACGACCGACGGTCAGCATCGAGTTGATGGCGCGCACGCCCGTGTCCAGCGGCAGGCGCACCGGGTCGCGCTCCATGGCATTGATCGGGCGGCGCACCAACGGTTCGCTGCGCACAAGGTTCAAAGGGCCCTGACGGTCCATGGGCTCGCCCTCGGCGTTGATGACGCGGCCCAGCAGCCCGCTGCCAATCGGCAAATGGCGCGTACGGTCTTCACTGCGGCGCCAGGGGTGGCTGGGGCGGCCCAGCAAAGGTGGGTTGATGGGCAGGCTGCGGGGCACCACGCGTGCACCGCTGGCCAGGCCATGCACCTCGGCCGTGGGCATGAGGTAGGCGCGGTCACCCGTGAAACCCACCACCTCGGCCAGCACCGCGGCCTCGCGGCGCATGTCGGAATGGATCTCGCACACCGCCCCCACGGGCTGACGCACGCCGGCAGCTTCCAGCACCAGGCCGGCCACCTTCACCAGCTTGCCTTCGTTTTCCAGGGGCTGCGGGGCGCTGGCACAGGCATCCAGGTCCTGCAGGAACCGGTGCCAGCGGTCCATGGCCACGTCATGGCCAGCGCGAATGGGCATGTTCATGGCGCGTCTCCGGTGGAAGGCGGTGGGTCGATGGCGTCGAGGTCATCCCAGGTCAAGTCGTCATCGTCGGCAGTGGGTGCTGCAGATGGCGTTGCGGCCGCGGGTGCAGCACGGCTGCCCTGGCGCTCTTCCCAGGGCATGGCACTGCCCATGGCGGCTGCGGCACGGCCCCAGCGGGCCTGCACGCTGGCGTCCACCACCGCAATGTCCGACTCGACCACACAGCCACCGGGGGCCACTTGGGGGTCGGCCACGGCTCGGGCGCCTCGTGTGGCCAGCGCGTCTTCCAGAGAACCCTGCGCCACGCGCAGGTCTTCGGGGTTCATGCGCAAGGTCACGTCGCGGGCACTGGCCAGCAAGGCGGCCATGGCGTCTTCCGCCACCTGCACGATCAGTTCGGGGCGCTGGGTGATTTCGCTGCGCACCACCTGTCGGGCCAGCTCCAGCGCCACCCCGGCAATGCGGCCTGAGAGCTGCGCTTCCAGCTGTTCGAGGCGCTGGTGCAGGTCAGCGACCATGGCGCCCACCTGATCGGACATGAAGGCGGCCATCTGGGCCGATTGCGTGGCCTTGTAGCTTTCCAGCGCGGCCAGGCCATCGCGGTAGCCGTCCTGGTAACCCGACTGACGGGACTCCTTCACCAGCACGTCCACCTGGGCCTGCGGCACGGTGGGTTCGGGTGGTGTGGCGGGCTGAGCAGGTTCAGGCGCGGCTGCAGTGCTGCCGCTGTGTGCACCCGCTTTCGCACTGGGCGCCTGTGCCATGGCAGGCGCAGACGCCGGGCCCGCAGGTCGCGCAGCCGGTTGCGGTGCCGGACTTCCCGCGCGTGTGGGCACCAGGGGCTCCACGTGGCTTCGGGCACCGGCCTGGCCTGCAGCAGAGGCCCCGGCGGGCGCCGCAGCACGGGGCGCCGCTGGCTTGGCTGCCACCGCCGTGTCACCCTCCTGCTGGGCCACACGCGAGGCAAAAGGAGCTTTGTGCACGCCACCACCCGCCGGTGATTCGCCAGGGGCTGGACGGGTGCTGCCCGGGCTTTCCAGCGACGCGGGGTTCCAGGCCGAAAAGCCCTTGAGCTCTTCGCGCGGGATGAACCGCGCGTAGCTGGAACCGCCGGGTGGCTGTTTAGACGTACTCATCGTCTCCTCCGCCGGCCAGCACGATCTGGCCTTCGTCGGCGAGGCGTCTCACGATCTTGAGCATTTCCTTCTGCTCGGACTCGACTTCAGACAACTTCACCGGCCCGCGAGATTCCAGGTCTTCGCGCAGGGTTTCGGCCGCGCGGCTGGACATGTTCTTGAACACCTTCTCGCGGATCTCGGGCGAAGCCCCCTTGAGCGCGATGATGAGCGATTCGGTCTGCACTTCCTTGAGCAGCGACTGGAAGCCCTTGTCGTCGAGCTTGCCCAGGTCGTCGAACACGAACATGTTGTCTTGGATCTTCTGGGCCAGGTCGCCGTCCGATTCTCGGATGTAATCCAGGATGGAGGTCTCCAGTGCCGAGCCCATCATGTTGATGATTTCGGCTGCGGGCTTGACCCCACCCAGCGACTGGCGCTTGACCTGCACGCCTCCAGCCAGCACGCGAGACAGCACCTCATTGAGGTCTTTCAGCGCATTCGGCTGGATGCCGTCCAGCGTGGCGATGCGGATCATCACCTCGTTGCGGTGCCGCTCCGTGAACGACTTCAGCACCGAAGAGGCCTGGTCCGGGTCGAGGTGCACCAGGATGGCGGCCACGATCTGCGGGTGCTCGTTGCGCAGCATTTCGGCCACCGAGGCCGCATCCATCCACTTCAGGCTTTCGATGCCGGTGGTGTCTTCGCCCTGCAGGATGCGGTCGATCAGCAGGTTGGCCTTTTCGTCACCCAGGGCCTTGCGCAACACCGACTTGACGTACTCGTCGGTGTCGGCCACCAGCGCACCCATGTCGGTGGCCTCCCCGGCGAACCGGTCCAGCACCGACTCGACGCGTTCCTTGGACACCGTTTTCAGCTTGGCAATGGTCTCGCCCAGCCCTTGAACCTCTTTCGGGGTGAGCTGTTTGAACACTTCAGCCGCTTCTTCCTCACCCAGCGACATCAGCAGGATGGCGGCGTCTTCCAGTCCTTGTTCGTCCATGCTTGCTCGTCACGCGTCGTTGTTGATCCAGCCACGCATCAGCGTTGCCATGGCCACGGGGTTGTCCTTGGCCAGCTTCCGGGCGCTGACCAGACGGGGGTCGGTGTCGGGGCCTTCCAGGGCAGGCAGGTTCTGGCCCTCGGCCAGGGCGGCTTGAGCAGCCGCGCCTTGCAGCGGTTGTCCGTCGGGGCCCAGGGCGGTCAGCTCGGGCAGGTCGTTGGCGTCGTCCACCACCGCATTCAGGCCAGCTGTCGCCTTCTCGGGCTCGACGGGCGGCAGGGGCTTGGCAGCCTGCAACGCAGGCTTGATGGCGCCAAACACCACGATGCCGGCCAAGCCCATGAAGGCCAGAGGCAGGGCCAAGGTCTTGAGCAGGTCGATCATCTCGGGCTGCTTGTAGAAGGGCACCTCGACCACGTCGTCCTTGACCGGCTGGAAGGGAGCCGCCACCACCTTGACCGAATCACCCCGCTGCTCGTTGAAGCCCACGGTTTCCTTGACCAGGGCCGTCAGCTTGTCGAGCTCTTCCTGAGTGGGCGGCTCGGTGGTGGTCTTGCCCTTCGCGTCGGTCTTGGTGATGTGGTTGACCACCACGGCGGCCGTCAGTCGCCGCACATTGCCCGTGCTGTTGCGGGTGACGCGCACGGTGCGATCGACCTCATAGTTGGTGACGTTGTCACGGCGCATCGTGCCGCCCGCACCATTGGCGCCAGGTGCTCCCTGCAGCGGGGCCGAGGCGCCGTTCACCGGCGCCGTGGCAGGCGTGGGCGGCTGGTTGCTCATCGCCCCCGGCACACCGGTGGCGTTGGCATTGCCGCCAGCGCCCATCTGTTCGCTGCTTTGCTGGCTGCGCACCGCGGCCGTGTTCACGTTCTGATTGGGCTTGTATTCTTCGGCGGTCGACTCGATCTGTGAAAAATCGATGTCGGCGGTGACCTGTGCGCGCAGGTTGTCCTTGCCCACCACAGGCTCCAGCAGCTCTCGCACGCGGTCGGTGAGCTTGTTTTCCATCTGGCGCACATACAGCAGTTGCTGCGCGTCCAGGCCGCTGTTGCTGTTGTCCTGCATGCCCTCGGCCATGCCGGCCAGCAGGCTGCCCGACTGATCGACCACGCTCACGGCCTTGGGCGACATCTCGGGCACGCTGGACGACACCAGGTGCACGATGCCTGCGATCTGGCCCTTGTCGAGCACGCGGCCAGGGTGCAGCGTCAGCACCACCGAGGCCGAGGCCTTTTGCTGTTCCCGGAAAAATCCATTCTGATTGGGCAGCGCCAGGTGCACTCGGGCGCTCTCGACGCCCGACAGCGCCTGGATCGACCGGGTCAGCTCACCTTCCAGGCCGCGCTGGAAATTCAGGCGCTCCTGGAATTGGGTCACGCCGAACTTCTGGGTTTCCATCAACTCGAAGCCCACGACCGAACCCTTGGGGTAGCCGGCCGTGGCCAGCTTCAGGCGCACGTCATGCACCTTGTCGGCCGGCACCAGGATGGCCGCACCGCCATCGGCGTGCTTGTAGGGCACGTTCATCTGCTGCAACTGCGCCAGGATGGCGCCGCCGTCTTTGTCCGACAAGTTGGTGTAGAGCACCTTGTAGTCGGGCTGGTGGCTGTAGACCACCATCATCAACGTCAGGGCCACCAGCGCGGCCAGACCACCGCCCAGCATCATCTTGCGCTGAGGCGACAAGGCCATCACGCGCTGAACGAATCCTTCAGGCGGCGGGGCCTCGACCACGGCCACCGGTGAGGCGGGCGAGGTCGCGAGAGCTTGAGGTTGTGCGAGCGTGACGTCCATGGGCATTCCGGTGCAGCCATGCGCACCGAAACCACACGATGCCGCAAAGCCGCCAAGACGAGCCCATTATTCGGAGAGCAACCGGGCAAAAGTGCCGGGAACAGCCGCCCAAATGCGATCCACTTCCTGCCATCGAGACAGGGTGCTTTTTCGTAGGATGTGGCCACTGCGATGACCTCCATCGCGCCCTGACAGGTATCGGCACCATGGATCTGAAACTGAAGCCCTTTGATTTCGCGAAGGCCGCCTCCAGTGCAGGCATGGCCGACGTGGCCGCCCGCGTGCAGGCCAAGGCCGCTGCAGGCGCCTTGGGCGGCGCAGCCGTGCAGAAGCCGGAAGCCAGCTTCCAGACCACGTTCTCGCAGGCCCTGAAAGACATCAGCAAGGCGCAAGGCACCGCGAGCACCATGCAGCGCGAGGTGCAGTTCGACAACCCCACGGTCAGCCTGGAAGAAACCATGGTGGCCATGCAGAAGGCCCAGCTGGGCTTTCAGTCGGCGGTTCAATTCCGCAACAAACTGGTTCAGGCGTACACGGATATCATGAACATGCAGGTCTGAGACGGGCGCCGGATGGCCGACGCCGTCGTGGCCGTCCTGAAAGACCCGCCCATGAACCCAGGCCCACGCAACGCATCGCTCTCGATTTTTCAGCTCCTGGCATGCGGTGCCCTGATCGTGACGCTGTCCATGGGCATCCGCCATGGCTTCGGCCTGTGGCTGCAACCCATCTGCCTGGAGCGCGGCTGGAGCCGCGAAACCTATTCGCTGGCCATGGCCGTGCAGAACCTGATGTGGGGCGTCGCCGGGCCGCTGGTCGGTTGGTGGGCAGACCGGCAAGGCGCCACCCGCCCGGTGCTGCTGGGCGCCCTGCTCTACCCACTGGGCTTGCTGGGCATGTCGCTGGCCAGCACCACCTGGCAGCTCATGGCCACCACCGGCGTGCTGATCGGTGTGGCGCAGGCCTGCAGCACCTACGCCGTGGTCTACGGGGCCATCGGTCGCCACGTGCCGGCCGAGCAACGCTCCTGGGCCATGGGGATCACGGCCGCCGCGGGCTCTTTCGGGCAGTTCCTGATGGTGCCGGTGTCCAGCACCCTGATCGGTTGGCAAGGCTGGCAGGGGGCACTCTGGAGCCTGGCCCTGGTGGCGCTGAGCCTGGCGCCGCTGGCTTGGCTGCTGCGGCACGACCGCCCGGCCACAGGCCATGGCGTGGCCCCGGCCCTCACCGCGACACATCAGACCGACCGCCGCACCGGCGCACACCCGAACAGAGGCCCCAACGGGGAGCCGTTGCATGCCGGCCTGGCCCTTCGGGAAGCCTTCTCCCACCCGAGCTACCTCCTGCTCACAGCCGGCTACTTCGTGTGCGGCTTCCAGCTGGCCTTCATCGGCGTGCACCTGCCCAGCTACCTGAAAGACCATGCCTTGCCGCCTGGCGTGGCCACCACAGGCCTGGCCCTGATCGGCCTGTTCAACATTTTCGGCAGCTACTTCGTGGGCTGGCTGGGCCAACGGGTGCGCAAGGCCTGGATCCTGGCGGGCATCTACGCCCTGCGCGGTGTGGTGATGCTCGCCTTCATCAGCCAGCCCCCGACCGCACTGAGCGTCGGGCTGTTCGCTGCATGCATGGGCTTTCTGTGGCTTTCCACCGTACCACCCACCAACGCCATCGTGGCGCAGATGCTGGGGGTCCGGTTCCTGTCCATGCTGGGCGCACTGGTGTTCCTGTCCCACCAGATGGGCTCCTTCCTGGGCGTATGGACGGCCGGCAAGCTTTACGACCACACCGGCAGCTACCAGGTGGTGTGGTGGGCCGCCATTGCCCTGAGCTTCGGGGCCGCCCTGCTCAATCTGCCGGTGCGCGAAACCGAAACACCTCGCAGTCGCCTGCAGGCGGTTTGAGCCCATTCGGACACCAGGAAACCAGGCCCGGTCAACCCATGGCACACATCAACCGTTGGCTGTTCAGACTCGTGATCCTGCTGATGCTGGCCGGGGTGTTTGCATGGTACTTTCTGGGCCCCGCTGCCTTCGATCTGCAGGCCCTCTGGGCCTTGTGCAGCAGCGGCTGAACACCTTTCACCTGCCCTTCACGTGCCACTCAACGCCCCGCCGTCTTTGCGCTCGCGCGCGCCATAAAAAGCAGGTGTGCCCCATTAGAATCCTCGAATCAAAGGAAAGTACATGAAACCGATTCTTGGCAGCATCGTTGCGCTGATCACCCCGATGCATGAAGACGGCAGCGTCGATTACGCCGCCCTGCGCAGCCTGATCGACTGGCACATTGCCGAAGGCACCGACGTGATCGGCGTGGTCGGCACCACCGGTGAATCGCCCACGGTCAATGTCGAAGAGCACTGCGAGATCATCCGCGTCGCTGTTGAGCAGGCTGCTGGCCGTGTGCCCATCATGGCAGGCGCCGGCGCCAACTCCACTGCGGAAGCCATCGAGCTGACCCGCTATGCCAAGAAGGTCGGTGCCGACTGCACCCTGCAGGTCGTGCCGTACTACAACAAGCCGACCCAAGAGGGCATCTACCAGCACTTCAAGGCCATCACCGAAGCGGTGGACATCCCCACGATGCTCTACAACGTGCCCGGCCGCAGCGTGGCCGACATGAGCGTCGAGACCATGGTCCGCTGCGCCAGCCTGCCGGGAGTCTTCGGCGTGAAGGAAGCCACCGGCAACATCGAGCGCGCCTGCTGGCTGATCCGCAACGCCCCCAAGGGTTTTGGCATCTATTCGGGCGACGACCCGACCGCCGTGGCCATGATGCTGATGGGCGGCTCGGGCAACGTGTCGGTCACCGCCAACGTGGCGCCCAAGGGCATGGCCCAACTGTGCAAGGCCGCCATGGCCGGTGACGCCAAGCTGGCCCAGGAACTGCATTTCAAACTGCTGCCGCTGCACAAGCAGCTGTTCTGTGAACCCAACCCCATCCCGGTCAAATGGGCCCTGCAGCGCATGGGCAAGGCCGGTGGCGCCCTGCGTCTGCCCCTGACACCGCTCACCGAGTCGGGCCAGGCCCTGGTGGACGCCGCCCTGCGCGAATCGGGCGTGCTCTGAACCCTCCCTCTAGCAACTGATTGCCTCCATGCTGACTGTCAAGAAACCCGGCCGACTGGCCCTGATCGCCTCGGCCTGCGCCCTCAGCCTGCTCCAGGGCTGCTCCACCGTGGGAGACCTCGTCGCCGGTGACAAGGTCGATTACCGCAGCTCGGGCACCAAGACGGTCAACCTGGAAGTGCCGCCTGACCTGAGCCAGCTCTCAGGTCAGGCTCGCTACACGCAGTCGAGCACAGGCGCTGTATCGGCCACGGCGTTCAGCCAGGCCCAGGCCAGTGGCAACGTCGGCAACGCCGAGCAGGTGGCACAGGCTGCAGCCGGGGTGAGCCTGGAGCGCGATGGCCAGACACGCTGGCTGAAAGTGAACCTGCCGGCCGAACAGGTGTGGCCGCTGTTGCGCGAGTTCTGGCAAGACAACGGCTTCGAGTTGCCCCTCGACCAGCCCGCCGCGGGCCTGATGGAAACCAACTGGAAGGAAAACCGCGTCGCAGTCAAGGGCAGCGGCTTGCGTGACCTAGTGGGCCGCGTGTTTGACAACCTCTACGACTCGGGCGAGCGTGACCAGTTCCGCACCCGCGTGGAACGCACGGCCAAGGGCACCGAGATCTACATCAGCCACCGCGGCATGATCGAGATCTACACCGACGCCCGCAAGGAATCGACCACCTGGAAGGCCCGCCCCTCGAGCCGTGAACTCGAAGCCGAAATGCTGTCGCGCCTGGTGGCCAAGCTCGGTGCACCCAAAGACAAGGCCGCCGAGACCAAGACAGCGGCCGCTGCTGCTGCCCCCGCAGCGACCACGCCACGGGCCCGTGTGGTCGACAACGGTCTGGCTGTGGCGTTTGCCGCCGACAACGGCGACCAGGCCTGGCGCCGCGTGGGCCTGGCCCTCGACCGTGGTGGCTTCACGGTGGAAGACCGAGACCGCACGAAAGGCTTTTATGAAGTCCGTCTGGCCGCCAAGGGTTCGGCCGACAAGCCCGGCTTGTTCGAGCGCATGGGCAACTGGTTCAGCAGCAAGCCGACTGACACGGTCTCACGCTACCGCCTCCAGTTGACCACCTCAGACCGCGAGGCCCGCGTGACCGTGCTCAACGGCGAAGGCAAGGCGCTGAGCGATGACAACGCGCGCGAAGTGATCCGGCAGCTGGGCGCCAATCTCGAGTGAGCCGCTGAGCGCCAGACAAAAAACCCGGCCTTGGCCGGGTTTTTTCATGGTGAGGAAGATCGGCGCCAACCGAAGGTGACCCGCTGACCGGCTCCCCATGAAAAAAGCCACCCGAAGGTGGCTTTCGAATCCCTGAGGACAGGAATCAGTTCGAAGCGGCCGAAGCAGCGTCCGAAGCGGCTTCAACAGCAGCCGAAGCGGCTTCCGAAGCGACCGAAGCGGCTTCAACAGCGGCCGAAGCAGCTTCAACAGCGGCCGAAGCAACTTCCGAAGCGGCCGAAGCGGCGTCAGCGGCAGCTTCTTCTTTCTTGCCGCAAGCGGCCAGGGCCATAGCGGCGATCAGCGAAGCCAGCAGGAGCGACTTTTTCATGCTTGTGTCCTCAAAAAGGAGTGTCAAAAGATTGGCGGAACTATGCGTACCCACAGTCCCACTGAAACGAGACTCAAGGGTGTTTCTTGGATAAGGCATCCGTGATGGAACACCTCATACAGACGATTATTATAGGATGCCTTCGGGCTAGTCCCTATAAGCCCAGCATTGACGCGCCCCCCGAGTCAGAGGATCGTTGCAAATTCGCATCAACCTTTTGGGTCATGGTGCGGACGATCTGAGCCGAACGGCTCCAGCCACCACGCCATTGCTCCGGGTCGTCCAGCCACAGGGCCAGGCTGCCACCGAGCACCATGATGGGGCCGAAACCGCCCATTCCGCCCAATTCCTCCTGAGGCAGCACGCGCAAGTGCACGCGGTGGGTCCAGGTGGGCTGCCATCGGAACCACCTTGGGTGAGCCTGCTGCGCCGCGCCCCAATCCAGTGCCAGCAAGTGGGCTTGCGCGCGGCGCTGTGTCACGGCCCAGTCATGCCAGGCCTGCACCGCATCGGTCCACCCCAAAGGCCAGTCGGCAAAGGTGGCGTCTTGCAGCCACATCTCCCCGCCCTGCTGTGCGGCTTCGCGCCAGGCGGCCTGCACCACCTGCTGCCAATGGGGCCAGCCGTCGATGCGACCTGCCTGGGCAGACAGGTCGAACGCGTCGGTGGTGTCGCTCATGGGGCACTCCTGAATCGGTGGGCCGGGCATGGCCATACAAGGTGTCACGCGCTGGGCAACACCCAGCCATCTTCACAGAACTGGTCCAGCAGGTCACGCACGGCCGTGCTGGCCCTGGCCACGTCGGCAGCGCTCAGGGCGCGTTGATCGGCCAGGCGACGCAGCAAACGGGCGTCGGCGCCGGCGGCGCGCCACGACTCGCCGTTGCAGTAAATGCGATGGTCGTCGTACATCATGCGTGTGGCCGGGTGCAGCACCAACCCAGCCCCTTCAGGCAGCACGTCGGCGATGTCGAACCACACCTTGGGCTTGGGTTCGGTCATGACCTCGCCCAGCGCCGCCAGCACCTGGGCCGGGTCTTTCAGGGCTCGGGCCACGGCGTCGGCCGCGAAGGCCTGCAGATCGGCCGGCATGCGGCCGGGTTCGGCGGTGGCGGGTTGTTGCGGGTCTTTGTACAGGCTACGCTGGTCGGTGTCCAGGCCTTCGGCAATGCGCACCAGCAGCTCGGCCGCCAGGCCATGGGCTTCGGGCACCCGAAAGCCGATCGAGCAGGTCATGCACTCGCCCTGGGCGATGCCGTCGTGCGCCCACCGAGGAGGCAGGTACAACATGTCGCCCGGCTCCAGCACCCACTCCTGTTCGCACTCGAAGTTCTGCAGGATCTTGAGCGGCTTGCGGGGCACCAGGGTGTCGTCCTTCAGGCGGCCGATGCGCCACTTGCGCTGGCCATGCACCTGAAGCAGGAACACGTCGTACGAATCGAAATGGGGGCCCACGCCGCCGCCGTCGGTGGCGTACGAGATCATGAGGTCGTCCAGGCGTGCGTCGGGCACGAAACGGAAGCGGCTCAGCAGTTCATGGGCCGCTGGCACGTGCAGGTCCAGCCCCTGCACCAGCAGCGTCCAGTTCGGCTGGGTCATGGGCGGCAGGCTCCGGCGGGCCAGCGGGCCATGCTTGAGGCGCCAGTCGGCCGTGGCCTTGCCTTTGGCCACACCCTGGCCCGCACCTGGGCCAGCCGCCTGCACGATCAGCCGAGACTCCACATCGTCGCGCCCCGCCAGGTCGAACAGGGCCTTGCGGTCGATGGGCGGCTTCACCCCCGGCACGGCCTGACGGATCAGCAAAGGCTTTTTCTGCCAGTGGCGCTTCATGAAGGCCGCGGGCGACAAGCCCCCCAGCAGTTCGGTGGGCTGTTGCAAGGGGTCTTGCGCAGTGGCGGCGGTGCTTCGGGCGGTTGGAACGGATCGGCGCGGGGTGGTGCTCATCTCGAGATGGCTTTCTGGAAGGTCGGGTTGTTCGCAGCCGCCATTGTCGCCGTGAGATGATTCGGGCATGGACATTCGCAACCCCTGTGTGGTGAGCCTGACGTGGCGTCTTGAGGACGCTCAAGGAGTGCTCATCGATGAACTGATGGAGCCGACCGAGTTTTTCTACGGCGGCGAAGACCTGCTGGGCAAGGTCGAAGAGGCCCTGGAAGGCCAGACCACCGGCCATGAGGCCGAGCTGTTCCTGGAGCCCGAACACGCGTTCGGTGACTACGACAGCGCGCTGGTGTTTTTCGAGGCCATCGACATCTTCCCGGACAACGTGGAAGAAGGCATGCAGTTCGAAGGCCCGCCCAAGGGCTCGACCACGCCCGACATGCCGCCCGACGTGATCTACACGGTCACCGAGGTGTACGACACGCACGTGGTGCTCGATGGCAACCACCCGCTGGCCGGCATCGCCCTGAAGATTTCGGTGCGTGTGGCCGACGTGCGCGAAGCCACCGAAGAAGAGATCGCGCAGGGCTCGGTGGCCCAGTCGATCTTCTCGCTGGCCATGGACCGCGATGGCGCCGACGAAGACGTGCCGCCGGGTGCCACGCTGCACTGAGTCTCCAAGGCGGCCCATCTGAAACAGCAAGGCGCACCGAGGTGCGCCTTTTTCATGCCGAGGTGCCTTCCTTCGGCGGCGTCAATCAGCCCTTGCCGGTGGAGCCAAAGCCGCCTTCACCGCGCTGGGTGGCCGCGCCGAAATCGGACACCACGCGGAAATCAGCCTGCACCACAGGCACGATGATCAGCTGCGCGATGCGGTCCATGGGCTGAATGGTGAAGGCTTCCTGGCCACGGTTCCAGCAGCTGACCATCAGCGGGCCCTGGTAGTCGGAATCGATCAGGCCCACCAGGTTGCCCATGACGATGCCATGCTTGTGGCCCAGGCCCGAGCGCGGCAGGATCATGGCCGCCAGCCCGGGGTCGGCCAGGTGCAGCGACAACCCTGTGGGGATGAGCTGGGCCTGGCCCGGTTGCAGCACCAGGGGCGCGTCCACGCAGGCGCGCAGGTCCAGGCCAGCGCTGCCCGGCGTGCCGTAGGCTGGCAGCTGGTCGGCCATGCGGGGGTCGAGGATCTTCAGGTCAACGGTGATGCGGGGCATGGGCGGTCTGGGGTACTCAGATTGAAGACAGGCGCTGCGCCAGGTCGGCCATCAGCTGGCGGGCCAGCGTGAGCTTGTCGGCGCTGCTGCCATCGGCTGGCAGGGGGTAGTGGCGCTGGGCGTCGATCACCAGCAGGGCGTTGTCGTCCTTGCCGAAGGTGGCCGGGCCCAGGTTGCCCACGATCATGGGCAGCTTCTTGCGCACCAGCTTGCTGCGGGCGTGTTCCAGCAGGTTCTCGCTCTCGGCCGCGAAGCCCACGCAGAACGGTGGCTGGGGCAAACCGGCCACCGCGGCCAGGATGTCGGGGTTCTCGGTCAGCTCGAAGGTGGGCGTGGCTTTCTTGTCACCCTCTTTCTTGATCTTCTGCGCGCTGAGGCTGGCCGGGCGCCAGTCGGCCACCGCGGCCGTGGCCACGAACACATCGTGCGCAGCCGCCTGGGGCAGCACGGCGTCGAACATCTGCTGCGCGGTGGTCACGTTCACGCGGCGCACGCCACGCGGCGTGGGCAGGTGCACGGGCCCGGCCACCAGCGTGACCTCGGCGCCCGCTTCGGCCGCGGCGCGGGCCATGGCAAAGCCCATCTTGCCGCTGGAGTGGTTGGTGATGCCGCGCACGGGGTCGATCGGCTCGAAAGTGGGGCCGGCCGTGATCAGCAGCTTGCGGCCTTGGAGCACCTTGGGCTGGAAGAAGGCCACGACCTCGTCGAGCAGTTCAGCGGCCTCCAACATGCGGCCGTCACCGAACTCGCCACAGGCCTGGTCGCCATGCCCCGGGCCCAGCAACTGGGCGCCGTCGGCCTGCAGTTGGGCCACATTGCGCTGGGTGGCCGGGTGCGACCACATTTCGCGGTTCATGGCCGGGGCCACCAGCAAGGGCGCGGTGTCACGCGGGCGCGCCAGGCACAGCAGGCTCAGCAGGTCACCTGCCCTGCCCTGCACCAGCTGGGCGATGAAGTCGGCACTGGCCGGCGCCAGCAGCACCAGCTCGGCCCATCGGCCCAGGTTGATGTGGGCCATGTTGTTGGGTTCGCGGGCATCCCACTGGCTGGTCACCACCGGCTGGCCGGACAAGGCCTGCATCGTCACGGCCGTGATGAAGGCTTCGGCCGCTTCGGTCATGACCACGCGCACTTCGGCGCCATGCCGGGTGAGCAGTCGCACGAGTTCGGCCGACTTGTAGCAGGCGATACCGCCCGACAGGCCCAGCACGATGCGCCGGCCCAGGAGATCTTGGCGTTCAGACATGGGCGGGACTCTAGCACTGGCTGGGCTGGCCGCCTCACGCCAGGTGCGTGACCAACGGCCCCCGGCCCGATGGACGACCCGCCTGTGGCACGCAAAGGCCTGTCGACAACGGTGTCTTTTTCAGTTTTCAGTAATTACTGAAACTTCAGCATAAACTTGACACCGAGCAAAGACACACCACCGCACTGCAACGCAAGGCACGCCATGAGCACCCTCTCCCCCCTGGTCCGCGGTTTCGTTTCCCACTTCGGCGAAATGGGCAGCCGCTGGGGCATCAACCGCACCGTGGGCCAGATTTATGCCCTGATCTACCTGTCACCGCGCCCGGTGAACGCCGACGAGATCGCTGAAGCGCTGGAGTTCAGCCGCTCGAACGTGAGCATGGGCCTCAAAGAGCTGCAGGCCTGGCGCCTGGTGCGCATGCAGCACCAGCCAGGCGACCGCCGCGAATACTTCGACGCGCCCACCGACCCCTGGGAGATCTTCCGCACCCTGGCCGAAGAACGCCGCCGTCGTGAAGTCGAGCCCACATTGACCATGCTGCGCAACGCCCTGCTGGAGCCCGCCGGCACCGACGACGACCGCATTGCCCAGGAACGGATGCAGGGCATGCACGACCTGATCGAGCTGCTGCTGACCTGGCACAACGAAGTCAACCGCATGGACCCGGCCACCCTGGCCAGCCTGATGAAGATGGGGGCCAAGGTGGGCAAGCTGCTGGATTACGCCAGCAAGCTCAAGGTGGTGGGTCGGGAGGGCTGAGCCATGGACACCTTCGACACCCTGCTGCTGTCGCGCATTCAGTTTGCGCTGAACATCACCTTCCACATCCTGTTTCCCACCATCAGCATCGCGCTGGGCTGGGTGCTGCTGTTCATGCGCTGGCGCTGGCTGCGCACGGGCGACCGCGCCTGGCTGGGTGTGTGGCGCTGGTGGACCAAGGTGTTCGCCCTCACCTTCGCACTGGGCGTGGTCAGTGGCGTGACCATGAGCTTCCAGTTCGGCACCAACTGGCCGGGCTTCATGGAGCGCGCAGGCAACATCGCCGGGCCCTTGCTGGGCTACGAAGTGCTGACGGCCTTCTTCCTGGAGGCCACCTTCCTGGGCGTGATGCTGTTCGGCCACGGGCGCGTCAGCGAGCGCACCCACCTGGTGGCCAACTTCCTGGTGGCCTTCGGCACCACCATGAGCGCCTTCTGGATCCTGACCCTGAATTCGTGGATGCAGACCCCGCAAGGCCATGTCGAGATCAACGGCGTGCTGCACGCGGCCGACTGGTGGGCCATTGTGTTCAACCCCAGCTTCCCCTACCGGCTGGCGCACATGCTGCTGGCCTCGGGCCTGACCGTGGCCTTCCTGATGGCCGGGCTGGCCGCCTGGCAGCTGTGGCGTGGTCATGCCCATGCAGGCACAGCCAAGGTGTTGCGCGTGGGGGTGACCCTGGCCGCCATGCTGATCCCGCTGCAGATCGTGGCGGGCGACATGCATGGCTTGAACACGCTGAAGCACCAACCCGCCAAGATCGCGGCCATGGAGGGCGTGTTCGAGACCGAACGTGGCGCGCCCCTGCTGCTGCTGGCCTGGCCCAACGAAGCCGAAGGCCGCCACGACTGGGCCATCGGCATCCCCAAGCTGGCCAGCCTGATCCTGACCCACACACCCGACGGCGAGATCAAGGGCCTCAACGAGTTCAAGGGCGCACACCCGCCGGTCAAGCCTGTGTTTTTCGGCTTTCGCATCATGGTGGGCATGGGCGTGCTGATGCTGCTGACCTCCTGGACCGCTGTGTGGCTGCTGCGGCGCGCCCGGTGGCAGGCTGGCCAGATCAGCCAGCCCTGGCTGTGGCCCCTGCTCAGCGCCATGACCTTTTCCGGCTGGGTGGCCACGGTGGCGGGCTGGTACGTGACCGAAATCGGCCGACAGCCTTATGTGGTGCAAGGCCTGATCCGCACGGCAGACGTGGTCACCACCACGCCAGCGGCCCATGTGGCCTGGACGCTGCTGGGCTATGCCGTGGTCTATGGCGGGCTGTTGGTGGCCTACATGCGGGTGTTGCGCTACATGGCCACCAAGCCGCTCGACACCTCCGATGCGCCCGCTGCCCTGCCCGGCCAGGCGGCACTGCAAGGTCAATGAACACCATGACACTCGACACCTTCTTGCCTCTGCTGTTCTGGCTGCTGATGGGCGTGGCCATGCTGGCCTACGTGGCCCTGGACGGCTACGACCTGGGCGTGGGCATGCTGCTGCCCCTGGCTCGCACCGACACCCACAAGGACCACATGGTCGCGTCCATCGGCCCGTTCTGGGACGCCAACGAAACCTGGCTGGTGATGGGTGTGGGCCTGCTGCTGATCGCCTTCCCGAAGGCCCATGGGGTCATCCTGGGCGCCCTGTACCTGCCGGTGGCCGTGATGCTGATGGGCCTGATCTTGCGTGGCGTGGCTTTCGACTTCCGCGTCAAGGCCCAGGCCCAGCACAAGCCGCTGTGGAATTTCGCCTTCTTCGCGGGCTCGCTGATCACCTCGCTGGCCCAGGGCTGGATGCTGGGCCGCTTCGTGACCGGGCTGGCCGAAACGCCGCCAGCCTACGCGTTTTCAGCCTGGGTGATGCTGGCCTTGCCCGCCGCCTATGTGCTGCTGGGCGCCTGCTGGCTGATCCTGCGCACCGAAGGCGCGTTGCAACAGCGCGCCGTGGCCTGGGCCAAGGCAGCCTGGCCAGGCCTGGTGCTGGCCCTGGCGCTGGTGTCGGTGGCCACGCCTCTGGTGAGCGACACCGTGCGCGAACGCTGGTTCAGCATGCCCAACCTGCTGGCCCTGCTGCCCATTCCGCTGGCCACGGGTCTGGCGCTGGTGGCGTTGCGCGGCTTGCTGAATTCGCACCGCGTGGCAGGCCCCCAAGGCAAGCTGTGCTGGATGCCCATGCTGCTGGCACTGTGCGTGCTGGTGCTGGGTGGCTTCGGTCTGGCCTTCAGCCTGTACCCGTACGTGGTGCTCGACCGCTACACGATGTGGGAGGTGGCCAGCGCCACCGAATCGCTGAAGTTCATTGCGGTGGGGGCGCTGCTGGTGTTGCCCACCATCGCCGGCTACACCGTGTTCGTGTACCGCGTGTTCGGTGGCAAGACCACCGAACTGCGGTACGGCTGACCGGCCGTGCGTCAGGCCTGTGATTCGCGCCACGCCTTGGGCGTGGTGCCCTCCCAGCGCTTGAAGGCTGCCGTGAAGGCGCGGCGATCGGAAAAGCCCAGGCGCGCGCTGATGTCGTCGATCGAGACACTGCCCTGGCGCAGCCACTGACAGGCCAGGCGGTGGCGCATGCGGGCCTGCACATGCAGGTAGGTGTCGCCCTCGTCTTTCAGGCGACGCTGCAAGGTGCGGGCATGCAGGTTGAGCTTGTCGGCCATGTCTTCGATGCCCACGGCCAGCAGGTCGGGCTCACGCAGGATCAGGTCTTCGATCTCGGCGGCCACGCCCTGACGCTTGGCCTCCTTGCCCAGTCGCTGTGCAGCCAGGAAATGGGCTTGCTCGTGCAGGGCCGGGAAGGCGCCTTCCAAGGGCAGGTCGAGAATGCGGCGCTCGAACACCAGTGCATCGAACGGCGCATTGAAGGTGATCGGCCGCTCGAAGAACTGCTCGATCTGCGCCGAGAACTTGCCTGGCCCGCTGCGCAGTTCGACCCCCACAAATCCGTCGTCGGTGCCTTGCAGGTTGCGCCCGAACTTGCGGATCGACGCCATGATGCCCTCAGACACCATGTGCAACGGCAAACCAAAGACATGGATGTTCGGGATGGGCACATCAAAGCCCACCTTCACCTTGGCCAGGTCGCCCTCTTCGATCAGCTCGATGGTGATCCAGGGCAGTACCACGCGACGCGCCAGATCGGCCACTTTCAACGCATCGCGCAGCGTGGGGCTGGTGGTCAGCAGGGTTTCGAACTCCGGCAGCGACTCGAACGCGAAGGTGTCGCCCAGCACCAGCGGGAAGTAGCGGTCGGGCGACATGGCCACGCACTGCTCCAGCACGGAGATCAATTGCAACGGTGACACCCGTGCATCTTCCAGACGGATCAGGTCGATCTTGATGCCCGCCTCCTTGAACAGAGGCTGCACGTTGAACCCGCATTTGGCGGCCGCCTTGATCCAGCTGGACAGCATGAACAGCGGAATCGGCTTGATGCCCAGGGCCTCAAGCATGGCTGGTGGAATCGGTATACGCATGAAAGAAAATCGGCACACCCGAGCGGAGTGTGCCGAAGTCTAACCAACTATCCGGGCAGACGCGCCCCGAATTGTCAGTTTGTCGGGATCAACGCGCGACTGCGCCCAGCAAGGCGCGCATGTGCTCGCTGGCCTCGATGGGGTCGCGGTTCTTGTTGAAACCGGCCAGCCACTCGTCATAACCTGGCTGATCGGTCTCCTGCCAGGGGTGGAAGTCCATCCGGTAGTACGGGAAGTAAGCCTTGATCATCGGCGCCACCAGGCCACCCGGCTTGAAGGCCCACCAGAAACCCTTGACGTGCATCTTGCGGCGCTCCCACCAGCTGAAACCATCGGCCTTCAGCAGCTCGTCGCAGAAGTGGTGAATCACGATCGGGAAGATCAGGCTGGTCTCCAGCATGGCCAGGATGCGCGTGAAGTTGCCCACCTTGGCATAGTCGATCATGACGTCGTAGGCCACGCCCTTGTGCTCAACTTCCTCGATGGCGTGCCAGGCGTACATGGCCCGCACGCGGGGGTCGGCCTCCTTCAGCACATCGCGCTTGTCGAACAGCGAATGGGCGCCGATCGAGGTGAAGTGCTCCAGGCCGCAAGTGATGGCCAGGGTGTAGGCGCGGCTGCGCTTGTTGCGGTACTTGTTGAACAGCAGGTCTTCCAGCCAGCCCATCAGACGATCGACATCGATGCCCTGGGTGCGCAGGCGGTCGTTGTACTGGTTGTGCACCATGCTGTGCTGGGCTTCCTGGCGGTTGAAGCCCTTGATTTCATCCAGCAGCTTGGGGTCGGTGATCTGGTCGCGGTAATCTCGCACGCAGGTCATGAAGAACTTCTCGCCCGGCGGGAAGATCAGCGACAGGGCGTCGAACAGGCGGGTCTTGTAGGCGTCGCCACCGAACCAGTATTTGGGGATGTCGGCGTCTCCGAGATGGAAGTCCAGGCGCTCGCGCGGGACGATGGGATGGGCAGCGTGGTACTGGGTCATGGCGTGTGTCTCCAGATTGTTCTGGTGTGTGAACCTGTGGCATTCACTGTACGAAATCGTTACCCCTTCTGACAGGATGGGAAATGACACCCAGGGTTTCAGACACGACATTGGCCCCTCAGGTTGACCCTGATCAAATGCGGCACCCCAAAAGAAAAAGCCCTCCGAAGAGGGCTTTGGCGGTTGAACCCCAAAGGGCGTCAACCGTGCAACCGAAGCTGTTGACGCCGCACGGCTATCAGAGGGCCAGGGC
The DNA here is from genome assembly GCF_004310865.1 of Aquabacterium lacunae. Classification (GTDB taxonomy): domain Bacteria; phylum Pseudomonadota; class Gammaproteobacteria; order Burkholderiales; family Burkholderiaceae_C; genus Aquabacterium; species Aquabacterium lacunae. Next base: position 77,673 of record NZ_SIXI01000001.1, read on the forward strand.
GGTACGGGTCTGCTCGCTGGCCTTGACCGGGTCACCGCTGGCATTGAAAGCCGCCAGCCACTGCTCGTAGCCGGGCTGTTCGGTTTCCTGCCAGGGGTGGTAGCCCGGCTTGTAGTACAGCCAGTAGGCCTTGGCCATGGGTTGCAGCAGGCCACCCGGCTTGAACATCCACCAGAGGCCGCCGGCGAACAGCTTGGCACGCTGGAAGAAGTTGAACCCGTCGTGCTTGAGCAGTTCGCGATGGATCTTGAAGATGATGGCCGGGAACATGAAGGTGGCGTGGAACAGGGCCGCCACGCGCATCCAGTAACCCACCTTGGCGTAATCTTCCATCACGTCATAGGCCACACCCTTGTGCTCGACCTCTTCGATGGCGTGCCACGAATACATGGCGCGCACGCGGGGGTCCGCTTCCTTCATGACATCACGCTTGTCGAACAGCGTGTGGGCGATGATGGAAGTGAAGTGCTCGAGCGCCGAGGTCACCGCGATGTTGTACTCCTTGGAATACTTCACGCGATAGTGCTTGTTCATCAGGTCCTCAACGAACTGCGTGTGCTTGTCCACGTCAACGCCCTGGCGGCGCAGGCGGTCATTGTCCTGACGGTGCACCATGCTGTGCTGGGCTTCCTGGAGGTTGAAGTCCTTGATGTCCTGCAGCAGCTTGGGGTCGTCGATGCGGTCCTTGAAGTCACGCACGCAGTTCATGAAGTACTTCTCGCCAGGCGGGAAGATCAAGGACAGCGCGTCCCAGAAGCGCGACTTGAACGGGTCCCCCCCCATCCAGTAGGTCGGGATGTCGGGGTGGTCGAGCTGAAACTGCAGCTTCAGGCGCGGCACGATGGGGTGCACGGCTGGGGCCTTTTCGTTCGACTGGGTAGCAGACATCGGTGTCACCTCGTTATCTCTGTTGATGCATGTCAATGTATCGGTCGTCAAGCACCTGAAACAGGATCATGGGTGACAGCGAGGGATTCGTGGCCGACACCCTGGGGCAAGCCCCTGGACACCCTCGTGACAAAGGTCACACACTCAGGCACCCCAAAACAGAAACAGGCCCGAAAGGGCCTGTTCAGCAAGGGTGTCAGGGGTTCGTGCGCGTCACAGGCGCTCGGCCACCCAGGCCTGCACGCCCGCCAGGGCCTGAGGCAGCGCCGCAGCGTCGGTACCGCCGGCCATGGCCATGTCGGGCTTGCCACCACCCTTGCCACCCACCTGCTGAGCCACGAAATTCACCAGCTCGCCGGCCTTGACCTTGGCCGTGGTGTCGGCCGTCACGCCGGCGGCCAGCTGCACCTTGCCACCATCCACCGCCGCCAGCACGATGGCCGCGGTCTTGAGCTTGTTCTTGAGCTGGTCCATGGTGGTGCGCAGCGTGGCCGCATCGGCACCTTCCAGCACGGCGGCCAGCACCTTGATGCCCTTGACATCGGCAGCCTGCGCCACCAGTTCGTCGCCCTGGCTGGACGCCAGCTTGCCCTTGAGCGCGGCAATTTCCTTTTCCAGCGCACGGATCTGGTCTTGTGCTGCGGCCACGCGGGCCGGCACGTCGTGCGGAGTGGCCTTGAGCAGCGCGGCCAGGCCATTCACGGTACCTTCCAGCTTCTGGGTGTAGGCCAGTGCATCGGCACCGGTGATGGCTTCGATGCGGCGCACGCCGGCGGCCACACCACCTTCGGCCACGATCTTGAACAGGCCGATGTCACCCGTGCGCTTGACGTGGGTGCCGCCGCACAACTCCTTGCTGGAGCCGATGGTCAGCACTCGCACGGTGTCGGCGTACTTCTCGCCGAACAGCATCATGGCACCCGTCTTCTGGGCGTCTTCCAGGGCCATGACCTGGGCCGAAGCGTCGGCGTTGGCCAGCACTTCGGCATTGACCAGGGCTTCGATCTGGCGGATCTCGTCGTCGGTCACGGGCTGGCCGTGCGAGAAGTCGAAACGGGTGCGGTCGGGCGTGACCTGCGAGCCCTTTTGCTGCACATGGTCGCCCAGCACTTCGCGCAAGGCCTTGTGCATGAGGTGGGTGGCGCTGTGGTTGCGCACGGTGCGGGCGCGCAGGTCGGCATCGACCTTGGCATTGATCTTGTCGCCCACGCGGATGCCCCCTTCGACCACACGGCCATGGTGACCGAACACATCGGCCTGAATCTTCAGGGTGTCTTCCACCACGAAGCGGCTGGTGCCATTGCGCAGTTCACCGGCATCGCCGCACTGGCCGCCGCTTTCGGCGTAGAACGGGGTGTGGTCCAGCACGATCACGGCGTCGTCACCCGCATTGGCCTGCTGCACCGAGGCGCCATCGACATAGATGGCGGTCACGTTGGCCGCGTCCACCGTCAGGTGCTCGTAGCCGTGGAAGCCGGTGGCCACGCCGCTGTATTCGAGGCCAGCGGCCATCTTGAACTTGCCGGCGGCACGGGCCTGCTCACGCTGGCGAGCCATGGCGGCGTCAAAGCCGTCCTGGTCGACGGTGACGTCACGCTCGCGGCACACGTCGGCGGTCAGGTCGACCGGGAAGCCATACGTGTCGTGCAGCTTGAAGGCGGTTTCGCCATCGATGACCTTGGCACCCGTGGCCAGCGCGCCTTCCAGGATCTCCATGCCGTTGGCAATGGTCTGGAAGAAGCGTTCTTCTTCGGTCTTGAGCACCTCGGTGATGCGCTTTTCATTGGCGCGCAGCTCGGGGTAGGCCTCGCCCATCTCGGCAGTCAGGGCCGCGACCAGCTTGTGGAAGAAGGGGGTGCGGGCACCCAGCTTGTAGCCGTGGCGGATGGCGCGGCGGGTGATGCGGCGCAGCACGTAGCCCCGGCCTTCGTTGCTGGGGATCACGCCGTCGGCCACCGTGAACGAGCAGGCGCGGATGTGGTCGGCGATCACCTTCAGCGAGGGGCTGTTGGCGTCGAAGCCTTCGCCACCGGAAGCCGTGACAGCCGAGCGGGCGGCCGCCAGCAGGTTCTGAAACAGGTCGATCTCGTAGTTGCTGTGCTTGCCCTGCAGCACCGTGGCAATGCGCTCCAGGCCCATGCCGGTGTCGACCGAAGGCTTGGGCAGCGGGTGCATCACGCCGTCTTCGGTGCGGTTGAACTGCATGAAGACGTTGTTCCAGATCTCGATGTAGCGGTCGCCGTCTTCATCGGGGCTGCCCGGAGGGCCGCCAGCGATCTCGGGGCCGTGGTCGTAGAAGATCTCGGTGCAGGGGCCGCAAGGGCCGGTGTCGCCCATCATCCAGAAGTTGTCGGACATGTAGCGGCCACCCTTGTTGTCACCGATGCGCACGATGCGCTCGGCAGGCACGCCCACCACCTTGTTCCAGATCTCGTAGGCCTCGTCGTCTTCCGAGTAGACGGTGACCCACAGCTTTTCCTTGGGTAGCTTGAACTGGGTGGTCAGCAGCTCCCAGGCGTAGCTGATGGCGTCATGCTTGAAGTAATCACCGAACGAGAAGTTGCCCAGCATCTCGAAGAAGGTGTGGTGACGTGCGGTGTAGCCCACGTTGTCCAGGTCGTTGTGCTTGCCGCCCGCGCGGATGCACTTCTGCGAGGTGGTGGCGCGGCTGTAGGGGCGCTTGTCAAAGCCCAGGAACACGTCCTTGAACTGGTTCATGCCCGCGTTGGTGAACAGCAGCGTGGGGTCGTCGCCGGGCACCACCGGGCTGGAGGCGACGATGGTGTGGCCCTTGGACTGGAAGTATTCCAGGAAGGTCTTGCGGATCTCTGCTGCTTTCATGGGGCGGCTCTCGTGGATCGATTCCGTGACGTTGTTCGATGGCGTGTTCGGTGCCCTGCCCTGCTGCACTGGCCGGGTCAGACCGCGGCCGCGTTAGCAGAAGACAGCGCACAGCGTTCATGCAGGCGCATCAGGCATAACCAACAATTATAGGTTTTCGCTGCCCTATCATGGCCAGTTGAAGGGGCCTCGTTTGCCCCCGTGAGACCGACCACACCCCGAGGATGACATGACCCCGCTGAACTCGCCCCTGGCCGCCCTGCAAGACCCCACCCTGCTCAAGACCCAGGCCCTGATCAACGGGCAATGGGTGGATGCGGCCGAGCGCTTCGACGTGACCGACCCGGCCACCGGGCAGGTGCTGGCCCAGGTGCCGAACCTGGGGGCCGCCCACACCGAGCAGGCCATCGCAGCCGCCGCGCAAGCCTGGCCGACGTGGAAGGCCCTGACGGCCAAGGCACGCGCCGGCATCCTGATGAAGTGGTTCCACCTGCTGCACCAGCACGCCGACGACCTGGCCCGCATCATGACCGCCGAGCAAGGCAAACCCCTGGCCGAGGCCAAGGGTGAAGTGGCCTACGGCGCCAGCTTCATCGAGTGGTTCGCAGAAGAGTCTCGCCGCATCTATGGCGAAACCGTGCCCAGCACCGACCCCAGCAAGCGTTTTCTCGTCATCAAGCAGCCCATCGGCGTGTGTGCCGCCATCACGCCCTGGAACTTTCCGATTGCCATGATCACGCGCAAGGTGGCGCCAGCCCTGGCGGCCGGCTGCCCCGTGGTCATCAAGCCTGCCGAGGCCACCCCCCTGTCGGCCCTGGCTGTGGCCGAACTGGCCCAGCGGGCGGGCATGCCCGCCGGTGTGCTGAACATCCTCACGGCCGATGGCCAGCGCTCGATCGAGGTGGGTCAGGTGCTGTGCGGCAGCGACACGGTGCGCCACCTGTCGTTCACCGGTTCGACCGAGGTGGGCCGCATCCTGATGAAGCAGTGTGCCCCCACGGTCAAGAAGCTGTCGCTGGAGCTGGGCGGCAACGCGCCCTTCATCGTGTTCGACGACGCCGACCTGGACGCGGCCGTGGAAGGCGCCCTGATCAGCAAGTACCGCAACGCGGGCCAGACCTGCGTGTGCGCCAACCGCCTGCTGGTGCAGGACGGCGTGTACGAGGCCTTCGTGCAGAAGCTGGCCGACAAGGTGTCAGCCATGAAGGTGGGCAATGGCTTTGAAGCCGGTGTGGTGCAAGGCCCCCTGATCGACGCCGACGCCCTGGCCAAGGTGGAGGAACTGATGGCCGATGCCCTGGCCAAGGGCGCCAAGGTGCTGTGCGGGGGGCAACGCGCCACGGTGGTCGGCAGTGGCCCGTCGGCGTTCTACCAGCCCACTGTGCTGGCGAACGTGAACACCACCATGCGCATGGCACGCGAAGAAATCTTCGGGCCGGTGGCACCGGTGTTCCGCTTCCACACCGAACAGGACGCCATCGACATGGCCAACGACACCGAGTTCGGCCTGGCCAGCTACTTTTACAGCCGCGACGTGGGCCGCATTTTCCGCGTGGGCGAAGCCCTGGAATACGGCATGGTGGGCATCAACACCGGCCTGATCTCGACCTGCGAAGTGCCCTTCGGGGGCGTGAAGCAATCTGGCCTCGGCCGCGAAGGCGCACGGGCGGGCCTGGAAGACTATGTCGAGCAGAAGTACCTGTGCCTGGCCGGGCTGGACCGCTGAAAGCTGAGCCCTGAGCTCTGATCCCTGAGTGTCTGCACTCAGGGCTGAGCCGCCGTCCACTCGATGAGCGCGTCCAGGGCCGCTGCCGCCTTGGGCGCCTGAGGGTCTTGCACCACGCCGACCACCACGAAGGTGCGGCCGCCCTGCCCCTTGACGAACCCGGCCAGCGAGCGCACGTCGTTGAGGGTGCCAGTCTTCAGATGGGCGCGGCCTTTCAGCGCCGTCAGCCGGCCACTGAGCGTGCCATCTTGTCCCGCCACGGGCAGTGAGCCCACCAGCAACTGGCGGTGCGGCCCTTTCCAGGCCTTTTGCAACAACCTGGCCAGGGCGATCGGTCGGGCGCGCTCCCCCCTCGACAGGCCCGAGCCATTGTCGAGCTGCAGATCGGCCGAACCCAGCCCCCGTTGACGCGCCCAGGCCTGAAAACGCTGCCGCGCGGCGGCCATGCGTGCCGGCTGATTCGGGAAACCCGGGCTCCAGGCGAGCATCAGGTGCCGGGCCATCAGGTTGTTGCTCCACTTGTTCATGTCACGCAACCACTGGTGCAGGGGCGGTGAGGTGAACTCGTCCAGCGGGCGTGTGCCAGGGGCCCACACCGGGGGCTCCCAGCTGCGCGCCGGCTGAACGACCAGGCCATCGAGCACGCCGCCCGCATCCTTCCAGGCTGCGGCCACTGCCAGCGCGGCGAAACGGCTGCCAGGGGGCGTCGACAGGCCCAGCCGGGGCAAGGCGCACCCGGGCGCCCAGTCGCCCTCCACCACCACGCGAATGGGCCGGTCCACCTCCTCCAGGCGAATCGACAAGGGCCGCCGCAATGCACCACAGCGACCGGCCTTGCGCTGGGTCAGGTCCTGCACCACCACGCCGTCGAGCGGCGGCTGCATCTGCCAGAGCACACGGTCAGCCTGCGGCTGACCCTCCACCTGAAGCACGCCCTCGTCGACCGTGAAGGCGTCGGGCCACTGGTGATGCGGCCGATCAGACGCCGGCGTCGGCGTGCCCTCGTGGTCGCGCTCGGTCAACTGGAACAGCCCGCGCTGCAGCACGATGTGCCCCTGGATGCGCTGCAGCCCGGCGGCCTGCAGCGAGGCGAACCAGGTGCGCAACTCAGCCGAAGTCAGCCGTGGGTCTCCACCGCCCACCAGCACCAGATCACCGTGCAGCGTGCGGTCGTACAGTGCGCCCTGCGCGTACACCCGCGTGCGCCAGCGGTGTCGAGGCCCCAGCGTGTCGAGCGCCACCATGGAGGTCACCAGCTTGGCCACCGAGGCCATCGGCATGCTCTGCTGGGGGTTGTGCTGACTGATCGGCTCAGCGGCGTCTGTGGGCCAGACCACCCAGGCCACATGATCGGGCGAAACACCCAGCTGAGCAAAGCCCTCCAGCACCGGGTGCGCCTGCCCCAACCCACAGGCACCCACGGCCCAGGCCACCGCCAGGCAGCGGAACATGCGACGGAAGAAGCTCAGGCGAACGGCCATGGTGCGGGCATGAAAAAGGCCAACCGGTTGGTTGGCCTTGCATTTTGGAGCGGGTGATGGGAATCGAACCCACGTATCAAGCTTGGGAAGCTGGCGTTCTACCATTGAACTACACCCGCACACCCCGGATTGTAGGGTGCAAAAAGACCAACGGGCCCGAAGGCCCGCTGGTTCGTCGCTTTCAGGCGTCGATCAGGCAGCGGCCTTTTCAGCTTGCTGCTTGCGGCGGGCCACCAGGGCCACACCGGCCAGACCCAGACCCATCAGGGCGTAGGTCGAGGGCTCGGGCACCAGGTTGGCAGCCGTGAAAGCCTTGGTCGAGACCGGGGTGCGCTTGGTGGACGTGATGTCCATCTTCAGCGTGCCGTAGTCCAGGGCAGCCAGGGTGGTGGCGGCCGCCGAGCTCAGGTTCAGGGCCGAAGCAAAGGTGCTGGCGGCCGAAGACGTGAGCTTCAAGTTCACCAGGCTCTGATTCAGCGTCAAGGTCAGACCCGACAGCTTGGCCGTCAGCGGTGCTTGTTCCTTGAACGTGAACAGGCTCATTTTCTGGGTGTTGCCATTGATGATCACGTCACCCGAGATGGTGCCCGTGCCAGTGCCCGAGCCATACACCACGTCAAAGTTGGCCATGACAGCATTGCGGCTGCCCTTGACCAGCTGCAGGGCGGAACCCACAGCATCACCGCCTTGGGGGGTGATCTTGAACAGGCCCACCTTCAGATCGGCCGAAGTGATCGGCAGATTGAAAACGTTGGTACCTGCCGAGGTGGCGTTGCCCAGAGCACGCATGGAAATGCCATTGGCACTCAGGCTGCTGGCGGCTGTGTTGTTCAGGGTCAGCAAGGCATTGGCCTTGACACCGGCAGTGTTCAGGGTCAGCGCCTGAGCGCTGCCTGCCACCACCATGCCGGCCAGCGCAATGCTGCCGAAGGAGGCGCGAAGGAAGGTTTTGGTCACGTTGTCTACTCCACAGGTTCGTTGGAAAAGCTTCTCTCCGGGCTTCATGATGCCAACGCGCGTGTAAAAAGTCGCGAAGCCAGACCTGTCGTTTGCCCTGAGATCGAACGAGTTCCGTCTTACATTGACAGTTACCCCCCACAGTTGTGGGGTCTGGTTTTCCATAGGTACCCCGCCCGAGGGTGCCTTCGACAGGCCTTCAGGAACCGGCGACAATGCGCGCCTCGCCTTGAGTTTCCACCCCAAAGACGTCATGACAGACGACAACCAGCAAGCCGCACCTTCGAGCGAAAACGCGGCAGACGCTCCTCATCACCGCACCATCAAAAGTTTCGTGATGCGTGCAGGTCGGACCACCGAAGGCCAGGAGCGCGCATTGCGTGAACTGGGGCCGCGCTTTCTGGTGCCCTTCCGCGCCGAAGTGCTGGACACCACTGCCACATTTGGTCGGCAAGCGCCGGTGGTGCTAGAAATCGGCTTCGGCATGGGCGACGCCACGGCTCAGATCGCACAGACCCTGTCCGACACCGATTTCCTGGCTTGCGAAGTGCATGAGCCCGGTGTCGGCGCCCTGCTCAAGAAAATTGGCGAGCACGACATCACGAACATCCGCATCCTTCAGCACGACGCCGTGGAGGTGATGGAACACATGATTGCCGAAGGCAGCCTGGATGGCGTGCACATCTACTTCCCCGACCCGTGGCACAAGAAGCGCCATCACAAACGCCGACTGATCCAGCCGACGTTCGTGGACCAATTGGTGAGCCGACTCAAGCCGGGCGGATACCTGCACCTGGCCACCGACTGGGAGCCCTATGCACAGCAGATGCTGGAAGTGCTGAGCGCCAACACTGCCCTGCGCAACACCGCTGGCAGCTACGCTGACAAGCCGGCCTACCGACCGCTGACCAAATTCGAAAACCGAGGCTTGCGGCTGGGGCACGGTGTGTGGGACTTGGTGTTCCGCAAAGCCTGAGCCCTCTCCCCACGGCACGAAAAAGGCCCCTCACGGGGCCTTCGTTGTTTTTGTCGCCCTGCGCAGCAGAAGGCTGCGCAGGCCTGGGCATCACTTGCCCGGGAACTTGAAGTCCGTTTTAGCGTTCTTGACGAGGTCGTCGCGGAACTTGGCCGCACGCTCTTGTGCGCCACGCTGCATCAGCTGGCCCTTGACTTCGTCGAAGGAGGGGAACTGCGCAGCGCGCATGTCTTCCAGCTTGATGATGTGGAAGCCGAACTGCGACTTGACCGGGGTTTCGGTGAATTCACCCTTCTTGAGCTTGGTCATGGCTTCCGAGAACTCAGGCACGTAGTTGCCCGGCGTCGCCCAGTCCAGATCGCCACCGTTTTCCGCCGAGCCCGGATCCTTCGAAGCCTTCTTGGCCAGGTCTTCGAACTTGGCACCGGCCTTGAGCTGGGCCACCAGGGCCTTGGCTTCTTCTTCCTTCTCGACCAGGATGTGGCGTGCGCGGTACTCGCTCTCGCCATTGGCGGCCTTGAACTTGTCGTACTCGGCCTTGGCGTCGGCTTCGCTGGCGCCATTCTTCTTTTCGAAGTCGGCGAACATCAGCTGGATCAGCACGTTCTGGCGCACGAATTCCATCTGCTCACGGTATTCCTTGCTCTGGGCAACGCCACGGCGCTCGGCTTCCTGGGCAAAGATTTCCATCTTCACCAGTTGCTCCTTGATCTTGCCTTCGATCTCGGGCGTGATCTGCTGACCTTGCTTGGCCACCTGGGCCTTCATGGCCTCGAAGCGTGCGACGGGCACACCCTTGCCGTTGACCACGGCGATGTTCTGGGCCATGGCGGGCGCGATGGCGGCGACAGCGGCGGCCAGCACGGCAACCTGAGCGATGCGTTGGATCTTCATGGAAACGACGGTGTGGGTGATCGGAAGGGCGCCGTGAGCGCCCCTGGTTTGTCTCTGGATTGTTCTCAAAGTTCCTCGGCCTTGATGGCCAGCGCGTGGATCCCCTGGGGGATCAGATCGCGCAGGGCATCATACACAAGGCGATGCCGTTGAACAGGCTTCATTCCCGCAAAGCATGGCCCTTTGATGTGCACCGAGAAATGCTTGCCGGAACGTGCGCCAGCATGGCCGGCGTGCAGATGACTATCGTCTGAAACCTCGATGAACACGGGGGAAAGTGCCTGCTGCAAGGCGTCGCGCACCTTGTCAGCCGTGACGTTGAACGTGGGCTGTTCACTCATGCGCGCTCCTTGGCGGCCTCAGCGGCCTGCATGTGCCGACTCAGGTACAACCCTTGGGCCAGGGTGAACACCAGCATCAGGCCCATGCTGCCCCACATCTTGAAGTTGACCCAGGTGTCGGTGCTGTACTGGTAGGCGACGTACAGGTTCAGCAGGCCCATGCCCACGAAGAACGCGATCCAGGCCCAGCTCAGGCGGCGCCACACGGTGTCAGGAACCGACAGGTCGTGTGCCTGCATGGCCGCGCGCAGCACGAACTTGCCCATGACGATGTCGCTGATCAGCAGGCCGCCGGCCATCACCGCGTAGATGATGGTGGGCTTCCACTTGATGAAGGTTTCGCTGTGGAAGTACAGCGTGAGCGCGCCCAGGCCCACCACCACGACCAGGCTGATCCACAGCATCTTGTCGATGGGCTTGCGCAACAGTTTCATGACCACAACCTGCACCAGCGAAATGGCCACCACCACCAGGGTGGCAAGCATCACGGCGGCTTCGCTGGCCCCCACCACGCCACCGTTGACCATGAAGCCCAGGTGCTGGGTAAGCCACTGGGCCACCGCGTCTTTGTGGCCTTCGCCCCATTTGTAGGTGGCAAAAAATGCCACGATGGGCAGGAAATCGAGCAGCAGCTTCATGGCTAGGGTTTCGGTTCGTTCAACGCGGCTTGAAGTCTATCGCGGCGGAGTTGATGCAAAACCGCTCGCCCGTGGGTGCGGGGCCATCATCGAACACATGGCCCAGGTGCGCACCGCAGTCCTGGCAGCGCACCTCCACACGCACCATGCCATGGCTGTGGTCCATCACGCGCTCGATGATTCCGCCGCGGATGGGCTCGAAATAGCTGGGCCAGCCGCAGCCCGCGTCGAACTTGGTGCGGGCATCGAAGAGCGGCGCGCCACAACAGACGCACTGGTAAGTGCCGTCCTCGAAATGGTCCCAGAACTTGCCCGTGAAAGCCCGCTCGGTGGCCGCATGGCGTGTGACGCGGTACTGCATGTCGTCGAGTTGGGCGCGCCATTCGGCGTCGGGCTTGTGAACCTTGTAGTCGCTCATGGTGGGGGCTCCAATGGATGAAGGCCGGGATGGGCTCAGGACGAACAGGACACGGCAATGGCCGCTGCCCAGTCAGGCGGGAAATCGGCATCACGGACGCCCTCGGGGCGCTCGGTGTAGGGGTCTTGCAGCAAGGTGTGCAGGCGGTGCACTTCGCTGAAATCACCGCGCTGAGCCAGGTCAATGGCCTGCTGGGCCAGGTGGTTGCGCAAGACCACCCAGGGGTTGACAGCGTCCATGCGCGCGGCCCTGAGTGCCTGTGACTCGGCCTGCAAGGCCAGACGGGCGCTGTAGTCGTTCGCCCAGGCGTCAAAAGCGCGGCGGTCCAGGAACAGGTCGCGCACCACCGCGTTGTCGGGTGCATCGGGCGCCAGATCGGGCCGGAACTTCGACAGGCGCCGGAACGCGATGGTGAAGTCCGCCTTCTGCCCGGCCATCAGCTTGAGCCAGCGCTGTGCCAGGTCGGCATCGCCCGGCTGCACGGTGTGAAGGCCCAGCTTGGCACACCAGCGCTCGGTCATGGCTGTTTCATAGACCGCCTCGTAGTGGCGCAGGGCGTCCAGCAGGGCCAGCTGACCGTCGCTCTGGTCTTGGGCTGCATCGGGCACCAGCGCCGCCAAGGCCTGGGCCAGCGCGCCACAGTTCCAGAACCCGATGTCAGGCTGGTAACGCCAGCGATAGCGGCCCGCATGGTCGGAGTGGTTGCAGATGTGGTCGGGGTCGAAGGCGTCCATGAACCCGAACGGGCCGTAGTCGATGGTCAGCCCCAGGATCGACATATTGTCGGTGTTCATCACCCCATGGCAAAAGCCCACCGCCTGCCATTGCGCCATCAAGCGCGCCGTGGATTCGGCGGCGTACCGCAACAGGGCGAGCGGGCGTTCAGGCGACGTGCTGGCTTTTGGCAGGTGAGCCAGCGCGGGAAGGTGCTCCTCGACCACGAAATCGACCAGCGCCGCCAAGGCCGCCAGGTGACCAGGCTGCGGGTGGTGCGCCAGGTGCTCGAAGTGGCCGAAACGCACAAAACTCGGCGCCACCCGCGTGACCACCGCCGCCGTTTCCACGGTTTCACGCGCCACCCGGGTGCTGGCCCCCACCAGGCACAGGGCCCGGCTGGTCGGGATGCCCAGGGCGTGCATCGCCTCGCTGCACAGGAACTCACGGACCGATGAGCGCAGCACCGCGCGGCCATCGCCACGGCGCGAATACGGTGTCTGCCCCGCGCCTTTGAGTTGGATCTCCTGAGGCCCCTGGGGGCTGGCGACCTCACCCAGCAGCAAAGCCCGACCGTCACCGAGCTGGCCGGCCCACTGGCCGAACTGGTGGCCACTGTAAACCGTGGCGCAAGGGGCCATGCCAGGCCAGCAAGCATGCCCGGCGAACACCTCCAGCGCGTGGCGCCCTTCTGGGCCCACAGATTCCCACCAGTCGGCAGGCCACCCCAGGCTGGCCGCGGCATTCGCACTGTGCGCCACCCAATGCAGCCCCTCCAGGGGCTCGCCCCCCTGGCGGTGGATCAGCCGGGGGCCGTGCAGGGCCTGGGCCGTTTCAGCCCACTGCAGATAGCGGTTGGGCCACCGGAGGCCCTCGTGGAATTCAGACATCGTGTACCCAGTGTTGCACCCAGGATCCTGACACAGGGTGCCACCCCCTGCAGATCGAGGGCCTCTGCGGCGGGCATGTCACACAAGCTGCCCTAAGATCCGTGGTTACCAAAGAACCATGCAAAAAGGACTCTCGTGGATCAGGCGCTGTTGTTGAAATCAATGGTCATGGGCGTTGTCGAAGGCCTGACCGAGTTCCTGCCCATCTCCAGCACCGGTCACCTGATCCTGGCTGGCTCGCTGATCGACTTCGGCACCTCGCTGGGACACGAGAAGGCCAAGGTGTTCGACATCGCCATCCAGACCGGCGCCATCTTCGCGGTGGTGCTGGTGTACTGGCAGCGCATCCTGAGCACCGTCAAAGGCATCACCCATGACGCACAGGCGCAGCGCTTCGCGCTGAATGTGCTGGTGGGTTTCCTGCCGGCCGTCGTGCTGGCCCTGATCTTCGGCAAAGCCATCAAGGCCCACCTGTTCACACCCACCGTGGTGGCCACCACGTTCATCATCGGGGGCATCATCATCCTGTGGGCTGAAAAGCGCGCCAAGGCCCAGCCGGTGGCCCGCATCGAAACCATCGACGACATGGGCCCGATGGACGCGCTGAAAGTCGGCCTGCTGCAGTGCCTGGCCCTGGTGCCGGGCACCAGCCGCTCGGGCGCCAGCATCATCGGCGGCATGATGCTGGGGCTGTCGCGCAAGGCGGCCACCGAGTTCAGCTTCTTCCTGGGCATTCCCACGCTGATGGGTGCGGGTGCCTACAGCCTCTACAAGGAACGCGAGATCCTGACCCTGGCCGATGCCCCGGTGTTTCTGACCGGGCTGGTGTTCGCCTTCATCTCGGCCTGGATCTGCGTGCGCTGGCTGCTGAAGTTCGTCTCTACCCACGATTTCGTGCCCTTCGCCTGGTACCGCATCGGCTTCGGCGTGCTGGTGTTGCTGTCGGCCCACCAGGGCTGGATCGTCTGGGCTGAATGAGCGGCTTGGCGCCCAGCATGGTTCTGCCTGAGCCGCCTCTGCGGGCTCAGGCCCTGAGCTTGCTGCAGGAAACCGACCCGCAGGCCAAGGCTCAGTCGGTGCTGGCCTTGTGGCAACGGTTGAGTCAGGCAGCACAAACGGGATCAGGCGGCTGGGAAGGCGCCGGCCAATGGCGCGCTCCGGTCGCGCAAGTGCCGCTCAGCACGCTGCCGGGCCGGCCACCCCGCCCTGCCCTGGTCCCGGCCAAAGACGTGCCGACTCGCTCGCCCTTCACGCTGGAAGGCCGTGCCGCACTGCTGCATGCCATCTGCCACATCGAGTTCAACGCCATCAACCTGGCGCTGGACGCCGTGTGGCGCTTTGACGGCATGCCCGACGCGTTCTACCGAGACTGGCTGCAGGTGGCCCAGGAAGAGGCCTTGCACTTCACCCTGCTGCGCGATCACCTGCGCACACTGGGCTTCGACTATGGTGATTTCGATGCGCACAACGGCCTGTGGGCCATGTGCGAGCGCACGGCGGATGACATCGTGGCGCGCATGGCCCTGGTGCCGCGCACGCTGGAGGCCCGCGGGCTGGACGCCACACCGCCCATCCAGGCCAAGCTGACGAAAGCCGGTGACCTGCAGGCCGTGGCCATCCTCGACATCATCTTGCGCGATGAGGTGGGGCACGTGGCCATCGGCAACCGATGGTTCCACCACCTGTGCGCCACGCGCGGGCTCAACCCCACCACTGTCTACCCGCAACTGGTACAGGCCCATGAGGCCCCACGCCTGCGCCCGCCCTACAACATCGAAGCCCGCAAACGGGCGGGCTTCACCGACGACGAAATGCGCTTCCTGCTGGGCGAATCGGGCTGAACCTTGGCCCTGGCTACGGCGCTTGCTGACCCTGACACAACCGCCCATGAAAAAAGCCCCAGGCCGCGAGGCGCTGGGGCTTTGCCATTCAGGCTGAGGATTCGATCAGCTGCCGAAGGCGATGCGCTTGCCCGAACCCGGGGGGGTGCAGGTGTAGGTCACTTCCTGGCCAGCGGTGGCAGCCAGACCACGCAGGGCTGCGTCGGTGCGGCTGGTGCCGGTGCTGGTCTCGAAGTTGCCCGTGCTCACGTTGAACAGGTAGCTGCGGGCGGTACCGGCTTCCACCACGTTGGCGACCAGGTCACACTCGGTGGTGTTGCCACCCAGTTCCTTCGACACGAAAGCAGCCTTGGCACGGTTCATCAGCAGGGTCACACGCGGGCCGGCGGTGGCGGCGTTCGAAGCCGTCAGGGTCACCTGCTGGCCCACGATGGGTGCCAGGTCGCTGTCCACGGCGTGCATGTAGGCTTCCACGTCGCGGCGGGTGGCGTCCGGGTTGAACAGCGGGAAGCCCGAGTTCAGGGTCGGCGAGAACACACGCACCGTGAAGAAGTGGGCCAGGGTGTCGGCAGAGCCGTCATGCACGAAGCCGTAGCCACGCACCTGGTCACCCAGGAAGCCCGAGCCCTTGGCCGTCGAGAACGGCTGGGCCGGGGCACCGAAGCGACCCACCTTCTGGTACATGTTGCGCACGTGCGGGATCTTGAAGATCTGCGCAATGCCTTCGAACGACTGCATGCCGTTGGAACCGTACTGGCCCTTCGTGGCGTCGATGGTGTGGCAGCCATTGCAGTTGTTGTTGGGCGACAGGGTGCTGCCCAGCAGGCTGATCTTGAAGCCGTCAGACGGACGGGTGCCGAAGTAGAAATCGGAACCGCGCTTCTGAGCAGGCGTCAGCGAGTTGTCCAGGTTGCGAACCGGGTTGGGCGGGTACTGAACGTCGAGGATGAACTTCGCGAAGATGTTCATGCCTTCTTCGCTCATGTGCTCCTTGTTGCCCAGCAGGCCAGCAAAAGCACCTGCGAAGTTCTTGAACGAGATCGTGGTGTCGAACGCATCGGTGCCGAACTCGCCAGTGGCGCGGTCACCACGCCAGTGCATGGCACCCTGGTTGCGCATGCCGCGCAGCGACTGCGTGACCATCGGGCCCTTCATCGGGTGGAAGTCCTTCGGGTCGTCGCTGCCGTTGATCTTGTTCTTCACGTTGAAGATGACCTTGGCCACGGCAAACTGGGTCGGGTCGGTGAACTTGCCGGGGATGGGGCTCTTGGTGACCACATCGTCCGGGTTGCCCAGGTCCCAGGCCAGTGCATCTTCGTCACCGAAGATGTGGCAGGAGGCGCAGGCCGATTCGCCGTTGGCCGATGACAGCTTGGCGTCGTACAGGAAGGGGCGACCCGCCACGATGTGTGCGGGCTCAGGGTTCGGCAGCTTGGCAACGCCTACTTCGGCCTTGCTGCTCAGGTTGATCACCTTCACGGCATTGTCGAAACGGGTCATCACGTACATCTGACCACGGGCCTCGTCCAGCACGATGCCAGCCGGGCCACCGCCGGTGACGTCGATGTAGTTGCTGCTGGCCGTGCGGGGGTTGAAGGTGTCTGCCTCCAGCTCCGAGGTGTTGAACACGCCGATCTTGCTGGAGCCGTAGGCGGTGACATACAGCTTGCGGCCATCTTTGGTCACCGCCATGTCCATCGGGAAGGCCAGCGAATGATTCTTGGCGGTCCAGTCGAACGACGGGTTGTCAGCCAGCTTGCTGTAATCGATGTGCTTGTTCAGGTGGCGGGTGGTGACCTGGCCGTTGTTGACCACGCTGATGCGCGACAGGGCGATCTTGCCCTGCACGGTGGAACCACCGTGCTTGCCGGGGCCTTCGAAACGCACCATGTTGTTCGACTCGGTGTTCGAGACGTACAACTTGCCGGTGGTCGGGTTGACGGCCATGTTGAACAGGGTGGTGCCCAGGCCCGAGAAGAAGCTCTTTTCGGTCAGCGCGTTGGCATCGACGGCGAACACGTCCTTGTCAGGCAGCGTGTACATCACGGCCTTGGTCCAGTCGCGACCCTTCTCGTCCAGCCACTTCTTGCTGGCCTTGTCGTACTTCACCAGCAGGCCGGCCTTGGGTGCGGGCTTGCCTTCGGCATTGGTCTGCGGGCCCAGACGGCCGCCAGGCACCGTGGTTTCCTTGATGGTGCAAGGCTTGTTCAGCTCGAAGCTGTCACACACCAGCTCTTCGTTGACCGAAGTGGTCTGGTTGCCCGACTTGAAGGCCGCCACGTACACCGTGTTCTTGTCGGGGCTCACGGCCAGGGCGCGCGGCGTGTCCGAGAAGAAGTTCATGATCTTCAGCGGCAGACCACCCAGCTGGTTGCCCAGGTTGGCCGGGTCGAACACCCAGACGTCGCTGCGGCCCACACCGGCGGTGGTCAGCTTCGGGTCGCCCGCGCCAGGCACACCGGCGATCGAGGCGTCGGTCAGGTGCTGGCCACGGTGTGCCGTGGTGATGAAAGCCCGTGCGGGGCTGCCGGCGAACACGATGTCACGCGGCTCGTCACCCACCAGCAGGGTGCGCACCACGCGGGGGGTGCCGCTGAGGCTGACCACGCTCACGCTGTCGGACAGGTGGTTGACCACCCACACTTCGTTGTCGTTGCGCAGGGCCACGGCCACGGGCTCCATGCCCACCGGCACGCGCGACTCCAGCTGCAGGCCGGTCGACGTGATGCGGAAAATTTCCAGCGTGTTGTTGGGCGTATTGACCGCGAACAGGCGGGTGCCGTCGGCCGACTGGGCCAGAGGACGCACCTGCCCCGTTTCAAAGGCAATGAAATTGGGCTTGGTCTGGGCCTGGGCGCCCACCGATGCGCCCAAGGCCACGGCCATGGCCGTGAGCTGAAGCGTCTGGCGCGCGACCTTCAGGGCCGACCAGCGGCGCTTGGAGGGTGCAGTGTGAACAGTCATGTGTGTCTCCTGGACGGGAAGATCTGTGTCTGGCATCTGGCTTTCTGATCAGTCAGTTGCTTGAACACTATGTTCACGGTGCTGTTTCTGTGCGTAAACCGCGCCAACCCCCTGCCGGCTGTCATGCGCGGACGCCCACCCCCGTGTTCACGGGGGAAGAAATGACAAGGCTTGTTCAGGTCGGTTCAGGGTAAGTCCCCGAGAACTTCAGGCAGCGCACAACCGGCTGCAGGTGCCTCAGGCCCTGGGGTGATGCGCCGAATGCAGTTGCCTCAAACGCTCGCGGGCCACGTGGGTGTACACCTGGGTGGTCGAGATGTCGGCATGGCCGAGCAGCATCTGCACCACGCGCAGGTCTGCGCCGTGGTTGAGCAGGTGCGTGGCGAAGGCATGCCGCAAGGTGTGCGGCGACAGGTGCTGCGTGATGCCGGCCACCACACTGTATTTGCGAATGAGTTTCCAGAACATCTGTCGGCTCATGCCCTCGGCGCGGGCCGTGACGAACAGCGCATCGCTGCTTTGCCCGCCCAGGATGGCGGGCCGCGCTGTGGCAGCGTAGCGGGTGATCCAGTCGGCGGCTTCGGCGCCGAAGGGCACCAGGCGCTCTTTGCTGCCTTTGCCGGTCACGCGCACCACCCCATCGGCCAAAGACAGGTGCACAGCCTTGAGATCGACCAGTTCGCTCACGCGCAGGCCACTGGCGTACATCAGCTCGATCATGGCCTTGTCACGCAGGCCAATGGGCTCGTTCACATCGGGTGCGTCCAGCAAGGCTTCCACCTGTGCCTCGGTCAGGGTCGAAGGCATGCGCACGGGCTGGCGCGGCGCGTCGAGCTTGACGGTGGGATCGTGCGCCATCAGGTGTTCGCGGATGGCCCACCGGTAAAAGCGCTTGAAGGTGCTCAGGCGCCGGCTGGCCGAACTGGCCTTGGTGCGGGCATGCTGGGCCGCGATGTAGGCCAGCAAGTCGTGCTCGTGCAGGGCGATCAGGGTGGGTGCATTCGGCGCAGCGCCCACCTGCTGACGACACCAGTCGATCAGGCCCTGCAGGTCACGCCGGTAGGCGGCCAGGGTGTTGGCACTCAGGCCGTCTTCCAGCCACAAGGCATCGATGAAGCGATCCAGTTCAGGATCCACCACGCAGCAGGCCTTCCTTCATGCGCTTGTCGACCGGGCGCTCGCCAATGTAGATCTTCAAAATGGTGCGATAGAAGTCTTCACCCTCCACCAGAGGCCCCACCACGCGCTCGTTGTGACGCAACTGTGCGCCTTTGCCCGGCAGCCAGTCAAGATCGACCACGTCGCCCACCTTGAGTGTGCCCAGGCTGTCGATGGCCTGGTTGAAGAGGCTCACGCGCTCGGCCAGCTGGGCCTGGGCACGCTCGTTTTCGTTCTTGGCCACGCCGCGGCGCACCGCCTTCGACAACTCGGCGGCCGGGGCTTCCAGCATGATCTTCATGCGCAAACGTTTGGGGCCCGGCATGGCCATGGCCTGTGCCGCATCACGCGTGGGGGCCGGCAGGTACAAACCGGCCACGAAGGCCTTGACCCAGGCCACGCCGCGCAAGCCCAGCCCGTTGAGGCGCAAGGTGCGGTCGGCAACCTGCTGGGTGTCGTCAAACTGCTGGCCTTCCAGCCTGGCGGCCTGGGCCTCTCCCACATCGGGCAGGCCCACCACGCCAAAGGCGCCAGACACCACGGCCAGCGCGGCCACCACACACAAGCCACGGCCAGCCTGGGCGCAGCCCTTGGCCCACAGGCGAACGGTGTTGAACATGGGCACAGTCTTTCCTTGCTTCACACACAGTGGAACAACGTGTGGGCGAGCCCCATGGACGACAAGAGAGGGTTTGCCCGAGCCGACTTCACAAAAAACCACCAACGGGCTGGCAAGCGTGCTCAGAAGGCCCCAAACGCTCAGGCCGGGTCCAGCAGGTCGCGCAGCGGGTGAGCGTGCGCGGGCCACGGGGGCTCGAAATAGGCCTGCACCTGCTCGGACGTGACGTCGTCCAGGGTGGCGGGCTGCCAGCGGGGCTGGTGGTCCTTGTCCACCGCCAGGGCGCGCACGCCCTCCACGGTTTCGCCCGCGGCCCCCTTGCGCACAGCGAAGCACTGCCGCACCAGGTTGCGCTCCAGACGGAACACTTCGGCCAGCGGCAAGGCACGGGCCTCACGGATCTGCCTCAGCGTCACGGCCATCATCAAGGGAGAGTTGCCCGCCAGGTGCGCCAGGGTCGCCTGGGCCCAGTCGCTGCCGTCGCCTTGCAGGCTGTGCACGATGTCCGCCACGCTGGGCAGGCCGAAGTGGCGGTCGATGGCAGCCTGGTGCAGGCTGAACTGCGGGGCAGGTTCGACCCCGTCGGCGGCCAGCGCGCGTGCACGCGCCACAGCCTCATCGCCAGAAGTCACCGGGCGGGCCTGCAGGCCTTGCAGCCAGACCTGACGGGCCTCGGCCGGCACACGCACATCGGCCAGGCCCCAGTGCAAGGCGTCGTCCACACCAAAGGCCTGCCCCACCACACCCAGGTACTCGCCCGTGGCCCCCTGCAAACGCGAGAGAAAGTAGCCGCCGGCCACATCGGGGAACAGCCCGATGCGGGTTTCAGGCATGGCCATCTTGATGCCGTCGGTGGCCACGCGCAGGGTGGCGCCCTGCGCCAGGCCCATGCCGCCGCCCATGACGATGCCCTCCAGCCAGGCGATCAGCGGCTTGGGGTACACATGGATCACGTGGTCCAGCGCGTACTCTTCGGTGAAGAAATCGTCCAGGGTCAGGTCGGCGGTGATGGCCGCCTCGTGCATGAACCGGATGTCACCGCCCGCGCAGAAATGCCGAGCGGCCGAGGTGCCGTCGGGCAGCGTGCGGGCCGAGCCTTGCAGCATCACGGCGTGCACCCGGGCATCGTGCCGCCAGGCCTCCAGCACATCGCGCAGCTCGCGCACCATGGCCAGGTTCAGCGCGTTGAGCGCCTTCGGGCGGTTCAGGGTGATCACCCCCACCCCCCCCACGATCTCGGTCAGCACCAGGCCCTGCATCGACACTCCTCAGGCAAAAACGGACACCCCGAAAGGAACAAGGGCCGCCCCCTTTTGGAAGCGGCCCTTGCATCCTAAACGCTGGCCGGTGTGGCCGCAGCGATCAGGCTTGTGCTTCGCGCGAAGCGCGCTTGCGATCGTGCTCCTTCAGGTGACGCTTGCGCAGACGCACGCTCTTGGGCGTGATCTCGACCAGTTCGTCGTCGTCGATGAAGTCGACACCGTATTCCAGGGTCAGGTCGATCGGGGGCGTGATCTTGATGGCGTCTTCCTTGCCCGACACGCGGAAGTTGGTCAGCTGCTTGGTGCGCGTGGCGTTGACCACCAGGTCGTTGTCGCGGCTGTGGATGCCGACGATCATGCCCTCGTACACCGGGTCGTTCGGCTTGACGAACATGCGGCCGCGGTCGTCCAGCTTGCCCAGGGCGTAGGTGAAGATTTCACCGTCGTCCATCGAGATCAGCACGCCGTTCTTGCGGCCACCGATCTCACCCTTGTGGGCTTCATAGCCGTCGAAGATCGACGAGATCAGGCCCGAACCACGGGTCAGGTTCATGAACTCGTTGCTGAAACCGATCAGGCCACGGGCCGGGATGCGGTATTCCAGGCGCACACGGCCATGGCCGTCCGGCTCCATGTTGATCATTTCGCCCTTGCGCAGGCCCAGGGCCTGCATCACGCCGCCTTGGTGGATTTCTTCCACGTCGGCGGTGACCAGCTCCATCGGCTCGCTCTTCACACCGTCGATGTCCTTGAACATCACGCGGGGCTTGGACACGGCCAGTTCGTAGCCTTCACGGCGCATGTTTTCCAGCAGGATGGTCAGGTGCAGTTCGCCGCGACCGCATACCTCGAAGATGCCGTCTTCGTCGGTTTCCTTCACGCGCAGGGCCACGTTGTGCTGCAGTTCCTTTTGCAGGCGGTCCCAGATCTGGCGCGAGGTCACGAACTTGCCTTCGCGGCCAGCCAGTGGCGAGGTGTTCACGCAGAAGTTCATGGTCAGGGTGGGCTCGTCCACCTTGAGCATGGGCAGCGGGGCCGGGTTGGCCGGATCGGTCACGGTCACGCCGATGCCGATTTCTTCGATGCCGTTGATCAGCACGATTTCACCGGGGCCGGCTTCGGTCACTTGCACGCGGTCCAGACCCTGGAAGGTCAGCACCTGGTTGATGCGGCCCTTGACGGTCTTGCCGCCGGGGCCTTCCATCACGACCACATCTTGGCCGGGCTTGGCACGGCCCTGGCTGATGCGGCCCACGCCGATGCGGCCCACGAAGGTGGAGAAGTCCAGCGCCGAGATCTGCAGCTGCAGCGGGGCGTTGGGGTCACCCTTTTGCGGCGGCACGTGCTTGAGGATGGTGTTGAACAGGGCCGACATGTCGGGGCCCCACTGGGCACCCGGCTCGCCTTCTTCCAGCGAGGTCCAGCCGTTGATGCCCGAGGCGTACACCACAGGGAAGTCCAGCTGCTCGTCGGTGGCGCCCAGCTTGTCGAACAGGTCGAAAGCGGCGTTGATCACGGCGTCGGGCTTGGCACCGGGCTTGTCCACCTTGTTGACCACCACGATGGGTTTGAGGCCCAGGGCCAGGGCCTTCTTGGTCACGAAGCGCGTTTGCGGCATCGGGCCTTCTTGCGCGTCGATCAGCAGCACCACGCCGTCGACCATCGACAGGGCGCGTTCGACTTCACCACCGAAGTCCGCGTGGCCCGGGGTGTCGACGATGTTGATGTGGGTGCCTTCCCAGCTCACGGCGCAGTTCTTGGCCAGGATGGTGATGCCGCGCTCACGTTCGATGGCGTTGTTGTCCATCACGGTGTCGACGACCTTTTCGTGGTCGGCGAAGGTGCCGCTCTGGCGCAGCAGTTGGTCCACCATGGTCGTCTTGCCATGGTCCACGTGGGCGATGATCGCGATGTTGCGGATTTGGGTGCTCATGAAAGGCTCTTTGCGTGAAGACTTCGATTCGGAATGCGGGGCTGGCAGGCTGGCTCAGGGCAGAAGGATCTGGCTCTGCACCTCGGCCGGGCTCAGCAGCCTCGACGGGATCAGTTCACCGGCCGTGACATGCGCACTGCCGAGGAAGATCCGCGGGCGTTGCTCGCGGGTCAGGGTCGGGTTGGGGCCATACACACGCATGGCCAGGGCATCGGGCAGCTCCAGACGGCGGCGCATGCCTGACAGGAAACGGCCGGCATCTTCGTGCGACAGCAGCACGTCGGGCCAGTCGGACACCAGCACGTCCACCGGGCAGATCAGCGCATCGCGCTCGGCCTCGGTCATGGCCTGCAACGCCTCCAGCGTGACCGCCTGGCCAATGGCCACCGGGCCACAGGCCGTGCGGCGCAAGGCCGTGAGGTGGGCGCCGCAGCCCAGGTGGCGGCCGATGTCTTCGGCCAGCGTGCGGATGTAGGTGCCCTTCGAGCAACGCACATCGATCACCAAGGTCTCATTTTGCCAGCTCAGGATGTCAAGCTGGTGAATGGTGATGCGGCGCGGCTCGCGGGCGATCTCGATGCCCTGGCGGGCGTATTCGTACAGCGCCTTGCCCTCGTGCTTGAGCGCCGAGTGCATGGGTGGCACCTGGTCGATCGGGCCCAGGAAGGCGGCGCAGGCGGCTTCCACGGCCTCACGGGTCAGGTTCACGGGCACATCGGTCACCACCTGGCCTTCGAGGTCACCGGTGGTGGTGGTCTGGCCCAGACGCAGGGTGGCGGTGTAGCGCTTGTCGGAATCGAGCGAAACTTGCGAGAACTTGGTGGCAGCGCCCAAACACAGAGGCAGCAGGCCGGTGGCCAGCGGGTCGAGCGTGCCGGTGTGGCCAGCCTTTTCGGCGCGGAACAGGCGCTTGACCTTCTGCAAAGCGTCGTTGCTGGACAGGCCCAGCGGCTTGTCGAGCAGCACCACACCGTGCAAGGCGCGGCGCGGCAGTTTCACCCGCACCGGCTTGTCGGCTTCGGGGGTGATGACAGACTCAGGAACGCTCACGGCTGACATCACTCACTCGTCTTTGGCCTTGTCGGCCACGGCGCGGCTGATCAACTGCGACATCTCGGACGCGCGCTCGGTGGTGCGGTCGAAATGGAAATGCAGCGTCGGCACGGTGTGGATCTGCAGGCGCTTGAACAGGCTGTTGCGCAGGAAGCCCGCAGACTCGTTCAGGCCGTCTTCGCAGTCTTGCGGGTTGCCGATCAGCACCGAGAAAAACACCTTGGCATGGGCGTAGTCGGGCGTGACCTCGACCGCGCTGATGGTGACCATGCCGATGCGGGGGTCTTTGAGCGAACGGATCAGTTCGGCCACATCGCGCTGGATCTGGTCGGCAACCCGGTTGCTTCGATTGGGGGTGGAGCGTTTATGGCGCATGGTGAATTCCATCCTGTGCGGTGGGGCCCCTCTCTCAAGCACAAACCCCGCCTGGGCCTCAGGCGGGGTTGCGGGGGGAGAAGCCCGGCTCGCTTTTTACAGGGTGCGGGCCACTTCCTTGATTTCGAAGAACTCGAGGATGTCGCCTTCCTTGATGTCGTTGTAGCCCTTGATGTTGAGACCACACTCGAAGCCCTCGCGGACTTCCTTGGCATCGTCCTTGAAGCGCTTGAGGCCTTCGAGTTCGCCGGTGTAGATGACGACGTTCTCGCGCAGCAAGCGCAGCTTGGCGTTGCGACGGACCACACCACTGGTGACCATGGAGCCACCGATCGTGCCGATCTTCGAGGCAATGAAGACCTGACGGATTTCGGCGGTGCCGATGATCTCTTCGCGCTGCTCGGGGGCCAGCATGCCGCCCATGGCTGCCTTCACATCATCGACCGCGTCGTAAATGATGTTGTAGTAGCGCAGGTCGACACCGTTGTGGTCGGCCACCTTGCGGGCGTTGGCGTCCGCACGGGTGTTGAAGCCGATGACCACGGCCTTCGAAGCGATGGCCAGGTTGACGTCCGACTCGGAGATGCCACCCACGGCGGCGTGCACGATCTGCACACGCACTTCGTCGGTCGACAGCTTGAGCAGCGAAGCAGCCAGGGCTTCTTGCGAGCCTTGCACGTCGGCCTTGATGATGATCGGCAGGCTTTGAACCTCGCCTTGACCCATCTGCTCGAACACGCTTTCCAGCTTGGCGGCCTGGCGCTTGTTCAGCGTCACTTCGCGGTACTTGCCCTGGCGGAAGGTGGCGATTTCACGGGCGCGACGTTCGTCGGACAGCACCATGAACTCATCACCGGCCGACGGCACTTCCGTCAGACCCTGGATTTCCACGGGAATGGACGGGCCTGCCTCGGTGGCCGGCTTGCCGTCTTCGTCCAGCATGGCGCGCACGCGGCCGAAGGAAGCGCCCGCCAGCACGACGTCGCCGCGCTTGAGGGTGCCCGACTGCACCAGCACGGTCGCCACAGGGCCGCGGCCCTTGTCCAGACGCGCTTCGATCACCAGGCCCTTGGCCTGCGATTCGATCGGGGCGGTCAGCTCCAGCACTTCGGCTTGCAGCAGCACGTTTTCCAGCAGGGCATCGATGCCCTCGCCGGTCTTGGCCGACACCGGGCAGAACGGTGCGTCACCGCCGTAGGCTTCGGGCACCACTTGCTCGGACACCAGCTCGGTGGTCACGCGCTCGAGGTTGGTACCCGGCTTGTCGATCTTGTTGATCGCGACCACGATGGGCACGCCAGCGGCCTTCGCGTGGTGGATGGCTTCCTTGGTCTGGGGCATGACGCCGTCGTCAGCCGCCACCACCAGGATGACGATGTCGGTGGCCTTGGCGCCGCGAGCACGCATGGCCGTGAAGGCCTCGTGACCCGGAGTGTCCAGGAAGGTGATCATGCCGCGCGGGGTGTCCACGTGGTAGGCGCCGATGTGCTGCGTGATGCCACCAGCTTCGCCAGCGGCCACACGGCTGCGGCGGATGTAGTCCAGCAGCGAGGTCTTGCCGTGGTCGACGTGGCCCATGACGGTGACCACGGGTGCACGAGGCATGGCCGTGGCGGCCTGGTCTTCGTGTTCTTCTTCCAGGAAGGCATCCGGATCGTCCAGCTTGGCTGCGAATGCCTTGTGGCCCATTTCTTCCACCACGATCATGGCGGTTTCCTGGTCCAGGTGCTGGTTGATGGTGACCATCTGGCCAAGCTTCATCATCTGCTTGATGACTTCGGTGGCCTTGACCGACATCTTGTGGGCCAGGTCGGACACCGAGATGGTCTCGGGGATGTGAACCTCGATGATCTGGGGTTCGGTCGGCGCCACGAAGTTGGAGCCACTGTCACGGTCACCGCGACGACCGCCCTTGCCACCCGGGGCTTTCCAGCCACCGCGTGCATTGTTCAAAGAGTCGCCACGGCCCTTGGAGGGAGCGCCACGGGGCTTCTTGTCATCATTGGCCCAGGAAGACGACAGCTTCTCGGACTTGACCGACTTCTTGTCGCCTGGCTTGGCGGCGCCCGGAGCGGCCGGTGCGGCAGCACCGGGGGCACCCTTGGGCTTGTGGATGGTGCCCTTGATGCCTTCCTTGGCACCAGCGGCCGCAGCCGGGGCTGCAGGTTCGGGCTTCTTGGCAGTCAGCACCTTTTTGGGTGCGGCCATCATGGCGCGGATGGCTGCCGCTTCGGCCTCGGCGGCCTTGCGGCGGCGCTCCAGATCTGACAGGCGCTTTTGTTCCTCGGCTTCCACGTCTGCAGCCTTGACCACGCGCACGGCCGGGGCAGGTGCAGCCGGGGCAACGGGGGCGGTGGGCGCAGCGGCTGCAGCCACCACGGGCGCATCGGCCACAGGTGCGGGTGCCACCGGCTCGGCCGGTGCAGCCGCAGCGGCTTCTGCAGCGGCCTTCGCGTCGGCGCGGGCCTGCTTGGCAGCGCGCGCTGCCGCATTGATGGCTTCGGCTTCCGCGCGGGCTGCGGCCTGGGCGGCAGCGCGGCGGGCTGCAGCCTCTGCCTGGGCAGCGGCGGCATCGGCCGCGGGGGCATTGGCAGCGGCAGCTTCGGCCTTGGCCGCTTCTTCGGAGGCACGCACAGCGGCCTCGTGGGCTGCGGCTTCGGCCTTGGCGGCCTCTTCGCGGGCACGGGCGGCCGCTTCGGCGGCTTCGCGGTCGGCTCGCTCCTGTGCTTCACGCTGGCGGCGCTGTTCGGCCAGAGCCTCCTCCTGGCGGCGCAGCTCTTCGGCCTGGGCGCGAACCTCTTCCTCGCGGCGGGCCAGGTCGGCGGCTTCGGCCGCGGCTTGAGCCTCACCACCGTCGTCACTCACGTCATCGCGCTTGACGAACACTCGCTTCTTCTTGACCTCGACCTGGATGGTGCGGGCTTTGCCAGAGGCGTCAGCCTGCTTGATTTCGGTGGAGGTCTTGCGGGTCAGCGTGATCTTCTTGCGGTCAGCGCCATGGGTGCCATGGGCCGAACGCAGGTGATCGAGCAAGCGTTCCTTGTCGGCTTCCGTGAGCACGTCATCCGGGGCGCGCTTGGGCACGCCTGCCGATTGAAGCTGCTCCAGCAGTGTCGCAGCCGGGCGATTGAGCTCCGCGGCGAATTGTGCGACGGTGGTCACGGCCATTGTGTTAATCCTTGCGATGCGGGTAGCGAGTAAGAGGTCGGTTCGTTGGCGGTGTCAGAAAGCCATCAGTTGACAAACCAGTGTTCACGGGCCTTGAGGATCAGGGCCTTGGCGGCGTCGGACGAAATGTCGGTGAGTTCCACCAGTTCGTCGACGGCCAGGTCGGCCAGATCATCGCGGGTGTGGATGCCACCCTCGGCCAGTTTGGCGATCAGCTCAGGCGTCAGACCATCGAGGTCCTTGAGGTTCTCCGACAGGGCTTCAACCTCTTCTTCCTTGGCGATTTCCATGGTCAGCAGAGCGTCCTTGGCGCGGTTGCGCAGCTCATTGACCGTGTCTTCGTCGAAGGACTCGATCTCCAGCATTTCCTGCAGCGGCACATAGGCCACTTCTTCCAGGCTGGTGAACCCCTCGGCGATCAGGATGTCGGCGACTTCTTCGTCGACATCGAGTTTTTCAACGAACAGCTTGCGGATGCTGTCGCTTTCGACCGCTTGCTTCTGGGCAGACTCTTCGGCGGTCATGATGTTGATGCGCCAGCCGGTCAGGTCGGAGGCCAGGCGCACGTTCTGGCCACCACGGCCGATGGCGATGGCCAGGTTTTCCTCGTCGACCACCACGTCCATGCCGTGCTGCTCTTCGTCCACGAAGATGGACTGCACGTTGGCAGGGGCCAGGGCACCAATCACGAACTGGGCGGGGTCTTCCGACCACAGCACGATGTCGACGCGCTCGCCGGCCAGTTCGTTGGTGACGGCGGTGACGCGCGAACCGCGCACACCCACGCAGGTGCCGATCGGATCGACACGCTTGTCATGAGACTGCACGGCGATCTTGGCGCGCGAGCCCGGGTCACGGGCGCAGCTCTTGATGTCGAGCAAGCCTTGCTCGATTTCGGGCACTTCCTGGCGGAACAGCTCGACCATGAAGTCAGGCGACGAACGCGACAGCATGATCTGCGGGCCACGGGCAGCGGTGTCGATGCCGGCCAGGAAAGCACGCACGCGGTCACCGGTGCGCAGGTTTTCCTTGGGGATCATTTCGCCACGCTTGAGGCGGCCTTCGACACGGCCCGACTCGACGATGATGTCGCCCTTGTCCAGGCGCTTGACGGTGCCGACGAAGATCTTTTCGCCGCGGGCCAGGAAGTCGTTCAGCAACTGCTCACGCTCGGCATCACGGATCTTCTGCAGGATGACCTGCTTGGCTGCCTGAGCGCCGATGCGACCGATGGGCACGGATTCGATCGACTCTTCGATGAAATCGCCCACCTCGATGTCGGCGATGCGGTCCAGCGCATCGGACAGCATTTCTTCGGCCTCAGGGTTCTGCAGGCCGGCCTCATCGGGCACGACGACCCAACGGCGGAAGGTTTCATATTCGCCGGTGTCGCGGTTGATGGACACGCGAATGTCCACTTCACCTGAATAAAGCTTTTTGGTGGCCGAGGCCAGCGCAGATTCGACAGCACCGAACACCACATCACGCTCGACGCTCTTTTCGCGCGAGATGGCATCCACCAACAACAACAGTTCACGGTTCATTTGTTTTGATCTCCGAGTTCCTGAGCCTCATCGACAGCAGCTTGGTCATCACCGGCTGCGGGCCGGCGACCGCGTCCTTTGAAGTCGACCACGGGCACCAGACAGGCCTCGCGCACTTCATCGAACGTGAATCCGAGGGCCTGCTCGACGGCCTTCTTGCCTTCCCCGACCTTGTAGACAAGCTGCCAGCTGGGCTCGGCACCTTCCACACCTTCGGGGGCGGGCACGCTCTCGAGCACGCCTTTGTATTTTTTGCGGCCCTGAAAGGCCAGCTTCAACGTGATCTCGACTTCCTGCCCCGCGAACCGCGCGTATTGCTCGGGCGTTTTCAGCGGGCGATCGAGCCCCGGCGAGGACACCTCGAGCCGGGCGTAATCGACGTTGGCCACTTCCAGCGTGTACTGCAGCTGGCGGGTGACCTTCTCACAATCTTCGACGGTGACGAACTCGCCGGGCTGGTCGTAGACGCCTTCCGGCAGCCGATCGATGTAGACACGCAGAAGACCCTGGGCACTGCGCTCGCAGTCCACGACCTCGTAACCCAGACCGGTCACTGTTTCTTCAACGCGCTTGAGCCAGCTCATCCAGTTCCATCACCTTTCAGCGCCCCGCAGGGCTGAGCCAAACCACACCTCTGATCAGCACACACTGCACCGCCTGAGCGATGGGCCATGTGCACCACGACCAAAAGGCGAATGATTTCGCCAATGCAAAAAAAATGGGCTGGATTGCTCCGCCCATGCGAGAGTGCCGAGGAGCTGACAGGGTGCAGGCCATCAAGGAACGCACCCCTTCGTTCAGGACTGCGCCGAGGCGCCGCTATGAACAGCTCTTCGAACCAACGCAGCATTTTACCCTGAGGAACGCGCCCCGGCAAGCGCCGTGCAGACAATTTGATGCATCAGGGCGTGCTCATGCCAGAATCCCGCCCTGCCGGCGCCCACGACAGCCCGGCACCGGGCCTTGCCGGCGCACGATCTGCCGCCGTGTTCAGGCCCATCCCTGTTGACCCTGTTTTGTTGCACTGGAGACCCCATGGGCTTTCTCGCTGGCAAGCGCCTGCTGATCACCGGACTGCTGTCCAACCGTTCCATCGCCTACGGCATCGCCAAGGCGTGCCACCGCGAGGGTGCCGAACTGGCCTTCAGCTACGTGGGCGAGCGCTTCAAGGACCGCATCACCGAGTTTGCGAAGGAGTTCAATTCCGAATTGATCTTCGACTGCGACGTGGGCAGTGACGAACAGATCGACGCCATGTTCGCCGACCTGAGCAAGGCCTGGCCGCAGTTCGACGGCTTCGTGCACTCCATCGGTTTTGCGCCGCGTGAAGCGATTGCCGGAGATTTCTTGGAAGGCCTGTCGCGCGAATCGTTCCGCATCGCCCATGACATCTCGGCCTACAGCTTCCCGGCCATGGCCAAAGCCGCCCTGCCCTACCTGCGCGAGCGCTCGGCCCTGCTGACGCTGTCGTACCTGGGCGCCGAGCGCATCGTGCCGGCTTACAACACCATGGGCCTGGCCAAGGCCTCGCTCGAAGCCAGCGTGCGCTACACCGCCGCCAGCCTGGGCCCCAAGGGCATCCGCGTCAACGGCATTTCGGCCGGGCCGATCAAGACACTGGCCGCTTCGGGCATCAAGGGTTTCGGCAAGATCCTGAGCGTGGTGGAAGAAAACGCCCCGCTGCGCCGCAACGTCACCATCGAAGACGTGGGCAACGTGGCCGCTTTCATGCTGTCCGACCTGGCCGCAGGCGTGAGCGCTGAAATCACCTATGTGGACGGCGGCTTCAACAAGGTGATGGGTGGCCTCGACGAGGCCTGAACCCCAGGAACACCCCGTGGCGCCAGGGGCAGACAGCCCGGGCGCGCGCGCGTTAGAATAGTGGGCTGCGCGTGCACCTTGCCCGCAACGCACGCCCCCAGGACGCCACAGGACACCCCTGTGGCCTGAGGCGTGCGGCCACGCGAGGCAGCGCACGTGATGCCTGTGCTTGTGGTCCGGCTGGAACGCCGGCTGGCAAGTCGGGTGCTTGTTTTGTTTGTTTGTCTTGTGGTGACAGCCCCTCCGATGGGCTGGCAGGGCTGTAAAGGTTCGCTGGCCAAAGGGCCGGCAAGGATGCAAGGTTTCTCAGATGGCCAAAGAAGAACTGATCGAGATGCAAGGGGTGGTCAACGAAGTGCTGCCCGATTCGCGTTTTCGCGTCACGCTGGACAACGGGCACCAGCTGGTGGCTTACACCTCCGGCAAGATGAAAAAGCACCACATCCGCATCCTGGCCGGCGACAAGGTCAGCCTCGAGCTGTCGCCCTACGACCTGAACAAGGGCCGCATCACGTTCCGCCACATCGAAACACGCGGCCCGGTGGGCGAAAACCGCCGCCGCTGAGCCAGCGTGCCCGGTGTGGAGGCCGCTCACTGAGCGCTTTCCCGCTGCCGCCACGCCGCGGGCGTGAGCCCTGTGTGGCGCTTGAACAGCCGACCGAACGCCACCCGGTCGGTGTACCCCACCTCCGAGGCCACGGCCTCCACCGACAGGCGCCCTTGCGCCAGCAAATCCATGGCAGTGTCCAGCCGCACGGCCTGTTGATACGCCATGGGCGTCATGTTCAGTGCCGCCTGAAAGCGCCGCTGCAGCGTCCGCACCGTGAGGTGCGCGCTGTCGGCCAAGGCATGCAGACTCAAAGTTTCTGCATGACGTGCCTCGATCAGACGCTGCACCTGCGCCACCACGTCATCCTGGTGCCTGCGCCCTGCGCCTGGCGGAGTGAAGCGCGACTGCGGTCCACGGCTGACATCGGTCACCAGCAAACGAGACACAGCCTGCACGACAGCTCGCCCAGCCAGGGCTTCCAGGGCCGCCAGACAGCCATCGATGGCCGCCAGGGAGCCGCCTGAGCAGATCACCTCACCGTCGATCACCAGATTGGCCTGCGGATCAACTTGCACCTGTGGGTAGCGCCGCGCCAGCCCGTCGGCCAGCGCCCAGTGCGTTGTGGCCCGCCGCCCGTCAAGGCGCCCAGCAGCTGCCAGCAAGTAGGCCCCTGAGCACAGCGACGCCAAGCGTGTGCGTGCCGGCAGGGCCGCCAGCGCCGCCACCAGTTGGGGAGATGCCTTCACCGCCTGTGGTCCCTGGTCCCACAAGGACGGAACCACCACCAGGTCGGCACCGGCCAGGCATGCAGGGCCGCCATCGACGGCCAGCTGCCCGTCGGCATGCTGCACCGCCCGCCCGTCTTCGCTGACACGGCACACCTCGAAGCGATGCGGCTGCCCCGCATGGTTGGCCATGCGGAACACATCGACCACCAGAGCCACGCTGGCCAGGCTGTGCTGGGGACAGATCAGCACCGCCACGCGGTGCGCAGAGACCAGGGGGGCGCACTTGTCCATTTCAGCATCATTTTTGTCATTTGCGACAATGGCATTGTCCGGGCCACTTCCCAAGAATGCAAGGTGGGCGCTGTTGCCCTGGCTTCATCGGTCGACCACCCTGCCCCATGCGCATCATTTTTCACCACTACAAAGAATCGCCCTACGCCGAGAAGATCCGCACCCTGCTCGGCCACAAGCAGATGCACTGGTGCTCGGTGACGGTGCCGCGCGTGGCTCCCAAGCCGGATCTGGCCGCTCTGACGGGTGGCTACCGCAAGGTGCCCGTGCTGCAACTGGGCGCAGACGTGGTCTGCGACACCCGGCTGATCGCACACGAAATCGAAGCCCTGACACCCCTGCCCTCTCTGGCCGTGCTCCCAGGCAACCTCGGCAACGTGCTGGAGAGCTGGGTGGACCAGCACCTGTTCGGCCGCGTGGTGGCCTTCACTTTCGGCAGCCTGGCCGATTTCCTGCCCGATGAACTCCTGGCCGACCGCGCCGCATTGCGCGGGGCCCCGCTGGACCGCACGGCCCTCAAGGCTGCCGTGCCGCTGGCCACCCAGGAACTGCACGCCCAGATGACGTGGCTGGAACATGCTCTGGCCGACCGCCCCTTCTTCAATGGCCCGCACCCCGCTTGCGGTGACTTCACGCTGTACGCCACCCTGTGGTTTGCGGCCAATGGGCGCTTCGACTTCAGCGCCTACCCGCGCCTGACCACCTGGATGCATCTGATGAAGGCCTTCGGCCATGGCACCAGCACGCCCATGACGGCGGCAGAGGCCCTGGAGGAGGCCAAGACCAGCGAGCCACGCGCGCTCCCCGACAGCTCGGCAGACAGCCTGGCGGCCTGCGGCCTTCGGCTTGGGCAACAGGTGCGCATCACGCCGGAACTGCTGGGTCACGGCACCGACGTGGTGGGCGAACTGATGACCCTGAACACCGAACGCACTGTCGTGCGCCACCACCACGAACATTGCGGCACGGTGCATGTGCACCTGCCCCGCCTGGGCTACCGCGTGTGCGCCGCCTGACCCCGCAGCCGCGCTCCAACCGTCGCTCAGCTTTTGCACCTTTGCCATGCGCAACACCATGCCCTTCACTCTCTACACCTTCGCGATGTCGCACTACAGCGAGAAGATTCGCTGGACCCTGGACACCGCCGGCGTGCCTTACCAAGAATCGGTGATGACACCGGTGTTCCACATGCTGCCGGCCCTGCGCATGGGCCGTCGCGGCCAGACCACCCTGCCCGTGCTGGAAGGTCGAGGCCAGCGTGTACAGGACAGCCCCCGCATCCTGGACTGGCTGAACCGAGAAGGGTTGCTCAGCGACCTGATTCCCAACGCCCATGTGGCCGAGGTGCGCGCCATCGAAGACCGCTTCAATCGCATCGGCAAAGACGTCGCTCGCCTGCTGTACGCACGCAGTTTCGGGAAGGCCGACGAACACATCGTGCGCCTGTGGGTGGAACACGCCTCGCCCCTTCAGGCGGCTGTGATCAAGGCCTTCTACCCGGTAATCCGCTGGGGCTTTCGCCGCAAGCTCAACATCACCGAAGCCGCCGCGCGTCGCGCCGAACAACGCATCGGGCAGGAGGTGGCCTGGCTGGAGAGCCGACTGACCGATGGCCGCACCTACCTGGTGGGTGAACAGCTCACAGTGGCCGACATCACGGCAGCCTCGTTGCTGGCACCGATCGCCTGCCCCACTGAACACCCGGTGTATGGCGACTCAGCATTCCGCGAGGCCATGACGGAGGCCACGGCGCCGTGGCGCCACAGCGCGGCCATGGCCTGGGTGCGTGCGATGTACCAGCATCGCCGAGGTGCCATGCAGGGTGGCGTGAACCTGATGCGCCAGGCGGCCTGAACTAGTTCACATCTTGGGCCTGAGCGTGGCCTGCCCCTGGGTCAAACCCCGAGACGTTTCTCATCGGTGGCCCTTTGCAGGGTAGGCCGTCACGCGCACAATGGTCTGGCAGTTCCCGTGTTCCACCACCGCTTCCCGAGGGGAGTTGCCATGCACACCACCGAACTCAAGGCCTTGCTGCGACGCGTCCAGCACGAACTCGACCAGATGCCCGACGTCGATCCTTCCCTCCAAGGGCAGCTGTCGGCCCTGGAAGAATCGATCCACTCGGCGCTGCGCAGGGTCACGCCGCTGGATGCAGAAGATGCACTGCACGACCCGGCACTGGCCATTGAAGCCCGCCTGGAGGCTGACCATCCGATGCTGGTGCACAGCATGCGCCAGATGATGGACAGCCTGGGCAAGATGGGGATCTGACCCCACCGCGCTCAACGCGGCGGCCGAGGCACCGCCGCCAGCAGACTCTGCGTGTAGGCCTGCGCGGGTGATTCGAGCACCTGAACGGCAGGCCCCTGCTCGACGATGACGCCGCCCTTCATCACGGCCACCTGGTCGGCCAGGTAGCTGACCACGCCCATGTTGTGGGTGATGAACACCATGGCCAGGCCCAGTTGCTGCTGCAGCTCGCGCAGCAGGTTCAGGATCTGCGCCTGCACCGACACATCAAGAGCCGAAGTGGGCTCGTCGCACACCAGCACCGAGGGCTCGACGGCCAGCGCACGCGCAATGGCCAGGCGCTGACGCTGCCCGCCTGAAAACTCGTGCGGGAAACGCGGCAAGGCGTCGGCGCGCAGGCCGACCTGGTCCATCAGTTGCCGAATGCGGGCCAGGCGCTGCTCGGACGACCACTCGGGCCGCAGGATGCACAGCCCCTCTTCGAGGATGTCCTGCACGCGCATGCGCGGGTTGAGCGACGCAAACGGGTCCTGAAACACCATCTGCACGGCCTGTCGGGCGCGGTGCAAGGCAGGCCCCTGGAGGCTGAACAGGTCTTGCCGCTGGCCCGCATGGTGCCACCAGGCCTGGCCCGACACCTCGATCTGGGGCTGCCCTCGCAGCAACTGCATGATGGCGCGGCCCGTGGTGGTCTTGCCGCAGCCCGACTCGCCCACCAGGGCCAGGGTCTCGCCCGCATGCAAGGCAAAGCCCACGTCGCGCACGGCCTGCATGCGGTGCGGCGGCCTGAACCAGGCACCACCCGACAAAAAGGTGACACTCAGCGCTTCGACCTGCAGCACGGGTGTGCGCTCGGGCGAAGCGGGGTCGCGCACCACGGGCTGATGCACGGGCTGATGCACGGGCTGATGCACGAGCTGATGCACAGGCTGGGCCGGCTGGCCTTCCAGCCGAAAGCCCGTGTCGGCCGTGAGCGGGTGGAAACAACGCACCTTGTGACCGCTGCCCTGCAGCTGCGGCACCTGCTGGTGGCACCCGGGTTGGGCCTGTGCACAGCGAGGCGCAAAGCGACAGCCGTCAAAGCGCTGCCACAAGGGCGGCACCGTACCGCCGATGGCCACCAGCGGCTGCCCTTTGCGGGCTGCATCGGGCAATGCCTGCAGCAGCAGGCTGGCGTAGGGGTGGCGCGGCGCGGCGAAGAACGCGTCGGCCGGGGCCTCTTCCACGATCTGCCCGGCGTACATCAGGGCCACGCGGTGCGCCATGTGGGCCACCACGCCCAGGTCGTGGGTGATGAGCAGCAGGCCCAGCTGACGCTCCTGCTGCAGCGCGCGCAACAGATCGAGCACCTGCTTCTGGATGGTCACGTCCAGCGCGGTGGTGGGTTCGTCGGCAATGAGGTAGTCGGGCTCGGCCGCCAAGGTCATGGCGATCATGACGCGCTGCTTCTGCCCCCCGCTCATTTCAAAAGGGTAGCTGTCGATGCGGCGCTCAGGCTCGGGGATGCCCACGCGCTGCAACCATTCGATGGCTTTTCGACGGGCGGCTTCGCCGCGCAGTGCCGTGTGCGTTTCGATGGCCTCGACGATCTGGTCGCCCACCCGCATGACCGGGTTCAGGCTGGTGGCCGGCTCCTGGAAGATGATGCCCACCCGCCCGCCACGCACGCGGCGCATGCCGGACTCGGGCAGGTCGAGCAGCGACTCGGCCGAGCCACCGGGCGCCTGCAAGGTGACGCGCCCCGCCACCACGGCACCGTTGTCGGGCAGCAGGCGCATCAGGGCCAGGGCCGTCATGCTCTTGCCGCAACCTGATTCGCCCACCAGGGCATAGGTTTCGCCCCGCGCAAGCGTCAGGCTGAGGCCATCGAGGGCGCGCACCACCCCGGCATCGGCGTCGAGCGCCACTCGCACATCGTCAAGCTCAAGCATGTTGCCTCCGGCTGGAACGGACACGGTAGGTGCGGTGCACGCGGGCACGGGGGTCGAAGGCATCGCGCACGGCATCGGCCAGCAGGTTGGCGGCCAGGACGATGGCCACCATGAACACGAAAGCTGCCGCGAACGACCACCACACCACCGGGTCGCGCGACATCTCGCCCCGGGCCTGGTTGATCAGGCCACCAAAGCTGTTCATGGACGGGTCAACGCCCACGCCCACATACGACAGCACCGCCTCGTAGAGAATGAGGCTGGAGAACTCGAGCACGGTGGTGATGAGCACCAAGTGCATCACATTGGGCAAGATGTGCTGGCGCATGATGCGCCACGGCCCTGCCCCGAAGGCACGCGCCGCCTGCACATAGTCCAGCTCGCGCAGCTTCAGGGTTTCGGCGCGCAGCAGACGGCACAGGCCGGCCCAGCCGGTCACGCCCAGGATCACGCACAGCATGAAGATCTTGAGGTCGGCGCGCTCCAACCCGGTCTCGAACAGCTCGGGGTGCTTGTCCAGGAACACCTGCATCATCAGCACGCAGGCAGCGATCAGCAGGATGTTGGGCACCGAACTCAGCGCGGTGTAGACGTACTGGATCACGTCATCGACCCAGCCCTTGAAGTAGCCGGCGGCAATGCCGAAGACCAGGGCCAGCGGCAGGGTGGCCACGGTGGCCAGCGAGCCGATCACGAAGGCGGTGCGGATGCTCTTGAGCACCTGGTAAAGCACGTCATTGCCGGTGCGGTCGGTGCCCAGCACGTGGTAGCCGGCCGACAGGCTGATGCCTGCGCCCACCAGCACGCCCAGGGCCAGCACCGTCCACGCGGCCGCTCGCCAGGCAGGCGGGTTCGGGTGTGCGGCCGCTTCAGGCAGTGTGGCCAGGGCCTGTCGGTGGGCCTGGGCGCGGCGCAGCAACCAGGCGGCCATCAGGCCGGCCGGCAAGGCCCCGAGCAAGGCGCCCACAGCCAGGCGCTTGAGCACGTCAGGACCCCATTGCGCGGCCGGGTCGGCCAGGTGCGCACCGCCATGCTTGAGCCGCGGGAACTCGCGCGGGGGCAGCATGGGCACGCCGTGCGCGTCCAACCGGGGCTTCTCGCCAGCCTTGGGCGGGATGGTCTCCTTCACGAAACCATGCGTGGCCAGCGGCGCCGAGTAGCTCTTTTCGCGGCTGTCGATCAAAGGCTTGAGGGCCACGTCGAGCAGCGATTCGGTCCGGGTGTCGTAGGCCACGCCCGTGTCGCCCGGCGTGGGCGGCAAGGCCCGCCTGAAGTGGAGGCTGTCAACCAGCGTGATGAGCAGAAAGGCCACCAGCAGCACGCTGGACGCCATGGCCGCCGGGCTGGCAAACACCTTGGCCCAGGTGGCGCGCAAGGCGGTGTCACGGCGCACATGGCGCACGTACCAGGCCAGGCTGAGCAGCATCAGCCACATGACCACATCGGTCCACAAGATGACAGGTTTCATGGCGATCATTGCAGGCGCACCCGTGGGTCGGCCCAGGTGTAGGCCACGTCGATCAGGATGTTCGACAGGATGTAGAGCACCGAGCCCAGGAAGACCATGGTGCGCACGATGGCGAAATCCTGGCTGCCGATGGCCTCGATCATGTAGGCCCCCAGCCCCGGGATGCCGAAGAAGCTTTCGGTGATCAGGCCGCCCATGAACAGATACGGCAGCGTGCCGCCCGCGCTGGTGATGATGGGCAGCATGGCGTTGCGCAGCACATGCCGGCCGAGTACCACCGATTCACTCAGGCCTTTGGCACGGGCCGTGCGCACGTAGTCCTTGCCGGCTTCTTCCAGGAACAGGGTGCGGTAAAAGCGCGCCTGCCCGGCCAGGCTGGCCACCAGCATCAGGCCGACGGGCAGCACCAGAAAACGCAGGGCATCGAAGCCCGGCGCATAACCCGAGATGGGCGCCAGGTGCGCCTGCCGCGAGAACAGGAACTGCCCCACGATGATGTAGAACAGGCTGCTGATCGACATCATGACCACGCACACCACCACGCCCCAGAAGTCCATGGGGGTGCCTCTGAACATGACCAGCCACAGCGCCAGCGTGACGCTGGCCAGCAGCCCCAGCAGGAAGATGGGCACCGTCAGCTGCAGGCTGATGCCCATGCGGCGCTTGACCTGGTGACCGATGTCGCCCCCGCTGTCATTGTCGGCCCGACCGAAATCGAAGGCGAACAGCGAGACCGAGCGGTCCCAGAAGACGGTGTCGGTGAGCTTGTCGGTGCCCGGCGCCTCGGCGTTGTAAAGCAGAGGCTTGTCGTAGCCCCGCTCGACCTTCCACTTCTCGATCTGCTCGGGCGTGACGCGTTTGCCGCCAATGTTCAGGCGGGCCATGTCGTCGGGCGTGTTCACGGCGAAGAACAGCACGAAGGTGATGAGGTTGACGCCCAGCAGGATCAGGAATCCGTAGCCCAGGCGCCGCAGGATGTAGGCAAACATGGTGTGTGAACCCTTCGGCGGTGCGCGTCAGTCGGCCAGGCCCCGCTGGCGGGCCTGGTCTCGGGCGGTGTGCTGCTCGCGGCCGCGGAACACCTTGCGGGCGCCCCAGGCCATGGCCAGCAGCACCACGGCCAGCACGGCCAGCGGCCAGTACACGGGGCGGTTCCAATCGGCCAGGCTGCGCACGCGGTCGGCGGTGTCGAGGCGGTAATACTGGGCCTGGTCACGCACCATGATGCTGGGCTTGCCGTTGTGCACCCAGCGGTGGTAGGCCCCCGAGGCATACGGGAAGTAGCCCCAGGACCAGGGTGCGTCTTCCTGCAGGATGGCCACCATGCGGTCGATCACGGCCTGCTTCTCGGGGCCATCGCCCATGAAGCGCAACTGGCTGTACAGGCGGTCGTATTCGGCGTTCTGGTAGTTGGCCGCGTTTTCGCCGTCGTGCACCGACTTGGCCCCGGGGCCGTACAGCAGGAACAGGAAGTTCTCGGCATCGGGGTAGTCGGCCAGCCAGCCCCAGGTGAAGATCTGGTGCTTGCCGCGCCGCACCTTGTCCTGGAACTGGTTGTAGTCGGTGGCCCGAATCTCAAGCTGGATGCCCAGCTTGGCGAACTGCTTGGTCATCCAGTCGAGGTTGGCCTTCGATTCGGGCGTGGCCGGGCTGCCCACGTCGTAGTTCAGCACCAGGGGCTTGCCGCTGCGGGCATCACGCCCATTGGGGTAGCCCGCCTCGGCCAGCAGGCGTTGGGCATCGTCGATGGGTCGGCGCTGGGCGCGGCCATCGACCCAGCGGTGCGTGGTGGGGTTCAAGCCTTCTTTGGTGCCGTGGCGCGAGCCGAACACGCCGCCCGGCAGAGGGCCCTGAGCGACTTCACCCGCGGCCTTGGGGAAGATGCGGTTGAACTCGTCCCAGTCGATGGCAATGGACAAGGCCTGGCGCAGCTTGCGGTTGCGCACCCGCTGCTCGGGCGTGTCGCCCTTGCCAACCACCGGGTCCAGCCAGTTGAAGCCCATGTAGCTGCTGGACAGATCGACCGTGCGGGGCAGCAGGATGCCCTTGCGGGTGAACTCGGCGTTCACGCGGGCCGAGTCTTCCATCTGGATGCGGTAGGCATTGCCGTAGCTCATCTGGTCGAACTCGGGCACATCGAGGTAGCCCTGGCGGAACTTGGCGTCCTGCGGCACGGCTTCCTTCTCGATGTTGAACACCAGCTGGTCTATGAACGGTGTGGGCTTGCCGCAATCGGCGAGACGACCTTCGGCCTTGTCCTGCGGCATGCCTTCACAGGGGTAAGGCTCGCCACGGTAGTTCGGGTTGCGACTGAGCACATGACGGCGGTCCTGAACGTACTCGGTCATCATGTAGGGGCCCGTGCCGACCGGCCAGGTGTTGAGCGACAGCCCGTTGGCGGCCATGCCGGGTTGGGCATAGAAGGCATCGGCCTCCCAGGGCACCGGGGCCAGGAAGGTCATGGCCATCCAGTACGACCACTGCGGGTACTTGCCCTTGATGCGCAGCTTCAGGGTGTATTTGCCTTCGGCCTGCGCCCCTGCCAAGGGCCAGCGGCGGAAATCGAGGAAGGGCTTGTCGCGCACGGTAGGCGGCAGGCCCTCGCGCAGCTTCTTGTCTTCGGCCCGAACGAGCTTGCCATAGTCGGCCAGGCCCACCACGTATTCGGCAAACAGGCCGAACACCGGGGCGGCCGTGCGGGTGGTGGCCTGGCGCTTGATGGCGTACACGTAGTCGTCGGCCACCAGTTCGCGCGTGCCGGTGTGCTCGAACTGCCAGGGTGAGCGGCGCTCTCCCAGCTCACCCGGCTTCATGGCGTGGTAGAGGTACTGCCCCAGGTCATTGCGCGCAAACGCCGGGTGCGGGGCATACCGGATGCCCGGCTTGAGCTGCAGCACGTAATGGCTTTCGGCGATCTGATCGGCCGGCGCGTCAGGCGGCAGCGGGCGCCCGGCCTTGTCCACGTACTGCGGCTGCACCACGGCCTGGGCCGTTTTGGGCACCAGGGTGTAGGGGCGCTTGAGGTAGTGGTAGCCATACAGCGGCTCGTACACCTGGTAGGTGTACGGCGTTTCATTGCTGCTGTACGACGAGGTCGGGTCGAGGTAACGCGGCGAACGACTGTTGAAGGCCGTGTACAGCGTGTTCTCGGCGGCGGCGCCGTCCGGGTAGGGGCTGTTGTTGCAGGCGCTCAGCAGCAGGCTGGCCACTGACACCAGGGCCAGCAGAAGGAGGCGAGGAAGCGTGGCGTGCATGCCCTGATTGTGGGGGCGAAGCAGGCCGACTTCTGCAAGCCCTTGCTCACCAGAGGACCAAGGCGTCGCGTCCTTGCACCACCAGCTGGGCGCGGCGGCCCACGGGCAGGCACACCTTGGTGGGCACGTGCCCGAACGGCAGGCCAGTCAGGATGGGCACAGGGCACACCGAGCGCAGGTGCTCGATGGCGGCTTTCAGGGTGTACCCACGGTCCAGTGGTGATTTCTTGTAAGCCGTGAAGGCGCCCAGCACGACAGCCTTCTGCTGAGCCAGCACGCCGGCCTGATGCAACTGCAGCAAGGTGCGTTCGATGCGGTAGGGGTGCTCGTTGACATCTTCCAGGTACAGGATGCCGCCCTTGACCTTGGGGAAATGCGGCGTGCCCAGCAGGGCCTGCACCACGGCCAGGTTGCCACCCCACAGGCGGCCCTGAACTTCCAGACCATCGAAAGCCGCTTCGGTGCGAAAGCCCACGGCTTCCAGCAGGCCGGTCATGGCCTCCACGAAGATCTCCTGGGTGACATCGTCACCGCCTTCGGGGCTGTCGTCTCGGCCGAAATCGTCACAGGCCATGGGGCCAGCCCAGAAGCCGGCACGCACACCCTCGCCCACCTTGTCGGGGCCTGCGGCCTTGTGCGCCAGCGCGCCCAGATGCAGCGCCGTCACGTCGCTGTAGCCCACCCAGGCGGTGCCCTGCTCGACGCTGCGGGCCATCACGGGCCAGTCGATGCGGTCGAGCAGGCGGCTCAGGCCGTAGCCTCCCCGGGTGGCCAGGGCCACACCAGGCGCCAGCTGCGCAACGCGATGCAGAGCGGCCAGGCGGGTGTCGTCGTCACCGGCAAAACGCTGGTGCTTGGCCAGGGCCGATTCGTCAATGGCGACATCGGCAAAACCCAGGGCCTTCAGGCGCCTGGCCGCCCGCCGGACCGGGGCAGCCTTCAACACCACCCCCGCAGGGCTGTGAATCAGCAGGCTGGGCATGGTCGGATGATCGCTCGGCGCGATGGAGAGAGCGTCGGGTGTGTGTGGCATGTTCTTGGCGGGCATGGGCGTGATTCTGGCCGATGCAGTGCCCCACCTCGGTCCGTTTGACCACTGCCCTCACGCGATTTCCTCAGAAGCTCATCTCAATAAATTTGTTTATCAAATAAAGAGTCGCATTCAAAATGCAGCAATAACATAAAGAGACCTGCCATGAACTTCCAGCAATTGCGCTCTGTGCGAGAGGCCGTGCGCCGCGGCTTCAACCTGACCGAGGTGGCCAACGCCCTCCACACCTCACAACCCGGGGTGAGCCGCCAGATCAGAGAGCTGGAAGACGAACTGGGCATCGAACTGTTTGTGCGGGCCGGCAAACGGCTGACCGGCATGACCGAGCCCGGAGTGCAGGTATTGCCCATCATCGAACGGTTGCTGGCCGACGCCGACAACCTGCGCAATGCAGCCAAGGATTTCTCGGAACATGGCGCGGGCCCCCTGTCGATCGCTGCCACCCACTCGCAAGCCCGGTACGCGCTGCCTTCGGCCGTGCGCGACTTCCGGCAGTTGTACCCCCAGGTCACGCTGAGCCTGCACCAGGGCTCGCCACGGCAGGTGGCCGACATGCTGCTCAAGGGCGAAGCCGATGTGGGCATTGCCACCGAGGCCCTGGCGCAGTACGACCAGCTGGTCACCCTGCCCTGCTACCGCTGGACCCACTCGGTGGTGGTGCCGTCCGACCACCCGCTGCTCGACGGTGAACCGCTGACCCTGCAGCGCCTGGCACGCTTCCCGCTGATCACCTATGAAACCGGCTACACCGGTCGCTCGCACATCGACGAAGCGTTCGCGCGCGAAGGTCTGGCGCCGTCCATCGTGCTCAGCGCCATGGACGCCGACGTGATCAAGACCTATGTGGAACTGGGAATGGGTGTGGGCATCGTGGCGTCGATCGCTTACGACGAAGACCGAGACCGCCACCTGCGCGCGCTCGACGCCGGCCACCTGTTCGAGGTGAACATGACCCGTCTGGCCTTCCGCCGTGGCGCCTTCCTGCGCAGCTATGTGTACGCGTTCATCGAAACCTTCGCGCCACCGCTGACCCGCAAAGTGGTCGAAATGGCTGCCAATTCGGACCCGGGCGACCACTTCGACATCTGACCTCAGGCTGGCAGCGCCGCCAGGCTGGCCGCCGCACCCGGCGCTCCCTCCGGCCGGATCAGACCCACGCGGTCGTACATGTCGTGGACGATCCAGGCGGTGCTTTCTGCCACCTCCTGTGCCTGCAGGCTGCTGTCGTCGAACAGCATTTCGATCATGGCGTAAACCAGTTCGG
The DNA here is from genome assembly GCF_004310865.1 of Aquabacterium lacunae. Classification (GTDB taxonomy): domain Bacteria; phylum Pseudomonadota; class Gammaproteobacteria; order Burkholderiales; family Burkholderiaceae_C; genus Aquabacterium; species Aquabacterium lacunae. The sequence continues at coordinate 120,962 of NZ_SIXI01000001.1, forward strand.
TCGACATGCGCACCATGGTGCGCACTGCCTCCGACTGCGCGTCGGGGTAGAGGTGCATGAGCGCCTGGTGCACCTCCCGCGTGACGGTGGCATGCGAATCGATGCGCACCGACTGCAACGTGGGCACGGCGCGCAAAGCGCGCATGATCCACACCCCGCCGGGCATCTTCCGGGTCACATCGAAGGTGGCCATGAACAACTTGACCATGGCCGGCTGCAAGTGCTGCGCAGGTTGCGTGAAGGCTTCAGGGGGCAAGCATTCCTCCACCAGCACGTTCTGAGCGTTCATCAGGCGAATGCCCAGTTCATGCAACAAGGCGTACTTGTTGGGGAAATAGCGGTAGAGCGCCGTGGGCGCAAGCCCGGCTTTCTGGCACACCAGGTTGGTGGACAGCCGCTCCACCCCTTCGTCGGCGAGTACCTGCGCGGTCACGCGCAAGATGCGCTCATAGGTCTCCTGCGACCGCTTCTGCTCAGGCGCTCGCTTGATGCCCAGATCCGGCACACGCAGGGAGTTCGGATCCAACAACCGATCGGAACGTGAAAAAGTCATGAAATTCAGTCTAGCAGGCGCCCCCGCCGAGACTGAGAAAGTCGGACACCGGGCTTACCCAGTGCCCCCCTTGGTCGATGGGTGCTGAAAATACCACCCTCGCCATGAAAGGTGCGCGAAGCGCACCACCCAGCGTCAAGCCGGGTTGCTGCCAGCCGCGAAACTGCGGACGCGTCGGGGTTTGAGGTGCACCTGTGCACCGTGCGCCAGAACGCCACTGTCCCGCAGGGCGGCGTATTCGGCGCGTGGCAACTCGACGTCGATTTCACCCTGGCCATCGGTGCGCTTGAATTCCAGGCGCGTGTTGGGCCCAACGGTGAGCACCTGCACCAGCTGCACGGGCAAGCTGCCCGCTTCGCCATGCGCGAGCACCTGGATCTCGTGCGGCCGCACATAACTGACAGCCGCATCACCGCCTGAACCCACCGAGCCCGGCGCGTGGTCACGGCCGTGGAAAAGGTTCACATCGCCCAGAAACTGCAAAACGAAAGGCGTGGCCGGATGGTCGTAAACCTCGTCGGGCGTACCCTCCTGCTCGATGCGCCCCTGGTTCATCACCACGATGCGGTCGGCCACTTCCATGGCTTCTTCCTGGTCATGGGTCACGAACACGCTGGTGATGTGCATCTCGTCATGCAGGCGGCGCAGCCAGCGACGCAGCTCCTTGCGCACCTTGGCGTCGAGGGCGCCAAAAGGTTCGTCGAGCAGCAACACCTTGGGCTCGACCGCCAGGGCGCGGGCCAGGGCGATCCGCTGACGCTGCCCCCCGGAGAGCTGGTGGGGGTAGCGGTCTGCAATCCAGTCCAGCTGCACCAGCTTGAGCAGCTCGGTCACCTTGGCCTTGATCTCGGCCTCGGAGGGGCGCGTCTCTTTGGGTCGCACGCGCAAGCCAAAGGCCACGTTCTCGAAGATGGTCATGTGCCCGAACAGTGCGTAATGCTGGAACACGAAGCCCACGTTGCGCTCGCGCACAGCCACATGGGTGGTGTCTTCGCCGTTGAACAGCACGGTGCCACTGTCGGGCTGCTCCAGCCCTGCAATGATGCGCAGCAAACTGGTTTTGCCCGAACCGGAGGGGCCCAGCAAGGCCACCAGCTCCCCCGAGGGAATGTCGAGGTTGAGGTGGTCACAGACGGTGGTCTGGCCGAAGCGTTTGACGAGGTTTCTGACTTCAATGCTCATGGTTCTGATCTCAAACAGACTTCAGACGGGGTTCATGCCGATGTCGCAGCAGAGGCCTGGGCCAGTTGTTGCTGCACGCGGCGCTCGACGATGTATTTCAGGACCAGGGTGACCAGGGCCAGGCTGGCCAGCAGCGAGGCCACGGCAAAGGACGCCGCAAACTGGTACTCGTTGTACAGGATCTCGATGTGCAGCGGCAGAGTGTTGGTCTGCCCGCGGATGTGCCCGGACACCACCGACACGGCGCCAAACTCACCCATGGCGCGAGCGTTGCAGAGGATCACACCGTACAACAGGGCCCACTTGACATTGGGCAGCGTGACCTTGAAGAACACCTGCCAGCCCGACGCGCCCAGCACGCGAGCGGCCTCCTCCTGCTCGGTGCCCTGAGCCTGCATCAGCGGGATCAACTCGCGGGCCACGAAAGGAAAGGTCACGAAGATGGTGGCCAGCACAATGCCGGGCACCGCAAAGATCACCTTCAGGTCGTGGTCGCGCAGCCATTCGCCGAACCAGCCCTGCAGGCCGAACACCAGCACATAGATCAGGCCTGCGATCACGGGGGAGACAGAAAACGGCAGGTCGATCAACGTGAGCAGGACGCTCTTGCCACGGAAGTCGAACTTGGCAATGGCCCACGCTGCAGCCACGCCGAACACCAGATTCAGGGGTACCGCAATGGCGGCCGCTGTCAACGTGAGGATGACCGCTGACAACGCATCAGGCTCGGTCACCGCAGCCAGGTACACGTCCCAGCCCTTCTTGAAAGCCTCGATGAACACCGTCAACAGAGGCACGAACAAAAACAGCGAAAGGAAAGTCAGGGCCACGCCGATCAGCGTGTAACGCACCCAGGCCGGCTCTTGCGTGGCCTGGCTTTGGTTGGGGGGGGCAATGCCGGAAGCACTCATGGTGTCATCGCACAGTCAAAAAGGGTTCACTTGCCCTGGCGCTTGCGCGTCCAGGCCTGCAAGGCGTTGATGGCCAGCAACAAAACGAATGACATCACCAGCATCACCACGGCAATGGCGGTGGCACCTGCGTAGTCGTATTGCTCCAGCTTGGTGATGATCAGCAAAGGCGTGATCTCGGAGATCATGGGCATGTTGCCGGCGATGAAGATGATCGAACCGTATTCACCCAGTGCACGGGCGAAGGCCAGCGCGAAGCCTGTCAGCAAAGCGGGCGTGACGATGGGCAAGATCACCTTCCAGAAGGTCTGCCAGCGGCTGGCACCCAGGGTGGCGGAGGCTTCTTCGAGTTCACTGGCCAGGTCTTCGAGCACCGGCTGCACCGTGCGCACCACAAAGGGCAGACCGATGAAGGTCATGGCAACGAAGACACCCGGTGGCGCGAATGCCACCTTCAGGCCCAGAGGCTCCAGAAACTGGCCGTACCAGCCGTTGCCGGCATACAGACCCGTGAGCGTGATGCCAGCCACCGCGGTGGGCAAGGCAAAAGGCAGATCGACCAGGGCATCGACCACACGACGACCGAAAAAGTCATAGCGCACGAGCACCCAGGCCACCAGGAGACCGAACACTGCGTTGACCGCAGCGGCCAGCAAGGACGAGCCGAAGGTCAGCTTGTAGGACGCCACCACGCGCGGAGAAGTGACCGTGTCCACAAAGGCGGGCCAGGTCATGGTGGCTGTTTTCATGAGCGTGGCGCTCAAGGGAATGAGCACGATCAGGGACAGGTACAGCAGCGTCAGGCCCAAGGCCAGATCGAAGCCGGGCAGCACGGTGTGCTGCCGCAGCAGGGTGCGAGAGAAAATCATGGGCACCTTCAGGTCAACGGCGGGTGTAGATCTGGTCGAACACGCCCCCGTCTGCAAAGTGCGTTTTCTGCGCCTGCGCCCAGCTCCCGAACACGTCATTGAGCCTGAACAGGCTCAGCTTGGGGAACTGTGCCGCATGCCTGGCAGCCACCTGAGGGTCGCTGGGACGGTAGTGGTTCTGCGCTGCAATGTCTTGCCCAACGGGTGAGTACAGATACTGCAGATAAGCCTGCGCCACATCACGCGTGCCGCGCTTGTCCACCACTTTGTCGACCACCGACACCGGCGGTTCGGCCACGATGCTGACCGAAGGCGCCACGATGTCGAACTTGTCCGGGCCCAGTTCCTTGACCGCCAGCAAGGCTTCGTTTTCCCAGGCCAGCAGCACATCGCCGATGCCGCGCTCGACAAATGTGGTGGTGGCCCCGCGGGCCCCGGAATCGAGCACCGGCACATTGGCCAGAAGCTTGCCGACGAACTCCTTGGCTTTGACAGGCGAGCCACTTCGTTTGAGCTCATAACCCCAGGCCGCCAGGTAGTTCCACCGCGCACCGCCGGAAGTCTTGGGGTTCGGCGTGATCACCTGCACACCGGCACGTACCAGATCAGGCCAGTCTTTGATGCCCTTGGGATTGCCCTTGCGCACCAGGAACACGATGGTCGAGGTGTACGGTGACGCGTTGTTCGGCAAGCGCTTCTGCCAGTCGGCCGGCAGCAGCCCGGCCTTGTGGCCGATCTCGTCGATGTCGTAGGCCAGCGCCAGGGTCACCACATCGGCTTCCAGGCCATCGATCACCGAACGGGCCTGCTTGCCCGAGCCCCCATGTGAGGTGCGGATCGTCACGTTGTCACCCGTCTTGCCCTTCCAGTGCTGGGCAAAGGCCTTGTTGAAGTCCTGGTAGAGCTCACGGGTTGGGTCATAGGACACATTGAGCAAGGTGATGTCTCTGGCGTGGGCGGCCACAGGCGCCAGAAGCAGCACGGAAGAGATCAGCGTGAACAGTTGACGGCGAGCGATCGGATGCAGGTTCATGATCGGATGAGGTACAGAAGGAAGATGGGCTCATCGTAGGAAGCCCGCCGTGCGCCGTGAACGAAGCATCTCGCCTGTGCTCATGCGGGAGGCGCATGTACACCGCGTCTGGCGTTAACCCTCGGCTCATCTGTCATGCAAGCACTGCAGATAACCCTGAGTTGTCGGCAAATGACAGACCGCTGTCCAGAACGCACCTCGCCACTTGAACACGCACTTTCCATACTTGGGACAGAACGTGAAAAAGCGTGAAGAACACTTCGCGCGCGATCTCATTTTTTGAACCGAGGAGACATGCAATGACCCCGAGACTTCGAGCGGCTGTGCCGCTGGTCGCCTTGGCGTGCTGGATGACCGTGACCGGTGCCAGCGCCCAAAGCGCCATCTTCCAGCAGAGCTTCAACACCGGCCTGGGCAGCTTCACCGCCACGGGCCCGGTCAAGACTGGCAGCACCGGTGCGGTGCTGACGGCCGCTGCCTTTTCAGCCGACGGTGCCGTGCGTTCGAAAGCCATCAGCACGGCGGGTTACAGCAACATCGCCGTGTCGTACGACCGCGTGACCGCCGGCCTGTACACCAACGTCGGTGACTCGGGCGTGTTCGAGTACTCGACCAATGGCGGCACCACCTTCACCCGCCTGGAAGCCACCTCCAACACCACCAGCAGCCGCGCCAGCTTCAACCTGCCGGCAGCCGCGGCCAACAGCAGCGTGGTGCTGCGCTTTCGCATCATCGGCATCAGCAGCAAGGAAACCTACACGGTCAACAACGTGACCGTGACCGGCACACCCACCTCGGGCGGCGGCACAGGTGGTGGCACCGGCGGCACCACGGGCCAGGCCCCGGCCATGGGCGAGTACGTGACCTTCGAATCGGGCCATGTGCGCCCCATGGCCCTCTCGGCCGATGGCACGCGCCTGTACGTGGCCAACACGCCCGACGCCCGCGTGGAGGTCTATGACGTGACCGGCGCCACCCCGGTGCTCAAGGATTCGATCGCCGTGGGCCTGGAGCCTGTGGCCATGGCCTTTGCGCCCAACGGCCAGTTGTGGGTGGTCAACCATCTGTCTGACAGCGTGAGCGTGATCGACGTCAGCACCTCGCCCGGCAAGGTCGTCAACACGCTGTACGTGGGCGACGAGCCCCGCGACATCGTGTTCGGTGGCCCGGGCAACAAGTGGGCCTTCATCACCGCCGCCCACCGCGGCCAGAACGCCAAGCTCGACCCGCAGTTCGCCACACCCGGCGTTGGCCGGGCCGACGTGTGGGTGTTCGATGCGGCCAACCCTGGCACGGTGGCGGGCGGCAAGCCCAGCACCGTGCTGAACATGTTCGGTGACACCCTGCGCGCCCTGGCCCGCAGCGCCGATGGCAGCAAGGTGTACGCGGCGGTGTTCAACTCGGGCAACCGCACCACCATTGCGCAAGGTGGCCCTGGTGGCGAACTGGCCAAGACCGGCCCCACGGCCAATGTGTCGGGCGTCAAGCAACCGGCCACCGGCCTGATCGTGCAGAAGAATCCGGCCACCGGCAACTGGGAAGACGGCGGCGACCCGGCTCGCGGCATCGCCCCCAAGACCTGGAACGCCAACATCAAGCTGGACCTGCCCGACTACGACGTGTTCACCATTGACACCAGCGGCAGCGTGCCGGTGGTCGTCAAGGACAAGACCGCCCGCTATGTGGGCACCACCTTGTTCAACATGACCGTCAACCCGGTCAACGGCAAGGTGTACGTGAGCAACCAGGAGGCGCGCAACGTGGTGCGCTTTGAAGGCTCGGGCAAGACCAGCACCACGGTCAACGGCCGCTTTGTCGATGCACGCATCACGGTGGTCGATGGCGCCGATGCCCAGCCTCGCCAGCTGAACAAGCACATCACCAGCTACGGCAGTGGCCTGGGCACAGCGGCCGAGAAAGCCGCTGCGGTGTCGACCCCGCTGGAAATGGCGATCACGCCCGACGGCAAGACCCTGTACATGGCCTCGATGGGCACCAACGAACTGGTGCGCTACAACACCGCCGCCCTGGAGGCCAACACCTTCACGCCCAACACGGGTGACCAGCTGCAGCTGACCGGTGGCCTGCCCACCGGCGTGGTGCTGGACGCCAACCGCGGCCGCGCCTACGTCACCACCCGCAACGACAACGGCGTGTCGGTGGTCGACACGGCGCAGTTCCGCGAAGTGGCCCACGTGAAGATGCCCAACCCGGAACCGGCCGACGTGGTCAACGGCCGCAAGTTCCTGTACGACTCGACCTTCTCGTCGAGCCGCGGTGACATGTCGTGTGCGGGCTGCCACATCTTCGGTGACATGGACCACCTGTCGTGGGACCTGGGCAACCCGGACGAAGAGGAAACGCGCAACACCAACCCGTACAACCGGAACGTGCCCGCGATCCTGCGCACCACCACCAACTTCCACCCGATGAAGGGGCCCATGAACACCCAGACCCTGCGTGGCATGGCCGGCAACGGCCCGCTGCACTGGCGTGGTGACAAGATGGGTGCTTCCAGCGGTGCCAGCCTGGAAGAGCGTGCGTTCAAGGACTTCAATGGCGCCTTCGTCAGCCTGCTGGGCCGCGATGGGCAACTGTCGGACGCCGAGATGACCTCGTTCGCCCGCTTCGCCCTGAAGCTGTGGATGCCGCCCAACCCGGTGAAGAACCTGGACAACACGTACACCGCTGCCCAGCAGGCCGGCTTCGACTTCTACATGAACAAGAACGCCGACACGCTGACCACCTGCAACGGTTGCCATGCGCTCGACCCGGCCAAGAACCAGTACGGCACCGACGGCACCATGTCGTTCGAAGGCCCGACCATTGCGGAAGACTTCAAGATCCCGCAACTGCGCAACATGTACCAGAAGGTGGGCAGCTTCGCGCGCAACAGCACGCGCAACACCCCGCCGGCACCCTACCTGGGTGAGCAGGTGCGCGGCTACGGCTACTCGGTCGATGGCGGCCTGGGCAGCGTCAACGAGTTCCTCAATGCCCTGGTGTTCAACGCCCAGGTGAGCGCCGACACCCGCGCCAAGCTGCAGGAGTTCGTGCTGGCCTTCCCGTCGAACCTCGACCCCGTCGTGGGCCAGCAAATCACCGTGACCCCCACGAATGCCACCCAGGCAGACGTGACCGATCGGCTGAACCTGCTGGTGTCGCGCGCCAAGGTGACCACGCCGCGCCCCGAATGCGAACTCGTGGTCAAGGGCGTGATCGGTGGGGCCGCACGTGGCTGGGTGCATGCCCGCGGCAGCGACAGCTTCGTGTCCGACCGCGGCGACAGCAGCAGCCTGACCTCGCTGCTGTCACAGGCTCGCTCGGCCAACGCGCCCCTGACCTTCACCTGCGCGCCTCCCGGCAACGGCACCCGCATGGGCATCGACCGCAACGCCGACGGCAAGCCCGACGGGGCCGTCTGACCCCAGGGGCCCACTCGTCCCTCCGACAAGGCCGGTGCCATGCACCGGCCTTTTTCTTGGGCGTTCGGAACATGCGAGGCGCAGCACCCGCCAGGCAAAAAAAGAGCGCCCACGGCGCTCAAAACGAGAATCAGGAATCGAGGAGCACCGGCCTGCCTGGCAACAGCCAGGTCACACCCGGGGTTCAGCGCAGCATCTCTCGCTGCTGCTGGCGGTAGATGGACGGCGCACAGCCAGCCCAGCGGCGGAAGGCGCGCGTGAAGTTCGCCGGGTCGTTGTAGCCCAGGCGGGCAGCCACCTCGTCGACGGGCAACAGTGTGGTCTTGAGCAGGTTGCACGCTTCCTGGAATCGATGCTGATCCAGCACCTGACGGAAGGTCAGGCCGTGGCGCTCCAGGTGGCGCGCCAGGGTGCGCGGTGTGATCGAAAGACGCCGAGCCACTTCGGCCATGGTGGGGTAACCCTCGGAAGACAAGGCCAGGGCGTCACCCACCTGCTGGATGAAGTCGGCGCGCCGATCGGCCAATCGGTCTTGTTCGGCATCGCAGGCAGCGCGGGCCTGCCGGGCGGCCTCAGGGTGCCCGAGCGGCAGAGAGTGATCCAGATCGCGCAGTTGAATGATGATCTGGTTGGCCGAACACCCGAATCGTGCCGCCGGCAAGCGCGGTGCATAACGTTCGAAAGCTGGCAGGTAGGGCGCCGTGAAGCAAAGCACCGTGCCAGAACGCCGTTGCTGCCCACCGATCAGCTGTCGGGCTGAATGAACCCATCCCGCCATCATGCTGTCGAACGCAAAGCGCTGCAGAGGCCCAAGGGGTACGCGCTCGCGCACCGTGATGACCGCTTCGGCCTCGGTCTGGCGCATCTGCAGGTCCATGAAGCGGCCCATCAGGCCCCAGTAGGTGACCGCCAGCTCCAGCGCATCGGCCAGGCTGCCGGCCGTGAGCAAGGCTTGCCCCAAGGCCCCGTGCATGGTGGTGGGCATGTTCAGGCCCATCTCGAGGCCCAGGCATGGGTCACGCGTGAGCTGCAAGGCTGCGTGGGTGAGCGCCGCGTATTCGGTGGCATACACCTCTCCCTGCTCACGGTCCACCAGTTGGGGCGACAGACCCGCCAAGGCCAGCAAGCGCTCGGGCTCCACCCCACGCTGTTGACACACGTGCATCAGCAACCGTGCGTGGCCCAGCGGCACTGTGGGCACAGCCAGGACACCGCTCAGACCGCGGGAGGCAAGTGAGGGGCGAACAGGCGTCGACATGGTGGCGTTTTCAAGGTACTCGCGATGTTAAATGCCCCCCACCCACCCCGCCTCAGGCAAAACGCTGATGGCGGAAATCGGACAAATGCCACAGTTTCCTGACGCGAAGCTGAACAAAGTGGGCATGTCTGCTCGGTCACGGGGGCGTCTTCTTTGAGCCAGCTCAGAAACTGCCTCGCCTGTTTCTGGCAGCCTCGGCCTCACACCACGCCCTCACTCAGCCATGCCACCACCGCTCGAAAAGGCCCGAAAACCAGCCGCGGCCGACGCACCTCAGAACCCTGCACGCCAACAGATCCTCAATCGACTCAAACGTGCGGAAGGGCAATTGCGAGGCTTGCAGCGCATGGTGGAAGAAGGCGCAGACTGTCTGGCCATCGTCACCCAGCTGGCGGCAGTGCGCCGCGCACTGGAAAGCACCCAGCTGCGCATGACACGATGCCACTTGCACGAGCGCATGCGCGACGACTCCATGGCCGCGCCCCCCGAAGCCATCGACCGCATACTCGACGAGATGGAAACCCTGCTGGGCAGGGTGCGCTGACACCCCGAGGCGACACCGCATCAAAACGTGACAATGCGACGCCACACGGTTGCGGCATGATGTGCACTCAGCATTTGCCCCGCCTGCCTCGTGTCTGCCTCTCTCCCGCCCCGCTTCGCCCTGCCCCCTGACGACGACCTGCGCGAGGTGCTGCACAACGAAGTGCATGCCCGGCCCTCGGCCCGCATCCGTCTGCCGGCGCTGGTGGTGTTCATCGCCGTGATGAACGATGGTGTGAGCCGCGCTGATGAGTGCGCCCACCTGCAGCAACTGCCAGGGCAATCGGCCCTTCGCCCTGACGACCTCAAGGACAACTTCGTGCGCCTGCGTCTGGAGGGCTGCACGCTGAAGTGGGAGCGCCACAGTGAGTTCACCCGCTATGTGCTGGTGCAGCCCTTGCCCGAGGGCATGGGCCTTGGCGCCGCCGAGCCCGACCTGCTGCGTGGCCTGAAAGTGCCTGCCGAGTGGCTCGCGGGCATCCCGGGCCGCACGGTGGCTGGCGTGCTGCTGGCCATGGTGCACCACGACCTCCAGGACACCACCGAAGCCCTGGCCCAGGCCCAGCGCTGGATGGGGGGCCGCAATGTGGTGGCCTCGCTGCTGGGACATGGGCACTCGCTGGCCGTGACCAACTTCCGGCTCAAGCCCGATGGCTTCGAGCGCATGCTGGTGCTGGCGCCGGAACACACCAGCGAAACCCGGGCCGGCCGGATCTCGCAGCGTCTGCTGGAACTGGAGACCTACCGCCTGATGGCGCTGAGGGGCTTGCCCGTGGCCAAGCAACTGGGCGCCCTGCTGGCCGAGTCCGAGCGCGACCTGGCCGAAGTGACGGCGCAGCTGGAGGCCAAGCTGGTGTCCGAGGGCGACCTGCTCGACCGCCTGGTGCATGTGGCAGCCCGTGTGGAGAAGGCCACGGCCCAGCACATGTACCGCTTCTCGGCCACACAAGCCTATGACGCCATCGTGCGCCAGCGCATCATCGAGCTGCGCGAAAAGGCCGTGCCCGGCACCCAGACCTTGGGCGAGTTCATGCAGCGCCGCCTGTCGCCGGCCATTGCCACAGTGGCAGCCACCTCGCAGCGCCTGAGTTCGCTGTCACAGCGCATCGAGCGGGCCAGTGCCCTGCTGCGCACCCGGGTCGACATCACCACCGAAACACAAAACCAGCAGCTGCTGGCCAAACTCACCCAAGGCCAGGACCTGCAGCTCACCCTGCAGAGCACCGTGGAAGGCCTGTCGATCGCGGGCATCTCGTACTACATGATCAGCCTGCTGCTGTATGGCGCCAAGGCCTTGAAGGCCATGGGCCTGCCCGTGCACCCTGAACTGGCGGCCGGGGCGGTCACTCCCCTGGTGCTGCTGGGCGTGTGGATGTTCACCCGCCGCATTCACAAGCACCTGGCGCAGCATCAGTCGGCGGCCTGAGCCCCGGCGCCCGCCCCGGCAGAACCTCAGGCAGAACCGTCGGCCATTACACTGCGCGCTTTCTGCCTGAGCACCGCACGCCGCTTTCACCATGCGCATCGCCGAACTTCGCGACCAGCTTCGCCAGTTGGGCGCCAACCCTGCCCACGAAGACCGCGTGCTGCGCCACTGGGTGCAGGCCAAGCCGCAGGACGCCACCAAGCGCAAGCCGGTCGACTTCCTGCCCAGGCCCCTGTACGAGGCCCTGCCGCGAATCAGCGAGGCGCTGGCTGGCCTGGTGAGCCTGCGCTCGGTGCACCCGGCCGACGATGGCTCCGAGCGCCTGCTGCTGGCCCTGCGCGACGGTCAGACCGTGGAAAGCGTGCTGCTGCCGCGTGACGGCGTGTGCGTGTCGAGCCAGGTGGGTTGCGCGGTGGGCTGCGTGTTCTGCATGACCGGTCAGGCTGGCTTGCTGCGCCAGGTCAGCAGCGCCGAGATCGTGGCGCAGGTGGCCTTCGCGCGCACCCGCCGGCCGGTCAAGAAGGTCGTGTTCATGGGCATGGGCGAGCCCTCGCACAACCTGGACAACGTGCTCGAAGCCATCGACCTGCTGGGCACGCAGGGCAACATCGGGCACAAGAACCTGGTGTTCTCGACCGTGGGCGACGAGCGCGCCTTCGAGCAGCTGCCATTGGGTCGCGTCAAGCCCGCCCTGGCGCTGTCGCTGCACAGCACCCTGGCCGAGCGCCGCGCCGAACTGCTGCCCCGGGCGCCCCGCATCAGCCCGGAGGAACTGGTCGAGCGCGGCGAGGCCTATGCACGCCAGACGGGCTACCCCATCCAGTACCAGTGGACCCTGATCGAAGGCCTGAACGACAGCGAAGAAGAGCTGGAAGGCATCGTGCGGCTGCTCAAGGGCAAGTACGCACTGATGAACATGATCCCGTACAACACGGTCGACGCCCTGCCCTACCAGCGCCCGACCTGGGAGCGTGCCGCCGAGATCGCCCGCTGGCTGCACCGTCGCGGCGTGCTGACCAAGCTGCGCCAGTCGGCGGGGCAAGAGGTTGATGGCGGCTGCGGCCAGTTGCGCGCGCGCACGCTGGAAGGCGAAAAGGTGGTGCGGGTGACGAGGGCTTCGGCCCGGTGATAGGCTGGGGGCTTGTTGGATGACACGACACCCCCGATGCAACGACGTCCCCTGGGCCAGACCGGCCTGAACGTGAGCGTGATCGCCCTGGGCACCATGACCTGGGGGGAACAGAACACCGAAGCCGAAGCACACGACCAGCTGGATGCGGCACTGGCCGCCGGCATCAACCTGATCGACACGGCCGAGATGTACCCGGTGCCACCCAAGGCCGACACGGCCGGCCTGACCGAACAGTACATCGGCACCTGGCTGAAAAAGAGCGGGCGCCGCGATGACATCGTGCTGGCCACCAAGGCCGCAGGGCCCACGCGGCAAGCCGGGCGGCCCTCGCACATTCGCGGTGGGCGCCTGAACTTCAACCTCACCAACCTGCGCGAAGCCCTGCACGACAGCCTGCGCCGCCTGCAGACCGACCATGTCGACCTGTACCAGCTGCACTGGCCCGACCGCAGCGTGAACATCTTCGGCCAACGCGATTACGTGCACGTGGCCGACGAAGACACCGTGGCCATCGAAGACACCCTTCGCGCCCTGCAAACCCTGCAGCGCGAAGGCAAGATCCGGCACATTGGCGTGTCGAACGAAACGCCCTGGGGCCTGTGCCAGTTCACCAGCCTGGCGCAGTACAAGGGCCTGCCGCGGGTGGCCAGCATCCAGAACGCCTACAGCCTGGTCAACCGCAGCTTCGAAAGCGGCCTGTCAGAAGCGAGCCTGCGCGAGAACGTGGGTCTGCTGGCCTACTCGCCCCTGGCCTTCGGCATGCTGAGTGGCAAGTACCTCGACGGTGCCCTGCCCGCTGGCGCGCGCCTGACCCTGTTCGAGCGCTTCACCCGCTACAAGAGCGAGAACACCCTGCTGGCCGTGAGAGCCTATGTCGAGCTGTTCCGCGCGCATGGGCTGGACCCGGCCCAAGCCGCCCTGGCCTTCGTGAACACGCGGCCCTTCGTGACCAGCAACATCATCGGGGCCACCAGCCTGGCGCAACTGCACAGCAACATCGCCTCGGCGCAGCTCACGCTGTCGCCCGAGGTGCTGGCCGGCATCGACGCCATCCACCAACGCTTTCCCAACCCCGCGCCATGAGCTTTGCCGCCGCCTCGGCACCGGTGGCCGACACCGTGATCCACACACCGGCCTCCGGTCTGCAAGCAGGCTGGGTGCAGTGGCAGGCCCACGACGCCTGCCGCCTCCGGGCCTACAGCGCCCGTCCCGAGGGCCCTGCGCCTGAAGGCGGCTGGCCGGTGGTGCTGGTCGTGCAGGAGATCTTCGGGGTGCACGAACACATCCAGGATGTGGCCCGGCGCCTGGCGCATGCCGGCTTCCTGGCCGTGGTACCCGACCTGTTCGGCCGGCTGGGTGACCCGGCGGCCTGTCAGAGCTACGAAGAGATCCGCAACGGTTTCATCTGGCCCACACCCGACACCCAGGTGATGGCCGACCTGGACGACGCGATGCAATGGGCCGTGGCCGAGGGCGGCAACGCACAACGCGTGCACCTGACCGGCTTTTGCTGGGGCGGGCGCATGGCCTGGCTGTATGCGGCACACCAGCCTGCACTGGCCTCGGCCGTGGCCTGGTACGGGCGCCTGCAAGGCCCGACCTCCGACCTGCAGCCCGAGCACCCGGCGCAGGTGGTGCAACGGCTCCAGGCCCCGGTGCTGGGCCTGTACGGTGCCTGTGACGAGGGCATCCCCCTGGCACACGTGCAGACCTTTCAGGCGGCACTGGCCGATGCAGGCAGCCCTTCACGCGTGGAGGTGTTCGACGGTGCGCCGCATGCCTTCCTGGCCGACTACCGTGCCAGTTACCGTGCCGCCGATGCAGCGCGTGGCTGGCAGATGATGTTGTCGTGGATGGCCGCAGCCGATCAGGCCACTTCGACCACCTGACCGTCGACGAACAGCTTGAGCTCGCCGCACTGGAACGGTGTCCAGTGCTCATTGGCCGTGAGGGGCTCGGTGGCGATCAGGGCCACGCGGTCACCGGTCTGCGTGAGCTGCGCGAAATCCAGCGTCATGTCGGCGTCTTGCAAACGGGCATGGCTGAAGGGGTGCTGCCGCACCAGGTACTGCAGCTTGGTCGTGGCATGGGCCCACAGGGCCTCGCCATTGCTGAGCAGGAAATTGAAGGTGCCGAAACGGGCCACCTGAGGCACCAGCTCGCGCAGGGTGCGGGTCAGCTCGTCGGGGCTGGGCAGCGAGGCGTGGCTCTTGGCCAGCTCCTGCATCAGCCAGCAGAAGGCCCGTTCGCTGTCGGTGTCGCCCACAGGGCGAAAGTGGCTGTGCAGGCGCGGGCGGTAATCCTTCAGATCACCGTTGTGGGCAAACACCCAGTAGCGCCCCCACAGCTCACGTGTGAAGGGGTGGCAGTTTTCCAGCGCCACCTGCCCCACCGTTGCTTTGCGGATGTGTGCGATCACGTCCGTGCTTCGGATGGGATAGGTCTTGATCAGGTCTGCCACGGGCGAGACGTTGGCGGCCTGGGCGTCCACAAAACAGCGAACACCTCGCCCTTCAAAAAATGCGATGCCGAAGCCGTCGGCATGTTCCGACGCACGGCAGGCAAAACCGGAGAAGCTGAACACCACGTCGGTGGGGACGTTGGCGTTCATGCCGAGCAATTGGCACATCGGGATTTTTGAAGAGACAAGGCGAGGAAGGATTATCTCCTCCCTGCGCCTGCCTCCCTCCCTGTCAGCCTCTTGCCCAGCGTGCGCGGGCCAGGGCCCACGCTTCGCTGGCACCCACCAGGGCCGCCAGCATCAGGGCCACCCAGCGGTGCCACCGAAGAGACCGTGACCGAAGCGGTGTGTGCATGTCAACTCCGTTCTGCAATGGCCGGCAGTTTGGCAAGAGGCCGTGACAGCTTCATGACAGCGCACTGTCATCGCCGCGACACATGGCCCACGCAATCTGGTGGTTTGGCCATGGCCCCGCGGCCGGGAGCCTCGGACACCATCCCATCACACACCCGCCCTCGCGTGCCACGACCACCGCTGCCTGAAATCGATGAACTGCCCCGCTTGCTGGAAGAAGGGCAGCCCCACCTGCAGGCACGCACCCTGTGCGAAGTGCAGGCTGGTGATCAATGCTTCCCGGTGCAGGTGTTCACCCTGGGCACCGCAGATCCACAAGCCCCTGCTGTGGGCTTTTTCGGGGGGGTGCACGGGCTGGAGCGCATTGGTGCCGAGGTGGTCATGGCCTACCTGACCAGCCTGATTCAGCGCCTGCGGTGGGACCGACTGCTGCACCAGCAACTCGAAGGCCTGCGCATGGTGTTCATGCCCTTGGTGAACCCGGGCGGCCTGTGGCTGGGCACCCGAGCCAACCCGCAAGGCATCGACCTGATGCGCAATGCCCCCGTGGATGCCACCGAGCCCGTGCCCTGGCTGATCGGGGGGCAGCGCATCAGCCCTGCAATGCCGTGGTACCGCGGCCGCGAAGGGCACGCCATGGCACCGGAGGCCCAGGCGCTGACCCAGGTGGTGCAGCAGGAACTGTTGGGCAGACCGTTCAGCCTGGCGCTGGACTGCCATTCAGGCTTCGGTAGCCTGGACCGGATCTGGTTCCCCTACGCCCACACCCGCCGGCCCCTGGAGCACCTGGCCCAGGTGCACGCGCTGCACCGTGTGTTTGCGCAGACCCATGCGCACCACCGCTATGTATTCGAACCCCAGAGCCTTCAGTACCTGGCCCATGGTGACCTGTGGGACCACCTGTACCTGCAATCGCTGCACGCCCCTGAACGCATGTTCCTGCCCCTGACGCTGGAGATGGGCTCATGGCTGTGGGTGCGCAAGAACCCCCGTCAACTGTTCAGCCGACACGGCATCTTCAACCCCTTGATCGAACACCGGCGACAACGGGTGTTGCGCAGGCACGTGGCCCTGCTCGATTTCATGGCCCGCGCCGCCTGCAGTCACCTGAACTGGTTACCGTCTGCGCAACACTTGCCTGCAGAACATGCCGCTGCTTTGGCACACTGGCAAATTCAGACACGTTAAACGCAGGGGAGTCAAACCCATGACCACCGACATTCCGTGGGTGCTGATCCGCGGCCTGACCCGGGAAGCGGGGCATTGGGGCCACTTCGTGAACGAACTCAGGCAACGCCTGCCCGAAGGCACCCGCGTGTTCACCCCGGATCTGGCCGGCAATGGGACCCGGTTTCGGGAAGCCAGCCACACGACGGTGCCCGCCATGGCCGAAGACCTGCGGCAGCAACTGCATGCACAAGGCCTGCAAGGCCCCTGCCGTGTGCTGGCCATGAGCCTGGGGGCCATGGTGGCCACGGCCTGGGCCCACGCCCACCCCGCCGAGATCGACCGCATGGTGCTGATGAACACCAGCCTCAAGCCCTACAGCCGGCCATGGGAGCGCATGCGTCCGGCGCAATGGGTGCGCATCTTGCGGATGAGCCTGATGTACCCCGACGTTCGCGCCATCGAACGCACCACCATGCGCATGACCGCCCGCCACCCGGCCCGCCCTGACAGCACGCTGGAGCACTGGATGAACCTGCGCACGGCGCACCCTGTCACGGCCACCAATGCGCTGCGCCAGTTGTGGGCGGCCTTGCGCTACCGGGCGCCTCTGGTGCCGCCGCCGGTACCGGTGCTGCTGCTTCAGGGGCTGGGCGACGAGCTGGTGTCACCGCGCTGCACACAGGCCCTGCTGGCCCGCTGGCAATGTGCCCATGCCGCTCACCCCACGGCAGGCCATGACCTCCCGCTCGATGCGGGCCCCTGGGTGGCCGAGCAGGTCATGCACTGGGTGACGAACAGCTCGGGCCAGGCGACAGCCGAGCAGCGGTTGACCCGTTCGGAGACGGCGTCGTGGGGTCGAACCAACTGACCAGGAACTCGATGAAAGACCGCACCGTGGCCGACAGATGATGCCGCTGCGGGTACACCGCGTGGATGTCTGCGGCGGTGTCGCTCCACTCGGGGAGCACCTGCACCAGGCGCCCATCCTGCAGCAGGCCCTGCACGTCCCATTCCGAGCGCAAGAGCAGGCCATGCCCGTCCAGGGCCCAATCGACTGCCACCTCCCCGTGGTTGGTGCTCAGGGCGCCTTGCACCTTCACCAGCCGGCTCTCCTGGCCCCGACTCAAGGTCCAGTGGTTCCAGGCCCGGTTGTTTTCGCGGATCACGATGCATGGCAGGCGCGACAAGTCCATCGGGTCCAGCGGGGTGCCATGGAGGCTCAGAAAGGCCGGCGAGGCACACAGCAAGCGCCGGTTGGCAACGATGCGGCGCGCCAGCACCCGCGCGTCAGGCGGAGGACCAAAGCGAATGCCGAGGTCCATGGCGTGCGCTGTCAGGTCCAGTGGCTTGTCGGTGAGCTCCAGCATCACCTGCACCTTGGGGTGCCGTTGCGCGAAAGCGGAAATGGCAGGCGCCAGGTGGCGACGCCCGAACCCGAACGTGGCGTTCAGGCGCAGCAGGCCCTGCGGCTCGTCGCGGCTGGCCTGCAGCGAACGCTCCAGGCGCTCGATGTCTCGCAGGATGCGCTCACCATCGGCCAGGTACCGCTCGCCTTCGGGCGTGAGGCTCATGCGGCGCGTGGTGCGGTTGAGCAGGCGCACGGCCAGGCGATGCTCCAGCGCCGCCAGGCGACGGCTGACGGCGGGCGGGCTCAAGCCCAGCTCGGCACCCGCTGACGCCAGGCTGGGATGCCGGGCCAGGGTGGTGAAAAACGACAGGTCGGGCAGGTGCTGCATGCCGCCATCATTCATGCATTTAATGCACGAATCAAGTACTCAACAAGCCATTGATGCGCACAATCAGGCTTGCCATCATGCCCACATGTTCGCGGTTGATGTGTGGATGGCTTCGGCCTGGCATTGGATGGTGGCCCTGGGCACAGGGGCCGCCCTGGGCTTTTTTGGTGGCGTGTTCGGCATTGGCGGTGGCGTGATCGCCATCCCCCTGCTGGTGCTGGCCTACGGCATGGACCAGCCGCTGGCTCAAGGCACGGCCCTGGTGATGATGGTGCCCAACCTGCTGATTGCCTGGTGGCGCTACCACCGCATCACCCCTGCCCCCTGGCCACGCGTGCTGGGCATCGGTGCGCTGGGCACCCTCACCACCTGGTTCATGGCCCGCTGGGCCACCGCGCTGCCGCCCGACACCCTGCGGCTGATGTTCTGCGCGTTCCTGGCC
Source organism: Aquabacterium lacunae (assembly GCF_004310865.1). Lineage (GTDB taxonomy): Bacteria > Pseudomonadota > Gammaproteobacteria > Burkholderiales > Burkholderiaceae_C > Aquabacterium > Aquabacterium lacunae. The sequence continues at coordinate 139,457 of NZ_SIXI01000001.1, forward strand.
TGGGTGGGCTGGAGCATGTGGAGGGCGCAGCGCCCCGTCACGCCGGCCCAGGGTGAGCCAATCGGCCGACTGAACCCCCGTTACATCCCGTTGGTGGGCGTGCTGGGTGGCAGCAGCATGGGCCTGATGGGCATTGGCGGCGGGCTGCTGGCCACGCCGTTGTTGACGGGCTGGTTTGGCCTGCGCCAGGCCATGGCCCAAAGCCTGGCCCTGGCCCTGGTGGCGCCCAGCGCCGTGATGGCATTGGGCACCTATGCCCAGGCCCACCGGGTGGACTGGCAGATGGGCTTGCCCATGGCCCTGGCCGGCACCTTGACCGTGTCCAGCGGCGTGGCGCTGGCCACCCGCCTGCCAGAGCGCACGCTGCGTCGGAATTTCGCCCTGATGCTGATGGGCACCAGCGTCTGGATGGCCGTCTGGCCCTGGCTGCAGCGGGCGCTGACACTCGGGCGCTGACAAAGGGCTCACGCACACGGCAACAGGGGCCATCGCGGCTACCATCGGTGCATGAACACCTCTGCGCTCGAACTGATCGAAATGGCCTCGGGCCCCGCCCCCACGGCCACCCTCATCGTGCTGCACGGCCTGGGTGCCGATGGCCACGACTTCGTGCCGGTGGTGCAGGCCATGGACCTGACCGGCATCGGCGACATGCGCTGCGTGCTGCCCAGTGCGCCGCACATGCCCGTGAGCATGAACGGTGGCTACGAAATGCGCAGCTGGTACGACATCCGTGTCACGCCCACAGGGCGTGTGGAAGACGAGGCCGGGCTGCGGGCCTCGCAGGCCGCCATCGATGCCCTGATCGAACGCGAGATCAGCCGAGGCATCGCGCCCGAGCGCATCGTGCTGATGGGCTTTTCACAAGGCTGCGCCATGACCTTGATGGTCGGCCTGCGTCAGTCCCATCGGCTGGCAGGCCTGATCGGGCTGTCGGGCTACCTGCCCCTGCCCGAAGCCACGGCCACCGAGCGGCACCCCGCCAACCAGCACACCCCCATCTTCCTGGCCCACGGCACCGAAGACCACGTGGTGGCGCCAGCACGCGGTCTGATGGCCCGCGAACGCCTGCAAGCGTGGGGCTACCCGGTGCAGTGGCACGCATACCCCATGGCCCACGAAGTGTGTGCCGAAGAGATCGAGCAGGTGGGGAGCTTCCTGCGGCAGGTGCTGGCAGCCTGATGCAGCCGCCCGGGTCAGTCCCAGGGCGCAGGTTCGGCGTCGCCCGATGCAGGGGCTTCGGCGCCGGCCGATGCAGCGCCAGGCGCGGTGTCTGAAGACGACGGCTTCGACCGCGACGCCACCTCGGCACTGAACCCGGCACCCAGCGGGGCTTCGCCCCCCAGGGCTTCGATCAGCTCAGGCAGCAGCTGGCACAGCTCGCCGGTGGCAATGGCCACGTCGGCATCAAAGGCTTCTTCCTTGGGCGGGCGGGCCGAGCCCTTGTGGCTTTCCATGACCACATCGAGCAGGGCCAGCTTCTTGATCTGCAGCGTGTCGGTCAGCGTGAACGAGACGCGGTCGCGCCAGGTCATGGCCAGGCGAGTGGGCATCTTGCCGGTCAGGATGTGCTGGCGCACCTCGTCGGTGTCGAGGCGGTGCCGGGCGTAGCGCACCACCGATTTCTGTTCGTCGCTCGACTTGAGTTCGCACTCGCGGTCGATGGTGAAGGCGTGCGGCGGCTCGCCGTCCTTCAGCCAGGCGGCCATGCAGGCGGAGGGCGATTCGGCCGTGTGCAGCTGCTGCATCTCGATCTCGCCATTGAGCGTCTTGACCAGGGTCGAAGCGATCTCATCGGCCTTCGACAGGCTGGACGCATCGATCAGCAGCAGGCGCTCGCGCGGGTCCAGCCAGATCAGGGTGTGCGACTGCCGCGTGAAGGCCATGGGCAGCAGCTCCAGCAGGGCCTGCTCTTTCAGCTCTTTCTGCAGCTTCTTGCCGGGCTTGCGGCCGGTCTGCTGTTCGACGGCGTCGGCCAGCTCTTCCACGCGGCGCTTGACCACCGAGCCGGGCACCACGCGCTGCTCGGTCACCAGCTTGAGCAGCCACTGGCCGCCCACCGATTCGACCATGGGGCCGTGGGCCTGGCCACGGGGCTCGACGAAACCGAACGACTTTTGCTGGGTGGCGCCGCATGGCACGAACTGGCAGGTGCGCAGCAGCTCGTCGGTGCGGGTGAGGTCAGCGGCCCATTGCGGGCCCACACGGTACAGGGTGAGGTTCTTGAACATGGGAAGGAAAGCGAAGGATGCCGATGCCGCAGGCTCAGTCGCCGCGCATCAGGGAATCCAGGGTGAGGTCGAATGCGGGGCCGAAGGTGTCCAGGAAGTAACGCACCTCGGGCCGCATGGTGTCGTGGATCTTGCGCTCGATCTGCTGCGCGGCCTGCTCGAACTCGCGGTTGCCATAGCGCAACTCGGCCTTGCACTTCAGCCAGGCCGTGAGGCGGTCGGCCGCCTTGATCAGGGCCGCCTCTTCGCTGGGCCACTCGTTGGTGTCCATCACGCTGCGCAGGGTGGCTTGCAGCGGGGCGGGCAGCAGCTCCAGCATTTCGCGGCACACCTGGTCTTCCAGATGGGCTGTGGCCTGGCGCATGGCGGGCGAATACTTCACCGGGGTGGGCAGGTCGCCCGTGATGGCTTCGGCCGCGTCGTGGAACAAGGCGCGCGTGGCCACGGCGTTCGGGTCAATGGCCAGCCCCAGCACATCACGCCGGATCACGGCCAGCGCATGGGCGATCACGGCCACCTCCCAGCTGTGCTGAGCCACGTCTTCTTCGACCGCGTTGCGCATCAGACCCCAGCGCTTGATGAAGCGCAGGCGCGACAGATGGGCGTAAAAAGGGCTGTGGGGGTGCGTGGGCTTGGGCGCCTTCTCGGACATGGGCCACCTTGGGACAGCAAGCGGGCTGGTGATGATAAGTCAGGCCCCCAACGAGAAAGGGCCAGCCCCGTTGAAAAGGCTGGCCCTTGGCATGGATTGGTCGGGGCGGTGGGATTCGAACTCACGACCCTCTGCTCCCAAAGCAGATGCGCTACCAGGCTGCGCTACGCCCCGAACAAGTCGAGAGTATAGCCCGGAATCAGCCAGGGTTGTTCGCAAAGGCCATCAAGCTTGCAGCTGCGTCCACACCTTTTCCAGCCGCTTCACGCTGACGGGCTGGGGCGTGCGCAGCTCTTGTGCGAACAGGCTCACACGCAGCTCTTCCAGCAACCAGCGGAATTCATCGAGGCGGGCGTCGTGCGTGCCTTTCAACTCGGCCAGGCGGCGGGTGTAGCGCTGGTCCAGCGGCTTGACCTCGACCATCTTCTGGGTGTCGCGGGCCGGGTCGGCGCGCAACTTGTCGAGGCGGCTGGTCACGGCTTTGAGGTAGCGCGCGAAGTGCTGCAACTGCGCGTAAGGCGTCTGCACCACAAAGCGCTTGGGACACAGGCGCTGCAGCTGGGCGTTGATGTCGTCGGCCACCTCCTTGGGCGGCTTGGCATCTTTCAGCTTGCGCGTGGCCGCGGCGTACTCCACCAGGATGCCGCCCACCAGACGGGCCACCTCCTGGGCGATCAGGTTCAGGCGCGTGCGCCCTTCTTCCACGCGGGCCTTGAAGCTGGCCGCGTCGGTGGGCAGCGGGTCGTTCAGGTAGGCGCGGTCCAGGGCCACTTCGATGATCTGGTCGCGCAGTTCGTCGGCCGTGCCCAGGCTCATGTAAGCCATGGCCATCTTCTGCAGGTCGGGGATGTTCTTTTCCAGGTACTTCAGCGGCTCCTTGAGCTGCAGGGCCACCAGGCGGCGCAGGCCTCCGCGGTGCTTGCCGGCAGCCACATCGGGCTCGTCGAACACCTCGATCTCGGCGTGCGTGCCCTTATCGACCAGGGCCGGGAATCCGATCAGGGTGTGCCCGCCGCGGCTGATCTCCATCAGTTCGGGCAGCTCGCCAAAAGTCCAGTCGGTCAGGGGCTGCACAGCCGTGGCACGGCCAGCCCCGGGGTCGGCCGGGCCCTTCACGCGCTGCGGGGCGTTCTGGCCACCGGCCTTGCCCGACGGACCAGACGCCGGAGCTGCGGCACCGGGCGCTTCCTGCGCGTCAGCCCCCAAGGCCGCAGGCTGGGCCACGGTCTGGGTTTTCAGGGCGGCCAGGGCCTGGAAGGCGCCGCGGGCCAGCGAGCCCAGCTCGGCTTTCAGCGCGGGCAGGTTGCGGCCCATGCCCAGCTGGCGGCCGTGCTCATCGACCACGCGGTAGTTCATGAACAGGTGCGGCGACAGCATGTCGAGCTTGAAGTCGGCCCGCTTGATGTCCAGCTGGGTCTTGTCGCGCACAGCCTTGAGCAGCTGGTCCATCAAACCGCCCTGCCCGAACTCGGCGGCCTGCACGAAGCTGTCCACGTAGTCGGGCAGCGGCACCAGGCGAGCACGGGGCTTCTGGTGCAGGCTCTTGACCAGGGCCATCACCTTGTCTTTCAGCATGCCGGGCACCAGCCATTCGCCGCGCTCTTCGCTGACCTGGTTGAGCGCGTAGATGGGCACCGTCACGGTCACGCCGTCGCGGGCGTCGCCGGGTTCGTGGAGGTAGGTGGTGGTGCAATCGACCCCGCCCAGGCGGATCACCTTGGGGAAGGCGTTGCTGGTGATGCCGGCAGCCTCGTGGCGCATCAGCTCTTCGCGGCTGAGGTACAGCAGCTTGGGGTTCTCGCGGCTGGCGGCCTTGTACCAGCGCTCGAAGCTGTGGCCGCTCATCACCTCGGGCGGCACCTGCGCGTCGTAGAAGGCATAGATCAGCTCATCGTCGACCAGCACATCTTGCCGGCGTGACTTGTGCTCCAGCTGTTCCACCTGGGCGATCAGCTTGCGGTTGTGCGCCAGGAAGGGCAAACGCGTTTCCCACTCCTGGCCCACCAGGGCTTCGCGGATGAAGATGTCGCGCGCCTCGCGCGGGTTCACCAGGCCGAAGTTGATGCGCTTGTTGTTGTAGACCACCAGGCCATACAGCGTGGCCCGCTCCAGCGCCACCACCTCACCGGCCTTCTTTTCCCAGTGCGGGTCGAGCAGCTGCTTTTTCAGCAGGTGCTGGCCCATGAACACCAGCCACTGCGCGTCGATGCCAGCCACGCCGCGGCCATACAGTTTGCTGGTCTCGACCAGCTCGGCCGCCAATATCCAGCGGCCCGGCTTTTTGCTGAGGTTGGCGCCCGGGTGCTTCCAGAACTTGATGCTGCGGGCCCCCAGGTACCACTCTTCGTCGTCGCTCTTGCAGCCCACATTGCCCAGCAGGCCCGACAGCAGCGACAGGTGCACCTGCTCGTAGGTGGCCGGGCTGCCATTGAGGCGCCACGACTGTTCGGCCACCACGGTGTGCAGCTGGCTGTACACGTCTTTCCACTCGCGCACACGGCGCGGGTTGATGAAGTTCTCGCGCAGCAGGGCTTCGTACTTGCGGTGGCTGAGCTTGTGCTTCTCGGCCTCGCCGGGCGCGTGGTGCCCGTGGCCGCCGCGGCTGTCGTCCAGCCATTGCCACAGCTTGAGCGTGCCCATGAACTCCGACTTCTCGTCGTCGAACTGCTTGTGCTTCAGGTCAGCCTGTTGCTGCTGCTCGATCGGGCGGTCGCGCACGTCCTGCACGCTCAAGGAGGCGGCGATCACCAGCACTTCGGCCAGGGCCTGGCGGTCTTTGGCCTCCAGGATCATGCGGCCCACGCGGGGGTCGAGCGGCAGGCGCGACAGGGTCTTGCCCAGCGGCGTGATCTCGTTGTTGTCGTCGACCGCGCCCAGCTCGTTGAGCAGCTGGTAGCCGTCGGCAATGGCCTTTCGCAGCGGGGGCTCGATGAAGGGGAAATCTTCCACGTGGCCCAAGTGCAGGGCCTTCATGCGCAAGATGACCCCGGCCAGCGAGCTGCGCAAGATTTCAGGGTCGGTGAAGCGCGGGCGGGCGTTGAAATCCTTTTCGTCGAACAGGCGGATGCAGATGCCGTTGGCCACGCGGCCGCATCGGCCCGCACGCTGGTTGGCCGCCGCCTGGCTGATGGGCTCGACCTGCAGCTGCTCGACCTTGTTGCGGAAGCTGTAGCGCTTCACGCGCGCACTGCCGCTGTCGATCACGTAGCGGATGCCCGGCACCGTCAGCGAGGTTTCGGCCACGTTGGTGGCCAGCACGATGCGCCGGCCATTGCCGGGGTTGAACACGCGGTCTTGCTCTTGCTGGCTCAGGCGGGCGAACAGGGGCAGCACTTCGGCGGCCTGGAAGCGGCTGTGGGCCAGGTGCTTGCGCAGGTGGTCGGCCGCTTCGCGGATCTCACGCTCGCCGGGCAGGAACACCAGGATGTCGCCGCTGCCCTCGCGCCAGAGTTCGTCAACCCCGTCGGCAATGGCCTCGTTCAGGCCGTACTCGCGGCTTTCTTCAAAGGGGCGGTAACGCTGCTCGACCGGGAACAGCCGGCCCGACACCATCACGATGGGCGCGGGGCCCTTGCTGCTGGCGAAGTGCTGCGCGAAGCGGTCGGCGTCGATCGTGGCCGAGGTGACGATGATCTTCAGGTCGGGCCGGCGCGGCAGCAGCTGGCGCAGGTAGCCCAGCAGGAAGTCGATGTTCAGGCTGCGCTCGTGGGCCTCGTCGATGATGATCGTGTCGTAGGCGCGCAGGTCGGGGTCGCCCTGGGTTTCGGCCAGCAAGATGCCGTCGGTCATCAGCTTGACGCTGGCGCCCGGCTGCAGCCGGTCCTGAAAGCGCACCTTGTAGCCCACCACCTCGCCCAGGGGCGTGTTCAGCTCTTCGGCGATGCGCTTGGCCACACTGGAGGCCGCGATGCGGCGCGGCTGCGTGTGGCCGATCAGCCTGGGGCGTTTGCCAGGCTCGGGCGCCTGCCCCCAACCACCCCGCCCCAGGTTCAGGGCGATCTTGGGCAGCTGCGTGGTCTTGCCGGAGCCGGTTTCACCACAGACGATGATGACCTGGTGCTCGGCCAGGGCGGCTTCGATCTCGTGGCGTTTGCCCGAGACGGGCAGCGATTCCGGAAATGTGATGGCGGGGCGCAAAACGGGGCAACTCAAGGGCAGAAACCCGAATTATCCTGTGCGATTGCCGGCAGGCATGATGCCGGTTCCCCGCTGCTCGGGACAGGGCAGCACTGTTTCGCTCACGTGCAGGCCAGTGAAGATTTCATCACTCAGGAAATGGCTGTTGGGCACGGCGTCCGAGCTGCATCGCCCCTTGCAGCTGGTGTTGCTGTCCCACCTCTTGTACGGCCTCAACGCCGCCTGCCTTGCGGTGGGCGCCCATCTGAATTTGTTCCACGAACGTTTCACCCATTGGCTGATACCGGCCATGCTGATCGGGCCATTGGTGTTCTTCGTGCTCATCCGAACCGGTTGTTCACGCCACCTGCATGACCGCGGGCTGGTGCTGGTGCAAGCACTGTACGGCGTGACGCTCACCGTGCTGGCCTACACAGGCGCCACCACCGAAAGCCGTGCCATGGTGCTGGTGATCCTGCCTCTGATCATGATGTTCGGGCAGTTCAATTTCCGGCCCCTGCACTTTGCGGTCATCACGGCCTACACCCTTCAACTCATGGTGGTTTGCACCCTGTGGCGCGACACCCAGCCCGAACTGCCACCGACACATGGCCAGTGGCTGCAGGTGGTGTATGCAGGCGGCATCCTCATGGCAGCAGCCTGGCTGGGCCAGATCGTGTCCAGCCTGCGGGCCAAGCTGTTCGCCTCTCGCAAGGAGCTGGCGCAGGCCATGGAGCGGCTGCAGGCCCTGGCCACCACCGACGAACTCACGCGCCTGCCCAACCGGCGCCGCATGCAGGACCTTCTTCAAGAAGAAGCACGCAGGCAAAAGCGCCTGGGCCACCAGGTGTGCCTGGCCCTGATCGACCTGGACCACTTCAAGCGCATCAACGACCAGCACGGCCACCCGGCGGGCGACCAGGTCCTGCAAACCTTTGCACGCGCGGCACGGCAGGTGTTCCGCGAGGTGGACACCATCGGGCGCTGGGGCGGCGAAGAGTTCCTGCTGGTACTGCCCGACAGCGAAACACACGAAGCGGTCCACGCCCTGGAGCGCCTGCGCCTGCAACTGGCTGGCATGGACGTGCTGCCCGGCGTGGCGAACCTGCGCATCACGTTTTCAGCGGGTGTGGCTGCGCACCCGGCACAACACACGGTAGAACACACGATCGACCTGGCCGACCGCGCGTTGTACGCTGCGAAGTCCGCCGGCCGCAACCAGACCCAAATCGGCGAGAACTCCGTCGGCGAAACCCAGATGGGATCCACGCCCCGCGGCGCCTGACCTGCGGTGCGAACCGGGCCCCGCCCCCCTGCAGTGAATGAACATCCCATGAAGCACAGTGAATACCTTCAGCACGATGCCGTTGGCTTGGCCGACCTGGTCCGACGGGGCGAAGTGTCGGCAGCCGAGTTGCTGACCGTGGCCACACAACGCGCCGACGAAATCCAGCCGCGGCTGAACGCGTTCACTCGCCGCATGGACGATGCCGCGCGCCAACGGTGCGCGCAAGGCTTCGCGGCCGACATGCCGCTGGCTGGGGTGCCCTTCCTGACAAAAGACCTGTTTCAGGACATGGCCGGGCTGCCCAGCACGGGCGGCAGCAAGGTGCTGCCGCGTCACGTGCCCACACAAGACAGCGACGTGGTGCGGCGCTGGAAAGACGCCGGGCTGGTGATCTTCGGCAAGACCAACGCACCCGAGTTCGGCGCGCGCAACGTGACCGAACCCAAAGCTTACGGGCCCACCCTGAACCCCTGGGACACCACACGAACCCCTGGGGGCTCGTCAGGCGGCTCGGCAGCGGCCGTGGCCGCCGGGGTGGTGCCTGTGGCCGGCGCCAACGATGGTGGGGGCTCGATCCGCATCCCGGCGTCGTGCACGGGTCTGTTCGGCCTGAAACCCGGGCGCGGTCGCATTTCCAGCGGCCCCGACATGGGCGAGCCCATGAACGGCGCCGCGGTGCAGGGCGTGGTGTCTCGCAGCGTGCGCGACACGGCCTGCATGCTCGACATCCTTCAGGGCCCAGAGCCCCATGCGCCCTACCACTTTGCCCGTCCAGCAGAGCCCTATCTGCAGGCCTTGCAGCGCCCCGTCAAGCGCCTGCGCATCGGCTACACCTGGCAGTCGCCGATCGACACGCCTGTGAGCCCGCAAGCGCGTGAAGCGGTGGAAGATGCGGCCCGCCTGCTGGCCTCGCTGGGGCATCACGTCGAAGAAGTGCCCCTGCCATTTGATGGCATGGCCCTGGCACAAGATTTCCTGCTCACCTGGTTCTGCGTGATGGCCGAACTGATGGACACGCTGAACGACGAATTGGGTGCGCGCCGCAGCGAGTACGAGCCCGACACCCAGGCCATGGCCGCCGTGGGACGCAGCGTTTCTGCGGTGGAGTTACTGCGCTGCAACTCACGCTGGCACCAGCACAACGTGCGCATCAGCCAGTTCCACCAGCGCTTTGACCTGTGGCTGAGCCCGACCATGGCCGCGCCCCCAGTGAAGATCGGCGAACTCGACACCCCGCCCCTGTTGCAAGCCAGCAGCCAGCTGGTCGATGCGCTGGGCCTGTCGGGCTGGTTGCGCAAAACCAGCCTGTTCCAGAACTCGGTGCTGCAGAACCTGGCATGGACGCCGTACACCCAGCTGGCCAACCTGACAGGCCGCCCGGCGATGTCGGTGCCGCTGCACTGGACAGCTCAGAACCTGCCCTTGGGCGTGCAGTTTGTGGCGCCGCTGGACGGCGAAGCCTTGTTGCTGCAGCTGGCCGCGGAACTGGAACAGGCCCGGCCCTGGTTCAACCGGCGACCGAACCTCTGACGGCTTGTCCCGCTCTTGCGCTTCGACGTTCGGAGGGCACCGTCTCTGGAGAGCGTGCTGCGACAGGTGCCAGCACCAGGGAAGCCAGCACCCAGAGGGCCCCGGCGCATTCCAGAACCTCTTCCAGCAGCTGCGCCTGCACCCCCAGCACGGCCTCGGCGGCTTGCGCGGCCAGCAGCAAAGCGCCGCCTGCAAGCCCAAGGCACGCGCTCGCATTCAGGCGACGTGGCAGACGCCAGGCTGCACGAACCACCTGCCAGACGGTGACCAGGCCTGAGATCAACATGCCCGATACCAGAGCGCCCTCTGCGAGTCGGCGGCTGAGCGCAATGGCTGGATCCATGTAGTGCGCCCAGGTGAGCAACGCCTTCCCACTGGGCACGAGAGTTTCCGGAATGCCCACTTCGCGCACCGCCAGTGCCAGGCACACCATGGCCCAAGCCAGCACAGAGCCACCCCAGACGGGCCAGCGCCACAGCAACCAGCCCACCGCCGTGCACCAGGCCATTGCCGAGAGTGTTTCGAGCAGGCCATGCTCGGCAGACCAATCTGCGGCCCATTCGGCGTTCCACCCACCGGCCACCACCAGGGCCAGCGACACGCAGCCCACCCCCCACACCGTGGCGCCCACCGGGTTCAACAAGCCCATGAAGCCACTTTTTTGCGGATGAAGCATCACACACGCCTCCGGTCGTTCAAACAAATACCAGCGAGTCACATTGTGACCATTTGATGACAACCCGTCTGAGCCGATCTGCAAAACCCGGATGGCATGCAGGGATGCCCGGAGATGCAACCGAGCCCGTGACACCTCCTGGCCTGCAAGGGCTAACCCGGAGTCACGCACGGCAATCAGGCTGTCATTCGCTGACAAAGCGAATTGATGCACAGCCATTACCCCCTTTTGGGGGGTAAAAACATGGCCAATGGCGCCTGAGACTTTCGACGGGCATTCAACAGCCCGCGTTTTACAACTCAATCCATCGAATGGAGTCAACATGCTCACTCTGACCAAAGAACAAGCTTCGCAAGTCTCTGGCGCCGGCCTGGTGAAGGTCCTCGTCGACGTGATCGCCGGCAAGACCGGTGGTTCGACCAATGTCGACGTCAAGGCGCCCTTCACCAGCGTGCTGGTGAACGTGATCTGGGGCAAGAAGTAAACATGCGCCCCTTGCAACACCGCGAAGTCACCCAGGTGGCCGGCGCAGGCGTTGAAGTCGGTGTCAACGTGCCCTCCAACAAGGTGGACGTGACCCTGACCGCACTGTTCGGCCTGATCAAGATCCCCGTGGTCAAGATCGACTGGAGCAAGTTCAAGCGCGGCTGACCCCGTCACTTGAACCGTTGGCCTTTCTCAGGGCCACAGGGGCGCACCTCCACCGGGGTGCGCCCCTTTTTCATGGTGGCTCGGTGCCGTCGCCCACAGGCAGTACCATCACGGGTGCGGCGCTTGCGTCCATGGCAGGGCTTCTCCACCTTGTCATGGCCTGCAGCCACTTCTGCCACTGCCCTGCCCCTGTTTCGTTCGTCATGGATCTGGTCTTTCCCCACACCTTCGTGCCCTGGTTCCGCTCGGTGGCACCTCACATCCATGCGCACCGGGGCAAGACCTTCGTGGTGGGCATCTGCGGGGAAGCCATCGCCGCCGGCAAGCTGGAAAGCCTGGTTCAAGACCTGGCCTTGATGCACGCCATGGGCATCAAGATCGTGCTGGCCCACGGTTTTCGCCCCCAACTGGAAGAGCAGCTGCGCGCCAAAGGGCAAGCATCGAAGTTCAGCCACGGCATGCGCATCACCGACACGGTGGCACTCGATTGCGCCCAGGAGGCTGCGGGCCAGCTGCGTTATGAAATCGAAGCGGCGTTCTCATTGGGCTTGCCCAACACGCCCATGGCGGGCGCCTCGATCAGCGTGATCTCGGGCAACTTCGTCACCGCACGCCCGGTGGGCATCGTCGACGGCGTGGATTTCATGCACACCGGGCTGGTCCGCAAGATCGACGCCCAGGCCGTTCGCCGCGCCATCGACACCGGCGCCCTGGTGATGCTGTCGCCGTTCGGTTTTTCGCACACGGGCGAGGCCTTCAATCTGAGCATGGAAGACGTGGCCACCAGCGCGGCCGTGGCCCTGCAGGCCGACAAGCTGGTGTTCGTGACCGAAGTGCGCGGCATTTTGCAGAGCATCGTGCAGGACCCGGCCAACGCCGTGGCCCTGGAGGCCCGCCAGAACGACCCCGACGAAGAGCTGGACCAGGAACTGGCCCTGCTGGATGCCAAGCGTCTGCTGGCGGCCCTGCCCAACCCGCTGCAACCCACCGACACGGCCTTCTACCTGGGCCATGCGGTCAAGGCCAGCGAAGGCGGAGTCGAGCGCGTGCACATCGTCTCGTACAAGGTGGATGGCGCCTTGCTGATGGAAGTGTTCACCCACGACGGCGTGGGCACCATGATCGTCGATGAAAAGCTCGAAAGCCTGCGCGAGGCCACGCCCGACGATGTGGGCGGCATCCTGCAACTGATCGAGCCTTTCGAGCAAGACGGCACCCTGGTCAAGCGCAGCCGCACCGAGATCGAACGTGACGTCACGCAGTACACCGTGATCGAGCACGACGGCGTGATCTTCGGCTGCGCGGCGCTCCACCCCTTTCCCGAGGCGGGCACCGCCGAAATGGCCGCCCTGACCGTGTCGCCCCATGTGCAGGGCCAGGGCGACGGCGAACGCATCCTCAAGCGCATCGAACAGCGCGCCAAGGCAATGGGCCTACAGACCCTGTTTGTTTTGACCACGCGTACCATGCACTGGTTCAACAAGCGTGGCTTTGCGCCGGTCGACCCCAGCTGGCTGCCCGAGGCCCGCAAGCGCAACTACAAGTGGGACCGCCGCTCACAGGTGCTGGTCAAGCACCTCAAGTGAGCCCCCAAGTTTTTCGTCGTCACACAAGACCCTGAATCGAGCTGAGAACATGGCACGCACCATCCAATGCAAGCACCTGAACAAAGAAGGCGAAGGCCTGGACTTCGCGCCCTACCCGGGCGAGCTGGGCAAGCGCATCTACAACGAGATCAGCAAGGAAGCCTGGGCGCTGTGGATGAAGCACCAGACCATGCTGGTCAATGAAAACCGCCTGAACCTGGCCGACGCCCGCGCCCGCCAGTACCTGGCCCGCCAGATGGAGCAGTTCTTCTTTGGCGCGGGCGCTGAACAAGTGCAGGGCTACGTGCCCCCCACCCAGGGCTGAACCCAAGGTTCAGAGACCATGGGCACCCCTGGTGCCTGCTGAAAGGCCACCTTCGGGTGGCCTTTTGTCTGGGTTCAATGGCTTGGGGGCTCAGCCCTTGAGCACAGCGCCGGTGCTGTCGCGCACCACCACCTGCACCGCGATGCCCTGCCCCACACTTTGCGTGACGGTGCAGAACGATTCAAACTGTTCCAGCACCCGCGGCAGGTGCGCCAGCTGCGCAGCGGGCACGCCCAGCGTGAGCGTGGCCTGAAGGCCCAGCACACGCATGCGCCCCTCGGCGTTGCGACCCACCTCGGCCAGCACATCGCATTGCAGCGGGTCGGGGGCCTGCTTGAATTTGCGCAAGGCAAACAGCAGCGAGTCGGCCAGGCAGTTGCCCACCGCACTGGCCAGCAGCTGCACGGGTGATGGCCCTTGCGCTTGCCCCAAGGGCAGCGGCTCATCGCCCAGCACTGTGGCATCGAGGCCGTTGTAGTGGTGGCGGAACTGGTAGTCCTGCACCTGCTGCAGGCGGACGTGGACGCGTGAATCGGACATGGGGCGCTCCTGGGAAGGTGACAAGGGTGGCAGCCATCCAAACATTATCAATATTGATATACTATCTGAAAGCAAAGTTTCCGCGACACAGACCATGGACACACCCACCCAGATCGACATGAGCGCCATGCGTGCCGCGGCCACCCGGGCTGTGGCCGCACTCAAGCCACTGGCCAACGAAGACAGGCTGCTGCTGCTGTGCCAGCTCACCCAGGGTGAGCAGTGTGTGAGCGACCTGGAAGAAAAGCTGGGCATCCGCCAGCCCACCTTGTCACAACAGCTGGGCGTCTTGCGCGACCAGGGCCTGGTGGCCACACGCCGCCAGGGCAAGAACATCTACTACCGCGTGGTCGACCCCGACGCACTGGCCATCTTGCAGGTGCTTTACAGCCTGTACTGCCCGAAGGACTGAACCATGACCATCGACTGGACCCATTTCACCCCCTGGGCCTCGCTGGCAGGCGGCGTGCTGATCGGCCTGTCGGCCGTGATGCTGGCGGCCTTCCATGGCCGCATTGCCGGCATCAGCGGCATCGTGGGCGGCTTGCTGACCCGTCAGCCCGGGCCTGTGGCCTGGCGACTGGCCTTCATCGGCGGTTTGCTGCTGGCCCCCTGGTTGTGGCGGGCAGGCCAGCCCTGGCCTGCCAGCACGCCGGTCGGGTCGTGGCCGCTGCTGGTGGCCGCAGGCCTGCTGGTGGGGATCGGCACGCGCTACGGCTCGGGCTGCACCAGCGGCCATGGCGTGTGTGGCCTGTCGCGGCTGTCGCCGCGTTCGCTGGTGGCCACCCTGAGCTTCATGGCCCTGGGTTTTGTCACGGTCTATGTGATGCGGCACCTGATGGCCGCCGCCTGATGCGCCGCACGCACCGTCTTCAAGGAGTTCCCATGTCTGCCACGAATGCACACCTCACCCGTCACCCGGCTCCGCCGGCCGCGCTGCAGCCGCTGCTGGCCCTGACCGCCGGTCTGGTGTTCGGCCTGGGCCTGCTGCTGTCGGGCATGGCCAACCCGGCCAAGGTACTGGCTTTTCTGGACCTGGCCGGCGCCTGGGACCCTTCGCTGGCCTTCGTGATGGGCGGCGCCATCGCTGTGGGCCTGGCGGGCTTTGGCTGGCTCAAGCAGCGTGAGACCACCCTGCTGGGTGAACCATTGGCTTTGCCCAGCAACCGCCAGATCGATCGCCGCCTGGTGCTGGGCAGCCTGGCCTTTGGCGCGGGCTGGGGCCTGGCCGGCTATTGCCCGGGGCCGGCTCTGGTGTCAGCCGCCATGGGCCAATGGCAAGCCTGGGTGTTCGTGGTCGCCATGCTGGCGGGCATGGGCCTGTTCGAGTGGCTGGAGCGACGTCAGGGTGCGTAAACCGCATCCTTGAACCGCAAAGCCCCATCGACCTTCCACTGGAAGTTCACCAGCAACTCGCCGCGCGGCCCCAGGCGGCTGGAACCGATGGTTTCGCCTGGCGCACTGTCGACCACCAGGTCGTTCAGGGGAACATGGTTCAGGCCATTCCACAGGAACGTGGTGCCGTTGTAGCCATACATGGTGTAGCCGTACAGGAGCACCTCCCCCCGGTCGTTGACGTCGTACACGCTCCAGAGCACCGGGGCTGGCAGCGGCGGATCGGGCAACCAGCGCCACTGTCCGGCCTGCCAAGTGAACCCGCGCGTGCCGCCACCCGGCATGTTGACGTAACCCGCCACAATGCCTGAGGGGCTCACGGCCATGGCCAGCACCTCCCCCCCCTCGGGCGAGACGATTTCGCTGAACACACCATTGGACCAGACATGCGCCTTGGTCCGGGAGACGCCGCCCTCGGTGCCAAACGTGCGGCACACCACCTGGCCCGCATCGGTGAGCCCCACGCAGAACAGGCTGTTGGCGCCCGGTGGCAAGGGCTTGAGCCACTTCAAGGTGGCCTTGTCTTTGCCCACGAAGAACTCGCCGTCGGACAGCACCGAGCTGGTCAGTGCCCGACGCCCCAGCACGAGACCGCTTTCGTTGATGTGCCTGGCCGACGATCGGGCGCCAGCCCCCAGGTCCACCACCTTGCCATCACGCCAGACCACCGCGACGCTGTTGGTGCGGTCCAGGTAGGTTTTCGACTCGCCCGCAGCCACCCCGCTGCTGTTCATGGACCACACGCGGGCGTCCACACCGCGCGCCAACGCCGGCAAGGTGATCGCCACGCCGTCGGCGCGCCAGATCGTGGCGTCAGAGCGACGCACCGCTTCTTTGGCCGCGACGATGCGCAACCCGTCGAAGTAGTACCGTGTGGTCTCACCCGTTTTGACCTGTGTGAGCCCCGCCACCTGGCCCTTGGCAAACACATCTGCAGGCACGATCTGAACCACGTCGGCCGGCGCTTGAAGCACCGCGACACGCCGGTACGGGTTGGCTTGCCCGTGCGCAGCACCCGCGTGAACGATCAAACCCAACACGGTCGCGCTGGCGCCAAGGAAGCGCCAGGCGCCGGATGCATGCGAAGACGGCATGGTCATGGGGAGGCTCCTGTTTTCATGAGGTGCCCAGCGCATGAAAAAGCCTCCGGGCACGGTGCCACGGAGGCTACAGGAGCCGGCGTGTGCTGCCAGCCCGCACAATCCCGAACGCGGCGCGTTAGTCGGGCATCAGGAAATCACGGCTGATGCCATAGCCCAGATCGCTGACACGGTCGAGGAACTGCGTGAGGTAAGCGTGCAGGCCGGTGGCCAGGATTTCGTCGATGCGAGCAAACTGCAGGTCAGCGCGCAGGCGGCCGGCGCGGCGCAGGGTTTCGTCGCTGTGGTCATTGGCCACGGCGCGCAGGTTGCTCACCACTTCGTCCACGCAGTACACCAGCGAGCGCGGCATTTCCGCGCGCAAGATCAGCAGCTCGGCCACCTTTTCGGGGCGGATCACGTTGCGGTACACCTTGCGGTAGATCTCGAAAGCCGACACCGAACGCAGCACGGCCGACCAGTGGTAGAAGTCGACCTCCTTGCCTTCGTTGCCCAGGCCCGAGCCGAAGAACTCGGTGTTGCGGGCGTGGAATTTCACGTCCACCAGACGGGCCGTGTTGTCGGCGCGCTCAAGGAACGTGCCGATGCGCTGGAAGTGGAAGGCCTCGTCCTGCAGCATGGTGCCCAGGGTCACGCCGCGCGACAGGTGCGAGCGGAACTTCACCCACTCGAACAGCTCGGCCGGGTCGCGCTGCAGCGCGCCTTCCTTGAGCAGGCGGTTGAACTCCAGCCAGGTCTGGTTGGTGGTCTCCCACACCTCCGTGGTGAGGGCGCCGCGCACGGCCCGGGCGTTTTCACGCGCAGCACGCAGGCAGTTCAGGATGCTCGACGGGTTGCTGGCGTCGCTCACCATGAAGGCCATGACATGTTTGGCCTTGACCTCGTCGTACTTGGACATGAAGTCGGGCGTGAGCTCGCTGATGCTGAGCATGCCCATCCAGCCTGCCAGTGCCGCTTCGTGCGACTGCGGCAGCAGAGAGGTCTGGTAGTTGACGTCCAGCAGGCGGGCGGTGTTTTCGGCGCGCTCCATGTAGCGGGCCATCCAGAACAGGTGGTCGGCGGTGCGGGACAGCATGGGTTTGGTCTCCGTCAGGGCACTGGTAAGGCCGTGGTGCCATGGTTCACGGGCGAGCACATGGCTCGGCAGTTTGTCTTCGATGCGTTCGTTCAGCATGCGTGGGGCCCTCCCTCAGGCTTGGTATCGCAATGAACGGTGGTGGCCGTGATCTTCAGCTTTCCAGCACCCAGGTGTCTTTGGTGCCACCGCCCTGTGAGCTGTTGACCACCAGCGACCCTTCTTTCAGCGCCACACGGGTCAGGCCGCCCGGCACCATCTGCACGTCCTTGCCCGACAGCACGAAGGGCCGCAGGTCGATGTGACGCGGCGCAATGCCGCTTTCCACGAAGGTGGGACAGGTCGACAGCGACAGCGTGGGCTGCGCGATGTAATTGGTCGGGTTGGCCACCAGCACCTGGCGGAACTCTTCGATCTGGGCCTTGGTGGAGGCCGGCCCCACCAGCATGCCGTAGCCGCCTGCCCCGTGCACTTCCTTGACCACCAGGTCGGCCAGGTTGTCCAGGGTGTACTTCAGGTCGTCCTTCTCGCGGCAGATGTAGGTGGGCACGTTCTGCAAGATGGGCGTTTCACCGAGGTAGAACTCGATCATCTTGGGCACGTAGGGGTAGATCGACTTGTCATCGGCAATGCCGGTGCCAAAGGCGTTGGCCAGGGTCACGTTGCCGGCGCGGTAGGCGCGCAGCAGGCCGGCCACGCCCAGGGTCGAGTCCTTGCGGAAGACCTCCGGGTCCATGAAGTCGTCGTCGACCCGGCGGTAGATCACGTCCACACGCTGCGGGCCCCGGGTGGTGCGCATGTAGACGAAGTCGTCCTTGACGAACAGGTCCTTGCCTTCGACCAGCTCGATGCCCATCTGCTGGGCCAGGAAGGCGTGCTCGAAATAGGCCGAGTTGTACATGCCGGGCGTGAGCACCACGGCCGTGGGCTCGTTCACGCCACCGGGGGCCATGCTGCGCAGGGTGTCGAGCAGCAGGTCGGGGTAATGCGCCACCGGGGCGACGCGGTGCTCGGCGAACAGTTCGGGGAAGAGCCGCATCATCATCTTGCGGTTCTCGAGCATGTAGCTCACGCCCGAGGGCACGCGCAGGTTGTCTTCCAGCACGTAGTAGGTGCCACTGCCGTCGGGGTTGCAGGCCCGCACGATGTCGATGCCGGCAATGATCGAATAGATGCCGCCCGGCACGTTCAAGCCCATCATTTCCTTGCGGAACTGGGCGTTGTTGAGGATGGGCTCGGCCGGGATGACGCCGGCCTTGAGGATGTCCTGGCCGTGGTAGATGTCGTCCAGGAAGCGGTTCAGGGCGGTGACACGCTGCTTCAGGCCCTTTTCCATCTCCTTCCACTCGTGGCTGGGGATGATGCGAGGGATCAGGTCGAAAGGGATCAGGCGTTCGGTGCCCGAGCCGTCTTCGTCCTTGTCGCCGTAGACCGCGAAGGTGATGCCCACGCGGCGGAAGATCATTTCGGCTTCGTCGCGACGCGACCGCATGATCTCACCAGGCTGCCGGGCCAGCCACTGTTCGTAGGTCTGGTAGTGCGAGCGCACCGTTGCGCCGCTCTCATGCATTTCGTCGAAAAATCGCATCGGCTGTTCCCTTCGCAGGGATGGCAGGAAAGACACCCTGTTCTTAGCAGGGACTGTGCCAGGGGCCGGCAAGGGCCAGCCCTGCGATTCGATCATGCACCGCCTTGGTGACAACTCATGCCAGGGCTGGGCAACACCTCACCATGCGCCAGCTTGGTTCAGTCTGGCAGAAAACGCGGGCAGCGATGCCCCAATGAAGTGCAAAACAGGGTTTCACTTGCCCTGTGGTTGACATTCTTCGACAGGTCGGGTGGTCACGCGCACCACCAAGGTGTGCTGCCCACCCCCACGGATCACGCCGCGCAGGGGGGTGACGTCGCCGAAGTCGCGGCCATGGGCCACGCGGATGTGGTCGAGCGCCGGGATGCAGTTGTTGGTGGGGTCGAGGTCGAGCCAGGGATCGGTGCCGGGCAGCCCCAGGCCGGGGCACCACACGCTCAGCCACGCGTGCGAGGCGTCCGCACCGATCAGGCGCGGCTGCCCTTTGGGCGGGTGCGTGAGCAGGTAGCCACTGACGTAACGGGCCGACAGGCCGCAGGCCCGCAGGCAACCGATCATGAGGTGCGCGAAATCCTGGCAGACGCCCTGGCGCTCGCGGAACACCTGAAGGATGGGCGTGGAGATGTCGGTGGTGAGCGGTGCGTATTTGAAGTCCTGGTGCACACGCTGCATGAGCTCGTGCACCGCCTCGGCCAGGGGACGGTCGGGCTGCAGGCTCTGCTGGGCATAGTCACGCAGCTCCTGATGCAGCGGCACATAGGCCGAGGCGTAGGCGAACTCGCTGGCGGGCTGGAAATCTGCGTGGGCGCGATAGCTCAGCTGGCCCTGCACCTCGGCCACGGTGGCCGATTGCGCCAGGTCGAGGCCTTCGTAGCGGGCGAACACATCCACCTCGCTGCGGGCCACCACCTGCAGGCTGCCGTGGGGCGCAGAAAGAGAAAAGTACCCCAGCGAGTTGCCGAACGAGTCGGTGCGCACGCTGTGCTGCAAGGGCTGAGGGCTGACGCTCATCTCGAACTGGCGCAGGCGCTGCCCGGCATCGCTCAGCGGTCGCAGGCAGGCCACGTGGTGGGCCATTTCCACCGGGAAGGCGTAGCGGTATTCGGTTTCATGCACCACGCTCAGGCGAACGAAAGGCGGCGCGGGCAGTGAGGGGGCAAGGTCGGGGCGCATGGCAGGAAAGCGCGGCGAGGGGGTCAGCTGCGCAGGGTCTGGTTGGCCGGCTCGGCGTGCGCGAAATAGCGCAGGCCCAGTTCGTCCGACAGGCGCCAGGCTCCTTCGCTGAGGCGGCGGCACAAGGCCAGCACGGCCACATCGCCGGTGCCAGGCTGGATCAGCTCTTCCAGGGGGGCCCCCACGCCTTGCTGGGGCAGCAAATCCAGCAGGCCGGTCAACGGGCCTGCGTGTTCGGGCAGTTTGCCCAGCTCGGTCCGCAGACGCCGCAGCACGCAGCCCAGCGCACGGGGGTTGGTTTCGTCGGCCACCAGCGTGGCCACCAGGGCCGGCCATTCGAGGCGGCGCTGGAAGCGTGCCCGGAAGGTGATCTTGCTGTCGAACAGGGCCATCAGCAGGTCAAAGCCCGCCGGGCTGCACCAGGCGCCATGCTCGGTGAAGGCCTGCAGGAAGTGGGCGTAGCCGCTCAGGCGTTCCAGCAAGCGCCCCACGGTCAGCAGGCGCCAGCCGGCATCGCGGGTCATGCGGTCAGACTGGGCCCCGGTGACAGCGGCCATCTGCATGGCCAGGTGGTCCAGCGCCTCGCGGGTGTCGGCCAGGTCAACCGCCAGCACACCGCCGCGGCGCAGGCGCACGTCGAATTCCACCCCCAGCGAACGCAGCAGTCTGTCGTGCTCGGGCGAGAGGCGGTCGCGCAGCACGCGCGCCGAGCGCTCCAGGGCCCCGAGGTTGAAGGCCAGGCTGTGGGCCCCCTGGGCCGCCGATGCATCGGCCAAGGCGTCGACCACGGCACGCTCGAACACCCGCGGCGACTGCTTGAGCGTGGGCGCTTCGGCCGGCAGCAGGCCGCAGCTGGCGGCCAGGGTGGACAAGGCCTCCAGCACCTGGGCGTCCAGGTCGTTGTCATCGCCCAGCAGGCTTTGCAGGGCCTGCACCAGGCGCAACTGCTGCTCGGTGCGTTCGGTGTAACGGCCCATCCAGAACAGGTTTTCGCCGGTGCGGCTGGCCACGGGGCGCTGGCGCTGCACGAGGTCGGCGGCCGTCATGGGTCGCGGCAGCATCGAGAAGGTGTCGACCGTGTCGTCGGTGGTGACCCAGGTGTCCAGGCTGGAGCCCCCCAGCTGCATGGACACCGGGCCCGCGTCACGCGTGGCAATGCGGGTCATGCCGCCGGGCAGCACCTGCCAGCCTCCCATGCCGTCGGCCAGGGCGTACACGCGCAAGGAGGCGCCGCGCATGGCCAACTGCCCCTGCTGCCACACCGGGGTCTGCGAATAGCGCACGAAATCCTGGGCTGTGTAGGCCGCAGGGTCGCGCTCGATGCGCTCGCGCCACTGCTTCTGGGCCGCGGGCGTGAGGCTGGGGCCGATCACGGCCTCGAAGCTCTGGCGCAGGCTGGGGCCGGCAAAGCCGGGCGTGGCCAGGTGCGGGTAGGTGGGCCGGATGACCTTGGTGTTGATCTCGGGGGCCAGCCCCTGCCAGGCGGCCGCCTCACCGCACCACCAGGTGGGCAGAGAAGGCATGGCCAGCGGCTGCCCCAGCAAGTGTTCGGACAGGGCCGGCAGGAAGCCGTGGATGGCCGGCGACTCCAGGAAGCCGGTGCCCAGGGCATTGGCCATCACGATGTGCCCCGCGCGCACGGCCTGCAGCAGGCCCGGCACCCCCAGGGTGGAATCGGCCCGCAGCTCCAGCGGGTCGCAAAAATCATCGTCGAGGCGGCGCAGCAGGCCATGCAAGGGCTCCAGACCCTGCACCGTCTTCATGTACACCCGCTCGTCGCGCACGATCAGGTCACCGCCTTCCACCAGTGGCAGGCCCAGGTAACGGGCCAGGTAGGCGTGCTCGAAATAGGTTTCGTTGTAGGGGCCGGGGGTCCAGAGTGCCAGGCGGGGTGGCTGGCCATCGGCACAGGCTGTGGCCAGGGCCTGGAGGTTGTCGACCAGGCGGCGGTAGCTGCTGGCCAGGTGCTGCACGTTCAGCGCACGGTAGGCCTCGGGGTACAGGCGCGAGACGATCAGGCGGTTCTGCATGACGTAGCCCAGGCCGGACGGGGCCTGGGTGCGCTGTGACACCACCCACCAGTGGCCATCGGGGCCACGCACCAGGTCAAAGGCCACCAGGTGCAGGTACACCCCACCGGGCGGCACCACGCCCTGCAGGCCGCGCAAGTAACCCGGATGCCCCAGCACCAGGGCCGAAGGCAGCATGGCCTCGTGCAGCAGCCGCTGATCGGTGTAGACGTCGGCCAGCACCGCGTTGAGCAGCTGGGCCCGCTGCGCGATGCCCTGCTCGATGCGCTGCCAGTCGGTGCTGCCGATCAGCATGGGCAGCACTTCCAGCGACCAGGGACGGCTGCTGCCCCCAGGCGCCGAGTAGATGTTGTACGTGACGCCGTCTTCGATGATCTGCTGGCCCAGGATGGCCTGGCGGCGTTGCAGGTCGCTCAGCGGGCCCCCCAGGTGGCGTGCGAAGTGCTGCCAGGGCTCGCGCAGCGCGCCGGCCTCGGTTCGCAGTTCATCGAAATGGCCGGCCTCGGCGGCACGGGCCAGCGACAGCATGTCGGACGCCACATCAGGGGCGGCCGGCAGGCTCTCAGGGTCGAACAGGGGCAAGGACGAGTTCATGGCAGGCGGGGTGTGTCGCCATTGTCCCGGCAAACCGGTCGCGCGCCCATCGGCGAGCACCCTGCCACCTGACATTTCTCCCTCATTCGTGGCGTCATCGAAGCCCTCGGGCACCTCAGGCCTGTTTCACTTTCCGCAAATCCAGCGTCAGCGGATGCTCCAGACCCGCCACCGGGTGCTTGACCTCCATGACGCCCGGGGTGTGCCCCAGGCGGAAGAAGCGGGCCAGACGCCGACTTTCCGCCTCGTAGCTGTTGATCGGGAAGGTGTCGTGGTTGCGGCCTCCGGGGTGGGCCACGTGGTACTGGCAGCCACCGATGGAGCGCTTGAGCCAGGTGTCCACCAGGTCGAAGGTGAGCGGTGCATCGACCCCGATCGTGGGGTGCAGGCACGAGGGCGGCTGCCAGGCCCGGTAGCGCACCCCGGCGACAAACTCACCCACACGCCCTGTCGGGTGCATGGGCAAGGCCTGACCGTTCACCGTGATCACGTGGCGATTGCCATTGAGGCCGGTGGCCTTGATCTCCAGACGCTCCAGCGAGGAATCGACGTAACGCACGGTGCCGCCCGCAGAGCCCTCTTCGCCCATCACGTGCCAGGGCTCGAGCGCGGTGCGCAGGGTCAGGTGGACACCGGCCACCTTCACGTCGCCCACATAGGGGAAGCGGAACTCGAAATGCGGCGCAAACCAGGCCGGGTCGAAGTGGAAGCCGGCATGGCCCAGCTCGGTGAGCACGTCGGCAAAGTCCATCTCGACAAAGCTGGGCAGCATGAAACGGTCGTGCAGGCCCGTGCCCCAGCGGGTCAGGCGGGTGGCGCCATGGCCGGTGTAGGGCTCGCGCCAGAACCACGCGATCAGCGCACGCAGCAGCAGCTGCTGCACCAGGCTCATCTTGGCGTGTGGCGGCATTTCAAAGGCACGCAACTCGAGCAAGCCCAGCCGGCCCGTGGGCCCGTCGGGCGAGTAGAGCTTGTCGATGCAGAACTCGCTGCGGTGGGTGTTGCCTGTGGCATCGATCAGCAGATTCCGCAAGGTGCGGTCGACCAGCCAGGGCGGGCACTGGCCCCACACCTGCATCTGCTTTTCGATCTCCTTCAGTGCAATCTCGACTTCATAGACCTGGTCCTGGCGGGCTTCGTCCAGGCGCGGCGCCTGGCTGGTGGGCCCGATGAACATGCCCGAGAACAGGTAAGACAGCGAGGGGTGGTTGTGCCAGAAGGTCAGCAGGCTGCTGAGCAAGGTGGGCTTGCGCAGGAAGGGGCTGTCGGCCGGCGTGGCCCCGCCCAGCACGAAGTGGTTGCCGCCGCCAGTGCCTGTGTGGCGCCCGTCGAGCATGAACTTCTCGGTCGACAAGCGGGTTTCGTGGGCGGCCTGGTACAGGAACTCGGTGTGGTCGACCAGTTGCTCCCAGTGGCCGGCCGGGTGGATGTTCACCTCGATCACGCCAGGGTCGGGCGTGACCTGCAGCAGGTTCAGGCGCGCATCGCGCGGGGGGCCATAGCCCTCCAGCACGATGGGCAGCTGCAGGTCGGATGCCGTGGCCTCGATGGCGCTGAGCAGGTCGAGGTAGTCGTCCAGGCTGCTCAGGGGCGGCATGAACACGTACAAGATGCCACCGCCCTGCCCGTTGGCCTCCACCTTGGGGCCATTGGAGCGATCTGGGTTGCGTGCCTCGACCACCAGGGCCGTGCGTGTGATCCAGTGCGCCGACTCGAACCGCGAGGGGCTGGTGCTCGGGTCGATGCCCGAAACATGCGCGGGGCCGTGGGGGCCGGGGCTCACCGAGCCATCGGCCATGCCGGTGCCGCCGGCAAACAGGGCCGCTTGTGCCCCAGAGGTCTCGCCAGCGGTCTCGCCGGCCAGTTCGGCGCCCTGGCCCTGCACGGCCACGGTGCCACCTTCGGCAAAGCCGCCGCCTGTGGCGTGGCTGCTGTACTGGGCACGCAGCGCCGCGGCCGTTGGCAAGGCAGGCTTGGGTGCAAAAGGGTCGTGCTCGTGCAGAACAGGGTGGTCGCCCTGGGTGGCCCAGGGCAGCGAATCGAGCGGCAGCCGGTAGCCCATGGGTGAGTCACCCGGGAACAGGTACATGCGCTCGTCGCGGAAGAACCAGGGGCCGGTCACCCAGCGCGGCCCCGACAAGCCCACGGGCCATTCGCGCTTGAGCGGCAAGGCATAGCCCACGGGGTGGTCCAGCCCCTGGTCGAACACGCGACGCAAACGCATGCGTTCCAGTTCGTCACTCAGGCGTGCGTCGTGCGGGTCCACGTTCACCGGCAGGCGGCGTTCGCGCCACAGGTAGTACCAGGTGTCTTCGAACCCCGTCTGGATGTGGTCGGTGCCCACGCCCAGCTTGGTGGCCAGGTGGCGGGTGAAACGCTCGGCGTCGGCACTGGTGTACACGCGCTCGCTGGCCTCGTCGGCGAACAGGCTGTCGTCGTGCCAGCAGGGCTGACCGTCTTTGCGCCAGCAGATCGACAGTGCCCAGCGCGGCAGCTGCTCGCCCGGGTACCACTTGCCCTGCCCGAAATGCAGGAAGCCTCCTGCGCCATACCGTGCCTTGAGCTTGTGCACCAGGGTGGTGGCCAGGCCCCGCTTGGTGGGGCCCAGGGCGTCGGTGTTCCACTCGGCACCGTCGCGGTCATCGACCGACACGAAGGTGGGCTCGCCTCCCATGGTCAGGCGCACGTCCTGCACCTTGAGTTCGTCATCGACCGCATGGCCCAGGGCATCGATGGCGGCCCACTGGTCGTCGGTGTAGGGCTTGGTCACCCGGGGCGATTCGTAGATGCGGGTGATGCCCATGTGGTGGGCGAACTCGACCTCGCATTCATCGACCGCACCCGACACCGGCGCAGCGCCCGTGGGCTCGGGCGTGCAGGCCACGGGGATGTGGCCCTCGCCAGCGAGCAGGCCCGAGGTGGGGTCCAGACCGATCCAGCCGGCCCCGGGCAGGAACACCTCGCACCAGGCGTGCAGGTCGGTGAAGTCGACCTCGGTGCCCGAAGGGCCGTCGAGCGCGGCCACGTCGGCCTTGAGTTGAATGAGGTAACCGGACACGAAGCGCGCGGCCAGCCCCATGTGACGCAGGGCCTGCACCAGCAGCCAGCCGGTGTCGCGGCACGAGCCGGTCTTGAGCGTGAGCGTTTCTTCCGGCGTCTGCACACCGGGCTCCATGCGGATGGTGTAAGCAATGTCGCGTTGCAGCCGCTGGTTCAGGCTGACCAGGAAGTCGATGGTGCGCACTTCGTCGCGCGGGATGCTCGCGACAAAGGCCTTGAAAGCTGGCGTGAGAGGGCCCTTGACCAGGTAGGGGGCCAGGTCATGTGCCGAGGCCTCGTCGTACGCGAAGGGGTAGTTCTCGGCGTGGGGCTCCAGAAAGAAGTCGAAGGGGTTGTAGACCGCCATTTCGGCGACCAGATCGACCGTGACCTTGAACTCCTGGGTTTTCTCGGGGAAGACCAGCCGGGCCAGGTGGTTGGCAAACGGGTCTTGCTGCCAGTTGATGAAGTGGGTGGCCGGCTCGATGCGCAGCGAGTACGACAGGATGCGCGTGCGGCAATGCGGCGCGGGGCGCAGGCGAACGATCTGGGGCGACAAGTTGACCAGGCGGTCGTACTTGTAATGGGTGACGTGATTCAGCGCGACGTGAATGGACACACGGGACTCCGGTGGACACTGGGGTTGCCAGGCGGCCTGGGAACGGCCACACCGAACCCCAGCAAGTTATGGGCCAACTTGGTGCACTGCATCATGAACCGCGGGCGTGAAGGATTGGTGAAGCGTGGGATGTCGCTTTTGTGAGCGGCAGAGCATCGGTCGCACCCGGATGCCAGTAACGCTGCCTCAGCAGCTTGAAGCAGACCGGCGGCTGCGGGTTGCCGCTGTGCCAGCGCCAGGCGCCACAGGCCGGCGAGGTCACCACGCGGGCACCATGGGCCTGCAAGCGCTGCAACACATCAGGGTGCGGGTGACCGTAGCGGTTGCGCTGCCCCACCTGCACCACCGCCCAGGTGGGGGCCACGGCCTGCAAGAAGGGCTCGGTGCTGGAGGTGCGGCTGCCGTGGTGGGCCACCAGCAGCACCTCGCTGCGCAAGGCCTGAGGCGGCATGGCGTCAACCAGGGCCTGCTCCTGATCGGCTTCGATGTCGCCGGTCAGCAGCACCTGGCGGCCCTGGGCGCGCACGGCCAGCACGCAGGAAGTGGCGTTGTCGGGGCGCTCGTCATGGGACGCCACCGCTTGTGCAGGATGCAGCACCTCGAACTGCACGCCGTCCCATTGCCAGTGCTGGCCGGCCACGCAAGGCAAAGCCGCGGGCACCTGCCCGGTGGCATCCGCCTGGGACCACAGCGCATGGTCGGGCGCCAGCGAGGCCCGCAAGCGCGCCACTGGCCAGCGGCGCATCAAAGACACAGCCCCGCCCACGTGGTCGCCATCGCCATGGCTGATCTGCAACTCGTCCAGGCCCGACACCCCCACGGCGCGCAACAAACCGTCGAGTGTGTCGCGCCCGGCGTCGTTGCCCCCGAACCTGACCGGGCCCGTGTCGAACAGCAAGGCGTGGCGGGCGGTTCGCACCAGCACGGCGGTGCCCTGCCCCACGTCGGCCGCCCACACTTCGGCCTCTCCCTGGGCGGGCACCGGCCAGCGCTGGCTGAGGCTGGTGGGGCACAACAAGGGCAGGCACAGCGGCAAGGCCAGCAGCCGCGTGCGGGTGGCCACCGGCGCAACACACCAGGCACCGCCGAGCAGGCCCAGCGCAGCAGCCCAGCCCCGCACCTCGGGCACCACCCACCAGGCCCAGCCCACGGAGTGATCGGCCACGGCCGCCAGGGCATCCAGCGTGAACTGCCCCAGCGGCTGCAGCAGCCACCAGGCGGGCTCGAAGGCCAGACCAAGCAACGCCAAGGGTGTGAGCGCCAGAGAAAACCACGGAATCGCACCCAGGTTGGCCACCAGCCCCACCAGCGAGGTGGCCTGAAAGAACACCAGCGACAAAGGTGCGAGGCCCACCGTGGCCACCCATTGCGTGCGCCACAGGCTGCGGGCCTGTTCGCGCACCGACTGCCATGCCCCTTGCTGCGCCGACAGGGCAAGCTGCGGCTCGTCACCACTCCACATCAGCACGGCCACGGCCACGAAAGACAGCCAGAAGCCTGCCGACATCAAGGCCCAGGGGTCCCAGGCCACCACACCCACGGCCGCCAGCAGGCACACCAGCGGCCAGGGCCACCGGTGGCCCGTGGCCTGCAGAGCGGCCACCACACCCACCATCCACACCGTGCGCTGGGCAGGCACGCCCCAACCGGACAGCAAGGCGTAACCCAAAGCCCCCAGGACCAGGGCCACGCGCTCCACCTGGGGCGCAGGTTGCCGGGCCATGGCCCGGGGCGAGCGTCGCCAGAGCCACCCCAGCACACGTGCGCACAGCCAGCCCATCATGGCCACATGCAGACCGGAAATGGCGGCCAGGTGGGCCGTGCCCGTCAGGCGCAAGGCGTCCCAGTCTGCCGGCTGAATGGCGCCTTGCTCACCCAAGGCCAAACCGCGCACCAGGCCCGCCACGCCAGGGCTCAGACAGGTGGCACCCCACGTGGCGGGGGCCTGCCCAGCCGGACAGGCATGGGCCAGCACACCGGCCCTCAGGTGGGCGCGCCAGCGCTCCACCCAGCCCGGTGCGCGCCAGGTGGCCGCCTGCCATCGCGTGGGCGGGGCGTGCCCCTTGGCCAGGCGCATCTGTCCGCGCTCGCCTCGTTCCCAGGCCAGCAAGGGCAGGTCGGGGCCTCCCGGGTTGGCCCGACCGTCGGCCACATCGAGCTGCACCACCCATTGCCACACCTCGCCGGGCAACGGCTCCTGGCCGGCCGGCGGCGCGGGCCAGAACAGCCCCACGCTTTCGGGCACCCGGGCCCTGGGCGGCAGGTCCGGGCGATGCCAGCGCATGCCGCCCTGCCATGCTTGCCCACCGGGCGGCTGGCCACGGGCCGTTTCGGTCGGGCCATCGCCGGGCAAGGGCTGCACTGTCAGCACGGCCAGGCGCAGCCCCAGCCCACCGGGGCGATGATCGGGCATGGCCATGACGCGTGCCGTCAGGCGCAGCACGGTGGGCTGCGCCTGCCCGAGGCCCCGCCACTGCGCAGGCCACTGCTGCATCAGCATGTCTTGCGCCTGCCACTGCGCCCAGCCCCATCCCGCAGCCAGCGCCGCAAGCGCCAGGGCACTGACACCCCAGGTCCATGCAGGTGGCTGAGTCGGCCGGGTGTTCAGGCGTGGCAAGCGCCCTGACGCTGTTGAACGCCCATGCAGCCGACGCCACCGAGCCAGCACCGACACACCGGCGCACAGCAGGACCATCAAGGCCGCCAGAGGCCACAGCCCGGCCTGCAGGTGCACCTGCTGCAACTGCAAACCCACGCCCAGCAGAAAGGCCAGCATCACCGCGGCCCAATGCAAGGCCATGGTCAACTCCCTGAAGTTGTACGAGATTTTCATGGGGCCCTGTGCGGGCCCGGCAGGCAGTGTAGGATCGGCCGCAACCCGCCAGGCGCGTGCCAGCACCCCCTGCAGCGGGCCCACCGAAGGGCGATGACACGCCCCACGTTTCCTCCGCATCTGCGCCGCAGGTGCTTCCAATCAGCGTCCATTCCGTCATGAGCATCGCCGACCGCCTGCAAGCCCTGGGCATCACCCTGCCCGCCGTGGCCACACCCGCCGCCTCTTACCTGCCCTACATGCGCACGGGCAATCTGGTCTTCCTGTCGGGTCACATCGCCAAGAAAGACGGTCAGGTGTGGGTGGGCCAGCTGGGCAAGACCATGGGCACCGCAGAAGGCCAGCAGGCCGCCCGCGCCGTGGCCATCGACCTGCTGGGCACGCTGAACGCGGCCGCCGGTGGCCTTGACAAGGTGGTGCGCATCGTCAAGGTCATGAGCCTGGTCAACAGCACGCCAGAGTTCACCGAGCAGCACCTGGTCACCAATGGCTGCTCCGAGCTGCTGGCCGAGGTGTTCGGCGAGGCCGGCCGGCATGCGCGCAGTGCCTTTGGCGTGGCGCAGATCCCGCTGGGCTCGTGCGTCGAGATCGAACTGATCGCCGAAGTGCAGTGAGGCCCACCATGGCGTTTCCCACCCGCACCAGCCAGGCCCTGATCGGGCTGGGCAGCTTCGCCGCTGTGGGCTTTGCGCTGTACAGCCAGCACCACCTGGGCATGCAGCCTTGCCCCTGGTGCATCTTGCAGCGCATCGTGTTCCTGGCCATTGGCGCCGTGGCGCTGCTCAGCGCACTGCAGCCGTCCGGCCTGCTGCGCCGGGTGCTGTCGCTGCCGGTGCTGGCCCTGGCCGGTGGTGGGGTGGCCGCAGCCTGGTGGCAGCACTTCGTGGCCGCCAAGACCCAGTCGTGTGCCCTCACCTTCGCCGACAAGGTGATCAGCTTCTTCGGCGCCGACACCCGCTTTCCCGAGGTGTTCGAGGTGCGCGCCTCGTGCGCCGATGCCGCGGTCAACCTCCTGGGGGTGCCTTACGAATTCTGGAGCATGGCCCTGCTGGCCGTGATCGGGTTGCTGGCCCTGATGGGGCTGCTCACCCGCGCTCCGCGTCGCTGACATCCATGCCCGCACACCGGCCGGCTCCCACGGCCCTGATCGACTTCCCGGCCGATCTGGCGAACGCGCAAAGCCGATTGCGCCTGCGCGCCCACCAACCCAGCCGCTGGCTGGTGGCCCATGACCCGAGCCAGGTGCAGCGCCTGCTCGACGACGTGCACGCCTGGACGCTCGACGAGGGCCCGGCCCACGCCGCTCACCCCGGCCGTTGGGCCGTGGGCTGGGTGGCCTACGAGGCGGCCCCGGCCTTCGACCCCAGCCTGCCGGTCAAGGCCCTGCCACCCGGCGCACCCTATGCCGTGTGGGCCCTGTACGAAAGCGATCAGGTGGAGGTGCTGTCGGCCAGTGGGTCTGAAGGGGGGCAGGCGTGCATGGCCTCGGCGCCCTCCGGCCACCGCTGGCACCTGGGCCCCTGGCAAGCCGACACCTCGGCCGAACGCGCCCAGCAGCAGGTGGAGCAGGTGCGCGAGCTGATCCGGCAAGGCGAGGTCTACCAGATCAACCTGACCATGCGCCTGCAGGCGCCGATGTCCCATGGGGCCACGCCCCCGGGGGCAGGCACAGAGCACCCCACCGAGCCTCCCCGCACAGAGCCGCCCACCACCGAGGGCCTGCAGGCCTGCTTCGAGGCCTTGCGGCGCAGCCAGCCGCTGGGCTACACCGCTTTCCTGGACGCCCGGGCGGCCACCCGAGGCCCTGGCGCCGTGTTGAGCGTGTCACCTGAACTGTTTTTTGACTGGACAGGCCCTGCCCAAGGCGGCGTGCTCACCACCCGGCCCATGAAAGGCACCGCACCCCGCCTGCCCGACCCCCTGGCCGATCAGGCCCAGGCACACCACCTGACGGCCAGCGACAAAGAACGCGCCGAAAACCTCATGATCGTGGACCTGCTGCGCAACGACGTGGCCAAGGTGGCCAAGGTGGGCAGCGTGAAGGTGCCCTCGCTGTTCGATGTGCAGGCCCTGCCCACCGTGTGGCAGATGACCTCGACCGTGCAGGCGCACACCCGCGACGGGCGGCGCCTGAGCGAGGTGATGGGGGCGCTGTTCCCCTGCGGCTCGGTGACCGGAGCCCCCAAACGCCAGGCCATGCACCACATTGCACGCATGGAGCGCGCACCGCGGCATGTGTACTGCGGTGCCGTGGGTCTGATGCGCCCGGGCGGGCATGTCACCTTCAACGTGCCCATTCGCACCGTGGCCGTGCACACGCCCCCACCCGATGCGCCCTGGACCGCCCACTGCGGCGTGGGCAGCGGCATCACGCTTGACGCCACCCCCCAGGCCGAATGGCAGGAGTGGCAGCACAAGCAACGCTTCCTGGCGCGTGCCGTTGCGCCTTTCGAGCTGCTCGAATCGCTCCGCCTGGAAAACGGGCAACTGGCACGCCTGCCCCTGCACCTGGCCCGCCTGGCACGCGCAGCGGCACATTTCGGCCACCCCTTGCGGCTGGACGAAGTGAACGAAGCGCTGCGGCACCTGTGCCAGCAGCACCCCACCGGCGTGTTCAAGGTTCGCCTGCGGGTCGACGCCTCGGGCCAGGTGCTGGCCGAAGCCGCCCCCTTGCCGCTCCCCCCCGCCGACTCGGCCTTTCGTCCGGTTGCCCTGGCCACCCAGCCGATGCCGCCAGCCGATGATTTCGTCTGGCACAAGACCACCTGGCGCCCTCACTACGAGGCCTTCAAGCCGCCCTCGGACGCCTTTGACACCCTGCTGTTCAACGCGGCGGGCGAGCTCACCGAATTCACCATCGGCAACGTCGCCCTGCAACTCGGCGGCCGCTGGCTCACACCGCCTGTGCACTGTGGCCTGCTGCCCGGGGTGATGCGTGAACAACTGCTGGCGGAAGGCCGGCTGCACGAGCAGGTTCTGCAGGTGGCCGATCTGGCCCACGCCGAAGGGCTGGCCCTGCTCAACAGCGTGCGCGGCTGGGTGCCGGTTCGGCTGATCAGCGCAGCGTCAAGCGCCTGATCAGCGCGCGTCCAACCCGATCGACCCTGTCCTCCCTGGACAGGGGGACGTGAAGTATTCCCGCCAAAAGACTCCTTGGGCACAATAAATACCGTTCAGTATTTTTCTGAACATACAAGTGCATTCATAGGAGAAAGACCATGCGCAAGACCTTCACCGCACTGGCCGTGGCCAGCCTCTCGTTCCTGGGTGCAGTGGGCTCGGCCCAGGCCCAGGTCAACCTCAAAAACTACGTGCAGTGCCGCTCGACCGAGCTGGTGCAGTTCCAGGGCACCCTGGTCGATGCCGCCATCGCCACGCCCGAACTCAGCACCCTGACCAACCTGGTGGTGGCAGCCAACCTGGTCGGCGCCCTGTCGGGCCCAGGCCCCTTCACGGTGTTCGCACCCACCAATGCCGCCTTCGCCAAGGTGCCGGCGCCCCTGCTCAGCCTGATCGGCAGTGACACCGGGCTGCTGACCTCGGTGCTGACCTATCACGTCACCAAGGGCCATGCCGACCCGCGCAAGCCCATCACCCCCGTGCAGTTCAAGACCCTGCAAGGTCAGACCCTCTACGCAGGCTATGACGCCGACGGCGCCTCGGTGAACCAGTCGGTGGCCGCCTGCAAGGGTGTGCAGACCAGCAATGGCACCGTGTGGCTGATCGACAGCGTGCTGCTGCCCCAATTCAAGTGATCCCAAACTGATGGGCCCTGGCACCGGCCCATCATCACTTTCTGAAACAGTCTCGGGCGCCGCCATCGGTCACCGATCGCGGCACAATGCCCGGGCCTGCATCAGTTTCCTGTCTGCATGACCTCTTCGGTGCCCACGCTCTCTGTGACCGGTCTGAGCCACCAGTGGCCAGGTCAGCATCAACCCATGTTGAATGTGCCCACGTTGGCGCTGGCCCCGGGCGAGACCGTGTTCCTGCACGGCCCCAGTGGCTGTGGCAAAAGCACCCTGCTGGCTCTGTTGGCCGGCGTGCTGCCTGTGCAACAGGGCCAAGTGCTCTGGCAAGGCCAACCACGCCCTCAAGGGCTTGACGCCTGGCGCGGTCAGCACCTGGGCCTTGTGTTTCAGCAGTTCAACCTGCTGCCTTACCTCAGCGCCCTCGAAAACGTCTTGTTGCCCTGTCGATTGTCGGCGCCCAGGTTCCAGCAGGCGCAGGCAACCGCCGGCTCTGCCGCCGCCCAAGCCCGGGCGCTCCTGCGCGGCATGGATTTGCCAGCCGCCTTGCACACGCGGCCAGCGGCCCAACTGTCCATCGGGCAGCAACAGCGCGTGGCCGCTGCCCGCGCCCTGATCGGTGGCCCCGCCCTTGTGCTGGCCGACGAACCGACCTCAGCCCTGGACGAAACCACCCGCGACCTCTTCATGCACACCTGGCTCAGCCAGGCCCGTGAGGCGGGATCGGCCATGCTCTTTGTCAGCCACGACCTGCGGCTGGCTGCGCATTTCCAGCGACAGCTCACATGGCAAGACCTGCAGGGAGGCCTCGCATGAGCTGGTGGCCCCTGATCTGGCAAAGCGCCTGGCACCGCAGGCAGGTGCTGTGGCTCACCGTGATGTCGGTGGCCCTGTCGGCCGCCCTGCTGCTGGGCCTGGAGCGCCTGCGCGCCGATGTGCGCCAAAGCTTTGCCCAGGCGATCTCCGGCACCGACCTCATCGCAGGGCCCCGCACCGGTTCGGTCGAACTGCTGCTGTATGCCGTGTTCCACATCGGCCAACCCAGGGCCAACCTGCCTTGGGCCGCCGTGGAGCAACTGCGCGCCAACCCCGACGTGGCCTGGGTGATCCCGATTGCATTGGGTGACAGCTTCCGGGGCTTTCCGGTGGTGGCGACCGACGACAGCTTTTTCACGCACTTCCGGCATGGGGAACAACAAGCCTTGCATTGGCAAAGCGGCCAGGCGTTCGCGGGTGACAGCGAGGTGGTGCTCGGCGCCGAGGTGGCTCGGAGGCTGAATCTGCAGGTGGGTGACGCCGTGATCCTGGCCCACGGTGACGGCGCCATGGCTGAACACGACCACAGCGATCACCCCATGACCGTGGTGGGCGTGCTGGCCCCCACCGGCACCCCGGTGGACCGCGCCCTGCATGTGTCCTTGCAAGCCATGGCGTCCCTGCATGCGCATGGCAGCCTGGGCCCGGTCGATGGCCAAAGTGCCGCGGACATGCGCCAGCAACTGCAAGCCCTGATGCGGGCACCGGAGCAGCCCACCGCAGAGCCAGAACGCGCTCATGACCATGACCATGACCATGACCATGACCATAACCACGACCACGACCACGACCATGGTCGCGACGCTCGGCCCTCCTCCCACACCCAGGCAGCACCAGGACAAGCCGTGACCGCCGCCCTGGTGGGGCTGCACCAGCGCACCCGTGTCTTTGCCGTGCAGCAGCGCTTCCAGCAACAAGGTGACGGACGCTGGATGGCCGTGCTGCCGGGGGTGGCACTGGACGAACTCTGGGGGGTGATCGACCTGGCCGAACGCGCCCTGCAGGTGGTGTGCGTGCTGGTGGCTGGCGTGAGCCTGATCGGGCTGAGCGCCACCATCCTGGCTGGGCTGCAAGCGCGTCGACGCGAGCTGGCGGTGCTGCGTGCAGTGGGCGCCTCACCCCGACAGATCGCGGGCCTGATGGCCCTGGAAGGCGGCTTCATCACGGCCCTGGGCGTGGCCCTGGGCACAGCCCTGGGCTGGCTGGCCTTGTGGGCACTGAGCCCCTGGCTGCAGCGCCAGCACGGTCTGACCGTGCAGGCCCTGATCGAACCTGCACAATGGCAATGGCTGGCGCTGGTGTGGGCCGCTGGCTGGGCCGTCAGCCTGCTGCCCGCATGGCAGGCCTACCGCTGGTCCGTGCAAGATGGGCTCAACCCGGGCGCCTGACGCCCCCCCAACATCTCACACCATGCGCAGCACCCCGCCTCGCTCCACGTCAAGGCCCTCGCCCTTCATGCCCTGGGCGCCGACCCCATGGCTGCACCGCACAGTCCGCCACAAAGTCCGCCGCACAATCCGCCACGCAATCCGCCGCACCCTGGCGTTTGCGTTCACGGCCTGCATGGTGGGCGTGCTGCCCGCCACGTCATGGGCCCAGGCGACGTCGGCAAGCCCGGCCCCGCGTGCCAGTGCCACCGCACCTCGGCACCTGCTGTGGACCGATCTCACCCCGAAGGACTGGGACCCAGGCAAGCTGATGCGCGAGCGCTTCAAAGGCCAGAACTTCGATCTGCTCAGCGACGATGACCCCAAGGTTCAGGCCCTGATGGACGCCATGCGCGAACTGTGGGATGCCGCCCCGGTGAACGACGCCATGAATGGCGTGAGCGGTCGCCTGCCGGGCTACATCGTGCCGCTGGAAGAAAGCGCCAAAGGCCTCAAGGAATTTCTGCTGGTGCCTTACTACGGCGCATGCATCCACTCCCCCCCGCCACCGGCCAACCAGATCGTGCACGTGCGACTGGCCCAGCCCGTCAAAGGCTTTCGCACCATGGACACCGTGTGGGTGCACGGCACCCTGGAGGTGGCGCGCAGCAAGTCAGACATGGGGGTCAGTGCCTACCGCATCGACGCACGCAAGGTCGAGGCCTACACCCGAGAAAAGCCCCAGCCCGCACGCTGATCAGCGAGACTGGCAGACTGTGGCGCTGAATTCGCACCCTCCACCACACGACCACACATGCGCATCCTCCACACCATGCTCCGCGTGGGCAACCTGCAGCGTTCCATCGACTTCTACACCCAGGTCATGGGCATGAGCCTGATCCGCACCACCGAACGCCCGGAACAGCAATACACGCTGGCCTTCCTGGGCTACGGGCGCAACCCCGAGCACGCCGAGCTGGAGCTGACCTACAACCACGGCGTCGAGCAGTACGAGCTGGGCACGGCCTACGGCCACATCGCCATCGGTGTTGACGACATCGTGGCCACCTGCAACGCCGTGCGCGACAAGGCCGCCACGCTGGGTGGCGGCATCACCCGTGAACCCGGCCCGGTCAAAGGCGGCAACACCCTGATCGCCTTCATCACGGACCCCGACGGCTACAAGGTGGAGTTGATCCAGAGCGGCACGCTCTGAGCTTCACGCTGGCAGCCTGAAGCTCGACACGGCCTCGGCCAGCACCAGCGCCTGCTGGCGCAAGCCCTGAGAGGCTGCTGCGCTTTCTTCCACCATGGCGGCGTTCTGCTGGGCGTCGCGGTCCAGGTCGGACATGGCCTGGCCAACCAGGCCCACCCCTGCGCTCTGTTCGTGCGAGGCCTGCGCAATTTCCGACAACAACTGATTGATGCGCTCTGCGTGCTGCACGATGTCACCCATGGTGGCGCCGGCCGCCTCCACCACCGTGGTGCCACTGCCAATGCGCGCCACGCTGTCGGTGATGAGCCCCTTGATCTCGCGGGCGGCACTGGCACTGCGCTGGGCCAGTGCACGCACCTCGCTGGCCACCACGGCAAAACCTCGCCCCTGCTCGCCCGCTCGGGCCGCTTCCACCGCGGCATTGAGCGCCAGGATGTTGGTCTGGAACGCAATGCCATCGATCACATTGATGATGTCCGAGATCTTGCCCGAGGCGCCCTGGATCTCGCGCATGGTGCTGACCACCTGCC
Source organism: Aquabacterium lacunae (assembly GCF_004310865.1). Taxonomy (GTDB): domain Bacteria; phylum Pseudomonadota; class Gammaproteobacteria; order Burkholderiales; family Burkholderiaceae_C; genus Aquabacterium; species Aquabacterium lacunae. The sequence goes on from NZ_SIXI01000001.1 coordinate 176,176, forward strand.
CGATCACCTCGCCACCATGCACGGCCACACCCGCGTTCTGGCGGGCCAGTTCGGCCGCGCTGCCCGCATGGCCTGCCGTGTTCTTCACGGTCGACCCGATTTCTTCGATGCTCGACGCCGACTGCTGCAGGTTGGCTGCAGCGTTTTCCGTGCGCACCGACAGGTCCTTGGCCGCATCGGCCATCTCCATGCTCGAGTTCACGATGGTGTCGGCCGAGGCCCGAACCTGCTGCACCAATCGGCGCAGCGACTGCTGCATGTCGGCCAAAGTGCGCATCAGACTGGCTGCCTCGTCGCGCCCCCAAGGGTTCGGTGAGGTGGTCAGGTCGCCCTCGGTCATGGCCTCCAGGTGCAGGCGCACTTCGTCCAGGCCGCCCTTGGTGACCATGTAAAAGCATTTGAGCAGGTAGCCCGCCAGCAACAGACAGCTGAGGGTCAGCACACCAGCGGCGGTCATGGCCTGCTGCGTGGCACGCTGACGCTCGGCCAGCAAACCGTCCAGGGTGCTCAACCCTCGCTGCATGAAGGCATCGGCCGCCGCTGCGGCGGCATCGCCCTGTGCAGTGAAGGCAGAGGCCTCCTGACCCACGCGTTCATCGGTCAGTGCCTGCACGGCCGGCTGCAACTGCGCCTGCACCGCCTGCTGCAGCTCACGCAAGGGCAGCGACTTGAGCACATCCGGCTCGGCACCGCCTGCTTTGCGCACCGACACCTCGATCTGTGCCATCCGGCGCTGCAGCAAGCGCACTTCGTCCTGCACCGCCATCCAGCCCTTGCGGTCCATCTGGCCTTCCATGGCCGCGGTGGACAACAAGGCTCGCAAGCGCCCTGCAGCCACGTACAGCTCAGGTGACGCCAGCACCGAGGCATCCATCAGGTAATAGCTGGCAATCTCTGGGTCCAGCGTCAGGCTGGACGTGTCCGCCACCCATTCCAGCAACTGCGTCAAGTGCGACAGGGTGAGGGTGTAGGCCTCGAAAATCTGCCGAGCGTCGTCGGTTTTCAGGGTTCGTGCCGCTTGCCAGGCGCGCGTGGCTTCGGCGTGCAGTGCATGGGTCTGCAGGGCGCCGCCCACTTCCTTTTGAGCCAGGGCCAGTTCAGCCCACAGCCCATCGGACTTCTGGCGCCAGGCCGGCAGGTCCGGGGCGGGTTGCCCACGGGCCTGGCGCCGGGCCTGTTGCCGCTCGTTGGTCAGGGCCACCATCAGGCCCATCAGCGGCTTGGCGTACCGGGTGCCCGCACGCTCCTGGGCCACGAACGTGGCCTGGTCTGTTTGGGCGCGCCAGAACGACACCCCCAGCACCAACAGCGGCAACAGGAAGGCCAGCGAAATGATGGCCGCCTTGGCCGGAAACCCGAGCTTGCGAAACAAGCGCACACCTGGCGCCCACACGCCGTGGTAGCGAAAAAATCCACCGAGGCCACGGTCCTGACCACGGCGGGTGGACACGGTGGTGGCAAGGGGCCCTGTCTGCGGCCCAGCACTGCGGGCCGATGCTTCCAGCGATGACATCGAGATCCTCCATCCAGGCGCCGCTCGGCACAGGGCCGGCCGAACAGGCAAGAATCAACACAGCCTTGCGGGCCGTTCAATTCCGAATTGGATCAGGGGGACATCGGCGACAAACCCGTGAACAAGGCCACGGATCCGGCCACTTGCAGGCGATGCACCATCATGAGACTGACCGCCGATCATGCCCATGACGCTGGCTGGTCAAGGCCTGATCAACACACCAATATGGTGCGTGATCCAGGCTTCCCGAAGCTCAGCCCCGGCGGGCGATGTCTGGGGTGGTCACTTGCACGTCACCGCATTGGGCGCGGTGGCGCAGCGCGTGGTCGATCAGCACCAGGGCCAGCATGGCCTCGGCGATCGGGGTGGCGCGGATGCCCACGCAGGGGTCATGGCGACCAAAAGTTTCCACCGTGGCCGGGTCACCGTTCAGGTCGATCGACGGGCGAGGCAGTCGGATCGAGCTGGTCGGCTTGATGGCCATCGACACGCGGATGTCCTGCCCGGTGGAGATGCCGCCGAGCACCCCACCCGCGTGATTGGACGTGAAGCCTTCGGGCGTGAGCGCATCACCGTGCTCGCTGCCCTTCTGGGTGACGCAGCCAAAGCCTGCACCGATCTCGACGCCCTTGACGGCGTTGATGCCCATCATGGCGAAAGCGATGTCCGCGTCGAGCTTGTCGAACAGCGGCTCGCCCAGGCCCACCGGCACGCCGGTGGCTTCGACATACAGGCGTGCGCCGATGGAATTGCCTTCCTTGCGCAGCGCGTCCATGTAGGTTTCCAGCGCTTCGATCTGCGACACATTGGCCGCAAAGAAGGGGTTCTGGTGTACGTGGTCCCAGCCTTCGTGCTGGATCACGACCTCGCCCAGCTGGGTCATGCAGCCGCGCACCTCGGTGCCGAACTGCTCGCGCAGCCATTTCTTGGCCACGGCGCCTGCGGCCACCATGGGGGCTGTGAGGCGGGCCGACGAACGGCCACCGCCGCGCGGGTCACGGATGCCGTACTTGTGCCAGTAGGTGTAGTCGGCATGGCCCGGGCGGAAGGTCTGCAGGATGTTGCCGTAGTCCTTGCTGCGCTGGTCGGTGTTGCGGATCAGCAGGGCGATGGGTGCCCCCGTGGTCTTGCCTTCGTACACACCCGACAAGATCTCGACCGCATCGGGCTCGTTGCGCTGGGTGACGTGGCGCGACGTGCCGGGGCGGCGGCGGTCCAGGTCACCCTGGATGTCGGCCTCGGTCAGGGCCAGGCCCGGGGGGCAGCCGTCGATCACGCAGCCGATGGCCGGGCCATGCGACTCGCCGAAATTGGTGACGGTGAAAAGCTGTCCGAAGGTGCTGCCGGCCATGTCAGAAGGAATGCGAACGGTCAAAACCCGTATTGTCCCCCAAGCGCCGCCCAAAAGCACCAACCCGGCCGAAGCCGGGTTGACAGGAGGGTGCAGGGCCAGGGGCACCAAGGCCCATGGCGCCTGAGATCAGAGCAGCGCCTGGCGCTCGCCTTCTTCGGCCGGCCAGTCGCGGATGTAGGCCTTGAGCATGCGGTTTTCGAAATCCTGACCATCGACCACGGCCTTGGCCACGTCGTAGAACGAGATCACACCGGCCAGCGTCTTCTGGTTCAGCACCGGCATGTAGCGCGCATGGCGTTGCAGCATCATGCGGCGCACCTCGTCGATCTCGGTGTCGGGGGTGCAGGTCATGGGGTGGTCGTCCATCACCGAGCGCACCGCCTGAACGCCAAAGGCGCCGCCATTGCGCACAGTGCCCTGGATCACTTCGCGGAAGGTGAGCATCCCGACCAGGTCGCCATGCTCCATCACCACCAGCGAGCCGATGTCGTGGTCGGCCATCGTGCGCGCAGCCTCGGACAGAAGGTCGTCAGGGCGCACGGTGAACAGGGTGTTGCCCTTGACGCGGAGGATGTCACTGACTTTCATGAAAGATTCTCCAGACGTTCGGAATGGGACACGGGGAATGACCGGATGCACAAGAGCGTGACCCCCGGTGTCATGCTGCAGGTCAATATACCCCCTTGTTTGAGGTGCACACAACGGAAAACACACACCCCAGGCCAGTCTTTGGCTGGGGTTTTACCCCTACAGCGCTTCACCGGGCGGCTGGCGGCACACCGTCGAGCACCTCGGCCAGGGTCAGGTGCTCGACGCCAGCCTGTCGCCAGAAACCGCGCGACCACGCGTCCGGGTGCAACAAGGTGCGGGCCACCAGCGGGGCCACGGGCACCTGGGCCGGATCGCACAACATCACGAACCGTCCGCCCTCATGCTGGTGGGATTCATCCAGCCGCCCAACCCAGCCCAGCGACTGCAACACGTCCAGCAAGGGCTCGATCTGGAGCGGGTCGGTGCGCAGCACATCCGACAGCGCGTGCGAGGTCAGCCCCACCCCCTGCCCTTGTCGGGCCTCGCGCAGCCGCGCCAGCAAGGCCAGGGCCAGCTGGAACCGATGCCCCGGCACATCGGGCCAACGCTGCACCCGCGCCAGCAGGCTCGGCGCATAAGCCGCCACCACCGCACCGGCCAGCACGATCAGCCAGCTCAGGTAGATCCAGACCAGGAAAATCGGAAACGCAGCGAAGGCACCGTAGACGGTGGCGTAGGCCGGTACCTTGGTGAGGTACAGGGCCATGCCACGCTGGGCCACCTCCAGCCCCAGGGTCACGAACAGCGCGCCCGCCCAGGCGTGCTCCCACTTCACATGCGTGTTGGGCACATAGCGGAACAAGGCGGCAAAACCGCCGGCCTGCAGGGCAAACACTAGCATGGACAGCAGCAGCCCGACGCCACCGGGCAAATCATCGACCCACCCTCTCGAGGCTGACAGCAGGTAGGAACTGAGCCACAGGCTGGCGCCCAGCATCAACGGGCCCAGGGTCAGGGCAGCCCAGTACACCAGCACCCGCTGCGCGATCGGCCGTGGCGTGCGCACGCGCCAGATGCCATTGAGGGTGCGGTCGATGGTCAGCATCAGGAACATGGCCGTCAGGCCCAGCACGATCAGGCTGACGCCACTGAGCTGGCTGGCCTTGCCCGCAAAGCGGGTCAGCACCAGCATCACCTGCTTGGCGATGAGCTCAGGCACCATTTCGGCCAGAAACTGCGTCTCCAGGGCCTTGCGAAACCGGTTGAACACCGGGAAGGCGCTGAACAGGGCCAGCATCATGGTCAGCAGGGGCACCAGCGCGATGGTGGTGGTGAAGGTCAGGCTGCCTGCGATCACGCCCAGGCGGTCTTCGCGAAAGCGCAGGCGCAGTGTCCTGAACGTGTTCATCCAGGGCCAATGCTGAAGAGAAGCCATCCAGTTCCGGTACCAGGTCATGGCGGCTATCATGCCAGCCTCTGCGCCCACTCCCAGACACCTTGCGGTGTTCTGCACCGGGCGTCCGCCCCTCCGCACAGCCCTCCGCACATGCCCGTTCAACCCATCGATGCCCCGGCTGCCGACCACGCCGTCCTGGGCAGCCACCCACCCGAGCGCCTGGCGCGCATCCGGGCTTTGCGCAACCTGTGCCTGGGCTGCGTGATCGGTCTGATCGTGCTGGGCATGGCGTGGGAACTGGTGCTGGCGCCTCTGAAAGGCGGCACGGGCGCCCTGGCCTGGAAGGTGTTGCCCCTGACCTTTGCGCTGGCCGGTCTGCTCAAGCACCGCATGTACACCTTCCGTTGGCTGTCGATGCTGATCCTGCTGTACTTCACCGAGGGCGTGGTGCGGGGCACCACCGAAGGTGGCATGTCACAGGCTCTGGCCTGGATCGAAACAGCCCTCAGCCTGGCCGTGTTCGTGGCCTGCTCGGTGTACGTGCGCTTGCGCCTGAAGGTCAAGAAAGAAGCCGATGCGGCCAGTCAGCAGCCGCATGCCCAGGCATGACCCTGTCTCGCCAGCCCGCCCTCGACGCACTGGCGCAACGGCTGGGGCCCCAAGGCCTGTGGCAGCGCCCAGGCGCTGAAGCCTCCACGGGCGCCGCACCCGCCTTCGACGGCTGGCCCGCCCACGAGCAAGACTGGCGGGGCCGCTACCGAGGTCGAGCGCTGGCCATTGCACGCCCGGCTTCGGTGGACGAAGTGGTCTTTGTGGTCCAGGTGTGTGCCCAGGCCGGGATTCCTGTGGTGCCACAGGGCGGGAACACCTCGCTGGTGGGTGGCTCGGTGCCCGACGAGACCGGCCTGCAACTGGTGCTGAGCCTGCAGCGAATGAACCAGGTGTTCGCTGTCGACCCTGTCAACCTGTCGATGACCGTGCAGGCGGGCTGCCTGCTGGCAACAGTGCAGGAATCGGCCCGTGCACAAGGCCTGCTGTTCCCGCTGAGTCTGGCCGCCGAAGGCAGCTGCACCATCGGCGGCAACCTGGCCACCAACGCGGGCGGCACGCAGGTCCTTCGCTACGGCACGGCACGGGAGCTGTGCCTGGGCCTGCAAGTGGTCACAGCGCAGGGCGAGGTGCTCGACCAACTCACGGCCCTCCGCAAGAACAACACCGGGTACGACCTGCGTGATCTGTTCATCGGCAGCGAAGGCACCTTGGGCGTGATCACAGCCGCCACCCTGCGCCTTCACCCCTTGCCCCGCGGCTCAGCCACCTGCCTGCTCCCCTGCACCACCCTGGCCGCAGCGGTGGCCGCACTGACCAGTGCACGCGAGCATCTCGATGCGGGCCTGACCGCCTTCGAAGTCATGGGCCAGTTGCCCCTGCAGCTGCTGCAAGCGCACGCCCCTCAGGTGGCGGCCCCCTTGAGCGCCTGGGCGGGCAGTGCCACCCTGCCCCCCTGGGTGCTGTTGATCGAGCACCAGAGCGCCACATCGGCCGACATGGCTCAGCAGCAGCTCACGCAGTGGCTGTGCGGCCCCGCCGCCGGGTTGTCAGGCCTGCACACCGAGCAGGCCGTGGTGGCCCATGCCGAAGCGCAAGCCCAGGCCTTGTGGGCCGTGAGAGAGCACATCCCCCTGGCAGAAAAAGCCGAAGGACTGATGGTCAAGCACGACATCGGCCTGCCCACCTCGGCCATCCCGGCGTTCGTCGAAGCCATGCAGCAGGTCATTCCGGCGCGCTGGCCGGGCGCGCGCATCGTGTGTTTCGGGCACCTGGGCGACGGCAACCTGCACTTCAACGTGCAGCCACCAGAAGGGCAGCGCCATGCAGAAGGCATGGCGGCCTTCGAGCCCGAAGTCAATGCCCTGGTGTTCGATGCCGTCTGCGAGCGAGCCGGCACGATCTCCGCCGAACATGGCATCGGGGCCCTGCGGGCCCAGGAACTTCAGCGGCGCACGTCCCCAGTGGCCTTGCGCCTGATGCGCGCCATCCGGCAGTCGATCGACCCCCAGGGAGTGTTCAACCCAGGTCGGCTGCTGCCTTGAACCAGGCTCCGAAACGGCGAGGAATGGCCCTCATCACCCCAGATCTCACTGCAGGGTGTCCTTGCTGACCTTGGGCAGAGGCATCGTCATCACGTCGATGCCCTCTTCCTTGAGTGCTTCACGCTCTTCGTCCGACGCCTGCCCGCGAATGCCGCGCTCTGGCGCATCGCCATAGTGCATCTTGCGGGCCTCGTCGGCGAACTTCTCGCCCACGTCTTCGGTGTTCTCGATCACCTTGCGGGCAGCCTCCAACCAAGTCTTCTGGATGGCCTTGAGCGCCTCATGCGCACGCGCGGTTGCCTCGTCCATGTCGACCGCCTCCATGGGCACCGCTTCGGCAGCCCCACGACCGGACACCGCACCGTTCGCCCCAACGGCCGTGGTGACCTTGGCCGCTGACGCCCCGTGCGCGGACGATGCCCCGTGTAGCGAGCCGGGTGTCGACACCCGGTCGACTTGCCGGCTCACACCCCGGTTGATGTGTGCTGCCGATGGCAGGCGCTGCACCTGCGCACTGTTGCAAACGGGGCAGGTCAGCAAACCACAGGACTGTTGCGAGGCCAGGTCGTCGGCCGAACCGAACCACCCTTCGAAGCGGTGCCCCGCTTCGCACACCAGATCCACCACCAGCATGTCAGTCCACCACGGTCCAATCGGGTTGGAACGCTCCCGACTGCCACTTCTGCAGCCACATCATGCCCACGATGGTCTTGGCATCGGTCAGCTGGCCCTTCAGCATCCACTGTGAAAGCTCGCCTGCCTCGGCCGCGAACACATCCAGGAACTCGCCATCGTCGAGCTGCCGCTCACCGGCGGTCAGCTCATCGGCCAGCCACACTTCAATCACCTCGGTGGCATAACCGATGGTCGGGTGCAGCACACCGGCCTTGGCCCAGCGGCGGGCGCGGTAGCCGGTTTCTTCGAACAGCTCACGCTGCGCACAGGCCAGGCCGCCCTCGCCGTGATCTAGCTTGCCCGCAGGGAACTCGATCATGGTCATGCCCACGGGGTAGCGGAACTGGCGCTCCATCACGAACCGACCATCGGGCAGGCGGGCCACGATCATCACGGCACCAGGGTGCACCACGAACTCGCGGCGGGCCTCGCGGCCATCGGGCAGTCGGACCAGGTCACGGCACCATTGCAGGAACATGCCCTGCTCTGTCACCTCGCGCGCGATGCAGGTTTCGCGCAGGTGCAGGTCAGACAGCGGCGAGTCGCTCACGCGCCGCCTCGGCGCAGGTAACGCCAGACAAAGCCGGGCGATGCCAGCGTGAGGAACACGCAGGCCCACACCGCATAGAACTCCCAGCGCTGTGACGCCACCTGGCCAACGTGGCCTTCGAGCAGGCGCCCCGCGGCAGTGACCACGGCGCACCAGAACACCAGTTCCAGCAAGCGCACCCAGGTCGCCTTGGGCTGCAGGCGCGGCCCCAGACCCAGCACACGCTGGTTCAGGAAGGGCAAATTGGCGGCCACCAGGGCCGCCAGGAGCAGGCTGTACACAGCCCAGGAAGGAACCAGCCCGCTCATGCGATCACCCCGCCAAGGCCTGGGTGATGGCGCGACCACACAGCGCCATCAGACCGCTGGGCAGCAGGCCCAGCACCAGCACGGCACCGGCATTCACGGACACCAGCAGCGTGGCTTCGCCTGCCGGCAACACGGGGTTCGTGTCCACCGGCTCGTCGAAGTACATGGTCTTGACGATGCGCAGGTAGTAAAAAGCGCCAATCAGCGACAGCACCACGGCCACCACCGACAGCTGGATCAGCAGCGGCGAGTTGGTCGTGATCAGCGACTGCAGCACAGCCAGCTTGGCATAGAAGCCCACGGTCGGCGGGATGCCAGCCAGCGAGAACATGAACACCGCCATGGCCGCGGCCAGGGCCGGGCTGCGCTTGGCCAGACCGGCCAGGTCAGAGATCTGCTCCGACTCGAAGCCTGGGCGGGCCAGCAGCATGATCAGGCCGAAGGTGCCCAGCGTGGTCATCACGTAGGTGAGCACGTAGAACAGGGCCGAGCCGTAGCCGTTGGCAGCCGACACGGTGTTGCCCGCCACCACGGTGGGCACAAAGCCCAGCAGCATGAAGCCCAGCTGGGCAATGCCCGAGTAGGCCAGCATGCGCTTGAGGTTGGTCTGGGCAATGGCGACCAGGTTGCCGATGGCCATCGACAGCACAGCCAGGATCATCAGCATCTGTTGCCAGTCGTTGGCCAGGCTGATCAGGCCCTCCACCAGCAGGCGCACGGTGATGGCGAATGCAGCCAGCTTGGGCGCACCCGCCACCAGCAGCGTGGCGGCGGTGGGCGCGCCCTGGTAGACGTCAGGCACCCACATGTGGAAGGGCACCACGCCCAGCTTGAACGCCAGACCCGACACAATGAACACCAGACCAAAAGCCAGCACCTGCTTGTTGATCGTGCCGGCCAGCGTGGCCTTGTACACCTCGGCAATGTCCAGCGAACCGGTGGCACCGTACATCATGGACAGGCCGTACAGCAGGAAGCCCGACGCCAGGGCACCCAGCACGAAGTACTTCATGGCCGCTTCGGTGGCTTGGGCATGGTCACGGCGCAGCGCCACCAGGGCGTACAGCGACAGCGACATCAGTTCCAGGCCCAGGTAGATGGCCAGGAAGTTGTTGCCCATGATCATGATGCTGATGCCCAGCAGCGCGAACATGCTCAGCGAGAACAGTTCACCCTTGAGCAGGTCACGCGAGGCGGCATAACCCTGTGCGTACACCAGCGTGCCCATCACGGCCAGCGCGGCACTGAAAGCCAGCAGGTGGCCCATCGGGTCGGTCACCACCATGCCTTGCATGGCGTAGCCCGAGGCATTGTTGTTCAGGTAACCCACGTGCAGACCGGCATAACCGGCCAGGCTCAGCAGGGTGAGCCAATAGGTGGGGCGGCGCTTCGGGCAGGTGACGAACAGGTCGACCATCGCCACCAGGCACGCCATGGCCAGCAGGAAGATCTCCGGGGCCACCGCGATCCAGTTGAGGTTTGTCATGTCAGTTGGGCCCTCAGTTCAGCTTGCTGATGTTGACGTGCTTGATCAGCTCGGTCACCGAGACGTGCATCACGTCGGTGAACGGCTTGGGCTGGATGCCCATCCACAGCACGGCCACGGCCAGAACGGCCAGGATCAGGAATTCACGGGCATTGATGTCGTTCAAGGCGCGCACGTCGTCGTTGGCCACGTCACCGAAGTAAACGCGCTTGTACATCCACAGCGTGTAGGCCGCACCGAAGATCAGTGCGGTCGCCGCCAGGATGCCAATGAGGAAGCTGTGTTCGATGGCACCCAGGATGACCATCCACTCGCCCACAAAACCAGCCGTGCCCGGCAGACCGCAGTTGGCCATCGAGAACAGCAAGGCGAACGCCGCCAGCTTGGGCATGGTGTTGACCACGCCACCGTACGAGGCAATTTCGCGCGAGTGGACACGGTCGTACAGCACGCCGATGCACAGGAACATGGCGCCCGACACGAAACCGTGGGCGATCATCTGCACCAGACCACCGGCAATGCCCAGCTCGTTGAAGATGAAGAAGCCCAGGGTGACGAAGCCCATGTGGGCGATCGACGAATAGGCCACCAGCTTCTTCATGTCCTGCTGCACCATGGCCACCAGACCGACGTAGATCACGCCGATCAGGGACAGGGTGATCACGATCGGGGCGTATTCATGCGACGCATCGGGCACGATGGGCAGCATGAAGCGCAGGAAGCCGTAGCAGCCCAGCTTCAGCATGATGGCCGCCAGCACGGCCGAACCACCCGTGGGCGCTTCCACGTGCACGTCAGGCAACCAGGTGTGCACCGGGAACATGGGCACCTTCACGGCGAAGGCCGCGAAGAAGGCCACGAACAGCAAGGTCTGGGCCGTGGCGGCCAGCGGCAGCTTGTGCCAGGTCAGGATGTCGAAACTGCCACCCGACTTGTAGTACAGGTAGACCAGTGCAATCAGCATCAGCAGCGAACCGGCCAGGGTGTACAGGAAGAACTTGAAGGCAGCGTACACGCGACGCGGGCCGCCCCACACACCGATGATGATGTACATCGGGATCAGGGTGGCTTCGAAGAACACGTAGAACAGCATGCCGTCCAGGGCGGCGAACACGCCGACCATCAGACCCGACAGGATCAGGAAGGCGCCGTTGTACATGTGCGGGCGGTCTTCCACCACTTCCCAGCCCGCCAGCACCACGATGACGGTGATGAAAGCGGTCAGGGGCACGAACCACATGGAGATGCCGTCAACGCCCAGGTGGTAGAACACATTGAAGCGTTCGATCCAGGGCGCCTTCTCGACGAACTGCATGGCAGCCGTGGAGGTGTCGAAATCGGTGATCAATGGCAGCGTGACCAGGAAACTGATCACGGCGCCCACCAGGGCGATCCAGCGGGTGACGCCGGCGTTCTGCTGCCGACCGGCGATCAGCAGCAGCAGACCGAAGGCGATCGGCAGCCAGATGGCAAGAGAGAGTGTGTTGGACATGGTTTGCATGGTCTGGTCACCTCGTTCAGTGCTGCAGGAACACGAACCAGGTCATGAGGGCGAACACCCCCAGGATCATGACCAGCGCGTAGTGATACAGGTAACCGGTCTGGAACAGGCGAACGACCGAGCCAATCAGGCCGACCAGCTTGGCCGAACCGTTCACGGCCAGGCCGTCGATCAGGGTCTGGTCACCGATCTTCCAGAAGCCGCGGCCCAGCAGGCGGGCGCCAGCGGCCAGAACGTTCTCGTTGAACCAGTCCAGGAAGTACTTGTTCTCGCCAATGACGATCAGCGGGCGCAGCACCTTGGCGAACATCGCCGGGATCTGCGGAGCCACCATGTAGAACACGAAGGCCGTGACCACACCACCCAGCGCCAGGAAGAACGGCAGGGTCACCAGACCGTGCAAGCCCATCGCGACCGCACCGTGGAAGTGGTGGGCCAGATCAGCCATGGCACCGTGCTTGGCCGCATCGACATGGATGGCGTCCTTGAGGAAGTCGCCGAACAGCAGGCCGTCGATGGTCAGGTAACCGATCACCACCGAAGGAATGGCCAGCAGCACCAGCGGCAGGGTCACCACCCAGGGCGATTCATGCGGGGTGTGGGCGTGGCCATCGCCGTGGTCATCGTGATGGTCGTGCTCGCCAGGGAAAGGCTTGTGATGGAAGTGTTCCTTGCCATGGAAGACCAGGAAGTACATCCGGAAGCTGTAGAAGGCGGTCACGAAGACACCGGCCAGCACCGCGAACTGGGCGAAACCGGCGGCAGGCAGCGTCGAAGCCTCCACAGCCAGAATGATCGAATCCTTCGAATAGAAGCCCGAGAAGAACGGCGTGCCGATCAGGGCCAGCGAGCCCAGCAGCGACGTGATCCAGGTGATCTTCATGTACTTCCACAGGCCACCCATGTTGCGGATGTCCTGGTCATGGTGCATGCCGATGATCACCGAGCCGGCGCCAAGGAACAGCAAGGCCTTGAAGAAAGCGTGGGTCATCACGTGGAACATGGCCACGCTGTAGGCCGACACGCCCAGGGCCACGGTCATGTAGCCCAGCTGCGACAGGGTGGAGTAAGCCACCACGCGCTTGATGTCGTTCTGGATGATGCCCAGGAAGCCCATGAACAGCGCCGTGATCGAGCCGATGACGACGATGAAGTTCAGCGCCACGTCCGACAGCTCGAACAGCGGCGACATGCGCGACACCATGAAGATGCCGGCCGTCACCATGGTGGCGGCGTGGATCAGCGCGGAGATCGGGGTCGGGCCTTCCATCGAGTCAGGCAGCCACACGTGCAGCGGGAACTGGGCCGACTTGCCCATCGCACCGATGAACAGGCAGATGCAGATGGTGGTGATCAGGGGCCAGCCAAAACCAGGAATCTCCGGGCCGACCAGCTCGTTGGCCTTGGCGAAGATTTCGGTGTAGTTCAGCGTGCCGGTGTAGGCCAGCACCAGGCCAATGCCCAGGATGAAGCCGAAGTCACCCACACGGTTGACCAGGAAGGCCTTCATGTTGGCGAAGATGGCCGTGGGCTTCTTGAACCAGAAACCGATCAGCAGGTAGGACACCAGGCCCACCGCTTCCCAGCCGAAGAACAGCTGCAGCATGTTGTTGCTCATCACGAGCATCAACATCGAGAAGGTGAACAGCGAGATGTACGAGAAGAAGCGCTGGTAACCCGGATCTTCTTCCATGTAGCCGATGGTGTAGAGGTGCACCATCAGGGACACGAAGGTCACCACGCACATCATCATGGCGGTCAGGCCATCGACCATGAAGCCGATTTCCATTTTCAGCGTGCCCAGCGTCATCCATTCATAGACGGTCTGGTTGAAGCGCGCGCCGTCCATCACGGCGTCGAGCGTCATCGCCGAAATGATGAAGGACACCAGCACACCGGCGATGGTCAGCACGTGGGCGCCCTTGCGGCCGATCAGCTTGCCGAACAGGCCGGCAGCGATCGAGCCGACCAGCGGCGCCAGGGGCACGGCCAGCAGCGAGTTGAGAGAAAGTTCAGACATGTTGTTGTTTCCCCTGCCTCAGCCCTTGAGCGTGTCGAGCTCGTCCACATTGATCGACGCGCGATTGCGGAAGAGGACCACCAGGATGGCCAGACCGATGGCCGACTCGGCGGCCGCCACGGTCAGGATGAAGAACACGAAGACCTGACCGGCCATGTCGCCCAGGTAGTGCGAGAAGGCCACGAAGTTCAGGTTGACCGCCAGCAGCATCAGTTCGATGGCCATCAGCAGCACGATCAGGTTCTTGCGATTCATGAAGATGCCGATCACCGACATCGAGAACAGGATCGCGCCCAGCGACAGGTAATGTCCGAGGGTGATGCCGGTCATGCCTGGCCTCCTTCCTTGGCGTTGTCAGACGAAGGCTGTTCGACGACAGCGTCCATCTTGACGATGCGCAGGCGGTCGGCCTTCTTGGTGCGGACGGCGACGGCCGGATCGATGGCCTTCGACTCCTTGCGGTTGCGGTGCGTGAGCGCGATGGCGGCGATGATGCCCACCAGCAGGATCACGGCTGCAATCTGCACCGGGTACAGGTAGTTGGTGTAGAGGTCGATGCCCAGTGCCTTGGTGTTGGCCACGTTGGCCAGCTCGGGCGCGAACGGCTTGGCTTCTGACAGCCGGAAGCCGCTCATCAGCACGAAGGCCATTTCCAGCGCGATCACCACGCCGACGAACCCCGCCAGCGGAAAGACCTTCCAGAAGCCCTGTCGCATCGAGTCGATGTTGATGTCCAGCATCATCACCACGAACAGGAACAGCACCATCACGGCGCCCACGTAAACGAGCACCAATGAAATGGCCAGGAATTCGGCCTGCAGCAGCATCCACACGCCAGCGGCGTTGAAGAATGCCAGCACCAGGTGCAGCGCGGCCGACACGGGGCTCTTGGCGGTGATCACGCGGAACGCCGCGAAGACCAGCACAGCCGAGAACAGATAGAAAAGCACGGTCAAGGTATCCATAGGTGTTGCACCCGCAACCGCCAAGCCTGAAGGCTCAGCGGTACTTGGCGTCGGCCTCCTTGTTGGCAGCGATTTCCTTTTCGTAGCGATCGCCCACCGCCAGGAGCATGTCCTTGGTGAAGTACAGGTCGCCACGCTTTTCGCCGTGGTATTCGAAGATGTGGGTTTCGACGATCGAATCCACCGGGCAGCTTTCTTCGCAGAAACCGCAGAAGATGCACTTGGTCAGGTCGATGTCGTAGCGCGTGGTGCGGCGGCTGCCGTCGTCACGCACGTCCGACTCGATCGTGATGGCCATGGCCGGACAGACGGCTTCGCACAGCTTGCAGGCGATGCAGCGCTCTTCGCCGTTTTCATAACGGCGCAGGGCGTGCAGCCCGCGGAAGCGCGGCGACAGCGGCGTCTTTTCTTCCGGGAAATGGATGGTGATGTTCTTCTGCAGGAAGTGCTTGCCGGTCACGGCGAAGCCCTTGACGAAATCCGCCAGCAGGAAGCTCGAGAAAAACTCTTTCAGGGACGTGGACATGTGTAGGCGCCCTCTTATTTCCAGATGTTCCAGGGCGACTGGATCCACAGGCCCACGAACACCAGCCACACCAGGGTGACGGGGATGAAGATCTTCCAGCCCAGACGCATGATCTGGTCGTAACGGAAGCGGGGGAAGGACGCACGCACCCACAGGAACATGGTCACAACCACGAAGGTCTTGATGCCCAGCCAGATCCAGCCCGGGATGAAGTTCAGGAAGGCCACCGGCGCATCCCAGCCACCCAGGAACATCAGCACGGCCAGCATCGACACCAGGATCATGTTGGCGTATTCCGCCAGGAAGAACATGGCGAACGACATGCCCGAGTACTCAATCATGTGACCGGCCACGATTTCCGATTCGCCTTCCACCACGTCGAAGGGGTGGCGGTTGGTTTCGGCCAGACCCGAGATGAAGTAGACGATGAACACGGGCAGCAGTGGCAGCCAGTTCCAGGACAGGAAGTTCAGACCCATCTCGGCGAACTGGCCCTTCTGCTGGCTGGTGACGATGTCGGTCATGTTCAGCGAGCCCGAGGTCATCAGCACGATGACCAGGCAGAAGCCCATGGCGATTTCGTAGGACACCATCTGGGCCGACGCGCGCAGCGCACCCAGGAAGGCGTACTTCGAGTTCGAAGCCCAGCCGGCGATGATCACGCCATAGACTTCCAGCGAGGTGATCGCCATCAGGAACAGCAGACCGGCGTTGACGTTCGCCAGGGCCACTTCGGGGCCGAAGGGGATCACGGCCCATGCGGCCAGGGCCGGCATGATGGTCATGACGGGGCCCAGGAAGAACAGGCCCTTGTTGGCCGCTGTCGGGACGATGATCTCCTTGAAGATCAGCTTGACGGCGTCGGCGATGGGTTGCAGCAGGCCGCCAGGGCCGGTGCGGTTGGGGCCTGGACGGATCTGCGACCAGCCGATGGCCTTGCGTTCCCACAAGGTCAGGTAGGCCACGCAACCCAGCAGGGGCAGCATCAGGGCAATGATCTTGAGCAGGGCCCAGACCACAGGCCAGGCGCCACCCAGGGCCTGGCTGCCAGCGTTGAACAGGGTGTCAATCATGCTTTGGTTCCTTCCCTGTCATCAGGCCTTTTCGACGCGAACCGCGCCGAAGGCAGCACCCAGGGTGGCCGTGGCCGCGTGACCCGCAGGCACGCGGACCACGTTGGCCGGCAGGCTGGCGTCGAGCACGGCGGGCAGCACGGCCGAAGCGCCGTCCTGGCTCACCTTGACCGACGCGCCATCGCTCAGACCCAGCTCGGCCCACAGGGCCTGAGGCAGGCTGGCCACGGGCGCCGCGGCATCGGCCGTGGCCTGCAGGGCCGGCGAGCGGCGCACCAGGGCGTCGGCGCTGTACACCGGCACATCGGCGATGCGCTCCAGGCCACCGGTCGAGGCCGACACGGTGATGGGGGCGCTGGTGGCGTTCGACAGGCGGGCCGGCACGGTGGCCAGGTCGCCCAGGGCGCGGGCCTTGACCTGCTCGGACGTGTCGTACTCGAAACCGGGGATGCCCAGCATCGTGCCCAGCACGCGCAGCACCTTCCAGCCCGGACGGGTCTCGCCCAGGGGCTTGACCACGCCGTGGAAGCTCTGCACGCGGCCTTCGGCGTTCACGAAGGTGCCCGACGTTTCCGAGAACGGAGCGATCGGCAGCAGCACGTCGGCGTAGTCGGTGGCGGCCGTCTTGAAGGCCGACAGGCTGACCACCATCTCGGCGGCATCGACCGCAGCGCGGGCGGCCGACGGGTTGGCGGCGTCGAACTCGGGTTCGGCATGGAACAGCACCGCGGCCTTCAAGGCCTTGCCGTTCAGCATCTGGCCTGCGTTCAGGCCCCCAGTGCGCGGCTGCGCGCCCACCAGTTGGGCGCCCACGGTGTTGGCGGCTTCACCGAACACACCGAATTTGGCGCCGGTGGTCTGAGCGATCCACTGGGCCAGGGCCAGCAGCGAAGAAGCTTGCGGGTGCTGCACGGCGGCATTGCCCAGCAGCACGGCCTTGCGCTCACCCGACAACAGCGAGGCGGCAATGGCCTGCGCAGCGTCGGTGGCGTTGCCAGCGGCCGGTGCGGCCACGTTCAGCTGGGCGGCAATCGCCGAGGCCACATCGGCCAGGGCTTGCACCCAGGCGCTCGGGGCCACGGTCACGCGTTGGGCCACGGGCATCAGCCAGTCGTCGGTGGTGGCACCGATGGCACTGATGCTGCAGCCCTTCTTGGCGGCCTGACGCAGGCGCGAGGCGAACAGGGGGTGGTCCTTGCGCAGGAAGGAGCCGACCACCAGGGCCGATTCCAGGGTGCTCAGATCGGCAATGGGCATGCCCAGCCATTGAGCGCCCTGCCCCGCGGCGAACTCGGTGTGACGCAGGCGGGTGTCGATGTTGTCGCTGCCCAGGCCGCGCATCAGCTCGCCCAGCAGGAACAGCTCTTCCACCGTGCTGTGGGCGGTCGCCAGGGCACCGATGGCGCCAGCGCCATGCTCGGCCTTCACACCCTTGAGGCCGTTGGCCACGTATTCCAGGGCGGTGGTCCAGTCGACTTCACGCCATTGGCCGCCCTGCTTGATCATGGGCTGGGTCAGGCGCTGGTCGCTGTTCAGGGCTTCGTAGCTGAAGCGGTCGCGGTCGGCGATCCAGCATTCATTGACCGACTCGTTCTCCAGCGGCACCACACGCAGCACCTGGCCGTTCTTGACCTGCACGATCAGGTTGGCACCGGTGGAATCATGGGGCGACACGCTCTTGCGGCGCGACAGCTCCCAGGTGCGGGCGCTGTAGCGGAAGGGCTTGCTGGTCAGGGCACCGACCGGGCAGATGTCGATCATGTTGCCCGACAGCTCGGAATTGATCGAACGGCCCACGAAGGTCTCGATCTCGGAATGCTCGCCACGGTTGGACATGCCGAGTTCCATCACGCCGGCAATTTCCTGGCCGAAGCGCACGCAGCGGGTGCACTGGATGCAGCGGCTCATCTCTTCCATCGAGATCAGCGGGCCCACATCCTTGGGGAACACCACGCGCTTTTCTTCGTTGTAGCGCGACTTGCTGCCACCATAGCCCACGGCCAGGTCCTGCAGCTGACACTCACCGCCCTGGTCGCAGATCGGGCAATCCAGCGGGTGGTTGATCAGCAGGAACTCCATGACCGACTGCTGGGCCTTGACGGCCTTGTCGCTCTTGGTGCGCACGATCATGCCCTGGGTCACCGGGGTGGCGCAGGCCGGCATGGGCTTGGGCGCCTTCTCGATGTCCACCAGGCACATGCGGCAGTTGGCCGCGACCGACAATTTCTTGTGGTAGCAGAAGTGAGGAATGAAGGTGCCGTTTTCTTCGGCAGCCCGGATCAGCATGGAGCCTTCCTGGGCTTGGACCTTTCGGCCGTCGATTTCGATTTCAACCATGTGTCTTGCCCAGTTCAGATGTAGGCCGGGACCATGCAGGTCTTGTGTTCGATGTGGTGCACGAACTCGTCGCGGTAGTGCTTGATGAAGCCACGCACCGGCATGGCGGCCGCGTCACCCAGCGCGCAGATGGTGCGGCCCTGGATGTTGTCGGCCACCGAGTTCAGCAGGTCGATGTCTTCCGGACGACCCTGGCCGTGCTCGATGCGGTTCATCATGCGCCACAGCCAGCCCGTGCCTTCGCGGCAGGGGGTGCACTGACCGCACGACTCGTGCATGTAGAAGTAGCTCAGGCGCAGCAGGCTCTTGACCATGCAGCGGCTGTCGTCCATCACGATCACGGCGCCCGAGCCCAGCATGGAGCCGGCCTTGGCGATCGAGTCGTAGTCCATGGTCAGGTCCATCATCATGGCGCCCGGGATCACGGGCGACGACGAACCACCAGGGATCACGGCCTTGAGCTTGCGACCGGTGCGCACGCCGCCCGCCAGCTCCAACAGGGTGCTGAAGGGCGTGCCCAGCGGGATCTCGTAGTTGCCGGGGCGCTCGACGTCACCAGAGATGGTGAACAGCTTGGTGCCGCCGTTGTTGGGCTTGCCCACGGCCAGGTAGGCCTCACCGCCGTTGCGGATGATCCAGGGGACCGCCGCGAAGGTTTCGGTGTTGTTGATGGTGGTGGGCTTGCCGTACACGCCGAAGCTGGCGGGGAACGGCGGCTTGAAGCGCGGCTGGCCCTTCTTGCCCTCGATCGATTCGATCAGGGCGGTTTCTTCGCCGCAGATGTAGGCGCCGAAACCATGGTGCGCATGCAGCTGGAAGCTGAAGCTGCTGCCCATGATGTTGTTGCCCAGGTAGCCGGCCGCACGGGCTTCTTCCAGGGCCGCTTCGAAGCGTTCGTACACCTCGAAGATTTCGCCGTGGATGTAGTTGTAGCCCACCGAGATGCCCATCGCGTAAGCCGCGATGATCATGCCTTCGATGACGATGTGCGGGTTGTGCATCAGGATCTCGCGATCCTTGGCCGTGCCCGGTTCACCCTCGTCGGAGTTGCAGACCAGGTACTTCTGACCCGGGAAGGCGCGGGGCATGAAGCTCCACTTCAGGCCGGTGGGGAAACCGGCGCCGCCGCGGCCGCGCAGGCCCGAGGCCTTCACTTCGGCGATCACCTGGTCTTGCGTCAGGCCTTCGCCACCATCTTTGCCCAGCAGCTTGCGCAGGGCCTGGTAGCCACCGCGGGCTTCGTAGTCCTTGAGGCTCCAGTTCTTGCCGTCAAGGCCGGCGTAGATCTGGGCACCGATGTGGCGGCCGTGGAAGCAGGTTTCCGCGCCGCTCGATTGGAATTGGCTGAGATCGATCATCGCTCTGCCCTTTACTTCGCGTTGGACTTCAGATGAGCCAGCAGCTGATCCAGCTTCTCATTGCTCATGAAGCTCAGCATCTGACGGTCATTGACCAGCATGACGGGGGCGTCAGCGCAAGCGCCCAGGCATTCGCTGGGCTGCACGGTGAACACGCCGTCGGCGGTGGTGCCATAGGGCTCGACGCCCAGCTTGCTGCACACGTGCTGCAGGGCCTTCTCACCGTCGCGCAACTGGCACGGCAGGTTGGTGCACACGTTCAACTTGAACTGGCCCACCGGCTTCTGGTTGTACATGTTGTAGAAGCTGGTGACTTCGTGCACGGCCATGGGGGCCACGCCCAGGTAGTCGGCCAGCTCCTGCTCGCTTTCGGGCGACACCCAGCCGCGCTCCTGCTGCAAGATGGCCAGGCAGGCCATCACGGCAGAGATGCGCTGGTTGGCCGGGTACTTGGCCAGTTCGCGGTCGAACCGCGCTTTCGTTTGTTCGCTCAACATGGTGTGTTTCGCTGCTGTGTTCGGGGTGCTCGGCTCAGCGGTCGATCTCACCGAACACGATGTCCATCGTGCCGATGATGGCCACGGCGTCGGCGATCATGTGGCCACGGCCCATTTCGTCGAGGGCGGCCAGATGCGGGAAGCCAGGGGCACGGATCTTCAGGCGGTAAGGCTTGTTGGCACCGTCGCTGACCAGGTAGATGCCGAACTCGCCCTTGGGGTGTTCCACGGCGGCATAGGCCTCGCCTTCGGGCACATGGAAGCCTTCGGTGAAGAGCTTGAAGTGGTGGATCAGCTCTTCCATGGAGGTCTTCATCTCCAGGCGCGAAGGCGGGGCCACCTTGTGGTTGTCGGTGATGACCGGGCCGGGGTTCTTCTTGAGCCAGTCCACGCACTGCTTGATGATGCGGTTGGACTGGCGCAGTTCTTCCACGCGCACCAGGTAACGGTCGTAGCAGTCGCCGTTCTTGCCGATGGGGATGTCGAAGTCCAGCTCGGAATAGACGTCGTAGGGGCGCTGCTTGCGCAGGTCCCAGGCAATGCCGGAGCCGCGCAGCATGGCCCCCGAGAAGCCCAGGTTCATGGCGCGCTCGGGGCTCACCACGCCAATGCCCACCGTGCGCTGCTTCCAGATGCGGTTGTCGGTCAGCAGGGTCTCGTATTCATCGACCAGCTTGGGGAAGCGCTGGGTGAAATCCTCGACGAAATCGAGCATCGTGCCCTGGCGGTTGCGGTTCAGCTCGGCGATGGCGCGGCCGTTCTTGAGCTTGTTGACCTTGTACTGCGGCATGCTGTCCGGCAGGTCGCGGTACACGCCACCCGGACGGAAGTACGCCGCGTGCATGCGGGCGCCCGACACGGCTTCGTACAGGTCGAACAGGTCTTCGCGCTCACGGAAGCAGTAGATGAAGATGTTCATCGCGCCGCAGTCCAGACCGTGCGCACCCAGCCACATCAGGTGGTTCAGGATGCGGGTGATCTCGGAGAACATCACGCGGATGTACTGCGCGCGCTTGGGCACCTCGATGCCCAGCATCTTTTCGATGGCCAGGCAGTACGCGTGCTCGTTGGACATCATCGACACGTAATCCAGCCGGTCCATGTAGGGCAGCGACTGGATGAAGGTCTTGCTCTCGGCCAGCTTTTCGGTGGCGCGGTGCAGCAGGCCGATGTGGGGGTCGGCACGTTGGATCACTTCGCCGTCCAGCTCGAGCACCAGACGCAGCACGCCGTGTGCGGCCGGGTGTTGGGGGCCGAAGTTCAGGGTGTAGTTCTTGATATCTGCCATGACTCAGTCTCTGGGCTCAGTGCAGGCCGCCGTAGTTGTCTTCACGGATCACGCGAGGGGTGATCTCGCGCAGCTCGATGGACACGGGTTGATAGACCACGCGCTTTTGCTCGGCGTCGTAGCGCATTTCGACGTGACCGTTGGTCGGGAAGTCCTTGCGGAACGGATGCCCGATGAAGCCGTAGTCGGTCAGGATGCGGCGCAGGTCTTCGTGGCCGTCGAACACGATGCCGAACAGGTCAAACGCCTCGCGCTCGAACCAGTTGGCGCTGCTCCACAGCGGGGTGACCGAGGCCAGCAGCGGGAAGTCATCGTCGGTGGCGAAGGTACGCAGGCGCAGGCGCCAGTTATGGGTCAGCGACAGCAGGTGCGAGACGGCAGCAAAGCGCGGGCCGTCGGTGAACTGCGAAGGCGCGCCGTCCTTGTAGGCCGAGTAGTCCATGCCGCACAGGTCCATCAGCTGCTCGAAACGCAGGCTGGCATGGTCGCGCAGCGTGGTGGCCACCGCATAGTAATCGGCGGCCTTGACGGTCAGGGTGAGTTCACCGAGGGCGCGGTCGAGACGAACGATCTTGTCGCCCAGCACGCTCTTCAGGTTCTGCTCAAGGGTGTCGAGTTTCACGGTCATGGTGTGCCCTGCCCTCAGCGTGCGATGGTGTTTTCACGGCGCACCTTGGCCTGCAGCTGCAGGATGCCGTACAGGAGCGCTTCGGCGGTGGGCGGGCAACCCGGCACATACACATCGACAGGCACGATGCGATCACAACCGCGCACCACCGAATAGCTGTAGTGGTAATAGCCGCCGCCGTTGGCACAGGAACCCATCGAGATCACCCAACGCGGTTCGGCCATCTGGTCATACACCTTGCGCAAGGCCGGGGCCATCTTGTTGCACAGCGTGCCGGCCACGATCATGAGGTCGGACTGACGGGGGCTGGGACGGAACAACATGCCGAAGCGGTCGATGTCGTAACGCGCTGCACCTGCGTGCATCATCTCCACGGCGCAGCAGGCCAGACCGAAGGTCATGGGCCACATCGAGCCGGTCTTGGACCAGTTGATGAGCGTGTCAGCCGTGGTGGTGATGAAGCCTTCTTTGAAGACGCCTTCGATACCCATTTGAAGCTACCTTATTGCTTGCCTGACCTGCGGATCATTCCCAGTCCAGGGCGCCCTTCTTCCACTCGTAGGCAAAGCCAACCACCAGGATGGCCAGGAAGAGCATGATGGTCCAGAAACCGACCGGACCGATTTCCTTCAGGGCCACAGCCCAGGGGAACAGGAAGGCGATTTCCAGGTCGAAAAGGATGAAGAGGATGGCCACGAGGTAGTAGCGCACATCGAACTTCATGCGAGCGTCTTCGAAGGCTTCGAAGCCGCACTCGTAAGGCGAGTTCTTCTGCTCGTCAGGGCGACGAGGGCCGAGCAAGGCACCCAGGACCTGGGGGGCCACCCCCACGCCGATGCCCACCAGGATGAACAGGATGACTGGGAGGTATTGCTCAAGCTGGAACATGAGGTGACCTTGTGCTCGGTTTACAAAAAGACAATAAAAAAGCGCGTTGCGAGTTTAACCGCCGACCCATGACAGGTCAGCACAAACCCTCAACGCGCCCACTTGAGTCTTGCGTACAACAACCACCACTGCCTGAATGCAAGTTGGCGCTGACGAACCCTTGATCAACCTGAACCTGAACTGAACGGCTGATCATGGGTTGGCACGAAGACTCTGTTGGAATTCTCTGGTGCCGACGGCGAGACTCGAACTCGCACAGCTTTCGCCACTACCCCCTCAAGATAGCGTGTCTACCAATTTCACCACGTCGGCAAAACAGCCCGATGTTCAGGCTTGTTCTTCGATTGCTTCGGCTTGCATGAGGCTCGCTCACCGAAGACTCAGATTCTAACCCGAAAAATCGGCACTTCTGTTTGAAACGCCGGATTGTTTCGGTTTGTTGTCCAGCCTGCGTTGTCGAACAGGCGTGCAGCATGTGCACGCCTGCCGATGATCACTTGGCCGGGATCAGGGCAGCGCCCGAAGCTGCGGCCGAGGGGGCCGGGACAGCAGCAGATGCCGCAGACGCAGCGGAAGCCGCGCCGGCCTGGTCCAGAACGGAGGCCTGAGGCGCCATGGTGCGGTTGCTGCCCAGGTAGGCCAGGGCCAGAGTGCACACGAAAAACACCGTGGCTGCGACCGCTGTGGAGCGCGACAGGAAGTTGGCACTGCCGGTGGCGCCAAACAGGCTCCCGGACGAACCACCGCCAAACGAAGCGCCCATGTCGGCGCCCTTGCCGTGCTGCACCAGCACCAGACCGATCATGGCGATCGCCGAAGCAATCTGCGCCATGAGGATCAGCGTGGTCAAGACTTGCATGAAAGAAACTCCTTGAACAGTTCGCGCGCCCGATCAGGCGGCGCGTGCGATGGCCGCAAAGTCGGCCGCCTTGAGGGCTGCGCCGCCGATGAGGCCACCGTCGATGTCGGGTTGAGCGAAGAGCTGGGCCGCGTTGTCGGGCTTGACCGAACCACCGTACAGCAGCGGCACGGCAGCAGCCTCGGCCTGAGCGGCCTTGAGCTGAGCACGCAGGAAAGCGTGAACAGCCTGCGCCTGCTCGGGCGATGCGGTCTTGCCGGTGCCGATGGCCCAGACGGGCTCATAGGCCACCACCACCTTGGCCAGATCGGCACCCAGGGTGTCGATCACAGCCTGGAGCTGACGCCCCACCACGGCTTCGGTCTGACCCGCCTCACGCTCAGCCAGGGTCTCGCCCACGCACACGATGGGCACCAGACCGTGCGACAGCGCAGCCTTGGCCTTGTCGGCCACCAGCTGATCACTTTCGCTGTGGTAGCTGCGGCGCTCGGAGTGACCCACGATGGCGTAGGTCGCACCGAACTCCTTGAGCATCGGGCCAGAGACCTCACCGGTGAAGGCCCCCTGAGCCTGCACGGACACGTCCTGCGAGCCAACAGCGATGGCCGAACCGGCCAGCGCCGCCGCCACATCGGCGATGAAAACGGCGGGCGGGCACACCGCCACATCGGCCTTGGGGGCGGAGACCGACAGATCAGCAGCCAGAAGGCCCTGGATCAGTTCGGCATTCGATGCACGGGTGCCGTGCATCTTCCAGTTTCCGACAACCAGTTTCTTCATGGCCCGATCACTGCTGCTGTTGTTGCTGAGCCTGGCTGTCAGCGCCTTCGGCACCTTCGCCATCGGCCTGCTGCTCGGCACGGGGGGCGCGTTCACGGCGCTCTCCACGGTCGCCACGGTCGCTGCGCTCACGGCGGGGGCGGTCACCACGGTCACCGCGGTCGCCACGCTCACGCTCTTCGGGCATGCCTTCGGGGCGCTCCAGCAGGGCCTTCATGGACAGTTTGATGCGACCCTTTTCGTCGGTCTCCATCACCTTGACCTTCACGACCTGGCCTTCTTGCAGGTAGTCGGACACCTTCTCGACGCGCTCGTGGGCGATCTGGCTGATGTGCAGCAGGCCGTCCTTGCCGGGCAGCAGGTTCACCAGGGCACCGAAGTCGAACAGCTTGGTGACGGGGCCTTCGTAGACGGCACCGATTTCCACCTCAGCGGTGATTTCGTTGATGCGGCGCAGGGCGAACTCGGCCTTGTCGGCGTCGCTGGAGGCCACGGTCACCACGCCATCTTCGGCGATGTTGATCTGGCAGCCGGTTTCTTCGCACAGGCCGCGGATGGTGGCACCACCCTTGCCGATCAGGTCACGGATCTTCTCGGGGTTGATCTTGACGGTGTACAGGCGGGGCGCGAACTGCGAGACCTCGGTGTTGGCCGAGCCCATGGCGCTGACCATCTCGCCCAAGATGTGCAGGCGAGCTTCCTTGGCCTGGGCCAGTGCCACCTGCATGATTTCCTTGGTGATGCCCTGGATCTTGATGTCCATCTGCAGGGCGGTGATGCCACCGGTGGTACCGGCCACCTTGAAGTCCATGTCGCCCAGGTGATCTTCGTCACCCAGGATGTCGGTCAGCACGGCGAACTTGTTGCCTTCCTTGATCAGACCCATGGCGATGCCGGCCACGTGGGCCTTCATGGGCACGCCGGCGTCCATCATGGCCAGACAGCCACCGCACACCGAAGCCATCGACGAGGAGCCGTTCGACTCGGTGATTTCCGAGACCACGCGCACGGTGTAGGCGAACTCGTCCTTGGCCGGCAGCAGCGGCACCAGGGCGCGCTTGGCCAGGCGGCCGTGGCCGATTTCGCGGCGCTTGGGGCTGCCCACACGACCGGTTTCGCCGGTGGCGAACGGCGGCATGTTGTAGTGGAACAGGAAGGTGTCGCGGAAGTCACCGGCCAGGGCGTCGATGCGCTGGGCATCTTGCTCGGTGCCCAGGGTGGCGATGACCAGGGCCTGGGTTTCACCACGGGTGAACAGGGCCGAGCCGTGCACGCGCGGCAGCACGCCGGTGCGGATCTCGATGGGGCGCACGGTGCGGGTGTCGCGGCCGTCGATGCGGGGCTCGCCAGCCAGGATCTGGCTGCGAACGATCTTGGCTTCGATGTCGAACAGCAGGCCTTCGACCTTGACGCCGTCGAACTCGACGCCTTCAGCCGTCAGGGCAGCCTTCACTTCGGCGTAAGCAGCGCGGCAAGCTTGCGTGCGGGCTTGCTTGGAGCGGATCTGGTAGGCGGCACGCAGCTTGTCTTCTGCCAGGGCGTTGACCTTGGCGATGAAGGCTTCGTCCTTGGCGGGGGCTTCCCAGTTCCAGGCCGGCTTGCCGGCGTCACGCACCAGCTCGTGGATGGCGTCGATGGCGGCCTTGCCTTGCTCGTGGCCATAGACCACACCGCCCAGCATGACGTCTTCCGACAGCTGGTCGGCTTCCGACTCGACCATCAGCACGGCCGCTTCGGTGCCGGCAACGATCAGGTCCATCTTCGATTCGGCGATCTGGGCCGGGCTGGGGTTCAGCACGTATTCGCCGTTGATGTAGCCCACGCGGGCGGCACCGATGGGGCCATTGAACGGGATGCCCGAGATGCTCAGCGCGGCGCTGGAAGCGATCATGGCAGCGATGTCGGCCGGCACTTCAGGGTTCAGCGACACCACGTGGATGACCAGCTGCACTTCGTTGAAGAAACCTTCAGGGAACAGCGGGCGGATCGGGCGGTCGATCAGGCGCGAGGTCAGGGTTTCGAGTTCGGAAGGCTTGGCTTCACGCTTGAAGAAGCTGCCAGGGATCTTGCCGGCGGCGTAGGTCTTCTCGATGTAGTCGACGGTCAGGGGGAAGAAATCCTGGCCGGGCTTGGCATTCTTGGCGCACACCACGGTGGCCAGCACGGTGGTGCCTTCGATGTCGAGCATGACGGCGCCCGAAGCCTGACGGGCGACTTCGCCGGTCTCCATGGTGACGGTGCGGCCGCCCCACTGGAAGGTCTTGGTGACTTTGTTGAACATGGTCATGGATGAGTTCCTCTGGGTTGATTGCCCACATGGGCGGTGCCGTCACTCATTCGCGATGCCATTCCAGGGCTGCACAGGGCTGCACGGGGCGGCTGCAAGTGGTGCAGCCTTGGAATGACACAGCGGTCGCTGGTTCGAGTGCTCGGCGTTGAAAAACAAAAAGCCTGTGCTGGAGGAGACCAGACAGGCTTTTTGCGATCATGCAGTGCTTACTTGCGCAGGCCCAGCTTCTGGATCAGGGCAACGTAGCGGTCGGCGTCCTTGGACTTCAGGTAGTCCAGCAGCTTGCGACGACGGCTGACCATGCGCAGCAGGCCGCGACGACCGTGGTGGTCCTTCTTGTTGGCCTTGAAGTGGGGGGTCAGTTCGTTGATGCGAGCGGTCAGCAGGGCCACTTGCACTTCGGGAGAGCCGGTGTCATTGGCGCTGCGAGCATTGCTCTTGACGATTTCTGCGACATTGATGTCTGCGACGGACATGGTGTTTCCTATCAAAACAACGTGCAGACCACAGACCCGGCCAAACATGGCGGCGAGCCGATGGTTTCTGCGGTGAACTTGCGGCACCGGGTGAAACCGACCCAGGCCGTGCGAAATGCCGCCATGCGCAAGCAAAACCCGCAAAGGGCAGCCATTGCATTGCTGGCAAGCCTTGCAGTATAGCAAATCTGGCCACTTGCGACCATGACTGTGCCCGGCAGGCATCGAAACCCCGAGGCGCCGGGGCGGGCACCCATTGACGTTGGCACTGAGCGTGCTAGCGTGAAGGCATGGTCGTCAGTTACTGCCCTCTTCTTGATCGGGGGCTGCTGAGACAGCGGTATGGGGTGACAGCAGAATTCTCCAGCCAATGGCCGGAGGAAGTTGCCCCCGAGTTGCCAGCCCCGGTCATTGTCCGATCCGGCGAAGCCGGTTGCCAGTTGATCAGCGCCCGCCTGGGCTTGCTGCCGCATTGGGTGAGAGACCCGACCGTGGTGCGCAAGACCTTCAATGCGCGCCTGGAGACGGTGCAGGAGCGCGCCATCTTCAAAGACACCTGGCTGCGCGGGCAACGCTGCGTGGTGCCCGCGCTGGCTTTTCACTTGAACCACCCACTCCCCGGTCAGCGCTGGCGGGTGACACCGCACCACCCAGAGGCACAGGATGCACCCACCGTGCTTCACCTGGCAGGGCTGTGGGCCCGCGGCTGGAGCCCGAACGGTGAGGCGCTGATGACCTTCACGCTACTGACCCTGCCCGCCCAGGAAGACCCCGAAGCCTCGCGCCTGCCCGCCCTGGTGCCCGATGACCGGGTGATCGAATGGCTGACCGCCGCGCCCGAGACGGCGGCCTCGGTGCTGAGCCCGCCCGACACCCATCAGGCATGGCAACACACCCAGGAAGCCATTCCGGAGCGGCATGCCGCCACCCGCATCAAGAACACCCCCAAAGACCTGCCTTTCAGGTCACGCGCCCTGCCGCCTTGAGCACACCGGCCGATTCATCGAATTGACACCTTGCTGTGCCTCTTTTTGCAGCAAAGGACCCCATCTCCCTGGGGGAGCGGCCGTTGCCCCAACCTTGCCAACAAGGTTATCCACAGGATGCGGGGATAACTCTCACCTTGCCCAAGCTAATGCGTGCAGGGCAAGCTACCAAAGCACCGCGCAAGACATGCGCTCAATGAGAAACGCCCAAATGAAGCCTACGCACGAAGACAATGAATATCACCTGATCTTCCAAGACGACGGCCCCTACACACTGGAGGTCTTCCAACACGGAAGACCGTTCGGTGGGCTGCCGACAAAGGGCGTTCATGCCGCTGACATCATGAGGCTCATTGACCCAGCCACCGGCAAGTTCAAAAAGGCTTTGTACTTCGATGACCATCTCTTCAAGATCGAGAGCTACTCGATCCACCCCAAATTGATGGAGATCCGGATTCACATTGCACCGTGAGTGGAGCATTCGGGGTGTCCCATTTGTTGAGGTGCCCCATGACGCCGCACCTCAGACGATCCGCACAAACGTACTGCCCATGTACTTGTCTCGCCCGCACTCCATGAACAGGACATGTCGGCCCTGGAGCCGCTGCTTCTTGTTGTCACTGGTCCAAAACCTAGCGATGTGTTCAACCTACCCTGCTGCTTCTGATGCGCCGGGGGTCTAGGCGTGATCACCATGGACATGATCGGCAGAGTCAGGCGGCTGCACAGCCAAGGCAAGTAGACTGCGCGCCCGGCACCACACATGGGTGGCGCAGCGTATCGGCTGGCACTCAAGACACCGAGCGATCTCCGCGGCACCGCCTGTGAACACCTGCCCCTTCTCTGCTCTCAAGCTCCATTTCTCGCCCAGCCAAAGCCCGGCTTCACCATGCCCCTCACCCTTCAACAGTTAGAGCGCCACCTGTTCAAAGCCGCCGACATCCTGCGCGGCAAGATGGACGCATCCGAGTTCAAGGAATACATCTTCGGCATGCTGTTCTTGAAGCGCTGCTCTGATGTGTTCGAGCAGCGCAAAGAACAAGTGGTGGCCCAGCTCAAGGCCCAGGGCCACTCGGATGCCGACGCCCAATTCACCGCCGAGTTGCGCCGCTGGTATGGCGACTCCTTCTACGTACCGCACGAATCAAGCTGGCAATACCTGGTCGACGAGGCCCACCAGGACGTGGGCGGCTTCCTCAACCGCGCCCTGGGCGGGCTGGAAAGCAACAACTCCAGCCTGGCCGAGGTGCTGGAGCACATCGACTTTTCGCGCAAGGTGGGCCAGAGCAAGATCCCCGACATCAAGCTGCGCCAGCTCATCACCCACTTCAGCCAGTACCGCCTGCGCAACGAAGACTTCGAGTTCCCTGACCTGCTGGGCGCGGCCTATGAATACCTGATCGGCGAGTTTGCTGATTCGGCAGGCAAGAAGGGCGGCGAGTTCTACACGCCCCGCTCGGTCGTGCGCATGATGGTGCGCCTGATCAAGCCCGAACAGCACCACAGCGTGTACGACCCCTGCGTGGGTTCAGGCGGCATGCTGATCATGGCCAAGGAATACATCGACGAGCACGGTGGCGACGGCACCCGCGCCGACCTGTGCGGCCAGGAGGCCAACGGCACGGTGTGGTCCATTGCCCGCATGAACATGCTGCTGCACGGCATCAGCAGCGCCGACCTGCGCAACGAAGACACCCTGGCTGAGCCGCAGCATGTGGAGAACGGCGAGCTGATGCGCTTTGACCGCATCCTGGCCAACCCGCCCTTTTCGATCAACTGGGGCACGGCGGATGTGGACCGCACCGGCCAGAGCGTGTGGACGCCCAAGTTCCGCGCCGAGCGCTATGCCTATGGCGAAGTTCCACTGGGCAGCAAGAAGGCCGATTTGATGTTTTTGCAGCACATGGTGGCCGTGCTGCGCGATGGCGGCCAACTGGCCACGGTGATGCCCCACGGCGTGCTGTTCCGGGGCGGTGAAGAGCGCAGCATCCGCGGCGGCATGATCGATGCCGACTTGCTGGAAGCCGTGATCGGCCTGCCCGCCAACCTGTTCTATGGCACCGGCATCCCGGCCTGTGTGCTGGTGATGCGCAAAGGCAAAGGCCAGCGCAGCGGCAAGCCGGCCGAGCGCCAGGGCAAGGTGCTGTTCATCAACGCCGACCGCGAATACTTTGAAGGCCGCGCCCAGAACCACCTGCTGCCCGAGCACATCGAGAAGATCGCCGACACCTTCGATGCCTTTGCCGAAGTGCCGGGCTTCTCCGCCGTGGTCAACAATGCCACCCTGCGTGAGAACGACTACAACCTCAACATTCGCCGCTACGCCGACAACGCCCCGCCGCCCGAGCCGCACGACGTGCGCGCCCACCTGCAAGGCGGCGTGCCAAAGGCCGAGGTGCAGGCCAAGGCCGCCTTGTTCAGCGCCCATGGGCTGGACCCGCAGGCCCTATTTGCCGAGCGCGACGCGGCTTACTTCGACTTCCGCCCCGAGCTGGCAAGCCGTCAGGCGCTCAAGCCCGCCATCGAGGCCAACGCCGGGCTGAAGGCCCGCGAGCAAGCCGTGCTGGATGCCTTCGCCGCCTGGTGGCAAGCCCACAGCCCGCGCATCACCGCGCTGGCGGGCGCCAAGAGCCTGGTGGGCCTGAGGCATGACTTGCTGCACAGCTTCAGCGAAGCGCTGGAGCCCGTGGGCCTGCTCAGCCGCTTTCAGGTGCGCGGCATCGTGGCGGGCTTCTGGTTCGATGCGAAGTACGAGTTCATGACGCTGATGGCACGCGGCGCGAAGGGCGTGGTCGATGCCTGGCGCACCAGCATCCTCACCGCGCTGGGTGACGACCAACACAAGGGCAACCCGCTGGACCACAAGCTGGTGAAGTGCCTGATGGGCGATTTCATCCAGACCATGGCTGAGCTGGAGGCGCGCAAGGCTGAGTTGGATGGGCAGATCAAGGCGGCCACGCCTGACAAGCGCAGCGATGAGGGCGAAGGGGAAGAAGGTGATACCGCCGATGCGGGTGACGAAGCTCCGGCGCTGGACGAGGCCCAGTTCAAGGCCTGGAAGCAGCAACTGGCCGGGCTGAAGAAGCAGATCAAGGCCGAGCAGCAAGGCTTTGCGCATCGCTTGAATGCGGCGGTGGATGCGCTGGATGAGGCTGGGGCAGCTGAGCTGCTCTTGACGGTGATGCAGCGGGATGTGGCGGTGATCTTGGGGCGCTACGTGGCGGCGCAGCGACAGCAGGTGGTGATTGCCTTTGAGGGGTGGTGGGATAAGTATCAGGTGCCATTGACCAAGATTGAAGCGCAACGCGACGATGCCTCGCGCAGCATCAAGGCTTTCCTAAGAGGCCTTGGCTATGTCTGACATCGTGGTGCCCTTTGGATGGAAGCAAACCAGCCTAGCGGCGCTCGCCAGCTACGTGAACGGCTTCGCCTTCAATGATCAGTTCTGGTCGGAAGAGGGATTGCCAATCGTTCGAATCGCGCAGATCACGGGCTCTCAACCTGTGGTGGACAGATTCGATGGTCAGCTTCCCAGTCATTACCGACTCGATGATGGCGATTTGATTTTTTCGTGGAGTGGGACTCTCGCCGTTGTCCGTTGGTCCGGTGGTGCAGCTTGGTTGAATCAGCATTTGTTCAAGGTCGAGCCAAAAGCCGACGTTCACGGCAATCTGCTCTTCCACTTGCTACAGCGCTCTGTCGCTGAGATGGATAAACGCGCTCATGGCAGCACGATGAAACACATCAAGCGCGGCGAGTTGGCAGAGTACGAGGTATTGCTGCCAACAGACCTGAAAGAGCAAGGCGCGCTGACCGAAGTCCTCGACACCCTCGACACCACCATCCGCCAGACTGAGGCCATCATCGCCAAGCTCAAGCAGGTCAAGCAAGGCCTGCTGCACGACCTGCTGACCCGAGGCATCGACGCCAACGGCGAACTGCGCCCACCGCAAAGCGAAGCGCCTCGGAAGTGGCGAATCGAACGCATGGGCACCCTGATGGAAGGTGCGCCACGGAATGGCATCTACAAACCCGCAAGTGACATTGGGGCTGGCACCCTGCTTATCGGGCAAACCGCTTTCACTCCTTCGGGTTCAGTCGATGCGAGCTTGGCAAGGCGTACGCATCTGACCAAGGCAGAGCAAGAGATGTTTAGCCTTCGGCGCGAAGATCTGTTGGTGTCGCGTGTCTTCGCAACTCGGGAAGGCATCGGGCAACCTGTGCTTGTTCCCGATTTTGGAGAGCCCGCGGTGTTCGAGTCCAACATGATGCGCGTCAGGTGCCGCGCGGACTTGATCCGCGCTCCATATCTGTTCCATTGGTTAAAGCACCGAACTTCCAGGGCGTGGTTGATGTCCCGTGCGTTTGCATCCAATCAGGCCAGCATCAACCGTGAGACCTTGTGCGGACTGCCCGTGCATCTGCCGCCAGTGCATGAACAAGATCAGATCCTGTCGATCATCTCTGCGCAGGATGCTAGGTTGGGGTGCGAGGTTGATGAAATGATCAAATTGAAGCAACTCAAATCCGGCCTCATGGACGACCTCCTCACCGGCCGCGTGCGCGTCACCCCCTTGCTCCAAGACCATGGACAATCTCACCCAGAAGGGATGGCCTGACCATGCGCCTGTTGCACTATCTTGAAATCGAGAACTTCAAACGCTTCGGCGCCAAACAGCGAATTGAGTTGGATCATCCTGGTGTTCTGATCGGCCCCAACAACTGCGGTAAAACCAGCGCCATCCAGGCCCTGGCCTTGTGGTCGCAAGCGGTGCGCACCTGGTACGACGCGCGCAAGGCATCGTCTGCCAAAGAGCGCACGGCCACGTCCATCAACCGCCTGAACATCGTGGCCGTGCCGGTGCAGCGCACGCGCTTTTTCTGGCACAACACCCATGTGCGCAAGGGCAACAAGGACATCCCGCTCACCATCACCGTGGGCGTCGAGTTCAAGGGGCAGATCAAACCGCTGCCCATGCGCTTTCGCAACCAGGGCGATGAGTTGGTGTACTGCACCCCCGAGGGTGATGCCGCCGCAGACCTGGAGCTGATCGCCCACGCTGCGTCGTTGCGGGTGGAGTTGCTCTACCCCATGTCGGGGCTGGACACCGAAGAGCCCATCTTGCAGCCGGGGCGCGTGGACGTGCTGCTGGGCCAGGGCCGCACGGCCGACGTGCTGCGCAACCTGTGCCTGTCGGTGGCCAGGTCATCTGAAGACGACTGGAAGCGCATCGTCTCGCTCATGCAGCGCTTGTTCAATGTGGTACTGGATGCGCCCCAAGAGACCGCACGGGGCGGCATCGCTTTGCAGTACCGGCAGCCGGGGGTGAAAGAGGCCCTGGATGTGTCTTCAGCCGGGCGGGGCTTCTTGCAGATGCTGCTGGTGTTTGCCTACCTCTACTCGCACAAGCGCAGCGTGCTGCTGGTGGACGAGCCCGATGCACACCTGGAGATCTTGCGCCAAAAGCAGGTGTACGTGCTGCTGCGTGACATTGCCAGCGAAAACCAGTCGCAGGTGATCATGGTGACGCACTCCGAGGTGATCCTGGATGAAGCGCTGGACAACAACCTCACCTTGCTGCTGGAGGGAAAGACAGACAACCTGGCGAAAAAGCAGGACATCCGCAACAGCCTCAAACACTTTGGCGCCGAGCATTACGTGAAGGCCCGCGAGCGTGGCTATGTGCTTTATGTGGAAGGCGGCACAGACCTGGACATGCTGCGCGCGCTGGCCCAACGCTTGAACCACCCGGTGAGCGCCATCTGGGACGAACGCATCAACTCGTTTTACGTGCAGAACAACTACCCTCTGCAAGATGCGCAAGCCGAGCTGGAGCGGGTGGAAGGCGGCTTTGGCGTGACGCCACGCGAGCACTTCAATGGCTTGCGCAACTTGCTGCCTGAGCTGAAGGGCCTGGCCATTCTGGACAACGACGGGCAGAACCGGCAAGACCGCGACGAGGGGGCACTCAAGCTGCGCTATTGGAAGCGCTACGAGGCCGAGAACTACTTCGTGACGCCCGAGGTGCTGCGCCACTATGCGCTCAGCCAGTATCCGGTGGACGACCTGTTTTCAGCCCAGGCCCACACTGCGGTGGACGAGGCACTGTCGGAGGTGTTGACCGAGATGGTGTTCGATGGCAATGCCGATGATTTCCGACTGTGGAGCGACTCACCCACCGATGCCGCCCGCCTGGTGTGGGAGGCCAAGACTGAGCGACGCAAGCTCAGTGCCGTTGCAGAGGAGTTCTTCCGCCGGCTGGCGCACAAGCTGAGCGTGACCATGCTGCTCAAAAAGGGCGAGTTGCATGCCTTGGTGTCTGGTGCTGTGTTGACCCCGGCTGCTGAGGCAGAGGTACGCGCCAAGCTCGATTTGTTGGTGGAGGTTTTTCAGCTGGCGCAGGCTCACGGTGAGCAGGAGCTTCCACTGGCTGGCCAAGAAGGCCATGAGTCCGAACAGCCAGATTCATTGCCCTGAGATGCCGCCCCGCGAATCACTCACCACCGCCCCCCGCCCGCGCAACCGCACCCTGGCCGACGCCATGAAGCGCGTGGGCATGGTGGAGCGCTCTGGCCGGGGCGTGGACAAGATCTACCGGGGCATGCTGCGCTTTGGCCGACCCGAGCCAGACTACCGCCGCACCGATGTGTACAGCGTGGTGCTCCAGCTGGCCACGGTCGATGCCGACGAGGCCTTCCTGAAACTGGTGATCGAACAAGAGAGCAAGCGCGGCCAAGAGCTGCCCATCGACAGCCTGATCGCCCTGGCCGCCCTGCGCGAGCTCAAGCGCTTGAGCACCGAAAAGCTGGCCACCCACTTCCAGCGCGAAGCCGCCCAGGCCAAGCGCACCCTGGAGGCCCTGGTCGAGATGGGCCTGGTGCAGGCCCACGGTAACGCCCGGGGCCGCAGCTACACCCTGACGGCTGGCGTGTACCAGCTTGACGGCGAAAAGGCTGCCTACACGCGCCAGGTGGGCTTCAGTGCCTTGCAGCATGAGCAGCTGGTGCTGAGCTATGTGCGGCAGCATGGGCGGATCGCCCGGGCCGACGTGGCGGACCTGTGCCGCCTGTCGCCAGACCAATCGGCCAAGCTGCTCAAAAAACTGAAGGAACAGGGCTTGCTGCAGCAACACGGCGAACGCCGGTGGGCCACGTACACCTTCATCTCTATGAGACTTTATGGGTTTCTATGAGCCGCTATGAGCCTGTTTGGGCGCTCAATGCCCATATCATCTCAATGGAATCAATGACTTAACAAGCAGGCTGGGAGGCCTATGGGCTGGGAATTGGATGAAGTCGAACGGCCCTTGGTCGAGCAACTGGTCAAGCAGGGTTGGCAGCATGTGGCCGGCACGCTGGACGACCCGGCCCGCACCGAGCGCGCCGCCTTCTCTGAGGTGGTGCAAGAGGCCGTGCTGCGCCGCCAGCTCCGTGCCCTGAACCTGCACGACGGCCAGCCCTGGCTGGACGCCGAGCGCATCACCCAGGCCGTGGGCGCCCTCACCCGCATCCCCGCCCACAAGCTGATGGAGGCCAACCGCGCCGCCACCGAGTTGCTGCTGGGCGGCATCACGGTGGAGGGCCTGCCCGGTTGGGACGGCGGCCGCCACCAGACCATTCACTTCATCGACTGGGCCCACCCCGAGCGCAACACCTTCACAGTCATCAACCAGTACCGGGTCGATTGCCCGCCGGGCTTCAACCGGGGCAAGGCCTTCATCGTGCCCGACCTGGTGCTGCTGGTGAATGGCATCCCCCTGGTGGTGATCGAATGCAAGAGCCCCTCGGTGCCCGAGCCCCTGGCCGAGGCAGTGGACCAGCTGCGCCGCTACAGCAACCAGCGCAAGGCCAGCGGCGAGGTGGCCGACCACGAGGGCAACGAGCCCCTGTTCCACACCACGCAACTGCTGGTGGCCACCAGCTTCGATGAGGCACGTGTGGGCTCAGTGGGCGCCACCTTCAAACACTACGCCGCCTGGAAGACGGTGGCGCCCTTGACCGAAGAGGCCGTGTGCCAACAGTTGGGCAAGGCCAAGCTCTCAGAACAAGAGCGCCTGGTGGCGGGCCTTTTCACCCCCAGCCACCTGCTGGACGTGCTGCGCCACTTCACCCTCTTCATGAACGCCGACGGTGCCACCGTCAAGGCCGTGTGCCGCTACCAGCAATACCGGGCCGTGAGCCGCGCCATTGAGCGCCTGCGGACCGGCAAGACCCGCCTGCAAGATGGCGAGCACGACCGGCGCGGCGGCATCGTCTGGCACACCCAGGGCTCGGGCAAGAGCCTGACCATGGTGTTCCTGATTCGCAAGCTGCGCACAGACCCCGTGCTGCGCCGCTTCAAGGTGGTGGTGGTGACCGACCGCACCGACCTGGAAAAGCAGCTCTCTGAAACGGCCGTGCTCACGGGCGAAAGCGTGGAGCGCGCCACCACGGCCGACAAGCTCAAGGCCATGCTGCGCATCAAGGGCCCTGGCCTGCTGTTCGGCATGATCCAGAAGCAGCGCACGGGCGACGCCGTGGGCGAGGCAGGCCTCACCGCTGCCGACCTGCCCCAGCGCGGCGCCCCGATCCGCACCAGTGAACCTGAGATGGCCGAGGTGCTCAACGAAGACGACACCATCCTGGTGCTGGTGGACGAAGCCCACCGCGGCCAGTCGGGTGACCTGCATGCCGCCCTGCAAGTGGGCCTGCCCAACTGCGCCCGCATTGGCTTCACTGGCACGCCCATCCTGATGGGCGACAAAAAGCGCACGCACGAAGTGTTTGGCGAGTTCATTGACCGCTACACCATCCGCGAGGCCGAAGCAGACGGCGCCATCGTGCCCATCTTGTACGAAGGCCGCACAGCCCAAGGCGCCATCAAGGACGACGCCAACCTCGACGAACTGTTTGAAGACCTCTTCCGGGATCACACGCCCGAAGAGCTAGAGGCCATCCGCAAGAAGTACGCCACCAAGGGCCAGATCTTCGAGGCGCCTGACCTGATCCGTGACAAGGCGCGTGACATGCTGCGCCACTACGTCACCCACATCCTGCCCAACGGCTTCAAGGCCCAGGTGGTGGCCTACAGCCGCTTGGCTGTGGTGCGCTACCTGGATGCATTGAAGGAGGCCCGTGACGCGCTGGTCACTGAGGCCGAAGCACTGAGCGGCCAAGACAAGGCCATGAGCGACGAAGCCTTGTGCACCCGCCCCGCTGCCGTGCAGGCGCAGGTTCAGGCGTGGCGGCACATCGCCACCCTGCGTGCCATGGAGTTTGCGCCCGTCATTTCTGGCGGCAACAACGACGACCCAGCCTGGAAGACATGGACCGACAGCGCAACTCACGAGCACAGCATCAAGCGCTTCAAAAAGCCAAGCGACCCGCTGGCCTTCCTGATCGTCAAATCGATGCTGCTGACAGGCTTTGATGCGCCCATTGAGGGCGTGATGTACCTGGACCGCCCCATTCGCGAGGCCGAGCTGCTGCAGACCATCGCCCGCGTGAACCGCACGGGCCACGGCAAGAAGTTCGGCATCGTGGTCGATTACTACGGCCTGGCCTATCACCTCAAGCAAGCCTTGAGCGTGTATGCCGACGAAGACATCGACGGCGCGCTACAAAGCCTGAAAGACGAGATCCCGGTGCTGCGCGACCGCCACCTGCGGGTGGTGGACCTGTTCCGCAGCCGGGGCGTGGAATCTTTGTCGGACATTGAAGCCTGTGTGGAGCTGCTGGGCAGTGAGCGCCTGCGCGCCGAGTTTGGCGTGAAGCTCAAGGGCTTCCTGAACCTGCTCGATGTGGTCTTGCCACGTCCAGAGGGCCTGCCCTTTGCCGCTGATGCCAAGCTGCTGGCCTTCATCTACGCCCGCGCCCGCAACCGCTACCGAGACACCCAGGTGCTGGGCAAAGATGTCGGCGCCAAGGTGCGTAAACTGATCGACGACCATGTGATCTCGATGGGCGTGAACCCCAAGATCCCACCCGTGTCGCTGACCGATGCAGACTTTGGCGCCCAGGTCTCCCGCGAGCCCAACGACCGCGCCAAGGCCTCCGAGATGGAGCACGCCATCCGCGCCCACATCCGCGAGCACATCGACCAAGACCCGGTGGCCTACCGCAAGCTCAGCGAGCGCCTGAAGGACCTGCTCGACAAACTGGGCGAAGAGTGGGACGAGCTGGTGAAAGCCTTGACCAGCATGGTGCAAGACATCAAGCAAGGCCATGTCACCCAAGACGATCGGCTGCCAGAGGTGCCTGAGCATTACGGTCCCTTCCTGCGTTTGATCTTGGACACGGCAGTGGGCGAAGGCAGTATCACCGAGGCTGAGCGGCAAAAGTTGGTGGGCCTGACAGTGGAGGTGGTCGACACCATCGCGGCCGAGCTGGTGCCCAACTTCTGGCGTCCCAACCGCCAACCTGCACAAGATGCGCTGGCCACTTCGGTGTTTGAGCGCTTGATGCACTCACGCCTGCTGCCTGCGCCCGAGCTGGACGCCCTGGTGGACAAGCTGATGGCCCTGGCCAGAGCCAACCATGACAGGCTGCTGCAAGCATGAACACCTTGGTGGCTGACGACTTGACCTTTGACGTGAGGCTCAGTGCCGCCAGGCGCACCCTGGGCATCACCGTGGGGCGCATGGGCGACCTGGTGCTGTCATGCCCGCCTGGTGTGCCAGAGGCGCAGCTGCGCGACTTCGTGATGCGCAAACGGGCCTGGGTCTACAAGCAACTGGCCAGGAAAGAAGCCTTGCAGCATGTGGTGCCTCGCAAGGTGTTTGTGGACGGCGAAGGCCTCACCTACCTGGGCAGAACCTACCGCCTGCGCCTGATCGATGGCCCAGCCGGCCCAGTCAAGCTGACCGGGGGAAGATTCGTGATGCCCAAGGCCACGGCCATTGAGGGCAGCACGCACATGGTTCGCTGGTACAGCGAGCGCGCCAAGCCCTGGCTGGAAAGCAAAGTCATTGCCTTTGCCGACCGCATGGAAGCCCACCCCTCAGGCTTGAATGTGCAAGATCTGGGCTATCGCTGGGGCTCATGCGGCAAGGGCGCGCGCCTGTACTTCCACTGGAAGACGATCTTGTTGCCTGCGCGAATCGCCGAATACGTGGTGGTGCACGAGTTGGCCCACCTGCATGAACCCCATCACACGCCAGAGTTCTGGCAGAGGGTGGAGCGCGCCATGCCGGACTACACGCGCCGCAAGGCCTGGCTGGCTGAACATGGCATGAGCGTTGAGGGTTTGCAGGGCTGAGCCCAAGTGTTTTCACAATGACGGGCCGGATGATGGGCGGCCGTATTTCAGGCACACCAAAAGCAAAAAACCCCAAGCGAAACAATCACTTGGGGTTTTTTGACGAATCAGAATTTTGGCGGAGAGAGCGGGATTCGAACCCGCGGTGGGCTATTAACCCACACACGCTTTCCAGGCGTGCGACTTAAACCACTCATCCATCTCTCCGGAAGCCCGAGACTATAACACGAATCGGGCTTTTCAATGCCGCAGCAAGTGCTCAGTTCAGCGCCACGCGCTTGCCACCCTTGTACACGTACAGGGTCATGGCCGGGCTCACCAGTTCGCCGTTGGGCTCGAACTTCACCTTGGCGGTCACACCCTGGTAATCGGTCGATGCCAGCTTGGCCGCGTACACCTTCGGGTCGGTCGAGTTGGCGCGCTTCATGGCGTCCACCAGCACCATGGTGGCATCGTAGGTGTAAGGCGAATAGACCTGGAACTGCCCCGGGAACTTGGCGTCGTAACGGCCGCGCCAGGCTTTGCCCTGGGCCAGCTTGTCGAGCGAGGCGCCACCCACGGCACACACCACATTGCCCAGGGTGCGCGCACCGCTGGACAGCTCGGACAGCTTCTCGGTGCAGATGCCGTCACCGCCGAACACGTAGACCTTGCTCATGCCGAGCTGCTGCATCTGCCGCAGCATGGGGCCAGCTTGCGGGTCCATGCCACCGAAGAAGATGCCATCAGGTTTCTTCGACTTGATGGCGGTCAGGATGGCCGAGAAATCAACGGCCTTGTCGTTGGTGAACTGCTCGCTGACCACTTCCATGCCCAACTGGCGAGCGGTCTTGGTGAAGACCTCGGCCACGCCTTTGCCATAGGCCGTGCGGTCGTCGATGATGGCAACCTTCTTGAGCTTGAGCACATTCTTGGCATGCTGGGCCAGGCCCGCACCCAGGGCGTTGTCGTTGGCCAGCAGACGGAACACGTTCTTGTAACCCAGGGCCGTGAGCTGCGGGTTGGTGGCCGAGGGCGTGACCATGGGCAGGCCGCAACCGTCGTACACCTTGGCCGCCGGGATGGTGGTGCCCGAGTTCAGGTGCCCCACCACGCCGTTGACCTTGCTGTCACACAGCTTCTGGGCAGCGGCGGTGCCCTGCTTGGGGTCGGCCGCGTCGTCTTCGGCCACCAGCTCGAAGCGCACCTTGTTGCCACCGATCTTCACCCCCTGGGCATTGAGCTCGTCGACGGCCAGGCGGGCGCCGTTTTCGTTGTCTCGGCCGTAGTGGGCCTGAGGGCCGGACACCGGCGCCACATGGCCGATCTTGACGACCACATCGGCGGCCACGGCGGGCAGGCTGGATGCGACGGCCAGGGCCACCAGACTCCAGGCGGGGTTGAATTGCATGTCGACTCCTGTGTGTGAGGGGAAAAGATTCATTGACCCTGGCGGCTGCGCTGGCGGGCCACCTCCTGGGCCACGGCACGCGCCACCACGTCTTTCATGGTTTTGCTGAGCTCTTGCCGCAATTCGCGTACCAGCAGTTCGGTGGTGCGGGCCAGCACAGGTGCCATGGCCTCGCGCAGCCGGTACTCGAGCATGCCGTCGATCTGACGCTGCAGATCGGCGTGCACGCGCTGCACGATCTGGGCCTCGTCGATGGCCAGACCACGCACATCGGACGCGGGCCGCGCACCGGCAAGCGCGGCGGACGGCAGGGGTGAAGGCATCGCAGGCGAAGTGCTCGCAGACGGCACCAGACCGGCGTCCGGAGGCGTCAGCGCAGATGGACGCAGAACCGCACGCGGCAGCACCGCGCGGTCTTGCTCGGAAAGCACCGGCGCACTGGCCGCTTCATGGCCCTGCGCAAGGGGCTGCATGTCATCGGCCTGCGCGGCGCGCGGCGTGTCCGGCGCAGGCGTCAGCACAGCGTCTGCCAGCACCAGGTCGGGCACATCGATGCGGCCCACCGACTCCACCACCGCGCCATCCGCCAGGGCCGGCTCGGCCTCAGTTTGGGGCAATGCCAGATCCACCGTCGGTTCAGGCAAAGGTTGCGGCTGCACCTCGATGACCTCGGTGAGGGTGGGCACGTGGCGCGCCACAGTGGGGGCGGCAGGTCGGGGCGGGAAACTCATGGTTCGGAGGATGCCACATGGGCGCGCACGGTCCAGCCCTGCGCCTTGTACGCGCGCCAGCGCTGCCGCCCCAGTTCAGCGTCTTCGGGCTCGCTGGACACCACATCGAAAAAGCGCGCGAAGGGTTCGATACCCACGGGCATGTCGCGCCCCAGGTTGATCAGCACCTGGCGCCCGGCCGGTGCCTGCGCGGGCTGGTCGGTCAGCCAGATGGGCGTTTGATGCAGTCGCTCAGGCAAGGCCTGACCGCCCACGGCGCACACATGGGGCACGAACTCTTCTTCGTCGAAGGTCCAGAGCTGGCGGTCGAGCTGGCGCAAGGTGGCGCTGTCGCCCGTGACCACGACGGTGGCCCCGCTGCGGTAGGCCTTGCGCAGCAGCCGGCAAGCGTAGGCCAGCTTGTCGGGCATGCCGTGGTGAAACTCGACCGTGGTCATGCAGCACGCCCCACTGAATCAGGCCGAAGCCTTGGGTTTGCGCGCACGGCTGGCCGGTGCTACAGCAGGCGAGGCCTTGGGGGCCTTGCTCGCTTTGGCAGCCTTGGCAGCCTTGGTGGCCTTGACGGTCTTGGATGCGGCGACCGGCGCCAGCGCCCCCTCGCCTGCCTGCCCCAGCACGAAGTGGGTCAGCAGCGGCACAGGACGACCGGTACCGCCCTTGGCGGCGCCCGATTTCCAGGCCGTGCCGGCGATGTCCAGGTGGGCCCAGCGGTAGGCCTTGGCGAACTTGCTCAGGAACACGGCCGCCGTGATGGAACCACCAGCGCGCCCGCCCACATTGCCCAGGTCGGCAAAGTTGCTCTTGAGGGCATCGCCATATTCTTCGTCCATGGGCATGCGCCAGGCGGTGTCCTGGGCCGTTTGGCCGGCCTGCAGCAGGGCATGCGCCAGTTCGTCGTCGGCCGAGAACAAGCCGGTGTGGATGTGCCCCAGGGCGATCACGCATGCACCTGTCAGTGTGGCGATGTCCACCACCACGGCGGGCTTGAAACGCTCGGCGTAGGTCAGGGCGTCGCACAAAATCAGGCGGCCTTCGGCGTCGGTGTTCAGCACCTCGATGGTCTGGCCCGACATGCTGCGCACCACATCACCGGGCTTGGTGGCTGTGCCGCTGGGCATGTTCTCGCACGAGGGCACCAGGCCGATCACGTTGACCTTGGGCTTGAGTTCAGCCAGCGCGCGGAAGGTGCCCAGCACCGACGCAGCGCCGCCCATGTCGAACTTCATTTCGTCCATCTCGGCGGCGGGCTTGATCGAAATGCCCCCCGTGTCGAAGGTGATGCCCTTGCCCACCAGGACCACGGGCGCCTGCGACTTGCCTGCGCCTTCGTAGCGCATGACGATGAACTTGGGCGGCTGGGCCGAGCCATTGGTCACCGACAGGAACGAACCCATGCCGAGCTTTTCCAGGGCCGGGCGCTCCAGCACTTCGACCTGGATGTGGCGGAACTGCTTTCCCAGGGCCTTGGCCTCGTTGGCCAGCACGGTGGGGGTGCAGTGGTTGCCCGGACGGTTGGCCAGTTCACGCGCGAAGTTCACGCCGGCACCCAGGGCCTGCCCCTGGGCCAGACCGGCTTTGACGGCCGCCAAGGCATCGGCAGGCACGGCCACCGTGAGCTTGCGCAAGGCTGCGGGCTCAGGCGCCGAGGGCTTGGTCAGGCGGTAGGTGTAAGCGCCCTCTTCCGCGGCCACCGCCAGGGCTTCAGCCTGCGCGGCCGAGCACGACAGGCCGTCGGCCAGTGCCAGCGCCGCATGGGCCACGGTCTGGCCGCGCACCTGCCCCAGCAAACGGCCGACAGCGGCCTTGAACTGACGCACCGACGTGCCCCCCGCCACCGTGATGGCCAGGCGCGGAACCTTGAGCCCTGCCGGGCGGTGCACATACAGCGACTTGCCGTCTTTCAGCTCGAGGTCACCGGCCTTGACGGCTTCGGCGATCAGGGCATCGAGCGCCTGGGCGCCGGTGCGGGACTGTTCGGGCGTGAGGATCAGGAGCAGGGCATCGGCCGAAAGGCTGGAAAGTGCCGAGCCAGAAGCCACCAGGGTGCGGTAGTCCATGCGGTGCGCGTCCATAATGGACGGATTGAGTTGAAGCTGAGTGA
Source organism: Aquabacterium lacunae (assembly GCF_004310865.1). GTDB lineage: Bacteria > Pseudomonadota > Gammaproteobacteria > Burkholderiales > Burkholderiaceae_C > Aquabacterium > Aquabacterium lacunae. The sequence continues at coordinate 220,012 of NZ_SIXI01000001.1, forward strand.
TGTTATTCGATTCCTCCCTGCGCCGAGAGGCCTGGCGTGGCTTTGTCGGGACGCTGGTGGTGCTGCTGACGGTGGTGCTGACCATGATCCTGATCCGCATGCTGGGTCTGGCCGCCAAAGGCAGTGTGGCCGTGGCCGACGTGAGTCTGCTGCTGGGCTACAGCCTGTTCAATCAGACGCCCGTGCTGATCAGCCTGGCGCTGTTCGCCGCCGCCGTGGGCATGCTCGCCCGCCTGCAGCGCGACAGCGAACTGGTGGTCTGGCAGGCCAGCGGCGTGAAGCTGTCGCGCCTGATCAAACCCTTGTGGCAGATGGCCTGGCCCATCCTGGCCGTGTTGGCCCTGCTGGTGCTGGTGGTGCGCCCATGGTCACAGAACCAGGCGCAGCAGATCAAAGAGCGGTTCGAGCAGCGCTCTGACATCGCACGCGTGGCACCCGGCCAGTTCCAGACCTCGGCCGACGGACGCAAGGTGTTCTTCATCGACAGCCACTCCGACGCCGAGACGGTGGGCCGACAGGTGTTCATCGTGACCACCATCGGCCAGGTTGAATCGGTGATCACCGCCGAAGAAGGCCGCGTGATCACGCGCGACGGCCTGCGCCATCTGGTGCTGCGACGCGGCGAGCGGGTCGAAACCCACCTGGACACCGGCATGAAGTCGCGGGCCAAGTTCGACCAGGCAGAAGTGCTGCTGGGTGATGCACCCGGGGCCATCACCAGCACCGACAAAGCACGCAACAAGCCCACACTGGATCTGGTGACCAGCACGAACCGCACCGACCGCGCCGAGCTGGTCTGGCGACTGGGCACGGTCTGGGCGGCCATGAACCTGGTGCTCATCGCACTGGTCAGCAGCTCCGATCAGGTGCGCCGCGCCAACAGCTGGTCGATGGTGTGGGCCCTGCTGGTGTTCATCGTGTACTACAACCTGCAGTCGCTGGTGCAGTCGTGGGTGGCCAGCGGGCGCATGCGCGAAGGCGTGGGCCTGTTTGCCGTGCATGGGGCCGTGACCTTGGGGGCCCTGGCCTGGCTGTACTGGCGAGACGGCACCTGGCGAGGCCGCTGGCAACCACGAGGGGCCCGCGCATGAAGACCGTCCGCAAACTGCTGTACGGCCAGATCCTGGGCGCGGTGCTGTTCGTCACCCTGGCCTTCCTGGCTCTGTTCCTGTTTTTTGACCTGGTCGACGAGCTGCAGCGGCTCGGCCGCGACGGCTACCGACTGCCCGACGCCTTGCTGAGCTGCGCCTACCAGCTGCCTGGGCACCTGTACGACATCTTCCCGATCACCTTGCTGATCGGCTCGATTTCGGCTTTGGCACGGCTGGCCCAGACCTCCGAATACACCATCTTGCGCACCGGCGGCCTGGGCCCGGGCCGCGCCTTGCGCCTGCTGGGGCTGCTCGGGCTGCTGGCCGCCGCCCTCACCTTTGCCATGGGCGAGTGGGCTGCGCCCTGGGGCGAGCAGCAGCTGGCACGGCACAAGGCGCGCTTCGACGGGCGGGCGGAAGTCACCCTGGGCCGGGGCGGCGCATGGTTGCGAGACGCATCCGATGCGTCCGGACAAGGCCACACGCTGACCGTCAATGTGGGGGCGGCACGCGGCGCCCAGGAATTCCTGGCCGTGCGCGTGTTCGAGTTCAACCGCGAAGGCCGGCTGGTGCGGCGGCTGTCAGCCCAATCGGCGCGCATCGAGCCACTCGGCGAGCAGGCTTCCCGATGGCACCTGCAGGGTGTGGAGCAAACCCTCTGGCACCACGCCACGAAGGCCCGGGAAGACACCGTGGGCGATGTGCTGGCACACACGCGCAAGCTCGACACCCTGGTGTGGGACAGTCGCCTGTCAGGCGACGTGGTCGCGGCCTCCGTGCTGCCGATCGACACCATGTCCACAGCCGCCTTGTGGCAGTACACCCGCCATCTGGCTCGCAACGCCCAGGCCGTGCAGAAGTACGAATTGCAGTTCTGGAAAAAGACCTTCGCTCCGCTGGCCTGCCTGGTGATGATGTCGCTGGCCCTGCCGTTTGCCTACCTGCAGGCGCGCAGTGGCGGCATGAGCCTGAAGATCTTTGGCGGCATCATGCTGGGCATCAGCTTCGTGCTGGCCAACCATGTCAGCAGCCACCTGGGCCTGATCCACCAATGGTCACCCTGGCTGTCCGCCCTGGCGCCCAGCCTGTTCTACACCCTGATGGCCCTGTCGGCATTCGTCTGGCTGGTCCGCAACCGTTGAGGCCCACATGACCCCTGGCATCTTGCTGTTCGCCCATGGCGCCCGTGACCCGAACTGGGCCATCCCCTTCCAGCGCACCCAGGCCTTGCTGGCAGAGCAGCCGACCGCCCACGGCAAGGTGCCGGTCGAGCTGGCCTTTCTGGAGTTCATGCAGCCCGACCTGATCGAAGGCGGCGACAGGCTGGTGAAGGCCGGCTGCACCGAAGTGACCGTGGTGCCGCTGTTCCTGGGTGCCGGTGGCCACGTGCGCAAGGACCTGCCCGAGCTGATGAGCCAGCTTCAGGCCCGACACCCTGACGTGGCTTGGCGACTGGCCCCGGCGGTCGGCGAAACCGACACCCTGGTGCAGGCCCTCGCACGCTCGGCCGCAGAGCTGGCAGGACTGACGCCGAAGGCCTGAGGCACCTGGCTGCCGCCCTGCCCTGAAAGGCTCACGCATGAACCTGCACCAGCTGAGATTTGCCTGGGAAGCGGCTCGCCGCAACCTGAACCTGACCGAGACCGCCAAAGCCCTCCACACCTCGCAGCCCGGCATCTCCAAGGCCATTCTGGAGCTGGAAGAAGAGCTGGGGGTGGACATCTTCGTGCGCCATGGCAAACGACTCAAGCGCGTGACCGAGCCAGGCGAGCAGGTGCTTCAGTCGATCGATGTGATCCTGCGTGAGCTGGCCAACCTCAAACGCATCGGCGCCGAATACGCCAAGCAGGACGCCGGCACCCTGTCGATCGCGACCACCCACAACCAGGCGCGCTACGTGCTGCCCGCCTCGGTGGCCGCGCTGCGCCAGCGCTACCCCAAAGTGTCGATCAGCCTGCACCAGGGCACGCCACAGCAGGTGGCCCGCATGGTGCTGGACGATGTGGCCGACATCGGCCTGGCCACGGAATCACTGGCCGACTTTGCCGACCTGATCACCCTGCCTGCCTACGAATGGCAGCACGTGGCCGTGATGCCGGTGGACCACCCACTGGCGCGGCAGAGCACTCGGATCACCCTGGAACAACTGGCCGAGCAACCCCTGGTGTGCTATCACGCGGCCTTTGCAGGACGCTCACGCATCGACCAGGTGTTTGCGCAACGGGGCATGGCGCCGCAGGTGGTGCTGGAGGCCATCGATGCTGACGTGATCAAGACCTACAGCCGCCTGGGGTTGGGGGTGGGCCTGGTGTCCGAAATGGCCGTGCGCGACGACCCGCTGTTTGGCGTCGGCGGCGACATGGCCGTGCAGCCTTTGGGTCACCTGTTTGGCAGCAACGTGACCCGGGTGGCCTTCAAGCGCGGCACCTACTTGCGCGAGTTTGTGGTGACGCTGGCCGAGCTGCTTTCACCGCGGCTGAACCGGGCCCTGATCAAACAAGCCGTGCAGGCGGGTGAGTCAATGCCGCAGAACGATCACGGAGCACTGTGACCGCGCATGACAGCCGAGGGCGCTGACTCGCAGAGGCGCTGCGCAACCACATCCAAAGCCAGATTCATCGCCTTGAAGGCCCACTGGACTGGTCGGCTGGCGCCAAGGTCATGTTGTCCTCGACAGGCACCACGCCCGGCATGGCTGCGTTGGGCTCGCGCATCTCTGCATCGCGCTGCGCCACATCACCTGCGCCGGCTGGCCGCTCGATGTGGTCGCCAGACAAGTCGTCCAACGAAAGATCCAAGCTGAAACTGGGCCGCGCGTCGGGCGTGGCCTTGACAGGCCGCGTGGCCATCAAGGGCGCCACCGCGGTGGGCTCGTCGAGATCGATATCGGGCACCATGGTCAGGGCCTGAGCCTCACGGGCCAGCAGGTCAACCGCCGGACGGTCTTGAGACTCGCGCTCGGACAGGTCACGCGCGACGGCATACAGGAACAGCAGTTCGCGGTAGGCCGGCAGGTCGAAGGTCTCGACAGTTTCATCGGGCCGCGTCAGAGACTTCTGCAACACGCTCATGGCCTGCGACGGAGAGGACCAAATGGCCTGCAGCCGCTCCAGCACGCCCGGGTATTCGCTCAGGGCGTGACCATGTGACAGGTCGGCGTCCCAAGCAGGCGCGTAGGCATTGAAGCGCTGGTTGAACTCGGCCTGCACACGCTGGTAGTCGTCCTGACGACCCAAGCGCTGGTACATCTCAAGCAACTTGAGGAACGGCAGCGGGCTGGAGCCTGCCGTGTTGTGGATGCTGCTTTCCAGCAATTCGATGGCTGCATCGTCCTGACCCAGCACGCTGAAGAACTCGGCCTGTTGCTCCAGGTCGATGAGCTCTTCAACACTCAGGGCTCGCACGGCCTCGGAAGCTTCCGGGTTGACCGAGCTGATGCTGACGGGCGGCGGCACGACCGGCACGGTGGGAAGCGCCACCGGTGTGCCTGAGTTGGCTGCGGGCATGATCATCGGATCAACCGATGACACGACTGGCGTAGGCTCCTCGAGGGGTGACACAGGGCCAGATGCCACAACCGACCGAACACTCGCTGGCTCCATGGCCACAAACTCAGCGGCGGTTCGGTCCAGTGCAGGCTCGGCCAGCGGGGTACGGGACTCACCATCAGCCGGGGGCGAGGGCTCATCTTCAGGCTGCCACCAAGTGGCCTGAGCTTCGGCCGGCTTTTGCCGTCGAACCACATAGAACAAAGCCGCAGCAAGCAAGGCACTGACACCGGCCAGGCCCATCACAAGGGGCTGAGTGAGCTTGCCTTCCTCTGCCTCGCGCACGCGAGCTTCCAAGGCCAGCACCTTTTCGCGGGCGGCCACCGAATCCTGCTGCAGGCGTGCAAGTCGCTGCTCCAACTCCTGCATGCGGGTGCGATCGCGGGCCAGCTGTTCGGGCGAGGCGTTCATGGCCGCCCACAGAGCAGCAGCGGCGGCACGCCGCTCCTGGGCCTGGGGAGAGTCAACGTCCAGCCCGCCCTTGAGCTCGGACGACATCATCAATGACGGCGCGATGGTGGCGTCGGTCTCGACCGGGTCCAGCACGAGGCGCGACGCCGCCGGACGGGCTGAAGTGCTAGCGTCCAGTCGCGCGGACAACCGGTCTCGGCGGGCTGCAGCCAAACGTTGCTCGACCTTGCTGGACCTGGGGGGCGGCGACTCGGCCGCACGAGACACAGGGGCAGCATCGGCTCCACCCACGGAAGCCGAGGTCGAGGGCCGTACCGCACGAGGAGCACCGGCATCGACATTGGCCGGTGCGGGAAAGCGACCACGGGTGCTGCGCGATTCGTCGCGGGACTCCAGAGGGTGGGCATCGACCCTGGCGCTTCCTCGGGCAACTGCTGAGCCCAAAGGCAACGCGGGAGAGGCCGCGGAGGGCGTGCCGGCAGGAGTGACACTGCCCTGCCCTGCATCGACCACCGACGCGTCCGAAAGGGCGGCCAACTGGGGTGGGTCGGCAAAGGCCACAAATTTCCGGCTGACCTTTGCCGAACAACCTGCAGCCAGGTACAACGTCACCACCGGCTCGTTGACGACCGCTGCGGTGCTGATGCGCACACTGCGCTCGGTGCCTTTGCCCGGCAGCAACTGGGCTTGCACACGGGAAGTTTCGACCTTGTCGTCGCCAAAGTAGACGTCGGCGACCAGGCACTTGTCGTCGAACTCTTCACCTGCCTCGAGTCTCAAAGGCACCGTGGCCTGGAAAGATTCACCGAGGATGGCCCGACTCACGGGACGGCCGAACCCCAGCGACCACGCCGGTGCAGCAATCCCCATGATCAAGACCCCGATGGCGCACACCACCGGCAGTCTGTTGACGTTCTTCATATCTCAGATTTCAGGCCAGAGAATCACTCTATCACGCGGACCTGCTGACTCAGGTCATCATTAGCCCGCAGGCACATGATGAAACCGTAACAAATTTTTGACACCCATGACCACTGAATTACTCACCGAACGCATTGACCAGACACTGCTGATCACGCTGTCGGGGCCAGCCACACGCAACGCACTGTCGCCACAGGTTTACGCCGCTGGTGTGGAGCTGCTGAACGTGTCCGACGCCGATCCCGGCGTGCGCGCGGTGGTGCTGACCGGCAGCGGTGAGCACTTTTGCGGCGGAGGCGACCTGCAGCGCCTGTCACACCTGAGGGTTCACGACCCCGCGCAACAAGCTCGCCATGTCGAGGATTTTCACCGGTGGGTGGAGGCCTTGCGCACCAGCCCCAAGCCCGTGATCGCTGCTGTCGAAGGCGTAGCGGCTGGCGGCGGGCTGTCGCTGGCTCTGGCCTGCGACCTGGTGGTGGCAAGCGACAGTGCGCGTTTTGTGAGCGCCTACAGCCGGGTCGGACTGTCGCCAGACGGTGGTGGAAGCTGGCACTTGACCCGCCAGCTCAGCCGGGGACAGGCACTGGCATGGTTATGGAGCGGCGACGAGCGCAGCGCTCACCAACTGCAGCAAGCTGGCTTGGTGCATGAAGTGGTGCCCTCAGGTACCGCACGCAGCGCAGCGCTCGCGCTGGCCAAGCGTCTGGCCCAAGTGCCTCAGGGCGTGCTGGCCAGCATGAAAGAGCTGGTGAACGACGCCCCCCACCAGCCGCTGGGTGCACAGCTGCAGCAGGAGCAGCATCACTTCATGGACAACCTTCTGAGCCTGGAGGCTGGGCATGCCATTCAGGCATTTCTGCAGAGAAAAAAGCCCTGAGCGGGGCTCAAGGCTGAGCCAGCCTTCGTGCCATGAGATCGAACAAGCTCGACAACTTGCGCAACTGCTCGACACTCAGGCCGCGGCAATCACTGCGCAAGGTCAAAATACCCCGGTTCAGCGTGATCACGAGCGGCATGGGGTCGGTCCACCACGAAGTGGCGGCCTTCTCCAGGGCCTCACCCAACTCGGCATCGAGCCAGTTCAGGAGCACAGGTTCGGCATTGGCGATCAGCAGAAAACGCTTGGCCAGGGCAGGAAAGGCCTGCAACGACACCTTGGGGTGCATGGCCAGCCAGCGCATCTCGTCAGGCAGGGTGTTGTCGACCCGGGTCTGCATGGCATCGGTGAAGCTGTCGAACACATCGGCTTCCAGCACGTGGGCCAGGGTGCGTGTGAGCAGCAAGGCCTGCACATCACCGGGCACGCCAGACTCGAAGCGGAAGCGCAACTCTTGCCCCTTGATGTAGGGGCGCTGGGAAGGTCCCCACTCGGCGCGCCAGCCTTGGGGACTGATGATGACAACGCCGCCCGGCGCCTGCGACACTGTCTTGAAGGACAGCCCCGCTTCCTTGGCCCATTGGGCCAGCACCTTGCTTTCCTGCCCCGCGGGGGCCGTTGCACCGCCGAAAAGGCGTTTGATCGCATCCAGCATGATCAGCATCCGGCATTGAGTGGTGTGTGGCCCGTCCGGAGGGACTCGAACCCCCGACCTACTGCTTAGAAGGCAGTTGCTCTATCCGGTTGAGCTACGGACGGCCAAGGCTGAAGTTTAGCCGCTGGCACTTCACGCCAAAGGTCAAGATGCCTTGAATTCCCGGGTCCCGGGCACACTTGCAACATTGACCTCATTGAACCCGAAGGAGAAACACCATGAACACGACCCACGAGTTTCACGTCCAGGGCATGAGTTGCCAGCATTGCGTTCGCGCCGTGAGCCAGGCCGTGGCCGAACTGGACCCCCAGGCACACGTGCAGGTGACGCTGCTGGAAGGCAAGCAAGGCCACGTGAGCGTGACCACCGAACATGCACGCGCCAGCGTTCAGGCTGCGATCGAAGAAGAAGGCTATGCCGTGGTGGCCTGAAACATCGCCTCGGTCCTGCCGGGGCAGGCTTCGACAAATCAAACCAGGCGACTCAAGGACCCAAAAACACGAAAGCCGCAGCAGATTGCTCTGCTGCGGCTCGTGATTTCTTGGTCGGGGCGGCGGGATTCGAACTCGCGACCCCTTGCACCCCATGCAAGTGCGCTACCAGGCTGCGCTACGCCCCGACAAGAATTAAACTATAGCACGGTTTTTGTTGTTTTCGCAAGCGAGCTGCAAAAGTTGCAGTGATTGCGGAGGGCCACCGCAACTCAGCCCAGGATGTCGCGAATGGCCAACAATTCGGCACGCATGGCCTCGACGGCCGCCGGATGCTGGGCTGCCAGCAGGGCCATGTCGATGCCGTGCCAATGCGCCACCGGCTCTGCGCTCACCAGTGCGGCACCTGTGGCCACAGCCCGCTGCAAGGGTGTGGATTGGCGGTCCACCGTCGGCGTCATGTCCGACGCAGCGCCGGCGGCAGACGCATGCGAGATGTGGTCATGCAGCTGGTTGCGGGCGCCACTGATGGTGAAGCCTTGCTCGTACAACAGCTCACGGATGCGGCGCACCAGCAGCACTTCGTGGTGCTGGTAGTAACGGCGGTTGCCGCGCCGCTTCATGGGCCGCAGTTGCTGGAACTCCTGTTCCCAATAGCGCAACACATAGGGCTTCACGCCACACAGGTCGCTGACCTCACCGATGGTGAAGTAGCGCTTGGCAGGAATGGGCGGCAGCACAGCGGCAGGCAGAGCGGCGGGCACACCAACGCGCGCCTCCTGGCGACCGGCATCGACCGCAGCCGGCCGGTTGAGGGCACGCGCACGAACCTTGGGTGCCGCCACGGGAACTGTCGGCGAGCTCCCACTGGGCGCAGCCACGCTCACGGCGTCATCGACCTGCTGATCAAGATCTTCCTGACTCACCTTGCCTCACCTCACCTGGGGCTTGACGGGCGCCGCGCCATGCATCGCGCCGGCGGGCAGACCTCTCCCGGCGGCAACGCCGGGACGTGCACTTTACTCCAGATCCTCGCCGGCCGGAATGTCACCTTGCACCATCGACTTGAGCTTGGCGCTGGCGTGAAAGGTGACCACCTGACGGGCCTCGATGGGGATGACTTCACCCGTGCGCGGATTCCGCCCGGGGCGCGCAGCCTTCTGGCGGATCTGAAAGTTGCCAAACCCCGACAGCTTCACGTCATCGCCCTTGGCCAGAGCCTCGTGCACCAGGTCGAAAAAGGCTTCGACCATGTCTTTCGATTCGCGCTTGTTCAGGCCCAGGCGCTCGAAGAGCAGGTCCGACAGTTCGGCCTTGGTCAACGTGGGCGTTTCGAGCGTGGGCATCAGGCCCGGCATGTCACTGAGCTTGTCGTTCATGGTCCTTGGCCTCCTGGGTGTGTGCTCAGGCGCGCACGCGCGCGCCGGCCTTGTCGCCCACGCTGGCCAGCACGGCCTTCATGGCGGCGTCGATGCGCTCGTCGGTCAGGGTCTGCTCGTCGTCGCGCAGTTCCACCCGCACGGCCAGGCTGCGCTCGTCGTCGGCCATGCCGGCCACGGGCTGCTTGGGCTTGTAGATGTCGAACAGGCGTGCGCCACGCACCAGGCCATCGGCATCGGCCGAGGTGATGGCCGAGATCACGGTGTCGTGGGCGGTGGTGTCGGCCACCACCAGGGCGAGGTCACGGAACACCGACTGCATGCGCGGCACCGAGGTGAAGGCCGGCACGGTGCGCTGCGTCAGGGCCGAGGCATCGAGCTCGAACAGCACCGGCGCGTTGGGCAGGTCATAGGCCTGGCGCCACTTGGGGTGCAGCTCGCCGATCACGCCCACGGCCACACCGTCAACCGACACCTGGGCACAGCGGCCCGGGTGGAAGGCGGGGTGCTCGACAGCGGTGAAGGTGGCCTGACGCGGGGCCAGCAGCGACTCGACATCACCCTTCACATCGAAGAAATCGACCGTGCGCGAGGCCACGCCCCACTGCTGGGCGTCGGCCGGGCCATAGGCCAGACCCGACACCTTCACGGGCTGGTCAAAGCCACCCACGGTGCGGTCGGTGTCCTGCACGGACGCGTCTTTGCGGAACACGCGACCGATTTCAAAGATGCGCACGCGGTCGGCAGTTTTGCGCGACAGGTTGGTGCGCAGGATGTCGATCAGGCTGCCCACCAGGGTCGAGCGCATCACGGCCAGCTGGCTGGCGATCGGGTTGAGCACGCGGATGGGGGCGGTGTTGCCGGCGAAGTCGGCTTCCCACTTTTCTTCCACGAAGCTGAAGTTGATGGTTTCCTGATAGCCACGAGCGGCCACCATGCGGCGCACGGCGTACAGGCCGCGCTGCGCCTCGGGGCGCGCTTCCGACACCACGGGGGCCTTGGGGGCACGCTGGGGCAGCTTGTCGAAGCCGATCACGCGCACCACTTCTTCGATCAGGTCTTCTTCGATCTGCAGGTCGAAGCGCCAGCTCGGCGGGTTCACGGTGAACTGCACGGCCTCGCCCTGCCCTTCCACCGTGAAGGCCAGGCCCAGGCGCTGGAACACGGTGGCCACCTGCTCCTGGCTCACGGGCATGCCGATCACGCGCTGGGCGCGCGACAGGCGCAGCACCACGGGCTTGCGCTCGGGCATGGCCAGTTGCTGGTCGTCCAGCGGACCGGCCTGGCCGCCACACACCTCCAGGATCAGCTGGGTGATGCGCTCGATGTACTGGGCCGTGGGGGCCGGATCGACGCCGCGCTCGTAGCGGTGCGAGGCATCGGTCGAGAAGTTGTAGCGACGGGCACGGCCGGCAATGGCCTTGGGCCACCAGAAGGCCGCTTCCAGGTAGATGTTGGTGGTGTCGTAGCCCACGGCGGTGGCGTCACCGCCCATGATGCCGGCCAGCGATTCCAGCTGGGCGTCGTCGGCGATCACGCCCACCTGCTCGTCCACCGTGATGGTGTTGCCGTTCAGCAGCTTGAGCTGCTCACCGGTCTGGCCCCAGCGCACGGTCAGGCCACCCTGGATCTTGTCGAGGTCGAACACGTGGGAGGGCTGACCCAGCTCGAACATCACGTAGTTGGAGATGTCGACCAGGGGCGACACCGAACGCTGGCCGCAGCGGGCCAGGCGCTCGACCATCCAGGCCGGCGTGACGGCCTGGGGGTTCACGCCACGGATGACGCGACCGCCGAAACGGCCGCACAGGTCGGAGGCCTGCACCTTCACGGGCAGGCGGCTGTCGATGGCAGGCACCACCGGGGCGATGGCCGGCAGCGTCAGGGGGGCGCCGGTCAGGGCCGAAACCTCGCGCGCAATGCCGGCCACGCTCAGGCAGTGGGCCAGGTTGGGCGTGAGCTTGAGCGTGAACAGGGTGTCGTCCAGGCGCAGGTGCTCGCGGATGTTCTGGCCCACGGGCGCGTCGTCGGCCAGGATGTGCAGGCCGTTCGACTCTTCCGACACGCCCAGCTCCTTGGCCGAGCACAGCATGCCCAGGCTTTCCACGCCGCGCAGCTTGCCCTTCTTGATCATGAAGGGCTTGCCATCTGCGCCGGGCGGCAGCGCAGCACCCACGGTGGCACAAGGCACCTTGATGCCGGGGCGCACATTGGGCGCACCACACACGATCTGCAGCACCTCGCCCGTGCCGGCGTCGACCTTGCACACGTTCAGTCGGTCGGCATCGGGGTGCTTGGCCACTTCCAGCACATGGCCCACGACGACGCCCGTGAAAGCAGGGGCCACAGGTTGCAGCTCTTCCACCTCCAGGCCGGCCATGGTCAGCAGGTCAGCCAGTTGCTGGGTGGTCAGGTCAGGGTTGCAGAACGAACGCAGCCAGGACTCGGGGAATTGCATGGAAAGGATCCTTGGGAATCGGGTGTCGTGGTGGGCGCGGCGCGATCAGAAATCGGCGTCCAGCACCACGCGGTAACGGGCCTTGCCGGCGCGCAGGTGGTCCAGCGCGTCGTTGATGCGGCTCATGGGGAAGTGTTCGGTTTGTGGTTCGATGCCATGGCGAGCAGCGAACTCGAGCATGGTGTCGATGTCCTGGCGCGAGCCGGTGGGCGAGCCCGACACGCTGCGCTGGCCACCGATCAGCGGGAAGGCCTCGACCTCCATGGGCTGGGGCAGGATGCCGACCAGGTGCAGGCGGCCATTGGGCGCCAGCGTGCTCATCAGGGCCTTCCAGTTGAGCATGACGTTGACGGTGACCAGCACCATGTCAAGGCGGCCAGCCACAGCCTTCATGGCCTTGGCATCGACGCTGGAGACCACCTGGTGCGCACCCAGGGCCAGGGCCTCGTCGCGCTTGCTGTCGCTGGAGGTGAAAGCCGTGACCTCGCAACCCCAGGCGCGGGCGAACTTCAGGGCCAGGTGGCCCAGGCCGCCAATGCCCACCACACCCACACGGTGCGTGGGCTTGATGTCGAAGTTCAGGAAGGGCGAAAACACGGTGACGCCGCCGCACAGCAAGGGGCCCGCCTTGGCAGGATCAAGTTTTTCCGGGATGGGGCAGGTCCAGAGCCAGTGCGCACGCACACGCTCGGCAAAGCCGCCGTGGTGGCCCACGATGGTGGGCTGACCGGCGCGGCACAACTGCGGCTCGCCGCCCAGGCAACTCTTGCAGGCCATGCACGAGCCGGCCATCCAGCCAATGCCCACCTTCTGACCCAGCTTCAGGCCCTTGGTGGCAGCGCCGAGGGCCACGACCGTGCCCACGACCTCATGGCCGCCGACCACCGGGTAGCCCGAAAAGCCCCATTCGTTGTCGATCAGGGACAGGTCGGAGTGACACAGGCCGCAATGCTCGACCTGCACCTCGACCTCTTCGGCGCCCAAGGGGCCCGGGTCGTACGAAAAAGGCACGACGGGCTTGGCAGCCTCTTGGGCAGCCCAGGCGCGAACATGGGTCGAAGCGGGGGTGGCAGTGGTCATGGTCATCTCCTCCGATCAGGTCGACTGCGGCCCGGCCAGCAGGCCAGGGCAAACGGTCGGGTGGCACACACGGCGCGAAACACCAGGCAGGCGCCCTGCCCGGCCCACGCGCTCACTGGAACTGCTGCAGGAAACGCAAATCGCCTTCGTAGAACAGGCGCAGGTCATTCACACCATAGCGGAGCATCGTGAGGCGATCCGGGCCCAGGCCGAAGGCAAAACCGATGTAACGCTCGGGGTCGAGGCCGAAATTGCGCACCACATTCGGGTGCACCTGGCCGGCGCCACCCACCTCCAGCCAGCGGCCCTTGAGCGGGCCCGAGGCGAAGGCGATGTCCACTTCGGCCGAGGGCTCGGTGAAGGGGAAGAACGAGGGGCGGAAGCGGATGTCCAGGCTGTCGGTCTCGAAGAAGGTCGAGAAGAAGTCGCCCAGCACGGCCTTGAGATCGGCAAAGCTGACGGCCTCGCCGATCCACAGGCCTTCGCACTGGTGGAACATGGGCGAGTGGGTGGCGTCGCTGTCGACGCGGTAGGTGCGGCCCGGTGCGATCACACGGATCTCGGGGATGCGCTCACCGCGGGCCAGGGCCTCGGCATGGGCCTTCACGTGCTGCACGGCATAGCGCACCTGCATGGGGCTGGTGTGCGTGCGCAGCAGGTGGCCACCTTCGACATAGAAAGTGTCGTGCATGGAGCGGGCGGGATGGTCTTCCGGCGTGTTCAAGGCCGTGAAGTTGAACCAGTCGGCTTCGATTTCCGGGCCGTCGGCCACGGCAAAACCCATCGAGCCGAAGATGCCTTCGATGCGCTCGATGCTGAGCGACACGGGGTGCAGGCCGCCCTCGCCGCGGCGACGACCGGGCAGCGTCACGTCCAGGCGCTCGGCCTGCAGTTGCTGCGCCAGTTCGGCATCGGCCAGGGCCTGGCGGCGGGCGGTCAGAGCTGCCTCGACCTGCTGCTTGGCCTGGTTGATGGCGGCGCCGCGGGTTTTCTTGTCTTCGGGGCTGAGGGCGCCCATGCCCTTGAGCAGCTCGGTCAGGCTGCCGGACTTGCCCAGGAAGCGGGCCTTGGCATTTTCCAGGTCGGCCGGCGTGAGCGCGGTGGCAAAGGCCTCCTGCGCGCTGTGCACGATGGCCAGGAGATCGCTGGGCATGTCGTTCATGTTCGGTGGGGTCGGGTGCTGTCGAAAAAAAAGGCCAACGTGTCCGTTGGCCTTTCGATCACCTGCCCTGCCGGCCAGCCAGAAGCTGAAGACAGGGCGGGCGCAGCATGTTCGCTGCTTGAGCTCGAGATCAGGCAGCCAGCGAAGCCTTGGCCTTTTCCACGATGCTGGCGAAAGCAGCGGGATCGTTCACGGCCAGGTCGGCCAGGACCTTGCGGTCGATCTCGATCGATGCCTTCTTGATGCCGGCGATGAACTTGCTGTAGGTCAGGCCCAGAGCGCGGCTGCCGGCGTTGATGCGAGCGATCCACAGGCGGCGGAATTCGCGCTTCTTGGCACGGCGGTCACGGTAGGCATACTGACCTGCCTTCATGACGGCTTGCTTGGCAATACGGAACACGTTCTTGCGGCGACCACGGAAACCCTTGGCCAGGGCGAGAACCTTCTTGTGACGAGCGCGGGCGGTAACGCCACGTTTGACGCGAGGCATGGAATGACTCCTTCAGCGTAAAAATCTAAACCAGAATTCGAGACAGCTGTTCGCGGCTTACAGGCCGGCGAAAGGCAGCATTTGAGCCATGTGGCCCATGTTGGTCTCGTGCACGTTGACGGCGCCGCGCAGGTGGCGCTTGTTCTTCGTGGTCTTCTTGGTCAGGATGTGGCGCTTGAAGGCTTGACCGCGCTTGACGGTGCCACCGGGACGCACGCGAAAACGCTTCTTCGCGCTGCTCTTGGTCTTCATTTTGGGCATGTTCTGCTCCTTTTAAATTGCTCCTGCCAGGCGCCACGGCCAAAGCTCTGCCATGTCTTGACAGCCTGCAGGGGCTTCGAGCCGCCAGCCAGTGACCAGACCAGCAAGCGGCAAAACCATAGATTGTAGAAGAAAAATCAGCCGCGTGGCTCACTTCTTCTTTTTGGGGCCCAGCACCATGATCATCTGGCGGCCTTCCAGCTTGGGCATGTTCTCCACCACCGAGCAGTCTTGCAGGTCGTCGCGCACGCGCTCGAGCAGCTTCAGGCCCAGTTCCTGGTGGGTGATTTCACGGCCACGGAAGCGCAGCGTGACCTTGCCCTTGTCGCCGTCTTCGAGGAATCGGCGCAGGTTGCGCAGCTTGATCGCGTAGTCGCCGTCGTCGGTGCCAGGGCGGAATTTGATTTCCTTGACCTCGATCACCTTCTGCTTCATCTTCGCATCGTGGGCCTTCTTCTGCTCCTGGTACTTGAACTTGCCATAGTCCATCAGGCGGCAGACGGGCGGGTCAGCCTGGGCAGCCACTTCCACCAGGTCCACATCGTGTTCGGCGGACAGGCGAAGCGCTTCCTGGATGCTGACGATGCCGAGCGGTTCGTTTTCCGGGCCGTTCAGACGGACTTCCGGTGCGGTGATTTCACGGTTCAGCCGGTGCTTGCGCTCGTCATTGCGCGTGCGGCGGTCGAAGAAGTTAGCGATGTCGAATTCCTTCAGGCGGACGCCTGGATCGCAGGACGGCCACCGACAAAACAAACACACGCGCCCAGAGCGCCTGGTCAGCGCCACCGGAACCACGCCGGCAACACGGACACATCAGGCCTGGCAGAGGATGTCTGAAGAGAGCTTCGGGGAAGTCATCGGGCGACATCACACCGAGGGATGAGCACCTCGGGCGCGCACGGCTTTCAGGCGAGCGCGCAACCAGCGGGAAAGCCCACCAGCAACACCCTGCACCTTTTTGCAGCAAATGCTCGCGCGATTCTATACGCGATGGCCATGTTGCGCAAATCAGACGCCACCGTGTCACCAGCCTAAGTGCTTGTTTGCAAAGCGCTTTGGTGATGCACTGGCAAGGTTTTCGCACCACGACCACCATGGCACTTCGGCTGCGTCTGATCACCACCCTGGGGCTGATGTCTGGCCTGATCCTGTGCTGGCTGCCCCTGCCCATCGGGGCCGCGGGCTCAGGCGTGCCAACGGTGCAGGCGGCTGCTCCGCCGCTGCGGGTGGTCACCGATGACAATTTTCCGCCCTTTGCCTTTCGCGATGCCGACGGCCGCGCCACGGGTTACGTGGTCGATTTCTGGCAACGATGGTCTCACCACACGGGCCGAAGGGTGGAGCTGACCCTGATGAACTGGGCGGAGGCCCAGCGCGCACTGCTCCGAGGTGAGCACGATGTCATCGACCTCATCTACCGCACACCCGACCGAGAAGCCTTGCTGGCGTTCAGCGCGCCTTACAGCGACATGCCGGTGGGCATCTACCGCCACATCGACATTCAAGGGGTGCGCGATCGGAGCTCGCTCAAAGGCTTTCTGGTGGGTGTACAGGCAGGTGACGCCTGCGTGGATGAGCTGCGGCGCGCGGGCATCCACACGCAACGGACCTACCCCAACTACACAGAACTGATCGCTGCAGCAGAGCGTCAGGAGGTTCAGGTGTTCTGCGCCGACCAGGCGCCGGCCCATCACTACCTGGCCCGAACAGGGCTGAATGCCCGATATCCACTGGCCTTCACGCTGTACACCGGCCGCGTTCACCGGGCTGTGCAGAAAGAACAGCACGCCTTGCTGCAGGTGATCGAAGCCGGCACACAGCGCATCCCGCCCGACGAACGCGCCATCCTGCGCAAGCGGTGGCTGCCCGACGAAGCTTCGCAGGATGCAAGATGGACCCCAGCCGCCACCTGGACGCTGGTCACCCTGCTGACGGGTGGCGGCGCCCTGCTGCTGTGGAACGTGGCCCTGAGGCGACGGGTGAGCGCCCGAACATCGGAGCTCACCGAAGCCCTGGCCCAGCTTCGGGTCGCCCACCAGGACACCTTGCTGGCCCAGGAGCACCAGGCGCAGGCCGAGCGTGACCGCTTGTTCAAGGTGCTGTACGAGCGAGCGCCCGTGGCCATGGCTTTCCAGCGTGGCGGCGAAGTGGTGTCGGTGAATCAGCGTTACCTGAGCTTGCTGGGCCTCAATGCCGACGACATTCGCGACCCGGCACGCTGGTTCGAACGCGCCTACCCCGACCCAGGCTACCGCCAGTGGGTGGTCGATCGGTGGGCAAAGGACATCGCCAACGCCCAGCACCACCAGGGCGAAGTGGTTGCCCGCGAATACACCGTGCACCGATCGGATGGCCTGCCCCTGACCCTGCAGATTGGCGGCCAGCTGCTCGACGATGGGCTGCTGATCACCTTGCTGGATGTGACCCCGCTGCACAGGGCCCGGGAAGCCGCCGAGGCAGCGAACCAGGCCAAGAGCCGCTTCCTGGCCACCATGAGCCACGAGATCCGCACGCCGCTCAATGCCATCATCGGCCTGAGCACCCTGCTGCAACGCACCCCGCTGAACCCTCAGCAGCAAGACCACCTTGTGAAGCTGCACGGCGCCAGCAAGCTGCTGCTGGGCATCATCAGCGACATCCTGGATTTCTCGAAGATCGAAGCAGGCAAGATGGACCTGGCGCTGCGCCGCTATGCCCCCCGAGAGGTGCTTTCGCAGGTGGCCTGGACACTGGAGACTCCGGCACATGACAAGGGCCTGACCCTGAACACCTGGGTGGACCCAGAGGTGCCCGACACCTGCCTGGGCGACCCTGTGCGCGTGGGGCAGGTGCTGCTGAACCTGGCCAGCAACGCCGTGAAATTCACTGAACGCGGGCGGGTGGACATCCGCCTGCTCTTGGCCTTGGACGACAGTGCGCAAGACCACGCCGGAGGCGACCCGTCGGCGCAGCCCATGCTGCGTCTGGAGGTTCAGGACACCGGCATCGGCATCGCCCCTGAAGCACAGGACAGGCTGTTCGAGCATTTCCACCAAGCCGACAACTCGACCACGCGGCGCCATGGCGGCACGGGTCTGGGCCTGGCGATCAGCCGCCGACTGGTCGAACTGATGGGCGGCCGGGTGGGCCTGCGCAGCGCCGTGGGCCAAGGCTCATTGTTCTGGGCCGAGTGGCCACTGCACGAGCCTGCCACCGAACCGAACACCCCCGTGCAGCCGGCAGCACCCACAACCAGCGCGCACCCAGGGGCGCTCACTGCGGTGCAGGCCGACCCGCAACCCGGAGAATTGAACACCGAAGGCCTGAACGGCCAACGCGTGCTGCTGGTGGAAGACAACCCATTGAACCGCGAGCTGGCCGTGGAGCTGCTTCAGCTGATGAACCTGGAGGTGCTGACTGCCGAACATGGCCAGCAAGCACTGGATGTGCTGGCGCGCGAATCGGTCGACCTGGTGCTGATGGACATGCAGATGCCGGTCATGGACGGGCTGGAGGCCACCCGCCGCATCCGGCAGGAGCCTCGCTGGCAGCAACTGCCCATCTTGGCCATGACCGCCAACGCGGCGCCCGAAGACCGCCAACGCTGCCTGGAGGCGGGCATGAACGAGCACCTGGCCAAGCCCTTCGAATTGTCAGCCCTGGCGCAATTGCTGCGCCACTGGCTGACATCGGTCAGCGACGGTCGCTGATGGCCTGCTGCACGGTCTGCACCAGGGCTTCGAGCGACATCACGCCCAGGTCCTGGTTGCCGCGGGCCCGCACGGCCACGGCACCGGCTTCCTTTTCCTTGTCGCCCAGCACGATGAAGTAAGGCACCTTCTGCACCGCGTGCTCGCGGATCTTGTAGGTGATCTTCTCGTTGCGGGTGTCCAGCTTGGTGCGGATGCCGGCCTTGGTCAAGGCCGCGGCCACTTCGCGGGCGTACTCGGCCTGGGCGTCGGTGATGTTCAGCACCACGGCCTGCACGGGCGACAACCACACGGGCAAGGCACCCGCGTGCTGCTCGATCAGGATGCCGATGAAGCGCTCCAGGCTGCCCAGGATGGCCCGGTGCAGCATGACCGGGTGCTTGCGGTCGCTGGCTTCGGTCACGTACTCGGCGCCCAGGCGTTCGGGCATCGAGAAGTCGACCTGGATGGTGCCGCACTGCCAGTGGCGGCCGAGTGCGTCTTTCAGCGTGTACTCGATCTTGGGGCCATAGAAGGCGCCGTCACCGGGGGCGATGGTGAACTCGCTGTTCGTGGCGCGCAGCGATTCCATCAGGGCGTTCTCGGCCTTGTCCCACACCTCGTCGGAGCCGATGCGCTTTTCAGGGCGCGTGGCCACCTTGTAGATGATGTCGGTGAAGCCGAAGTCGGCATACACCTTTTGCAGCAGCGCGGTGAAGTCCACGCACTCCTGCAGGATCTGGTCTTCGGTGCAGAACACGTGCCCGTCGTCCTGCGTGAAGCCGCGCACGCGCATGATGCCGTGCAGCCCACCCGTGGGCTCGTTGCGGTGGCACTGGCCGAACTCGCCGTAGCGCACGGGCAGGTCACGGTAGCTCTTGAGCCCCGAGTTGAAGATCAGGATGTGACCCGGACAGTTCATCGGCTTGAGCGCGTAGTCGCGCTTTTCCGACTCGGTGGTGAACATGTTCTCGCGGTACTTGTCCCAGTGACCGGTCTTTTCCCACAGGGTCTTGTCGATGATCTGCGGGCCCTTGACTTCCTGGTAGCCGTTGTCGCGGTACACCTGGCGCATGTACTGCTCGACCGCCTGCCACACCGTCCAGCCCTTGGGGTGCCAGAACACCACGCCCGGCGCGTGCTCGTCGATGTGGAACAGGTCGAGTTCCTTGCCCAGCTTGCGGTGGTCGCGCTTTTCCGCCTCTTCCAGACGGGTCAGGTACAGCTGCAGGTCGTCCTTGCTGGTCCAGGCCGTGCCGTACACGCGCTGCAGTTGCTCGTTGCGGTGGTCACCGCGCCAGTAGGCGCCGGCCACCTTCATCAGCTTGAAGTGCTTGAGCTTGCCGGTGCTGGGCACATGGGGGCCACGACACAGGTCGGTGAAGTTGCCTTCGCTGTACAGCGACACGTCTTCCCCTTGGGGGATGGCCTCGATCAGCTCGGCCTTGTAGTGCTCACCCAGACCCTTGAAGTAGCTCACAGCCTCATCGCGCGGCAGCACCTTGCGGGTCACGCGCTCGTCCTTCTTGGCCAGCTCGGCCATCTTCTTTTCGATGGCAGCCAGGTCTTCGGGCGTGAAGGGGCGTTTGTAGGCGAAGTCGTAATAGAAGCCGTCTTCGATGGTCGGGCCGATGGTGACCTGCGCCTCAGGGAACAGCTCCTTGACGGCGTAGGCCAGCAAGTGGGCGGTGGAGTGGCGGATGACGTCGAGGCCATCGGCGTCCTTGTCGGTGACGATGGACAGCGCGGTGTCGGCTTCGATCAGGTGGCTGGTGTCAACCAGACGGGCGGCATCACCGCGGCCCACGCGGCCTGCCAGCGCAGCCTTGGCCAGACCGGTGCCAATGGATGCGGCCACATCGAACACGGTGACCGGACCGGGAAATTCACGTTGGGAGCCGTCAGGCAGCGAAATGGTGATCATGATTTTGAATCGGACAGAAAAAAAGCGCGGAGGGCGCCGCGCTTTCCAGGGTTCGAACAAGGATGTGCGAAAGCAGCGGCCAGCCCACTAGACCTCGGGCGAGGTGAACAGGGAGGTGGGAGTTCGCGGTGTCATAACCTGGAGTGCCTTTCTACGGTCCTTACCTGGGTTGCACGAGGTGCGGCATGCACTTTGCTCACATTGTAGTGGAGCACCAACCCATGATGCTCTTTTGCCCTGCATGCAACTCAACGCCCATTCACGCCCATTCACCCTGACCACCGCGCACCACCATGACCCTCACGCAGTACCCCGCCCCAGACGAACGCACCGTGAACATCTGGCTGGGCTGGGCCCATGAGGTGGCCGAACGTGCGCAGGCGCAAGGCCATCACCCATTTGGTGCCGTGCTGGTGGGCCCGCAGGGCAATGTGCTCATGACCCAAGGCAATGTGGACACCGTGAACCACGCCGAAGCAGTGCTGGCGCGCCGGGCAGCCGAGCGCTTTTCGCCGCAGTTCCTGTGGCACTGCACTTTGGTGACCACCGTGGAGCCATGCGCCATGTGCGCAGCCACCCAGTACTGGGCCCACATTGGGCGGGTGGTGTACGGCATGGGCGAGCACCGCCTGCTGCAACTGACCGGCAACCACAGCGAGAACCCCACGCTGGCCCTGCCCTGCCGCGAAGTGTTCGCCCGCGGACAAAAAACTGTGGAGGTGGTGGGCCCGGTGGCCGCGATGGAAGATCGGATCGCCAGCCTGCACATGAACTTCTGGCAGCGCACGCCTGCGCCGACCGGACATGAACTGAAGGCGTGAACCACACGGAACTCACAACCAGCGGGCCGTGCTGACAAAGAAAAAAGGCAAGCCACCAGGCTTGCCTTTTCATGAATTTGGAGCGGGATAAGAGGCTCGAACTCTCGACCTATACCTTGGCAAGGTATCGCTCTACCAACTGAGCTAATCCCGCATTGCTTTTCAGCACTTCGCTGGTTTGATCGCGCTTGGTTGTTGCGATCAGCGAAGACCTGAACTATACATCGATTTTCACGACTTTGGCAAGTTAACACGATTTTTTTGTGCGCCAACGATGCGGGAACGCGCCACGCCAGCCCACCACACCCCCTGTCGCGGGGCCATCGGGGGCGCAAGCTGCGGCGCACAGACCGCGCACCACTACACTGTCGCCCTGCCAGGCCCTGGTGGTGAAATCGGTAGACACAGCGGACTTAAAATCCGCCGACCCCACAAGGTCGTGCCCGTTCGAGTCGGGTCCGGGGCACCAGGCACCTCACATCCCTTCCATGGAAGCGCAGCACGGCATGCCCCACTCGCGCCCGCCGCCCCTGGCGCCCCGAGACAGGCCCAGCCTGCCCCTGCTGGCATGTGCCGCTGCGGGCCCTGTGGCCTTGGCTGCGGCCGTGCATGCTGCGCACGCCGCCGGCATGACCCACCTGCCCCTGTTGCATGAGGCCGTGTCCGCCGGGCAGCCCTGGCGCCTGCTCACCGGCCACTGGGTGCACACCAACACCGCCCACCTGCTGCTGAATGCAGGCGGCTGGGCCCTCGTGGTGGCGGCGCACTTTCATGCCTGGCAGCGCATGAAAGGGGTCCAGCACCTGGTGGTGTGGACGGGCCTGTGCCTGCTGACCAGCACCCTTTTGCTCACCGCATGGCCCCAGGTCAGCCCCTACATGGGCTTGTCCGGCGTGCTGCACGGCTGGTGGCTGTGGCTGGCATGCCGATCGGTGCGCGACGGCGACACCGTGTGGGGCTGGGGCAGTCTGGCGGTGCTGGGCGGCAAGCTGGCCTATGAAGCCGGTGGCGCGCAGGGCGCCACCGCCGACTGGATCGGCGCGCGGGTGGCCGTCGAAGGCCATGTGTGCGGCGCCATCGCCGCAGCGGGCATGCTGCTGGCACACCACCTGCTGCGGCGCTGGCAAAGCCGCTCGCACTGAAGGCCACAGGCCTCGACAGGCCAAAAAAAACGGCACCCGAGGGTGCCGTTTTTGCAGAGCTGCTGAATCAGCCCACAGGCCTTGCGGCCTGCAGGGATCAGTGGAATTGCTCTTCTTCGGTCGAGCCGGTCAGGGCCTTCACGGAAGACGAACCACCTTGGATCACGGTGGTCACGTCGTCGAAGTAGCCAGCACCCACTTCTTGTTGGTGCGACACGAAGGTGTAACCCTTTTCGCGGGCAGCGAATTCGGGCTCTTGCACCATGTTGGTGTAGTGCTTCATGCCTTCGCCGCGGGCGTAAGCGTGGGCGAACTGGAACGTGTTGTACCAGTTGACGTGGATACCAGCCAGGGTGATGAACTGGTACTTGTAGCCCAGGGCCGACAGGTCTTCCTGGAAGGAAGCGATCTGCGAGTCGTTGAGGTTCTTCTTCCAGTTGAAGGAAGGCGAGCAGTTGTACGACAGCAGCTTGCCGGGGCAGGCAGCGTGCACGGCTTGAGCGAATTCGCGGGCGAAGCCGATGTCAGGCACGCCGGTTTCGCACCACACCAGGTCGGCGTAAGGAGCGTAGGCGACGCCACGGCTGATGGATTGCTCCAGGCCGTTCTTGACGCGGTAGAAACCTTCTTGGGTGCGCTCGCCGGTCACGAAAGGACGGTCGTTTTCGTCGCAGTCGCTGGTCAGCAGGTTGGCAGCTTCAGCGTCGGTACGGGCCAGAACGATGGTGGGCACGCCCATCACGTCGGCAGCGAAACGAGCAGCGATCAGCTTCTCGACGGCTTCACGGGTGGGCACCAGCACCTTGCCGCCCATGTGACCGCACTTCTTGACAGCAGCCAGCTGGTCTTCGAAGTGAACGCCAGCGGCGCCCGAAGCGATCATGTTCTTCATCAGTTCGAAAGCGTTCAGAACGCCACCGAAACCGGCTTCAGCGTCAGCGACGATGGGCAGGAAGTAGTCGATGAAGCCTTCGTCGCCGGGGTTGATGCCACGCGACCACTGGATTTCGTCAGCACGCTTGAACGTGTTGTTGATGCGGCGAACCATGGTGGGCACCGAGTCGTACGCGTACAGCGACTGGTCGGGGTACATGGTTTCCGAGGTGTTGCCGTCGGCGGCAACTTGCCAGCCCGACAGGTACACGGCTTCCAGACCAGCCTTGGCCTGTTGCATGGCTTGACCGGCGGTGATGGCGCCGAAAGCGTTCACGTAGCCCTTCTTGGCACCGCCGTTGACCTTTTCCCACAGCTTTTCAGCGCCGCGCTTGGCCAGGGTGTACTCAGGCTGCAGGCTGCCGCGCAGGCGAACCACGTCAGCGGCCGAGTAGCCACGCTTGACGAGCTTCCAACGGGGGTTTTCGGCCCAGTCTTTTTCCAGGGCAGCGATTTGCTGTTCACGGGTCAGTTGAGTCATGACGATCTCCGAGGGTTGAGGGGGGAGGTGCTTGAAAACGCGCCCATTCTAAGCACGAACGGTCGTTCTGCCAACACTTATGTCTTATATAAGACCTCAGGTTTACCCTGACACCACAGATCGGGGGTGCAACACCACCGAAAAGACACGAAAAAGGCGGCCCGGAGGCCGCCCTGTGCTGAAACGAACTGGCGACGATCAGGGCGCCACGGCAGTTCGGGTGAACTCGGCCCCCAGCACGCGGCTGGCCCAGTCGGTCGGGTGGTTCTTGTCCCAGAACAGGTACTTGTCAGGGTCAGCGCACACCTGAGGGACCACCTTGCCGCCCACGAACTTGCTGCTGTAGCAGGACTCGGTCACGTTGTAGCCCTCGGCCTGGATCTTGACGTACTGCTCACGCATGTAGGTCAGGGTGTCGAACACCTTGATCTGGATGCCCGGCATCTCGGCACGCGCCTGCTCGATGGCCTGCAGCATGGCCACCTTGGTTTCATCAGAGCGCCGTGCGGCTGCAGCCTTGTAGCCGGAGTCCTGCTTCTGGAAGGCGGTGGACTGCGGGGTCAGGCTCAGGTCGGGCATCAGCGGGATGAAGAAATGCCGAGCGCCGCGGGCATACAGCGCACGCAGGGCTTTGAGGTGATTGGCACCCACATTGCGCGACACCTGGCTGCTGAACATGTTCACACCCACGAAGTGATCGTTGGGGCCGGCCCACAGGAAGTACAGGGCGTTGGGGTCGTTCTGCACCTCGCCACGCGCGGCCAGGGTGCGGTGGTACTCGTCGATCTGGAATGTCATGCCCCGCTGCCACGACCAGAACGGCAGCAGGTTGCCCCTGCCCGACTGCCCGCCCGAAAAGCAGTAGTTGGTCAGCGGCAGTTGCAACTGGTTGGCCAGCACCTCGAGGGCCACCACACCATTGCTGAAGCGCCCCTTGTTGCTGGGGGCCTGGGGCATGCCCACACCACCCACCGCCTGCGTGAAGCGGAACAGGTTGCCGGTGTCGGACATGCTGTCGCCAAAAGCCACGATCTGTGTGTAGGGCGAGGCCATGTGCACGGCGTCAGGGCCAGGTGGCACCTTGAATGGCGGGTTGATGGCTGGCGGTGACATCAACGACCACTTGCGGGCACGCGGCAACCACTCTTCCACCGGACCGTAGTAGTCGCTCATGTAGGGGATGTTGTTGACGACCAGGCCCAAGGTGCCCAGGAATTCCTTGCTGGTGATCGGCAGCAGAAAGCCTGCATACATCGTGTCAGGGGTCAGGGTCGAACCCACCACCATGGCGGGGGTCACGGCACGCGCGCCGGTGAGGCCCGAACTCAACGCTGCGGCGACCAGCGCCACGCGCCAGCCCTTGAGAGCCAAAGTCTTCATGTCATCTACTCCATGGGTTTGTGTGTGAGGCGCCATCTGACTTCCGCGCCCCGCAGATGATTTTGAAATAACGGTAGGCGTTATAACTTCGGGTTTCCATGGAGCCCCACCCCCTCAGCTGCGTGGTGCAGGCCCGGTCTTTGCGTTAAGGTGATGTCAAGGCGCGGCGCCTGCACCGCGCTCTGAAATCTCTGGATTGCTGAAAGGACCTCTTGCATGACCGCCCGCACGGATGCCTTCTGGATGCCGTTCACGGCCAACCGTGATTTCAAGCAGGCCCCCAGGCTGTTGCAGCGGGCGCAGGGCATGCATTACTTCACCCCGGAAGGGCGGGAGGTGCTCGACGGCACGGCAGGCCTGTGGTGCGTGAACGCAGGCCACAGCCGACCCCGCATCGTCGACGCCATCCAGCGGCAGGTGGCCACGCTCGATTACGCACCGCCCTTCCAGATGGGGCACCCCCTGGCGTTTGAACTGGCCGAGCGCATGGTCGAGCTGTCGCCCCCCGGGCTGAACCGGGTGTTCTTCACCAACTCGGGCTCGGAAGCGGTCGACTCGGCCCTCAAGATCGCACTGGCCTACCACCGGCTCAAGGGCGACGCCCAGCGCACCCGCCTGATCGGTCGCGAACGCGGCTACCACGGCACCAACTTCGGCGGCACCTCGGTGGGGGGCATCGGCCCCAACCGCAAGATGTTCGGCAACGCGCTGTCAGGGGTCGACCACCTGCGCCACACCCATGACCTGACGCGCAACGCCTTCACCGTGGGGCAACCTGAACACGGCGCCGAACTGGCCGACGATCTTGAGCGCCTGGTGGTGCTGCACGACGCCTCGACCATCGCGGCCGTGATCGTCGAGCCGATGGCCGGCTCCAGCGGTGTGCTGCTGCCGCCCAAAGGCTACCTGCAGAAGCTGCGCGACATCTGCACGCGCCACGGCATCTTGCTGATCTTCGACGAGGTCATCACGGGTTTCGGCCGCCTGGGCTCGCCCTTTGGCGCACAGCACTACGGCGTCACGCCCGACATGATCACCTGCGCCAAGGGCCTGACCAACGGCACGGTGCCCATGGGTGCGGTGTACGTGAACCAGACCATCCACGACACCTTCATGCAGGCCAGCGGCCCCGGCATCGAGCTGTTCCATGGCTACACCTACTCGGGGCACCCCGTGGCCTGTGCCGCAGCCCTGGCCACGCTCGACACCTACGCCGAAGAAGGCTTGCTCACCCGTGGACAAGCCATGGAACGCGCCATGGCAGAAGCCGCTCACGCGCTCAAGGGGCTGCCTCACGTCATCGACATCCGCAACACCGGGCTGGTGGCGGCCATCGAGTTCGCGCCGCGCCCCAACGCCCCGGCCGGTCGGCGCGCCTTCGAAACCTTCCTGGGCTGCTGGGATCGTGGCGTGCTGGTGCGCGCAGCCGGCGAGAACATCGCCATCTCGCCGCCGCTGATCATCAACGAAGCGCAGATCGGCCAGATCTTCCAGACACTGGCCGAGGTGATCCCGACCGTGGCCTGAGCGCCCTGCCCCATCCGGGCAGCGGCCATGAAAAAAGCCGCCCGAGGGCGGCTTTTACTGAAGGCGTGAAGCGATCAGGCCTTGGCGACGTTGGCCAGACCGGTGATGACTTCCTGCTTGGCTTCGTCGATGCCGCCCCAGCCCTTGACCTTCACCCACTTGCCAGGCTCCAGATCCTTGTAGTGCTCGAAGAAGTGCTGGATCTGCTTGATCAGCAGCTCGGGCAGGTCTTCCAGCTTCTGCACGTTCTTGTACATCGGGCAGATCTTTTCGGTGGGCACGGCCACGATCTTCGAATCGCCACCGGCTTCGTCGTCCATGTGCAGGATGCCCAGCGGACGGCAGGCGATCACCACACCGGGGGGCAGCTTGAACGGGGTCACGACCAGCACGTCCACCGGGTCACCGTCGGCGGCCAGGGTCTGGGGCACGTAGCCATAGTTGCACGGGTAGTGCATGGCGGTGCCCATGAAGCGGTCCACGAACACGGCGCCGGTTTCATCGACTTCGTACTTGACGGGGTCGGAGTTGGCCGAGATTTCGATGATGACGTTGAAGACGTCGGGGGTCTTGGAACCGGGGGTGACGTTCAGCAGGCTCATGGTGAATGATGCTTGGGTTGGACAAGGGACGCAGGCCTCTTGGGCTGCGCGACGCGCAAGTGTAGGCGATCAGGTTTTAGACTCGGCAATCTAATGTATGTTGCAGCGCACAAATCACGCTTGCAAAGCCACGGGAGATCCCTATACTGAGAACCATGTTGCAGCGCAGCAAACCGATGTGGAGTTGATCGGGGCCGCGCGACACCTCTAACCCTCATACCGGAGATGATCATGCTGACTGCTGAACAACTGCTCGCCGCTCACAAAGCCAACCTGGACACCATGTTCAGCCTGGGTGCCAAGGCCTTCGAAGGCGTCGAGAAGCTGGTCGAGCTGAACATTCAGACCGCCAAGACGACCATGGAAGAAGCCGCCGAGCACGCCAAGGCTGTGCTGTCGGCCAAGGATGCCCAGGAACTGGTGGCCCTGCACAGCGCCCTGCTGCAACCCTCGGCCGAGAAGATCGCCGCCTACAACCGTCACCTGTACGACATCGCCACCGCCACCGGCGGCGAAGTGACCAAGGTGGCTGAGGGTCAGGTTGCCGAAGCCCAGAAGAAGTTCATGACCGTGGTCGACAACGCCGTGAAGAACGCGCCCGCCGGCACCGAAAACGCCGTCGTGCTGGTGAAGTCGGCCGTGGCCGCCGCCAACAACGCTTTCGACAGCGTCCAGAAGGCCGCCAAGCAAGCCGCCGATGTGGCCGAAGCCAACTTCCAGGCCATGACCAACACCGCCGTCAAGGCCAGCCAGGCCGCTGCCAAGGCTCGCAAGACCGCCTGATGTGCGTGTGAGGGCGCGTGCCAGCATGCGCCTCTGACGCCCGATTCCCTCGCTGGCCACGGGTGCCATTGCCAGCCGGGACGTACCAGTTGTCTCCTCGGTACCCAGTGAAATCTTTTCACCGTACCTTAGCCTGGTGGCTTGCCACCAGGCTTTTTTTTCTATGCTTGCGACCATGATCGAATGGCTGACCGAGCAAGACCCCTTCCCGCCCACACGCCTGGCCCTGGGCCCGGACACCGACGCCCCCGGCCTGCTGGCCGCAGGGGGTGAACTCTCGGTTGCACGCCTGCAGCAGGCCTACCGCCAGGGCATCTTCCCCTGGTTCGGCCCGGGCCAGCCCGTCATGTGGTGGAGCACGGCGCCCCGCATGGTGCTGCCGGTGGCCGACTTCCGCCTGACACGCTCGCTGCGCAAGACCTTGCAGAGGTTCCGCCGCACGCCGGGCTGTGCCGTGCGCATCGACACCGCCTTCCCCCAGGTCATTGCCCACTGCGCCGGCACCCCGCGCCCCGGGCAAGATGGCACCTGGATCGTCGAGGGGGTTCAGCGCGCCTACCTGGACTGGCACCAGCAGGGCCAGGTGCACTCGTTCGAAACCTGGGTGGATGGTGAACTGGTGGGCGGGCTGTACGGCATCAACCTGGGGCGCATGTTCTATGGCGAGTCGATGTTCGCGCTGCGCACCGACGCCTCCAAGATCGCGCTGGCCGCCCTGGTGTGCTTCTGCCGGGCCCACGGCATCGAGGTGATCGATTGTCAGCAGGAAACCTCGCACCTGGCCTCGATGGGCGGCAGCGCCTGGCCCCGCGAGGCGTTTGAATCTCACCTCAAACGGGTGGTGGATCTGCCACCTCCGACCGATTGGACCTATGATGAATCTCTCTGGTCCCATCTGTTCGAGACGGCGTGACCCACCTCAAAGACCTGCCCCTGGCGTCGCTTCAGTTCTACGCCACCGCGCCTTACGCGTGCAGCTACCTGCCGGACCGCACGGCACGCTCGCAGGTGGCCACCCCCAGCCACGCCATCAATGCCGACGTCTATTCCGGCCTGGTGCTCAATGGCTTTCGGCGCAGTGGCATGTTCACCTACCGCCCGCACTGCGACGGTTGCCAGGCCTGCGTGCCCATGCGGATCCCGGTGGCCCGCTTCGAGGCCAACCGCAGCCAGCGCCGCGCCTGGAAGGCCCACGAGGCCCTGGAAGCCCGGGTGATGCGCCTGTGCTTCGTGCCCGAGCATTACCGCCTTTACCTGCGCTACCAGGCCCACCGGCACAGCGGCGGCGGCATGGACCAGGATTCGATCGACCAGTACACCCAGTTCCTGCTGCAGAGCCGCGTGAATTCTCGCCTGGTGGAATTCCGCGAGCCTGCCGACCCCAGCGGCCAGCCCGGTGCCCTGCGCATGGTGTCGATCCTGGACATCCTGAACGATGGGCTGTCGGCCGTGTACACCTTCTACGACCCGCAGGTGCCCGCCAGTTACGGCACCTACAACGTGCTGTGGCAGGTGCGACAGGCCGCGGAGATGGGCCTGCCGCATGTGTACCTGGGCTACTGGATCCCCGACAGTCCCAAGATGGCCTACAAGGCCAACTTCCGGCCTTGCGAGGTGCTGCAGAACGGCCAGTGGGTCGAGCCCCGCCTCAGCGAGGGGCCGATGCCGCAGGGTTCAGCACCATCGAGCCGCTGACCGACACCGACACCACACCCTTGCCCGGGGCCACCGGCAGCGGCGCGTCGGCCATGGACTCGGCCTTGACCGAGCGCATCAGCATGGGCTGCACACCCTGGTCAAAGCCTGGCTCACCCGACTGGATGCTCAACTCACCCACCCCGTAGCCGGGTGCGCCGAAGGCCTTGGCCACATCGTGCGCCTTGGCCTGCCAGCGGCCGATGGCCTGGCCCAGCAAGGCCGATTCGGCCGATTCACGCGCAGCCCTCGACAGGCCATACGCCACCTGCTGCACGTTCATGCTGGCCGAGAGCTTGCCCGCCAGCTGACCGATGCCCGCCATGTCCTGCCCTTCCAGCAGCAACTGGGCGTTGCCTTGCCAGCCCACGATGCGCCCCTTGTTGTCGTAGCGCGGGAACATCGAAAACGCGCCCGTGCGCACATCGATCTGCCCCGGGCGAGCAGCGCGGCGGGCTTCGGCCAGGGCCGCATCGAGCACCTGCTTGAGCTGGGTCTGCACATCGGTGGCCTGGCTGCCATCGCGCGTGACGCCCAGGGTCACGGCCAGGGTGTCCTGGGCGATTTCCTGGGTGGCCGAGGCACTGAGCTGCACCACCCCGCGGGCCGGGCCCACAGGCTGCGGTGCCACGCCTTGCGCCTGCGCGCTGGCGGCTGTCAGGCAAGCGGCCAGGCCGGTGGCGAGCATCAGGGCACGGTGGTGGGCAACAGGGGTTCGGGGCATGCGGTCTCCAGTGCAATGCAATTGAAAAGGTGGTGTCAGCACAACGCATTGTGGCCTTTGGCGGATGACCGGCGTCAGGCCTTTCACGATCCCGCAAGATTTGTAACAAGCGGTCAGGGCGCTGGCGGCGGCCGGGCCAAAGTGGTCACAATCGGCGCTGTTACAAATTCGTTGAGGACCGGACCATGAACGCCAACGCCCCCACACAGCGCCCCGACCGCGTCCTGGTCGTGGACGACGACGCCCGCATTCGCGACCTGCTGCGTCGCTACCTGAGCCAGGAAGGTTTCGAGGTGCTGCTGGCCGAAGACGCCAAGGCGCTGAACCGCCTGTTGACGCGCGAAACGGTCGACCTGATCGTGCTCGACCTGATGCTGCCGGGCGAAGACGGCCTGTCGATCTGCCGCCGCCTGCGCGCCGCCAACGACGTCACCCCCATCATCATGCTGACGGCCAAGGTGGAAGACGTGGACCGCATCGTGGGCCTGGAGGTGGGTGCCGACGACTACCTGCCCAAGCCCTTCAACCCCCGCGAGCTGCTGGCCCGCATCCACGCGGTGCTGCGCCGCCGCCCCGCCATGGAAGCGCCGGGCGCGCCGGCCAAGGAGGCCCAGTCGGTCAACTTCGGGCCCTTCGAGTTCGACCTGGCCCTGCGCCGCCTGAGCAAGGAAGGCGAGCCGATCTCTTTGACCACGGGCGAGTTCTCGATGCTCAAGGCCCTGGTGCGCCACCCCCGCCAGCCTTTGAGCCGCGACAAGCTGGCCCAACTGGCCCGAGGCCGCGAGTTCGAGCCTTTTGATCGCAGCCTGGACGTGCAGATCTCGCGCCTGCGCAAGATGATCGAACCCGATCCCTCGCAGCCGCGCTACATCCAGACCGTGTGGGGCGTGGGCTACGTGTTCGTGCCGGACGGCGGCAACTGAGGCCACGCCTGCGGCGTCCGTGCAGCATGATGTGCGGGCCGAGTCTTTGTTGAGTTGTTGCCGACCCGCCCTGCCCCGATCTTCCTGCCCGTTTGCCCTCGATGCCGAAAAACCGGTTTGCGCTGAGCCTGTTCTGGCGCACTTTCATTCTGCTGGGTCTGCTGCTGACCGTCAGCATCATTGCCTGGGTGCAGACCTTCAAGGCACTCGACTTCGAGCCGCGTGCTGTGCAGGCCGCCCAGCAGATCGCTTCGCTGGTGAACCTGTCGCGGGCGGGCCTGCAATATGCCGACCGCATCAACCGCGTCACCCTGGTCAAGACCATCTTCGACCAGGAGTCGATCACACTGAAACCGCGTGAGCCCAGCGACCGCTACGAGCCCTTCGAGACCAGCCGCTTCAACGAGATGATCTCGCGCGAGCTGCACATGCGCATGGGCGAAGACACCGTGATCGCCGGCAGTGTGAACGGCGTCAAAGGCCTGTGGGTGGGCTTTCAGATCGAGCAGGACCGCTACTGGCTGCAGGCCGACCCCACACGGGTCGAGCCCATGACCACCCGCACCTGGTTCATCTGGGTGGGCATTGCCTTCGTGGCCACCATGCTGGGCTCGGCCGCCATTGCACGGCTGATCAACCAGCCTCTGCGCGACCTGTCGTTCGCAGCCAGCCGCATCCGCGAAGGCGAGTACGACTCGGTGCTGGACGAAAGCATGATCACCCGCGAAATCCGCGAAGTGAACCAGGGCTTCAACCGCATGGCGCGCGAGCTGGCCAAGGTGGAAGAAGACCGCACCGTGATGCTGGCCGGCATCTCGCACGACCTGCGCACCCCGCTGGCCCGCGTGCGCCTGGAAGCGGAAATGAGCGTGGCCGACGAGGAAGCGCGCCGCAACATCGCAGCCGACATCGACCAGCTCGACGCCATCATCGACAAGTTCATGGACTACGCGCGCCCTGGCGACAGCAAGCTGGTGCCGGTGCATGTGTCGAGCGTGGTCGACAAGGCCATCAGCCAGTTCCGTGACACCAAGCGCATCAAGATCTCGGCCAAGCTGCCCATCGACACCAAGGTGATGGCCGACGAAACCGAACTGAGCCGCGTGCTGACCAACCTGTTCGAGAACGCCCGTCGCTACGGCCGCAACACCTACACCGGCGTGGCCAATGTGGAGGTGAGCTACACGCGTTCGGGCTCGTGGGTGATCTTGAGCGTGCGCGACCACGGGCCCGGCGTGGCCCCTGAAAAGCTGGCCCAGCTGACCACGCCCTTCTTCCGGGGTGACGCCGCCCGCACGGCGGCATCAGGCGCCGGACTGGGCCTGGCCATTGTGGAAAAGGCCCTGCAGCGCATGGGCGGCGGGCTGGAACTGGCCAATGCACCGGGTGGTGGGCTGCTGGCCCATGTGCGACTCAAGCGCGCGAGCTGAGCCCTGCACCACCGCTGTGCATGACGCCGGGTTGCAATGCGTGACCTGGCCCCGCCTCAGGCGCGAGCGGCCAGCAGGCACACGGCCCGGGTTTCGATGGATCGCCCCTCACCCACCGGGCCCATTTTCTCGGCCGTTTTGGCCTTGACGTTCACCTGGCCTGGCTGCACGCCCAGGGCCTCGGCGATGCGGGCCACCATGGCGCCGATGTGGGGCGCCATCTTGGGCGCCTGCGCCACGATGGTGGCGTCCAGGTTCACCAGTTGCCAGCCAGCCGCCTGCACACGGCGGTAGGCCTCCTGCAGCAGCACGACCGAATCGGCGCCCTTGAATTGCGGGTCGGTGTCGGGGAAGTGCCGGCCAATGTCACCCAGGGCAGCAGCCCCCAACAGCGCATCGGTGATGGCGTGCAGCAAGGCATCGGCGTCGGAATGGCCCAGCAGCCCATGGGTGTGCGGGATGGTGATGCCACCCAGCACAAGGGGGCGTCCGTTGACGAGGGCGTGGGTGTCCCACCCTTCGCCGATTCGCAGTGCAGGCAGATTCATGGGCTGTGGTGGCCTGGGCCACGGTTGGCAGCGGCAAAACGCCATTGTTGCACCGCCGACAACCCTGCTCGACCTGGCCCGCCTCATCCGTGCGATGGCCTCAACGCCGACTGGTAGCCGCCAATTGCACCATCAAGGTGCAATCATGGCGCATGAAGACTGGATACGCACCGAAACAAGGCAACAAGCACCGGGCAACTTGACCGAACAGCGCATCTTGCGCACGATTTTCAGGCACAAACATTGCTTTATTCTGGTGCGCACCGACCCAATAGAGGGCAACAGCCCCACGCCGGTGCGGATTCTGTTCTTTTCACTGGAAGTCAACGATGGAACAACTCAAACAAGGCGCAGACGCGCTTTTCATTCTTCTGGGCGCCGTGATGGTCCTGGCGATGCACGCGGGCTTCGCCTTCCTCGAACTCGGCACGGTTCGGCACAAAAACCAGGTCAATGCCCTGGTCAAGATCCTGGTGGACTTCTGCGTGTCGACCATTGCGTACTTCTTCGTGGGCTACACCATTGCCTACGGCGTTGACTTCTATGCAGGCGCCGGCACCCTGGCGCAGAACAACGGCTACGCGCTGGTCAAGTTCTTCTTCCTGCTGACCTTTGCTGCTGCCATCCCGGCCATCATTTCGGGCGGCATTGCCGAGCGCGCCAAGTTCGGCCCGCAACTGGCGGCCACTGCCGTGATCGTGGGCGTGTTCTACCCCCTGTGCGAAGGCGCCATCTGGGCCAACAAGTTCGGCATCGCCGACTGGCTGGCGGCCGTGGGCGGCGCGCCCATGCACGACTTTGCCGGCTCGGTGGTGGTGCATGCCTTCGGTGGCTGGATCGCGCTGCCGGCCGTGCTGATCCTGGGTGCGCGTCGCAACCGCTACCGCAAGAACGGTGAAATGTCAGCCCACCCGCCGTCGAGCATCCCCTTCCTGGCCCTGGGTTCCTGGATCCTGGCCGTGGGCTGGTTCGGCTTCAACGTGATGAGCGCCCAGACCATCGACAAGATCTCGGGCCTGGTGGCCGTGAACTCGCTGATGGCCCTGGTGGGCGGCACCCTGGTGGCCGTGCTGATGGGCAAGAACGACCCTGGCTTTGCCTACAACGGCCCCCTGGCCGGTCTGGTGGCCGTGTGCGCGGGCTCCGACATCTTCCACCCGGCCGGCGCGCTGGCCGTGGGTGCCATTGCTGGCGGCATCTTCGTGATCATGTTCACCCTGGTGCAGAACAAGTGGAAGATCGACGACGTGCTGGGCGTCTGGCCGCTGCACGGCCTGTGTGGCGCCTGGGGCGGCATTGCAGCCGGCATCTTCGGCATGGAATCACTGGGCGGCGCTGGCGGCGTGAGCCTGCTGACCCAGACCGTGGGCACCCTGGTGGTGGTGGGCTTTGCGCTGGTCACCGGCTTCCTGGTGTATGGCGTGCTGAACAAGGTGATGGGCCTGCGCCTGTCGCAAGAGGAAGAGTTCGAAGGCGCCGACCTGTCGATCCACCGCATCAAGGCCACCCCGGAGCACGAAACTTCGTGGTGAGGCCTGGGGCTGCCTGCCCTCAGGCGGCACCCTCCCCTGCACGCAACCCGGCTTCGGCCGGGTTTTTTCATGCCCAGACGCACCGAAGCCACTGGACATTTTGGCCAAAATAGCTAACATAACCACACAGTGCATCCCCGAAAGGCGAACCATGTCGGCCCTGACCCTGCGCAACCCCCGTGGCGACCACAGCCCCGTGCCTGAGTTTTCAGCCACCGAGGCCAAAAACAGCTTCGGCAAGGTGCTGGACACCGCCATCAGCCAGGGCATGGCCACCATCACCAAACGGGACCGCCCAGCGGCCGTGGTGCTGTCGATGGACGCTTACCAGGCCTTGCTGGCCGGCCAGGCCCAACCGCTGCAGCACCTGAGCCAGGAGTTCGACGCCCTGCTGTTGCAGATGCAGGCGGGCAGCAGCCGCCAGGGTGCACTGGACGCCTTCGATGCCTCGCCCCAGGCGATGGGACAAGCGGCCCTGAACGCCGCACAAGCCTTGCGCTGAGCCGCGCCCTGCCACCGCCACCTGCGGCCTTGGATGCCGCCAGGCAGCACACACCGTTGACACCCCCACACGCCTCAGGCGCCACTGCGCACTGGGGCCGATGCACAACCATTGCCCAGGAGCCCCCACGTGGCCAGCCCCACCCCACCCCGCCTCTTCGTGCTGGCTGGCACCAACGGTGCCGGCAAGAGCAGCATTGGTGGCGCCACCCTGCGCGCGCATGGCGCCGCCTACTTCAACCCCGACGAGGCCGCGGCCCGCATCCGCCAGGCCCAGCCGCACCTCAGCACCACGCAAGCCAACAGCGCCGCCTGGCACGAAGGCAAGCGCCTGCTGCAGCGGGCTGTGGCCGAGCGCCTGGACTACAACTTCGAGACCACCCTGGGTGGCCGCAGCTTCGCGCGCCTGCTGCGTGAGGCAGCTGAGGCCGGCTTCGAGGTGCGCGTGTGGTACGTGGGCCTGGCCAGCCCCGAACACCACCTGGCCCGAGTGCGGGCGCGGGTGGCCAAGGGCGGGCACGACATCCCCGAGGCCGACATCCGCCGCCGCTTCGACCAGAGCCGCCTGCAGTTGATCGCCCTGCTGCCCTGGCTCACCGAACTCAAGGTGTTCGACAACAGCCCGGAGGCCGACCCGCACCAGGGCCAGGCCCCACGGCCGCAGTTGCTGCTCCACTGGCAAGGCGCAGGCCATGGCCAGGGCGGGCAAGTGCGCGTGCCCGCCACGCCGCAGGCGCTGCTGGCCACACCAGAATGGGCCAAGCCCCTGGTGATGGCCGCCATGCGGGCCACCCTGGGCCCCTCGGCCAGCGAAGAACTCAGCGCGGGTGCAACAGGCGCTCGGCCAGGCTGAAGTCGCCGGGCCAGGTCACCTTGAAGTTTTCGTAAGCGCCTGGCACCAGCCTGGGCTGGTGCCCGATGCGCTCGATGGCGCTGGCTTCGTCGGTGATCTGCGCGGCCGTTTCCGGGTCAGACAAGGCCTGCAACAGCGCCGGGCGCAGCAGGCCAAGGCGGAACATCTGCGGCGTCTGGGCCGCCCACTTGCCGGAACGGTCCACCGTGGCCCGCACGCGGAGGCCTGCGTCGTCGGCCACCGCATCTTTCAGGGTGTCGGCCAGCGGCAGGGCCAGCAAGCCACCCACCTCGTCGTCTTCGCAGGCGGCAATCAAAGCCTGCACATGCGCGGGCTGCAGCAAGCAGCGGGCCGCATCGTGCACCAGCACCCAGTCGTGGGCACCCACGCCCCGCTCCATCAGTTCGTTCAGGCCATTGAGCACACTCTCGGCCCGTGTGGCGCCGCCCACCCGGGCCACCCAGCCACGCTCACTTTCAAAGCCTGGCACGTGCTGCTCGAACTGGGTGTCGGTGGGCGACAGCACCACCAGCGTGGCCTCCAGCTCGGGCACGCGCTGCAGGCTGCTCAGGGTGTGGGCCACCACGGCCTGGCCGGCCACCGGGTGGTATTGCTTGGGGCCACCCACACCGGCACGCTCGCCCACCCCTGCACAGGGCACCAGGGCGAAACAACGGGGCTTGAACTCGGGGTGGACAATGGCAAATGACATGGACGGCATTGTGGCGCATGGCCCGCTGGCTGGGCTTGAACTCGACTGGCTGCCTACAATCAGGCTTCTGCGTGGCTGTCCACGCGACCCTTCACGCCCGTTTCTTCACGGAAACGGGCGCTTTGTCATTGTTGCGCCATGCTGCCTGCCCTGTCCCTGCCGTCCATCGCTCCTGGCAAACGCTACACCCTGCCCCGCCCGCTGGGCGCGGCCGACGCCCTGCTGCTGGGCCAGTACGCGCTGGCCCGCAAGGCCCAGCAGCAGCTCACGGCCATCGTCACGGCCGACCCGGCCGACGCCCAACGCCTGGTCGACGAAATGGCGTTTTTCGCGCCGGGCCTGCGCTGCGCCGTGTTCCCCGACTGGGAAACGCTGCCCTACGACACGTTTTCGCCCCACCAGGATCTGATCTCCGAGCGGCTGGCCACGCTGTGGCGCGTGCAGCAAGGCGTGAAGGGCGAAGGCGACACCGGGGTCGACGTGGTGCTGCTGCCGGCCACCACGGCCCTGACCCGCATGGCGCCACCCGCCTTCCTGGCGGCCTACACCTTCCACTTCAAGCAAAAGCAGAAGCTGGACGAGGCCGCGCTGAAGGCCCAGCTCACGCTGGCGGGCTACAACCACGTCAGCCAGGTGGTCTCGCCCGGTGAATACGCCGTGCGCGGTGGCCTGATCGACCTCTACCCCATGGGCTCGCCCGTGCCCTACCGGGTGGACCTGTTCGGCGACGAGGTCGATTCCATCCGCACCTTCGACCCCGACAGCCAGCGCAGCCTCTACCCCGTGCCCGAGGTGCGACTGCTGCCCGGCCGCGAGTTCCCGATGGACGAGGCCGCACGCGGCGCCTTCCGCAACCGATGGCGCGAACGCATCGAGGGCGACCCGACCAAGTCGCGCATCTACAAGGACATCGGCAACGGCGTGGCCACGGCCGGCATCGAGTACTACCTGCCGCTGTTCTTCGACGAGACCGCCACCATCTTCCAGCACCTGGGCGAGCAGGCGGCCGTGGTGCTGCATGGCGATGTGGACGAGGCCCTGCGCCGCTTCTGGACCGAAACGCGCGAGCGCCACCGCTTCCTGCAGCACGACCCCGAACGCCCGCTGCTGCCCCCGGAAGACATCTACCTGAAGGTGGAAGACTTCTTCACCCTGGCCAATGTGCACCCGGTGCTGGCCATCAAGGGCAACGAGCCCTGCGAATGGGCCCGCCCCCTGCCCGACCTGGCCAGCGAACGCGGCGCGCAAGAGCCCCTGCGCAAGCTGCAAAGCCACCTGCAGGCCCTTCGCAGCAGCGGCACCCGCGCCCTGGTGGTGGCCGAAAGCGCCGGCCGCCGCGAAAGCCTGCTGGAGCTGCTGCGCGACCACCAGATCGACGTGCCCTCGGTCGATTCGCTGCAGGCCTTTGCCGACAGCGACCACGCCCTGGCCATGGTGGTGGCGCCCTTGTCGGCTGGCTTTGTGTGGCTGGATGCGGGTGCGTCGGCTGGCACGAAACCCGGCATCGAGTTCATCACCGAAACCGAGCTGTTCGACGCCAGCCCCACCACCCGCCGCCGCAAGAAGAACGAGCAGGCCACCGACGTCGATTCGCTCATCAAGGACCTGAGCGAGCTGAACGTGGGCGACCCGGTGGTGCACAGCAACCACGGCATCGGCCGCTACCAGGGCCTGATCAACCTCGACCTGGGTGATGGCCCCTCCGAGTTCCTGCACCTGGAGTACGCCGACAAGGCCACGCTGTACGTGCCCGTGAGCCAGCTGCACCTGATCAGCCGCTACACCGGCGTGAGCCCGGAAGAAGCGCCGCTGCACAAGCTGGGCTCGCCCCAATGGGACAAGGCCAAGCGCAAGGCCGCCGAACAGGTGCGCGACACCGCTGCCGAGCTGCTGAACCTGTACGCACGCCGCGCCGCACGCGAGGGCTTTGCCTTCCGCTTCTCGGCGCAAGACTACGAAGCCTTTGCCACCAGCTTCGGCTTTGAGGAAACGGCCGACCAGCGCGCGGCCATCCACGCCGTGATCCAGGACATGATCAGCCCACGCCCGATGGACCGGCTGGTGTGCGGCGACGTGGGCTTCGGCAAGACCGAGGTGGCCCTGCGCGCCATGTTCGTGGCCGTGACCGGCGGCAAGCAGGTGGTGCTGCTGGCGCCCACCACGCTGCTGGCCGAGCAGCATTACCAGAACATCGTCGACCGCTTTGCACAGTGGCCCGTGAAGGTGGCCGAGATGTCGCGCTTCCGCTCGGCCAAGGAAATCAAGGCCGCCATGCAGGGCCTGGAAGACGGCACCATCGACATCGTCATCGGCACGCACAAGTTGCTGAGCGATTCGGTGAAGTTCAAGCGCCTGGGCCTGCTGATCATCGACGAAGAACACCGCTTTGGTGTGCGCCACAAAGAGGCCATCAAGGCCATGCGTGCCGACATCGACGTGCTCACGCTCACGGCCACCCCCATCCCCCGCACACTGGGTATGGCCATGGAAGGCCTGCGTGATCTGTCGGTGATCGCCACTGCGCCGCAACGCCGCCTGGCCATCAAGACCTTCGTGCGCAGTGAAAGCAGCAACGTGATCCGCGAGGCCGTGCTGCGCGAGCTCAAGCGCGGCGGGCAGGTCTACTTCCTGCACAACGAGGTCGACACCATCGAGAACCGGCGCGACAAGTTGCAGGAGCTGATCCCCGAGGCGCGCATTGGCGTGGCCCACGGTCAGATGCCCGAGCGCGAGCTGGAACGCGTCATGCGTGATTTCGTGGCCCAGCGCCACAACATCCTGCTGTGCTCGACCATCATCGAAACCGGCATCGACGTGCCGAGCGCCAACACCATCATCATGAGCCGCGCCGACAAATTCGGCCTGGCGCAGTTGCACCAGTTGCGCGGCCGTGTGGGCCGCAGCCACCACCAGGCCTATGCCTACCTGCTGGTGCCCGATGTGGAAGGCCTGACCAAGCAGGCCCAGCAGCGCCTGGACGCCATCCAGAGCATGGAAGAGCTGGGCTCGGGCTTTTACCTGGCCATGCACGACCTGGAGATCCGCGGGGCCGGCGAGGTGCTGGGCGACAGCCAGAGCGGCAACATGATGGAGGTGGGCTTCCAGCTGTACAACGACATGCTGGCCGA
This sequence comes from Aquabacterium lacunae, assembly GCF_004310865.1. GTDB lineage: Bacteria > Pseudomonadota > Gammaproteobacteria > Burkholderiales > Burkholderiaceae_C > Aquabacterium > Aquabacterium lacunae. Next base: position 260,083 of record NZ_SIXI01000001.1, read on the forward strand.
AGCCGTGCGCAGCCTGAAAAAGGGCAAGGAGCCCGACCTGCTGTCACCGCTGGGCATGTTCGGCAGCAACACCGACATCAACCTGCACGCCCCGGCCCTGCTGCCCGATGCCTACTGCGGCGATGTGCATGTGCGCCTGAGCCTGTACAAGCGCCTGGCCACGGCCGACTCGCTCGACAAGATCGAGAAGATGCTGGAAGAGATCGTGGACCGCTTCGGCAAGCTGCCCGCACAGGCGCAGACCCTGTTCGACACGCACAAGCTGCGCGTGATGTCACGCCCCTATGGCGTGATCAAGGTCGATGCGGCCCCGGGCATCATCAACGTGCACTTCCGGCCCAACCCGCCAGTCGACCCCATGCGCATCATCGAACTGGTGCAGAAGAACCGCCACATCAAGCTGGCAGGCAACGACAAGCTGCGCATCGAGAAGGCCTTGACTGACCCGAAGGACCGCGCGCAGTTCGTGCGCGATCTGCTACGGCAACTGGGGCAGCCGCTGGCGCAGTGATTTCAGCGGCGGCGCGCGGGCGCACGCAAGGCCGCTGCCAGGCCCTCACAGGCCCACTGCACGGCAGCTTCGGGCTGGTCAAGCGCCTCGGGCGGCACCTCGTGGTAGGCCACTTGCACGCGGCGCCCCTTGGCCTCGTAGGTGAACGGAGGCAGGCCCGCGGCCTCGAACAGCGCCCGGTTGTGGGCATCGGCTTTCACGTACAGCCGGTCGTCCACGATGAGCGCGAACATGCGCCCTTGCAGGGAAAGGCCATGCCCACCGAACATGGCCCGGGCCTGCACAGGGCCCAGGCCGTCCAGCAGGTCCAGCACATGGGCCACGAAAGCAGGCGTCGAGGCCATGGGCTGCACTGATCTGCCCTGAAGGCTGTCAGCCCTTGAACTCGGGCGGTGCGCCCTTGGCCTGGGCAACGGGTGGCACGCCCAACATGGATGCGCCCACGGCCTCGGCCACTTCGATGCCATCGACCCCGGCCGACATGATGCCGCCGGCATAACCCGCGCCTTCACCGGCGGGGTACAGGCCTTGCACGTTCAGGCTCTGGTAGTCACGCCCCCGGGTGATGCGCAGCGGTGACGAGGTGCGCGTTTCCACGCCGGTCAGCACGGCATCGGGCATGGAGAAGCCCTTGATCTGCTTTTCGAAGGCGGGCAGCGCTTCGCGGATGGCGTCCAGGCAGTAATCGGGCAGGCTGCCGCGGCCCGGCTCGGCCAGGTCGACCAGGTTCACGCCCGGCTTGTACGAGGGCATGACCGAGCCGAAGTCGCTGCTGCGCTGGCGCTTGACGAAGTCGCCCACCAGCGAACCGGGTGCGATGTAGCCGCCACCGCCCAGCTCGTAGGCGCGGCTTTCCCAGATGCGCTGGAAGGCCATGCCATCGAGCGGGCTGACCGGCCCTTCGGTCTGGCCGTCCTGGCGGTAGTCTTGCGGCGAAATCGCCACCACGATGCCGGCGTTGGCGTTGCGCTCGTTGCGCGAATACTGGCTCATGCCGTTGGTGACCACGCGGTTCGGCTCGGAGGTGGCCGCCACCACGGTGCCACCGGGGCACATGCAGAAGCTGTACACCGCGCGGCCGTTGCTGGCGTGGTGCACCAGCTTGTAGTCGGCCGCGCCCAGGATTTCGTGGCCTGCGTTGGGGCCGAAGCGTGCGCGGTCGATGATGCTTTGCGGGTGTTCGATGCGGTAGCCGATGGAAAACGGCTTGGCCTCCATGTACACGCCGCGGCCATGCAGCATGGTGAAGGTGTCGCGGGCGCTGTGGCCCAGGGCCAGCACCACATGGTCGGTGCGCAGTTCGATGCGCTGGCCCAGGAACTCGGCCACCACCCCGCGCACATGGCGCTGGTCGCCCTCGCCTTCGATCAGCACATCGGTCACATGGTGCTGGAATCGGATCTCGCCGCCCAGTGCCTCGATGTCCTCGCGGATCTTCTCGACCATGCTGACCAGGCGGAAGGTGCCGATGTGCGGCTTGCTGACGAACAGGATCTCTTCGGGCGCACCGGCCTTGACGAACTCGGTCAGCACCTTGCGCGTGAGGTGTCGCGGGTCGGAGATCTGGCTGTAGAGCTTGCCGTCAGAGAAGGTGCCGGCACCGCCCTCGCCGAACTGCACGTTCGACTCGGGGTTGAGTTGCTGCTTGCGCCACAGGCCCCAGGTGTCTTTGGTGCGTTCGCGCACCTGCTTGCCGCGCTCCAGCACGATGGGGCGCAGGCCCATCTGCGCCAGGATCAGCGCCGCGAAGATGCCGCAGGGGCCAAAGCCGATCACCACCGGTCGCTTGTCCTGGGGGAAACCGGCCGGCGCGTGGCCCACGAACTTGTAGGACGTGTCGGGCGTGACGCGGATCTGGTGGTCGCCCTGAAAACGGGCCAGCAAGGCCGATTCCAGGGCCTCGGTGGCCAGCTCGCAGTCGATGGTGTAGCTGAGGATGATGTTCGTCTTCTTGCGGGCGTCGTAGCCACGGCGGAAGACATGGAAGCTTTTCAGGTCTGCGTCCTGGATGCCCAGGCGTTGCACCACAGCGGGGCGCAGCTCGCCTTCGGCATGGTTCAGGGGCAGGCGCAGTTCGGTGATTCGGAGCATGGGCGTGATTATCAGGGCCCCACGCTGCTTCCATGCGGGTTCAAGGGCGCGGCAGAAGGCGCTGCACCAGGGGGTGCATGACCTTCTTCTCGGTGCCCACGGCATAGAACGGGTCTTCCACCCCGTTGCAGGGCCCGATCAGCTGCACCCCGTAGCGTTGACTGAGTTGCTCCCCCACCCACAAGGCCGCCGGGAACACGCCGAGCCCCTCGCCGCCGAAGGTGGCCATCAGGGCGCTGTCCTGGATCTCGCCGACCACCCGGGGTCGCACGCCCTGGCGCTCGAACCAGGCGTCCAGGCGCAGCCGCAAGGTGGCATGCTGGGTGGGCAGCAGCACCGGCAGGTCGGCCAGCACTTTGGGAAACCCGCCAGGCAGTCGAGCGGCCTGCTCGGCCAGTGCAGGCACACCGAACCAGCCCACGGGTGATGCGCCCAGGGCATGGCTGTACACCTTCAGGTTCGGGTTGGGTGACGGTGCCCGGTCGGTCAGCACCACGTCGAGCCTGTGCAGGGCCAACTCGGCCAGCAACTCTTCGACGCGGCCCTCATGGCACAACAGCCGCAACTGCGGCGTGCCCAGCACACTGCCCAGCAAGCGGTGCACCACCAGCTTGGGCAAGCTGTCAGAGATGCCCACGGCCAGCCGCACCCCGGGGGCCGAGGCGGTGCTGCGCACCACATCGGGCAACTGGTCGCCCAGCTGGAAGATCTGCTCGGCCTGCCGGAAGGCGGCCTGGCCGGCCTCGGTGAGCGCCAGCCCACGCCCGGCCGGCTTGAGCAAGGCGCAACCCAGCGATTTCTCCAGCTCATGCACCTGCGCCGACACGGTCTGCACGGCCATGCCCAGGCGCTCTGCGGCGCGGGCCATGCCGCCTTCCTTGGCAACGACCCAGAAGTAGTACAGGTGGCGGTAGCTGAATTCGAGGCTCATGATCAGTTTTTTGCTGAATTTCCTTCAGCAAGTTTCTGCTTTTTCTTGTCGCTTGTGAAGCTTAACCTTCAAGGCATGCGGCTTTGTCCGCGTTTGTTCCTGAAAGGAATTGCCATGAGTGACACCCGACTCCTGACTGCTCGCCACGGCGACGTGGTCGATGTGCTGCCCGCCGAAGGCGCGCGGGTGCTGCGCAACACACACGCCCTGCTGGCCGCCACCTTGCTGGTCAGCGCCGGCACCGCAGCCGCCAGTGCCGCTTACCAGCTGCCAGCCGCTGGCCTGATCGTGACCCTGGTGGGCTTCTATGGCCTGCTGTTCGCCATCCACAAGCTGCAGCGCAGCGCCTGGTCGATCGGCCTGGTGTTCGTGCTGACCGCCTTCATGGGCTACACGCTGGGCCCCCTGCTCGGCAAGGTCGCAGCCCTGCCCGGTGGCTCGCAAACCATCGCGCTGGCCCTGGGCGCCACGGGTCTGAGCTTCCTGGCCACGTCGGCCTACGCCGTGACCACGCGGCGCGACCTGAGCTTCATGGGCGGCATGCTGATGGTGGGCATGATCGTGGCCCTGGTGGCAGGCATCGCGGGCATCTTCCTGCAGATCCCCGCCCTGTCGCTGACGGTGTCGGCCATGGTGGCCCTGCTGTCGGCCGGCCTGATCATGTACGAGACCAACCAGATCGTGCGGGGCGGCCAGACCAACTACGTGCTGGCCACCGTGAACCTGTACGTGTCGATCTTCAACCTGTTCACCAGCCTGCTGAGCCTGCTGGGCTTCAGCAGCAGCTCCAACGACTGAGCATGAGCAGCCCACGAATCTGAACCCCGGGTGGGGTGACGAGCCCGCCTCCTTTTGGTTGGACGGAGGAGGCGGTTTTGACAGGGTGCCCTCGGGCACCCTTTTTTCATGGCAGGTCGGGTCAGTCGTCTGACGGAAACGCACCGAGGAAGGCCTGGGCAAAGCCGTCGTGCCCGGTGAGCGTGAGGGTGGCCGTGTGGCGCGGCTGGCCGGGCGCGCCCAGCTCGGCCTCCAGGCTGCCGGTGCGCTCGTTGAAGCGCAGGGCCCAGGCCGAGGCCACTTCGTGCACCCCCTGCAGCTCGTAGTCCCAGTCACCGCCCTCGTCGAGCGGGCCACGCTCACCGCGGAACTGCCGATGGGCCCACTGCAGCACCTGGGCCACTTCGGCTTGCACCTGAGGCCAGTGCCCTGGGCCCACGCTGGCCATGGCTTCGAAGGTGTGCACGCCTTCGGTGTCTTCGCTGTGGTCGAACAGCAGGTAGTTCAGCGGCATGGCGGCAGACTTTCAGCGCAAGGCAGAGTGCATGAAACGGGGGCGTGAGCATACCCAATGGCGACGCCAGGGGTGAGCGGCTCCAGGCCCTGCAGCGATAATGACGCCATGTCTGCCGCACCCCAAGCCACCGAATTCGCCCCGGGCCTGCTCATCCAGCGCTTGTCCCCGCCCCTGCGCCTGTCGTCGTTCAAGGCCATTGCCTTCGACATGGACTCCACGCTGATCAACATCGAGTGCATCGACGAGATCGCCGACGCTGCCGGCAAGAAGGCCGAAGTGGCGGCCATCACGGAAGCGGCCATGCGCGGCGAGATCACCGACTTCAAGGACAGCCTGCGCCGCCGCGTGGCCCTGCTCAAGGGCGTGCCGGCCGAAGCATTGCAAACCGTGTACGAGCAACGGCTGAAACTCAACCCGGGCGCCCCCGAGCTGGTCAACGCGGCCAAAGCCGCCGGCCTGCACACGCTGCTGGTGTCGGGCGGCTTCACCTTCTTTGCCGACCGTGTGAAGGCCCGGCTGGGCATGCATGAAGCGCACTCGAACGTGCTGGGCATCGAAGGCGGGCTGCTGACGGGCGAGGTGATCGGCGAGATCGTCGATGGCGAGGCCAAGCGTCAGCACCTGCTGGCCTTGTGCGCACGCCTGGGTTGTGCGCCCTCGCAAGCCATTGCGGTGGGCGATGGCGCCAACGACCTGCCCATGATGGGTGAAGCCGGCCTCAGCGTGGCCTACCACGCCAAGCCCAAGGTGCGCGAGCAGGCCATGGTGGCCATCAACGAAGGCGGCCTGGACCGCCTGCTGAGTGTGATGGTCTGATCAAGCCTTCTTGGCGATGGCATCGGCCATCACCACGATGCCGTCTTCGTCGGCATACAGCCAGTCGCCCGGGCGCACCCACACGCCCTGGATCTGCACATCGACGTCCTTCTGGCCTTCGTTGCGCTTTTCGGTGGGCAAGGGCATCGATGCCAGAGCACGGATGCCCACGTCGCATTCGGCCAGCTCGGCCACATCACGCACACAACCGTCGATCACGACGCCAGCCCAACCATTGCGCGCGGCAGCCTTGCCCAGGTTGCCTCCCAGCAGGGCTCGGCGCAAGGACCCGCCACCATCAACCACCAGCACGCGGCCCTGTCCCGGCGAGTCCACCGCAGCCTTGACCAGAGAGTTGTCTTCGAAGCACTTCACGGTGGTGACCGGACCCGCGAACTTCAGGCGTTTGCCGAAATCCTTGAACAACGGGGGCAGCACACGGAAAGTGGCATCGGTGGTGTTTTTGTGCTCGTCGCACAGGTCGCAAGTGACGAAATCGACCATGAGGGGCTCCTGACTGAACGGTGGACAAGGGGTTGAAATCTGCAGTGGCAACATTGTCGCCTGGGCGGCATCAGGCATCGGCGACAATATCGGGTTTCCCTGCTCCTGCCATGCGTCCGACCGACACCGCCCCCCAGACCCCTGCCACGCCAAACGCGTGGTGGCGCTTCGTGCTGGTCTGGGGCGTCGGGCTGGGCCTGTTGGCCTGGATGCTGACTCAGGTGCCGCGACAGGCCGTGTGGCAGGCGCTGCAGCAGCCGTCGGCGGCCACCTGGACCCTGACGCTGATGGGACTGCTCCTGAGTTACGGGTTGCGGGCTGGACGCCTGCAGGTGGTCATGGGTCTGAGCGACCGACACGGTACCGCGCCGCGCCTGGGCGGCCTGCGACTTGATGCACTGCGCGTGATCCTGATGCACAACGCCGCGGTGAACCTGCTGCCCATGCGCGCGGGTGAGCTGAGTTTCCCCTACCTGGCCAGCCGCGAGCTGAGAATGCCGATGGCCCGCGCAGTGGCCGCGTTGCTGTGGATGAGGCTTCAAGACCTGGCCGTGCTGGTGAGTCTGGGGCTGCTGTGTTGGCCCACACTGCCCTGGCCGATGCGCTTGGCCGCCTTGCTGCTCGTGGTCGTGGGGTGGCATGCCAGCGTGTGGTTACTTCAGCGCCTGCACACCGACACACCAGGCACCGCCGGCTGGCGCACGCTGTTGAACCGTCTGCATGGGGCACTGCTGGAGCCGCACCACCACCGATTGGCCACCTGGGGCTTCACCTGGGCCAATTGGAGCGTGAAGCTGATGGCGGGCGCCTGGTTGATATCGTCCATCACAGGCGTGCCACCCGGCCCCGCTTGGACCGGTGCGCTGGGCGGCGAATTGGCCGCCATCCTGCCTGTGCAGGGGCCAGCAGGCCTGGGCACTTACGAAGCCGGCGTGTGGGGGGGGCTCCACCTCGGTACCGGGATCGACCTTCGGTCCGCACTGCCTGCGGCCCTGGCCCTTCACCTGTGCTTCCTGTGCTGTGCCGTGCTGGCAGGCCTGCTGGCCTGGGTCTCGGGAGGACGTTTCGAGCGCAGCGCCTCAGCGAAGTCTTCACCATCCGTTGCACACAGTGCGTCAGCCTCAGGCAATCCCGACTGACGAAAACGCTTGCCTTTTGCTACAAACACCGATTCTTCCCACGTTGTCATGACCTCTGATTTCTCCCGCATTCCTCCACATCGGCTGTCCATCGTGGTGCCGATGTACAACGAGGTCGACAACGTCGAACCCTTCGTCACGGCCGTGCACGAAGCGCTGGCGAACTACCCCTTCGAGTGGGAACTGATCATCGCCAACGATGGCAGCCGCGACGGTACCCGCGAAGCCCTGGACGAACAGGTCAAGCTGCGTGGGCCCCATGTTCGCCCGGTGCACCTGTGGCGCAATTTCCGCCAGACCGCTGCCATGCAGGCGGGCATTGATGCTGCCCGCGGCGACGTGATCGTCACCCTCGACGGCGACCTGCAGAACGACCCGCAAGACATCCCCGCACTGGTCGAAAAGCTGCTGGTGGACGACCTGGACCTGGTCGCCGGCTGGCGCCAGAACCGCCAGGACGGCTTCATCCTGCGCAAGATCCCATCCAAGATCGCCAACCGCCTGATCCGCCGCATCACCGAACTCGAGTTCCAGGATCTGGGCTGCAGCCTGAAGGCCTACCGCACCAGCGTGCTGCGCCGCGTGCGTCTGTACGGCGAGATGCACCGCTTCATCCCGGCCTGGATGGCCACCGTCACATCGCCCGCGCGCATGTCGGAGGTGCCAGTGCGCCACCACGCGCGCACCCGCGGCGAATCGAAGTACGGCATCTCGCGCACCCTGCGTGTGGTGCTCGACCTGCTGGCCGTCAACTTCTTCCTGCGGTTCGCCGGGCGTCCTGGCCACTTCTTCGGTGGTGTGGGCCTGGGCATCGGCATGATCGGTGGCCTGATCCTCAGCTACCTGCTGGCGCTCAAGCTCACGGGCGAATCCATCGGCGGACGCCCGCTGATGTGGCTGGGCTTCTTCTGCGTGATCGGCGGCCTGCAATTCCTCACGACGGGGGTGTTGGCCGAGCTGCTCATTCGCATCTACTACGACCGGGGCGAAAGTGCGCCCTATCACACCACGAATGGCCCTGCCCTGCCCGAGTCCGAAGGCTGGCATCGCCAACACTGACCAGTTCACGGACCCTTGCAATGAACACCCAAGTCGCTCCCGACACGCAGACGCCAGGCCCTTCATCGGCTGGCGCATCCGGCTCACAGCGGCCGGCCCAACGCTGGCCCCGCCTGGGTGGCCGTCGCCTTTGGATGCTGCTGGCCCTGGCCGCCGCCCTGGTGATCTACCGCATGGGCGTGATCGAGTTCAGCGGCATCTCGCTGTTCTTTGACGAAGCCCAGTACTGGGACTGGTCGCGCCACCTGCAGTGGGGCTATTACTCCAAGCCCCCCATGATCGCTGCCCTGATCAAGCTGAGCACCGGCGTGTTCGGCGACAGCGTGCTGGGCGTGAAAGTGGTGTCCATGCTGCTGTACGTGGTCACGGCCGTGGCCATCGTGGGTCTGGCCCGAGCCTTGTGGCCCACTTCCAGCGGCGTGCGCACAGGCATCGTGGCGGCCGCTCTGTTCCTGGTGTCCCCCATGGTCGGCACACTGGGCATGTTCGCCAGCACCGACTCGCCTCTGATCTTGTGCTGGACCCTGGCCGCCTGGGCGCTGTGGCGGGCACAGGTCACCAACCGGCTGAGCCTGTGGGCACTGCTGGGGGTGGTCTGCGGTCTGGGATTGCTGAGCAAATACACCATGGCGGCTTTCGCCATCACAGCGGTCTGGGCCCTGTGGGGCGTGCAGGGGCCACGCCGCGGCGTGTTCCGCCTGGGCCCTTGGCTGACCGTCGCGATCGCGCTGGCCTTGCTCAGCCCGAACCTGCTGTGGAACATGAGGGAAGGCTTCCCGACCTTGCAGCACACCGCCGAGATCACCACGCAATCGTCCCGCTCCGGCGGGCCCGTGGCCACGCTGGAGTTTCTGGCCGGCCAGGTGCTGATGCTGGGGCCGCTGACCGTGCTGGCTGGAGTGTGGCTGCACCGCGTGATCCGTCGCCTGCCTCAAGGCGAGGTCGCTGGCAGCACCCAATGGGCTGCCTCCAGCCAGATGCTGCCACCCAGTCAATGGGCTGCCAGCACCCAGATGAGCACGCAGATGCCCTCGCAACTGGGCACTCAGCCTCCCAGCACCCTGGGCCCTCAGAAGGATGCCCGCAGCCGCACGGTGCGCACGTCGGCCCTGTACCTGGCCTCGGTCACGGCGTACCGCTACCTGATCATGCTGAGCGCTCCGCTGCTGCTGCTGGCGGTGGTGCAGTCTTTCCTGGCAGGCGCCCACATCAACTGGGCAGCGCCGGCCATGGTCGGCATCTTCCTGCTGGTGGCGTCGCGCCTGAGCCAGCCGCTGCTGCCGCTGGCCGCACCCCGCCCTCGCAAATGGTTCTGGGCGGTGCTGGTGGGCAACCTGGTCATGACCGGCGCGGTGATCCATGCCCGCGACCTGTTCGGCGACAACCTGCCCGCCCGCCTGGACGTGCTGGTGCGCATGCGCGGCTGGGAACAGGCTTTCAACACGCTGGAAAGCACGCTGCAAGACCCACGCTACAAGGGCCTGCCCGTGGTGGCCGACTCGCGCCTGATGCTGACACAGTCGAGCTACCACTGGCGAGAGCACGCACCCAAGATCATGGCCTGGAACCCCACTGGCGCCCGCGACAACCACTACCAGATGCAGCAAAGCATGCCCAATGTGGTGGGGCAAGATGTGCTGGTGCTGTCGGAATCGGCCGATCCGAAAGCCATCCTCGGTCGGTTCGCCTGGGTGCGCGAGCTCGGTCAGTCGGCCGTGCAGGTCGGCCCCGACCGCCAGGTCAGGCTGTACCTGTACCTCGCACGGGGTTTCGTGGGTTATGACAACATGACCTACAAGGAACAAAGTGGCACCTCCGGCCTGAAGACCGAAGACACGCCTTTCACCGAAGAACCGAAGAAGTGACGACCGACACGATCGATTCCACCGAGCGTGACACCCGCCTGATCTGGGCGGGTTTGTTCTTGTGCGTGGCCGTGTTCCTGAAGGTGCCGGCCATCGACCTGTGGGTGTCGGCCCACTACTGGCGCCCCGAAACCGGCTTTTTCCAGCGGCACAACCCGGTGGTCGTGGCCTTGTATGACGCCACGCCCTGGGTGGGCAATGGCCTGGTCGTGCTGATGCTGGTGGTGGCGCTGGCGGGCCCCTGGTTGGCCCGCCGCGCGGCAGGCATGGGGCGAGCCCACTGGGCCGAGCACCTGCGGGGAACGTGGCGCCGCACGGCCGTGGCGGGCCTGTGCGTGGCTGTGCTCAGCTCGGGCCTGGCCGTCGAACTGGGCCTGAAAAAAACCATGGGCCGCCCGCGCCCCGTGCAGACCGTGGAGTTTGGTGGGACGCAGCCCTTCCACGCGCTGTTCAAACGCGGCCCAACCCCCAGCAAGCACAAGAGCTTCCCGAGCGGGCATGCCGCCGCAGGCTTCAGCCTGATGGTGCTGGGCCTGTTCGCCTCACCCCTCTGGCGCCGCCGCTGGTTGCTGATCGGCCTGGTGGCCGGTGGGGCGGTGGGCATGGCCCGCATCCTGCAAGGCGGGCATTACCTCAGCGACGTGATCGGCTCGTTCTACATGGTGTGGCTCAGTTGCGAACTGGTCGCCTGGGGCTTCCGGCGCTACGATCTGTCCCGCCTGCCCGCACACCACCCGGATCGCATGGGCCAACGCCGAGCGATCCGCTGATATTCATCCACACTGCCTTGACCATGTCCACGACCTCCGTCGTCTACGACTACACCCGCCAGGACGCTTCTGGCGAAAGCTGCACCGCCCACGCCTGGGCCAAGGTGCCCCCCACCCTGCCTGCCGCCGAAAAGGCCGAGGTGATCGAACGCATCAAGGCCCAGCTCAAGGCGCAGAACGCCGTGCTGGTGGCGCACTACTACGTCGACGGCGACCTGCAGGACCTGGCCCTGGCCACTGGCGGCTGCGTGTCTGATTCGCTGGAAATGGCCCGCTTCGGGCGTGACCACGCCGCGCAAACCCTGGTGGTGGCCGGCGTGAAGTTCATGGGCGAATCGGCCAAGATCCTCAGCCCCGAAAAGCGCGTGCTGATGCCCGACCTGGACGCCACCTGCTCACTCGACCTGGGCTGCGAGGCCGACGACTTCGCCAGGTTCTGCGACGCCCACCCCGACCGCAAGGTGGTGGTGTACGCCAACACCAGCGCCGCCGTGAAGGCCCGCGCCGACTGGATGGTGACCAGCTCGTGCGCCCTGTCGATCGTGCAGCACCTGAAAGACCAGGGCGAAAAGATCCTGTGGGCGCCCGACCGCCACCTGGGCCGCTACATCGAGAAGCAGACCGGCGCCGACATGCTGATGTGGAATGGCGCCTGCATCGTGCACGACGAGTTCAAGGGCCTGGAGCTCGACCTGCTCAAGAAGGACCACCCCGGCGCCCTGGTGCTGGTGCACCCTGAATCACCCGAGAGCGTGGTGGCCCAGGCCGACGTGGTGGGCTCGACCTCGCAGCTGCTCAAGGCCGTGATGGAGATCGACGCGCCGGCCTACATCGTGGCCACCGACAACGGCATCCTGCACCGCATGCGCCAGCTGGCCCCGGGCAAAAAGCTGATCGAAGCCCCCACCGCGGGCAACAGCGCCACCTGCAAGAGCTGCGCTCACTGCCCCTGGATGGCCATGAACGCGCTGCAGGGCGTGCTGGCCTGCCTGGAACAAGGCAGCGGCGAGATCCAGGTGGACGAAGCCACCCGCGTGAAGGCCCACGGCTGCATCGACCGCATGCTCGACTTTGTGGCCCGCAACCCCAACGCCATCAGCAAGCCCGCCCAAGGCTTCGTGCCCCACATCGGCGCGGCCTGAAAGTTTCCCCATGTTCGACCACAACGAAACCCTCGAAGAAGCGCGTGCGCGCAACATCCGTGACGCCCTGTTCGAAGACGTGGGCGTGTGCGACTGGACAGCCGCCCTGGTGGCCGCGGGCCAGCGCGTGAAGGCCCGCCTGCTGGTGCGCGACCACGCCGTGCTGTGTGGCCGCGACTGGTTCGAAGGCTGCCTCAAGCAGCTCGACGCCAGCGCCAGCATTGCGTGGCAGTACGACGAAGGCGCCCTGATGGCCGCCAACACCGACGTATGCCACATTGAGGCTGACGCCCGCGCCCTGCTCACGGCCGAGCGCCCGGGCCTGAACTTCCTGCAGACCCTGTCGGCCGTGGCCACGCTCACGCGCCAGCACATGGACGCCATCGAAGGCGCCTCGCCCAACCCGCGCGGCTGTGTGGTGCTCGACACCCGCAAGACCCTGCCTGGACTGCGCCTGGCCCAGAAGTACGCCGTGCGCGTTGGAGGCGGCGCCAACCAGCGGCTGGCCCTGTACGACGGCATCCTCATCAAAGAGAACCACATCGCATCGGCCGGCAGCGTGACCGGCGCCCTGCAGCGCGCCCAGGCCCTGGTGGCCGAACAGGCCGCACCCAAGGGTTACAGCATCGGCATCCAGATCGAGGTGGAAACGCTGGACCAGCTGCGCGAAGCCTTTGCGGCGGGCGCCACCAGCATCCTGCTGGACAACTTCGACGAAGCCCTGATGCGCCAAGCCGTGGCCATCAACCAGGACATGACCGGCGGCACCGCGCTGCTGGAAGCCTCGGGCGGCGTGACGCTGGAGCAGCTCCGCGGCATCGCGGCCACCGGCGTGGACCGCATCAGCATCGGCAAGCTCACGAAAGACGTGAAAGCCACCGACTTCTCGCTGCGCGTGCTGGAACGCATCGCCTGACCTGGTGCGGCCTGACCTTGCCCCACCTGTTCGGCAGGACAAGGCCGGGTTCCGGCGCATTTTTCACGCCACGGCATGGGCCGCGGCAGGCACACTGCCTGCATCTGGAGCCCGCCCATGCCCGCCGACTTCCACACCCTCAAGAACTACTACGAGCACCTGGTGATCGACGCGGTCATCCTGGCCGCTCCCACCTACCCGCTGCTCACGGAAGACCAGCACCCGGACGTGGCCTGTGTGGCCCTGAACCGGCTGCCGCCGCGCTACATCCGCCACCAGGTGGACCTGGCCTTCCACATGACCGAGAAAGAGCGCCAGGACAACGAGCAGCAGATCGCCGACGCGGTGAAGTACGCCTTCGAGTTCGTACAGGCCCGCTACGCGATGCGGGCCCGGCGCTGATCAGGGCAGCCAGGCGTCTTTCGCCTTGGGCTTCTTGCACAAGATGGTGGGGAAGCTCACTGGCAAGGTGTGCGGGTAGTCGCGGCTGAAGTGCAGCCCGCGGCTTTCCTGGCGTGACAGGGCCGAGCGCACGATCAGCTCGGCGCAATCGACCAGGTTGCGCAGCTCCAGCAGGTCGCGCGTCACGCGGAAGGCCGCGTAATAGTCTTCGATCTCCTGGCGCAGCAGCTTGATGCGGTGGCGCGCCCGCTCCAGGCGGCGCGTGGTGCGCACGATGCCCACGTAGTTCCACATCAGCAGGCGCAGCTCGTCCCAGTTGTGGGCGATCACGACCTCTTCGTCGGCATCGATCACCTGGCTTTCGTCCCAGCCGGGCACCTTGGGCTGGAAGGACGGGATCTGGCGCTCGATGTCGTCGGCGCAGGTCTTGCCCAGCACCACACATTCCAGCAGCGAGTTGCTGGCCAGGCGGTTGGCGCCATGCAGGCCGGTGTAGGTGGTCTCGCCCACCGCGTACAGGCCGGGCATGTCGGTGCGGCCATGCAGGTCGGTCACCACACCACCACAGGTGTAATGCGCCGCCGGCACCACCGGAATGGGCTGGCGCGCAATGTCGATGCCCAGGCTCAGGCAACGCGCATGAATGGTGGGGAAATGCTCTTTCAGGAAGGCTTCGCCCAGGTGCGTGGCGTCGAGCCACACGTGGTCCAGGCCATGCTTCTTCATCTCGAAGTCGATGGCGCGGGCCACGATGTCGCGCGGGGCCAGCTCGCCCCGTTCGTCGTGCTCGGGCATGAAGCGCGTGCCATCGGGCAGGCGCAAGATGCCACCTTCGCCACGCAGGGCCTCGGTGATCAGGAAGCTGCGCTCCTGCGGGTGGTACAGGCAGGTCGGGTGGAACTGGATGAACTCCATGTTGGCCACCCGGCAGCCCGCGCGCCAGGCCATGGCAATGCCGTCGCCCGTGGAGGTGTCGGGGTTGCTGGTGTAGCGGTACACCTTGCCCACACCGCCCGAGGCCAGCACCACGGCCGAGGCCTGCAGGGTTTCCACCCGGTCGTGGTCGATGTCGAGGGCGTACACACCGTGGCAACGCGGGCCTTCCACCTGATCGGCCTGGCCCTTCTTGAGGTGCCGGTTGGTGATCAGGTCGACCGCCATCCAGCGTTCGCGCAGCGTGATGTTGGGGTGCTTGCGCACTTCATCGAGCAGCACCTCGTGGATGGCCTTGCCTGTGGCGTCGGCCGCGTGGGCGATGCGGCGCACGGCATGTCCCCCCTCACGTGTGAGGTGCAGGCCCAGCGGGCCATCGGGGTCGGGCGAAAACGGCACGCCGCGATCGACCAGCCACTGCACTGCCTCGGCGCTGTGGCGGGCGATGAACTCGGCCGTGCGCTCGTCGACCAGGCCGGCCCCGGCCTCTTGCGTGTCGCGCACATGCGATTCGATGCTGTCGTCGCTGCCCAGCACCCCCACGATGCCGCCCTGGGCCCAGGCCGTGGCAGCTTCTTCCAGGTTGCGTTTGGCCAGCACCACCACCGGCTGGGTCTCAGCCAGGTGCAGGGCCACGGTCAGGCCAGCCAGGCCAGCGCCGATGATGACGACGGGCAGCGGCGCGGCCGCAGGGGTGTGTTCGGACATATCTGTGCATTTTAATGACCCCGCCAAAGCCCCATGGGGTGCGCTGCTACCATGCACCGCGAGTTTCTGTCGTGGAGCAAACCATGCGGCTGGATGGACAGCGAGAAAGTGACAACGTCGATGACGTGCGGGGCCAGGGCGGCAGCTTCGGCGGTGGCCGCGGTCTGGGTTCGGGCGGTGGTGGCCTGCGCCTGGGTGGCGGGCGCCTGAGCCTGGGCACGGTGGCCGTGGCCCTGGTGGCCGGCTACTTCCTGGGCATCAACCCCATGACCATGCTCAGCATGCTGGCCGGTGGGCCGATGCCCGTGCAGCAGCAGGCCCCGGCAGAGCCCACCGAAGAGCAGCGCGAGGCCTCGAAAAACGACCCGGGTGCCCGCTTCGTGCGCCAGGTACTGGCCACCACCGAAGACGTCTGGAACGCCCAGTTCCAGGCCCAGGGTGCGCGCTACGAAGAACCGCGCCTGACCCTGTTCCGCGGCAGCACGCCCACAGCCTGTGGTCAGGGCGAAGCCGCCATGGGCCCCTTTTACTGCCCGGCCGACAAGCGGGTGTACATCGACCTGGGTTTTTTTGACACGCTCAAGAGCCGTCTGGGCGCACCCGGTGATTTCGCCCAGGCCTATGTGATCGCGCACGAAGTGGGCCACCACGTGCAGAACCTGGAAGGCACTTCCGACAAGGTGCATGCAGCGCGCCAGCGCCTGAGTGAAGCGCAGTACAACGCCCTGAGCGTTCGGCTGGAGCTGCAAGCCGACTGCTATGCCGGCCTGTGGGCGCACCACACCCAGCAAAGCAAGCAGATCATGGACAACGGCGACCTGGAAGAGGCCATGAACGCGGCCGCCCAGATCGGCGACGACACCTTGCAGCAAAACGCCGGGCGTGCCGTGGTGCCCGAAAGCTTCACCCATGGCAGCAGCGCACAACGGGTGCGCTGGTTCAAACGCGGGTTCGACACGGGCGACATCCGCCAGTGCGACACCTTCAACACCCGCACGCTCTGACCCCACACCCCACCTGAGGAGACCCCTGATGCACGCCTGGTTCTGCGAAACCCTGGATGGCCCCGAGGCCCTGGTCTGGAAAGAAGCCCCGACGCCTGAACCTGGCAAGGGTGAAGTGCGGGTGGCCATCCGCGCCGCCAGCCTCAACTTCCCCGACCTGCTGATCGTGCAGGGCAAGTACCAGATGCGTCCGCCCCTGCCCTTCGTGCCGGGCGCCGAGTTCGCCGGCGTGGTCGAAGCCGTGGGCGAAGGGGTCAAGCACCTGGCCGTGGGCAGCCACGTGGCGGGCTTCGCCGGCACCGGCGGTTTCGGCAGCCACACCGTGGCCCCGGCCGCCGTGCTGATGCCCCTGCCCCCGGTGTTCAGCTTTGCCGATGCCGCCGCCTTCCTGTGCACCTATGGCACCACCTACCACGCCCTGCTGGACCGAGCCGCCTTGAAAGCCGGTGAAACGGTGCTGGTGCTGGGCGCTGCCGGGGGCGTGGGCACCGCGGCCATCCAGATCGCCAAGGCCGCAGGCGCCAAGGTGATCGCGGCGGCCTCCACCGACGAGAAGTGTGCGCTGTGCCGCGAACTGGGTGCCGATGCCACCATCAACTACACCGTGCAAAACCTGCGCGACGAACTGAAAGCACTCACCGAAGGCAAGGGCCCGGACGTGGTCTATGACCCGGTGGGCGGCGACCTGACCGAGCAGGCCTTCCGCTCGATCGCCTGGCGCGGGCGCCACCTGGTGATCGGCTTTGCCAACGGCGCCATCCCGAGCCTGCCGCTGAACCTGGCCCTGCTCAAAGGTGCTTCGGTCATGGGTGTGTTCTGGGGCGAGTTCGCCAAGCGCGAGCCTCAGAACAATGCGGCCTGCCTGATGCAGCTGGCCGCCTGGTACATGGAAGGCAAGATCAAGCCCGTGATCGAGCACCAGCTGCCCATGCCCCAGCTGAAGGAAGCCTTCACGCTGATGGGATCGCGTCAGGTGCGCGGCAAGCTGGTGCTGGTCAATTCCTGACCAGGCGCGTGTCGGGCGAGCAGGTGCTGGGTGCCGGCTTGCCCGCAAAACGATCGGCCAGGAAATCACGGGCGGCCGGATAACCCACGGCCATGCCCGAAATGTGCGCCGAGATGAAGTTGCGGTACTGCACCGGCGTGCCCGCCTTGCACACCTTGCTCACCCACTGCTCCACATCATCGCGGGGCATGACCTGGTCGTAGCGCGCCTGGTACACATGCAGCGGCACCTTGGGGGCCGTGGCGCCGAGCCGGTTGGCCTCGACCACCTTGCGAACGGGTGGCTCTGACAGCAGGTCAGGCACCGTCACGTAATCGCTCATGCGTTCAAAAGGAAACGCCAGCAAGGTTTCGCGCGCACCGGTCAGGAACTGCCCGACGCAGGCGTCGTTGGCCTTGTCGATCATGGCGCGCCCACGCTCGTTGATGTAATGGTCGACCGGGATCTCCGGGTAGGCCCGCGTCAAGGCCACCACCATGGTCAGGTAGAGGCCCGAGAAAAAGCCGCCGTCCACCTTTCTGGCGACATTGGCCAGGTCCACCGGCACACCCCCTGCACTGGCGCCCACCAGTTTCAGTTCAGGGGCGTAGTCTGGCGCCAACTGGGCCGCCCAGGCAGTGGCCAGACCCCCGCCCGAGTATCCGATCAGACCCACGCGGGTGTTCGCACCCGGAAGGCCCAGGGGCGCGAACGCCTGTGCGGCGCGCACTGCATCGAGCACTCCCTGCCCGGAGTTGCGGGCGGCGCCCCAGTGGGAATCCAGGCCTTCATAGTCGGGAATGGACAGCACCCAGCCTTGACGCAAGGCCGAATCGATCTGAAGCTGTTCCAGAGAACGGCCCCGCACCAGCGACTGCGAGGGTGCGCAGCGCAGGGTGAGTGCGTCATAAGCCACCTGGTAAGACACCAGCACCCGGTCTTGCGAGGGGGCATTGGGCGGCACGAGCACCGTGGTGATGCTGGCCACCGGCTGGCCCTTGCTGTCGTTGGAGCGGAACATGAGCTGCCAGGCGCGCGCGTTCATCGAGAACACGAAGTGCGCCTTGGGGTCGATCTCACGCACGCGCAGCACCGTGCCTGGGGCCAGCGCCTCCAGGGCCTGACGGCTGGGCTTGGCGTAAAACGCGTCGCTGTATGCGTCAGACGTGCTGGCCTGCGGCTTGGGAAAGACCTCGGGCAGGGCCTGTGCGTGCGCCGGCCGACCCAGGCCCAGCACACCGATCAGGCACAGGGCCGCCGCAAGGGCCTGGCCCCGGGGCCGGAGGGATGACAGCGCGACAACCGACATGTTCGAACAAGTGCATGAATGACAGACGCCATTCTGCACATCTGACGAACCAGATCACAGACAAGACATACCCAGCCCCCCAGATGGGGCCCCACTTTTTCAAGGCGATGCAGGGGCTGTGTCTTGCAACACTGCAGGCGCAGGCCCCAACGCCCACCGCACATGGGCGCGCACCATGACATCGTCCGGCGAATCGCCCGCCTGAGTCAGCCAGGCGGTCAAGGCAGCCCGGAGTGCCGATTCGACCACAAGGGGCACGGCCTGTTCGCCCCGTGCGTGCAGGGCATTGCCCATGGCCACAGCCAGGTTGCGCCGCCAGCGCGCATGGCCGATGCGCCGAATGGGGCTGCCTTCGGTCAAGCGCAGGAAGGTCGGCTCGTCCCAGGCCCACAAGGCCAGCAGGTCGGGTGCCGCCAGCGCAGGGCGCACATCGAAATCAGGCACCACGGCCCGCTGGGCGAACTTGTTCCATGGACAGGCCAGCTGACAATCGTCGCAACCGTAGATGCGATTGCCCATCAAGGGCCGGAGCCCTTCCGGAATCTCACCGGGGTGCTCGATGGTGAGGTAGGAAATGCAGCGGCGCGCATCGACGAGCCGATCACCCACGATGGCCTGGGTGGGGCAGGCCACCTGGCACGCCGTGCAAGAGCCGCAGTGCGCAGTTTCGGGCTCGGTCAGCGGCAAGGCCAGGTCGACAAAGATCTCGCCCAGGAAAAAGGTCGAGCCCGCTTCGCGCGACAGCAGCAGGGTGTGCTTGCCGCGCCAACCCAGGCCACTCCGGCTGGCCAGCTCCACCTCCAGCACAGGGGCCGAATCGGTGAACACGCGGTGGCCGAAGGGCCCCAGGTGCAAGGCGAGGCGGTCGGCCAGTTTCTGCAGGCGTGCGCGCAGCACCTTGTGATAGTCGCGGCCGCGAGCGTAAAGCGACACGGTGGCGGCCTCGGGCTGCGCCAGGCGCGCCCACTCCACGGCCTGCCAACCGTCCGGCAGGCTGGCGGGCAGGTAATCCATGCGCGCCGTGATCACGCGCACCGTGCCGGGCACCAGCTCGGCCGGTCGAGCACGCTTGAGGCCATGGCTGGCCATGTAATGCATCTCACCGTGGAAACCACCTGACAACCAATCGAGTAAACCCGCCTCAGCACTTGACAAATCCACATCGGCTACGCCAATCTGAGAAAATCCCAGCTCCGCGGCCCATTGCCGCAACAGCGCCAGCACCTCGTGACCGTCGGCCAGCAAGCTCTTGGCACCTTCGAAAGGGGCTTGAGGGTCGGACGGCAAGAAGGGGTCAGGCGCAGCATGCATGTGACGACTGTAGCAAGAGCGCCCCAAACGGGTCCCGACGCGCGCCCCGCTGTGGAGGACAGCACCGTGTGGATCTCCTGGCCCAATGAAGCCGAATGCGAACGTTTTGCCCGCCAGCTGGCCGGGCTGCTTCGCCCTGCGCTCGCGGCAGGCGACAGCATCGTGATCGAACTGCGGGGCACCCTGGGTGCCGGCAAAACCACCTTCACGCGGCATTTGTTGCGCGCGCTGGGCGTTCAAGGGCGCATCAAGAGCCCCAGTTATGCCGTGGTCGAACCGCATGAGGCCGAAGGGCTCAGCATGTGGCACTTCGACTTTTATCGGTTCAATGACCCGCAGGAATGGGAAGACGCCGGTTTCCGCGACCTGTTCGCCAGCCCCGGGTTGAAGCTGGTGGAATGGCCAGACCATGCCGCGGGGCTGCTGCCTCCGGCCGACCTGGCCCTGCACCTTGCACCCCAGGGAGAGCACGAACGCCATGTCAGCGCACGGGCGGGCACTGCACAAGGACGAGACTGCCTGACCCGCCTGCATGACGCTGGCTGGGGTCCGATGCAGGCGCCTGCCCACGCCTCTGCCGAGGTGGCGCCATGATGCGCCGGCGTGACGCTTTGCAGCAAGGCCTGGGCGCCCTGCTCTTCACCCTGGGGCCGGCACAACTGGCCTGGGGCGCACAGCTGCTGGCCGTGCGCGTCTGGCCTGCCAAGGACTACACACGGGTCACCCTCGAATCGGACACGGCCCTGAAGGCGCGACATTTCCTGATGGGGCAGCCCGCACGGCTGGTGATCGACATCGAAGGACTGGAGCTGAACAGCGCCCTGAAAGACCTGGTGCGCAAGGTGCGCGCCGATGACCCGTACATCGCGGGTGTGCGTGCGGGCCAGTTCTCGCCCAAGGTGGTGCGCCTGGTGGTCGATCTCAAGCAGGCCAGCCGCCCGCAAGTGTTCTCGCTCGAACCTGTGGCGGCGTACCAGCACCGCCTGGTGTTCGATCTGTACCCCACCCAGGAAGCCGATCCGGCCCAGTCGCTGGCAGCCGCCCAGTCTCCCACACCGGGGCTGTCAGGCAACCCCGGTGTGTCGGTCAAGCCCGCGCCAGTCTTGCCCAGCATGCCTGGCACCCCCATGGGCACTGCATCTGCCACCGCAGCGCCGGCCACAGATTCGCCGAGCGTCTCAGGCAGCAGCGCGAGCAGCCCGCCCGCTCCGGCAACCCCGACCACGGCCACAACCAGCACGCTCACTGAACGCCAATCGGCCAGCGCGGCCGACGCCATGAACGACGCCCTCGACGAGTTCATCGGGGACCTGCATCGCAAAGGCAGCACAGAACGACCGGCAACCGCCACCGCCAACGCCAACGTCGCCGCACCAGCCCCCCATGCGGGAGGCCCTTCGCCCATGGCCAAGGGCGGTCGGCCTGACGCCCGCCTGCCTGATGGCCGACACGACACCCAGATGGCCGCGCAACGCGAAGCCGACGCCAACGAAGCCGAACGCCGCACCGGTGCGCGCCGCCTGGTGATCGTGGCCATCGACCCAGGACACGGCGGCGAAGACCCCGGTGCCATCGGGCCCACCGGCCTGTACGAAAAGGATGTGGTGCTGTCGATCGCCTGGAAGATGCGCGACCGCATCAACAAGATCCCGGGCATGCGCGCCATGCTCACCCGGGACGCCGACTACTTCGTGCCGCTGCATGAGCGCGTGCGCAAGGCCCGTCGCGTGGGCGCCGACCTGTTCATCTCCATCCATGCCGATGCCTTCCTGAACCCCCAGGCCAAAGGGGCTTCGGTGTTCGCGCTGTCAGAAGGGGGCGCCACCAGCGCCACGGCGCGCTGGATGGCCAACAAGGAAAACGCCTCTGACCTGGTCGGTGGCGTCAACATCAAGGGCAAGGATTCGCAGGTCATGCGCGCCATGCTCGACATGTCGACCACGGCCCAGATCAAGGACAGCCTGAAACTCGGCAAGGTGGTGCTGGGCCACCTGGGCAAGGTCGGGCGCCTGCACAAACCTCAGGTGGAACAGGCCGGTTTTGCGGTGCTCAAAGCCCCGGACATCCCGTCCATTCTGGTGGAAACCGGCTTCATCTCGAACCCCGAGGAAGAGGCCAAGCTCAAGGACGAGTCCTACCAGGCCGAGCTGGCCGACGCCCTGATGACGGGCATCAGCCGTTACTTCGCCAAGAACCCGCCACTGGCCCGCAACCGGTCGGTGTGAGCCAGCAACCGAAGGTTGCGCTCAGGCTGCAGCCTGGCGTGCCTTCCAACCACCGTACAGCGCAATCAGGCCCGGCACGATGATCATGGCCAGGATGATCTTGCTCAGGTGCTGCTGCACGAAGGGAATGTTGCCGAACAGGTAGCCGGCTGTGCAGAGCCCCACCACCCAGATGACGGCACCGATCACGTTGTAAGCGGTGAACTTGGCACGGTCCATTTCGGCCACACCGGCCACGAAGGGCGCAAAGGTGCGGATGAAAGGCATGAAGCGCGCAATGATGATGGTGACGCCGCCATGCTTTTCGTAAAACGCGTGGGCCGCATTGAACGCCTTGCGATTGAAGAAGCGCGAGTCCTCCCACTGAAACACCTTGGGCCCGAAGTACCGGCCGATGCTGTAGTTCAGCTGATCTCCCGCGATGGCGGCCACCAGCAGCAGGGCAATGGCCAGCGGCAAGCTCAGCGAGCCCGTGGCGGCCAGCGTGCCCACCATGAACAACAGCGAATCGCCTGGCAAGAAGGGCATCACCACCAGCCCGGTCTCGACGAACACGATCAGGAACAGCAAGGCGTACACCAGCGTGCCGTAGGCCTCGACAAACTCCTTGAGGTGCTTGTCGACGTGCAGGATGAAATCGATGAGGAAGAGAATGACGTCCATGAGGCCATTATCGAGCGGCTGTGGCCCCCATCAGCCCCTTTCAGCCCCCTCAGGCAGGCGTGCCACGTAAAATGCGTGGATGAGCCAAGCCCCCGCCGAACGCCGCACCATCCGCGAACTGCCCGACGAACTGATCAGCCAGATCGCAGCCGGTGAAGTGGTGGAGCGCCCGGCCTCGGTGGTGCGTGAGCTGGTGGACAACGCACTCGATGCCGGCGCCACCCAGGTCACGGTGAAGCTGCTGGCCGGCGGCATCCGCCAGATCCTGATCGAAGACGATGGCTGCGGCATCCCGGTCGACGAGCTGCCCCTGGCCCTCAAACGGCACGCCACCAGCAAGATCCGATCGCTCGACGACCTCGAACACGTGCTGACCATGGGCTTTCGCGGTGAGGCCCTGGCCGCGGTGTCGTCGGTGGCTGAAATGGCCATCAGCAGCCGCACGCCCGATGCCGCCCACGCCCACCGCCTCGATGCCCGCTCGGGCGAACTCAGCCCGGCCGCCCGCAGCCAGGGCACCAGCATCGAAGTGCGCGAGCTGTTTTTCAACACCCCGGCCCGGCGCAAGTTCCTCAAGAGCGAGGCCACCGAACTGGCCCACTGCCTGGAGGCCGTCAAGCGCCATGCGCTGGCCCGCCCCGACGTGGGCTTCACCGTGTGGCACGAAGGCAAGCTGATCGAGCAATGGCGCGCCGCACCGCTGGAGCAACGCCTGCGCGACGTGCTGGGTGACGACTTCATCCGCGACAGCGTGGCCGTGCAGTTGCAAGTAGGCCCGGTGCGGGTCAGTGGCCGCGCTGGCACCCCGGATGCCGCCCGCTCGCGCGCCGACCACCAGTACTGCTACGTGAATGGCCGCTACGTGCGCGACAAGCTGCTGGCCCATGGCGTGCGCTCGGCCTACGAAGACGTGCTGCACGGCAACCGCCAGCCGGTGTACGCGCTGTTCGTGGAGATCGCACCCGAGCTGGTCGACGTGAACGTGCACCCCACCAAGATCGAGGTGCGCTTTCGCGACGGGCGCGAGGTGCACCAGGCCGCGCGCAAGGCGGTCGATGCCGCACTGGCCGTGTCGCGGGCCGGTCAGCCCGATGTGGGCACAGGGCCCGCCGAGCTGCAGGGCGCCCCGCACGCACCCGGCACACCCAGCACGCACCCAGGCCCGACCCCGGCCTACGCCGCCGGCCAGCAAGGCATGCCCGCGGGTGTGAGCCACACAGCACCCCGCCCGGTGCCCACCCGCGAGCAAGACCGCCTGCCCTGGGGCACCGCCCCGGGCGTCGAGCCCCTGATGGCCCAGCGCTGGGCCGGCTGGCCCACGGACAGTGCGCAAGCCGCGCCATCCGCGCCCGCCATCCGTGCGCGGGCCGACGATGAAAACGGATTCGGCGCTGCCGTGGCCACGGCCCAGGAAGCCACCCCGGCCCTCGCCCGCGCACAGGGTAATGGCTGGAACCCGGTGGCGGCAAGCGCCGCACCGGCCAGCCAGGCCTTGCCTGAAACAGATGCAGGCCAAGATCCCACCTGGGCCGAAGCGGCCCCGGAAGACTGGCCCCTGGGCCGTGCCATCGCACAGCTGCAAGGCATCTACATCCTGGCCGAGAACGCCAAGGGCCTGGTCATTGTGGACATGCATGCGGCGCACGAACGCATCGTGTACGAGCGCCTCAAAACCCAGATCGCCCAGGAAAAGCTGCCCAGCCAACCCCTGCTGATCCCGGTCACCTTCGCGGCCACGCCCCAGGAAGTGGCCGCCGCAGAAACGCATGCCACCGCCCTGGAAACACTGGGCCTGGAGGTCAGCCCCCTGGGGCCCAAGACCCTGGCCGTGCGTTCGCGCCCCATGGCCCTGGCCCAGGCCGACCTGGTCGAGCTGGCCCGCTCGGTGCTGGGCGAGCTGGCCGGTTTCGATGCCACCACCGTGGTGCAGCGCGCCCAGCACGAACTGCTGGCCACGATGGCCTGCCACGGCGCCGTGCGCGCCAACCGCCGCCTGACGCTGACCGAAATGAACGCCCTGTTGCGCGACATGGAGGCCACGGAGAGGGCCGACCAGTGCAACCACGGGCGCCCCACCTGGCGCCAGCTCACCCTCGGTGAGCTGGACAACCTGTTCCTGCGCGGGCGCTGAGCGCTCGCCCCACCGCTTTGCCTGCCCGGACATGACCGAACGCAAGAAGATCAAGCTGCCCACCAGCAGCACCCCCAGCACCGACGGCCCGCGCCGTCGTCCGGTCCGCCCTGGCACCGCCCCGCGCACCCGCGTGCTCAGCGAGGTGCAGGCTGAACGCGCCGAGCGCAAGGCCAGGCAAGAGGCCTGGCAGGAGCGCGGTGAGGGCCGCGGAGACCGTGGTGATCGCGGAGATCGCCCCCCGCGCCGCGACGAACGTGGCCACTGGGAGGAACGCGGCCCTCGCAGCGAGCAGCGTGAGGGCTACCGCGATGGGCCACGCGAAGGCCAGCGAGGTGCACCCCGCGATGGACGACGTGACGAGCGACACAGCGATGACCGCCGTGGCCCGCGCCCTGATGGCCGTGGCCAGGGCCCGCGTGACACCCGCCAGGCCGACCGCGGTGACGCGCCCCACAAACCCCGCGAGCGCGTGAATCCCAAGCCCTGGGAGCGCCGCGACGACGGTGACCGGGGCTACCGTTCCGACCGCCCCCTGCGTCAGGAAGGCGACCGTGCGCGACGCGACGACCGGGATGAGCGCCACAGCCGCAACGACCGCCCTGAGCGCCTGGACCGCACCCTGCGCGATGACACGCCCCGCACTGCGGTGCCCACCGTGCGCCAGGCCCCTGAAGACGGCCGTGTGCGCCTGTCCAAGGTCATGAGCGAGAAGGGTCTGGCCTCGCGCCGTGAGGCCGACGACTGGATCGTCAACGGATGGGTGCGTGTCGATGGCCAGGTGGTCACCGAGCTGGGCACCCGCATCTTCCCTGACCAGCGCATCGACATCGACGCGCAAGCCCGCGCCGAGCAATCGCGCCAGGTCACCATCCTGCTGCACAAGCCCATCGGCTATGTCAGCGGCCAGGCCGAAGACGGGCACGAGCCCGCCGTGGTGCTGATCCACCCCGACAACCATTGGGCCGAAGATCCGATGCCCTGGAAGCTGCAACGCGGTCACCTGCACAAGCTGGCCCCTGCAGGCCGTCTGGACATCGACTCCACAGGCCTGCTGGTGCTGACGCAAGACGGCCGCATCGCCCGACAGCTGATCGGCGAAGACGCCCTGGTGGAAAAGGAATACCTGGTGCGCGTGGTGTGGCAAGGTGCCCCCGAGGCCGAGAACGTGATGGAAGCCACCCCGCCTGAAGTGCTGGAGCAGCTTCAATACGGTCTGAGCCTCGATGGCAAGCCGCTCAAGCCTGCCAAAGTGTCGTGGCAGAACGAACACCAGCTGCGCTTCGTGCTGCGCGAAGGCAAGAAGCGCCAGATCCGCCGCATGTGCGAGCAGGTGGGCCTGAAGGTGGTGGGCCTCAAGCGGGTGCGCATGGGCCGTGTGGTGCTGGGCAAGCTGCCCATGGGCCAATGGCGCTTCCTGCGCCCTGACGAACAGTTCTGAGGCCGCTGGCCCCCTTCATGAACCCGGTCGTCATCATCCTGGCGCTGTCGTTCCTGCTCGGCTTGCAGCCGGTGGCGACCGACCTCTACCTCCCCGCCCTGCCGCAGATGCAGCAGGCCCTGCAGATCACGCAGGCCGATGCGCAATGGACGTTGTCGTCCATCGTGCTGGCTTTCGGGGTCTCCCAGATGGTGTGGGGCCCGGTCTCCGACCGCATTGGCCGGCGCCCTGTGCTGCTGGCCGGCCTGAGCCTGTTCGTGCTGGCCTCGGCCGGCACGGTGCTGGCCCAGAACCTGGGGCAGATGGTGGCCCTGCGCACCGTGCAAGGGGTGGGCCTGGCCGCTTCGGTGGTGTGCGCCCGCGCCATGATCCGTGACCTGTACGAGCCCGAAGCCGGCGCGCGGGTGCTGTCCAAGGGCCTCAGTGGCCTGGGCGTGATCGCGCTGGTCGGGCCCATCGTGGGGGGCCTCACGGCGCAGCACCTGGGCTGGCGGGCCACCCTGGCCGAGGTGGGGCTGTTCGCTTTCGCCGGGCTGGTGTTCATCGCGCTGGCCCTGCGCGAAACCTTGCCCGTGCACCGTCGCCAGCGCGGCATGTCGCTGGGGCAGCGCCTGTCGCAATGGCACGAGATCACCGCCCAGCCCATGTTCCGCGCCTACACGGCCCTGACCTCATCCACCTATGGCGGGCTGTACGTGTTCCTCGCGGCATCGTCCTTCGTGTTCATCCAGGTGCTGGGTGTGAGCAAGCCCGTTTACGGCGGCATCATGGCCAGCATGTCGCTGGGCTATCTGCTGGGCACCGTGCTGTGCCGCGCCCGGCTGCGCACCATGGGCCTGCCCGACACCGTGCGCCTGGGCACCGTGCTGTCGATGGCGGCGGCCGTCTGGCTGATCGGTCTGTCGGCCGTGTGCGGGGTGCTGGACTGGGTGCCCCCTGCATGGGTGCTCATGCCCGGGCTGTGGTGCTATGCCATCGCCCACGGCGTGCACCAGCCCTGCAGCCAGGCGGGCGTGGTGGCATCGTTCCCGCAACAGGCGGGTGCGGCTTCGGCCCTGTCGGGCCTGGTGATGAGCGTGCTGGCCTTTGTCATCGGCGCCCTGCTGGCCGCCTGGAGCCAGCAACCCGGCTGGGCCGGCACCCTCTACCCCATGACCCTGGGGGTGGGCCTGGGCGCCCTGCTCACGGCCCATGTGGGACGCACCCGCGTGCAGCGCCATGGCCACCCGGTGGTCACCACGCAGATCGACTCGGGCATCACCGAGCCGGAGGGCACGGCATGAGCCCGGACACCCGCACCCTGATCCTCGCAGGGCCCACCGCCTCGGGCAAAACCGCACTGGCCCTGGCCCTGGCCGAACACCTGCCCCTGGAGATCATCAGCGTCGACTCGGCCCTGATCTACCGCGGCATGGACATCGGCACGGCCAAGCCCACGCCCGACGAGCAAGCCGCGGTGCCCCACCACCTGATCGACATCCTCGACCCGCTCGAGAGCTACAGCGCCGCGCGCTTTGTGGCCGACACCCGGCGGCTGATGGGCGAGATCCGGGCGCGTGGCCGCACGCCACTGCTGGTGGGTGGCACCATGCTGTACGTCAAGGCCCTGATCGACGGGCTGGACGACATCCCGGCCTCCAACCCCGAGGTGCGCGCACAGATCGACGAACGCGCCGCACGCGAAGGCTGGCCTGTGCTGCACGCCGAACTGTGCCGCGTCGACCCCGTGCTGGGCCAGCGCCTGGCCCCCCATGATGCGCAACGCATCCAGCGCGCGCTGGAGGTGTTCCTGAGCACGGGCCAACCCCTGTCCAGCTTCCAGCGCATCCACCAGGGCCCCTTGCCCTCTCAACAGGCCCAGGCGCCCGAGGGCACAGTGATGGTCTCGCTGGAGCCCGACAACCGCCGCTGGCTGCACGACCGCATCGGCCTGCGCTACCAGCTGATGATGCAGCAGGGCCTGGTCGACGAGGTGCAGCGCCTGCGTGCACGCGGCGACCTGCACCTGGAGCTGCCCTCCATGCGCTGTGTGGGCTACCGGCAGGTGTGGGAAGCGCTCGATGCTGGCCTGGACCTGAGCCAGCCCGCCGTGCAGGCCGAAGTGGCCGAACGCGGCGCGGCGGCCACGCGACAGCTGGCCAAGCGGCAGATCACGTGGCTGCGCAGCATGCCCTGGCGCACCGCCCTGCCCTGTGACACCCTCAGCCCGGCCGACATGCTCGCCGGTCTGCGGCAGGCACTGCGCTGTTGAGGCCGGCGCGTCGGCTCAAACTGTCACCGCGTCAGGGCCCCCAGAACCACCCGAAGCCTTGAATCGTTCGGCATTGGCCAGCAAACGACGCAGCATGCCCAGCATCTGCAGCCACTCGTCCTCGGTGAAGCCGCTCAGGTAAGCGTTCTGCACCTGCGACAGCACCACCGGCACCTGCTCGGCGGCCTGCCGACCGGCATCGGTCAGCTCCAGCAACGACACCCGTCGATCGGCCGTGCTGCGCACCCGGCGGCACAGCCCCTTGGCTTCCAGGCGGTCGAGCGTGCGGGTCAGCGCGCCCGGGTCAAGCTGCAGCTCGCGGGCCAGTTCTGCCAATGTGGATGCCCGGCCCTTGAACAACATGAACAACGGGGTCCACTGCGCGTGGGTCAGGCCCTGTTCGGCCAGGCGCCGGTCCACCTCACCCGTCATGGCGAGCATCAGGCGCTTCATCAGGAAGCCCATGGAGTTGTCACTGGAATAGGACTGCGCCGAGTAAAAGCAAGCGGGAGCGCCATCGGGCGCACCCGAGGAAGGATCGTCGGGGAGCATGGGTTCATCTTGATTGCCTGGGCAACCATTGTCAAGGCACGATAATGGTGGCATGAGTTCGTCTGCATCGCATTCCGCCCCGGTGGCCCCCGCCCCCCAGGAAGCCTCAAGGCCCGCCGTGGCACCGGGCGCCCTCAAGGCCCTGACCCCGTTCCTGCAGCCCTACAAGGGCCGCATTGCGCTGGCCGGCATCTTCCTGGTGATGGCCGCTGTCACCACCCTGGTGCTGCCACAGGCCCTGCGCCAGCTGATCGACCAGGGCTTTTTGCCCACCGACCCCGGCGAGCGCATTGCGGCCATGCGCGAACACTTCCTGGCGCTGGCCGCAGTGGGCGTGGCCCTGGGCGTGTTCTCGGCCCTGCGCTACTACTGCGTCACCTGGCTGGGCGAGCGCATCTCGGCCGACCTCAAAGACGCGGTGTATGCGCACGTTCTGCGCCAGAGCCCCCAGTTTTTCGAAACCACCCGCACTGGCGAGGTGCTGTCACGCCTGACGGCCGACACCACCCTGATCCAGAGCGTGGTGGGCTCCAGCCTGTCGATGGGCCTGCGCAACGTGATCATGGGCGTGGGCGCGCTGACCATGCTGGTGATCACCAACCCCACGGTGATGGCCTGGGTGCTGGGCGTGATCGGCCTGGTCGTGGTACCGGCCGTGCTGGCCGGGCGCCGGGTGCGCAAGCTGTCTCGGGCCAGCCAGGACCGCGTGGCCGACTCGTCGGCCATTGCGGGCGAAGTGCTCAATGCCGTCCACGAGGTGCAAAGCTACACCGCCGAAGCGCGTGAAGCCCTGCGCTTTGCCGATGCCACCGAGCTGGCGTTCAGCACCAGCGTACGACGCGCACGCACGCGTGCCGCCCTGGTGGCCTTCCTGATCAGCGGCATCGCCAGCGCTTTGCTGTGGGTTCTCTACCAGGGGAGCCAGGCCGTGGTCGAGGGCCGCATCAGTGCGGGCCACATGGGCCAGACTGTGGTGTACGTGATCCTGCTGATCAGCTCGACCGCCGCGCTGTCCGAAATCTACGGCGAGCTGCTGCGTGCCGCTGGCGCCACCGAGCGCCTGGTCGAACTGCTCAACACGCCTGCGAACATCGCATCACCATCGCAGCCCATGGCCTTGCCACCTGTCAGCCAGGGCACCGCCGTGCGTTTTGATCAGGTGGGATTTCATTACCCATCGCGCCCAGGCCAGCCTGCCCTGCAGCGCTTCGACCTGGCCATCGAGCCTGGCCAGACCGTCGCCCTGGTGGGCCCCAGCGGCGCTGGCAAGACCACGGTGTTCCAGCTGCTGCAACGCTTTTACGACCCCCAGCAAGGCCGCATCGTGGTCGATGGTGTGCCCATCCAGCAACTGAGCCTGGACGCCCTGCGCGGCCGCATCAGCGTGGTGGCACAAGACAGCACTGTGTTCTCCAGCTCCGCCCTGGAAAACATCCGATATGGGCGTCCCGACGCCACCGACGACGAAGTGTTCGCTGCCGCACGCGCAGCGCATGCGCACGATTTCATCCAGAATCTGCCCGAAGGCTACGACACCTTCCTGGGCGAACGCGGCGTGCGCCTGTCAGGGGGGCAACGTCAGCGCATCAGCATCGCCCGGGCGATTTTGAAGAACGCCCCGCTGCTGCTGCTGGACGAAGCCACCAGCGCACTCGACACCGAAAGCGAACGCGCCGTGCAGGCTGCCCTCGAGGCGGCCATGAAGGGGCGCACCACGCTGGTCATTGCCCACCGCCTGAGCACCGTGGTCAATGCCGACCGCATCGTGGTATTGGAAGGTGGCCAGATCGTTGACACGGGAACTCACCACGAACTGATGGGGCGAAATGGACTGTATGCGCGCCTGGCGGCCATGCAGTTCGACCGCTTCGAGCAAAGCGACGCCGCCTGACCCGGTCAACGCCGGCCACCGGCAATGCGTTGAACACCCAGCTTTCACTTTCACAGCCCCCATGACCCACACCGCACTGACCCGTCTGCCCGCCCGCCTGACCCTCATCACCGCCCTGGCCGCCACCGTGCTGGCCACCGGCTGCGCCAACATGGACGACACCCAACGCCGCACGGCCACGGGCGCGGCCATCGGTGCCGTGGCAGGTGCCGTGCTGGGCAAGGCCACCGGCAACAACGCCGGCGCAGGCGCGGCCATCGGTGGCATTGCCGGTGCCGTGATCGGCAACGTGTGGTCGCAGCGCATGGAAGCCCAGAAAAAGGCCATGGAGCAGGCCACTCAGGGCACGCCCGTCGAAGTAACCCGCACCGCCGACAACCAGCTCAAGCTGGAGATTCCGGCCGACATCTCGTTCGACAAGAACAGCGCCGCCATCAAGCCCGAACTGCGCAGCGTGCTCGACACCTTCGCCGACGGTCTGCGCAAGAACAGCACGGGCATGGTGGTGCGCATCGTGGGCCACACCGACAGCACCGGCAGCGACGCCATCAACAACCCGCTGTCGCTGCAACGCGCTGAAAGCGTCAAGGATTTCCTGACCGACCGCAGCGTGCCGGCCAGCCGCATCGAAACCCAGGGCCGCGGCTCGCGTGAACCCATCGCCAGCAATGCCACCACCGAGGGCCAGGCCAAGAACCGCCGCGTGGAAATCTTCCTGCGCGAGCCGGGCCAGAACGGCTGAAATCCCTCACCGGTCGCCAGCGCGCGGCAGTGAGACAATGCAAGGCCTCGGCACACCCGCCGGGGCCTTTTTCGTTGTCCAGCCAGTCGTCACCCAGTCGCCACCATGAGCCGCCCTGTCCGCAGCCAGTACGAAGACTTCATGCGCCATGTGCACACCCAAGGTGTGCTCAAGACCGACCGCACCGGCACCGGCACCCGCAGCGTGTTCGGCCACCAGATGCGCTTCGACCTGAGCGAAGGCTTCCCCCTGGTGACCACCAAGAAGGTGCATCTGAAATCGATCATCGTGGAGCTGCTGTGGTTCCTTCGTGGCGACAACAACGTGAAGTGGCTACAAGAGCGCGGCGTCACCATCTGGGACGAGTGGGCGCGTGAAGACGGATCGCTGGGCCCGGTGTATGGCGTGCAATGGCGCAACTGGCCCAAGCCTGGCGGCGGCCACATCGACCAGATCAGCGAAGTGATCAAGCAGCTGAAGACCAGCCCCGATTCGCGCCGCATCATCGTCAGCGCCTGGAACGTGGGCGAGATCGAGCAGATGGCCCTGCCGCCCTGCCACGCCTTCTTCCAGTTCTACGTGGCCCCACCGCAGGCCGAGGGCCAGCGCCCCAAGCTCAGCTGCCAGCTGTACCAGCGCAGCGCCGACATCTTCCTGGGCGTGCCCTTCAACATCGCCAGCTACGCCCTGCTCACCCACATGGTGGCCCAGCAGTGCGACATGGACGTGGGCGACTTCATCTGGACCGGCGGCGACTGCCACATCTACAGCAACCACACCGAGCAGGTCGAGCTGCAGCTCAGCCGCACGCCCCACCCCTACCCGGTGCTGAACATCAAGCGCAAGCCCGATTCGATCTTCGGTTACGAATACGAAGACTTCGAAGTGCTGGAGTACCAGCACCACGCGCCCATCAAGGCGCCCGTGGCCGTCTGACCACGGGCACTGGCTGCCGGTTCAGCGTCAGTCTCAGCGCCAGCTGCTGGCCACCAGGTTCACCAGCGTCTTGGGCGCATCGGCCGGCAGGCTGGTCGCACCTGCAGGTGGCGTGAAGCTGGCCATGGCCGACACCAGGGCGTCGACCTTGCTGGCGCTCAGGCTCTTGCCGTCCATGGCCCTGAAGGTCTCCACGCGGTAGGCGCTGCCCTTGTACCAGTCCTTCACCGTGACCTGGTCCTGCGAGCCCAGCACGCTGACCTGCAGGTCAGTGCCCACGCGCTTGAACCACAACTGGTTGGACGCACTGGCATTGAAACGTGCCGTGTCACTGACCAGCAAGGTGCTGTCGTTTTCCACGATCACGTCCTTGCCGAAGCCGGCATTGAACTCGTACAGGTCGGCGCCTTTACCGCCCAACAAACTGTCGTTGCCGGCACCGCCGTTGAGGGTGTCATTGCCGCTCAGGCCGCTCAGGGTGTCGTCCCCGATGTCGCCGACCAGCGCCTCCCGACCCGATGTGCCCGTGAGATTCAACGCGGCCGCGCGCTTCCACACGTCAGCCGTGGACAGCACCGTGCCATCGGCGAACTTCAGGGCGCCGATCCCCGCACTGGCCATCTGAATCACCACCGACTCCGACCGGCCTTTGAAGCCGACCCGGGTGTCGGTGTTGGTGCTCAAGGGCGTGGTGTCCACCCGCTGAATGACCAGGTCAGCAGCGTTCAGCCCCGCACCCAACACCACGGCATCGCCGTCGAACATGCGCACGGTGTCGTTGCCGTCGCCCACATTGAACAGGATGGTGTCGCGCCCAGACCCCATCACCAGGTCATTGCCCGCGCCACCTCGCAAGGTGTCGGCCAACGAGTCGTAAGACAAAGCGCTGTAGCCATAGGCGCTCACGTCTTCGTAGGCATACAGGCTGTCGTTGCCCGCCCCGCCCGAGATGAAGTCGGCGCCCTCCTGCCCGCGGATGAGGTCATTGCCACTGCCGCCCCACACCGTGTCGGCGCGTGAGCTGCCAATGACGGTCTCCCCGACGGCTTGGGTGCGATGGTCCAGGTTGACCGACACCGGCGCACGGCCCGTCAGGCGAGCGTTGGCGATGTCGGTGGCATCCCACACCTCACCGTTGGCGAATTCCACACGGTTGAGCCCGCCCACCGTCAGGCTGCCCGGCTGGTCGGTGAACGACAGCACCTGACGCTTCTTTTCGCCATCCTGCCAGCCCAGCTGCACATTCGACGGGTCGAGGCCCACGCCCAGTTTGACCGTCAAGGTGCCGCCATAGCCCCAGGCGCCGGGGTCGCGGCCGTAAAACACCAGTTGGTCATAGGCCTCGTCGAAACCGTCACCCGCGTTGTAGACCACCGTGGTGGCCTGGATGGTGTCGTTGCCTCGGCCGCCAGCCACCTCGGTGCCCGTCAGCACATCGTCACCAGCGGTGGGTTGTGCGCCGGCGGTGGCCACGGGCAGGCTCAACACCTGCATCTGCCCCGCCAAAGAAGCCTGCAACGCCGACGCCTGGATCACAGTGCCATCGGCAAACACCAATTGGCGCAAACCGGTGCGCGCAGCATCAGCAGGATCAGAGAATGACGACAGGCCTTCAAAGCGGCCCAGCTCAATGGCACCACTGCCATCGGCCATGGCCAGCACCAGGCTGTCGCTGGTATAGGCCCCCGAACGGTAGATCAGCACCAGGTCAGAGGGCTTCACCCCCGCTGCCAGTCGAACGTCGAACGTGCCTGTGCCAGGGGCGCGCGTGACGCGGTCGTCACCCTGGCCCGGGCCCCACTCCACGGTCACGGCCGTGCCTTGAAGTTGCACCACATCGTTGCCCGCACTGGCTTGCACGGTGTCGCCAGCCTGGGCCAGCAAGGTGTCGGCACCAGAGGTGCCCGCGATGGTCTGCGCCATGTCGATGTCTCCCTATGAACAGCGTTGGATGAATGCCGTCATTAGGCCAAGCATCGGGTGCGTCTCTCCTCTGGAATTTCCCTGAGCAGCCCCTGGGATAATCCCGGGCATGACCCGCCCGCTTATCAGCCTGATCGCTGCCGTGGCCGCCAATGGCGCCATCGGCAAGGACAACGACCTGCTCTTCAACGACCCGCGCGACCAGAAGCACTTCCGGGCCGCCACACTGGGCAGCCCGGTCATCATGGGCCGTCGCACCTGGGATTCGCTGCCCGAGCGCTTCCGCCCCCTTCCTGGTCGGCGCAACATCGTGGTCACGCGCCAGGCGGGCTGGCAGGCCCCGGGCGCCGAAGTGGCGCATTCGCTGCCTGAGGCGCTTGATCTGCTGGGGGACGCCGCCGCGGTGCCCAAGGCCTTCGTGATGGGAGGCGGCCAGTTGTACGCCGAAGCCCTGCCCCTGGCCGACGAGCTGGAACTCACCGAAGTGCATGCCGCATTCGAGGCCGACACCTTTTTCCCGGCCTGGCCGCGCGAGGCCTTTGAAGAAGTGCGCCGGGAACCCCACCCCGGCACCGCGGAAGGTGGTCCGGGCTTTGACTTCGTGACCTACCGCCGGAAAACCAGCACCTGACATTCAGGAAAAAACTGAAGATCAATCCACAACCATTCGCTGGCTGTTTATCCTGTCTGGCGTGAAGATCTGTGAAGTTATCCAAACACACACTCGTCACACCATGGAATTCCTGCTCGACCCGAACATCTGGATCGCTTTTGCGATGCTCACCGCCCTGGAAATCGTCCTGGGCGTCGACAACATCATTTTCATTTCGATCCTGGTGGGTCGTCTGCCCGCCGAAATGCGCGACAAGGCCCGCCGCCTGGGTCTGGGATTCGCGATGGCCTCTCGCCTGGCCCTGCTGTTCTCGCTGAGCTGGGTGATGGGCCTGAAGGAAGACCTGTTCCATCTGTTCGGGCAAGGCATCTCGGGCCGTGACCTGGTGCTGCTGGGCGGTGGCCTGTTCCTGCTGTACAAGGCCTCGCACGAAATCTTTGTCGAAGTCGAAGCCCGTGAAGAAGACGGCCCTCCCGCCACCGACGAAGCCACGCTCAAGGCCGCCGGCGCCCGCATGTTCTGGGGCATCATCGGCCAGATCGCCATCATCGACATCGTGTTCTCGCTGGACTCGGTCATCACCGCCGTGGGCATGGTCGACCAGATCGGCGTGATGGTGGCCGCTGTCGTCACCTCGGTGGGTGTCATGCTCTTTGCAGCCAAGCCCATCGGCGAGTTCGTCGATGCTCACCCCTCGGTGAAGGTTCTGGCCCTGGCCTTCCTGGTCATGGTGGGCATGGCCCTGACGGCCGAAGCCTTCGAAGTGCACATGCCCAAGGGCTACATCTACGCCGCCATGGGCTTCTCGCTGGCCGTGGAAGCACTGAACATCCGCGCTCGCAGCAAGCGACTGGCTCAACGCGCAGCCTGAGCCGGCGCAAGCTGGGTGGCGCAGAGGCGGGCACAATACGGCTCGCCTCTCCGAAGGGCCCGTCAGCCGTCACGCCATGGCGGCCCTGCTGAACCGAGATGGCCTCACCCCACCTCACCCTGCCCATGAAGCTCGCCACCTGGAACGTCAACTCCCTGTCTGTCCGACTGCCTCAGCTGATCGACTGGCTGGCCGCCAACCCGGTCGATGCCCTGGTGCTGCAGGAAACCAAGCTGACCGACGACAAGTTCCCGCAGGCCGACCTGGAAGCGGCGGGCTATCACGCCCACTGGTTCGGCCAGAAAACCTACAACGGCGTGGCCCTGCTCACGCGCGAGCCGGCCACCGACCCGGTGCGCAACATCCCCGGGTTGGCCGACGAGCAGGCCCGCGTGATCGCGGCCACCGTGCCCCACGCCACCCACGGGCCCGTGCGGGTGATCGGCGCTTACTTCCCCAATGGACAGGCGCCGGGCAGCGACAAGTTCGCCTACAAGATGGGCTGGCTGGAAGCGTTGAATGCCTGGGTGAAAGACGAGCTGTCGCGCCACCCGCGCCTGGTGCTGATGGGCGACTACAACATCGCCCCCACCGACGCCGACGTGTACGACCCCGTGGGATGGAAAGACCAGATCCACTGCACGGTCGAAGAACGCGAGCACTTCCAGCGCCTGCTGGGGCTGGGCCTGCACGACGCCTTCCGCCTGTTCGAACAGGCCCCCAAGCTGTGGAGCTGGTGGGACTACCGCAACCTGGCCTTCCGCAAGAACCAGGGCCTGCGCATCGACCACATCCTGGTCAGCGAGGCCCTGAAGCCCGCGGTCAGCGCCTGCGTGATCGACAAGGCCCCGCGCAAGAACGAACGCCCGTCGGACCACGCCCCGGTGGTGGTCACGCTGGCCTGACTTGACGTGCACGGCGCCAGCCCCTTACATTGAAGGCATGAACTCGCTGCACGTCGTTTCCCAACACACCGCCTCGTGGCGCTGGTGGCCCTGCCCACCGGCGAGCATGCGCGTGTGAACAGCCCCAGCAGCTGAACCCCCGACCACCATGCCGCCACACCGGGCGGCATGTGTGTTTCTGGCAGGCAGTTCCTGAAGCATCCATGGCCGCCCTGGCTGACACCCCCGCCTTCAGGAGATCACCATGCATGCTTTCAACACTGCGTTCGACGCCTCGTTCCTGCAGCCCCTCGTGGTGGCTTGCGACACCGTCCAGGAAGCCCTGACCCGTGCCGACCAGGCCCGCCGCCAGGTGGCACTGGCCCAGGCCGAACTGGCCCATTACGAAGCCCAGGCCCAAGCGCTGCGCCAACAGGTCGCTGCCCCCGCCACCGCACCAGCCCCTCAGCGCCCGGTCAACCAGCGCTGAAACGGGGCGGGAAAGCCCAGCGTGGCCATCCCTTCAGCGCTGCGGGGGCTTGGCCCGGCCGCCACGGGCTCCATGGCAGCCACCGGGTCAGCGGCCTGTGACGCTTGCAGCACAGCCTGCACGTCCACTTGGGCCGGCACGCTGAGGCGGCTGAGGTGCAGCACCCAGTCCAGGTGGGTCAGCACATGGGTGATGGGCGGCTGTGTGTCCACGCGCTCGGGCTGCAGGGCCTGCTGCACCCGCAGGGCGGCGCCTTCACTGGCCCACATGGGGAAGGTCCACAGGCCCGCCCACACGCCTGTGTCGGGGCGTTGTGCCACCCAGGTCTGTCCGCCCTGCTCGATCCACAGGCACCAGCTTTCACGGCGCGAGCGCTTGAGTTTGCGGGTCTTGACCGGCAACTCGGCGGCACGCCCGGCCTGCAGCCCCAGGCATTGCGGCTGCCAGGGGCACAGCAGGCACTGCGGCTTGCGCGGCGTGCACACGGTGGCCCCCAGGTCCATCAGGCCCTGGGTGTAGGCCGGCATGTCGGCACCCTGCTCGGGCACCAGCAGGCTGGCGGCGTCCCACAGCCAGCGCTCGTGGCGAGTCACCGACAGGTCGCCCTCCCAGTTCAGCGCCCGGGTCAGCACGCGTTTCACGTTGCCATCGAGGATGGTCACCCGCTCATCGAAGCAAAAGCCCGCGATGGCCGCCGCGGTGGACCGGCCAATGCCCGGCAAGGTGGCCAGCACCTCGGCCTGGCGCGGGAAGGTGCCGCCGTGCGCGCTCACCACGGCCTGCGCACAACGGTGCAGGTTGCGGGCGCGGCTGTAGTAGCCCAGCCCGGCCCACTGGGCCAGCACCTCGTCCAGGCTGGCTGCGGCCAGATCGGCCACGGTGGGCCACAGCGCCAGGAACCGGTCGTAGTAGCCCAGCACCGTGCTCACCTGGGTCTGCTGCAGCATGATCTCTGACAGCCACACCCGGTAAGGGTCACGGGTGTTCTGCCAGGGCAGGTGGTGGCGCCCATGCTGGCGCTGCCAGGTCACCAGGCGTTCAGACAGGGTCGGGCCCATGCCCTGGGCGGCTGCCATCAGGCGAACCTGCAGATCCGGCGTGCTCACCCGCTCAAGCTTCCAATCGAGGCGGCATCAGGCAGCACCGCCGGTGCCCATCAGCGCGGCGGCATCGAGCACCATGCGCTTCGGGGTGGCATCGACCACGGGCATCGGGTCACGGGAAGCCTCAGCCACCAGTTCCTCCACCAGCACGGTCAGGCGAGTTTGCAACTGCAGCACACGCTCGTCCTGGGCTTGCACTTCCTGCAGGCGGGTGTCGAGCTCGTTGGCCGCCGACTGGATGCGGTCCAGCGACTCGTAGCGGCGCTTGAAATTGCGGCGACGCTCGCGCAACTGGCCATCGACCTGGGCCGAGGCCGTCTTGTTCCACATCTCGATGTCGTTGCTGATGGTCTCGAACACCACGCGCAAGCGCGAGATCAGCATGCGGCGGAACTGTTCCTGGAAGCCCGGCTGGGCCAGACGGAAGGCCTGGCTCAGGCCCAGGTACTGCACGTAGTTCTTTTCGATCAGGTCGAGGTCATCGCGGTACTTGCGCACATCGATGGCCTGCTCGACCGCCAGACTGAAGCCGAACTCGGCATTGAGCTTGGCAAACGAGGCCACCAGCATGGCCTGGATCTCGTCGCTGCGCTGCTGGGCCTGCTCGATCAGGTCACGCAGGCGGGCGCACAGTTCGATGAAGGCGCGTTTGGCGCCCAGGGGCAGCCACGAGCCCCCCAGCACCTGCTGCAGCACATCGACCTCCTGGCGCAGGCGGTCAGACGAGAGGTCTTTCAGGGCCTCCTTGAGCATGCGGGCATGCACCGAACGCATGGCGGCCAGGCGGGCCGTGCACTGCTCGAACTCGGTGGCTTCGCCCTGCACGCGCTGCAGCATCAGCTGAACCTTGCCGCCGCTCTTGCCACGCAGGCTGCGCAGCTCGGACATCTGCTCGGCGTGCAGCCGGCGCAACTCGCCAAAGCGGCGGGTGAGCTGGTGCTGCAGTGCACGAGCACCGTCGACAGCGCCCGCCGCCAGGGTCTCACGCCGTCGGGGCAACAGCCCTTCGGACAAGGCCTGCTCCAGTGCGGGCAAGCGGCTTGCGTTCAGGCCTGCCTCGTCACCCGCAAGGCGGGCGGCCAGGCCCTGGCGTGCCGAAATCGGGAACACGTGCTCGTGCGGGATCTCGAGCGTCTGGGCCACGCTCTGGGCCTGGCGCTCGATGGTGGCCAGCACCTCCTGCGGTGTGCTCAGCGGATCGGCCAGCGTGTCGATCTTGTTGAGCGCCACGAAACGGGCCAGGGCCGGACCACACAGGTGGTCGCGCCAGATGCTCAGGTCGGAGCGGGTCACGCCCGTGTCAGCCCCCAGGATGAACACCGTGGCATGCGCCTGGGGCAGCAACCCCAGCGTCAGTTCGGGCTCGGTGCCGATGGCGTTCAGGCCCGGGGTGTCCAGCACCACCAGGCCGCGCTTGAGCAGCGGGTGCGGCAGGTTGATGCGGGCATGGCGCCACAGCGGCACCTCGACCTTGCCCTCGGCGTCACACGGCGGGTTGTCATCAGGGCGCTCGTCGTCCCAGAAACCCAGTGCAACGGCTTCGTCCTGGCTGACATGGCGGGTGCGCATGACCTCGGCCAGGGCCTGGGCCATGCCATCGGGGTTGTCCAGCGCCAGCGGGATGTGGGTCCAGGCGCCGGGCGAGCGACGGTACTCGGTCAGCGAAGTGGGCTCGAGCCGCGTGTCGATGGGCAGCAGCGACAGCCCCACCGGGTCTTCGGCGTCATAGCCCAGCTCGACCGGGCACATGGTGGTGCGGCCCGCAGAGGCCGGCATCATGCGGCGGCCCTTGTCGGAAAAGAAGATCGCGTTGATCAGCTCCGACTTGCCACGCGAAAACTCGGCCACGAAGGCCACCATGAGCTTTTCACCCGACAGGCGAAAACGCATGGCTTCGAACCATTCCGACAGGCCATCGTCCAGCAGGTCGTGCTCGCGCACGAACCGGGCCAGTTCGGCCAGGCGCGCGTCGGTGGCTTGCCGCCACTGGCCAAGCGCATCAAGGTGGGTGGCAAAAGTCGGTTTCATGACTTGGATGCTAGCTCATGGGGATGCATCACATCCAGAGTGAAAGTGGGGGAATGCACCACAGACCGACCAACGGTTCACCGACGCTGACAGGTGGCACAGAAATAGGTGGCACGCTGCCCCTGCACGATGCGCCGCACCGGCTGGCCGCAGCCCCCGCAGGGCAGC
The DNA here is from genome assembly GCF_004310865.1 of Aquabacterium lacunae. Taxonomy (GTDB): domain Bacteria; phylum Pseudomonadota; class Gammaproteobacteria; order Burkholderiales; family Burkholderiaceae_C; genus Aquabacterium; species Aquabacterium lacunae. Next base: position 300,685 of record NZ_SIXI01000001.1, read on the forward strand.
CCGGCGCGGTCGTAGACCCGAGTGGCCTGCTGGAAGTGCCCTTGCTGCCCCAAGGCGTTGCGAAAATCTCTCAGGGTGGTGCCCCCGGCCGCCACCGCCTCGGACAGCACCTCGCGCACGGCGTGCACCAGGCGTTCGCAGCGCGGTCTTGACAGCTTGCCAGCGGCCAATCGCGGGTCGATGCCCGCGCGAAACAAGGCCTCGCTGGCGTAGATGTTCCCCACGCCCACCACCACGTCTCCGGCCAGCAAGGCCTGCTTGATGGCCACGCGGCGGCCTTTCAAGGCCTGGTGCAGGTGCCGAGTGGTCCATGCGTCGGTCAGGGGCTCCACCCCCAGGCCCGCCAGCAGCCGCGCCACCTGCCCTTCGTCCAGGCCCTGCCCCCACACCAGCGCCCCGAAGCGCCGCGGATCGTGCAGGCGCAGCAGGCCGCGGTCGGTCAGCATGTCGACGTGGTCGTGAGGACCTCGGGGCGGCGCACTCTGGCCCGGCCACCAGCCCAGCGAGCCTGACATGCCCAGGTGCCAGAGCAGCCCACCCGAAGAGCGCTCCGGCGCATCGGCCTGCAGGGGCATCCACAGGTACTTGCCCCGGCGCTGCACCGCACCGATCACCTGCCCGCCCACGACCGCAGGGTCGCATCCCAGGGGCCAACGCAGCGGCTTGCCCATCTGCAAGGCCAGCACACGCGCACCAGCCATGGCCTCGTCCACCGTTCGGCGCGTCACTTCCACTTCGGGCAATTCAGGCATGCACCCCACTCCTGCGAGCGTTTCGATCAGCCCCTGATCTTCGCTCAAAGCGGGGGGCTGTCGCCTGCGTCACACACTTGTCCCGACGTTTCTCCGGTCATCAGGCGCACCGGGCATGCCTAGAATGGGGCGCATCACTGGAGTGTCCATGCGCCTTCGCACCGCTGCCCTTGTCAGGTCTGCCTTGTCTCTGCCTCTGCCTGCCGCCCGGCGCCCGACCGCCACGCCGTGGCCGCTGGGCCGCATCACGGCCGGCCTGGTCATGTCGCTGGGTGCCCTGGCGAGCCCGGCCCTGGCTGCCCCTGCCCCAGAAGTGACCGGAGACAGCCCAGCCAGCCGCCCGCTTCGTGGCCCGGAAGTGGTCAACTCCGCCATGGACGCACAGCTGTTCTATCAGCTGCTGATCGGCGAAATCGCTGCGCGCGACGGTGACCTGGGCACGGCCTACCAGCTCTACCTGGAGGGTGCCAAGCGACAACGCAGTGCGCAACTCTTCCGCAAGGCCGTCGACATCGCCCTGGCCGGTCGAGCGGGTGAGCAGGCCCTGACCGCAGCACGCGCATGGCGAACAGCGCTGCCCCAAGACCGGGATGCCGCCGAGTTCAGCGCCCAGATCCTGATGGCCCTGGGCCGCTACGATGAAATGGCCGAACCGGTTCGCGCCATGTTGCGCAACAGCCCCCCCGAAGCGCTGCCCGGCCTGCTGACCGGACTGCCTCGCTCGTTCCTGCGCATCAGCGACCGGCAACGTGCCGCCCAGCTGATCGACGAGACCACCGAACCCTGGCGCAGCGGCAACGGCGCACAGGCCGCAGCATGGACGGCCAGCGCCGAGGGCTGGCTGATGGCTGGACAACCGGACAAGGCCCGCGCGGCCCTTCACCAGGCACAGGCGCTCAATGCCGACGAACCGGCCGTGGCCCTGGTGGCTTCCGAGCTCATGGCCAGTCACCCTGACACTGAAGCACTCATCACGGCCCAGCTGGCCCGCAAGCCACAGGATGTGGTGCGTCTGGCCTACGCACGGCGACTGATCGCCGGGGGCCGGCTGGCCGATGGCGCCCGACAGCTCGACGCCGTGGTGGCCAACCAGCCCGACAACGTGACCGCCCTGATGACCCTGGCTGCGGTGCAGGTCGAATTGCGCCAGCTGGCACCAGCCGAAACCCACCTGCAAAAGCTCCTGAGCCTGAACACAAACCGCAAGGAAGGCCAGCCGACCATCGACACGGAAACCGTGTACCTGCTGCTGGCCCAGGTGGCCGAACTGCGCAAGAAACCTCAGGACGCAGACCAGTGGTTGCGCATGGCCGACCCGCAACAGGCTCGCATCAAGATCCAGACCGCGCGAGCGCGTCTGCTGGTGCAGCAAGGCAAGATGAAGGAAGCGCGTCAGCTGCTGCGCCAGATGCCTGAAACCGAACCGCGCGATGGCGTGGTCAAGGCCCAGGCCGAAGCCCAGTTGCTCAAAGAAGCCCAGGCCTGGCCAGATGCCCGACTGGTGCTGCAGCAGGCCAACCAGCGCTTCCCTGATGACCCGGATCTGATGTACGAGCAGGCGATGGTGGCCGAACAGATCGGCCTGTTCGATGAAATGGAAACCCTGTTGCGCAAGGTGCTGATGATCCGGCCGCAAGATGCCTCGGCACTCAATGCCCTGGGCTACAGCCTGGCCGACCGCAATGTGCGCCTGCCCGAAGCACGCGACCTGATCACCCGGGCCTTGGCGCAACGCCCGAAAGACCCCTTCATCACCGACAGCCTGGGCTGGCTGTTGTACCGCGAGGGTGATCTGCCCCAGGCCCTGAAGGTGCTGTCGGAAGCGTACGAACAACGCCAGGACGCCGACATTGGCGCCCACATCGGTGAAGTGCTCTGGCAGCAAGGCGACAAGGCCGGCGCCGTCCGTTATTGGAAAGACGCCCGCCAGCGTGACCCGGGCAACCGCACGCTCAAGGAAATCCTGCAGCGCCTCAAGCCTGAACTGTGAACCAGACCACCCACACCGCCAGGCTGGCACGCACGCTGTGCACCCTGGCCTGCAGCCTGTGGCTGGGCGCCTGCGGCCACACACCCCGCCCGGCGCCTGGCACACCCCAGCCCACCGACGCGCAGGCACTGGCACCGTCAGCCCCCACCGAACCGCCCACCACCACACCGGCCCCCAGCTTGCTGTCAGGTCAGTGGGCCGGCAGACTCAGCCTGAAGCTCGGCGCCTGGCAGGGGCAATCGGCCAGCGGCATCACCCTGGCCTTTGACCTGAACAGCCAGGTCCAGCAAGGGGTGCTTGACCTGTCCACCGCGCTGGGCACCCAGGTGGCCAGCCTGCGCTGGCGGCTCGATGGGGCACAGACCACCGCCGAACTTGACACCGCCGATGGCAGCAGCCGCTTCGACAGCCTGGAAACCCTGAGCCAGGCGGTGCTGGGCGAGGCGCTGCCGCTGCAAGCCCTGCCGCACTGGCTCAGTGGCCAGCCGGCACCCTGGCTGCCCCATGCACCCGGTCTGGCCCCGGGGCATTTCGAGCAGGCCGGCTGGCGGGTGGATGCAAGCGAATTGCCGCGGGGCCGACTGAACCTCGAACGCCCCGCCAGTGACACCCAGCGTGGTGTCACACTGCGCGTCCGACTCGACCTGTGAACCATGTCCATCACGCCTGCCAGCCTGACCGACCTCAAGGCCCCCGCCAAACTGAACCTGTTCCTGCACGTGACCGGGCGTCGCGCCGACGGCTATCACCTGCTGCAGTCCGTGTTCGTGCCCATCGACTGGTGCGACACCCTGCACCTGCACCTGCGCACCGACGGCCAGATCACACGCCATGACCTCACGGCCACCCTGCCCCCAGAAGACCTCTGCCTGAAAGCAGCCCGCTTGCTGCAGCAACACAGCGGCACCTCACTGGGCGCTGACGTCCACATCGACAAGCAGGTGCCTTGGGGGGCTGGCCTGGGCGGCGGCAGCTCGGACGCCGCCACCGTGCTCAAGGGCCTGAACACCTTGTGGGGCCTGCACTGGCCCACCGAGCGTCTGGCCGAGCTGGCCGTGCAGTTGGGTGCCGATGTGCCCTTTTTCATTCACGGACGCCCGGCCTGGGTCGAAGGCGTCGGCGAACAGATCACCCCCATTGAACTGCCCCAGGCCTTGTTCGACACCCCGGTGGCGGTGCTCAAACCCCCCGTGGCGATTCCGACACCCGCCATTTTTGGCAGCGAAAATTTGCGCAGGGACGAAAAACCTGCTATAGTCGCAGACTTTCTTGCAGCGCCCAAGCAATTTGGATGCAACAACCTGGAAGAGCCCGCAAAGGCCTACAGCCAGGAAGTGGTTCAAGCGCTTGAGTGGATGCAGGCCCGATTCGGCAACAGCCGCATGACGGGTTCTGGCAGTGCAGTGTTTGCCTGGGTCGACACCCTCTCACACCAACGCCAGCCTTTCACGCCAGCCGATGTCGGGGTGAGTGATCTCACGCAGACGGGCCCTTGGGTCGGTCGCATGTGCCGGTTGATTCGGCAAGCCTGACGAAACAAAAAATTTCGAGTCGCTTGCAAAACAACAAAAAAACGGCATATAATGTGAGTCTCACGCAGACAACCGGATAACGGCTTCAAGCAAAACGCAAGTCAAGCTTGAATCCAGTGTAGGGGAGTCGCCAAGTTGGTTAAGGCATCGGATTTTGATTCCGACATACGAGGGTTCGAATCCTTCCTCCCCTGCCAACCTGCACTTCCGGTTCGAAGCGACAGCCAATTCAAACAACCCGCTGTGCCGCCCCTGATCTTCGCGATCAATCCAAGGGCGGCATTGGTTTTTTCTGAGTTCGCCCATGCTCTCTGACACCGTCGTTTTCACCGGCAACGCAAACCCTGCGCTGGCCCAGGAAATCGTTTCTCACCTCGGCCTGGAGCTGGGCAAGGCACAAGTCGGCCGCTTCTCTGACGGCGAAACCACCGTCGAGATCCAGCAAAACGTGCGAGGCCGTGAAGTCTTCGTGGTGCAGTCCACCTGCGCGCCCACGAACGACAACCTGATGGAACTGCTGATCATGGTCGACGCCCTCAAGCGTGCCTCGGCCCAGCGCATCACAGCGGTCATCCCCTACTTCGGTTACGCCCGCCAGGACCGCCGCCCCCGCTCCACCCGCGTGCCCATCTCGGCCCGCGTCGTGGCCAACATGCTGGAAGCCGTGGGCGTGAACCGCGTGCTGACCATGGACCTGCACGCCGACCAGATCCAGGGCTTCTTCAACATCCCCGTCGACAACATCTACGCGTCGCCGGTGCTGCTGTCTGACCTGCAAAGCAAGAACTACGAAGACCTGGTGGTCGTTTCGCCCGACGTGGGCGGCGTGGTGCGTGCGCGCGCTCTGGCCAAGCAGCTGGGCTGCGACCTGGCCATCATCGACAAGCGTCGTCCCAAGGCCAACGTGTCGGAAGTGATGCACGTCATCGGCGAAATCGAAAACCGCAACTGCGTGATCATGGACGACATGATCGACACTGCCGGCACGCTGGTGAAGGCGGCCGAAGTGCTGAAGGAGCGCGGCGCCAAGAGCGTGTACGCCTACTGCACCCACTCGGTGTTCTCGGGCCCGGCCATCGAGCGCATCAAGGCCTCGCACCTCGACGAAGTCGTGATCACCAACACCATCCCGCTGAACGAGTCGGCCAAGGGCACGCCCAAGATCCGCCAGCTCAGCACCGCTTTCCTGTTCGCCGAAACCATCCGTCGCATCACCGACGGCGATTCGGTGACCTCCCTCTTCTCGGAACAGAACAACAACTTCTGATCAGTCCGAGTAGTCAGCCGCCTGGCGGCGACTGCCAATCTCTCGGAACAGAACAACAACTTCTGATCCGAAAGACGCCCGGTTAGAATGCCGGGTTTTCCTTTCAGCGCCTGGTCGCGGGCGCTTCAACCAACTGGAGCTTTTCCATGAAATTCGTCGCTTTTGAGCGCAGCCTGCAGGGGACCGGAGCGAGCCGCCGCCTGCGCACCGCCGGCAAGGTGCCCGGCATCGTTTACGGCGCTGGCCAACCCGCCATGATCGAAGTCGATCACAACGCCCTGTACCACGCCATGCGCAACGAGGCCTTCCACTCGTCCGTGCTGGACATGGAACTGAACGGCCAGAACACCAAGGTCCTGCTGCGCGACTACCAGGCTCACCCCTACAAGCGCCAGGTGCTGCACGTGGACTTCCAGCGCGTGGACGCCACCACCCGCATCACCAAGAAGGTGCCCCTGCACTTCGTGAACGAAGCCGAATCGCCGGCCGTCAAGCAAGACAAGTGCATCATCAACCACGTGACCACCGCGCTGGAAATCGAGTGCCTGGCTGAACAGCTGCCCGAATTCATCACCGTGGACCTGGCCAACGCCGTCAAGGGCCAGATCATCAATGTGGAAGACCTGAACCTGGCTTCGCACATCAAGGTGCTGACCCACGGTCGCAAGGCCCCGACCATCGCCACCGTGGTCGAGCCCGTGGAAGAAGTGATCGTTGCCGCCCCCGTGGTCGCCGACACCGGCAAGGGCAAGAAGAAGAAGTAATCCTTCTTCGCTGCGCCCGCAGCCCAGGGCCTTCGGGCCCACCGTCAAGCCCCGCCCGTGCGGGGCTTTTCTTTGGGCGCGCGGCGCGCCACCATTGCACCTCTGACCTCATCGCCATCATGATCCGACTGTTTGTCGGCCTGGGCAACCCGGGCCCTGAATACGACGACACCCGCCACAACGCCGGCTTCTGGTACATCGACCAGCTCGCCCGCCGCCTGGGTGTGAACCTCGTGCACGACCGCGCCTACCATGGCTTCGTGGCCCGCGCCAACCTGCCTGGCGGCCCGGTGTGGCTGCTCCAGCCACAGACCTACATGAACCTGTCGGGCAAGTCGGTGGCGCCGCTGGCGCGCTTTTTCAAGATCGCGCCCGAAGAAATCCTGGTGGCCCATGACGAACTCGACATCCTGCCCGGGCAGGTCAAGCTCAAGCAAGGCGGCAGCCATGCCGGCCACAACGGCCTGAAGGACATCCACGCCCAACTGGGCTCGCCCAGTTACTGGCGCCTGCGCCTGGGCATCGGCCACCCCGGCGTCAAGGGCGAGGTGGCCGCCTATGTGCTGCGCAAGCCTCCGCTCAGCGAACGCGAGCTGGTCGACAAATGCATCGACAAGGCACTGGACGCCACCGAGGCCCTGCTCAAGGGCGACATGGCCAAGGCCACAGCCGCCATCCACGCGGGCGAGCAGCGCCCGAAACCACCGCGCATCCCCAAAGGGGAGGTATCGCCCCCCGAGACCTGATCCCGCACAATGCCGATGGGGTCCGAAGCCAGCACCCACAGAGTCGCGGCCGGAATCCACCCCATCCAACATTCCAGGGAGATGTCACCATGTCGATCGCCAAGATCGTGCTGACCGCAGGCCTGCTGGCCTTGCAGGCAGCACTGTTGGCCTTGCTGCATTCGGGCGAGGCCCGCTCGGCCACCGTGTACCAGTGCAATGGCCAGTACCAGCAAATCGCCTGTTCAGGCGCAGGCAACCACCGCACCATGCTGGTGGCCGATGCCCGTCATGCGGCACAGGTGCAGCACGCCACGCAGCAGTTGCGCCTGATGCAGCGACAGTCAAAGGCTTCGCGTAGCACCTCGGTCAAGGCACGCAACAGCCGCAATCGCATCCACACTGGCGCCCAGCAGGCGGTGGGCCTGACGGCTCACCGACACGGCGACGCCCCTTTCCGCAATGGGCGGCAGGTGGGCGTGGGCTCGGTGCTGCAGGACCGGGCCTGCGTGCAGATCGGTGGCAGCCGGGTGCGACATGGCCATGACACTGGCCAAGGCTGTCAGAGGCTGCCCCGGCACCGCTGAGGCGGGAGGGCACCCAACAGCCACTGGCCATGGTGCAGCGGCCTTGCGCAGCTCAGGCGGGGCGCACTGCCTTGGCCGCGGCCTGCAGCCGTTCGTACTTCTGCATCAGCTGTTCCGGGCTTTCGGAGTGTTCCGGGTCTTTGGGAATGCATTCCACCGGGCACACCTGCACGCACTGGGGCTCGCCGAAATGGCCCACACATTCTGTGCACTTGTTGGGGTCGATGACATAAAAGTCAGCCCCCATCGAGATCGCCTGGTTGGGGCACTCGGGCTCGCACACATCGCAGTTGATGCACTCGTCCGTGATCTTCAAGGCCATGGTGTGCTCACTGCTTCTTCACGCGCGCCTGCAGGCGCGCCAGCACCGAAGGCGCCACGAACTTCGACACGTCACCGCCCAGGGTGGCGATCTCGCGCACAAAAGTGCCTGACACGAACTGGAACTGGTCAGACGGTGTCAAGAACACGGTTTCCACATCGGGCATGAGGTGGCGGTTCATGCCCGCCATCTGGAACTCGTAATCGAAGTCGCTGACCGCACGCAGGCCACGCACCACCACCTTGCCGCCGTGGTCCACCACGAAGTCGCGCAGCAGGCCGTCAAAAGCGATCACTTCCACATTGGGGCAGGCGGCAGCGACCTCCTTGCCCATGGCCAGGCGCTCTTCCAGGCTGAACATGGTTTTTTTGTGGTGGCCGGCCGCCACCGCCAGGATCAGCCGATCGAACAGCCGGCTGGCGCGGGCCATCAGGTCGGCATGACCCAGGGTCATGGGGTCGAAGGTACCGGGGTACACCGCGGTCAGCTTGGCGGTCTGTGGGGCCTTGGCAGTCATGGGCGAAGTGTAGTGGGGTCGTCAAGGGCGCGGAGCATGCTCAGGCTCCACCCGGCCGTGGGCAGGGTCAAGCCATGCGCTCGAACAGGTGATAGTGCACGGCGCCCGCGCGGTCATGGCGGTGCAGGCGCAAATGGGGCAATGCCGCCTGGGGAGCATCGGCTTCCAGGTAGATCCAGCCGCCGACGGGCACGCACTGGCTACCGGCTGCCAAGGCCTCGGCAAACATCTGCTCGCCAAACGGAGGGTCGAGGAACACCAGGTCGTGCGCCGGGGCCGGCTGGCGACGCATCCAGGCCAGCGCATCGGCGACCTGCACCTGCACCTGGCGGGCGCCCAGTTGCCGGGCATTGGCCTCGATCTGCCGCGCCAAGGCAGGCTCCTTCTCCAGGGCCAGCACAGCCGCAGCGCCGCGCGAAGCGGCCTCCAGCCCAAGGGCACCGGTGCCGGCAAAAGCGTCCAGCACCCGCCAGCCGTTGAGGTCCTGACCCAGCCAGTTGAACAGGGTTTCGCGCACGCGGGCGGGCGTGGGGCGCAGGCCGGGCCACACCGGCACCTTCAGGGGCGAGCGCTTGTACGCCCCCCCGATGATGCGCACCTCCAGGGGCGCCTGGCGTGCCACCCTTTCAGCCTGGGCCCGCGCCGACTGGCCACCGCCCGCTGCGCCCGAAGCACCCGAAACGCCCGGCGCAGGGGCATGGGATCGATGGCGGGAATGCGGGGCTCGGCTCGACATGGTGCGGTATGGAAACTGGCGGGCCCTGCAGGCTGGGGGCCGTGTGCGCCACCCCTGGATTCTAGGCGCCACCACCACAGGGTGCCCGCCTACAATCACGCCATGTTCAGTTTCATCAAGAAGAAGCTGGGGTGGGGTCAGCCCGAGAAAGCCGATCCGGCTGACAAGGCCACCGCACCCGAGGCTTCGCCCGCCCCCGCGCCTGCCGCGCCCTCCCCTGCCGCTGCGCCCGCTTCTGCGTCCGCTTTTGGACTCGCTTCTGCGCCGTCCCCGGTCGCATGGGTGCCGCAGGCCCAGGACGACACCCAGGCCAAACCCACCGATCGCCGCTCATGGCTCGACCGCCTGAAGAGTGGCCTGCGCAAGACCGGCTCGTCGATCGCGCAGGTGTTCACTGGCACCCGCATCGACGACGCGCTGTATGAAGAGCTGGAAGCGGCCCTGCTGATGGCCGATGCCGGGGTGGCGGCCACCGAGCACCTGCTGGCCGACCTCAAGCAGCGCGTGAAAGACACGAAGGCCACCGACCCGGCCGCCGTGAAAGCCTTGCTGGCCGACGGCATTGCCGAGCTGCTCAAGCCGCTGGAACAGTCGCTGCAGATCGGGCAACACACGCCCACCGTGATCATGGTGGCGGGTGTCAACGGCGCTGGCAAGACCACCACGATCGGCAAGCTCACGCGCCACCTGTCCGACCACGGCGCGCAAGTGCTGCTGGCTGCGGCCGACACCTTCCGCGCAGCGGCCCGCGAGCAACTGGCCGTCTGGGCCGATCGCAACCGCGTGCAGATCGTGAGCCAGGAAGGCGGTGATCCGGCGGCCGTCACGTTCGATGCGGTCACTGCGGGCAAAGCCCGCGGTTGTGATGTCGTGATCGCAGACACCGCCGGTCGCCTGGCCACGCAGATCCACCTGATGGACGAGCTCAAGAAGGTCAAACGCGTGATCGGCAAGGCCATGGACAGCGCCCCCCACGAGGTGCTGCTGGTGGTTGACGGCAACACCGGCCAGAACGCGCTGACCCAGGTGAAGGCTTTTGACGACGCGCTGGGCCTGACCGGTCTGGTGGTCACCAAGCTCGATGGCACCGCCAAGGGTGGCGTGCTGGCCGCGATTGCCCTGTGGTCGCGTCAACGCGGCACGCCGGTGCCGGTGTATTTCATCGGGGTGGGAGAAGGTCTGGAAGACCTGCAGACCTTCAACGCACGCGAGTTCGCACGCGCACTGCTGGAGTGACCCCAGCGAGGACCTCAGCGCACCCGCTCGGGTTGATCGAGCGGGGTGTGCCCCGAGTGCACCGATTCGAACCACAGCGACATGCGCTGTGAACTGCCATCGCCGTCGGGTTTGTCTCCCAGGTTGTCACCCACGTCGGTGGGCACGTCGATGTCCTGTGGCTCAGAGGGGTCGACATCCAGATCGACCGCCACACCGCCCTCGCCTCCGCGCTTGCGGATCAAAGCCGAGGTGTCGACCAGGGTGGCGCCTGATTTGGTGGTGAACACCACCGAGCCCCCCAGCACGGTTTCGCGTGCCACCGCGGGGCCCGGCAAAGCGCCTTCCAGCCACACGTGCACGGGAATGTTGGCCGCTGCCAGCACGCGGTCGAGGCGGCCATGGCGCTTGAGCGTGCGGTCCTTGTCCTTGCCCTGACCCACCGGCTGGCGGATCTCGACCACCGCCACCACCTGGGCGTTGGCATCGCAGACCACCAGATCGGCGCACAGCGAGCCCGCACGGCGCAACCACTCGGAATACGAGTTGCGCGTGGGCACTTTCAGAAAACGGGCCAGGGGCACCTGAGCCAGCACCATGTGCTCGGGCAGGGCCTTGTGCAGGATGTGCCATGCCTCGCGCTCGGCGTGCGTCAGCACACGGGTGGCCGCAGGCTCCCAGCCTGTCACGGTGTCGAGTTCTTCGTTCTGCGCAGGGCGTTTCCCATTGGTGCCAGGCCGGGCCAGGCGCCTGCGGCTTCGCAGCACATACACACCGCCAGCCAGCAGCACCAGCCCCAGAAGGGCCGTCATCGCGATCGGCTGCATCAGTGTGTCCATGGTCTTTCCCTCGTCTCGGTTGGTGAGTGTGGCGGGCCTGAGGCCTCAGCGCATCCCGGGGAAGCCCTTCATGCCTCCCATGCGCTTCATCATCTTGAACAGCCCACCACCGCGCATCTTCTTCATCATGGTTTGCATCTGCTCGAACTGATTGAGCAATCGGTTGACGTCCTGCACCTGAACACCCGCCCCGGTGGCAATGCGACGCTTGCGGCTGGCCTTGATCAGGTCAGGCTTGCGGCGCTCTGCCGGTGTCATGGAGTTGATGATGCCTTCCATGCGGCGCACGTCGCGCTCGGCCTTGTCCATGTCGGCCTGACCGGCTTTGGCGGCGATTTCCGAGGGCAGCTTGTCGATCAGTGACGACAGTCCCCCCATTTTCTTCATCTGCGAGATCTGGGCAAGGAAGTCATTGAGGTCGAATTCGACCCCAGATTTGACCTTCTCGGCCAGCTTCTGAGCGGCTTCGAGGTCCACACCCTTCTGAACCTCTTCGACCAGGGCCACGATGTCGCCCATGCCCAGCACGCGGCCGGCGTGCCGATCGGCATCGAACACCTCCAGACCATCGATCTTTTCCGACACCCCGGCGAACTTGATGGGCGCCCCTGTGATCTGGCGAACCGACAGTGCTGCACCACCGCGAGAGTCACCGTCGAGTTTGGTCAGCACCACGCCGGTCAGGGGCAGCGCCTCGCTGAAGGCCTTGGCGGTGTTGATGGCGTCCTGGCCCTGCATGGCATCGACCACGAACAAGGTCTCGATCGGCTTGAGCACGCCGTGCAGTTCCTTGATCTCGGCCATCAGGGCTTCGTCGATGGCCAGGCGGCCCGCCGTGTCCACCAGCAGCACATCGAAATAGTGCTTGCGGGCGTATTCATAGGCAGCCGCGGCAATGTCGCGCGGCTTCTGGGTGCCATCAGAAGGGAACCACTCGGCGCCGGCCTGTCCGGTGACGGTCTTGAGCTGCTCGATGGCCGCCGGGCGGTACACGTCGGCCGAGACCGTCAGCACCTTCTTGCGGCGCTTTTCCACCAGGTGCTTGGCCAGCTTGGCGGTGGTGGTGGTCTTGCCCGCCCCCTGCAGGCCCGCCATCAGTACCACGGCCGGCGGCTGGGTGGCCAGGTTGAGGTCGGCCACGCCTTCGCCCATGGTGGCGGCCAACTCCTTCTGCACGATGCTCACCAGCACCTGGCCCGGAGTGAGCGAGCCCACCACCTCCGCACCCAGGGCCTTTTCCTTCACACGGGCGATGAAGTCACGCACCACCGGCAAGGCCACATCGGCTTCCAGCAGGGCCATGCGCACTTCGCGCAGCATGTCCTGGACGTTGTCTTCGCTGATGCGGGTCTGGCCGCGCATCGTCTTGATCAGACGACTCAGCCGTTCGGTGAGGTTGGATGCCATGGAGGGGGGTGTTGCAATTCGAGAAGCAGGCGGTCAATGCAGGTTCGGCGCAGGCGCCGGGACCGTACACTGTCCAGATGATTCTATCGCCCACCACCCTGTTCACTTCGGCCACCTTCGCCGCCGTGGGCGCCTACGCGCTGGCAGCGCTGTGGCCACAGGCAGGTGAGCCCTCCGACACGCCCCCCGCCGATCGTCTGGGCCTCAAACGCTGGCCCCCGGCCTTGTGGCTGCTGGCCGCGGGCTGGATGGCGCAATCGCTGGCGATCGCCCTCGACGTGCTGGACTGGCAGGCTGGCGCGCCTGTGGCTCGTTTCGGCTTTGCTCCGGCGCTGTCCTTCACGGTGTGGATGGTGCTGCTGATTTACGCCATCGAACGCCTGGAGGTCGATTCGCTCGCCGCACGCCGCAGCCTGGCCTGGCTTGCCGTGGCCAGTTGCGTGCTGGCGTGGCTGTTTCCCGGGCAGGTGCACCCGTCGCAACATGCCCTGGCCCCGCTGCACTGGGTGCTGGGACTGTCGTCTTACGGGCTGTTTGGTGCCGCCTTGCTGCATGCCGCCTTCATGCGCCGTGCAGAAAAGCGCCTGAAGCAGCGCCTGCCACCAGCGGGCATCCCCTTGCTCAAGCTGGAGTCGCTCACCTTCCGCTTCGTGATGGCCGGCTTTCTGGTGCTGTCGGCCACCCTGCTGCTGGGTTACGCCTTCGCCAGCCCCTGGCGCTGGGACCACAAGACCGTGTTCTCGGTGCTCTCCTGGGGGGTGTTTTCCACCCTGCTGCTCGGGCGGCACTGGATGGGCTGGCGCGGGCGCACGGCAACGCTCTGGCTGAGCGCAGGCTCTGTGCTGCTGTTGCTGTCCTACGTGGGCTCGCGTTTCGTGCTGGAAGTGCTGCTGCACCGCCCGGCCGCCTGAAGCTGCTTCGGCCATGCCGACCACCCGCTCGCCCCATCACCCCGAACCACGCTCGGCACCATCGCGTTCGGCAGTGCGCGCAGGCGCGCACCCCGACCTCGACGCCTCGACACTGCCCGCCGACACCGGTGCCTCGTGGTTCGGCGGGCTGGAAGACGCCGAGGCGTCGCGCCAACCTGCCCCAGACAGCCGCTCGGCGCGAGGGGCTCCGGAGGATCTGACCGCCAGCACACGCTGGTGGCAGGCCCCCTGGCGGGCGCCACTGACCGGCTCAGGTTCCGGTCCTGCGCTGGGCCGCCTTTACCGCGCCTTCCTGGCGGCACGTGTGGCCCTGGCCGTGGTGCTGCTGGCCGGTCTGGCCGCCTCCTGGTGGATGGACCGCCGGGGGGCGCTGGCCCTGGGCGGGCTCACCCTGGGCTATGCGCTGGTCACTGCGGTGTGGTGGTGGCTGCCCTCGCAGCGACAGGCCTTCACGCAAGGACAGCAGCGTCTGAGCACGAAACAGGCCCTGGCCACCTTGGGAGTCGACCTGGCCACCTTCGCGGTGTTTGGCTTCGTGGACAAGGTACTGAACCTCAATGCAGCGGCCCTGATGGCCCTGCCCGTGCTGATGGGTGCCGTGCTCCTGCCCCGATTCCTGGCCGTGGCCACGGCCGCCGCAGCCACACTGATCATCCTGACCGGCACCTTGCTGTCGGGCCTGTTCCATGACGATCTGGCTGCGGCACTGCCTGGCGCAGGGTTGGCGGGTTTTGGCCTGATGCTGGTGGCCTTGATGGTCAGTGAGCTGTCCTCCCGTCTGGCACGTGAGCAGAGCAGTGCCCGAAGCCACCAGGAACAGGCTCGCCAGCAGGGCCAGCTCAACCGACTGGTGATCGAAGAAATGAGTGAAGGCGTGCTGGTGGTCGACCGCCATGGCCGCGTGCGCAGTGCCAACCCTTCGGCGCGCAAGCTGTTGTCGGCCCATGGCAGCACACCCCAGCCGCCCTTCCAGCTTCGCGGCGTACCGGCCTGGAGGCCGCTGGTCGAAGCCATCGAATCGGCCTTCAACAAGCCCCCACGCCCTCACGACACGCACGACCTGGCGCTGCTGTTCGACGACCGGACCCGCCGCCTGCTCCGCATGCGGGTGAAGTTCACACGCGGGCGCACCGGCCAGCGCCTCGACGACCTGTGTGTGCTCTTTCTGGAAGACCAGCGTGTGGTGCAGGCACGCGCCCGTCAGGACAAACTGGCGGCGATGGGCCGCATGACCGCCGGCATTGCACACGAAGTGCGCAACCCGCTGGCGGCCATTGCCCAGGCCAATGCCCTGCTGGCTGAAGACGCCACCGACCCCACACAGGTGCGTCTGAACACCATGATCGCCGACAACGTCGAGCGGCTCAAACGCATCGTCGACGACGTGCTGACCGTGGCGCCGGGCCAGCGCCCCGATGCGCCGGCCATCGAGCTGGACCGCATGCTGCGCACCATTGCCGACGAATGGCAGGCGCTGCACCCCGAGGCAGCCAGCCAGCAGCGCCTGAAGGTGCAACTGCAAGGGCTGCCCCCACGCGAGCTGGGCTCGGTGGTGCGCGTGCTGTTCGAGCCCGAACACCTGCGTCGGGTCATGGTGAACCTGCTGGACAACGCCTGGCGCCACAGCAGCGCCGAAGCAGGCGCCATCGAACTGAACGCTGAACTGCTGCGCGACAGCGACACCGGCACGCTGCAAGCCCTGGTGTCGGTGGCCAGCGACGGCAAAGCCATCGACGGCGACACAGAACGCTCCCTGTTCGAGCCTTTCTTTTCCACCCGCAGCCGCGGCACTGGCCTGGGCCTGTACATCAGCCGTGAACTGTGCGAGCGCCACGGCGCCACGCTCGATTACCGACAGCACCCGCCCATGGTGCGCCACCGCAACGAGTTCTACCTGCTGCTGCCACTGGTGCCCCAGGCGCCAGAGCAGCCTGCCACCCCATGAGCACACCGCGCCCTGCCCGTCTGCTGGTCCTCGACGACGAGCCCGACCTTCGCACCTTGTACGAGCTGACCTTGCTGCGAGAAGGTCACGACGTCGACACCGCTGCCTGCGTGACCGACGCACTGCAACTGCTGGCCCAGCAAGGCTATGACGCCGTCATCACCGACATGCGCCTGCCCGACGGCAGCGGACTGGACATCCTGCGCCAGCTCGAACAGCAGCAGCGGCCCGAGAAGGCCGTCGTGATCACCGCCCATGGTTCGGCCGACAACGCGGTCGAGGCGCTCAAAGCCGGAGCCTTCGACTACCTGACCAAACCGGTTGACCTCAAGCAGTTCCGAGCCGTGGTGAGCTCTGCCGTGGCCGCGCGCGGCACCCTTGCCCCCAGCCTGCGCAGCCTGGCCGAGCCCGAGGCACCATCGCTCCGCACCGCACGTCCCCCACGGCAGGCCAGTGATGCTGGCGCGCCCCCCAAGGCCGAACCAGGCACATCGCCCTTGTCCAGTCAGGCCGCGATGGCCCGCCTGATCGGCCGATCTCAGGCCATTGAACAGGTGCGCACCCTGATCGACAAGGTGTCCCGGTCGATGGCCCCTGTGCTGCTGTGGGGCGAATCCGGCACGGGCAAGGAACTGGTGGCACGCGCCATCCACGACGTCAGTGCGCGCCGTGCAGCGCCTTTCGTGGCCGTGAACTGCGGCGCCATCCCTGAACACCTGCTGGAAGCCGAGTTCTTCGGCTACCGCAAAGGCGCCTTCACCGGAGCGCAGGAAGACCGCGAGGGTTTTTTTCAGGCAGCGCGCGGGGGCACACTCTTCCTCGACGAGATCGGCGACCTGCCCCTGAGCATGCAGTCAAAGCTGCTGCGGGCCATTCAGGAGCGGGCTGTGCGGCCGGTGGGTGCTGTCAGCGAACTGGCCGTGGACGTGCGCATCGTCAGCGCCAGCCACAAAGACCTGGCCGAAGAGGTGCGCGAGCAACGCTTCCGCCAGGACCTGTTCTACCGCCTCAATGTGATCCTGATCGCGCTGCCGCCCCTGCGCCAGCGCCTCGACGACTTGCCCCTGATCTGTGAGCAGGTGCTGCGCCGCATCGCCCACGAATCAGGGCTGAACCCCGCGCCGGAACTGGGGCATTCGGCCCTGGAGGCCCTCGCTCAGCATGCGTTCCCAGGCAATGTGCGCGAGCTCGAAAACATGCTGCACCGGGCCGTGGCCCTGAGTGCCGGACACACCATCGAAGCCGAAGACCTGGGTCTGTCGCCCGCCCAACGGCAAGGCCAGGCCCCCACGCCCGCTCACACCACAGGCGTCGGGTCCATCGCGCCCGACAGCCCACCACCGGTCCCCGCCGACCTGGTCGCTCACCTGGACCGGATCGAGCGCGAGATTCTGGTGCAGGCCCTGGAGCAGCACCGACTGAATCGCACGGCCGCTGGCGCCGCCATGGGCCTGTCCCTGCGGCAAATGCGTTACCGCATGGCCCGCCTGGGCGTTCAGGTGGGCCCACAAGGCCTGGAAATCGGCGAGCGCTTTGTGGCCGACGCCGACCCCGAGGGGCAGGAATGAACGAACACTGCCCTGCCACGGCCTGGCGCCATGGCTGGTGGCAGAGCGCCCGCCTGGTGCCCTCGCCCAACTTCGGACCGCGCCCAGCCGGCATGCCCATCACCCTGGTGGTGGTGCACTCGATCAGCCTGCCGCCTGGGCAGTATGGTGGCCCCGAGATCGAGCAGTTCTTCACCAACAGGCTCGACACCACGGCCCACCCCTACTTCGCGCAACTGCAAGGCGTGGAAGTGTCGGCCCATTTCGTGATCCGACGCACCGGTGAAGTGCTGCAGTTCGTGTCGGTGCTGGACCGCGCATGGCACGCCGGCCGGTCTCACTGGCTGGGCCTGGACAACTGCAACCACCACTCGGTGGGCATCGAACTGGAAGGTCTGGAGCACCACCCTTTCGAGCCCGCCCAATACAGCGCACTGGCGGCCCTGATGCTGTCGCTGCAGCAGGCCTGGCCCGTGCACCAGGTGGCCGGACACGAACACATCGCCCCAGGGCGCAAGGAAGACCCTGGACAGGCCTTTGACTGGACACGGCTGAGGGCCCTGCTTCGATGGCCCACCAGCGCCTTCCCCCCGGTCTTTCAGGCACCGTCCGACGCCTCTTCGGGGGCAGCCCCCAGCCGCCCCGACAGCCTAGAGTCAACACTCTAAAGCTGCGCCACAGTGCACAAGCCGGGACTGCGCAGGCCCAAAAACCTGTGGCGACAAGCACTTGGCGCAGGGGCCTCGAACCGCCTTGAGCTCGCGGACGCCCTGTGCGGGCTTTCCCGGATGGACCCCGCAAACACGGGGGCGGCTCAAAAAGGCGTTATAGTCAGCCCCGGACACTACAGGTAGTGCTTGAGCCCCCTCAAAACACCAGATATAGTGTCCACAGAAATTGCGCCCCAGGCGCTCTGATGTGCCCCCCGCAGCCCTTTCTCCCGCATGAAACGGCTGCTTTTCTCTAGGGAATCCCATGCAATCGACCACGACCAGCGCCACGTCCACCCCGGCATCCGTCCTGGCAGGTTTGCCTGCTGAAGGCGCCGCCCCCCGTCAGTCGGCCTTCTCGGCCTACCAGATCATCCGACGCAACGGCGCTGTCGTCTCGTTCGAGCCCAACAAGATCGCCGTCGCCCTGATGAAGGCCTTCCTGGCCGTGCACGGCACCCAGGGCGCCGCCTCGGCCTCGGTGCGCGAGACCGTCGACCAGCTGACCGAAGCCGTGGTGCGTGGCCTGCTGCGCTCGCGTCCCAACGGTGGCACCTTCCACATCGAAGACGTGCAGGACCAGGTCGAACTGGGCCTGATGCGCGGTGGCCACCATGAAATCGCCCGCGCCTATGTGCTGTACCGCGAGCGCCGTTCGCAAGAGCGTGCCAAGCAGGCGGCCGAACACCCGAGCGAAGTGCCCACCCTGCACGTGATCGACCGCGGTCAGCGTGTGCCCCTGGACATCGCCGCGCTCAAGGCCCTGATCGAAACTTCGTGCGAAGGTCTGGGCGCCGATGTCAAGGCCGCCCCGATCCTGGCCGAAACCCAGCGCAACCTGTACGACGGCGTCTCCATCGACGAGGTCTACAAGGCCGCCATCCTGGCATCGCGCACCCGCATCGAACACGACCCGGCCTACACCCGCGCCACCGCCCGCCTGCTGATGCACACCATCCGCCGCGAGATCCTGGGCGAAGAAGTCACCCATGCGGAAATGGCCACGCGCTATGCCGACTACTTCCCTGGCTTCATCAAGAAGGGCATCGAGGCCGAACTGCTCGATGAAAAGCTCGGCCAGTTCGACCTGGCCCGCCTGGGTGCTGCACTGAAGTTCGAGCGCGACCTGAACTTCGACTACCTGGGCCTGCAGACCCTGTACGACCGCTACTTCCTGCACAACCAGGGCACCCGCATCGAAATGCCCCAGGCATTCTTCATGCGCGTGGCCATGGGCCTGGCCCTCAACGAAATCGACCGCGAAGCCCGCGCCATCGAGTTCTACGAGCTGCTGTCCTCGTTCGACTTCATGTCGTCCACGCCCACGCTGTTCAACTCGGGCACCCGCCGCTCGCAGCTGTCGTCGTGCTACCTGACCACCGTCCCTGACGACCTCGACGGCATTTACGAAGCCATCAAGGAAAACGCCCTGCTGAGCAAGTTCGCCGGCGGCCTGGGCAACGACTGGACCCCGGTGCGCGCCCTGGGCTCGCACATCAAGGGCACCAACGGCAAGTCGCAAGGCGTGGTTCCCTTCCTGAAGGTGGTCAACGACACCGCCGTGGCCGTGAACCAGGGTGGCAAGCGCAAGGGCGCCGTGTGTGCCTACCTGGAATCCTGGCACCTGGACGTCGAAGAATTCCTGGAGCTGCGCAAGAACACCGGTGACGACCGCCGCCGCACCCACGACATGAACACGGCCAACTGGATCCCCGATCTGTTCATGCGCCGCGTGATGGAAGGTGGCGACTGGACCCTGTTCTCGCCCGCCACCTGCCCCGACCTGCACGACAAGTTCGGCATCGCCTTCGAAGAGGCCTACACCGCCTACGAGGCCAAGGCCGACCGTGGCGAACTCAAGCTGTTCAAGCGCGTGAAGGCCACCGACCTGTGGCGCCGCATGCTGTCGATGCTGTTCGAAACCGGCCACCCCTGGATCACCTTCAAGGACGCCTGCAACGTGCGCTCGCCGCAGCAGCACGTCGGCGTGGTGCACTCGTCGAACCTGTGCACCGAGATCACCCTGAACACCAATGGCGGTGAAATCGCCGTGTGCAACCTGGGCTCGGTGAACCTGTCGCAGCACATCAAGGACGGTGGCATCGACCACGAGAAGCTGCGCAAGACGGTCACCACCGCCATGCGCATGCTCGACAACGTGATCGACATCAACTACTACGCCGTCAAGAAGGCCCGTGACTCGAACCTGCGCCACCGCCCGGTGGGCCTGGGCATCATGGCCTTCCAGGACGCGCTGTATCAGCTGCGCACCCCTTACGCCAGCCAGGCCGCTGTCGAGTTCGCCGACCGCTCGATGGAAGCCGTCTGCTACTACGCCTACTACGCATCGACCCAGCTGGCCGAAGAGCGCGGCCGCTACAGCAGCTACCGCGGCTCGCTGTGGGACAAGGGCATCCTGCCGATCGACTCGCTGAAGCTGCTGGCCGAGCAGCGCGGCGGCTACGTCGAAGTCGACACCTCGACCACCCTGGACTGGGACGCCCTGCGGGCCCGCATCGCCACCTACGGCATGCGCAACAGCAACTGCGTGGCCATTGCCCCCACCGCCACCATCTCGAACATCGTCGGCGTCGACGCCTCGATCGAACCCTGCTTCGGCAACCTGTCGGTCAAGTCCAACCTGTCGGGCGAGTTCACCGTGGTCAACGAGTACCTGGTGCGCGACCTCAAGAAGCTGGGCCTGTGGGACGACGTGATGGTCATGGACCTCAAGCACTTCGACGGTTCGCTGCGTCGCATCGACCGCGTGCCGGAAGACCTCAAGGCCCTGTACGCCACGGCCTTCGAAGTCGAACCCATCTGGCTGGTCGAAGCCGCCTCGCGTCGCCAGAAGTGGATCGACCAGGCCCAGTCGCTGAACATCTACATGGCGGGTGCATCGGGCAAGAAGCTCGATGAAACCTACAAGCTGGCGTGGGTGCGTGGCCTCAAGACCACCTACTACCTCCGCACCGTGGGCGCCACGCACGCTGAAAAGTCGACCGTGTCGCGCGGCCAGCTCAACGCCGTGTCGGCCACCGCAGGTGGCATGGCGATGGCCCCGGCCGAAGCCCTGACCAGCGAACCGGCCACCGACGTCAAGTTCTGCTCGATCGACAACCCCGATTGCGAAGCTTGCCAATAAAGCGCACTGGGGTTTGACAGGCATCGGCCGGAAAGGCCGATGAACACTGGGTTCTCGGGGCACGGGGTTCTTTCTGAACCTGGTGCCCCCTCAAAAAAGGGCCCTGTTCATCATGCTTTTTGCCGATGCATTCGATGCAAGCCAGCAACAGAACTGGCTTGCACATGTCAACAAGTGCTTGGTGTTTTTCGCAACACCCTTTCATAATCCGACTCCATAGGATGCACACCATGTTGGTCTGGGACGACAACACTCCGACACCTTCGAACGCGCCACCTCAAGCGCCTTCCGGTTCCGTGCCGCCACTCGGTGGTTTTGCACGGGACGCGCATCCGTCGCCTGCTCACGCTGCTCCGGGTCTTCAGCCCATCTCGGCCACGCTGGCATCGGCTCAGGCCTTTGCGCAGCAGACCGCGGCATCAGCCCCGTCCGCATCGCGTGCACCTCAGGCCAGCAGCACCGCTCGCCGCGTGAACGTGGCAGACAAGCGCATCATCAATGGTCAGACCGATGTCAACCAGCTGGTGCCCTTCAAGTACAAGTGGGCCTGGGAAAAGTACCTCGCCACCTGCGCCAACCACTGGATGCCCCAAGAGGTCAACATGTCTCGCGACATCGCCCTCTGGAAAGATCCGAATGGCTTGAGCGAAGACGAGCGGCGCATCATCAAGCGCAACCTCGGCTTCTTCGTGACCGCCGACTCGCTGGCCGCCAACAACATCACGCTGGGCACCTACCGCCACATCACGGCGCCCGAGTGCCGCCAGTTCCTGCTGCGTCAGGCTTTCGAAGAAGCCATCCACACCCACGCCTACCAATACATCGTTGAAAGCCTGGGCTTGGACGAATCCGAGATCTTCAATGCCTACAACGAGGTGTCGTCGATCCGTGACAAGGACGAGTTCCTGATCCCCTTCATCGAGGCGATCATGGACCCGAACTTCAAGACGGGCACCACCGAAAACGACCAGACGCTGCTGAAGTCGCTGATCGTGTTCGCCTGCCTGATGGAAGGCCTGTTCTTCTACGTGGGCTTCACGCAGATCCTGGCCCTGGGCCGTCAGAACAAGATGACCGGCGCTGCCGAGCAGTACCAGTACATCCTGCGTGACGAGTCGATGCACTGCAACTTCGGCATCGACCTGATCAACCAGCTCAAGCTCGAGAACCCGCACCTCTGGACCTCCGAGTTCAAGGCCGAGATCAAGGCCCTGTTCCTCAAGGCCGTCGAGCTGGAATACCGTTACGCCGAAGACACCATGCCGCGTGGCGTGCTGGGCCTGAACGCCTCCATGTTCAAGGGCTACCTGCGCTACATCGCGAACCGCCGCGCCACCCAGATCGGTCTGGACGAACTCTTCCCCAACGAAGAGAACCCCTTCCCCTGGATGAGCGAAATGATCGACCTGAAGAAGGAACGCAACTTCTTCGAAACCCGCGTCATCGAATACCAGTCCGGTGGTGCGCTCTCCTGGGATTGAGCCATGCAGCACATTGCACGGTCAGCCTCGATGGACAGCCACCTTCGGCTCACCGTGTTCATCACACCGCGTCCAGATCCTAGGGGACGTTGGGTGATGGATCGCTGCCCGACGCTCCGTCGTGCAGTGTGCTTTGCAACTTGATCAAGGAGATACGTATGGCAACTGCAAAGAAGGCACCGGCCAAAAAGGCCGCCGCCAAGAAAGCTGCTCCGGCCAAGAAGGCAGCCGCTCCCGTGAAGAAGGCCGCCGCACCGGCCAAGAAGGCTGCCCCCGCCAAGAAGGCCGCCGCTGTGAAGAAGGCGACCCCGGCCAAGAAGGCGGCACCTGCCAAGAAGGCTGCCCCCGTGAAGAAGGCTGCGGCGCCTGCCAAGAAGGCCGCTGCACCGAAGAAGGCTGCCGCTCCGGCCAAGAAGGCTGCCGCTCCGAAGAAGGCTGCTGCCCCTGCCAAGAAGGCCGCCGCCCCCAAGAAGGCTGCTGCGCCCGCCAAGAAGGCTGCCGCTCCGGCCAAGAAGGCTGCTGCCAAGCCTGCCGCCGCCCCCAAGAAGGCTGCTGCCAAGCCCGCTGCTGCCCCCAAGAAGGCCGCCGCCAAGCCTGCTGCCGCCCCCAAGAAGGCTGCTCCGGCCAAGGCCGCCAAGACCACGCTGAGCCCCCAGGCAGCATGGCCTTTCCCGACCGGCAACAAGCCCTGAGCTTGAGCCACTCGCCGGCGCGCTGGCGATGTCGACAACCCGGCTTCGGCCGGGTTTTTTCATGGTGGGCCGGCGCACTTTCTCGCCCCGCGAAATGCCCACCTCCGGGTGGCTCGAAAGTGAACGCCAGACACCCCCGCACTTGGGTGCTACCCCCCTGGCCGGGCGCATCCAAGCACTTCAGTGGCTGCGTACAGTGACACATCGGCTGCAGCACGCCTCTGGTTGCAGCGATGCAGTCCCCGCACTGACCAGAGGCGATCGGAGCCCACCATGTCGAGCATGCCCATCCAACCCGCCCCTTCGCAGAACCTGTCGGACGTGCAATCGGCGCTGCTCGAACTCCATGAAGGCCTGATGAGCCTGAAGGCCTCGCTGCTGGAACTGGCCCGCAGCCACGAAGAAGAAGCCGCCATGCACACCGCCCGCGTGCAGGCCTGTGCCCTGATCGACCGCATTCGCCGCCAGGCCTGAAGCCGTCTGCCCCACAGAACAGGCCGACCGCGTGTCGGCCTTTTTGCTGCCCGAACGACGCTGAACACCCTGGCTTGCCTTAAGCTATCGGGTTGACCCGCAGCCCCGCGTGCCCTCGCCGCGACCCCCTGCAGACTCCGCATCCCCGGCGCGCAACGCAGTCTTGCCGCCCCACCAGCTGAACACGCACACACCATGGCGCAATACGTCTACACCATGAACCGCGTCGGGAAGATCGTTCCCCCGAAGCGGCAGATCCTCAAAGACATCACCCTGAGCTTCTTCCCTGGCGCCAAGATCGGCGTGCTGGGCGTGAACGGCTCGGGCAAATCCACCTTTCTGAAAATCATGGCCGGTGTCGACAAGGACATCGAAGGCGAAGCCGTGCCCATGCCCGGCATCAAGATCGGCTACCTGCCCCAGGAACCCGAACTGAACCCTGAGCAGACCGTTCGCGAAGCCGTGGAAGAAGGCATCGGCGGCGTGCTGGCCGCCAAGAAGCGCCTGGACGAGGTGTACGCCCTGTACGCCGAACCCGACGCCGACTTCGACGCCCTGGCCGCCGAACAAGGCGAGCTGGAAGCCATCATCGCGGCTGCCGGCTCTGAGAACACCGACCTGCAACTGGAACTGGCCGCCGACGCCCTGCGCCTGTCGCCCTGGGACGCCAAGATCGGCAACCTGTCCGGCGGTGAAAAGCGCCGTGTGGCCCTGTGCCGCCTGCTGCTGTCCAAGCCCGACATGCTGCTGCTCGACGAACCGACCAACCACCTGGACGCCGAATCGGTGGACTGGCTGGAGCAGTTCCTCAGCCGATTCTCGGGCACCGTGGTGGCCATCACCCACGATCGCTACTTCCTGGACAACGCCGCCGAGTGGATCCTTGAACTCGACCGCGGCATGGGCATCCCGTACAAGGGCAACTACTCCGACTGGCTGGACGCCAAGGAAAAGCGCCTGGAAGCCGAACAGAAAACCGAAGACGCCCGCGCCAAAGCCCTGAAGCAGGAACTGGAATGGGTGCGCAAGAACGCCAAGGGCCGCCAGGCCAAGAGCAAGGCGCGTCTGGCCCGCTTCGAAGAGCTGAGCGACGTCGAATACCAGAAGCGCAACGAAACCAACGAAATCTTCATCCCGGTGGCCGAGCGCCTGGGCAATGAAGTGATCGAGTTCAAGAACGTCACCAAGTCCTTCGGTGACCGCTGCCTGATCGACAACCTGAGCTTCAAGGTGCCCGCGGGCGCCATCGTCGGCATCATCGGCCCCAACGGCGCCGGCAAGTCCACCCTGTTCCGCATGATCCAGGGTGTCGAGACCCCGGACAGCGGCGAAGTCACCATCGGCAAGACCGCCCAACTGGCCTTCGTCGACCAGAGCCGCGAAGGCCTGGCTGGCGACAAGACCGTGTGGGAAGACGTCTCGGGTGGCCTGGACAACATCATCGTCGGCAAGTTCGTGATGCCGTCGCGCGCCTACCTGGGCCGCTTCAACTTCAAGGGCAACGACCAGCAGAAGCTGGTGGGCAACCTGTCGGGTGGTGAACGCGGTCGCCTGCACCTGGCCAAGACCCTGGCCAAGGGTGGCAACGTGCTGATGCTCGACGAACCCTCGAACGACCTGGACGTCGAAACCCTGCGCGCCCTGGAAGACGCCCTGCTGGAGTTCGCCGGCAGCGCCATGATCATCTCGCACGATCGCTGGTTCCTCGACCGCATCTGCACCCACATCCTGGCCTGCGAAGGCGATTCGCAGTGGTTCTTCTTCGACGGCAACTACCAGGAGTACGAAGCCGACAAGAAGAAGCGCCTGGGTGAAGAAGGCGCTCGCCCCAAGCGCGTGCGCTTCAAGCCCATCAAGTGATGCGCTCCGAAAGCCCGGCACTGCCGGGCTTTTTTCATGCGCAGGCCAAGTGATGCCATGGGACAACCCCTAGGCTTTCATGGCACTTGATGCAAGCGCCTGAAGCTAGAATTTCCCGGATACCCTGCGCCTGGCCACAGCGCACCGAAACCCGTACCTCACCACGTTGAACAGGCCTTGATGCCTGCCCCGACGCCCCTTTCGGAGACCCTCGATGATTCCCAGGATGACCCGCCTTCTGACCGCCACCGTGATGGCTGTGTCGGCCATGACCATGAGTGGCTGTGCGCTGCTGCAATCGGGCGCTTCTGGCGTCACCCTCAACATCCTGGAAGAAGGCTTCACGCCCCCGGCTCTGCGCCTGGCCGACGCCGACATGGTGTGCAAGTTCGCCACCGTGAATGGCCCGCTGGTGGGCGCCGCCCGCGAGTTCCACGGTGACCCGTCGCTGATGGAAGCCACCCTGTACACCACCGCCTCGTTCTGCTCGGAAGCCGAGGCCGTGACCGAAGAGCTGCGCTACATGCGCGCCGTGCGCGACAAGCGCCCTGACGAAGCCACCGACGCGCGCATCGCCCAGAAGCGCCTGCTGGCCCTCACGGCCGAGCGTCAGTACCTGGCCTTCCAGCGCATGAAGACCAAGCTGGAGCAGAAGTACTTCTTCCAGTACGGCAAGACCTGCCCCCGCTTCCGCCGTGACTTCGACGAGCTGGTGTACCTGTCGGGCACCATGGCCGGCCTGCTGGCCGTGACCAACGACTTCCAGTCGCAGCAGTCGGTGGGCGTGCCGACCGACATCGCCCCGCAGTCCGACTTCGCCATGACCTGCCTGAGCAACGAGAAGTGGTGGGGCGTGCCCTCGGCCGCACGTGCCGTGGTCTGGAGCCTGCTGCCAGGTGGCTCGGAAGGCAAGGACGTCAAGGGCACCTTCGAAAAGGCCATGGCCATTGGCGAAGCCAAGGGTGTGCGCCTGCCGCACGTGTTCCAGGTGGTCGCCGCCGTGTCGGCCGACGACACCGAGACCGCTCGCAAGACCATGAAGCGTTTCGCCAATGTCGAAAACTTCAAGCCCAACGACGACTACCGCATCTTCGACGTGATGGCCAAGATGCAGATGAACAACATCTCCGACCGCATGTGGACGCAAGCCACCGGCTCGCGCACCCCCTTCGGTGGCCTGGGCAAATTCTGGGATGAGAAGCCCAAGAACGACGTGAACGTGGACAATTTCCTGAATTGATCCCACCCCCCGTGAAAACCCTTCCCTTGCTCGCGTGGGAAGGGTTTTTTTTGACCTGGGGTTGAAAGATATAGTTACGGAATTCAATGCACTTGTTCAATTTTCGTAATGAATTGAACGCGCATTGATCAACAGGAAGCAAGGGTGA
This sequence comes from Aquabacterium lacunae, assembly GCF_004310865.1. Classification (GTDB taxonomy): domain Bacteria; phylum Pseudomonadota; class Gammaproteobacteria; order Burkholderiales; family Burkholderiaceae_C; genus Aquabacterium; species Aquabacterium lacunae. Next base: position 327,512 of record NZ_SIXI01000001.1, read on the forward strand.
AGCCCTTTCACCCAGGTACCGTAGGAGATTGCATGAAGCTCGACAAGACCCTGGTGGCGCTCGGCGCCGGTCTGATGATGGCGGCCTCGGCGCAGGCCTCGCAGAAGTTCTGTGTGTACGACATGCTGGGCGCCTCCGGCGACCTGTTCAACATGGCCAAAGACTATGTCGTGGCCATGCAGAAGCACGGCGTCACGATCGAACTCAAGGCCTACAACAACGAAGGCGTGGCCTCTGACGATTTCAAGGCTGGCCAGTGTGATGCCTTCGTGGCCACGGCCTTCCGCACCCGCCAGTTCAACTCGGCCGCAGGCTCGATCGACACCCTGGGTTCGACCACCATCGTGCGCGACGGCAAGATCGACATGGCCGGCAGCTACGACGTGGTGCGCAAGCTGGTGCAGACCTACTCGGCCAACTCGCCTGCGGTCAACAAGCTGATGGTCGAAGGCAACTACGAAGTTGGCGGCATCGTGCCGATCGGCGCGGCCTACCCGATCGTGAACGATCGCCGCATCAACACGGTCGAAGCACTGGCCGGCAAGAAGATCGCCTCGTTCGACTACGACAAGGCCCAGGCCGTGATGATCCAGCGCATCGGCGCACAGCCCATCTCGGCCGACGTCACCAATTTCTCGACCAAGTTCAACAACGGCTCGGTGGACATGATTGCGGCGCCCAGCCTGGCCTACAAGCCGCTGGAGCTGTACAAGGGCATTGGCAGCAAGGGTGCCATTGCACGCTTCCCGATCATGATCCTGACCTACCAGGTCATCATCAACCGCACCAAGTTCCCTGAAGGGTTCGGCGACAAGTCCCGCGACTACTGGCTGACCCAGTTCGACCGCGCCATGCAGCTGATCAAGCAGGCCGACGGCAGCATCCCTCCGGGCACCTGGATGGAGCTGAGCCCCGAGAACGCCTACAAGTACACCCTGATGCTGCGCGAGTCGCGCATCGACATCGCCCAACGGGGCTTGTATGACAAGCGCGGCCTGAAGGTCATCAAGAAGGTTCGTTGCTCGGTGAACCCGGCCGACCCGGAATGCTCGACCAAGTCGGAAGAAGAATGGAAGTGATCCGCTGCGCCTGACACTTCAGGCGGCTGGCGACGGAGGGGGGAAACCCCCTCCTGTTTTTTGTGTGATGGGCACCAGCATGGTGCACTGCGCTGCGAAAGTACGAGATGGAACACCCTCAAGGCCCGAAGGTATTGGGCAGAACGCTGATGGAATGGCTGGCCAGCCTGCCCATCTTCTTCCTGTTGATCATGACCCTGGTGATCGGCACTGGCGAAATGGTGCACGGCCAGCTGCTCAAGGCGGGCGAAGCCATGTTCGGCAACCCGGAGGCCGGCGTGCAGTACTTCATGCTGCGTGCCGAGCCCGAGAAGCCTGACTGCACGATCGTCACCGACATCGATGCGGCCATCGCCAAGGCCTCGTCTGAAAGCAGCGCCGGTGGCGACGACATCGACGACCTGTTTGGTGACAGCGCCAAGGTCGATCCGGCAGTTCAGCGCAAGTCGATCGAGCAGGCGAACCAGATCTGCCAGACCAAGCTCGACATGTACAAGAAGATCGTCGAGCACCAGACCCCGCAGGTCCAGACCTACCGATTGATCGAAACCAGCTTCTTCAAGCTGTTCGAGATCGGCACGTCGAACCGCTCGCTGATCCTGCTGCTGATGGTGGTGATCGCCGGCATTTCGGCCACACTGGCCAACCACCACATCGGCATCCGCCCGCTGCGCTACACCAAGGACCACCGCCTGGCCAATGCCACGATGGCCATTGCCGCCGGCCTGCTGCTGCACTCCAGCATCAGCTACTACAACATCCTGCATGCCTCGGGCACCGAGGTGGAGCATGTGCATCTGCACTACCTGTGGTGGTTCTTCTTTGGCACCATGCTGGCCATCACGCTCAAGCGTGCCATCGTGCCGCCACACTGCCCGGACGGCGAAGGCACCTGGGGCCTGGCCGGTCTGGCCGTGCCGCTGTTCGCCAACATGTCGCTGATCGCCGGCTTTTATTTCCTGGCCAAGGGGCACCCCGCTGGCCTGGCCATCTACATCAGCCAGCTGATGGAGCTGCCCGCCATCTTCCTGAACCTGGGTCTGTTCATCCTGGCCGGCATGCTGCTCAAGCAAAGCCGCGTGGTTGACCTGTTCATGAACCTGCTGCGCCCGTGGCGCCTGTCGCCCCAGCTGCTGACCTACATCATCTTGCTGGCCGCAGCCCTGCCCACGGCCTACACCGGCGCCTCAGGCATCTTCGTGATCGCCGCCGGCGGCATCATCTATCACGAGGTGCGCGCCTCGGGAGGCTCGCGTCAGTTCGCTGCCGCCGCCACGGCCATGTCCGGCTCGCTGGGTGTGGTGCTGCGCCCCTGCCTGCTGGTGGTGCTGATTGCTGCGTTGAACAAGGAAGTCACCACCAATGGCCTGTACCACTGGGGCTTCTATGTGTTCCTGCTGACCTCGACCATGTTCTTCCTGGCCTCGCAGATGCTGCGCACACAGCGAGCCAACATCGAGTCGCCGCGTGTGGCCATCCCGGCCATGCTCAAGGAAGTGCCGCCACTGCTGCCCTATGTGGCCGTGGTGCTGGTCATCCTGTTTGCCTACGAACACGGTCTGGACACCCAACTCAACGAAATCACCGCGCCGATCATCGTGCCCATCATGCTGATCCTGGTGCTGATCTTCGACAAGGTGCTCAACCGCGGCAAGGCCGAGATCACCCCTGACTACGCCAGCCACCGTCAAAAGGGTGTGGAAAGCTCGATCCGCTTTGCCACCAACGAGACCATCGGCCACATCGGTGCCCTGATCACCCTGATGACCCTGTCGCTGGCCATCGGTGGCGTGATCGAACGCTCTGAAGTGATGAGCCTGGCCCCGCAGGTGTTCGAGAGCCCCTGGACCGCCATGGCCTTCCTGATGGCCGTGCTGATCTTCCTGGGCATGGTGATGGACCCCTTCGGTGCCGTGATCCTGGTGTCGGGCACGCTGGCCCCCATCGCCTACGCCAACCACATCGACCCGCTGCACTTCTGGATGGTCGTGCTGGTGGCCTTCGAGCTGGGTTACCTGTCGCCCCCCGTGGCCCTGAACCAGCTGCTGACCCGTCAGGTCATTGGCGAGAAGGAGATCGACCTGGCCGACGAAGAAGTGCGCAGCAAGAGCTTCTACTACCGCTACGAGCGCTGGATCCTGCCGACCGTGGTGATGCTGCTGGGCCTGATCATCATCGCCTTCGGTCCGCTGGCCGTGAGCGACATCCCCTTGCTGGAAGGTGTCAAGGGCCTGTTCCCACCACCGCCCGCACTGTGATGCGTGGCGTGGCCTGAGTGCCCGCCTGCCAGCCAAAGCCGCGTCCGATGACGCGGCTTTTTTCATGGGGAGCACCACACCCGTCTGCCACCCTCTTGTCGGGGTTCCGGCAAGGTGGGCACCGCGCGGCACAATGCATGCATGACGCACAGCCTGTCGCTTTCCAGAACTGCACTCGCCATCGGCCTGCTGGGCGCACTGTCGGCCTGCAGCCACCTGCCCTGGCTGGCGACACGCCCGGGGCCAGCAGCCACAGCCCAGGCCGGAGCCACTGCGCCTGCCCGTCAGCACACGTCACAGCCCACGTCACAACCCACACCACGCGCCCCCGTGACGCCCCCTGCAGGGCCAGTCGCCACCAAAGCATCAGCAGGGACAGCGCCCCCGGCCGGCGGCCAAGGGGCGGCCGCTGCCAACTCCGGGGCGAACACGCCACCACCGTTCGAACAGGTGGCACGAGGTGCCGAGCGCATTCAGGGCTGGTTGCCGGTGTGGCGCCGTCAGGACAAGGTCTGGGTCGAGCTCAAGCCGTCTGATTTCAACCGCCCGATGTACCTGTCGCCCCGTCTGCGCACGGGCCTGGGCGAAGGCGGTCTGTACGGTGGGCTCATCGCCAGCCGCTTCGGGCTGGTCGGTCGCCCCCAGTGGGTCGAATTCCGAAAGCTGCACCAGCAGGTTCAACTGGTGGCGGTGAATGCAGCGTTCATGGCACAAGCGGGCACACCGCGCAGCCTGGCCGTGGCCCAGGCGTTTTCGCCCAGCCTGCTGGCCAGCGTGCCCCTGGCCAGTGCGCCCAGGGCCCAGGACGAGGCCGTGCTGGTGGAGCTGTCGGCCCTGATGCTGGGCGACATTCAGGGCCTGGGGGCACAGCTCAATGCAGCGTTTCGCCAGGGCCATGCACTGGACGGCCGCAACTCGGCCGTGACGGATGTGCGCGTGAGCCCCACAGGCCTGACACTCGATGTGGTTCAGCACTTCTACACGGCCAACCTCAGTGCCGCAGCACCGGCCCCTGGGCAGGCTGCAGCCAACCCACCCAGCGGCCTGCCCGATGCCCGCAGCCTGCTGCTGAACCTGCGCTACACCCTGGCTCCCCTGCCCGAGGCCATGCCACAGCCGCGCCCGGCCGACCCGCGCGTGGGCTACTTCACCACCACGGTGAACGACTTCAGCAACGACCTGGCTCGCACGCCCCGGGTGCGCCACATCAACCGCTGGCGCCTCGACAAGCAAGACCCGGCAGCGGCCTTGTCCCCCCCTGTGCGTCCCATCGTGTACTGGCTGGACCACAGCATCCCCACCGAGTACCGCCCAGCCATTCGCGAAGGCGTGCTGGCCTGGAATGCAGCTTTCGAAGCCATTGGCATCCAGGGGGCACTGGAGGTGCGTGAAGCCACCGACACCGAGCCACAAGACATGGTTGGCAAAGGCCAGGCCATCATCCGCTGGATGACCAACCACCGGCCCAGCTTCGGTGCCATCGGCCCCACGCATGTCGACCCGCGCACTGGCGAGATCCTCACGGCCGACATCGGCATCGAGAGCCTGTCATCGCGCTCGATCAGGGTTCAACGCAGCCAGATCCTGCCAGGGCTGGGAATGGGCGGCATGCCTCCAGGGGCGCCCACCGACGGCACAACGCATGCACATGGCGAACACTGCCAGCATGGCGAATGGGCCACCGAGCAGCTGGCCATGGGCCTGGCGATGCATGGGTTCGATGGCGCCGCCGCCGAGCAGCCAGACGCCCCGGAGGTCAGGGCATTCGTGGAGGCCTACCTCAAGGACGTGACCATGCACGAGGTGGGGCACACGCTGGGCCTGCGGCACAACTTCAAGGCCTCGCAATGGCGCACGGCCGCCGAACTGGACCAGGCCGACCTGACGCGCCGGCATGGCCTGGCGGCCTCGGTGATGGACTACCTGCCCATCAACCTGAACCTGCCAGGGCAACCTGCGGGGGCCCCCTTCCAGACCACGCTGGGCCCGTATGACTTCTGGGCCATCGAGTATGGCTACCGCCCGCTGACCGGCTCGGCCGACCAGCAGCGTGCGGCGCTGCGTGCCGTGGCCGACCGGGCAGAACACCCTGGACAGGAGGCCCTGGCTTACGGCACCGACGAAGACAATGCCCTGGGCCTGGACCCCACCGTGCAGGTGTTCGACCTGGGCAATGAACCGCTGGCTTTTGCGGCACGGCGTCTGGCCTTGTCGGGGGCGCTGCTGCAGCGGGCCGAAGCCCAGTCGGGCCAACGGGCCGCCACGGTGGACGACGCGGCCCACACGCGCCGCCTGGTGGGGTATGCCTTGCGCGAACGTGAACGCGCAGCCGGTGTGTTGCTGCGTCAGGTGGGTGGCCTGCTCACGCGCCGTGACCTGCCCGGCAGTGGCCGAGACCGCCTGGAGCCCTTGCCCGCAGCGCAGCAGCAAGCCGCCTTGCAGATGTTGCTGGGCCACTGGATGGGGGCTCAGTCCCTGCGGCTCTCGCCCCGCCTGCAACGCCAGATGGCGCCCGACTACTTCGAGCGCACGGAGGGCACGGGCCTGCCCAATGCCGCTCCGGTGGTCACCGACTTCTCGGTGGCCGAGCAGGTGGCCCAGACCCAGCGCGGTCTGCTCGACGCGCTGATGTCCGACACCCTGGCGGTGCGCCTGCTGGACAACATCGACCGTGTGCGCGACCGTGAAGCCCGCCCCTTGACCCTGCGCGCCCTGCAGACACAACTGCGCGAAGTGGTGTGGCAACGCCCCGAGGGCGAGCCGGAACCCTGGCGACGCAACCTGCAACGCGAGTACGTGAACCGCCTGGCGGTGGCCCTGGTGCGCGGTGGTGCCCGCGCCGATGTGCGGGCCCAGTGGCTGGCCCAGGGCCGCGCGCTGGAAGCTGAACTGAAGGCCAGCCTGAAGGCCGACCGCGGTGATGCGCTCAGCACCGAAGTGGCCCATCGCCGTGACTGCCTGGAAACGCTGCAGCGCTCGCTGCAGGCCGCCGTGGTGCGCACCACCCCCTGATTGCTCCCTGTTCATGGACCTGCAAGACGACATCCGCGCCATCTTCGCGGCCGACGGCCCACTGGCCCGGGCCCTGCCCGGCTACCGCGTTCGACACGAACAGATCGAGATGTCGCTGGCCATTCTGGAGGCCATCGCCACCTCGGGCACCGCCGTGCTGGAAGCAGGCACGGGCGTGGGCAAGACCGCGGCCTACCTGGTGCCCAGCATGCTGGCCGGAGGCAAGGTGATCCTGTCAACCGGCACCAAGGCGCTGCAAGACCAGCTCTTCAACCGTGACCTGCCCAATGTGCGCGACGCGCTGGGCCTGCCCATCAAGGCCGCACTGCTGAAGGGCCGCAGCAACTACCTGTGCTTCCATCACCTCGAGCGAACCAACCAGGACGCCACCTTGCTGGCCAGCCGGCAGGAGGTGCGCGACCTGGGCCAGATCAACCGCTTCCGCACCCTCACCAGCACGGGCGACAAGGCCGAATGCGCCACGGTGCCAGAAACCGCACCCATCTGGATGCGCGTCACGTCCACCCGCGAGAACTGCCTGGGCAGCGATTGCAGCTTCCACAGCGACTGCTTCGTGCTCAAGGCCCGACGCGAAGCCCAAGACGCCGACGTGGTCGTGGTGAACCACCACCTGTTCTTTGCCGACCTGGTGCTGCGCGAAGAAGGGGCCACCGAACTGCTGCCCTCGGCACAGACCATCGTGTTCGACGAGGCCCACCAGCTGCCCGACACGGCCACCATGTTCTTCGGGGAAAGCGTGAGCAGCGCCCAGCTGATGGACCTGCTGCGCGACACCAAGGCCATCGGGATGTCGCACGCACGCGATGCCTGCCACTGGCCCGACCAGATCGCCCCGGTGGACAAGGCCCTGAAAGACCTGCGCCTGTGCTTTGACGGTGGCATCTCGAAATGGTCGCAAGGCCAGCTGCCCGCCAGCCACCCGCTGTGGCAAGCCCTGCCCACCCTGCGAGACAGCCTGCGCGAGCTGCGTGACCTGCTGCACCTGCACGCCGAACGCAGCGCCGACCTGGCCAACCTGCACCGCCGCGCCGACGAGCTCATGCAGCGCCTGTGCGCCTGGGGCCACCCCGAACGGGCGCACGAGCCCGAACTGTGCTGGCTCGACGTCAGCCAGCTGGGCTTTCAGCTGCACCGCACGCCCATTTCCGTGGCCGATGTGTTTCGGCGCCAGCGCCTGGGCGACGCCGCTGGCCCCGATGGGGATGACCATGCGGCCCATGACGAGGGCCTGGCCTGGTCAGACGACACCGACACACCCCACACCCCACAGGAAGTGCCGCGCAAAGCCTGGGTGTTCACCTCGGCCACGCTGGCCGTGAAGAACGATTTCAAGCACTTCCAGGAGGCGCTGGGCCTGCAGGACGCGCACTGTGCGGCCTGGTCCAGCCCCTACGACTACCCCCAGCAGGCCATGCTGTATGTGCCCCAGGGCATGCCAGCGCCCACCTCGCCCGACTTCACCGACGCGGTAGTGAACGCGGCCTGGCCCCTGATCGTGGCCAATGGCGGGCGGGCCTTCCTGCTGTGCACCAGCCACCGCGCCGTGCAGCGTGCCACCGAGACCCTGCGCAAGCGCATCGAGGCCGAAAACGCCCAGCTCACGGTGCTGATGCAGGGCGATGGGCCCCGGCCCATGCTGCTCGATGAATTCCGGCGCCTGCGCCGCGCCGTGCTGGTGGGCAGCCACAGCTTCTGGGAAGGCATCGACGTGAAGGGCGACGCGCTCACGCTGGTCGTGATCGACAAGCTGCCCTTTGCCCCGCCCGATGACCCGGTGCTGGCCAAGCGCATGGAGCTGCTGGAGCAACGCGGCGGCAACCCCTTCATGGAGCACCAGGTGCCCCAGGCCATCATCGCGCTCAAGCAAGGCGCCGGGCGCCTGATCCGCAGCGAGACCGACCACGGGGTGCTGATGATCGGCGACACACGCCTGGTGGACAAGCCTTATGGTCGGCGCATCTGGCAGAGCCTGCCACCGATGCGGCGCAGCCGCGTGCAGGACGAAGCGCTGGTTTTTCTCAAGGGCCTGCAAGAGCGCCCTGCGGGCGAGGGCTGAGGCCGAGGGCAAGGCCCTTCAACCCGCCGCCATTCGCCTCACAGCTCGAGGTTGTCAATCAGGCGGGTCTTGCCCAGCTTGGCTGCGGCCAGGCTGACCAGCGGCTCGCCGCGCACCAGGTCCTCGTCGGTGGCGGGCAGCAGGTCACGCTGGCGGCGCACCAGCACGTAGTCGGGCTTCCAGCCCCAGGCCGTGAGCGCCGCCATGGCCTGAGCCTCCAGCTGGGCCACGCTGGCCAGGCTCAAAGTGGCGTCGTTGCGTTGGGCCTTCACGGCCTCACGGATGCCCTGGAGCACGGTGATCAGCTGCACCGCCTCCGAGCGCTCCTGGGCGCTGAGGTAGCCATTGCGCGACGACAGGGCCAGCCCGTCGTCGGCCCGCAGGGTGTCGCTGCCATGGATCTCGATGGGCAGCCCCATCTGCGTGACCATGTTGCGGATGATCATCAGCTGCTGGTAGTCCTTCTTGCCGAACACGGCCGCCTGCGGCTGGACCAGGTTGAACAGCTTGTGCACCACCGTGCTCACCCCTGTGAAGAAGCCGGGGCGGAAGTGGCCTTCCAGGATGTCGGCCAGCTCGGTGGGCGGCACCACCTTGTAGCCCTGGGGCTGAGGGTACAGCTCGGCCTCGGTGGGTGCGAACAGCACGTCGCAACCCGCGCTGGTGAGCAGCTCGATGTCGCGCGCCATGGTGCGCGGGTAGGTGTCGAAATCTTCGTTGGGACCGAACTGCAGCCGGTTCACGAAGATGCTGGCCACCACCGGTGCACCCGTGGTGCCTGCCAGCTCGCGGGCACGGTGGATCAGGGCCAGGTGGCCGTCGTGCAGGTTGCCCATGGTGGGCACGAAGACGGGGGCGGCAGGCTGGGCGCGCAGGTGTGCACGCAGCTCGGCGATCGTGTGGATGACACGCATGAGAATCAGCTGGGAAAGATCAAGACAAGGCCAAAGAAGCGAGCTCGTTCATGCGCATTCAATACGCATGGATGCTTTCGTCAGGGAAGTGCCCCGCCTTGACCTCGCTGACGTAGCGGCCAATGGCGTCTTCCACCGAACCGCCTTCGGCCATGAAGTTGCGCACGAAGCGGGGCAACTTGCCGCGGGTCACGTGCAGCATGTCGTGCAGCACCAGCACCTGGCCTGCAGTGGCATTGCCAGCACCGATGCCGATCGTCATCACGCCGGGGTTGTCGGCCTGCACCTGGGCAGCCACCGCAGAAGGCATCAGCTCCAGCACCATCATGGCGGCGCCGGCCTGGGTCAGCTCTTTCGCGTGGCGGCGCAGGGTTTCCACACCCGCCTCGTCACGGCCCTGGATGCGGTAGCCGCCCAGGGCGTGCACGCTTTGCGGGGTCAGGCCGATGTGGGCGCACACGGGAATGCCACGCTCGGTCAGGAAGTGCACGGTGTCGGCTGTCCAGCCGCCACCTTCGAGCTTGACCATGTGGGCACCGGCCTGCATCAGGGCCACGCTGCTGCGCAATGCCTGCTCGCGGCTTTCCTGGTAGCTGCCAAAGGGCAGGTCACCCACCACCCAGGCGCTGCGGTTGCCTCGGGCCACACAGCGGGTGTGATAGACCATCTCGTCGAGGCTGACGGGCACCGTGCTGCTGTGGCCTTGCACCAGCATGCCCAGCGAATCGCCCACCAGGATGCAGTCAACGCCACACTCGTCGACCAGGCGGGCGAAGGTGGCGTCGTAGGCCGTGAGCATGGTGATTTTTTCACCCTGTGCATGCATCTCGCGCAGGCGGTGCAAGGTGACAGGTTTGCGTGCAGGCGCGGCAGGGGTGCTCATGAAGGTCCTTGCCCCGACGAGTTCCTCCGCACGAACGTTCGTGCGAAAACCACGGCCCGTCAGGTGGCGCGATTCTAGGGCAGACCCTGAGTTCCGACAAACGCTCAACACCGAGACACCTGACCAACGGATGCCACACAAAATTTCGCGCACATGTCACCATGGTGATCAGATGAATTTGGCCGTTTTGAAGAACACCGCATGCCGCACACCACCCGAGGACACAGGCTGACCCTGTGCATGGCTTTGCTGGGCCTGGCGCTGATGTCCGGGTGCCGATCGGAAGCGCCTGCCAACACCCCAACCAACGCCAAGCTCACCCGAACGGGCAGCCAGCCGAGTGTGGAAGAGGTTGCCCGAGGCTTTGAACACCCCTGGGCGCTGGCCTTCTTGCCAGACGGCCGCATGCTGGTGAGCGAACGGGGTGGGCGGCTTTGGCTGTTGTCGGCCGACGGGCAACAGCGCCAGCCTGTGAGGGGTCTGCCACCGGTGGTGGCCCGCGGGCAAGGCGGCTTGCTGGATGTGTCGGTGGCCCCAACCTCGGTGGTACCAGGCGCCGATTCCTGGGTGTACTGGACCTACAGCGAACCAGGCACAGGCGCAGAAGCCCGGCTGCAAGGCACGGCCGTGGCCCGAGGACGACTGGTGGGGGACGAATTGCTCGACGTGCAGGTGGTGTACCGGCAGGTGCCCAAAACCTCAGGCCATGGACACTATGGCAGCCGTTTGGTGTGGGGCCGTGACGGCCACCTGTTCGTGACCTTGGGCGACCGCCAGCGCGACGACCCGTCACGTCCGGGTCGCGAGCACGCGCAAAACCTGGGCACAACGCTGGGCAAGGTGGTTCGCCTTCGCGCCGACGGCACGGTGCCTGCCGACAACCCACGCTGGCCGACGCCTGGCGCGCGACCGGAGGTCTACAGCCTGGGGCACCGCAACGCGCAGGGTGCGGCCCTGCACCCAGACACCGGAGAGCTTTGGTTGACCGAACATGGGCCTCAGGGCGGCGACGAACTCAACCGTGTGCTGCCCGGCCGCAACCATGGCTGGCCGCTGGTCAGCGCCGGGTGCCCCTATGGCAGCCCGGAAGTGCACACATGTCAGGTCAACGGGGGGCACCACGAACCCGATTTCGAGCCCCCCTTGAGTGTGTGGGCGCCCTACTCCACGGCGCCCAGCGGCCTGGCCTTCAACACCGCCAAGCGCTACCCGGGTTGGGAGGGGCATCTGTTTTCAGGCTCGCTGAGTGGCGAGACCTTGTGGCGAATCGAATTGAAAGACCACCAGGTCGTGGCACGCCAGCCACTGCTGGAGCGCAAAGTAGGTCGCATCCGTGACGTGCGCATGGGCCCCGACGGCTGGCTGTACCTGGTGACCGACGAAGAGGACGGCCGCATCCTGCGCCTGGTGCGCTGAAAGCCTGCGCCGAACTCAGGAGGGCTGGTAGGCCAGACGCACGTAGACCGGCGCGAAAGCCTCGGCCTGCGTGATCTCGAGCAAGCGCTCCTTGGTCAACTCGAGCATCGCGATGAAGGTGACCACCATGACGGGTGCGCCTCGGCTCACGTCGAACAGGTCCTGGAACTCGACGAACTTGCGGCCTTGCAGGGTGCGCAGCACGATGGACATGTGCTCGCGCACCGACAACTCTTCTCGGGAGATGGTGTGGTGGGTGTGCAGCTTGGCGCGCTTGAGGATGTCCATCCACGCCTCGCGAAGTTCGACCACCGCCACATCGGGGTGGCGCACGCGCTCACCGGGCTCGGCATGGATCTGCACTCGCCGGAAATCACGACCCAGCAGCGGCACCTGGTCAAGCTTGTGCGCGGCAGACTTCATCTGCTCGTACTCGATCAGGCGACGCACCAGCTCGGCACGCGGGTCTTCGGCCTCTTCGCCCGCCTCGGTCTTCTTGGGGGGCAGCAGCATCCGCGACTTGATCTCGATGAGCATGGCTGCCATCAGGAGATAGTCGGACGCCAGTTCGAGGTTCGACTTGCGGATCTGGTCGACATACGCCAGGTACTGGCGCGTGACGTCGGCCAGCGGGATGTCGAGGATGTTGAAGTTCTGCTTGCGGATCAGGTAGAGCAGCAAGTCCAGGGGGCCTTCAAAAGCCTCCAGGAACACCTCCAGCGCGTCTGGAGGGATGTAGAGATCGGTCGGGAAATTGAACAGGGGCTCGCCGTACAGGCGCGCAATGGCCACATGGTCGACGACCGCTGGCAGCCCATGGTCGTCGAGGAGGGCCTCAGGCCCTTCGTCGATCCGACCGCTCACAGGGCTCAGCCCTTGGTGTGATAGACGTAAGGCTGCTGAGCCACGCGCGCGGCGCGCTGCTCGGCCTGGGCCTGGCGGTCCACCTGCTTGTCCCACAGCAGAGCGCGGCCCTGGCGTTGACGCTCTTCGAGCTGCGGGTCGCGCTGCTTGAGGCTGTCGATGAACTGGGTGACGTCAGACTTGTAGGGTTTCCAGAACAGAGGCATGGTGATGCTTTCGATGGGGTTGGCCGGGGCAGAAGGCTCTGCCGGCCCAGCCGACATTTTATCGGCATGGCCCGGCGGTGGTGAACCTCAGACCTCTTTCATCTCGAGCAGCTTGCCGCGGCGCACGAAATCGTTGGGTTGCCCCACCACCCACTTGGACAACTCGTCGAGCACGGTGGTGCTGACCTGCGAGGCCTCGAACTCCACCGTCCAGCGGGCCAGCCCCTCCAGGTTGTTCACCTGGAACTGCAGGCGGGCTTCGTCGTGCAGAGGCTTGAGCTTGATGCCGGCGATCACGTCGGCCACGAACTCGTAACGCACCTCCAGCAGCTTGCCGGTTTCGGGCTGCAGGATGCGCTCGGGCTGGTAGCGGATGCCGGCCTGGTTCAGTCGAGCTTCCAGCTTTTCCATCTCGGGCAGGAAATCGCGCTTGAGGTGCACGGACTGGCCTTCGCCCACCGTGGCATACAGCGCCACATGGTCGGTCAGGTCCTGGTCGACCGACAGGCCCTTCTTGCGCACATCGGCGCGGAAGTTGCGCATGGGCTGCCCCTGGATGGCCAGCTTGGTGTCGATCAGGTAACGGCCCCGCGGCACAGGCAGCAGGGTGTTGAGCTGTTTGGACAGGTCGACCCAGTAGCGAAACACCGCCAGACAGGCCTTTTCGACCTCGGCGTGACGCGCCTGACGGTCGGCATGGCTCAGGTGCTGGGTCTGACGCAACTGATCGGCCTGCTGCCGAAGGTTGTCCAGGAAACTCACAGGTCCTCCGTTGTGTGAAATTCTGAAACTGCAGGGCGCAAGCATAGCCCCACAATCTCGGGCATGAAAGAGATCGAGCTGAAGTTTCAGGTGCCTGATTCGGCACTTTCCGGTGTGAATGAAGCCCTGCAGGCCCTGGGCCGCGCACCGGCCATCCCCATGCACGCGGCCTATTTCGACACGGCCGACCACGCCCTGGCCCGGCAGCGCTGTGCCTGGCGGGTGCGGCGTGAAGGCGACGACTGGGTGCAGACCTACAAAGGCCTGGGGGCCGACGCCATGACCCGCGTGGAAGAAAACTGCCCCCTGCCCGCCCCCGCCGATGGCCGTCCCGCCCCGGTGCTGGCCGCCCACAGCCCTGAGGTGCAGCAGGCTCTGCGACGCGCGCTGAACTGGCCTGAGCAGGCCGGCACGCCACCAGCGGCCCTGGTGACGGTGTACGACACCCGCTTCGAGCGCCATGTGCGCACCCTGGACCACGCCCTGGGCCGCGTGGCCGTGTGCCTGGACCTGGGCGCCATCGAGGCCGGCGCAGCACGCGAGCGCCTGCAGGAGCTGGAGTTCGAGCTGATCGACGGCCAGCCCCAGGCGCTGTTGTCACTGGCCATGGGCTGGGTGCAGGCCCACGGGCTGTGGCTGGACGTGCAATCGAAGGCCATGAAAGGCACCCGCCTGGCCGCCCAGGTGCAGTCGGCGGCATCGGATGCCAATGCAAGCAGACAGGTCCAGCGAGCCTGCCAACCGGTGCCGCTGCCTGCCGTGGTGCAGACCCCTCGTGCGCACCTGTCGGCCCTGCTGGACACCTGCGCGGGCAACTGGGCCGAACTGGCCACCCCGCGCGCAGGCTGGGCAGATGCCCTGGCGCTGTGGCGCCAGGCCCACCCCCGGGTCAGCCAGGCCCTGGCCGGCACGCCACTGGGCAACAGCCCGCAATGGCAGGCGCTGGACCAGGCCCTTCAGGCGGCCCTGGACGAGCCCGACACCGCCGAGCGTGCGGCCGAGCTGGCCACCAGCGCCGCGCCCACGGGTTGGGCGCTGGCCGTGCTGAGCCACTTGCAGACGCTGAACTGAGCCGCACGGTTGCCGCGCCAGCGCGCGGCTGCGACGCCCCCTCAGGCAAGGGGGCACGCCACAGCGCCCCTTCAAACAAGGGCTGCGTCCGCTTTTTTCACTATCTAGAATCGCGCCACTTCGGGCGGGGGAGTTGACCGCCCCATCGTTCTTCGACCGAGGACCCGCATGGCGCCCAACCACCCTTCACACACCACCGACACCTCCAGGCGACAGGCCGTGATCGCCGGTCTTGGCTTGCTGGGCAGCGTGGCCGCAGGCACCCTGCCGGCCACCGCACGGGCCCAGAACACCGCCACACGCTTTGCCAACTACGTGCGCCTGGGCAACACCGAGTTGCTGCTCAACGGCAAAGGCACCCGCACCAAGATGTTCGTGAAGGTGTACGACATGGCCCTGTACACACCGCGCAGGGTTCAGTCGGCCTCGCAGCTGCTGGCCATGCCAGGGCCCAAACGCCTGAGCATGGTCAGCTTGCGCGCCCTGAAAACCGCCGACATCGGCCTCATGTTCATCAAGGGCATGAAGGCCAATTGCGAGCCTGATGTGATCGCCCGCTACACCACCACGGTGTCGGACCTGATCCAGATCTTTTCCTACCGCTCGGTGATGGACGCGGGGGTGAACTTCTCGATGGACTTCGAGCCTGGCAAAGGCACGGCCTTCGTGTTCAATGGCCAGCAGGTGGCCGAGCGCGTGGGCGACGACGAGTTTTTCGCCAATGCCCTGAGGATCTGGTTCGGGCGCGACCCGGCCGACCCGGAGCTGTCACAGGCCCTGCTGGGCAAGGCCTGACGCCAGGGCCCGAGCCGCAAGGCTGGGCTCCAGCGCCAAGGCCTGCACCCGCACTTCAGCGGATGCGCATGCCCGGCTCGGCGCCGGGGAAGGGTTCGAGCACGTACACGCCCGGGTTGGCCTTTTCGTCGGCGTGCGAGGCGGCCAGCACCATGCCTTCGCTGATGCCGAACTTCATCTTGCGCGGCGCCAGGTTGGCCACCAGCACCGTCAGCTTGCCGATCAGCTGCTCAGGCTGGTAGGCCTCCTTGATGCCGCTGAACACATTGCGGTGGCGGCCTTCACCCGCGTCCAGGGTCAAGCGCAGCAGCTTGGTGCTGCCTTCCACGTGCTCGGCATTCACGATCCTGGCGATGCGCAAATCGACCTTGACGAAGTCGTCGATGGTGATGGTGGGGGCGATGTCCTCACCGCCGGGTTTCGGTGCCTCGACCACGGGTGCGGGCGGCGGCTCGAACAGGGCATCGAGCATCTTCACGTCCACGCGCTGCATCAGATGCTGGTAGGCGCCGATGGTGTGCTCGCCCAGCAGCTGTTCGGCGCTGGCAAAGGTCATGGGCTCGACCTTCAGGAAAGCCTCGACGTTGGCGGCCACCGCGGGCAGCACGGGCTTGAGGTAGATGCTCAGCAGGCGGAAGGCCTCGATGCACACGGTGCAGACCTCCTGCAGGCGGGCATCGGCCCCCTCTTGCTTGGCCAGCTCCCAGGGCTTGTTGGCATCGACGTATTCGTTCACGCGGTCGGCCAGCAGCATGATCTCGCGCAGCACCTTGCCCAGCTCGCGCGCCTCATACAGCTCGACCAGGCCGGCGCGGCCCGCTTGCAGGGTGGCCAGCAAGGCCTGGCCCTCGTCGCCGAGGGCGGCCGTGGTGCGGCCTTCAAAGCGCTTGGCCAGGAAGCCTGCGGCACGGCTGGCGATGTTGACGAACTTGCCCACCAGGTCAGAGTTGACCCTGGCCATGAAGTCGTCCTTGTTGAAGTCGATGTCTTCGACGTTGGCGTTCAGCTTGGCCGCAATGTAGTAACGCAGCCATTCCGGGTTCATGCCCAGGCTCAGGTACTTCAGGGGGTCGAGGCCGGTGCCGCGGCTCTTGGACATCTTCTCGCCATTGTTCACGGTCATGAAGCCGTGCACGTTGACCTGGTTCGGCAGCTTGCGGCCGCTGAACTGCAGCATCGCGGGCCAGAACAGGGTGTGGAAGTAGGTGATGTCCTTGCCGATGAAGTGCACCTGCTCCACGGCCGGATCGGCCATGAACTCTTCGAAGCTGCGGGCTTCGCCGTACTTGGCTTTCGGGCCACCAGCCGAGAAGTAGCTCTTGAGCGAGGCCAGGTAACCAATGGGCGCGTCCAGCCACACGTAGAAGTACTTGCCGGGCGCGCCGGGGATCTCGATGCCGAAGTACGGCGCATCGCGGCTGATGTCCCAGTCACCCAATCCACCTTCGCCGTTTTCATCCTTGGTGAACCACTCCTTGATCTTCTTGCTGACGGCCGGCTGCAGCTTGCCGTCTTGCGTCCACTGCTCCAGGAAGCTCAGGCAGCGCGGGTCGGACAGCTTGAAGAAATAGTGATCGGAAGTCTTGAGCACCGGGGTGGCGCCCGACAGGGCCGAGTACGGGTTCTTCAGTTCGGTGGGCGCATACACGGCGCCGCACACCTCGCAGGAATCGCCGTACTGGTCTTTCGCGCCACACTTGGGGCATTCGCCCTTGATGAAGCGGTCGGCCAGGAACATGCCCTTTTCGGGGTCGAAGAACTGCTCGATGGGCCGAACGTCGATCAGGCCCTGGTCTTTCAGGGCCAGGTAGATGCTTTGCGCCAGCGCGTGGTTCTCGGGGCTGTCGGTGCTCGACCAGTGGTCGAAACTGATGTGAAAGCCATCCAGATAAGGTTTGCGGCCCGCGGCGATGTCGGCCACGAACTGCTGCGGCGTCTTGCCCACCTTCTGGGCCGCGATCATGATGGGTGCGCCGTGCGCGTCGTCAGCCCCCACGAAATGCACCTGATGCCCCTGCATGCGCTGGAAACGCACCCAGATGTCGGCCTGGATGTATTCCATGATGTGGCCAATGTGGAAGTGGCCATTGGCATAGGGCAGTGCCGTGGTGACGAAAAGCTGACGGGGCATGGTGTGAAGCTCGGATGGGCAGACCCGAGATTTTAAGTGCGGCACACTTACGCCTGCGCGTCCTTTGGACCTTCCCTGCGCCCCTTGAAGCCCACGGCCTGCCGCCAGCACCCTCCCCATGAGCCTTTCCAGCCCCCCGAACGCCCTCGAAACCGCCGCCCTGGGTGCCTTGCGCGCCCTGATCGACCCCCTGACCGGCCAGGACTGGGTAACAGGCCGGCAGCTGCAACAGCTGAAGGTGGGCTCCGATGGCGTGGCCCAGTTGCAGATCACCCTGGGCTACCCGGCAAAAAGCCTGTGGCCGCAGCTGGTCGAGCAAGTGAAAACCAGCCTGGCCGCCGTGCCCGGCATCCAGGGCGTGAAGGTGCAGTTCAGCACCCGCATCACGGCCCGCGCCGTGCCTGTGGGGCAAACCACGCTGCCTGGCGCCAAGAACCTGATCGCCGTGGCTTCGGGCAAGGGCGGCGTGGGCAAGAGCACCACCGCCATCAACCTGGCCCTGGCCCTGTCGGCCGAAGGCGCCCGCGTGGGCCTGCTGGACGCCGACATCTACGGCCCCAGCCAACCCCTGATGACCGGCCTGAGCGGCAAGCCCGACAGCCCCGATGGCAAGACCATCACCCCGCCCGAGGCCTTTGGCCTGCAGGTGATGTCCATGGGTCTGCTGGTGTCGGAAGACAAGGCCACCATCTGGCGCGGCCCCATGGCCAGCCAGGCCTTCGACCAGCTGCTGCGCCTGTCGAACTGGGGTGAGCCTGACCAGCCGCTCGATTACCTGGTGGTCGACCTGCCCCCGGGCACCGGCGACATCCACCTGAGCATCACCCAGCGCGCGCCCCTCACGGCCGCCGTGATCGTGACCACGCCGCAAGACATCGCCCTGCTCGATGCCCGCAAGGGCCTGAAAATGTTCGAGCGGGTGAACACCCCGGTGCTGGGCATCATCGAGAACATGGCCGTGTTCCACTGCCCGAACTGTGGCCACGAGGCCCACATCTTCGGCCAGCATGGCGGCCAGAAGCTGGCCAGCGAGGGCGATGTGCCCCTGCTGGGCTCGCTGCCACTGGACCTGAAGATCCGCGAGCAGGCCGATTCGGGCCAGCCCACCGTGGTGTCCGACCCCGACAGCGCCGCCGCCGGCCTGTACCGCGCCGTGGCCCACCAGGTGGCGGCCCGCCTGAGCCTGCTGCCCAAGGATTACTCGTCGAAAATGCCTGGCGTGAGCGTGGTGACTCCGCCGAGCGCCTGAGGCCGCGGCTGGATCGTCCTCAACGTCGCGCCGCCGACACGTCTGACCGCGAACAGCCCCTCTCTCTGCGCCCGCCCGCACCAGGCAGGCGCAGAATCAACGGAACACTCACCCAAGATGTCCGTGACGAACACCGACCCCTGGTTCGACCTGGTGCCCCTGGCCATGGCCGAGTTCGAAGAACAAGGCCTCTGGCTGCGCCACAACGCGGCGTTCACGCGCATGACCGGTCTCAACCCCGAGCCGGGCACGCACGTGGCCACCCTGCCCGCGGCCCTGCAACAGCTGGTGGGCTGGGACAGCCCGGTGGCGCTGCTGGGCCTGCGCCCGGGTGACGCGCCGCTGCCCACGCGCACCGGCTGGTCCAAGGCGGGGCACCCCGCACGCAGCCTGCGTGCAGACGTGCACGCCCAGCCGGGTGCCGAAGGCAGCCAGCGCCGCTTCCTGTGTGTGCTGCAGGCCGCCGTGGCCACGCCGCCAGCACCATCCAGCGCGGGCGCACCACCGCGTCCTGCAGAGGGTGCCGAAGGTCAGCCCCTGGCGCACGCCTCGGACAGCGAAGCCCTGCTGCGCGAGCTCACCATGATCCTGGAAAGCTCCCCGGCCGGCATTGCCTACCTGCGGGGCAACACCCTGGTGCGCTGCAACCGGCGCTTCGAACGCATGCTGGGCATGGCCGGCACCACGCTCACCAACATGAGCCTGGACACCCTGCTCAACCACGACGCACGCATCCGCCGTTTCGCCGCCGATTTCGTGCCCCGTCTGCAGGCCGAAGGCCAGTTCGAACGCGAACTCGAAATCCTGGTGCCCGGCCTGCCCACGCTCTGGTACACGCTCACGGTCAAGCGCATCGGTGACGTCAACGGCCCGCTGGAAGCCATTGCCGTGCTGTCCGACACCAGCCGCATCCGCAAACAGACCATCCGCCTCGAGGCCATGGAGCGCGACCTGGCCCAGCAGGCCGACCGCACGCGTGCCATCCTCGACTCGGTGTTCGTGGGCATCGTCACCATCGACCCCAACGGCATCAGCTGGATGAACCGCTCGGCGCGGCGCATGTTCGCCGGCGACCTGTCCGACTTCGTGGGCAAACCGCTGGCCACCGTGGCCACGCACGACATCGACCACCCCTTCCGCATCACCGACTACCTCGACACCCTGCAAGACGGCCAGTCGCACACCTTCGAATGCCAGGTGATGGCCCGTGACGGCCGCGTCTTCTGGGTGGTGGGCAATGCCGTGGTGATCGATGTCGAATCGACCCACCGGCAGGTCACCTACGCACTGCTGGACATCGACCGTCGCCGCCAGGCCGAAGCCCGTTCGGCCGAGGCCGAAGCCCGGCTGAAGCGCATCATCGAGATGGCGCCCATGGCCATCACGGTGCACGAAGCCGGCAGCCTCAAGCTGCTGCAGGCCAACCAGAGCGCCGCCAGCTTCATGCAGCGCGATGCGGGCCAGGCCGTGGGGCAATCGCTCAACGAGATCTACCCCGAAGCCCGAGCCCGCCTGCTGGGCCTGGAAATGAACTCGGCACTCGATGCCCAGCACGCGGTCCAGAAAGAGCACCGCATCGAAGGCAGCACCCGTGGCACCGCCCAGATCTGGGACGTGAACTACCTGCCGCTGCAGGGCGACGGCGACACGCCCGACCAGGTGCTGATGGTGGCCTCGGACATCACCGAGCAGCGGGCCGCTGAAAACGCGCGCCTGGAAGCGGCCATCACCCAGCGCGAAATGCTGGTCAAAGAGGTGCACCACCGCATCAAGAACAACCTGCAGGGCGTGGCCGGCCTGCTGCAGCAGATCGCCGCACGCAAGCCAGAAGTGGCGCCCGCCATTGCCGAAGTGGTGGGGCAGGTGCAGGCCATTGCCCAGGTGTACGGCCTGCAGGTGGGCACCGGCGGCCCGCTTCGACTGGACAGCGTGGTCTCGGCCATTGCCGGCTCGGTGCAGAAAACCTTCGGTCGACAGATCGACCACGGCCAACCCGAAGCCACGCGGGTGCCCTGGCTGCTGCCCGAGGCCGAATCCATCCCGATTGCACTGTGTCTGAACGAATTGCTGACCAACGCGCACAAGCACAGCCCGCAGGCGCCTGCCGGTCAAGCCCTGCCTCTGCACTGTGAGCTGCAGTGCGACGAACAGGGTGCCCAGATCTGCATCCGCAACCCGGGGCAACTGCCCGAAGGCTTCAGCGTGGACCAGATCCGGGGCGGAGTGTCGGGCCTGGGGTTGGTGCGCGCGTTGATGCCCCGGCGCAGTTCGCGCATCCAGATGCGGCAGGATGGCAACTGGGTGGTGACGGTGCTGCAACTGACCCCACCGGGTATCGTGCAGGGGGAGCCCCCCGCAACCCTGGGTGAGCCCACTGGTCAACAGTACGCGCTTTGGCCACAATAAGGAACTCAGGCGCCGCTCCCCAGAGAAAATGAGCCGCGTTAAACTATAACGTTTCAACCAGGTGGTGCGTCTCGCGAGCACCGCACGACGTCCCCATCGACATGACCGCAGGCAACAAAGGCAAAGTGCTCGTCGTTGACGATGACCGACTCGTGCTCGCCACCGTGACCCATGGCCTGGCCCAGGCCGGCTTCGAAGTGATCGACGCCGACAACGGCGACGACGCCATCCTGCTGGCCCGCCAGCACAAGCCCGACCTGGCCCTGCTCGACATCCGCATGGAGGGCAAGAGTGGCTTCGACGTGGCCGCTTACCTGCGCGAGTATTGCCAGATCCCTTTCATGTTCCTGTCGGCGTTCTCTGACGAGGCCACCATCGCCCAGGTCAAGGCCCTGGGGGCTGTGACCTACCTGGTCAAGCCGCTCGACGTGAAACAGATCGTGCCGGCCGTGGAAGCGGCCTTCGCCAGCCGGGGCCTGAACGGCCAGCACCAGCCGGCCAGCAACGAGCCTGCCACCCCTGACCTGCTCACCGCCGCCGCGCCCGCGGCACCCGAGGGGCTGGATGAAGCCCTGGCGCCTGCGGCGAACGCCGAGGTGCCAGACCCCACCACACAGACCGTGGCCCTGGCCATCGGCATCGTGATGCACCGTCACTCGATGGGTGCTCAGCAGGCCCTGGCTCGGCTGGAGCAGCAGGCCCGCAGCGAAGGTCGCACCCTGCAGGCGCTGACCGAGCGCCTGGTGCATGCCCAGGAAGTGCTGGCCACACTGGGCAGCCTGGGCTGAACCCTGCGGAGCCGAGCGGCCTCAGCGCCTCGGCGTGCCGCCCTTGAATGGCGCCAGCGAAAAGTAGAAGCAAGCCCCCTGACCCGGTTCAGCTTCGGCCCACACACGCCCGCCATGCCGGCGGATGATGTTGTTGACGCTGGCCAGCCCCACGCCCGAGCCCGGGAATTCGCGGGTGCTGTGAAGCCGCTGGAACAGCCCGAACAGCTTGTCGGCGTGCTTCATGTCGAAGCCAGCGCCGTTGTCTTTCACGAAGTACACCTCTGGGTCGGTGTGGGGCACCGCCCCGACGGTGATGTGCGGCTGCGCCACCTTCTGGCTGTACTTGATGGCATTGCCGATCAGGTTCTCGAACACGCGCCTCACCAGCACGGCATCGGCCTGGGTGCACATGCCACCGGTGACCTCCAAAAGCACCTCGGGCGGCAGGCTGCCATCGGCTCTTGGGGGGCGGCAGGTGATCAGTTCGCCGGCCACATCCAGGGCCAAGGCGCTGAGGTCGACCTCGGCACGCTGCAGCGGCGCCTGCGACAGGTGCGCCTGGTCCAGCACAGCGTCGATCATGCCGTTCATGCGGTGAGCCGCCGCCAGGATGCGCTCGATGTGGTCGCGGGCCAGCTTGTCGAGCGAGGCGGCGTGATCTTCTTTGAGGATGCGGGCAAAACCGTCGATGACGCGCAGTGGCGCCCGCAGGTCATGCGACAGGGCATAGCGCAAGGCCTCCTGCGCGGCTTCGGCCAGTTCGTCGCGCTCGGCCACGCGCACTCCTGCCAGGGGAGACGCTTCGGCCACAGCACGAGGCTCCTCGATCGGTCGCCACACGCCATGGTGCCCCAGGTGCTCGCCCAGGGTGCTCACGCGGGGCATGCCCAGCAGATGCCCTTCCCCATCTGGCATGCCCAAGCCATCGGCCCAGTGCAGCGCGCCCACGTCGACCCGACCACCGGCTTGCAGCTGCCCACTCAGGCGGGGCTGCTCGGTGGCATCCACCAGGGTGTGCAGCAGGGGGCCTTGGGCCAGCACCTCGGCCGCCTGCGCCCAGGTGGCCGCATCGGCCCGCAGCACAGGGCGCCATTGCACCAGCCGGTGCTCGGCATCGGTCTGCCAGTACCAGCCATCCAGCCATTCGGTCCAGCAGGCGGTGTCGACTTCGGCGCCAAGGGGCGGCGCATCGACTGGGTGCTTTTGCGCCGGCCGTGCCAGGTCCGTCGCCAAGGACTGTGAACCGACCGGGGCATCTGGGCGGTCATGGAGGTGAAGATGCGCGCGATCCGACGGCCGTTCGTGCCGACATGCGCGGGCTGCACGAGCGGCCAGGCCTCCCGCCACGGCTGCGCCCAGCAAGATCCCGAACGCCAGGGTCAGGCCCAGGTTTTGCCAGTTGAGGGCGATGTCTGCCGACAGCATGCCCGCGCCGCCCGCATGGGCCACCGGGGCGAGCACCAGGCCGGCCGCGGCCGGCAGCACGACACACACCGCGGCACACCACTCGGTCAACGAGCGGGACTTTGACGGTCGCAATGGCCGAGGCGCGGAACCAGAGTGCATCAAAATGATTGTATGAACAGCTTTCAGCGGTTTCTTCAAGCAGCTGTTTGGTTTTTCAAACAGATAGAGTCATTCATCTGTTCAAGGTCAGAAGTATGCCTTTACAGGTGACAGACTGACGCGTCAATCTCTGGCGGGATTCCCAAGCTGCACGATGTCACACCCGAGCACCGGTTCACGACTCTCCTGGCCCACGCTGGTGGTGGCCCTGCTGCTGGCCGTTGCCTTGTTGCTGGCCTGGCAACAGGGCTGGAACCACGTGCTGCTGGGCACCCTGGCCCTGATCGCCGCATCCACTGGCTTCCTGGTGCGCCACACCCTCAGCCCCGAACTGCCCCCGGCCGACACCACGCCGGAAAACCCGGACACTCACCCCGAGCGCGAGGCCGATGACGGTCCCGAACGCACCATGCCCGACATCCGCATGGTGCCCCAGCGCTGGCTGCAACTCAGCCAGGAAGTGGCCAGCACAGCCCAGCGGGCCCATACGCTGACCGAAGCCATGAGCCAGGTAGGCACCCGCATGCATCAGGTGCTTGGTGCACGTGCCTGGCACTGTCTGAAAGTAGAGGACTGGAACGGCCAATCGGGCCTGCTGCGCCCGTGGATGGAGTTCGATGGCCAGGACGATGATCACATCGATCTGGGGGTCATGGCCCCGGTAGACGGCGGCGATCAGCCGCTGGGCCAGTGCCTGGTCGATCGCCATCCCGTACTGACCATCTTGCCGCAGCCCGAGCCTCCTTCGGCACGACACCCCTGGCGTGGCGCCCCGGCACGGCAGGTTCTGGCCGTGCCTGTGTTCGTGGGGGGGCGCCCCCTGGCCGTGCTGGAGTACCTGGACCCGCAGCCCATGGCCCACGAGGCGCACACCCTGTTGCAACTGGCCGTGATCCAGTTGAGCTTTGTGGCCCAGCGCGACGAATCGCTCAACCGAGCGGCCGACAGCGCCGCCCTCCTGGAGCGCCTGGGCCTGGTCGCCTCTCGCATTTCCAGTGGCGTGGCCTTGCTCGATCGCCACGGCGTGATCGAATGGGTCAACCCCCACCTGACAGCCCTGACAGGCTGGCGCCCCGAACGTGTGCTGGGCCATCGCCTGTCGGATGCACTGGCCCGCAGCCAGGTCGAAGCAGGAATCGTGAACCAGGTGCGACAACACATCGCACAGGGCGGCCCATTCCGCAGCAGTTTCGAATGCACGCGCACGCCAGCCGACGCTCCTTCTCAGTCGTACTGGTGTGAAATCGACGCGATTCTCACAGTCGACGACACCGGCGCCACAGGGCACTATGTGTGCCTGTTCAACGACATCAGCGAACAAAAGACGCTGGAGATCCAGCAAAGCCAGGAAAAGGAGTTCCTGGAAGCACTGATGGGCAATTTGCCGGTCAGCCTGATCGTGATGGACGCGCGCGACCTGTCTGTGGTGGCCATCAACAAGTACACCGAACTGGAGCTGGGCCTGAACCAGGCCCAAGCCCTGCGCAAGCCGATCGCCGATGCTGTGGGGCCAGCCGTGATGTCGGCCATCGCGCCACGCATGCGCCAGGCACTGGACGACGGCGAGACCGTGGAGCACGACTTCGCCTGGCCGTCGAGCGACGGGGTGCGCATCGTCAATGCGCGCCACTTCGCGCTGCGAGGCACCAACGGTGCGCCACGCTTGCTGATCACGCTGGCGCGTGACATCACGGTCGCACGCCGCGCAACCGCCGACCTGGAAGAATCGGAACGTCGCTTTCGCGAGCTGGTCGAATCGATGGACGACGGGGTCTATGTGGCCTCCGGCATGCACGCCCAGTTTCTGTACCACAGCCCCCACACTGCCGACATCCTGGGCGTGTCGCCGGACAGCCGCACCGAAACGGCAGGCGGCAACAGCCCCTTGCTCGACACCCTGGTGCTGCCCGACGATCGCCCCGCCCTGGCCCTGGCCGAGCAACAATGCGAGCGCGAAGAGCCCACCGACCTGGTGTTTCGCATCCAGCATCCCATCAAGGGCCTGCGCTGGGTGCGCCGCCGTACCCGCAGCCGTCGCCTGGACGACGGCAGCCTGCGGGTGTACGGCCTGATGTCGGACGTCACCGACGACCGCGAACGCTCGGAAGAATTGCAGCGCGCCCGCGTGGCCGCCGAGAACGCCAGCCAGGCCAAGAGCCAGTTCATGGCCAGCATGAGCCATGAGATCCGCACACCCATGAACGCCATCCTGGGCATGACCGAGCTGATGCTGGCCTCCGACCTCGATGCCATCCAGCGCAAACAGGCCCAGATGGTGTTCCGCTCGGGAGAACAGCTGCTGGAGATCATCAACGACATCCTTGATTTCTCCAAAATCGAGGCCGGCCGGCAGGAGCTGGCACCGGTCGACTTCGCACTCAACACCCTGATCGACGACACAGTGGAACTGCTGGCACCTCGCGCCCATGAAAAAGGGCTGGAGGTGACCGCCCACGTGCAGCCCGGCCTGCCGCCCATGATCCACGCCGATTCACTGCGCATCGGGCAGGTTCTGACCAACCTGGTGGGCAATGCCATCAAGTTCACAGAAGCCGGCGAGGTGGTGGTGACCGTGGGCCTGAGCGAGCCGATCTCGCCCACCGAGCAGCTCGATGTGGGTGACGCCCTGATGCTGACTTTCAGCGTGCGCGACACAGGCATCGGCATCCATCCCGACGTGTTGCCGCGCCTGTTCCACGCGTTCACGCAGGCCAATGCCGGTCTGTCGCGCCGGTATGGCGGCACTGGCCTGGGTCTGGCCATCTGCAAGCAACTCGTCGAATTGATGGGTGGCCACATCGAGGCTCGCAGCTCGCCGGGCATGGGCTCCGAGTTCGTGTTCCAGGTGCCCGTGCAGGTGGCTGCTGGCGAGTCGATCTGGGGCCTGCTCGACGACGCCGAGCTGCCCGCCATGCACGTGCTGGTGGTCGACGACAACGCCACCAACCTCACGGTCATCGAAAACCTGCTGACGGCCTGGGGCATGCAGGTCACCCTGGCCCGCGACGGACAGGAGGCACTGGATCTGCTCATGCAGCCCGAGCACGACCTGGACATCGACCTGGCCCTGGTCGACATGAAAATGCCGCGCATGAACGGGCTGGAGTTCGCCCAGGCCATGCGCAGCAGCCAGCGCTACGCCCGACTCAAGATGGTCATGCTGTCATCGATCAGCACGCTCGATGACGTGCAGCTGGCACTGAGGGCAGGCTACGAGCGATTCCTGTCCAAGCCGGTTCGCAAGCTGGAACTGCGCCAGGCACTGCTGGGGGTGTCATCGAGCATCGCGCCCCCCACTGTGCAGGCCCTCAAACTGGGGCTGAACGTGCTGGTGGTGGAAGACAACTCGGTGAACCAGGAAGTGTGCAGCCAGATGCTGCGGCGTCTGGGCTGCCGCACCACCGTGGCCGGTTCGGCCATCGAAGGCCTGCGCAAGCTCACCCAGGATCGCTTCGATGTGGTCCTGATGGACATCCAGATGCCCGGCATGGATGGCACCGAGGCCTTGCAGGTGTTCCGTCGAAACCGCCACCAGCGGTTCAACTTCCTCACGCGCCCTGACACCCCGGTGGTGGCAGTGACTGCCCATGCACTGGACGGCGACGACCTGCGCTTTGCCAGTGTGGGTTTTGACGCCTACCTCTCCAAGCCTTTCCGGATACACCAGCTTGCCAAAGTGCTGCAGACTGTGGCGCACCTTCAGCCACCGGACGCCTTGCCCCCTGACCCCTCCGCACAACCTCAGGGACTGACCCCTGTGTCGGGGAAGACACAAACCTTGCAACCGACACCCCACATGACCACCAGCAGCGCCCAACCGACCTCGTGGCGTGAGGTATTCGACGAAATTGCGGTACAACGTCTGCTGGAGCTGGACCCTGCAGGCCGCAATGCCCTGATCGACCGGATCATCAAGATGTTCGCAACATCGGTGGACAAGTACCTTGTGCAACTGGCGTCTGCCCGGCAGGCGCAGGATCGGCGTGCCATCAAGGACGTGGCTCACACGCTGAAGTCTTCGTCTGCGAACGTGGGGGCACTCAAGTTGTCACAGATCTGTGTCGAAATCGAAAATGCCATTCGAGATGACAACGGACTGCCCCTTGAACCCATGATCGACCGCCTGGAAGTCGAAGCCCGCTACGTGGTGGCTGCCCTGCCCCTTTTGCTGGAGGCGTCCCGATGACGCGCATGGCGCCATTCGAGGACGATGAACTGGCGCAACCGCCGCGGGTGCTGCTCGTCGACGACGACGAAGTGAACCTGCTGCTGACCTCCATCGCCCTGCGCGAGCGGGGGTTCTCCATCCGTGAATGTGCGTCGGGCGAACTGGCTCTGCGCGAAATGGGCGGTAGCGACTGGATGCCCGACGTGGTGGTGCTCGACGCCGTCATGCCGGGTCTGGACGGTTTCGAAACCTGCGAAGAGATCCGTACCCTGCCCGGTTTCGAATCGGTGCCTGTGCTGATGCTCACCGGTCTGGACGACGAAGCCTCGATCACAAGGGCCTACGAGGTGGGGGCCACCGACTTTTTTGTCAAGTGCAACCAATGGAGCCTGCTGGCAGGCCGATTGCGCTACCTGCTGCGCGCCTCGCGCACTCGCCACGAACTCGAGCGCTCCAAGTCAAAGCTCGCACGCGCCCAGGACCTGGCCCGCATGGGCAGCTTCGATTGGCGTCGTGACGGCAGCTACCGGGTGGCATTTTCGACTGAAGGCCTGCGCGTGCTGGGCATGGGCCCTGGCGACAACCCCTCCTTGCGCAACATCATCCGCATGATGTCTCGCGAAGATCAGTTTGGCTTCATCCGCCTGCTGCGCAACGTACTCGATCACGGCACCGTGCTGTGCTGCGATGTGGAAGTGACCCTTTCCGATGGCCGCGCCCGCATGCTGCACATCGAAGCTGAACCCGAGTTCAACGAGCTGGCCAGCATCATCGGCTATACCGGCATCCTGCAGGACGTGACCGATCGTCGGCTGGCGGAAGACAAGATCCAGCAGCTGGCCAATTTTGATGTGCTGACCGGCCTGCCCAATCGGCGCCAGCTGTTCTGGCGCAGCGAACGCGCCATCGAGCACGCCAAGCGCCTGGGCCACTCCATGGCCCTGATCCAGGTGGGCCTGGACCGCTTCAAGGTGATCAACGAGAACCTGGGACACACAGCCGGCGATGAACTGCTGATCGAAGCGGCTCGCCGCATTCGTGGCTGCGTGCGCCACAGCGAGCAGGTGCTCGACGGCGGCATGTTCGAATCGCCTCTGCACCGCGGGCACCGCACCCTGGAAGCCGTGGGCCGTCTGGGTGCCGACGAATTCGTGGTGCTGCTGCCCGAAATCCGCAGTGCCGAAGAGGCCCACGACGTGGCCCGCAAAGTCCTGGAAAAGCTGCGCGAGCCCATGATGGCCGGTGGACAGGAATGCTTCATCACGGCCAGTGCCGGCATCGCGTGTTTCCCGTCTGACGGCGCCAGCGTGGCCGACCTGCTGCGCAATGCCGATGTGGCCATGGACATGGCCAAATCGCAAGGCCGCAATTCGACCATGCTGTATGACCAACAGCTGGCCAGCAAGGGCCGTGTGCGTCTGGACCTGGACACCGCCTTGCACAAGGCCATGGAGCGCAACGAACTGGTGCTGTACTACCAGCCCAAGATCGATGTGCGCACCAGTCAGATGGTGGGTGCCGAAGCACTGATGCGCTGGATGCGCGATGGCAAGCTGGTGCCGCCCGGGGATTTCATCCCGCTGGCCGAGACCACCGGCCTGATCACCGACATGAGCTTATGGGCCATCCGTGAAGCGGCTCGGCAGGTGCGGGCCTGGAAAGAGCAGCACAGTCTGGACATCACGGTGGCCGTGAACATGCCCAGCCGCCTGTTCGAGCGCACCGACCTGGTCGAGGTGATTCTGCAGATCTTGCAGGAAGAACAAGTGGCCCCCCACCTGATCGAGCTCGAGATCACGGAAACCGGCCTGATGAAAGACCTGCAGGGCGTGGTGCCTTCACTGCACAAGCTCAATGCAGTGGGCATCGAGATTTCCATCGACGACTTCGGCACCGGCTACTCGTCACTGGCCTACCTGACCTCTCTGCCGATCAGCGAACTCAAGATCGACCGGTCATTTGTCCGGGATCTGGGCAGCACGCCACAAAGTTCGGCCGTGACTTCGGCCATCATCGCTTTGGCGCGTGCGCTCGGTCTGCGCGTGATCGCCGAGGGGGTGGAACAGGTCGCCCAGATGGAAGTGCTCTACAACCTGGGCTGCCAGGTGTGCCAGGGCTTTCTGTTTGCCCGTCCGATGCCCGCCACCGAAATCAGTGAATGGTTGCGTGATCAGGACGTCAGGCCCCTGCCGCGCATCGAGACCGATTTCGCTGGTCTGCCCGAACTCACGCCATCAGGCCCCAAGGTGTCCTGAGGCCTCGCCTGCCTGCGCCAGGAGCCCCGATGTCTGCCCCCCAGGTTCCCCAAGCCACACCGGCCCTGCTGGCCAAGGCCGCCCTCAAGCGCCTGGCCCTGGACCGGCTGGAACCCACCCCCGACAACTACCGCAAGGCCTACGAGGCCGAGTGCAAGGCCGCCGGTGTGCCCACGCCGTCGCGAGGAGCCACGGGCGAATTGCCCGCTGCGGCGACCAGCGTGTCCGCCACAGCCGAGCGACCCGACCCTGGGCCCGAGTGGTCGGACCTGATCGGCCGCATCACGCGCGGTCTGGAGCGCCCCAACAAGCAATGGACGACGGCACGCAAAAAGGAAAGCCTGCAGCGTGTGCTGACGGGCAGCCGCCAGTCGGCTGAGCGCCTGTTGCAGCGCCTTCAACAGCTCATCCTGAGCTGGGACAAGGACGACCCGGATTCGCTGGTGAGCGAAGGCGCCGACCTTGCCAACGTGGTCGGCAGCACCGAGGCCTCGGCCACCGCAACAGCCGCTCAGGCCGCAGCGGGCACGCAAGCGCCCCCCGGATCGGCCAGCCCCGACAAGGCGCTGGCACCCGACACGGTGCCCGCCGAAGTGGCGACCTGCTGGCACAGCACCTTGCAGCAGGCGCTGCCGGAAAGTGAGGCCACAGGCCGTGAAGCAGCCATGGCACTGGACCAGGCCTTCGCCATGGCCCTGCAAGCCGACCAGCACCCACCCGACACCGTGCGCCAGCAGGCCCGCCAGGCCTGCGAGCAGGCGCGCCGCGTGATCGAGCACCGCCATCACCTGGTCACCCACCTGACACGGCTGTGCCAGACCTTGACCGACAGCCTGGTCGATCTGGCCGAAAACGACAGCTGGGTGGCCGGCCAATGCCAGGCCATGCAGGCCGAACTGGTCCATGGCCTGACCCCACGAGGCAGCCGCCGCCTGCACGAGTTGCTGCGCGACACCCGAGAGCGCCAGAAAACACTGAGGGCCGAGCGTGAAGCGGCCCGCCAGGCGCTCAAGGACATGCTGCACCAGATGCTCAGTGAAATCGGAGCGCTGGGCCATGCCACGGGCACCTTCCAGGACAAGCTGCTGGGCTATGCCGAGACCATCGGACAGGCCGACACCCTGGAAAGCCTGGCCGGCGTGGTCCGTGACCTGGTGGCCGACAGCCGCACGGTGCACGGCGTGATCCACAGCACGCAGGAGCGTCTGCAGGCCGAACACACCCGCGCCACGGAACTGACCGACCGCGTGCGCAGCCTCGAAGACGAGCTGCGCCGTCTGTCGGAAGAGGTCTCGACCGACCCACTCACGCAGATCGCCAACCGCCGAGGTCTGGAGAAGGCTTTCGAGACCGAACGGGCCCGCGTGAACCGTCAGGGCGCCCCGATGTCGATCGGGCTGCTGGACGTCGACAACTTCAAAAAGCTGAACGACACCCTGGGCCACCAGACGGGCGACGAAGCCCTGAAATTCCTGGCCCGGCGTGTGAGCGAGAGCCTGCGGCCCATGGACGTGGTGGCGCGCTACGGTGGCGAAGAGTTCGTCGTGCTGTTGCCCAACACCCAGGCCGAAGAGGCCCAGGGCGTGCTGACCCGACTGCAGCGGCAATTGAGCGCCGAGTTCTTCACCCAGGGCGAGCAGAAAGTGTTCATCACCTTCTCGGCCGGGGTGACACCTTACCGCGATCAGGAACCCATCGAGACGGCGCTGGAGCGCGCCGACCTGGCGCTGTACGAAGCCAAACGGTCGGGCAAGAACCGCACCTGTCTGGGCTGAGGCCAGCGCCCACGCGGCTCACTGCGGGGGCACACCCCACAGCCGGCGCAGCACCCCCGGCACCTGCTCGGGCAGGTCGTCTGCCAGCAGGCCGGGGCCGAAGCGGTGCCCGCACTGCCCGTGCACCCAGGCCGCACCGCAGGCCGCGTGCCAGGCGTCCACCCCCTGGGCCATCAACCCTGCGATGAAACCGGCCAGCACGTCCCCCGAGCCTCCGGTGGACAACCACGGCGGCGCGTCGTCGTGCAGCATCACGCGGCCATCGGGCGCCGCCAGCACTGTGTCGGCCCCCTTGTGAAGCACCACAGCCCCCGCCATGGCCGCCGACAGACGGGTGCGCTCGAACTTGCCCGGATCACCGGCTGTGGCCTGCGCCTGTCCCGCCTCTGCACGCACAAGGTCGCCAAACAGGCGGTTGAACTCGCCCTCGTGCGGGGTGAGCACCACACTGGGAGGAGCCCCCTCCCGATGACGATCGTTCAAGGCCTGGCACAGCAGCTGGGGATGGCCCTCAAAGGCCATCAAGGCGTCCGCGTCCAGCACCAGCGGCACCTCGGTGGCCAGGGCATCGAGCACCAGGGTGCGCAGGGTGTCGGCCTGGGGTTCTGGCAGCCCCAGCATGGCGCCGGGGCCCAGCACGATCGCATTCCAGCGTCGACTGGCCAGCAGCGCGCGCCAGTCGGCGCACAAAGCGTCAGCCGATTCGTCGGCCAGCGGATGGGCCATGGCCGACATCAGGTGGCCCGCCAGATGCGGCCAGGCTGTGCGGGTCATGGCCAGGGTCACGAGACCTGCACCGATGCGGGCCGCGGCCCGGGCCGCCAGCCTGGAGGCCCCCGGCATCCGGGGCCCGGACCACACCAGCACATGCCCACGGTGGTACTTGTGCCCGCCCCTGCGAGGAGCCTGCCATGCATGGCCCCACACCACCGGGGTGTTGCGCCGCCACAGCCCCACCGGCTGGGCCTGAGCGGCCACCGCCTGAAGCGCCGCCAACGGCAGACCGATGTCATGCACCACCAGGTCGCCCATCAGGGCCCGGCCGTGCATGAGCATGTGGGCGGGCTTGGGGGCCATGAAGGTCACGGTGAGGTCGGCTGGGCACGGCACGGTCTGGTCGGCCAGCCCGTGTGCGGTGTCACCATGCAGGCCGGAGGGCACGTCCACGGCCACCACCTGCACGCACCCCGGGGTGCTGGTCGCGTCGCCGGTTCGCCATGTGGCCAGTTGCGCCAGGGCAGCATGCACCTTCTCATCCAGCGGACGGCTCAAGCCCGCGCCGAACAAGGCATCGACCACCAGCACCGCAGGGCTGTGCGGGCCACTGCGCCCCTGGGCATGGGCTCGCTGCACCGCGATGGCCTGCAGGGCCTGGTCCAGTGTGTGCACGTCAGCGCTCGCCGCCCTGCTCAGACGCGCCTGCCGCCACCGTTGGGCGTGATGCGCCGCATCACCCTGCAGCGATTCGATGGGGCTGTCGCAGGCCACGGACACCTGCGGCCAGCCCGCCGCCTCGAGCAAACGCGCGATCACCCACCCGTCGCCACCGTTGTTGCCAGGGCCACACCACACCCACACCGGGCATGGCAGCCAGCGGGCGGTCAGGGCCTGCACCACCCCTGCCCCGGCGCGCTCCATGAGCACCACGCCTGGCTGACCGTGCGCCATGGCCCAGGCATCGGCCTGAGCCATCTGAGCACAGCGCAAGACCACCGTCGCCCAGTCCAGGCCGTTGTCAGGCACATGGCTGAGTCGGGAGGTCGCATAAGAGCCTGCAGGCACCGGGTGAGCAGAGGGATCAGAAGGCATCGTGGCAAGCCGTCAGCGGAGATGTCGTGAAATGGATCACGCCAGGGGCCTTTGTGCATCACGGCAAGCTCCCACGGCGGGCGGGTCTGTGGCACATTGTGCATGTGGGCTTCAGTCATGTGTTGACCGCCCGCAGGACGCGCCGGGTATCGGCCGTCAACGCAGACACCGCCGGATCATCCGGCAGCAGGAAGGCCCTGCCGGGGTCTGCCCGCCAGTGAGGCGGCCCCTCCAGGGGACATCGGGTTGACAGGCCCTCTCGTCAGCCCAGGCGCAGCGGTTGCTTCGCTGAACAAGCCCGACAGGTTCGCCCTGCCGGGCTTTTTGTTGTGCACTGCATCAAGCGGCATTGATGCAACGCAAGCAGCGCCTGGAGCCGCTTCCCACAATGGATGCATCGCCGCCCGGTCGGCAGCCTTTTGGGGAGCACGCCATGTCGTCAGCCAGCACCACCGCATCCACCGCCGAATCTGCACACACCACCCCGGTCGGTCGCCCCGTGCAGCCTTTCGACGTGCTGGACGCCTGCCACCGCCAGATGGTGGTGGCCTTGCAGCAACTCGACGAGCTCACGGCACGGCTGGAAGACCATGGGGTCGACGGCAAGACCCGCACCCTGGCCAAGGACCTGTTCCTGTTCTTCACGAACACCGCCCGTGAGCACCACCTCGACGAAGAAAAGCATGTGTTCCCGGCCTTGCTGACCAGCGACGACGACGAGCTGGTGCGCCTGACGCTGCGGCTGCAGCAGGACCATGGCTGGATCGAAGAAGACTGGCTTCAGCTGGCCCCTCAGATCGAAGCCATCGCCGCAGGCTACAACTGGTTCAACATCGACTACCTGCGCGCGGCCATTCCGGTGTTCAAGGCCCTGTACCAGGACCACATGGCCCTGGAGGAGTCGATGATCTACCCCGAGGCCCGCAGCCGCATCGGTGAATGGGACCTCCGGGGCATGGGCCGCGAAATGGCCGCACGCCGTCGCCAGGCGGGCCAGGCGCCCCACATGGAACAAGCCGCCTGAGGCGGCCCGAGGCGCAGCACTGCGCTGCTGCACCTCCTTCAGCGCCCCTGGCCTGCATGGGCTTCGGGCGCTTTTTTGCGCGCACACCATCTTGGTGCGCGGCGCACTGCACCACAGCGGTGCAGCAACCCACACATCTGCCCGCACATCGGCCTGCGCAACACCCTGCTGCGGGCATTCGCGCCATCGCCCAGGCGGCATCCCC
This sequence comes from Aquabacterium lacunae, assembly GCF_004310865.1. Taxonomy (GTDB): domain Bacteria; phylum Pseudomonadota; class Gammaproteobacteria; order Burkholderiales; family Burkholderiaceae_C; genus Aquabacterium; species Aquabacterium lacunae. Next base: position 362,207 of record NZ_SIXI01000001.1, read on the forward strand.
CTGGACAAGGCCCTGGCACAGCGTTTGCATGAGTGTGTACGTCCGCAGGCAACGAGGTCTCGGGCAGACCCGGTTCGGCACCACTGACGAAGGTGGTTTCCAGCCCTCAGGCCACGCCCTGACGACGGCTGATGCACCCCGAACCGCACAGGATTGATTGCGCCCCCAAGCGCAGCCCCTCGTTGCCACGCGGCCGCCCGACCAGGCTGCAGCAACCCGTTCCCCAGGAGCAGCCATGAAGATTGTCGTCGTCGGCCACGGTATGGTGGGCCACAAGTTCCTCGAAAGCCTTGCTGAATCCGGCGTGCAGAGCGCCGAAGTCACCGTGCTGTGCGAAGAACCACGCCCCGCCTACGACCGCGTGCACCTGTCCGAATACTTCTCGGGCAAGACCGCCGAAGACCTGTCCCTGGTCGAAACCGGCTTTTTCGAGCGCACCGGCTTCAGCCTGCGCCTGACCGCACGCGCCGCCACCATCGAGCGCCGCCACAAAACGGTCACCACCGCCGCGGGCGAAACCCTGCCCTACGACAAGCTGGTGCTGGCCACCGGCTCGAACGCCTTCGTGCCGCCGGTGCCCGGCCGCGACCGCCCCGACTGCTTCGTGTACCGCACCATCGAAGACCTGGATGCCATGAAGGCGGCCGGCGCCCGCAGCAAGTCGGGGGTGGTGGTGGGCGGCGGCCTGCTGGGCCTGGAGTGCGCCAAGGCCCTGCGCGACATGGGGCTGGAGACCCACGTGGTCGAGTTCGCGCCGCGCCTGATGGCCGTGCAGGTCGACGACGGCGGGGGTCGCATCCTGCGCGAGAAGATCGAAGCCCTGGGCGTGAAGGTGCACACCAGCCGCAACACGACAGAAATTGTCGATGGCGCCACGGCCCGCCACCGCATGGTGTTTGCCGACGGCACCCACCTCGAAACCGACATGATCGTGTTCTCGGCCGGCATCCGCCCCCGCGACGAACTGGCCCGTGCCAGCCTGCTGCCGGTGGGTGCCCGCGGCGGGGTGGCCATCGACAGCCATTGCCGCACGGCCGACACCGACATCTACGCCGTGGGCGAATGCGCCGCCTGGAACGACCAGACCTTCGGCCTGGTGGCCCCCGGCTACGACATGGCCCGCGTGGCGGCCAAGCACATCGCTGGTGACGCCGATGCAGCATTCACCGGCGCCGACATGAGCACCAAACTCAAGCTCATGGGCGTGGACGTGGCCTCGATCGGTGACGCCCACGGCAAAACCGCAGGTTGCCGCAGCTTCCAGTACATCGACGAGGTCAAGCAGGTCTACAAGAAGATCGTGGTCAGCGCCGATGGCAGGCAGCTGCTGGGCGCCGTGCTGGTGGGCAATGCCGACGAATACGGCACCTTGCTGCAGATGGCCCTGAACGGCATCGCCCTGCCCGACGAGCCCGAATTCCTGATCCTGCCCAGCAGCGACGGCAAGGCCAAGCCTGGCCTGGGCCCCGACGCCCTGCCCGACTCGGCCCAGATCTGCTCGTGCAACAACGTCACCAAGGGCCAGATCTGCGCGGCCGTGGCCGAAGGCACCTGCACCATCGGCGACATGAAGGCCTGCACCAAGGCCGGCGCCACCTGCGGCGGCTGCGTGCCCCTGGTCACCCAGGTCATGAAGAGCGAGATGGCCAAGCGCGGCATGGCCGTCAACAACCACCTGTGCGAGCACTTCCCCTACTCGCGCCAGGAGCTGTTCCACCTGGTGCGCGTGGGCCAGATCAAGAGCTTCGACGACCTGATCGCCAAGCACGGCAAGGGCCTGGGCTGCGACATCTGCAAGCCGACCGCCGCCAGCATCTTCGCCTCGGTGTGGAACGACTTCGTGCTCAAGCCCCAGCTGGCCAGCCTGCAGGACAGCAACGACTACTTCCTGGGCAACATCCAGAAAGACGGCACCTACAGCGTGGTGCCCCGCATGCCCGGTGGTGAAGTCACGCCCGATGGCCTGATCGCCGTGGGCCAGGTCGCCAAGAAGTACGGCCTGTACACCAAGATCACGGGCGGTGCCCGCGTGGACATGTTCGGTGCGCGCGTCGAGCAACTGCCCGCCATCTGGGAAGAGCTGATCGCCGCCGGCTTTGAGTCAGGCCATGCCTATGGCAAGAGCCTGCGCACGGTCAAGAGCTGCGTGGGCAGCACCTGGTGTCGCTATGGCGTGGACGACTCCATCGGCCTGGGCGTCGAACTGGAGAACCGTTACAAGGGCCTGCGCGCGCCGCACAAAATCAAGTTCGGCGTGTCAGGTTGCACCCGCGAATGCGCCGAAGCCCAGGGCAAGGATGTGGGCGTGATCGCCACCGAAAAGGGCTGGAACCTGTACGTGTGCGGCAATGGCGGCATGAAGCCCCGCCATGCCGAGCTGTTCGCCTCTGACCTGAGCAAGGCCCAGCTGATCCAGCTGATCGACCGCTTCCTGATGTTCTACGTGCGCACCGGCGACCGCCTGCAGCGCACCAGCACCTGGCGCGAAAACCTCGAGGGCGGCCTGGACTACCTCAAGAGCGTGCTGATCGACGACAAGCTGGGCATTGCCGCCGAGCTGGAAGCCCAGATGCAGCACGTGGTGGACACCTACCAGTGCGAATGGAAGAGCGCCGTGACCACGCCCGAGGTGCGCCAGCGCTTCCGCAGCTTCGTCAACAGCGACGCGGTGGATGCCACCGTGAAGTTCGTGCGGGACCGCGGCCAGATCCGCCCCGCCCGCCCCGAAGAGCGCGAACAGGCCGCCACCAACGCCCTCGACGCCTGAGCCCAGCCCCACCAGAAAGGACCGCGCCATGTGTGCCGCCATCCTCAAGACGCCCGCCATGACCGACATCGCCATTTGCCCTGCAGACCAGATCGTGCCCGACACCGGCGTGTGTGCACTGGTCGATGGCCAGCCCGTGGCGGTGTTCCGTGTGGGCACCGATCAATTCTTCGCCATCGACAACATCGACCCCAAGAACGGCGCCAACGTGCTTTCGCGCGGCCTGGTCGGCAACCTGGGTGATCGCATCGTCGTGGCCTCCCCTTTGTACAAGCACCACTTCGACCTCCGCACCGGTGAGTGTCTGGAGAACGCCGACTGGTCGGTGCGCGCCCACAAGGTGCGCATTGAACAAGGGCAGGTGCTCGTCACCCTCGGCTGAGAGATCCGTCCGGACCCGGCCCACTGAGAGCCGCACTGCACCACCCGATTGCCGCGCCCACGCAGGCGCCCGACGGGGCAGATCGCGGCCACCCCCGCTGAAACCTGGCGCCCTCGATGGCGCCCCCCGCGGCACTCTGCCTCCCCGACACCGGCCCGGGGCAGAGTGCCGATTTTTTGGTCGTCCCTGGTCGCGCAGGGGCACCCCCGACACAGGTTCGGGACACGCCATCGGAGTCGTCGCACAATCATGTCCATGCCCTTGACCGTCTCCCAAGTGGTGCTGGCCGCCCGCCAGCGCGAAATCGAATCCATCCAGCACCTGGCCAGCCGCACCGAGCTGGTCGATGTGCTGGGGCAGCTCATCCACGCGCTGCAGCGTGAACGGGGTGCTACCAGCGTCTACCTGGCCTCGGGAGGCCAGCGCTTCGCCGACGTGCGGCAAGCGGCCATCGGCCAGGCGCAAGCCCTGGAAGCCCAGGTGCGCGAGGCCTTCGAGCGCCAGGCCCAGCCCGAGCAGGGCGCCTCCAGCCGCATGCTCTCGCTGATGGCCTGGGTGCTGCTCGACCTCGACGCCCTGCGCGGCCTGCGCGCGGCGGTCGACCAGCGCGCCTGGTCGGCCCATGACTCGGTGGCCGCCTTCAGCCGCCTGCTGGCCGGCATGGTCGAACTGGTGTTCCTGGTGGCCGACGCCACGCTGAACCCGCGCGTGTCGCGTCTGCTGGTGGCCTGCGTGCACCTGCTGCAGGGCATGGAAGCCGCCGGGCAGGAACGCGCCATCGGGGCCCTGCTGCTGGCCTCGGGGCAGCTGGACGAAGGCGACCGCCAGCGCATGGTGCACCTGATCGACGCGCAAGAGCGCAGCCTGAAGGTGTTCGACGAGTTCGCCCCGCCCGACATCAAGGCGCGCTGGGCCCAGCACCAGCTCAGCAGTGGCTCGGCCCAGCTGGAGCGCCTGCGCCGCACCCTGTGTACGGCGCGCGCCGACACCCCGCTCGACGCGGGCCAGAGCGACGCCTGGTTCAGCGTGTGCAGCGAGCGCATCGACGAACTGTGGCAGCTGCAATGCGCCCTGACCGCGCAAATGCGCGCCGACTGCAGCCAGCAGATCGAGCGCGCCCGGCAAGACCTCAGCGACACCGAAGGCCTGCTGCGCCAGTTGCGCGACAACCCGCCAGCCCACACCCACGCGGTCGATCGCTTCTTCGACACGCAGCAGACCCCGCAGGCGGCCCCGGTGATCACGCCCCCTCCGACCGGTGAAGCAGGCGCAGGCGAGCAGGCCCGCACCTCGCTGGTCGATCTGCTGGAAGCGCAAACCGCACGCCTTGGCAAGATGGAGGCCGAGCTGGCGGCCGCACGCCGCGCCCTGAACGACCGCAAGGTGATCGACCGTGCCAAGGGCTTGCTGATGAACCGCCTGGGCATGACCGAAGACGTGGCCTTCCGCACTTTGCAGAAAACCGCCATGGACCAGAACCGCCGCCTGGTGGACGTGGCCGAGGCCATGCTGGCCCTGCCCGATTTCGCCTTCGCGGCGCGCACCAAGGGCTGAACGTACGCCCCCCTGCGCGGGGTTCAAGGGCGCAGCGCCTGCAGGTGCTGCAGCACCGCTGCCCAGCCAGGCCGCTGGCCCACAGGGCCCACGCAGGCCCGGTGCAGCGACCACCAGCCCTCCGGCACGGCGGCGCCAGCAGGGGGCACCACATGCGACAGCAGCTCGTGCAGGAAATGGCCCCAGGCCCGCACCTCCAGCGCGGCCATGCGGCCCGCCTGCGCGGTGTCGGCTTCATCGAAGGGCGTGGCCGCGCCGAAATCGCCCAGTCGCAAAGGCGCACCAGCGCGCCACATCAGGTTGTGGGCGTAAAAGTCACCATGCATCCAGCCTTGCGCGTGCAGGTGCGCCAAGGCCGAAGCCGTGTCGTGCGCCATCTGCCAGGCCTCGCGCAAGGGCCAGGCGCGGTCTGCGGGGTACACGTCACGTGAGCAGCTGGCCAGGCTGGGCGGGCCGGCCAGGGCCTGATGGTCAGCGGGCACCAGGGGCATGAACAGGCCGTCACGGCCCTGCGGATGCCCCTGCAGCAAGCCCTTCACGCCGATCAGGTTGGGGTGCGGTGACACGCTCAGGCAGGCGGTCAGTTCGCTGTCGGGCCAGCCGTCGCTGGTCAACTCGCCCTTGAACACCTTCAGCGCCAGGGCTTCGCCCTGCGGGTGCTGGGGTGTCGGCGGCCAGGCCACCTGGTGGATGTGGCCCGAGGCGCCTTCGCCCAGCAAGGCGCCCCACTGCAAGGCACTGAAGGGCACGCGAGGCAAGTCAGCGGCCCGCGCCGCCTGTGCCCGCCGCGACTGCTCCAGCGCCTGCGTGGCCGGGTTGCCGGCCAGGGCCAGCCAGCACAGGGCCGGCAGGTCGAACAGCCAGTCGGGAAAGGCCTCGAAGGCGTTGGCCGACAGGCGCATCAGCGCCAGGTTCGGGGCCCCTGCCAGGGTGTCGGGCAGGTGGCTCAGGCGGTTGCCGGCCAGGGCCAGCTTTTCCAGGGCAGGCCGCTGGCCCAGGGTGTCGGGCAAGGCTTCGATGCGGTTACCCGTCAGGATCAGCCAGCGCAGGCGTGCGGGCAGGCTGCTGGCCGGCACCTCGGTGATCTGGTTGCTCTTGAAGCCCACCATGGTCAGTTGCGGGCAGGCCCCTACCACCTCGGGCACGCGCGTGAAGCGGTTGTCCGAGCAGAACAGCACCTTCAGGTGCCGCAACTCGGGCAGCCAGTCGGGCAGGCTGTGCAGCGCATTGCCACTGAGGTTGAGCACCTCCAGCGTGTCGGCCAGGGCCAGCACCTCGCGGGGCAACTCGGTCAGGCCCTCGGCCAGGTTCAGCCGGTTCAGGCCGGTCAGGCGGCCTGCGCGCAAATCGGAAAGGGTGTGCAAGGTCACAGGAACGGCCGCCCGTGACTGCACGGGCCTGAGGCCGGTGCGAGGGTATCACGGGGGGCAAGGGGTTCAGGCCGCGGCCGTGAGTGCTCCCTGCAACTCGGCCATGAGGTGGTCGAGGTGGCGCCCCACCTCGTCGATCAACTCGACCACGCGCTCAGGCGCGGCCTTGCGCCCTGCGGCATGCTCCAGCGCTTCGGTGGCCGTGTGCAGGTCGGTGGCGCCCAGGCTGCCGGCCACCGACTTCAGGGCGTGCGCCAGCTGGCCCACGCCCTCCACGTCGCCATGGGCCCAACGGTGGCGCATCTGCTGGGCATCGCCGGCATGGCGCTCGGTGAACACTGGCAACAGGCGCAGGTACAGCTCGGCGTTGTCGCCGGCAAAGCCCATGCCCTGGGCCACGTTCAGCCCGGGGATGCCCGCCAGACGAGCCAGTCGCGATGGGCCTGCAGCGGAGGCCGCCCCGGGGGCCCGCCCATGGCCACCGGGCCCTGGGGCCTGCGGCTGGGTGGGCATGGGGCCCAGGGCCTGCAGCAGCTTGGCGTAGAGCGTGCGAGGGTCGACCGGCTTGCTGATGTGGTCGTTCATGCCCACGGCCAGGCAGGCCATGCGGTCTTCTAGGAAGGCATTGGCCGTCATGGCCACGATGGGCGTGTGCGCATGCCGTCTCATCTTGCGAATCTCGCCGGCCGCCTGCAAGCCGTCGAGTTCGGGCATTTGCATGTCCATCAGGATCAGGTCGTAGTCGGCCGCCTGGGCACGCTCGACCGCCTCACGGCCATTGACCGCCGTGTCCACATGCAGGCCCACGCCGTGCAGCAGCTCCAGGGCCACTTCGCGGTTGATCAGGTTGTCTTCGGCCATCAGGACGCGGGCTCCAGTGTGCAGACGGCGCAGTTCGTGCTCGGCATCACCCGTGGGGGTACCGCGCGCCATGGGCGGGACGGCCACCGGCAGCACGCCGTGACCACGCTGCAGCCGGGCCGTGAACCAGAAGGTGCTGCCCTGGCCCACCCGGCTGTCCACGCCCACGTCGCCCCCCATCAGGCTGGCCAGGCGCTTGGTGATGGCCAGCCCGAGGCCGGTACCACCGAATTGCCGGGTGGTGGAGGCGTCGGCCTGTTCGAAGGTCTGGAACATGCGCGACTGCTGCTCAGGCGTCAGGCCGATGCCGGTGTCTTCCACCTCGAAGCGGACCACCATGACCTCTCCCTCGTCAGCCAGCACGCGGGCACGCAGCTTCACGCTGCCCTGGGCCGTGAACTTCACGGCGTTGCTGGCAAAGTTCAGCAGGGCCTGGCGCAAGCGGGTGGCATCGCCCCGCAGCCAAGAGGCCTCGGGGCTGGCTTGCACCTCCACACGCAGGCCCTTGGCACGGGCACCTTCGGCGATCAGGGACATCACGTGGTCGAGCACAGCCGACAGGTGGAAATCATCCAGATCAAGCTCCAGCTTGCCTGCCTCGATCTTGGACAGGTCCAGCACGTCGTTCAGGATGGACAGCAGGTGCTTGGCCGCCTTTTCGATGTTGTCCAGGCGCTCGTTCTGCTGCGGCGTCACCTCGCTGCGCTGCAACAGGTGGGTCAGGCCCAGGATGGCGTTCATGGGCGTGCGGATCTCGTGGCTCATGTTGGCCAGGAAGGCACTCTTGGCCATGTTGGCCGCTTCGGCGCGCTCCTGGGCTTCGGCCAGTTGCACCGTGCGCTGGTCCACCAGGGCCTGAAGGTTCTCGCGGTGGGCCTGAAGTTCGGCTTCCACCTTCTTGCGCTCGGTCACGTCTTGCGCGAAGCCGTACCAGATCACGCTGCCATCGGCTTGCGCCACGGGCTTGGAGAAGTTCTCCACCCACTGCCAGCCCTTGTTGGGGTTGTGGAAGCGGAAGTCGTACCGCGCCGGCGTGAGCGTGCTCATGGCCTCGGCGATCTGGGCGTAGGTGCGCTGCTGGTCGTCCGGATGGATGCGCTCCATCACGGCGGTGCAGTCTTCACGCACCTCTTCCGGTGTGAAGCCGAACAGGTCATGGATGCCGGGGGATGCAAACGGCATGCGCTGCCGTCCGTCGCCATACACCTGGTACCACAACAGCACCCCCGGCCAGTTGTCGCCCACCTGGGCCATGCGTTCGTCGATCATGGCCGGAGTGACCAGGTGCTTGCGCTGGTGCAGCCAATGGGGCATGCGGAACAGGCTGGCCGTGGTGAACACCTCCGCCACGGCTGTTGGCACCGATTGCAGGGTCACCCGCTCGGCTTCGGGACGCACCACCAGCCACAAGGGTGCCTTGCCGGTGCCCAGCGACAGCAGCCAGGCAGGCGCCTGAGGCCGATCCGACCCGTCGGACACGATCACGGCGTCAAAAGTGGCGCACGACAGGGCCATGCGGGCACCTGCCTCATCGCGCACCGACATGCACGCGGCTGTCACCCCGGCAGCCGGCAGGACCTGGTCCACGGCCAGGGTGCCATCCACATCGACCAGAAGAAATCGCAGCATTGCGTCCACAGCATTCATCCCACGTTGTCCGCGACGACGCATGCCACACCCCATGCAACGGGCTCGCCAAACGCCATCGAAGGCATCTTGGGGCGAAGTCACGCCCGAACGCACCGGGCGCCATGGTCGAGCCAGCGTCTGGCGTGCATTTGTCCCGTGAAGCAGTCAGCAGTCTGAACGACTCTGCGCACCCCCTTGAACAGGGATATGACAATGATTTGTCACCGGTGCTTGCGTGACAGCCTGCGCAGGGCTGCCCACACTGGGTTCATGAGCACGCCAGACGCCCCAGCCGACCTGAGCCCGCAGGAGGCCCTTCAGCGTCTGCGCGCCCACGGCCCCAACCAGCTCGACGATGCCGAACGCCGCGGCCTGCTGAGCACCCTGCGGCACATCGGCTCAGAGCCCATGTTCATGCTGATGCTGGCGGCCGCAGGCATCTACCTGGTGCTGGGCGATCTGGGCGAAGGGGCTTTGCTGGCCTTCTTCGCGCTGGTGACCCTGGGCCTGGTGGTGTTCCAGGAACGGCGCAGCGAGCGTGCGCTCGACGCGCTGCGCACCTTGTCGGCCCCCAGCGTGCGTGTGCGGCGGCAGGGCATCGAGCAGCGCATCGCCTCGCGCGACCTGGTGCCCGGCGACGTGCTGCTGGTCAGCGAGGGCGAGCGGGTGGCTGCCGATGGCCGGCTGCTGCAGGCCACTCACCTGGCCGTGGACGAATCACTGCTGACCGGCGAGTCGGTGCCCGTGAGCAAGGGCGTGGCCACCACCGACAACACCGTGCACGCCGGCACCCTGGTGGTGGCAGGCCATGCGCTGGTGGCGCCCGAAGAATTCCCCATGGCCCTGACCGTGTTCCTGGCCCTGGGCGCCTGGCGGCTGGCCAAGGTGAAGGTGCTGGCGCGGCGTCCGGCCGTGATCGAAGCCCTGGGCGCCACCACCTTGCTGTGCGTCGACAAGACCGGCACCCTCACGGAAAACCGCATGCGGCTGCGGCAACTGGTGGGCCCCGAGCAAGCCCTCGACCTGACCGAAGGCGCCCGGAACTCGCCGCCACCGCTACCGGAGTCACTGGCCACGCTGCTGGAGCATGCCGTGCTGGCCTCGCGCCGCGGCAGTGCCGACCCGATGGACCAGGCCCTGATCCACCAGGGCGATGCCACGCTAGCCAGCAGTGCACGCCTGCACCCCGACTGGACCCTGTTGCGCGAGCACCCCGTGACCCCTGCCCTGCTGGCCATGACGCAGGTGTGGCACACGCCGTCGGGCGCACGCCATGTGGCCAGCAAAGGCGCGCCCGAGGCCATCTTCGGCCTGTGCCGCCTGGCCCCCGCCGAGCAGGCCCGGCACCTGGCCTGCGTGAGCGCCCTGGCCGCCCGGGGCTTGCGGGTGCTGGCCGTGGCGCAAGCCGAGTGCCCCCCAACGCAGCCCGATGACGCCCCCCTGACTGCCCTGCCTTTCCGGTGGCTGGGCCTGCTCGCTTTTGAAGACCCCCTGCGCGAAGGCGTGCCCGCGTCGGTGGCACTGGCCCACCAGGCGGGCATCGGCGTGGCCATGATCACCGGCGACCACGCCGACACGGCCCGGGCCATCGCCCAACAGGCCGGCATCTCGGTGGACGGCGGGGTGCTCACGGGGCAGCATCTGGCCACCATGCCTGCCGCAGAGCTGGTGCAAGCGGTGGCCAAGGTGCGGGTGTTTGCGCGGGTCACGCCGGAACAGAAGCTGCGCCTGATCCAGGCCTTCCAGGCGCGTGGCGAGGTGGTGGCCATGACCGGCGACGGGATCAACGATGCCCCGGCGCTGAAGGCCGCCCACATCGGCATCGCGATGGGCGTGCGCGGCACCGACGTGGCACGCGAGGCCGCGGGCCTGGTGCTGCTGGACGAAAACTTCTCGCGCATCGTGGGCGGTGTGCGCATGGGGCGGCGCATCGTCGACAACCTGCGCCACGTGATGGTCTACATCACCGCCATCCACGTGCCCATCGCGGGCCTGGCGCTGTTGCCCATGCTGCTGGGCCTGCCCCCCATGCTGCTGCCCGCGCACATCGTGCTCACGCAGCTGGTGATCGACCCGGTCTGCACCCTGGCGTTTGAAGGCGCTCCCGAACACCCGGCCCTGATGCAACACCCGCCGCGAGACCCGGCCCTGGGGCTGATGGGCGCGCTCAATGCCCACGCCGGGCTGGGCTGGGCTGGCGGGTGTGGTTCCAGCCCAGCGCAAGGGCACTGTGGGGCGTGGCGGCTGTGGCCTGCACCGCCTTGCTGCTGGCCTTGTGGTGGCCCGGCGCGCGCGCCCTGCTTCGCTTCGGCCTGCCGCCACTGTGGGGGCTGGCATGGGGCTCGGCCGCCGTGCTGGGCTGCGTGTGGCTCGGTCAGCATGTGTCGCGACAGATGGCGCAGACGCCGCCAGAACGGCCATTTGACTGGACGCGCGTTGGCCACTGATTGGCCCGACACGAGGTACCGCTTTGGTGCCAATGTCCGCGAATGGGCCGTACTGGACAAGAAAAAAGGCCTGCACTTTCGTGCAAGCCTTTGATTTCTTTTCGAATTTTTGGTGGGCCCTGAGTGACTCGAACACTCGACCTACGGATTAAGAGTCCGCTGCTCTACCAACTGAGCTAAGAGCCCGCACTTTTGACAACGATCGATGCCGATGTCTTGTTGCGTTTCACTGAATTTGATTAATCAGCGAAGATTTGAACTATAGCACGCTTTTTGATGCTGTCAATCAAATTCTTGATTTTTTTGACAGGCACTGAAGTGCGCACTTCAGTCTCGATGGTGGGTCGTGCAGGATTCGAACCTGCGACCAACGGATTAAAAGTCCGCTGCTCTACCGACTGAGCTAACGACCCATCGAGCCTTAAATTATATACCGAGTTTTCAAGCTTTCGCCAGCACCTGGTTCAACAACACGGCTGCGGCGCTCATGCCGAAGCTCGCCGTGACGGTCACGCTGGAGCCGTAGCCGTGGCAGTTCAGACTGCCGTCGGTGCTGCAGGCCGCGTCTTGTGGTGGACGCACTGACTCGCGTGAAAACACGCAGGTCAGGCCCATGGTACCCTTGCGTGCACCCCCATGGCGCTGACGCAAACGCTGGCGCAGGCTGGCCAAGAGAGGGTCATGGGTCACGTCGGCCAGGTCGGCCACCTCGATGGCATGCGGCCGCAACTTGCCACCGGCCGCGCCCACGGTCACCACGGGCACGCCGTGTTCACGGCCCCAGGCCGCCAGCGCTGCCTTGGCGCGCACCTGATCGCAGCAGTCGATCACGCCGTCCAGCGGCCCCTGCGCCAGCAGGTGCGCCACATTGTCTTCGTCGACGAAATCATCGACCGGCACCACCTCGCAGCCTGGGTGGATGTGCGCCACGCGCTCGCGCAGCGCCTCGATCTTGGCCTGGCCCACGGTGTGGGTCAGCGCCTGGATCTGGCGGTTGATGTTGGACTCGGCCACATGGTCCATGTCGATCAGCACCAGGCAGGCCACGCCACTGCGGGCCAGGGCCTCGGCCGCCCAGGAGCCCACACCGCCCACCCCCACCACCGCCAGGCGCAGCGTGCGCAGGCGGTCGTAGGCGGCAGCGCCGTACAGGCGGCGCAGACCGCCGAAACGACGCTCCAGATCGGCATCGTACGGCGCGGCATCGGGTGCAACACCCGGTGCAAGCTCCGGGCTGGTGTGCGGCAGGCTCACGTCAGCGGGCCTTGCCCGATGCGGTCGGCGCCGGGCTGGCGGCCAGACGCTCACGGGCCACTTGCGCGGCTTCGGCGTCCGGATAGGCCTTGACCAGGTCTTCCAGCGACTTGCGGGCGGCCTTGCTGTCTTTCAGCTCGCTCTGGCAGTTGGCGATCGACAGCAGGGCCTCGGGTGCGCGCATGTGCTGAGGGGCCAGGTTCAACAAGGCCTTGAACTGCACGATGGCGTCCTTGTGCTCGCGCAGACCGTAAAAGGCATTGCCCAGCCAGTACAGGGTCGACTCGCGATAACCGGTCTTGGGGTACTTGGCCAGGAAGGCTTGCAGGTCTTTGGCGCCGCCGGCGAAGTCGGCCTGCCTCAGTCGGGCCAGCGCATCTTCAAAGGCCTTCTTCTCGTCCGGGTCGGCCGTGAAGGTCTTGCCGTCGAGCGTGACGGGCTGCGGCTCGAACTTGCTGATGCGCTCGTCCACGCCCTGCTGCAGATCCTTCTGTCGACGCTGGACGTCGGACAGGTCGCGGGCCAGCAACTCGTTTTGCCCCCGCTGGGTGGCGAGGTCACCGCGCAGGAGCTCGATCTGGGCGTTCATGTCCAGCAGGCTGCGGCGCAAGGTGTCGATCTGAGCGCTCAGTGCGTTCAGGCGCGCCGTGAGCGCCTCCTGATCCTGGGTGCGTTGTTGGCGCAGCTCCAGGATGGCCCGACGGGCGTCGTCATCCTCGAACAGGCCAGCCTGGCTGGTGGTGGCCGCCAGGGCCAGCACCGCCATCATCAAGGGGCGCAACACGGCGTTCATGCTCAGCGGGTCTTGAATTCAGCGCGACGGTTCTTGGCGTAGGCCTCTTCGGTGGCGCCTTCCACAGCAGGGCGCTCCTTGCCGAAGCTCACGGCTTCCACCTGCTCGGCGGGCACGCCCAGCAGGCCCAGGGCCTTGGCGGTGGCCTGCGCACGCTTCTGGCCCAGAGCCAGGTTGTATTCGCGGCTGCCGCGGGCATCGGTGTGGCCTTCGATGGTCAGGCGGCGCGATTTGTTGCCCAGCAGCTTGGCGTAGCCGTCCAGGGTGCCGTTGTACTCGGGCTTGACCACGTAGCTGTCGTAGTCGAAGTAGATGACCTTGGCCAGGCTGGCGGCCGGGTCCACGGTCTCGGCGGGGGTGGTCACCACGGGGGCCACGGCCGACGAAGCGCCGGCGTTGGCGTCCACGCTGCGGGTGGACGACGAATCGACGATGGGCGCGGCCTTGCTGTCGTCGAGCTTGACGCGCGAGGCACAACCGCCCAGGGTCAGCAGGGCAGCGGCGGTGATCAGGGTCAGGGCAGTGGATGTGCGAATGGTCATGGTGGGAAGCTCCAGCGCGAAAACGCCGTCGGTTTCAGATGAAATCACAGGAAAAGGAGATCACGGTCGGCTGACCACGCCTGGGCCCCACACGGGTTCCCGGACGTCAGCGGCCGAGGTGGTCAGGGTGGCCTTGATGCGGCCATCGAGCGAGGTGGTCATCAGCACGTCACGGCCTTGCGAGCGCGTGGCGTAAATGATGAGCCGGCTGTTGGGGGCAAAGCTGGGGCGTTCGTCGTCGCGGGTGTCGGTCAGCACACGCACCTCGCCGCTGGCCAGGTTCATCAGGTGCACACGGAAGGCGCCGCTGACCTGGCCGATGTAGGCCAGCCATTTCCCGTCGGGGCTGATGGCGGGCGACACGTTGTAGCCGCCCGAAAACGTCACGCGCTGGGCGCTGCCACCGCTGGTGGGCACGCGGTAGATCTGCGGGCTGCCGCCCCGGTCGCTCACGAAGTAGACCGACTGGCCATCGGGCGCGAAGGTGGCTTCGGTGTCGATGCTGTTGCTCTGCGTGAGGCGGCGCACGATGCCGCCTTCGGTGCTGATCAGGTACAGCTGCGACAGGCCGTCCTGGCTGAGGGTCACGGCCAGCTGCCGGCCATCGGGGGACCAGGCCGGGGCGCTGTTGGAGCCCTTGAAATTGGCCAGGATGCGGCGCTGGCCGGTCAGCACGTCCTGGCCGATCACCGTGGCCTTGCCATGCTCGAAAGACACATAGGCCAGCTGGCGACCGTCGGGCGACCAGCTCGGCGAGATGATGGGCTGGCGGCTGGACAGCGCAGGCTGGGCGTTTTCGCCGTCGGCATCGGCCACCAGCAGGGTGTACTGCTTGCCCGCCTTGTTGACGTAGGCGATGCGGGTGGCAAACACCCCCTTCTCGCCCGTGAGCTGCTCGTAGATGTCGTCGGCAATGCGGTGCGCGGCCAGGCGCAGGTCACCAGCGGGCACCACCAGGCTGCGGCCGCCCTGGTCCTTGGCCTTGAGCGTGTCCCACAGGCGGTAACGCACATCGAAGCGGCCATCGGCCAGGGGCGACACCGAGCCGGCCACCAGGGCATCGACACCCTTGCTGCGCCATTCGGGCAGTGCGGGGCGCGAGGCCTCGTCGAGGCGGTCGGCCGAGGCGTCGAGCATCTTGAACAGGCCGCTGCGCTCCAGGTCGGCCCGCACGATGGCCGCAATCGGCTGCGGCGAGCGGTTTTCGTCGCGGAACTTGCCCATGGCCACGGGGATCTGGGTGGCCCCCACGCCGCTGATTTCGACCTTGAACTGGGCGTGTGCTGGCAGCTGCCAGGCCAGCGCCGGGCCCAGCAGCGCGCTGGCGACCAGGGCCTTCAGGCTGCGCCTGCGGGCGAAGGCCAGAGGCTGGCTGAGGGGTTCAGGCAAGACACGCGAGGACAGCAGACGCATGGATCGTTCAGGGTCGGTTCAGCAGAAACCCGCAATGGTACCGGAGCCTGCGGCTTCACGCAGGTTCACACAGGGCGCCGACTGCAGGGCTCAGAGCAGCACGATGTCGTACTGCTCGGGCGACAAGGAAGGCTCCGACTGCAGCGAGATGGGCTTGCCGATGAAGTCGCTGAGGCCCGCCAGGTGCTGGCTTTCCTCGTCGAGCAGCATCTCGACCACCGTGGAATGCGCCACCACGCGGAACTCCTTGGGGTTGAATTGTCGGGCTTCGCGCAGGATCTCGCGCAGGATGTCGTAACAGGTGGTACGGGCGGTGCGCACCTGGCCACGGCCGTCGCACGTGGGACATGGCGTGCACAGCATGTGCGCCAGCGATTCGCGCGTGCGCTTGCGCGTCATCTCGACCAGGCCCAGTTGCGAGAACCCGCTGAGGGTGCCCTTGGTGCGGTCGCGGGCCATCTGTTTGCGCAACTCGGCCAGCACGCTGTCGCGGTGCTCTTCGCGCCCCATGTCGATGAAGTCGACGATGATGATGCCGCCCAGGTTGCGCAGACGCAGTTGCCGCGCAATGGCGTGCGCAGCTTCCAGATTGGTCTTGAAGATGGTTTCGTCGAAATTGCGGGCACCCACATAGCCGCCCGTGTTGACGTCGATGGTGGTCAGGGCCTCGGTCTGGTCGATGATGAGGTAGCCGCCCGATTTCAGATCGACCCGGCGTGCCAGTGCTCGCTGGATCTCGGTGTCGATGTTGTAGAGGTCGAAGATGGGGCGCTCGCCGCGGTACAGCGCCAGGCGCCCCACGGCCGAGGGGCTGTACTCCTGCCCGAAGGCCTGCAGCAGCTCGAACTGCTCGCGCGAGTCGATGCGGATGGTCTGCGTGGTTTCGGTGACCAGGTCGCGCAGCACGCGCTGCACCAGGCTCAGCTCCTGGTACACCAGCTGCCCGGGCGGGGATTTCAGGCCCCGCTCGCGCACGGCCAGCCAGGTCTTGCGCAGGTAGGCGATGTCGGCCTGCAGCTCGGTGTCGGTGGCTTCTTCGGCGTTGGTGCGCAGGATGTAGCCGCCGGCCGGGCGCCCGTCGACCTGGGCGGCCGCCTGGGTCAGCTGCACCATGCGTTCGCGCAGCTGCTCGCGGGTTTCGGGCGAGCCGATCTTCTGCGAAATGCCGATGTGGTCGTCTTGCGGCAGGTACACCAGCATGCGGCCGGCCACGCTGATCTGCGAGGTCAGGCGTGCACCTTTGGTGCCGATCGGGTCTTTCAGCACCTGCACCATCAGGGTCTGGCCTTCGTGCAGGCGCTTTTCGATGGGCACGGGCGGCTCGTTGCGCGGCGGCTTGCCCGCCCCGCCCTGCCCGGCTTCGGTGTGCAGGTCGGCCACGTGCAGGAAGGCCGCGCGCTCCAGACCGATGTCGATGAAGGCCGACTGCATGCCTGGCAGCACGCGCACCACCTTGCCCACGTAAATGTTGCCCACCAGGCCCCGCTCAAGGGCTCGCTCGACGTGCAACTCCTGCACGGCGCCACCTTCGATGATGGCCACGCGGGTTTCCTGCGGTGCCCAGTTGATCAGGATGTCATGCGAATGGCTCATGGTGCGGGGTTCTTCCTCAATTGGATGTTGTCGAGCACATGCAGACCGCGCTGCGGATGCTGGCTGGCGTCGACCAAGCCAGCGGCCACCTGGGCCACGTGCACCGGGCGGTAGCGGGCCGGCATCAGCCCCCCGGCGAGGCGGCTGCCCCATTGCCCCAGGTGCTCGCCCAGGCGAAACTCGGCACGCTCGCCCAGCAGCAGCGAGGGCTGGGCCACGGTGAGCGATTCAAAGCCGATGGCCGCCAGGCCTTGCTCCATCTCGCCCTTGACGCGGTTGTAGAACACGCGGCTGGCGGCGTCGGCGCCCAGCGCGCTGACCACCAGGAACTGGCGCACCCCCTGGGCCTTGGCGTGGCGCGCCAGGGCCAGCACATGGTCGTGGTCGACCTGACGAAAGGCCTCTTGCGAGCCGGCCTGGCGGATGGTGGTGCCCAAGGCGCAAAACACAGTGTCGACCTGGAACCACTCGGGGTGCTCGGCCAGGTCCTGCCAGCTGGTGTGCAGGGCTTGTGCACCTGCTGGCAGCGGGAAGGGGCGGCGCAGCAACACCTTCAGCGCAGACACTCCGGGGTGAGTGGCCAGGCGGACCAGCAACTGCTGTCCCACCGCGCCAGTGCCGCCCGCCAGCAGCACGCGGCCGGGCCAGGCACCGGAGTCAGGGGGCAAAAGATGGGCTTGAGCTGGATGGGCTGAGGGCATGGGGCACCAGAAGGCGTCAGAACTGCCAGCCCAGGGGGCGCAGCAGTTCGGCGGTTTCGAACAAGGGCAGGCCCATGATGCCGCTGTAACTGCCGTCCATGCGCTGCATCCAGGCGGCGGCCTGGCTCTGCACCGCATACGCACCGGCCTTGCCATGGGGCTCGCCGCTGGCCACGTAGCGGTCGATCTCGTCGGCCTGCAGCACACGCCAGGTCACCACCGATTCAGACACCTTCAGCTGGCCATTCACCACCACGGCCGTGAGCACGCGGTGTGACTGGCCCGACAGCAGGCCGAGCATGCGGCGGGCGTCGTCGGCATCTTGCGGCTTGCCCAGAATCTGCGGGCCCAGGCACACGGTGGTGTCGGCACACAGCACGGGCGCCTGCGGCCAACCCTCGGTGGCCATGCGGCGTTGCAGGCGGGCCTGCGCGGCCTCGTGCTTGGCCAGGGTCACGCGGCGCACGTAGTCGTCGGGTGATTCGCCAGGGCGCTCGGCCTCCAGGGCCTCTGCATCTTCATGCGCATCGGGCAACAGCAGGCGGTGGGCCACGCCGATCTGGTCGAGCAACTGGCGACGGCGGGGGCTTTGGGAAGCCAGGTAGATGAATGGCGCGGTCACGGGCGGAACAGGCACGAAATGGGGTGATCAGGCCCGATGGTACGGGTGATTGTTGCGCAGCGACCAGGCCCGGTAGAGCTGCTCAAGCAGCAGCACGCGGGCCAGCGCATGCGGCAAGGTCATGTCCGAGAGGCGGATGGCTTCGTCGGCGGTCTGCTTGAGGGCCGGGTCGATGCCGTCGGCGCCCCCGATGACGAAGACCACATCACGGCCGTCGTGCAGCCAGGCTTCGGCGCGCTCGGCCAGCTGCACACTGGTCAGGCGGGCGCCGCGTTCGTCGAGGATGACCCGGCGCACGCCTTTGTCCATGGCCGCTTCCATCTTGGCCGCCTCAGCCCTCATGATGGCCTCGACGGGTTTGCCTTCGCGGGGTTCGGCCTTCAGGGCCTTGACTTCGACCTTCCAGTCGGGCGGGAAGCGCTTGAGGTAATCCTCGCAGGCCTCCTGGGCCCAGTCGGGCAGGCGGTGTCCGATGGTGACGACGGTGAGCTTCATGGGCCAGAAAATGAACCGCCTGCCGCGGCCACGGCGTCAGGCCGCTGCCAGGGCAGGCGTGGGGGTGGGCAAGGGTCAGCGGGCGGTCTTCTTGGCCGCCACCTTGCGAGCCACAACCTTCTTGGCCGCGGGAGCAGCCTTCTTGGCGGCTACCTTCTTCACGGCCGGCTTGGCGGCGGTGGTTTTGGGGGCTGCTTTGGGTGCTGCTTTGGGTGCTGCTTTGGGGGCAACCTTCGGGGCAGCCACCTTCTTGGCCGCGACCTTCTTCACGGCCACGGGCTTGGCAGCCACCTTGGGTGCGGCTTTCTTGGCGGCAACCTTGCGCACCACCGGCTCGTTGACCACCACCTTGGTGACCACGGCCTTCTTGGCGGCAGGCTTCTTGGCAACAGGTTTGGCGGCCGTCTTGGCTGCAGGCTTGGCGGCCGTCTTCTTGGCAGCATTCTTGGCCGCAGGCTTGGCGGTCGGACGGGCCAGCGCCTCGGCCTTGGCCGTGGTCTTGCGAGCCGCCACCTTGCGGGCTGCGGGCTTGGCGGCCGGTTCTTCAGCCGCCTTGGCCTTGCCCTTCTTGGCCGGCTTGGGCTCTTCGTCCATGGGCTCCGACGCCTTGACCAGGCCCTTCTTGACGGCCTTGGTCGCGATCGCCACGGGCTTCTCGCCCCAGATCTCTTCGAGCTGGTAGTACTGGCGGATCACGGGCTGCATCACGTGCACGACGGCGGCGCCGCAGTCCACGATGATCCATTCGCCGTTGGATTCACCCTCGGTGCGGATCACCTGGAAGCCGGCGGCTTTCACCGACTCGCGCACGCTGGAGGCCAAGGCCTTGGTCTGGCGGTTGGACGTGCCGGAGGCGATCACGACGCGCTCGAACAGCGGCGACAGGTGCTCGGTGTTGTAGACGACGATGTCCTGAGCCTTGACGTCTTCCAGGCCATCGACGATGGCGCGTTGCAGTTTACGGATGTCCATGCAGGTGTGTGTGCCCTGGGGCGTAGAGGTGGTGGTTGTCAATATAGCCTGCGACGGTCTCGGAGACCATCGCTGGAGCGAGGGTTTGTGCACGTTCACCGCGGGCCAGTCGCGCCCGAATGTCGGTGGAAGACAGGTTCATGGGCGGCATGGGCAGGACCTCCACGCGATGCGGATGGGCCGCCAAGGTGGCCGAAGGCTGCGGCCGTTGATCGCCACGGCAGGCCACGGCCAGCGTGACCCGGGCCAGCAGGTCTTGCCAGCCATGCCAGGTGTGCAGGTTGGCGTACTGGTCCTGCCCGATGATCAGGCGCCACTGGGCCTGTGGATGCTGCACTTGCAGGGCCTGCACGGTGTCGAGCGTGTACGAAGGGCCACTGCGACGCAATTCGATGTCATCGACCACGAAGCGCGGCTCGTGCTGCGTGGCCGCCCGCACCATGGCCAGCCGGTGTTCGGCCGGGGCCAGCTGGCGAGTCTTCTGCCAGGGCTGTCCCACAGGCACCCAATGCACGGCTTCGAGCGCCAAGTGCTGCAAGGCCGTGGTGGCCAGGGCCACATGGGCCTGGTGCACGGGGTCGAAACTGCCCCCCATCAGGCCCAGCTTGCGAGCGCCCAGGCTCACACCCAGTCCCGCGCGGGCAGGAAGTCGGTGTACAGGCGCGCCTCGGGCGTGCCCGGCTCGGGGTGCCAGTCGTAGCGCCACTTCACGATGGGCGGCATCGACATCAAAATGCTTTCGGTGCGACCGCCCGATTGCAGGCCGAACAGCGTGCCGCGGTCCCACACCAGGTTGAACTCGACGTAACGGCCGCGGCGATAGGCCTGGAAATCACGTTCGCGCTCGCCATAGGGCGTGGCCTTGCGGCGCTGCAAAATGGGCATGTAGGCCTGGGTGAAGGCATCGCCCACCGAACGGATCATGGCAAAACCGCCCTCGAAGCCGGCTTCAGAGAAGTCGTCGAAGAAGATGCCGCCCACGCCCCGCGCCTCGTTGCGGTGCTTGAGGAAGAAGTACTCGTCGCACCACTGTTTGAAGCGTGGGTGTTTGTCCGCACCGAACGGGGCCAGCGCGTCCTTGCACACCTGGTGGAAATGCACGGCGTCTTCTTCGAAACCGTAGCTGGGGGTGAGGTCCATGCCGCCGCCAAACCAGGCCACCACCTCGCCATCGGCCTTGTGGGCCGCCAGCATGCGCACGTTCATGTGCACGGTGGGCGCATAGGGGTTGCGCGGGTGAAACACCAGCGACACGCCCATGGCCTCGAAGGGGCACCCCGCCAGCTCGGGCCGGTGCTGCGTGGCCGAAGGCGGCAGCTGCGGGCCCTTCACGTGCGAGAAGTTGCAGCCCCCGCGTTCCAGCACGCGCCCTTCTTCGACCAGGCGCGAGCAACCGTCGCCCTGCAGGCGCTCGTGCGGCGCGCGCACCCAGGCGTCACGCACAAAGGGCGTGCCGTCTTCGGCTTCGAAGGCGGCCACGATGCGGTCCTGCAGGCCCAGCAGGTAGGCGCGCACGGTGTCGGTCGGCAAGGGGGTGCTCATGCGGGTCTCCGGGGCCTGCGCTCAGCGCGGTGACTTGATGGCGCGCCAGCCGATGTCGGTGCGGAACTGCATGCCGTCGAAATGGATGCCGCGCATGTACTCGTACGCGCGCTGCTGGGCCAGCTTGGCCGAATCACCCAGCGCCGTCACACACAACACGCGGCCACCGCTGGTGACGGTGTCGCCCTGTTCGTTGGGCACGGTGCCGGCATGGAACACCATGGCGTCATCGGCATCGGCGGGCAGGCCGGTGATGACATCGCCCTTCTTCGGGTCGAGCGGGTAGCCGCCTGCGGCCATGACCACGCCCAACGCGAAGCGGCGGTCCCATTGCAGCTCGATCTGGTCGAGCGTGCCGTCGGTGGCGGCCAGCATGACGTCGACCAGGTCGCTCTTGAGGCGCATCATGATCGGCTGGGTTTCCGGGTCACCCATGCGGCAGTTGAATTCCAGTGTCTTGGGGTTGCCTGCGGCATCGATCATCAGGCCGGCGTACAGGAAGCCGGTGAAGGGGATGCCGTCTTTGGCCATGCCGTCCAGCGTGGGCTGGATGATGTCCTGCATGGCCTTGGCGTACACATTGGGCGTGACCACCGGGGCGGGCGAATACGCGCCCATGCCGCCGGTGTTGGGGCCTTCGTCGGCGTCCTTCAGGCGCTTGTGGTCCTGGCTGGTGGCCAGCACGGTCACGTTCTTGCCGTCGGACATGACGATGAAGCTGGCTTCTTCGCCCTCCAGGAACTCTTCGATCACCACGCGGGCGCCGCCGGCGTTGTGCTGCACGCCCAGCTTGTTGTCCAGCAGCATGAAGTCGATGGCTTCGTGCGCTTCTTCCAGGGTCATGGCCACGACCACACCCTTGCCTGCGGCCAGGCCATCGGCCTTGATCACGATGGGCGCGCCCTTTTCGTTCACGTAGGCATGGGCCTGGGCGGCGTCGGTGAAGGTGCCGTAGAAGGCCGTGGGGATGCCATGGCGCTTCATGAAGTCTTTGGCAAAGGCCTTGGAGCTTTCCAGCTGGGCGGCCTTTTGCGTGGGGCCAAAGATGCGCAAGCCACGGGCGCGGAACTCGTCGACCACACCAGCGGCCAGAGGGGCTTCGGGGCCCACCACGGTCACGGCAACTTTTTCGGCCTGGGCGAAATCGGCCAGGGCCTTCACGTCGGTGATGGCGATGTTGGTCAGGCGCGGGTCACGCGCGGTGCCGCCGTTGCCCGGTGCCACGAAGACCTTCTGGGCCTTGGGAGACTGGGCCAGCTTCCAGGCCAGGGCGTGCTCACGGCCACCCGAGCCAATGACGAGAATCTTCATGGTGTGATCAGTTCAGTTCAGCGTTGTGGAAGACGTCCTGCACGTCGTCCAGATCTTCCAGCACGTCCAGCAGCTTTTGCATGCGTGCGGCGTCGTCACCGGCGAGCGACACCGGGGTGTCGGCGCGCATGGTCACTTCGGCCATTTCAGGATTCATGCCAGCGCCTTCCAGCGCGGCCTTCACGGCTTCGTAATCGGCCGGTGCACTCAGCACCTCGACCGAGCCGTCGTCGTGGGTGATCACGTCTTCGGCGCCGGCTTCCAGGGCCACTTCCATGAGCTTGTCTTCGCTCACGCCCGGGGCGAACAGGAACTGGCCCACGTGCTTGAACTGGAAGGCCACCGAGCCCTCGGTGCCCAGGTTGCCGCCGTGCTTGCTGAAGGCGTGGCGCACTTCGGCCACGGTGCGCACGCGGTTGTCGGTCATGCAGTCGACGATGATGGCCGCACCACCGATGCCGTAGCCTTCATAGCGGATTTCTTCGTACGTGACCCCGTCGAGGTTGCCGGTGGCCTTGTCGACGTTGCGCTTGATGTTGTCGGCCGGCATGTTGGCGGCCTTGGCCTTTTCGATGGCCAGGCGCAGGCGCGGGTTCATGGCGATGTCGCCGCCACCCTGGCGGGCGGCCACGATGATTTCACGCGTGATGCGGGTCCAGATCTTGCCTCGCTTTTCGTCCTGACGACCCTTGCGATGCTGGATGTTGGCCCATTTGGAATGTCCTGCCATGGCAGTGTGCTCCGGGAGATGTGTCTGAAACTGGAACGGCCCACAGCGCACTGCCACTTGTGGGAATGGCAGCGCGCAACGCGTGGGGGGACCCGGCCTGAAGCTGGGTGATACTGCGATTTTACCCGCCCCCTGAAGGCGGGGCCTGACCGACCTGGAGATCAACGCATGGCTGACCCCATCCTCGTGGCCCGACACGGCGACACCGAGTGCCACCTGCTGCCCGCCCTGACCAACCGACATGGCCTGATCACCGGGGCCACCGGCACGGGCAAGACCATCACCTTGCAGAGCCTGGCCGAAAGCCTGTCCAAGATCGGCGTGCCCGTGTTCATGGCCGACATCAAGGGCGACCTGACCGGCATCAGCCAGGTGGGCAGCCTGTCGCCCAAGGTGGCCGGCATTTTGAAAGAGCGCGGCATCGAGGCGCCCGAGCCCCTGGCCTGCCCCACCACGCTGTGGGACGTGTTCGGTGAACAAGGCCACCCGGTGCGCGCCACCGTGTCGGACATGGGCCCCCTGCTGCTGTCGCGCATGCTGGGCCTGAACGACACCCAGGAAGGCGTGCTGCAACTGGTGTTCAAGATCGCCGACGACAACGGCCTGCTGCTGCTCGACCTCAAAGACCTGCGGGCCATGCTGCAGCACGTGGGCGACAACGCCAAGACCTTCACCACCGAGTACGGCAACATCAGCGCCGCCAGCGTGGGCGCCATCCAGCGCGGCCTGCTGCAGATCGAAGAGCAAGGCGGCGACAAGTTCTTTGGCGAGCCCATGCTCGACATCAACGACTTCATGCAGACCGAAGGCGGCAAGGGGGTGATCAACATCCTGGCGGCCGACAAGCTGATGAACTCGCCGCGCCTGTACGCCACCTTCCTGCTGTGGATGCTGTCCGAGCTGTTCGAGACCCTGCCCGAGGTGGGCGACCTCGACAAGCCCAAGCTGGTGTTCTTCTTCGACGAGGCCCACTTGCTGTTCAAGGATGCGCCCTCGGCCCTGATCGAGCGCATCGAGCTGGTCGTGCGCCTGGTGCGCTCCAAGGGCGTGGGCGTGTTCTTCGTGACCCAGAACCCGCTGGACGTGCCCGAGACCGTGCTGGGCCAGCTGGGCAACCGCGTGCAGCACGCGCTGCGCGCCTTCACCCCGCGCGACCAGAAGGCCGTGAAAAGCGCCGCCGAGACCATGCGCGCCAACCCGGGCCTGGACATCGCCACCGCCATCACCGAACTGGCCGTGGGCGAAGCCCTGATCAGCCTGCTGGACGACAAGGCCCGCCCCGGCGTCACGCAACGCGTGTTCGTGCTGCCGCCGGGCAGCCAGATCGGCCCGATCACGCCCGAGCAACGCAGCAAGCTGCTGCAGAACTCGCTGGTGGCCGGCGTGTACGAAAAGGTGGTCGACCGCGAATCGGCTTACGAAAAGCTCAAAGGTCGCGCAGCCGCAGCGCCCAGCGACCCGGCCGAACGCACGGGCAGCCTGCGCGAAGAAGCGGCCCATGCCGTGCGCCGCGGTGCGGGCGACGCCGCGGCGGGTGCGGCCACCGAGACGGCCACACAGGCCACCGGTGGCGGCTGGCTGGGCGATGTGGCGGGCGGCCTGCTCAAGGGCAGTGGCCGCAAGGACTCCATCCTGGAAACCGTGGCCAAGTCGGCTGCACGCACCATCGGCTCGACCGTGGGCCGCGAGATCATCCGCGGCGTGCTGGGCTCGATCCTGGGCGGCGCGGGCAGCCGTCGGCGTTGAGCCTGACCGCAAGGAGCCGCTGTGGCCTACTCACCCTTGAGCATCCCGCTGGAGCCCCTGACCCTGTCTCCCCTGGTGGCCGTGCACCTGACGGCAGCCCTGGGCGCGCTGGCGATCGGGCCGGTGGCCTTGTGGGTGCCCAAAGGCGGGCATGCACACCGCGCTGCAGGTTACGCGTGGGTCACCTTGATGGTGATCACAGCCATCAGCAGCTTCTTCATCCGGGACACACGCCTACCCAACTGGCAAGGGTTCACGCCCATCCACGGGCTGATCCTGGTCGTGTTCATCAGCCTGTTTGTCGGGCTGCGACAGATGCTGAAAGGCAACATCCAGGCCCACAGCAAGACCATGCGGGGCGCCTACATCGGCAGCTGCCTGATCGCCGGGGCCTTCACCCTGCTGCCCGGGCGGTATCTGGGCCAGCTGGTGTGGCACCAGTGGTTGGGCTGGCTCTGAGGCCAGACGCCCGGCAGTCGGTCAGTGATGCCCGTCGGTGCGGGCGATCTCCAGCAGGCGATCGACTTCGGCCTTGTGGTGCACGGTGTTGTGCTTGTGCCAGCGACCGATGGCCCACATGACGCCAGCCACGATCAGGCCGAACACCGTGATGGCGCCAAAGGCCGACAGGCCCAGCTTCACACCCAGGGCGTACAGGCCACCCAGCAGCAGGATGCAGGCCTGCTCGTTGAAGTTCTGCACCGCAATCGAACGACCCGCCCCCATCAGGTTGTGCCCGCGATGTTGCAACAGGGCGTTCATGGGCACGATCAGGAAGCCGGCCGTGGCGCCCATCATGATCAGGAACGGCACCGCGATGTACAGGTCCCGGATCACGTTCAGGCACAGCATCAGGGCGCCCATCGCGATGCCCAGCGGGATCAGGCTGGTGGCTTTGTCCAGCTTCATCATCACCGATGCGAACACCGCGCTGGCCGCCGTGCCCAGCACGACCACGCCAGCCAGCGACGAGGCCTGGGTGGTGCTGTAGCCCAGTGCCGCAGCCGCCCAGGGGAACACGATCACGCGCATGTTGCCCGACACCCCCCACACCAGGGTGGTGGTGGCCAGCGAGATCTGCCCCAGCTTGTCCTGCCACAGGCGGCTGTTGCACTGCCAGAAATCGGCCATCAGGGTGCCCAGGTTGCCCGTCATCGGCTGCAGGGGCGCATCGGTGCGGGGAATGCGCAGGTTGAACAGGGCGGCAATGCCGTACAGCAGCACCATGGACGCGATGGCCGCCTCGGGGGCCGTGTCGACCCCGGTGTCCAGCAGCGGCAGGTCCAGGCTCAGCAGCGCAGAAGAGGCCGCAGGCCCCACCAGCTGGCCGCCGAGCAGCACGCCCAGAATGATCGAGCCCACGGTGAGCCCTTCGATCCAGCCATTGGCCTTGACGAGCTGCGAGGCGGGCAGCAGTTCGGTCAGGATGCCGTACTTGGCCGGCGAATAGGCTGCAGCGCCCAGACCCACGATGGCGTAGGCCAGCAGCGGGTGGCCACCGAACAGCATCATCAGACAGCCCACCACCTTGATGCTGTTGGAATAGAACATGACCTTGCCCTTGGGCGCCGAATCGGCGAAGGCGCCCACGAAGGGAGCCAGGGCCACGTAAAAAAAGGCGAACATGGGGGCCAGGGCTGGCACCTGCCAGGCGGGCGCCTGGGTGGACTTCAGCAATTCGATCGCGGCGACCAGCAACGCGTTGTCAGCCAGCGAGCTGAAGAACTGCGCCGACATGATGGTGTAGAAGCCTTTTTTCATCTCAGACGCAGCAGATCGACAACAGGTGCAACAGGGGCCATGGAGAGCATGACCCCTCCGGGAGCGAGCCGCCCGATGTCAGCATCGGGACAAAGGACAGTGCCGGGCGCAGGTTATAGCATGACACCCCCCCAAAGAAGGCCTCCAGCCACGGGGGCGGGAGAACCCGCTGGCAGAATGTCACCATGCCGCGCCCCCTTGAAGCCCTGATCCACCTTGATGCCCTGCAACACAACCTGGCGCGCGCGCGGCAAGCGGCCCCCGACGCACGGGTGTGGGCCGTGGTCAAGGCCAATGGCTACGGTCATGGCGTGGAGCGCGTGTACGAGGGCCTGCGGGGTGCCGACGGCTTTGCCCTGCTCGACATCGCAGAGGCCGAAAAGCTGCGCCGCCTCGACTGGCGCGGCCCCATCCTGCTGATCGAAGGCGCCTTCGACGCCCGTGACCTGGAATGGTGCTCTCGGCTGGGCCTGTGGCACACCGTGCACTGCGAGCAGCAGATCGACTGGCTGGCCCTCCACAAGACCGAATGGCCCCACCATGTGTTCCTGAAGATGAACTCGGGCATGAACCGCCTGGGCTTCACGCCCGACGCCTTCCGCAACGCCTGGGTGCGGCTGTCGTCGCTGCCGCAGGTCGATGAAATCTCGCTGATGACCCACTTCTCTGACGCCGACGGCCCGCTGGGCATTTCGCGCCAGTTCGAGGTGTTCCAGCGCGCCAGCCACGACCTGCCGGGCGAGCGCAGCCTGTGCAACAGTGCCGCCACCTTGCGACACGCCACCGACCCTGCCGTGCGCGGCGACTGGGTGCGCCCCGGCGTGATGCTGTACGGCGCCTCACCCGATTTCCCCGAGCACAGCGCCCGCCACTGGGGCCTGCAACCGGCCATGACCTTGCGCAGCCGCCTGATCGGCGTGCAGCACCTGAAGGCGGGCGACACGGTGGGCTATGGCAGCCGCTTCACGGCCGATCGCGACATGCGCATCGGCGTGGTGGCTTGTGGCTACGCCGACGGATACCCTCGCCACGCCCCCGACGGCACACCCGTGCTGGTCGACGGCCAGCGCACGCGCCTGATCGGCCGCGTGTCGATGGACATGATCACGGTGGACCTCAGCGCCCTGCCCCAGGCCCAGCCAGCCAGCGAAGTCACCTTGTGGGGCCAGGGCCCCGACCTGCAGGGCCAGCCCACCGAGCTGCCCATCGACGAAGTGGCCCACCATTGCGGCACCATCGGCTACGAGCTGATGTGTGCCCTGTCCCCGCGCGTGCACGTGGACGTGCGCGCGCCCCATCACGACTGACACCCACCGCCCCATGGATTTCGACGCCCAACGACACCAGCTGCGCATGAGCGTGCTCATGACGCCTGACATGGCCAACTTTTCGGGCAATGTGCATGGCGGCACCATCCTCAAGCTGCTCGACCAGGTGGCCTATGCCTGCGCCAGCCGCTATGCCGGCACCTACTGCGTGACCCTGTCGGTCGACCAGGTCACGTTCCGCCAGCCCATCCACGTGGGCGAGCTGGTCACCTTCCTGTCCTCGGTGAACTACACCGGCTCCTCGTCGATGGAGATTGGCGTGAAGGTGATCGCCGAGAACATCCAGACCCAGGTGGTTCGCCACGCCAACAGCTGCTTCTTCACCATGGTGGCCATGGGCGACGACAAGCGCCCCACCCCCGTGCCGCCCCTGACCCCGCAGACGCCCGACGAAAAGCGCCGCTTCGAGGCGGCCAAGCTGCGTCGCCAGTTGCGCCAGGAACTCGAGCGCAAGTTCAAGGCCATTCAGGCCGAAGCCTCGGCCGGCACACCCTGAGATGGCCCGCGAAAAAACCGTCTTCACCTGCAACGCCTGTGGCGGCACCAGCCCCAAGTGGCTGGGCAAGTGCCCGCATTGCAACGCCTGGAACACGCTGGAAGAAGGCCGCGCCGAAACCGCGCCCAAGCACCGCATGCAGGCCCTGGCGCGTGGCCTGGCCGCGGCGCAACCCGTCACCACGCTCAGCGACATCGAAGCGGCCGACGTGGCCCGCACGCCCACGGGCCTGGACGAACTCGACCGCGTGCTGGGCGGCGGCATCGTGGCCGGTGGCGTGGTGCTGATCGGCGGCGACCCAGGCATCGGCAAATCGACCCTGCTGCTGCAGGCCCTGGATGCGCTGTCGCGCCAGATGCCCGTGCTGTACGTGACCGGCGAAGAAAGCGGCGCCCAGGTGGCCATGCGCGCCCAGCGCATGGGGCTGGCGGGCACCGGTGTGCGCGTGCAGGCTGAGATCCAGCTGGAGAACATCCTGGCCACCCTGGAGACCGAAAAACCCTCCTTCTGCGTGATCGACTCCATCCAGACGATCTACAGCGAGCAGCTCACCTCGGCCCCAGGCTCGGTGGCCCAGGTGCGCGAATGCGCGGCCCACCTCACGCGGGTGGCCAAATCGACCGGCTGCACCATGGTGCTGGTGGGCCATGTCACCAAAGAAGGCACCCTGGCCGGCCCGCGCGTGCTGGAGCACATCGTCGACACGGTGCTGTACTTCGAGGGCGACACGCACAGCAGTTTCCGCATGATCCGCGCCATCAAGAACCGCTTTGGCGCGGTCAATGAAATCGGCGTGTTCGCCATGACGGAAAAAGGCCTGAAGGGCGTCAGCAACCCCAGCGCCATCTTCCTGTCGACCCACGCGGAGCCAGTGCCTGGTTCGTGCGTGATGGTCACGCTGGAAGGCACCCGCCCCATGCTGGTCGAGATCCAGGCCCTGGTCGACGAGGGCGGCCCCTCTCCCCGCCGCCTGAGCGTGGGCCTGGAGCGTGACCGCCTGGCCATGCTGCTGGCTGTGCTGCACCGCCATGCGGGCGTGGCCTGCGCCGACCAGGACGTGTTCGTGAACGCGGTGGGGGGCGTGCGCATCAGCGAACCAGCGGCTGACCTGGCCGTGCTGCTGGCCATCCAGAGCAGCCTGCGCAGCCGCGCCCTGCCCAAAGGTTTTTTTGCCTTCGGCGAAGTGGGCCTGGCGGGCGAAGTGCGCCCGGCCCCGCGTGGTCAGGACCGCCTGAAAGAAGCCGCCAAGCTGGGCTTCACGGTGGCGGTGGTGCCCGCAGCGAATGCGCCCAAAAAGCCGATCGAGGGGCTGACGATTCACGCAGTGGAACGCATCGAACAGGCCGTGGAACTGCTTCGGCATCTGTGAACGCGCGCGAGTGCGCAAGTGTCGGCCTGAGCGAGGTGGCCGCCAGCGCCCCCTCGCTGTCCTTTCAGCGGCGCAGCATGTGCCGGATCTTCAGGCCACTGGCCGTGAGCACACCGAAGTACACCAACGCCGCGGCCACGAGGCAACCCGCCAGCAAGCCCACCCGCAGCCATGGCTGCGCGCGCAGGCCCAGCCAGTCGAAGTGGGCATTGGCCCACCACATGCCAGCGCCCAGCAGGGCCGAAGCCACGATGACGCGCAAGGCAAACAGGGCCCAGCCTGGCTCGGGCGTGTAGCGCCCGGTCGAGATCAGCCCCCGCAGCAACCAGGCCGCATTGACCAGCGAGGCCAGGCCAATGGACAAGGCCAGGCCCGCCTGCTGGAACAAGGGCACGAACACGACGTTGAGCACCTGCGTCAGCACCAGCACCGCGATGCCGATGCGCACCGGGGTGCGAATGTCCTGCGCGGCATAAAAGCCCGGCGCCAGGATCTTGATGGCGATCAGGCCCATCAGGCCCACGCCATAGCCCATCAGGGCCCGCACGGTCTGGGCCACATCGGCATCCTTGAAGGCCCCGTAGTGGTACAGCACCGACACCAGCGGCTCGGCAAACAGCAGCAGGGCCAGTGCGCTGGGCAAGGCCAGCAGCACCACCAGGCGCAAGCCCCAGTCGAGCAGGCTGGAGAACTGCTTCACATCGCCACTGGCCTGCGCCTTCGACAGCTGCGGCAACAGCACCACACCCAGGGCCACTCCCAGCAAGGCCGTGGGGAACTCCATCAGGCGGTCGGCAAAGGTGAGCCACGACACGGCGCCGGGGCCCAGGTGGGAGGCAATCTGCGTGTTCACCAGCAGCGACAGCTGCGCCACCGACACCCCCAGCAAGGCCGGCGCCATCTGGCGCAGGATGCGGTGCACGCCCTCATGGGCCCAGGCGGTGCGCAAGGCACCCAGGCTCAGGCCAATGCGGGGCAACACCCCACGACGCCTGAGCGCGGGCACCTGGATGGCCAGCTGCAGCACGCCACCGGCCATCACGCCCACTGCCACCGCCAGCACCGGGTCCAGCCCGAAGCGTGCGAAAACCGGGGCCAGTCCCACGGTGGCCGAGATCACGGCCACATTCAGCAGCACGGGCGTGGCCGCCGGCACGGCAAAGTGCCCCCAGGTGTTGAGGATGCCTGCACTGAGGGCCACCATCGACATGCACCCGATGTAGGGGAACATCCAGCGCGTCATGGTCACCGCCGCATCGAGCCCGCCGCTTTCTTTCAGACCCGAGGCCATCAGCCACACCAGCACGGGCGCACCCACCACCCCCAGCACCGACACCACCAGCAAGGCCCAGAACAGCACGGTGCCCACGGCATCGATCAGGCTGCGGGTGGCTTCGTCGCCCTTCCTGGCGCGCGTTTCTCCCAGAATGGGCACGAAAGCCTGCGAAAACGCGCCCTCGGCGAACAGGCGGCGCAACAGGTTGGGGATGCGAAAGGCCACCTGGAAGGCATCGGTGGTGGCACTGGCCCCGAATTGGGAAGCAAACAGTTGCTCACGGACCAGACCGGTGATGCGAGAAGCCAGCGTCAACAGAGAGACGATGGAGGCAGACTTGAACAGGCTCATGGCGCATTATAGAAAGCACACCCGAGGCTTTTGACTGAGGGCCTGGCTGGCGTTATACTCTGCGGTTTTCCAACCAACTCGGCCTTGTCGGGTGAGAATTGGAGGCCGTTCGGCAGGTGCCGGGCAGTGCCCCAGTCATTCCCAAGGCCCCACGCAAAATGGCATCTGCATCCAAAGCCAAGAAGACCGTCCGCATCGCCTCGGGTCGCAAGCGCGCCCGTCAGGACGTCAAGATCAACGCCGCCAACGCTGCCCTGCGTTCGAAGTTCCGCACCGCCGTCAAGAGCGTGCTGAAGGCTGTCAAGGCTGGCGACAAGGCCCAAGCCGCTGAAGCTTTCAAGTCGGCACAATCGGTGATCGACTCGATCGCCGACAAGGGCATCTTCCACAAGAACAAGGCCGCTCGCCACAAGAGCCGCCTGTCGGCCAAGATCAAGGCCCTGGCCGCCTGAGATCGGTGCCTGGCGCCCCACGCGGGTGCCGCCCCATGAAAAAACCCGCCGCTGGCGGGTTTTTTGTGCCTGGGTCAGGCCAGGAACGCCCCGAAAGGCAGCAAGCGCTCAGAGATCGGGCAGCAGGCAGGCGTCGACCACCTGCAGGTCGTTGTCGCGCGCAAAGTTCATGACGAAATCCCAGGCCATGGGTTCGAGCTTGCGCAGGGCCTCGTTGACCACCACACACTTGACCTCGCCGAGGGTGGTGGGCACGCAGTAGGGGGAGTAGCCAATGTGGTCGGCGATGCCGCCACGGCCGCCGCCCGGACGGAAGCAGGACATGGCACCTGCGAGGCGTTCGGCCCAGTCACTGGGGCGGAAGGTCTGCCCCTTGGACGTGACCCCCTGGATGAAGACTTCCCGGGGTTTGGCCATGGCAATGGCCGCGGCAGAACCTGCCGGTGCAGTGGTGGACACGCTGTTCGTTCCCACGGTCTGTGCAATGGATCCATTGCCAGGTTGACGATGCTCAGGGGCCGATTGTGTCGGACCCCCGCGGAGGATGCTCGGCGAAACCGGCGAAGGGTGTTCCGCCAATGCCGCCGCGTCTGAGGAGACAGGGTCTGTGACTGTTTCCATCAGGAATCCCTCCATTGTCCAACGTCAAGACGCTGGACGCAAATTCGGTGCCAGAACCCTTGCACCCAGGTCGGACACGGTGGTGAAAACCCTTGTGGCTTGCCACCGTCCTTTCTCGGTCATCTTCAGCGTATCGGCCGGGGACGCTCCGTCTTGAGGCTGTCACGGCCACGGGTGACAGTGCCCCCGTGCATTCCTTACAATGCATGCAAGGCGCAGCCTCATGCACTGCATGCACTGCGCCTTTTTCATTGTTTCAACCGCTGTTGACACCCCAGGAAAGGTTTCCATGACCGCCGCCGCGCCCATGCCCCACGTGATGCCCACCTACGGCCGCCTGCCCGTTGCCCTGTCGCACGGCGAAGGCGCCCGCGTCTGGGACACCGAGGGCCGACGTTACCTGGACGCGCTGTCGGGCATTGCGGTGAACACCCTGGGGCATGCCCACCCCAAGCTGGTGCCTGCCCTGCAGGACCAGGTGGCCAAGATGATCCACTGCTGCAACTACTACCAGGTGCCGCTGCAGGAACAACTGGCCGCCATGCTGGTCGAGCGCTCGGGCCTGACCAATGTGTTCTTCTGCAATTCGGGCCTGGAAGCCAACGAGGCCGCCCTGAAGATCGCGCGCAAGTACGGCCATGACAAGGGCATCGACCGCGCCGAGGTGGTGGTGTTCGAAAAGGCCTTCCATGGCCGCTCGATCGCCACGCTGTCGGCCACCGGCAACCCCAAGGTGCACGCCGGCTTTGCCCCGCTGGTCGAGGGCTTCGTGCGCGTGCCCTTGAACGACATTGCGGCCATGGAAGAAGTGGCCCGCACCCGCCCGAACGTGACCGCCGTGTTCCTGGAGGTGATCCAGGGTGAAGGCGGCATCAACCCGGCCCGCGCCGAGTACCTGCAGGCTGTGCGCGCCCTGTGCGACAAGCAAGGCTGGCTGCTGATGCTCGATGAAGTGCAATGCGGCATCGGCCGCACCGGCAAGTGGTTCGCCCACCAGTGGGCCGGCATCCAGCCCGACGTGATGCCCCTGGCCAAGGGCCTGGGCTCGGGCGTGCCCATCGGCGCCGTGGTGTGCGGCCCCAAGGCCGCGAACGTGCTGCAACCCGGCAACCACGGCACCACCTTCGGCGGCAACCCGCTGGCCATGCGTGCCGGTGTGGAAACGCTGCGCATCATGGAGGAAGACGGCCTGATGGCCAATGCCGCCAAGGTGGGCGCACACCTGATGGCCGCACTGCGCCGCGAGCTGGGCGAGCTGCCCGGCGTGAAGGACATCCGCGGTCAGGGCCTGATGATCGGCATCGAGCTGGACCGCCCCTGCGGCGTGATCCTGAGCCGGGCACTGGAAGCCGGCCTGCTGCTGTCGGTCACGGCCGACACCGTGGTGCGCCTGCTGCCGCCCCTGATCTTCACCGAGGCCGAGGCCGACGAGTGCGTGGCCCTGCTGGCCCCGATCATTCGCCAATTCCTGGCCGAACAAGCCTGACCCTGAACGCAGGCCGCCCACCGGTGGCCTGCCCTACCCCGAGCCCCACCATGAAGCCCGGCAACAGCCTCATCAAGCATTACCTGCAGTTCAAGGACCTGCGGGCCCCTGAGTACGCCTACCTGTTCGAACGCGCGGCCATCATCAAGCAACGCTTCAAGAACTACGAGAAGTACCAGCCGCTGGCCGACCGCACACTGGCCATGATCTTCGAGAAGGCCTCCACCCGCACGCGCGTGAGCTTTGAAGCCGGCATGTACCAGATGGGCGGCTCGGTGGTGCACCTGACCACCGACGGCAGCCAGCTGGGCCGCAGCGAGCCCATCGAGGACAGCGCCAAGGTGATCTCGCGCATGGTCGACCTGGTCATGATCCGCACCTACGAACAGGCCAAGATCGCCAAGTTCGCGGCCAATTCGCGCGTGCCCGTCATCAACGGGCTGACCAACGAATACCACCCCTGCCAGATCCTGGCCGACATCTTCACCTACATCGAGCACCGCGGTTCGATCGAAGGCAAGGTGGTGGCCTGGGTGGGCGATGGCAACAACATGGCCAACACCTGGCTGCAGGCGGCCGAGCTGCTGGGCTTCACCGTGCACGTGAGCACGCCCAGCGGCTACGAGATCGACCCGCAGGTGGCCGGCATCTCGAGCAAGGATTGCTACAAGGTCTTCAAAGACCCGATGGACGCCTGCCGTGGCGCCAACCTGGTGACCACCGACGTGTGGACCTCGATGGGCTATGAAGCCGAGAACGAGGCCCGCAAGAAGGCGTTTGCCGACTGGTGTGTCGATGCCGACATGATGGCCGTGGCCAAGCCCGATGCCCTGTTCATGCACTGCCTGCCTGCGCACCGCGGTGAAGAGGTCGAGGCCGAGGTGATCGACGGGCCTCAGTCGGTGGTGTGGGACGAGGCCGAGAACCGCATGCACGTGCAGAAGGCCCTGATGGAATACCTGCTGATCGGGCGGGTGGGCTGACCCGCCGGGCACCGTACCATCCACCACAACATGAAAGAGGGGCCCCGAGGGGCCCCTCTTTCATGTGCACACGGCATCCGATGCGATCACCGCATGGCCAGATCGGGCAAGCGGAACTGCGACACCGCGTGGTGCAGTTCGTCGCTCATCTGCTGCAGTCCGTGGGCCACGGCCGAGGTCTGCTCCACCAGCGCCGCGTTCTGCTGTGTGGTGGCGTCCAGGCGGTTGATGGCCTGATTGATCTGGCCGATGCCGTCGTTCTGTTCGCTGCTGGAGGTGGAGATGTGGCTGATCAGATCGGTCACCTGACGCACCTGTTGCACCACCTGCCCGATGGTTTCGCCCGTGCTGCCCACCAGCTGGCTGCCGGTGTCGACCTGCTCGACGCTGTCGGTGATGAGCTGCTTGATCTCGCGGGCGGCCTCGGCGCTGCGCTGGGCCAGGGTGCGCACCTCACCGGCCACCACGGCAAAGCCGCGGCCCTGTTCGCCGGCCCGGGCCGCTTCGACCGCGGCATTGAGGGCCAGGATGTTGGTCTGGAACGCAATGCCGTCGATCACGCCGATGATGTCGGTGATCTTGCGGCTGGAATTCTGGATGCCGGACATGGTGTCGACCACCCGGTTGACCGCATCACCGCCCTCGGTGGCCACCTCGGACGCCTTCAGGGCCACGCCATTGGCCTGACGGGCACTTTCGGCGCTCGACTTGATGGTGCCGGCAATTTCCTCGACCGCGGCCGCGGTTTCCTGGATGCTGGACGCCGCCTGTTCGGTGCGCATCTGCAGGTCGCTGTTGCCCTGCTGGATGGTCGATGAGGCCTGGCGAATGGCCTCGGCGGCACGGTGCACTTCCTGCATGGCCTCGGTGATGTGGGCCAGGGCATCCTGCAGGCGCTGGCCTGCTTTGCTTTCGGCCTGCATGCGAGCCGCCTGCAGGTCCACTCGACCGTCGTCAGACATCATGCGCTCGACAGCCAGGGTGATTTCTTCACCCGCCTGGAAATCACGCTGCGCGCGCAATGCCAGGAAGATCAGCACCGCGGCTTCGGCCACCACGTACACCGCATGCTCGACCACCTTCATGAGGCCAGGCTCGGTGAAGCAGATGGGCCCCCACCCCCAGGCCTGCATGTAGTTGAAGCTGAGGTGGTGCACCGCAATGGCTGCAGCCCCCACCACCACAGGCACCACCTTGCGGTACACCACCAGACAGGCCATGAAGGCGAACACCGCAAAGTGGGCCTCGTTGTGCCCGCGTGCGGCATGGATCAGCAGACCCACCGTGGCCATGCCCAGAACGGGCATGGCCCACTGGCTCAAGGCGCGACCACCGCCCGCCAGGGCCGCCGCGGTGGACAGCCCCACCAGCACGATGGCCAGGGTGATGACCAGCCCCACACTGCCGTAGACGCCGGCATAGGCCACAGCCCCCAGTGCGGTCAGGCCGATGGCACTCAGCACCACCTGATCGGCCGGTGCGATGCGTGATGTGTGTTCAGAATGACTCATTTTCGTACAGCTCGTGTCCAGTCGATGTCACCTTGGGTTTCGGATAATCCCCTGTGAACTTGAGGGCTTATACCCCTTGGGGTATGCCGAAACGCGTTCAAAACCGGTAGGCCAGCCGCAACCCACCCCAGTGGCGCCCTCGCACCACGATGGGCGCTGAGGCCTCCTTGAGCATGACGAACTG
Source organism: Aquabacterium lacunae (assembly GCF_004310865.1). Taxonomy (GTDB): domain Bacteria; phylum Pseudomonadota; class Gammaproteobacteria; order Burkholderiales; family Burkholderiaceae_C; genus Aquabacterium; species Aquabacterium lacunae. The sequence continues at coordinate 398,749 of NZ_SIXI01000001.1, forward strand.
GCCACCGCCCATGTCGCGGCGGTAGGTCTGCAGCAGGAAGGGCCGGGTGTTGCGGGCCGAGGCCAGCCCCGTGCGGTCGTTGAAGATGCGTCGCCACCGGGCATTGGCCGTGTTCCAGACCACATCGCCCGCGCGCTGGGTCTGGCAGTACTTGCGGTTGTGGGTGGGGATGTAGCCGTTGCGGTCGGCGCCGATGCAGAAGACCACGTTGGGCAAGGCGTCGAGCGCCGGCTCCTGGATGGCCGGGAAACGTGCATCGGTGACCGGGTTGAATCGGGTCAGGTGCTGCAAGGGGTTGCTGCCCTGCACGGGTCGGTAGTCATCATCGAAGAGTTGGGCCTCGCTGAGCTGGCCACTGGCCAGTGCGTCTTCCAGGGTCTGGGCCAGTTGGCCAGCCACCCGCTGGGCCATCTCGATGTAGGGCGTGTCGGCGGTCTGCACGCCGCAAGACGCAATGACCTCCATGAGGCGCTCGGACACACCCAGCACGGTCTCGCTGCGGCGCACCGCCTGCGACAGCGCCTGGCGTGAGGCCTGCACCTCCTGGGCCATGCGCTGGCCCTGGTGCTGCAACTCGCCACTGACCTCGATGCTCTGCGCTGCCGATTCGCTGATGCGCGCCACGCCTTCTTCCACATGGCGCAAGGCGGCCTGGAAGCCTTGGGTGTGGCCCTCTTCCGGGGTGCGGCGGATGTCCCGCTCGAGGGCCTGCACGCGGCCATCCAGTGCAGACACGGTGCTCATGATGGCCTTGGACGTGGTCTCGACCTGGGTGGAGAGGTCGCGCACGGCGTCGGCCACCACCGAAAAGCCGCGGCCGGCTTCACCGGCGCGCTTGGCCTCGACCGAGGCATTGAAGGCCACCAGCCGGGTCTGCAGGGCAATCTGAGTGATTTCTCGGGCGGCCTCCGCCACCTCCTTGAGCGAGGCCACCAGGGCCGACACTTCATGGCCCACCTGATCGACGGCCGCGCGGGCCTGGCCCACGGCCTGCAGGCTGTCGTCGGTGCGGCTTCGGATGGCGGACTGCGCCTCGGAAATGCGGTCGAGCTGCCCCACCAGTTGCGACAGTGCCCCTGCCTGGCGCTCGGCCACAGCGGCGCTGTCTTCCAGCGTGCCACGCAATTGCGCGGCCTCCAGCCCCAGCCCGGACGTGTCCTGCTGCAGCTGGCGAGCCAGGCTCAGTGCATCGGGCCGGTCATCCACCGGCTCGCGCTGCACGGACGCGACCACCTCAGCCTGTGGTCGCGAACGGAACGGCAACAGCATGGCTGTTCCCCTTGAAGTGGCCGCAAGCCCGCGATGCCTGCGGCGGCCTTCGCCCGTTCGAATGGCAAGGACATCACCACTCCCGAAGCTTCACACGCAACCGGGCGATGGACTGGCTGTGAAGCTGGCACACACGTGATTCGGTCACCCCGAGCACGGCGGCAATTTCCTTGAGGTTCATGTCCTGCTCGTAGTACATGCTCATGACGTACTGCTCCCGATCGGGCAGGTTCTTGATGGCTTCGACCAGGGCCTCGCGCATGCGGTGGTCCTGGATCAGCGACAAGGGGTCGTTGCCCTCGTCGGCCACATGGCGGTCGAGATAGTCGCTGTCGCCATCGTCACCACTCATGTCTTCCAGGTAGATGAGCTGGGTGCCACGCACCTTGCCCAGCATTTCCTGGTACTCGACCAGCGTGATGCCCATTTCCTTGGCGATCTCGCTTTCCTGCGGCGCACGGCCCAGCTTCTGCTCGAGCCGGTGCACGGCGCCTTCGATGTCGCGCTGCTGCTTGCGGGTGCCGCGGCTCATCCAGTCGGCGCCGCGCAGCTCGTCGAGCATGGCGCCGCGGATGCGCTGGGTAGCGAAGGTCTCGAACTGCACGCCCTGCCCGGCATCGAAGCGGCTGAGCGCATCGCTCAAGCCAATCATGCCCACCTGGATCAGGTCGTCGATTTCGACGTTGGCCGGCAGCTTGGCGATCATCTGATGCGCCAGGCGCCGCACCAGCGGGCTGTACTGGTGGAGCATCGCGTTCAGATCGAGGCGGCCTTTGGCGGTGTACATGTTCTGCTCCATGAACGTCATTCAGTTGAAGACCGGTGCGTGGCGGGACGGCAAGGCCGCACCCGGCGAGACCAGTTGATCAAAGGCGCTGTCGCCCAGGGTGTGCGGCATGGCACAACGCAGCAGGTCGGCAGCCATTTCCAGGAAGCGCGCAGAGGGCTCCCGGGTGGGCGGCTCCATCGGGTTGATGGGCAGCCAGGCATGCTGGGCCGCGTGCAGGAAGCTGTCGGCGCATTGCGCCAGACGGCGGGCCACCTGCGGCGCCAGCTGTGAGTTGGGGGCGGCACACACGATCAGGTCGTGGGCCATCCAGTTCGCGCGCTGCGCCATCACCTTCACGCCGGCATAGGCATGCGTGAGGCCTTCGGCGCGTTCGTCGGTGAACAACAACGGGCGCACGTTGTGCCCTTTCGAGCCGCGCCCCAGCACCCGCACCAGCTCGCTGGCCGGCGCATGCAGCAGGACCACGTCCATCTGGGGTGCGGCATCGGCGATCTCGTCGACCAGGGTCTGGCTGCAGCCCTGGGCATCGACATGCTTGAGCGGCAGGCCCTTGGCTGGCAGGTAGTGCACATGCGGCGAGAGCTCTTCCAGGCCTTCGCGCAGGTCGAATTCGGCCAGTTCGGAGGGGCGTCGGGCGCGCTCGCCGGCGTCGACCACCAGGGTGCGCAGGCCAAAGCCGGCGTAGGCCGCACACAGGCGTTCGAGCACCACGCCGCCGTACATCACCTCGGGGTTGGACACCACCGGGATGAAGCGCAGCACACGGGTCTGGAACATCTGCCGCAGGCCATGGGCCTGATCCACCGGACGTGCAGCAGGGGCTGTCATCGTGTTGAGCGGAGGGTTCATGAACGGCTCGGGCTCAGGCGGCAGAAGAGGGGTTGGCAGCGGCGGTGTCCGACAGGGCGTTGGCCGCCAGGATCAGGCTGACTTCGTTGGGGTCGAGGCGGAAAGCCGGGTTCAGGCTGGCCCGCAAGGCCCGGTGCACCAGCGAAGTCGCGGTCAGACGATGCCAATCTTCGGGCACCCGTTGACCATTGGCGACGCCAAGGATCTTGGTCTTGTGACGAATTAACGCATCCAGGGCCGGGCCGAGTTTCACGGCTTCGTCCAGCTTGGAGAGCACCACGCCAGCGCACTTGTGGGCCTGGTAAGCCACCAGCACGTCTTCGATGGCGTCGCCCTGCGCCGAGGCGTTGACCACCAGCAGCTTGCGGATTGACTTGTGGCTGACCATCTCCAGCATTTCGCGGGTGCGGGCGTCACGCTGGGGCATGCCGGCCGTGTCGATCAGGATCATCTTCTTGCCGGCCAGCAGCTCGAGCAGGTCTTCCAGCGCGGCGCGGTCGTGGGCAATGTGCACGGGCACGTTCAGGATGCGGCCGTAGGCGCGCAGCTGCTCGTGGGCGCCCATCCGGTAAGCGTCGAGGGTGATCAGGCCCAGGTTGTGCGCGCCGTGCTTGGCCGCGAACAATGCGGCCAGCTTGGCGGTGCTGGTGGTCTTGCCCACGCCGGTGGCACCGATCAGGGCAAAGATGCCGCCCTGGTCTTCGATGTTGGGTTCGTTGTCGGCGGTGTTCAGGTTGCGCTCGAGCACCATGCCGGCCCAGTCCATGGGGTCACGCTGGCCGGCCACCACGTCGGCGGGCATGCCGTCGATCATCTTGCGGATCAGCACGGGCGAGAAGCCGCCATCCAGCAGGCGCTGGGCCATGGTGGCCTGGCTGGGGGTGCGTTGCAGGCGCTCGATGAAGGCGATGGTTTCAAAGCGCTCCTTCATCATGGCGCGCATGGCCCGCAGCTCGCCCAGCATGGACGCATTGGCCGCCTGCGCAGCCGCCAGGGCTTCGCGGGTGCCATCGTCGGGCGCTGCCACCTGTGCGGCGGCCACGGCGGTGGCGCTGGGTCGGGCGTTGCCCGGGGTGGGCTTGGGCGTCTGGGCCACCATCTGCGACATGGTCAGGTCGGCCGGGTCGCTCCACAGGCCGGGGCGTTGCGGGGCGCTTTGAGGCAGGGGCTGGGCCTGCGGCTCCAGCTGGGCAGCGGCCTGCGGCAGCTCGGCCACAGCCAAGGCCACGCGGGGCGCAGCTTGCGCCGCTGCGCTGGGCAGAGGCTGGGCCAGGTCCAGGGGCTCGTCAACCACGGCGCGGGTGCGAGCCGCCAGGGCCGGGGCCTTGGCGGCGCCCTGCCCGTTGCTGCCCACGCGCTGGGCCAGCTGGTCTTCGGGCGTGGGGGCCAGTTCGGGCTCCATGCGGGCCTTCAGGGCGGCCTGGCGGCGGCGCAGCATGCGTTCACGCACATAGTCCTGGAAGGACAGCGTGCTCATGGCCAGCTGGCGCACATCTTCCTGCACGGTGGTGGCCAGCGAGGCCACGGCCTGGCGGGCGCCACCCTTGGGGGCCTTGCTGCCCTCGTCCACCGGTTCCTGACGGCTCTGATGGGCCGCCTGTTTCTCGATGGCGGCCATGCCCTCGGGGGCCATGGCCATGATCTCCACACCACCCTCGGGGGCTGCCTTGTTCGACAGCACGATGGCATCGTTGCCGAAGGCCTCTTTGACCTTCTGCATGGCTTCGCGCGAAGTGCGACCGGTGAAGCGTCTGACGTTCATGCGTGGCCTCCAATCAGGGTACCAATGCGGATGGAGTGGGTCTCAGGGATCTCGCTGTGGCCCAGCACCTTCAGGCGCGGGGCCGCACGCTTGAGCAAGCGGGCCAGGCTGGGGCGGATGTTGTCCGGCACCAGCAGGCAGGCGGGGTGGCCCAGGTTTTCCTGGCGCTGCGAGGCTTCGGCGGCCTGGCGGGTCAGGTGGTCGGCCACGCCCGGATCGAGCATGGGGCCGTTGGGCGAATTCAGGGCCTGGCTGAGCAGGCGTTCGAGGTCGGGTTCGATGGCGATCACGTCCAGCTCGCGCACCGGGCCGTAGATCTGCTGCACGATGGCCGGGGCCAGCCCCACCCGGATGCGGCGGGCCATCTCGTTGGCATCGCTGGCCAGGCCCGGGGTGAGCGCGGCCTGCTCGGCCAGCGTCTCGATGATCGAGCGCATGTCGCGGATGTGCACACCCTCGTCCAGGAGGAGCTGCAAGACCTTCTGCAGGGTGGCAATGCCGACCATCTTGGGTACCACGTCTTCGATGAGTTTGGGAGCCAGTTTCGTCACGTGTTCCACCAGTTGCTGGGTTTCGACTCGGCCCAGGAGCTTGGCGGCGTGGACTTGCATCAAGTGTGAAAGGTGGGTGGCCACGACGGTCGAGGAATCAACCACGGTGTACCCGGCCATTTGCGCTGCTTCCCGCTGGCGTTCTTCCACCCACACCGCAGGCAGGCCAAAAGCCGGGTCGATGGCCTGGGTGCCGGGCAGCGGGTTGGTCACGTGGCCCGGGTTGATGGCCATCAGCATGCCGGGGTAGACCTCGCCCTCGCCCACCACGGCGCCACGCAAGGTGATGCGGTAGACCGCAGGCCGAAGTTCCAGGTTGTCCTTGATGTGCACGGAAGGCGGCAGGAAACCCACCTCTTGCGCGAACTTGCGGCGCACGCCCTTGATGCGGTTGAGCAGGTCGCCGCCACGGGCCGTGTCGACCAGCTGGATCAGTCGGTAACCCACCTCCAGGCCCAGTGTGTCGACCGGCTGCAGGTCATCCCAGGAGGCCTCGCCATTGAGTTGCGGGCCTTCGGCCGGCTTGTCGCTGGCCTTCGGCTGATTCTTCTCGGCCTCGGCGCGCAGGTACTGCTTCCAGGCCCCCCAGCCCAGCACACCGGCCGCGGGCACGAAGATGAAAAAGGGCATGCCGGGCACCATGCCGATCAGGGCGATCACGCCCGCGGCCACGCCCATCACCTTCGCATTGCGGAACACCTGCCCGATGATCTGGGCGCCCACGTCTTCGTCCTTGCCCACGCGGGACACCACCATGGCCGAGGCCACCGAGATCAGCAGGGCCGGGATCTGGGCCACCAGCGCGTCACCCACGGCCAGCAGCACGTAGGTGCTGGCGGCGTCACCGGCGCTCAGGTCATGCTGAGCCACCCCGATGATGAAGCCGCCGATGATGTTGATGAACAGGATCAGGATGCCGGCGATGGCGTCGCCTCGCACAAACTTGGAGGCACCGTCCATGGAGCCATGGAACTCGGCTTCTTCACCGACCTCGCGGCGGCGCTTCTTGGCCTCGGCCTCGTCGATCAGGCCAGCGTTCAGGTCGGCGTCGATCGCCATCTGCTTGCCAGGCATGGCGTCCAGGGTGAACCGTGCGCCCACTTCGGCGATGCGCTCGGCACCCTTGGTGATCACCACGAAGTTGATGATCACCAGGATGGCGAACACGATGATGCCCACCGCGAAGTTGCCGCCGATCAGCACATGACCGAAAGACTCGATCACCTGGCCGGCCGCCCCGGTGCCGGTGTGGCCATTCATCAGCACCGCACGGGTGGAAGCCACGTTCAGAGACAGGCGCAGCAGCGTGGTCAGCAGCAGCACCGCCGGAAACGCCGCAAAATCGAGCGGGCGCTTCATGGTGGCCGACACCATCATCACCATCAGGGCCATGGCGATGTTGAAGGTGAAAAACAGGTCCAGCAGCAGCGGTGGCAGCGGCAGCACCATCATCACCAGCACCATCAGCACCACCACGGGGGCGGCCATGACCTGGAAGGTCTTGGCGTCCTGGCCTGACAGGCCCTTGAGTTTCAACAGCAGCTCGTTCATGCGTCAGGCTCCACGGGTGTGGTGGGGGTCGAGGTCTCGCGGCACGTCCAGGTCGGGCATGTGGCCCGGCATGGGGGCCTTGCCGGCCAGGGCGGCCTTGAGCTGGTACACATAGGCCAGCACCTGGGCCACGGCGCTGTACAGGGCCATGGGCACTTCGGCGTCCACCTCGGTGGTGGCGTACAAGGCACGCGCCAGGGGCGGCGCTTCCAGCACCGGCACCTCGTGTTCCGTGGCGATGTCGCGGATCTTGAAGGCCATCAGGTCCAGGCCCTTGGCCACCACACGCGGGGCGCCCATGGTGCCGTCGTCGTACTTGAGGGCCACGGCATAGTGGGTGGGGTTCATCACCACCAGATCGGCCTGAGGCACATTGGCCAGCATGCGCTTGCGGGCACGCTCGCGGCCGATCTGCTTGATCTTGTTCTTGACCTCGACGTTGCCTTCCTGCTGCTTGAACTCGTCCTTGACTTCCTGGTGGCTCATCTTCATCTGCTCGGCAAACAGGTACTTCTGCAAGGGCCAGTCGAGCAAGGCAAAAGCGGCCACCACCAGCAGCAGGCTCATCAGCACGCTGCGCACGGCCTCACCCACAGCGGCAAAAGCAGCAGGCAAGGGGAGCGCCAGCAGGTTGACCAGGTCGGGCCAGCGCTTCCACAGCAACAGGCAGCCCACGGCTCCGATGACCAGCCCCATGGCGCAGGCCTTCAGCGCATCGAGCAGCTGCTTCTTGGAAAACACATTGCCAATGCCCTGCAAGGGGTCGAGCTTGCTGAACTTGGGCGCGATCACCTTGAAGGTCATGACCCAGCCGCCGGCAGCCACGCTGGCGGCCACCGAGGCCAGGGCAATGCCCAGGGCCAGAGGCACCACCAGCACCAGGGCCTGCGTGACCCACTGGCCCAGGCGCTGCACCATCATGTCGGGGGCCGCGACCGTGCGGGCGTCAAAGATCAGACCGCTGCGCAGCAGCTTGCCCACGGCATCGAACCAGGTGGGCGTCAGGGCGATCAGGATGCCCGTGGCGGCCAGCAACACCAGGAAGTGCCCCAGGTCTTTGGAGCGCACCACCTGGCCGTCTTCGCGGGCTTTGGAAAGCTTCCGCTCCGAGGCTGGTAACTGTTTGTCCTGTGAGTCGTCTGACATGGTGCAAGGGGGTACTTCGTCCTTGTCACCATTGTTCGCAGCGCCCCGCTTTTCTTTAGCGGGATAAGGGGGGTGCCCCTTGCGCTATTCCGGAGGGGTTTCAGGGCGCGAAACCCGCAGGCCGCGCCCTGCCCCCCGGTTTTCCGGTCAATCCATGTTGGCCGGCACCACCGTCCATTGCTGGCGGGATGTGCCCTGGCCATCGACGCTTTCCAGGTGCACCGGGAAACCCCACAGGCGCGCGACATGCTTGAGCACCTCGCGGGTGTCGCCATGCAAGGGGCGGCTGTTGTGCTGGGTGTGCCGCAAGGTGAGCGAGCGGTCGCCGCGCAGGTTCACGCTCCAGACCTGAATGTTGGGCTCGCGGCTGCCCAGGTCGTACTGGCGGGACAAAGCTTCGCGCAGGCTGCGGTAGCCCTGCTCGTCGTGGATGGCCGAGACCTCCATCTCGCGCTCGTGCTCGTCGTCGTGAATGGCGAACAGACGGAAGTCGCGCATCACCTTGGGCGACAGGAACTGGCCCACGAAGCTCTCGTCCTTGAAATTGCGCATGGCGTAATCCAGGGTCTTGAGCCAGGCGTTATCGGCCGGGTCGCAGCCTTCGGCCGAACCGGCGAACTCGGGGAACCAGCGCCGGTCTTCTTCCGTGGGCTTTTCGCAGATGCGCTTGAGGTCGGTGTACATCGCAAAGCCCAGCGCATAGGGGTTCAGGCCGCTGTAGGCCCGGTGCCCCACCGGCGGCTGGAACACCACATTGGTGTGCGACTGCAGCCACTCCAGCATGATGCCGTCGGCCAGGTGGCCGCGGTCGTACATGGTGTTGAGCAGGGTGTAGTGCCAGAAGGTAGCCCAGCCCTCGTTCATGACCTGGGTCTGGCGCTGCGGGTAGAAGTACTGCGCCACCTTGCGCACGATGCGCACGATCTCGCGCTGCCAGGGCTCCAGCAGCGGCGCGTTCTTCTCGATGAAGTACAGCAGGTTCTCCTGCGGCTCGGCCGGAAAGCGGCGCACGGCCTCTTCTTCCGGGCGGTCGGCACGGCGCGGCAGCGTGCGCCACAGGTCGTTGACCTGCTGTTGCAGGTAGGTCTCGCGCTCTTCGCGGCGGGCCAGCTCTTTGCTGAGCGAAAGTTTGCTGGGCCGGCGGTAGCGGTCAACGCCGTGGTTCATCAGGGCATGGCAGCTGTCGAGCAACTCTTCCACGGCCTCGATGCCATGGCGCTCTTCGCACTGGGCCACGTACTTCTTGGCATAGACCAGGTAGTCGATGATCGAGCCCGCATCGGTCCACATGCGGAACAGGTAGTTGCCCTTGAAGAAGCTGTTGTGGCCGTAGGCCGCGTGCGCGATCACCAGGGCCTGCATGGCCATGGTGTTTTCTTCCATCAGGTAGCTGATGCAGGGGTTGGAGTTGATGACGATTTCATAGGCCAGCCCCATGTGCCCGCGGCGGTAGTTCTTCTCGGTGGCGATGAACTCCTTGCCGTAGCTCCAGTGGCGGTAGTTCACCGGCATGCCCACGCTGGCGTAGGCGTCCATCATCTGCTCGGCCGTGATGATCTCCAGCTGGTTCGGGTAGGTGTCGAGCTTGAAGCTCTCGGCCGTCTCCCGGATCACCTGGTGGTAATCGTTGATGAGTTCGAAGGTCCAGTCGGACGGTGAAGGCAGCATGCGGCTGCTGCGAGTGTCGGCATTCATGCGTCAACCCCTTCCTTCTTGAACAGCTCACGGAAGACCGGGTAGATCTGGCTCTGGTCCAGCACCTTGCGCATGGCGAAGTGCTTGTGGCGCTCGCTCAGGGCCAGGTACTCTTCCCACAGATTCTGCTCGGTCTGGGCCACCTGCACATAGGCAAAGTACCGCACCAGGGGCAGGATCTTGTTTTCCAGGATCTCGGTGCAGCGGCTGGAGTCATGGTGCCAGTTGTCGCCGTCAGAGGCCTGGGCCACGTACAGGTTCCATTCGCTGGTGGGGTAGCGGGCCTGCATCACCTCGTCGAGCAGCACCAGGGCGCTCGACACCACCGTGCCGCCGGTTTCGGTGGCGTGGAAGAACTCGTCTTCCGTCACCTCTTGCGCCTGGGTGTGGTGGCGGATGAACACCAGCTCGATCTTGTCGTAGTGCCGGGTCAGGAACAGGTACAGCAGGATGAAAAACCGCTTGGACAGCTCCTTGCGCTGCTCGTCCATCGAGCCGGACACGTCCATCACGCAGAACATCACGGCCTTGGTGGTGGGCACCGGCACCTTGATGCGGCTGCGGTAGCGCAGGTCGATCGGGTCGAGGTACGGAATGCCCTGCAGGCGGGCCTTGAGGTGGTTCAGCCGGTCTTCCAGCTTCTCGATCTCGGCGGCGATGTCGCGCACCAGCGCGTCGTCAGAGGCCGCACCTTCGCGCTCTTTCAGCTCACCCAGGCGGTGTTCGATCTCGCGCACTTCACCGCGGCTGCTGGCGCCCAGCGCAATGCGCCGGCCCAGCGCACCGCGCATCGAGCGCACCACGTGCAGGTTGTTGGGGGTGCCGTCGCTGGAATAGCCGGCACGCTGGCTCTTCCACTCGGGCACTTCGGCCAGCGCGGTCTTGACCAGGTTGGGCAGGGCCAGGTCTTCAAAGAAGATCTGCATGAACTCTTCTTTGCTCAGGCTGAACACGAAGTCGTCTTCGCCTTCGCCTGAATCACTGGCCTGATCACCCCGCCCGCCCTGACCGCCCTGCCCTTCCGGCTTGGCGATGCGGTCGCCGCGCACGTACTCGCGGTTGCCCGGGTGCACCATGTCGCGCGTGCCGCCCTGGCCGTGGTGGAACACCGGCTCGGACAGGTCCTTCTTGGGGATGGCGATGTCTTCGCCCTTTTCGATGTCGCGGATGCTGCGGCCATTGATGGCCCGCTGCACGGCCTCGCGCACCTGCCCCTTGTAGCGACGGAGGAAACGTTCGCGGTTGCCGACGGACTTGTTCTTGCCCGCCAGTCGCCGGTCGATGATGTTGCTGATGCTCATGTTCGTCCTTCGCCTGCACCCGCCGAACGCCCCTCAGGGCGATCGGACAGGCGGGGAAACGCCCGGACTTCGCCTTGTGAGCAAATGACCGTGGCGTTTCATGGGTCGCTCCTTGGGCTGGGGGCCAGTCAGGACGACTTGCGCACGCGCAGGTACCACTCGCACAGCAGGCGCACCTGCTTGGCCGTGTAGCCCTTGTCGACCATGCGGTTGACGAAGTCTTCGTGCTTCTTGGCTTCGTCGGCACTGGCCTTGGCGTTGAAGCTGATGACCGGCAACAGCTCTTCGGTGTTGCTGAACATCTTCTTCTCGATCACGGTGCGCAGCTTTTCATAGCTGGTCCACAGCGGGTTCTTGCCGCCGTTGTTGGCACGGGCCCGCAGCACGAAGTTGACGATCTCGTTGCGGAAATCCTTCGGGTTGGCAATGCCCGCCGGCTTCTCGATCTTTTCCAGTTCTGCGTTCAGCGAGCCCCGGTCGAAGATCTCGCCCGTGTCGGTGTCGCGGTACTCCTGGTCCTGGATCCAGTAGTCGGCGTAGGTCACATAGCGGTCGAAGATGTTCTGGCCGTACTCCGAATAGCTCTCCAGGTAGGCCGTCTGGATCTCCTTGCCGATGAACTCGGCATAACGGGGCGCCAGCATCTCCTTGATGTAAGCGATGTACTTCTGCTCGACCTCGGCCGGGAACTGCTCGCGCTCGATCTGCTGCTCCAGCACGTACATCAGGTGCACCGGGTTGGCGGCCACTTCCTGGCTGTCGAAGTTGAACACCTTGGAGATGATCTTGAAGGCAAAGCGCGTGGAGATGCCGCTCATGCCTTCATCGACACCGGCGTAATCGCGGTACTCCTGGATGGACTTGGCCTTGGGGTCGGTGTCTTTCAGGTTCTCGCCGTCGTACACCTGCATCTTGCTGTAGATGCTGCTGTTTTCGGGCTCCTTCAGGCGCGTGAGCACCGCAAACTGCGACATCATCTTGAGCGTGCCCGGGGCGCAAGGCGCCTGGCTCAGTGACGAGCCCCGCACCAGCTTCTCGTAGATCTTGACCTCTTCGCTCACGCGCAGGCAGTACGGCACCTTGACGATGTAGATGCGGTCCAGGAAGGCTTCGTTGTTCTTGTTGTTGCGGAAGGCCTTCCACTCGCTCTCGTTGCTGTGGGCCAGCACCACGCCGTCGAACGGGATGGCGCCAAAACCTTCCGTGCCCTTGAAGTTGCCTTCTTGCGTGGCCGTCAGCAGAGGGTGCAGCACCTTGATGGGCGCCTTGAACATTTCCACGAATTCCAGCAGGCCCTGGTTGGCCAGGCACAGGCCACCCGAGTAGCTGTAAGCGTCGGGGTCATCTTGTGCGTAGGTTTCGAGCTTGCGGATGTCGACCTTGCCCACCAGCGAGCTGATGTCCTGGTTGTTTTCATCGCCCGGCTCGGTTTTGGCAATGCCGACCTGCTTGAGCACGCTGGGGTAGCGCTTGACCACGCGGAACTGGCGGATGTCGCCACCGAACTCTTCCAGGCGCTTGACGGCCCAGGGGCTCAGGATGCGCTGCAGGTAGCGGCGCGGGATGCCGTATTCCTTTTCGAGGATGGGGCCGTCTTCACCCGGGTCGAACAGGCCCAGCGGCGACTCGTTCACGGGCGAGCCCTTGATGGCGTAGAACGGCACCTTCTCGGCCAGCACTTTCAGGCGCTCGGCGATCGAGCTCTTGCCGCCACCCACCGGGCCCAGCAGGTAGAGGATCTGCTTCTTTTCTTCCAGGCCCTGAGCGGCGTGGCGGAAGTAGCTCACCACCTGTTCGATGGCGTCTTCCATGCCATAGAACTCCTGGAAGGCCGGGTAGATCTTGATGACCTTGTTGGTGAAGATGCGCGACAGCCGCGGGTCATTGCGGGTGTCGATCATCTGCGGCTCACCGATGGCCTGCAGCATGCGTTCTGCAGCGGTGGCATAGGCCGTCTTGTCGTTCTTGCAGATCTCGAGGTATTCCTCGAGGCTCATTTCTTCTTCGCGTGTGCGCTCGTAGCGGGCGGCGAAGTTGCTGATCACGTTCATGCGGGCCTCCGGACATCGAACTCAAAGGTTGATGCACGTCGGTTGGCCGCCGCCAGATCACGCTGGTGGGGATGCCAACCTGTGCATCGCCATGTCACCAAAGATCGATCAATTCAGCTGCGAGGCAAGGGCCGATGAGGCCTGGTTTCCGAGCCTGTTTCAATGCCTCGGACGGCTGAGTTGTTGTGACTATCTTGCACCTTTTTTGGCCCTCGCGTGCGGTGGCGGCACAACATTCCCCACAAACGTGAAAGCTGCCCTTTACACGCCCCCTTGAACAGGCGTCAGACAGCCCGAGGCCTTGGGGTTGCCACCAGGGCTCAGGTGTTGCTGGTGGCGCGCACTTCTTCCATGCCGGTGATGCCCATCAGCACCTTCTCGATGCCGTCCTGGCGCAGGGTCTGCATGCCGTCGAACAAGGCCTGGCGTTGCAGCTCCTCAGCCCGGGCACCGGTCTGGATCAGGCGTCGCAGCTCGCGGGACACCACCATCAGTTCGTGGATGCCCGCACGGCCCTTGTAGCCCGTGTGGTTGCAGTGCGGGCAGCCCGGGCTGTGGTACTTCATGAGCCGCCCTTCCCGCCCGAACTGAGCCTGCCAGCGCGCCATCAATGCCTGCGCATCAAAGCGCTCCGGGTCGGGCGGGCACACGTGCAGGAAGTCGGCCAGCAGGGTCTGAGCCTCTTCGTCGGGCATGGGCTCGCTGACCCGGCACTGGGTGCACAGGCGGCGCACCAGGCGCTGCGCCAGCACCACCAGCAGCGAGTCGGCGAAGTTGAACGGGTCCATGCCCATGTCGAGCAGGCGGGTGACGGTTTCGGGGGCGCTGTTGGTGTGCAGCGTGGACAGCACCAGGTGGCCTGTCAGCGAGGCTTCCACGCCCATGGAGGCGGTTTCGGCGTCGCGCATTTCGCCCACCATGATCACGTCGGGGTCGGCACGCAGGAAGGCGCGCAGCGCCTTGGCAAAGGTCCAGTCAATCTTGGGGTTGACCTGCACCTGACGCAGGCCGGGCTGCGTGATTTCCACCGGGTCTTCGGCTGTCCAGATCTTGCGCTCAGGCACGTTGATGAAGCTCAGCGCCGAATGCAGCGTGGTGGTCTTGCCCGAGCCTGTGGGGCCCACGCACAGCACCAGGCCATACGGGCGCTCCATGGCCGCCTTCAGCCGCTCCAGGTTCCAGGGGCTCAGGCCGATCTTGTCGAGCGGCAAGGGCTTGGCCGACGCCAGAATCCGCATGACCACGTCTTCCAGGCCATTGTTGGTCGGGATGGTGGCCACACGCAGCTCGATCTTGTGCTGCGGCACGAACCTGGCGAAGTTGATCTTGCCGTCCTGCGGCTTGCGGCGCTCGGAGATGTCCAGGTCGCACATGATCTTGACCCGGGCGATCACCGCGGTGCGGTAGTTGTGGGGGAGCTCCAGGTAAGGCACCAGGGCGCCGTCTTTGCGGAAGCGGATCTTGACCTTTTCCTTGCCGGGGTAGCTCTCGATGTGGATGTCGGAAACACCCTGCTGGTGGGCCTCGATGATCATGGTGTTGATCAGGCGCACCAGGGAGTTGTCGCTTTGCTCGATGGCACGCTCTTCTTCGACACCCGACTCGCGCCCTTCAAGCTCCAGGCTGGCGATCAGGGCGCTGGAATCTTCGCCTTCGAGGTCCAGCTGCACCGCAGGCAAGGCGGGCTTGCCTCCGCTGTCCAGTGACAGGTCGGCGCCGATGCGGGCGTAGGCCTCGTACAAGGCTGCGTCCATCTGCTGCCGGTGCTCGGCTAGCACAGGCACGATCTTGCACTGCGTGATGAACGCCAGCTCGTCAATGTGCTTGCGCTGGCTGGGGTCTTCCAGGGCCACGATCAGCGAGCCTTCGCGCAACAGCAGCGGCATGGCCTCCAGCCTCGCAGCCACGGCATACGGCAGCTTGCGCAGGGCCTCGGCCTCGACCGGGAACTTGCCCACGTCGACCACGGGGTAGCCCATCTTGCGAGCCAGGGCCATCTTCAGGTCCTGGCGCGAGACGAATTCGAGCTGGATCAGCACCTCGCCCAGGGGCACGCCACGGTCGCGCTGCTGCTGGGCCAGGGCATCGTCCAGCTGGGCCTGCGTGACCAGGCCCAGGGCCAGCAAGGCCTCGCCGATGCGCACCATGGGCATGCGCTTTTGCTGGGAAATGGCCACCAGCAACTGCTCGGGGTTGACGACCTGCGACGACAGCAGGATGTCACCGAGCTTTTGCGTGCGCATGTGCTGCTGCACCTCCACCGCGCGGGCCACCTGCTCGGGCGTGACCACCTGGCTGGCCACCAGCACCTCGCCGATGCGCCCGCCCAGGTCGGCGTGGGTGTAGGCGTCACGGGGCACGAACAGGCGCTGCACGGCACCGTCGGTGCCCTCGGGCGGGAACAGGAACAGGCCGAAGCCCAGCTCCACATGCCCGACCGTGAGGCCCTCCAGCACCTGGCCGTCGCTCAGGTTCAGGGTGTAAGGGGTGCTGCTGCGGTGGCCCAGCAGCTGGCCCAGTTCGGCATTGCCACCATCGGTCAGGCGCAAGGGTTTCAGGGGCCGGGTCAGCAGCATGCTGCGGAAATGCCGAAACCGCAGCGGCACCGTGGTGCGTGAAGGAGGAAGCTGCACGTGGGCCAGCTGCTCTCGCGGCTCGAACAGGGCCAGGCGGCCACTCATCTGCTTGCCATTGAGGCCCTCGATTTCGCAGGGTTCGTGTTCGATCTGCTCGCTGGGCGGCGCGTATGTGGCAAATGGCGGCGTGGGCCACAGGAAGGCGCCGTCATCGGCGGTGTACACCTGCACATCGGCCGGCAAGGCAGCCGACGCCGACAGGGTGTCGGTGTCGTCCAGGGGAGGCAGGGGTGGCAGGTCAGGCATGGGGCTCTCCGCACGGCACGAGCACCCCTGCCCTTCGGGCATGGCAGACGCACGTCCGCGATGCTTGCCATGCTATGAAAGGCCAGGCCGATCAGGTCGGCACAAATGCACGCCCGACCCCGCCCATTTCAAAAGGGTCCGATCAGAAGTCGCGTGGGCGGAAATCGATCTGCATGACCGGCGGCACCTTGCCGCGCTCGTCCAGTGGCAGCACCTCGGTGCGGTCGACGGCGCGCAGCACCGCGTCGTCCCAGGCGGTGTTCCCGCTGCGGGTGATCAGGCGGCGGCCGATGATGCGGCCGTCCGGGGCGCACCGCACCTCGACCGTGGCCAGAGGGTTGCCGGCCACCTCGTCGGTGAAGACGATGTTGGGCTTGATGCGCGCCTTGATGCGACCCGCATAAGCCGCGCTGGGCCCGGCAGAAGGCGTACCCTCGCCACCCAGGTCGGCCATCAGGCTTTTCAGGCGGGCCTGACGCTCGCGTTCGAGCTGGGCACTGCTGGGGCCTGGTTCTGACTTGGCTTGCGCCTTGACGGCCTCTTTGGCAGCCTCTTTGGCGGGCTCTTTGACGGGCTTCGGGGTTTCCTTGGCGACCGGCTTGGGTGGCTCCTTCGCCGGCTCTTTCACCGGTTCAGGCTTCTTGCGCGCCTCTTCCAGCTTCTTCTTGAGCTGGGGCGGGTCGGCCTCGAACACTTCCTTGGCCGGCTTTTTCTTCTCGGGCTCGGGCTTGCGCTCGACCTGGATGTCGGCCGGCTTGGGTGGGGGCGCAGGGGTTGGCGCGGGCGCCGGTGGCGGGGGGGGTGGCACGGGGGCGGGTGCCGGTTCAGGTGCCGGCGGTGGGGGCACCACGGGCGCGGTCTCCACCCGGGCAGCGGGTTGGGCCGCGACGGGCACCTCGGCCCACACTTCGGCCTCGACCACGTCCTGCGGCTGAGTCTTCCAGCTCATGTGCAGCATCAGGCCCACCGCCAGCAGGCCATGGGCGGCCAGCGCCATCAGCAGGCCCTGACGCCAGCCTTCCTGCACCCGGGGGCGCAGGATGTCAGGAGGGGAAGCCACCGCGACGCTCATGCAGGCTCAGCCTCCGGTGGTGCGCACGGACAGACCCACACGGGCCACACCAGCCTTCTGCAGCAGGTCCATCACCTTGACGACCACCTCGTAGCGCACGTCCTTCTTGGCCGAGATGATCACCGGGGCGCTCTGGGCGCCCCCTTCGGTGCGGTCTTGCTCGTCCTTCACGCGGGCTGCGATGTCTTCCATCGGCAGCTGGCCCGAGGGCTTGCGGTCGATCACCAGCTTCAACTCGGTGTCTGATTCGACCAGCACCTCGATGACCTTGTCCGGGGCCTTCTGGGCCTTGCCCATGGTCGGCAGGTCGACCACCCCCGTGGGCAGCAAGGGGGCGCTGACCATGAAGATGATGAGCAGCACCAGCATGACGTCGATGAACGGCACCATGTTGATTTCGGCATTGGTGCGGCGACGTCGCCCGCCGCGGCCCATGAGCTGTGCCATGCGTGCCCCTTCTCAGCGCGCCGTGCCCACGCCGCGGCTTGCGTCGGGGGTGGCCATCATGGCGTTGCGGGCCAGGATGTTGGAAAACTCTTCCTGGAAGGTTTCCAGCTGGATGGCGATGCGGTCGATGTCGCGGCCGAAGCGGTTGTAGGCCAGCACGGCCGGAATGGCCGCGAACAGGCCGATGGCCGTGGCCACCAGGGCCTCGGCGATGCCGGGAGCCACCGTGGCCAGCGTGACCTGCTGCAGGTTCGACAGGCCGGTGAACGCATGCATGATGCCCCACACGGTGCCGAACAGGCCCACATAAGGCGAGACCGAGCCCACCGAGCCCAGGAAATCGAGGCGGGCTTCCAGCAGGTCCATCTCGCGCTGGTAGCTGGCGCGCATGGCGCGGCGGGCGCCTTCCAGCAGCGTGGGCACATCGGCCACTTTCTTGTCGCGCAGCTTCATGAACTCGCGCATGCCGGCGGCGAACATGCGCTCTTGCGGCGAGGGCGGGCCGTCGCCTCGGGTGGCGTCGCCGTAGAGCTCCTGCAGGGTGCGACCGGCCCAGAACTCGCGGTCGAATTCCTCGTTGTCGGCCTTGACCTTGCGCAGGCCCATGGCCTTGCTGAAGATGATGGTCCAGCTGGCCAGTGACACGCCCAACAAGAGCGCCATGACGATCTGGACCACCACGCTGGCCTGCATCACCAGCTGGATGATGGACAAATCCTGGTTCATGGGTTCAAGCCTTTCTTGTTCGAGGGTTCATTGTGGCGCATGGCCCGCAGGGTTCTGCGCGCCGGGCTGCGCCTGAAGCTGCGCCAGCAGGTCGGCCGGCATGCGGGCCGGGCGCAGGCTGCCGTCGGCCGCCCTGTTCACCCAGCCGATGCGGATGTGCCCCTCGCACAGCAGGGTGTCACCGCGCCAGGCCTGCTGGAACACCGCCATGCTGGCGCGGCCCACTTCACCGAGCTGCACAGTGACGCGCAGGCTGTCGTCGAGCACGGCCGGTTGCAGGTACTTCACGCGGGTCTCAGAGACGACGAACATGCCGCTGCCGGCCTGCCGCAAGGCTTCCTGGCTGGGGCCCCGGCTACGCAGCCATTCGGTGCGCGCGCGTTCGAAAAATTTCAGGTAGTTGGCATAGAACACCACGCCGCCGGCGTCGGTGTCTTCCCAGTACACGCGCACAGGCCAGCTGAAATCGGCCGGTGCCGCCCCTTCGGCGAGGGCGTCGGGGCCGCTGGGCATGCGTGTGTTCTCCATGGCCCGAACTCTACCAAAGCAGTGCCTCCAATCGCGGGGGTGGGGCATGTTTCGCGGGGCAAATCCGGGGGCCGTGCGACCGGCGGCTGCATTAGATTCCCCCAGTTAGAGAAGGATTCCTGCATGCCCAAGCCCCAGTCCACCCTAGTGATGAGCAAGATCGTCAAGTGCGGCGCCACCTGCGAGCGCCAGTACCTGACCGGGGTCGACGTGTTCAACACCCACACCGGCATCCCCGTGACGCTGGTCTACCCCAAGGGCCTGGACGTGGCCCGACTGGAAGCCGGCCTGGTGCGCGAAGTGGCCCGCCAGCCCGTCATGGCCGGTCGCATCAAGACCGATGAACAGGGCATGGCCTACATCGACGGCAACGACGGCGGCCTGGCCCTGCGGGTACACCGCGTCAAGGGCCGCATGCCGAACTTCGGGCCTGATTGCCACATGGCCAAAGACCTCAAGCACTTCGGTCGGGTCATCTTCCCCTGGAGCGTGGTCAACAAAGACGTCTCGCTGTTTCACATCGACGTGCACCAGTACGAATGTGGCGGCGCGGTGCTGTGCATCACCGGCATCCATTCGCTGTATGACGGCTCCAGCTTCTGGAAGTTCATGCTGGACTGGGCCAAGGCCACCCGCGGCGAGCCCACCGAGCCGCCTGATTTCGACCGCTCGATCATGATCAGGATCGGGCAGGAACACATCAATGACCCGTTCGACACCGGCCTGGTCTACAGCGCGGGCTTCTGGCAGCGCCTGAAGCTGTACTGGGGCTTTGCCTGGCAGGCCCTCACGGCCCTGGACAAGGGCGTGTTCCGCATCCCGGCCAGCACCATCGACCAGTGGAAGGCCCAGGCCAAGGCCGAGCTGCCACCCGACCACCCCGGCGTGAGCACGGTCGACCTGGTCACCCTGCACGTGATGAAGGAAATGTCGCCCGTGATGTGGTGCGACAAGGACCGCTTCATCGGCATGGTGATCGACCTGCGCTACAAGCGCCGCCTGCGCCTGCCGCGCGACTACTACGGCAATGCACTGGGTCAGGGCGAGGTGCGCTACACCAAGCGCGAGCTGGAGACCGAATCGCTGGCCCAGCTGGCCGCGCGTTGCAAGGTGCCCTCCGAGACGGTGTCGGACAAGGTGTTCTTCGGCTTCCTGGGATTCATGGAGCGCATGCGCCAGGAAAAGAAGTGCCACACGCTGATGATGAAGAACGCGGTGGACACCATCGAGGCCGGCGTTGTGCTGAACAACTGCAGCCACTTCCCCACCTACGACATCGACTTCGGCACCGGCAAGCCCAGCTGGCACGACAACGCCCAGGTGGTCTACCGCATGATCATGCTGTGCCCCACCCCGCAGCAAGATGGCGGCATCGACGTGCACCTGACCGCGCGCAAGAACGAGGTGGCCGTGTTCAGGAAACTGTACGGCTGAGGCCCTTCACGGCCCTTCACGGCCCTTGGGACCATGAAAAAAGGGGCGCATGAAGCGCCCCTTGGGTTTTTTTCGGCCAGGTGTCAGCGCTTGCGCACCACCACCGAGCCCACCGAATAACCGGCACCGAAGGAGCAGATCACGCCCAGGTCGCCCTGTTTCAGGTCACCATGGTGCTCATGGAAGGCGATGATGGAGCCGGCCGACGCGGTGTTGGCGTAGGTGTCCAGGATCAGGGGGGCCAGGTCGGCCGTGGGGTCGCTGCCCACCAGCTTGCGGATCACGAACTGGTTCATGCCCGAATTGGCCTGGTGCAGCCAGAATCGGCGCACCTGGGTGGGCTCGAAACCCAGCTGCTTGAGGTGACCTTCGATGTGGGCGGCGGCCACCGGCACCACTTCCTTGAACACCTTGCGGCCTTCCTGGCGGAAGGTCTTGTCGCGGGCGTTGGGGTCGCTGTCTTCACTGCGGTTCATGAAACCGAAGTTGTTGCGGATGTTGTTGGAGAACTGCGTGGCCAGCTGGCTGCCCAGCACTTCCCACTGGTCGTTCGAGGTGGCCGTGTCGGCACGCTCGAGGATCATGGCCGTGCACACATCACCGAAGATGAAGTGGCAGTCGCGGTCTTTCCA
The DNA here is from genome assembly GCF_004310865.1 of Aquabacterium lacunae. Taxonomy (GTDB): domain Bacteria; phylum Pseudomonadota; class Gammaproteobacteria; order Burkholderiales; family Burkholderiaceae_C; genus Aquabacterium; species Aquabacterium lacunae. Next base: position 419,435 of record NZ_SIXI01000001.1, read on the forward strand.
TTCCTGGTGGGCCGAGGTGATCTCGGGGTTGACCATCAGCACGCACTTGGCCGAACCGGAGCGGATGGCGTTGATGGCCTGCTCCATGGCGAAGGTGGCGGCCGAGCAGGCCACGTTCATGTCGAAGCCATAGCCCTTGGCACCCAGGGCCTGCTGGATCTCGATGGCCATGGCCGGGTAGGCGCGCTGCATGTTGGCCGACGAGCAGATCACGGCGTCCACATCGGAGCCCTGCTTGCCGGCGGCGGCCAGGGCCTTCTTGGCGGCGTCGACCGCGATCTCGGCCATCAGCGAGAGCTGGTCATCGCCGCGCTCTTCGAAGCGCGGGTGCATGCGGTGGATGTCGAGGATGCCTTCCTTCTCGATCACGTAACGCTGCTTGATGCCCGAGGCTTTCTCGATGAACTCGACGCTGGAGGGCGACAGGGCGGCCACGGTGCCAGCTTCGATCTCGGCCGCATGGTCGGCGTTGAACTTGGCCACGTAGGCGTTGAAGGAGGCCACCAGCTCTTCGTTGGTGATGACGTGCGGAGGCTGGTAGAGACCGGTGCCGCTGATGACAACTGAAGTCATGGGAAATCCTGTGAAGCCTGGGCGCCAGGCGCCCGATCAAGCCGCGTATGGTACGGGCAAGCCGCACCCAGCGGCGTCAGGGATCCCCACATGAACGGCCCAAACCAAGGGATAACCCTCAGAAATCAGCACCCCGAACGCAAGAAATGACAAGACCACTTGTCACATCAGCCAGGTCGGGCCAGCTCAGGTGCTCGGCATGCAGGCACAGGCGCTCCGCTTCGGCAAAGGCATCGGGGCCGTAGAGCGGGTCGCCGACGATGGGGTGACCGATGGCCAGCAGGTGCACGCGCAACTGGTGCGTGCGGCCCGTCACGGGCTCCAGCGCCACCCGAGTGCGCCCTTGAGCCAGGTCGCGCGCCAGCACCTTGAAGCGGGTCAGCGAGGGCTTGCCGGTGTCGGGGCACACCTTCTGCATGGGACGGCGCGGCCAGTCGGTGATCAGGGGCAGGCTGATCTCGCCTTCGTCGGGCTCGACCAGGCCGTGCACCAGGGCCACATACTGTTTGGTGACCCGGCGATCACGGAACAGGGCACTGAGGGTGCGCTGGGCCTCGTCACCCCGGGCCAGCATCACCAGGCCCGAGGTGGCCATGTCCAGCCGGTGCACGGTTTGCGCCTCGGGGAAGCGGCGCTGCACGCGGTGGATCAGGCAGTCCTGCCGGTCATCGCCCCGACCCGGCACCGACAACAGGCCGGCAGGCTTGTGCACCACCAGCACCTGCGCGTCTTCGTGCAACAGCTCCAAACCGGCGTCGGGCGGGGGGTGGTAGGCCACCTCCGGCGTGAGCGAGGGCGGTGAGCCCGCCGGGCGCAAGGGCTGCTCAGACATCACGCAAGCCAGCCAGGGTTCAGGACCGCGCCGCGTAACGGCGCGCCATCACGGCACACACGAACAGCTGGATCTGGTGGTAGATCATGATCGGCAAAATCAGCACCCCCATGGCGGCCGAGCCCCCGAACAGCAGCTTGGCCATGGGCATGCCCGAGGCCAGGGTTTTCTTGCTGCCGCAGAACACGGCCACGATCTCGTCTTCCACGTCGAACTTCATCTGGCGGGCCACCCAGCGGGTGAAGGCCAGCATGGGCAGCAGGAACAGCAAGGCGCCCGCCGTGGCCTGCAGCAGGAGTTGAGGGCCGTGCCGGGTCCACAGGCCGTCGGCCACCGAATCGCTGAAGGCGGCCCACACCAGCAGCACGATCACCCCGCGGTCGAACACGGTGGTGACAGGCTTGATGCGGCTGAAGAAACCACCCAGCACCGGGCGCAACAGGTGGCCCACCACGAAGGGCAGCAAGAGCATCTGGGCCACCTTCAGCATGGTGGCACCCACATCGAGCTGCTGCACCCCGCCCTGCCCCAGCACGCCCGAGGCCCCGATCACCAGGCTGACCAGCAAGGGTGTGAGGAACACACCCAGCAGGGTCGACAAGGTGGCGTTGAGCACGGCGGCGGCCACATGCCCACGCGCCAGGGCCGTCATGGCCACCGACGACGACACGGTGGAAGGCAGCACAGCCAGGTAGAAAAAGCCCATCAGCAGGTCATGCGAGATGTGCCGCCCCAGCAGCACGCTCCACAGTGCCCACCACAGGGGAAACAGCACATAGGTGCAGCTTTGCACCAGCAGGTGCAGCTTCCAGCGCGTGGCACCCGCCTTGAGGCTGTCGGTCGACAGGCCCATGCCGTGCAGGAAGAACAGCAGGAACACGCCCACGTCGGTGACGGTGCCCAGGTGCAGCACGCCGTCGCTGCGCCCCCAGTCGGGCGCCACAGAGGCCAGGCCGACAACCGCCACCATGGCCAGCAGGAACCAGTCGATGGCGCCGCGGGCCGGGCGCAGGCGTGGCAGGGGTCGCATGGAGCGGCGCATGGGAGAAACTTCAGGCAGAAAACCCGTTAGGGTAGCGCATGCCCTCCATTTCAAGCGCATGCCCATGGCCGAAGCCTTCAAACACCTGATCGGCGCCCACACCGTGGCCGAGGTGGGCCACCACCTGAAACGTGTGTGGCCAGCGTTCGACCGGCCTGCATTCGAGCGCCAGGCCCTGGCGGACCTGGACACGCTGGAATTCAAGGCCCGGGCCGTGCACCTGGGAAACGCGCTGGCCAGCCACCTGCCGCCCGATTTCGAACACGCCACCGCCGTGCTGGTGGCCAGTCTGAAAGCCGTGCCTCCACCCGCGCACCACCACGACCCCGATGCCGAACTGGGGCAATTGCAGACCGACGCCACCGGCGTGGCCGGCTGGGCCCTGTGGGCTTACGGCGATTTCGTGGCGCGGCACGGCCAGGCCCATGTGCCGCAGGCCCTGATCGCCCTGCACGCCATCACCCAGCGCTTCACGGCCGAATTCGCCATCCGGCCCTTCCTGGTGAACCACCCGGAAGCCGTGCTGGCCGTGTTGCGGCAATGGCAGCATGACCCCAGCGCGCATGTGCGCCGCCTGGTCAGTGAGGGCAGCCGCCCCCGCCTGCCCTGGGGCTTGCGGCTGCAGGCCCTGGTGCAGGACCCCACCCCCACCCTGCCCCTGTTGCGCACCTTGCAGGACGACCCCAGCGAGTACGTGCGCCGCAGCGTGGCCAACCACCTCAACGACATCGGCAAAGACCACCCCGGTGTGCTGGTGCAGTGGCTGCAGGAGCACCTGCCCGGTGCCCCCATCACCCGGCAGCGCCTGCTGCGCCACGCCAGCCGGCACCTCATCAAAGCGGGGCATCCTGGGGTGCTGCAGGCCTGGGGGCTGGGCCTGGGCTTGCAAGGGCACGCCACACTCCAGGCCGCACACCCACAGGTACAGATAGGGCAAAAACTGCCGATTCACATCCGGGTCCACGCCTCACCCGACGCGCCCGTCCAATCCCTGGAGGTGGACTACCGGGTACACCACATCAAGGCCGACGGCAGCACCAGCCCCAAGGCATTCAAAGGCAAACGCATCACACTGCCGCCAGGCGAGACCGTGGCCTGGCAGAAGCTGCACAGCTTTGTGCCCGTGAGCACGCGGGTGCTGCGCCCGGGCCTGCACCGCATCGACCTGCAGGTCAATGGGCAGCTTGTGGCCGAGACCGAAGTGCTGTTGCTGGACGTCCAAGTCTGAGCGCCCAGGTCTGGGCATTCAGCCGGTGGCGATCACAGGGCTGCCGCCACCGCCGCCTGGGCCTTGTCGTCAAAGCCCACGGCCAGCACCCCCCCTGCGCGCTCGATCACCGGGCGCTTGATCACGCTGGCCTTGTCGAGCATCAGGGCACGGGCACTGGCGGCATCCACCACCGCGGCCTTGGTGGCCTCGTCCAGCTGGCGCCAGGTGGTGCCCTGGCGGTTCACCAGTTTCTCCCAGCCCACCGCCGCGATCCAGGCATCCAGCCGGTCGGCCGGCACACCCTGCTTCTTGTAATCATGGAACTGATGAGCCTGCCCCTGGTCGTCGAGCCAGGTGCGCGCTTTCTTGACGGTATTGCAATTGGGGATGCCGTAAACGATCAGGGCCATGGTGAAAAGCATTCAGTGGAGAGACTGCACAAGTTGCACCCCACACTGTCGCACAAGGCTGTCAGGCCCCTGGCCTCAGGGGGCTTGCTCGGTCACGCCAGATGCCTGTGCCTCCAGCGCCCGCCACTCGTCATCGGTCCAGAGGCGGGTGCGGGCCACGAAGTGGTGCCCGTCGGCGTCTTCCAGCGAAAAAGTGCCCAGGCTGCCAGGCGACACGTCCAGCGTCAGTTGCACGCCCATCAGGTATTCGCACTGCGACAGGCTCACATGAAACGGCACGCCGCTGACCCGCCCCAGCAGGCGGTCGTCCGGCATCAAGGTCATGTCCCCCTCGGCGTAGCACATGGGGGCACTGCCCTCGCAGCACCCACCGGCCTGGTAGAAAAAAATGGCGCCGTGGCGGGCCTTGAGCTGCTCGATCAGCGCCAGCGCCTGGGGCGTGGCGGTCACACGGTCGATCATGCGCACTCCAGATGAAAAAAAGGGGGGCTCGTGGCCCCCCGAAGAGATGGCGCTCAGGGTTGGAGAAGCGCCATCCAGACACTCGATCCAGGGAGACAGTCAGCCGATCAGAAAAAGCCCAGCTTGTTGGCGTCGTAGCTGACCAGGATGTTCTTGGTCTGCTGGTAGTGGTCCAGCATCATCTTGTGGGTCTCGCGGCCAATGCCCGATTCCTTGTAGCCGCCGAAGGTGGCGTGCGCCGGGTAGTGGTGGTAGCAGTTGGTCCACACGCGACCGGCCTGGATGCCCCGGCCGAAGCGGTAAGCGCGGCTGCCGTCGCGGGTCCACACGCCAGCGCCCAGGCCATACGGCGTGTCGTTGGCGATCTGCATGGCTTCGGCCTCGTCCTTGAAGGTGGTCACGGCCAGCACGGGGCCAAAGATCTCTTCGCGGAAGATGCGCATGCCGTTGTGGCCCTTGAACAGCGTGGGCTGGATGTAGTAGCCATCGGCCAGATCGCCGCCCAGCTGCGCACGGTCGCCACCGATCAGCACCTGCGCGCCTTCGTCCTTGCCCACCTGCAGGTAGGACATGATCTTGTCCATCTGCATGCTCGAAGCCTGCGCGCCCATCATGGTCTCGGTGTCCAGCGGGCTGCCCTGCTTGATGGCGGCCACGCGCTGGAGCACCTTCTCGATGAAGCGGTCGTAGATCGATTCGTGGATCAGGGCGCGGCTCGGGCAGGTGCACACCTCGCCCTGGTTGAAGGCGAACAGCACCATGCCTTCGATGGCCTTGTCCAGGAAGGCGTCGTCAGCGGCCATCACGTCTTCGAAGAAGATGTTGGGGCTCTTGCCGCCCAGCTCCAGCGTGGCCGGGATCAGGTTGGCCGCCGCGGCCTGGCCAATGATCTTGCCGGTGGCCGTCGAGCCCGTGAAGGCGATCTTGGCGATGCGCTTGCTGTTGGCCAGCGGCATGCCGGCTTCGCGGCCCATGCCGTTGACGATGTTCAGCACGCCCGGGGGCAGCAGGTCGGCGATCAGCTCGGCCAGCACCAGGATGCTGATGGGCGTGCTCTCGGCAGGCTTGAGCACCACGCAGTTGCCGGCACCCAGGGCCGGGGCCAGCTTCCAGGCGGCCATCAGGATCGGGAAGTTCCAGGGGATGATCTGACCGACCACGCCCAGCGGCTCGTGGAAGTGGTACGCGATGGTGTTGCCGTCGATCTCAGAGATCGAGCCCTCCTGCGCCCGCAGGCAGCCGGCGAAGTAGCGGAAGTGGTCGGCCGACAGCGGGATGTCGGCGTTCAGGGTTTCGCGGATGGGCTTGCCGTTGTCCACGGTCTCGGCATAGGCCAGCTTCTCGACGTTGGCCTCGATGCGGTCGGCGATCTTGAGCAGGATGTTCGAGCGCTCGGTGGGCGAGGTGGCGGCCCACTTGTCCTTGGCGGCGTGGGCAGCATCCAGCGCCAGCTCGATGTCGGCCTCGGTCGAACGCGCTGCCTGCGTGAACACGCGGCCATTGATCGGGGTGATCACGTCGAAGTACTGACCTCCCACGGGGGCCACGAACTTGCCGTTGATGAAGTTGTCGTAACGGGTCTTGAAGGCAACGGGGGCGCCCGCGCTGCCGGGGGTGGCGTAGATCATGTGGGTCTCCTGTGAAGGTGCTCAGCGGCACAGACCCTTTCCATAGCGCACAGGGCGTGCCATCTGGGGTTTCACCTGATCTGCGCACACGCTTGCCTGGGACGCCCCCTCCACCCCACCCACCCCGGTTGTGCCAGAGGTGTCACCCGAGACACCCATTGCGTGACACATCGCGCAGAAAAGTGACGGTGTCACGTTCTGACACAGTGGGAACCCGCAGGCGCCCCCCATGAATCGGGGAGATACTTTCTTCCGCACTGCAGACCGCGGCCAAATGAACAAACGCTGGGCACTCGAGGGACAACCATGCACCTGATCCAACCGAACCGCTTCGACCAACTCCGCGAGGCCCGCCGTGGCCTCCTGGAAGACGGCGTGGTGCCGGCCGGTCTGGTCGACGACGTGGTGTCGCGTTCCTGGACCCGCAGCCAGATGGCCGGCCTGTCGCCCACCGAGCCGCCCATGGCCCCCCCGGTCAGCAGCGGAGCCGAACTGCGCCGAGCCCTGGCCCGCGAGTACGACTTCCTGTCGCATGCCCGCCCGGTCATGGAATTCCTGTTCGACCAGATGCGCGACAGCGGCGCCATGGTCATCCTGGCCGACGCCCAGGGCATGCTGCTGCACAGCCTGGGCGATGCCGAGTTCCTGCAACGCGCCGAACGCGTCTCGCTCTGCCCTGGGGCCCTGTGGCGCGAGGAATACCGCGGCACCAACGCCATCGGCACCTGCATCGTCGACCAGACCCCCACCGTCATCCAGGGCGGCGAGCACTACCTGGAGCGCAACGGCTTCCTGACCTGTGCGGCCGCCCCTGTCATGGCCCCTGACGGGCACCTCAAGGGCGTGCTCGACATCTCGGGTGACCAGCGCGGCTACCACCCACACACCTTCGCGCTGGTGCGTTCGGCCACCCGCATGATCGAAGACCGCCTCTTTCACGCGCGCCACGCCAACGACCAGCTGCTGCGCCTTCACCCGCACGTGGAAGGCCTGGGCGGCGTGGGCGAAGGCCTGCTGGCCGTGACCGAAGACGGCTGGGTGATGGGCGCCAACGCGGTGGCCCAGCAATGGCTGAGCCTGTCGGCCAGCCAGATCGGTGCCGTCACCCTCGACCGCCTCCTGGGCCCGCAGGCCCAGCGCCTGCTGAACCTGCCCGCCACCGGCACGCCCACCCGCGTGACCACCATGAACGGGCAGACCCTGTTCGCCCGCGACGAACCCGACCGCCGCCGCCGCATCTGGGCCGTGGCCAATGCCGCCGAGACCGACGACCGAGGCGCAGCGGGCCGGCCAGGCGGCAGCACCGCCACCGCCCTGCCCGTGCGCCCCGTGCGCAGCCACCGCCCCAAAGACGATGTGCGGCTGAGCAAAGCCCTGGCCCGCGCCTTGCGCGTTCAGGCCCAAGGCATCCCCGTGCTGCTGCAAGGCGAATCGGGCACCGGCAAGGAGGTGTTTTCTCGCCAGCTGCACCGCGAAGGTGACCGCGGCAACAAGCCGTTTGTGGCCGTGAACTGCGCAGCACTGCCCGAAACGCTGATCGAAGCCGAGCTCTTCGGCTACGTGGGGGGTGCCTTCACCGGCGCACGGCGCGAGGGCTCACCGGGCCGCATCCGGCAGGCCGAAGGTGGCACCCTGTTCCTCGATGAAATCGGCGACATGCCCCTGGCCCTGCAAGCCCGCCTGCTGCGGGTTCTGCAAGACAAGTGTGTGGTGCCCGTGGGCGGCTGCCACCCGGTGCCGGTCGATTTCGTCCTGGTGTGCGCCACCCACCGCAACCTGCGCGAGGCCGTGGCCCAGGGCGAGTTCCGAGAAGACCTGTTCTGGCGCATCAACGGCCTGACGGTGCAATTGCCCGCCCTGCGCGAGCGCGGCGACATGGTCGAGTTGATCGACGACATGCTGCACAGCCTGGCCCACGACATGAAACGCCACGAAGTGCCTAGCCTGGCCGACGAGGTGCTGCAGGCCCTGCAGCAGCACCCCTGGCCCGGCAACCTGCGCCAGCTGCACGCCGTGCTGCGCACCGCCTGTGCCCTGCTGGGCCCGCATGACAGCGAACTGCACTGGGAACACTTTGGCGAGGACCTCTGGGACGACGTGTTCTCGCGCCCCATCCGCGCCGACGACGCTCTGGACGACCGGCTGGCCGCCCAGGCCCGCCAACAGGCCGCGCTGACGGCTGCCCCAGGCCCTGAATCGGCGCCTGAAACCAACCTGCGCCGCCTGTCGAACAGCGCCATCGAGCGCGCCATCCGCGACAGTGACGGCAACATGACCCAGGCCGCCCGCCTGCTGGGCATCAGCCGCAACACGCTGTACCGTCGCATCAAGCAAATGAGCACGCACTGAGTGAGCACGCGTTGAACAAGGCGGTCCGGGGCCGCCTGTTCGGCGCCGGCAGGCGGTACCATCTCGGGCATGAGCACGTCTGCCCCCCTCCACGCCAACGCCGACCCTCAGGAGCTGGCCAAGTTCAGCGAACTGGCCCACCGCTGGTGGGACCCTGAGAGCGAGTTTCGCCCCTTGCACCAGATCAACCCCTTGCGCCTGGACTGGATCGACCAGCACGTGGGCCTGGCGGGCAAGAAGGTGGTCGACGTGGGCTGCGGCGGTGGCATCCTGGCCGAATCCATGGCCCGCCGCGGTGCTGATGTGCTGGGCATCGACCTGGCCGACAAGGCCCTGAAGGTGGCCCAATTGCACGCCATGGAAGCCGGTGTGGCCCACCTGACCTACCGCTCGGTGGCGGTCGAGACCCTGGCCGCCGAACAGTCGGGCCTGTACGACGTGGTCACCTGCATGGAAATGATCGAACACGTGCCAGACCCTGCCTCGGTGGTGCGCGCCTGCAGCGAGCTGGTCAAGCCGGGCGGCTGGGTGTTCTTCTCCACCCTGAACCGCAACCTGAAAAGCTTCCTGTTTGCCATCGTGGGCGCCGAGTACGTGCTCAAGATGCTGCCCAAGGGCACGCACGAGTACGGCAAGTTCATCAAGCCGGCCGAACTGACCCGCTGGACCCGCGATGCCGGCCTGAACGCCGTGGAAATGAAGGGCCTGGAGTTCAACCCCCTCACCCAGCGCTACTGGCTGTCAGGCGACACCAGCGTGAACTACATGATCGCCTGCCGCAAGCCATGAGCACCCCTTCTGAAGGCGCTGCAGGCCACCCCTCGGGGGTGACCGGCCAAATCGAGTGGCCTGCGCCCGTGCAGGCCGTGCTGTTTGACCTCGACGGCACCCTGGCCGACACCGCCGGCGACCTGGGCGGCGCCGTGAACGTGCTGCGGGTGCGCGAGGGCCTGCCGCCCATGGCGCTCGACCTGCTGCGCCCACACGCGTCGGCCGGCGCACGCGGCCTGCTGGGCGTGGGCATGAACCTGTTCCCGGGCGACGAGCGCTACGAGGCCATGCGCCTGGCCTTTCTGGACGCTTACCTGCTGTGCCTGGCCGACACCACCGCCTTGTTCCCTGGCATGACCGAGGTGCTGAACACCCTGGAAACGCGTGGCCTGGCCTGGGGCGTGGTGACCAACAAGCCGCACCGCTTCACGGTACCTGTCATGGAAGGCCTGGGCCTGATGCAGCGCTCGGGCACCACCATCAGCGGCGACACCACGGCACATGCCAAGCCCCACCCCTTGCCCTTGTTGACCGCCGCCGAGCAACTGGGCGTTGACCCGGCCCGCACGCTGTACGTGGGCGACGACCTGCGCGACATCCAGGCCGCCCAGGCCGCCGGCATGCCCAGCGCCGCGGCCGCCTGGGGCTACCTGGGCACGGCCCATGAGGTGCACAGCTGGGGCGCCAGCGTGATCTGTCAGCATCCGCTGGACCTGCTGCGTGTGATCTGACGCGCCTGATCTGAGCTGAGTCAGCGCCCCCTGCCAGGCCGGGGCTCAGGAACGCAAAAGGCGCCCGAGGGCGCCTTTTGCATGCCACGGCGGCAAGCTCAGGACGAGCGGCCGTAGTTGTCCTGGAAACGCACGATGTCGTCTTCGCCCAGGTAGCTGCCCGACTGCACCTCGATGATCTCCAGCGGAATGGCGCCAGGGTTCACCAGGCGGTGCACGGTGCCCAGCGGGATGTAGGTGGACTGGTTCTCCGACAGCAGCAGCACCTTGTCGCCCACCGTCACTTCGGCCGTGCCGCTGACCACGATCCAGTGCTCGGCACGGTGGTGGTGCATCTGCAAGCTGAGCGACGCCTTGGGTTTGACCATGATGCGCTTGACCTGGAAGCGCGGGCCCATGTCGATCGAGTCGTACCAGCCCCAGGGGCGGTGCACCCGGCGGTGCAGGCTGCCTTCCGTGCGCTCGGCCGACTGCAGCTTGGCCACCACGTGCTTGACGTCCTGGCTGCGGCTGCGATCGGCCACCAGCACGGCGTCCGGCGTTTCCACCACGACCACATTGTCCAGGCCCACGGCGGCCACCAGGCGCGAAGTGGCGTGCACCAGGGTGTTGCGGCTGTCCTGGATCAGGCCATCGCCTTCCACGGCATTGCCTGCCTCGTCATGGCCACTGACCTGCCACACGGCATCCCAGGCGCCCAGGTCGGACCATCCGGCGTCCAGCGGCACCATGCGCACGCTGAACCCGGCATCAGGCTGGCGGGGGCACTGCTCCATCACCGCGTAGTCGACCGACTCGGAGGGCACCTTCAGGAACTCGGCCTTGCCCGGGCGCACGAACACCTCGTCGGTGGTGCGCACGTCGAACGAAGCCTGGGTGGCTTCAGCGATGTCCGGGCGGAACTTCTTCAGGGCCGCCAACCAGCGCGAAGCGCGCATCACGAACATGCCGCTGTTCCAGTAGTAGCCACCTTCGGCCAGATAGCCCTGAGCGGTGGCCAGGTTGGGCTTTTCAACAAAGGCCTGCACGGTGCCAGCGCCATCAGCGGCCAGATCGGAGGCCTTGATGTAGCCGAAACCGGTTTCCGGGCGATCGGGCGTGACGCCCAGAATCACGATGTCGCCTTGTGCCGCCACGCGAATGGCCGTCTGCAAGGCGGCGGTGTAGGCCTCTGGCCGGGTCACGGTCTGGTCGGCCGGGGTGACCACCAAGATGGGGTCCTGACCACCGGCCATGGCCTGCAGGGCCGCCAGGGCCACCGCCGGGGCGGTGTTGCGACCCGCGGGCTCCAGCAGCAAACTTTCAGGGGCAGACTTGAGTTCGCGCAGTTGGTCCAGCACCAGGAAGCGATGCTCCTCATTGCCCACCACACAAGGGGCCGCCACGGCGATGTCTTGGGACGCCAGCGACTGAAGCCGAAGATGCGCCTGCTGGAACAGGGTCTGAGGGCCGTTGAGCGCCAGGAACTGCTTGGGGTAAAGCGCCCGGGACAGAGGCCACAGGCGAGTGCCCGAACCACCGGCCATGATCACCGGCAAAACAGCAAAAGCATTCATTCCAACCACCTTGAATTCAATGTCGTGATCATCAGGATTCGAACCCTTGCGGGTTCTTTTGTTGCCAGCGCCAGGAGTCTGCGCACATGGCATCGAGATCTCTGCGGGCCTTCCACCCTAGCAATTGTTCGGCCATCGCCGGATCGGCGTAGCAGCTCGCCACGTCGCCAGGTCGCCTGGGCACAAACACCAGCGGCACCTTGCGGCCACTGGCGCGCTCGTAGGCCTGGGCCACCTCGACGACGCTGTATCCACGCCCAGTGCCCAGGTTGACGGTCAACGACTGGTCATGCTGCGCCAGGTGATCCAGCGCGGCCACATGGCCGTCGGCGAGGTCGCACACATGGATGTAGTCGCGCACACCGGTGCCATCGGGCGTCGGGTAATCCTGTCCGAACACATTCAAGTGCGGACGGCGACCAATGGCCACCTGGGCCACATAGGGCATCAGGTTGTTGGGGGTGCCACGAGGGTCTTCGCCGATGTCGCCGCTTTCATGGGCACCGACCGGGTTGAAATAGCGCAGGCAAGCCACACGAAACCCTGGCACCGATTGCGTCAGGTCTTGCAGCAGCTGCTCACCCCGCAATTTGGTTTGTCCGTAGGGGTTGGTGGCCGTGACCGGCGCGTCCTCGCGGATGGGCAGGGACTGGGGGTCGCCATACACAGTGGCTGAAGAGCTGAACACCAGGTGACGACAGCCGTGCATCTGCATGGCCAGGCACACCGACATCAGCCCCCCCAGGTTGTTCTCGTAGTAGCGAGCAGGCTGTTCAACCGACTCCCCGACAGCCTTGAACGCCGCGAAGTGAACCACGGCTGAAGCACCACCGTGCGACTGAGCCATCTCGAAGGCGCGGGCCAGATCTGCCTGCTGGCGGACATCACCTTGCACGAAGCGAGGTGTACGCCCGCCCAGCTGGGCCAGCCGCTCCAGCACCTTGGGCGAACTGTTGCTGAAATTGTCAATGCCCACCACCTCGTGCCCTGCGGCCCAGAGCGCCAGCCAGGTGTGCGACGCAATGTAGCCGGTGGCACCGGTCAGGATCACGCAAGAAGCCATGGGCAGATTCAGTCCAGGGTCAAGCGGGCATTGCAGCCCAGCGATTCACCGTTGTAGGCTGCGCCAAGACGCGACTGAGAGCGGCTGTAAGCCTCCAGGCTGCAGCCCATGGACACAAACCTGCGAGGAGCGACGGTGAAACCCGCCCGCACCGAGGTGATGTCGGTGCTGGCCTTCTGAAACGACGTGATGTCGGACAACTGGATCACCGTGCTGCTCGAATTGCCTGTGAAGGTGTCGTTGATCCGGCGGTAAGCCAGTCCGCCATTGAGATTGACCTTGCTGGTCAAAGCGTGGTTGACCCCAATGTTCAACGCAGTGCTCAACTGGTTCTGAGACACGTTACTCAGCGTTCCACGCTCCACGTTGCCCAGGCCGTCGTCACGGATGAAATTCAGAGAGTCACCGCGTCCGGAGTTGTCGGTGTCACGGCTGACCGACACCACATAGCTGGTTCGCCCACGCGGCGCAAAATTCCAGGAGAGTGAGCCGGTCAGGCCATCGAAATCAAAACCTGCCGTCCGGGGACGGCGCTCACTGGACCAAGCCACCGAGCTGCGGAGGTTGCTGTACCCCGTGATGATCCAGGTCGATGCGAGATCGATATCGGTGCGGTTGATGCGGTTGATCGACACGTCCACGTTGGGCAACTCGACCTGGGAACGGCGCACGCCCAGGTCGAAGCTGAGGAGGTCTGTCACGTTGTAGCGAGCCCCCACACGAGCGCTGACCTGGTCGCGGTCCTGCGCTTCCAGCAAGCTGTAGCGGGTCTGAGAGGTCGACAGGTTGGTCGACAGTCCAAGGCGGGTGTAAACGCCCAGCAGACCAAACACCGACAGGTTGCGGGCCGTGACGTTTTGTTCGGTCCGGGTGCCCGTGCGCTCGTTGGGATCCTGCAGCGAACGCGACGCCGAAGCCGAAGCCGACACGTAGCCGTTTTGCCCCACAGTGGAGCTCAACGAGAGCGAACCAGAGTACCCGTCGTTGTCAAAGACCTTGAAGTTGCGGTTGCGCTGGGCGGTCGCTGCCAGGGAGGCGGTGTAGCGCTGACGACCGTAGTCCTTGTCCAACCCCAACTGCAGGGTGGTCGACGAAATCAGTTCTGACCGCCGGAACGCATCGTTGCGAAGGTAATTGTTGTCGTAAGAGACATCCTGTTGAACCGAGACACTCAGTGGTTCGATGCGGGCGTGGGCCGATGTCGCCAGCACGGCACATGCAATTGCGCCCGACAAGCTGGCAATCGCAGCGCCCGGTTGGGGTGGAATGAAACTCATGTCAGTCTCCTTGCAGGCCACTCAGCAGCGCCTGTCAGTAAGCATTGCGATCGAACACCATCAGGCGAACGGTCCGGATGATGATCTGAAGATCGAGTCCCAGCGACCAGTTGCGCAGGTACTCCAGGTCGAATTCAACGCGCGCCTGCATCTTCTCGATGGTGTCCGTTTCCCCACGGTAGCCATTGACCTGAGCCCACCCTGTGATACCCGGCTTGACCTTGTGCCGCACCATGTAGGCCTTGATCAGGCGCCGGTACTCTTCGTTGTGTGCCACCGCGTGAGGCCTGGGGCCCACGATGCTCATGCGCCCTTGCAACACGTTGATGAACTGCGGCAGCTCGTCCAGTGATGTGCGACGAATGAACGCGCCGAACGGCGTGATGCGCGGATCCCCTTTGGTGGCTTGCTTGACCACCGCGCCGTTGTCCATCACCCGCATCGACCTGAACTTGTAGACCATGATCTCTTCGCCGTCCAGGCCGTTGCGCTTTTGCTTGAAAATGATCGGCCCCGGTGAAGAAAGCTTCACCCCGATGGCCACTGCGGCCAAGATGGGAGAGATCAGGATCAGGATCACCGCGGCCAGCACGATGTCGGAAATGCGTTTGACCAAAGCATTTGTGCCCGTGAAAGGCGTTTCGCAGATACCGACCACCGGCACGCCATGCAGATCCTGCAAGCGCCCCTGGATGATGCTGATCCCGAACACGTCCGGCACAAAATAAAGCGACGCCGTGGTGCCCTGAACCGCCTCCAGCAGCTCGACGATGCGAGGCTGGGAGCCCAGCGGAAGGGTGATGTACACCTCGTGGATGCCGTGCGCATACACATGGTTGGCAACGTCTCGCAGCCCCCCGAGGCGCATGCTGATGGCCTCAGGCAGCACACGGCTGTCGGTGCGATCATCGAAGTAGCCCACGAACTCGCGGCTGAGGTCACTGGGGTTCTGAAGAGCCCGGGCCACCTTGCCACCCAATGGGCCCGCACCGACCACGATCACCCGACGACGGGCGTCAGGCTGGGCCGCACGATGCTCCAGCACCGCCTTGCCCAGCATCGTGAAGCTCCATTGCAGCAGAGGGGTCAGAAGGCCCCAGGCCAGCACGACCCTTGAGTCGAAAAACACCAGCGAGTTGGTGGCGTAACCGCACAGCCACAGGATCGCCAACATCGAAAACCACGACGTGAGGACGTCCACCAGCACTTCGGTGCGGTTGCCCGCGAACCGGTTCCGTCCCGGGAAGGTGAGCGCAAAAACCAGCAGACACAAGGCCAGCGACGCACGCTGGAGAGGCTCGCCGTACCACGCCATGACCGCCAGGTAAGTGGCCACGGTGATCGCTGGCTCCATGAAGGCCGCCACGAACGACGTCACCGACTGAGGCGCATTGAAGAACGTTCGGTTGTAGTTGCGATTGTTGAACATGGAACACCAGGCACACCCGCAGCGCTGACCACCAGGCGAGCGAGAACCGGACAATTGTGGCCCAATTTGCCCAGCCCACTGCCCCCCTGTTCGCCGGCCTTTCGCTCCCGTTACAACAACGCACAAATCGTGGACATCACCGCCAGGCCATGGGCGCGCGGTTGCGCTGCTTCTACAATGGATCATGGTCGAAAACTTCACCTCCGGGCTGACCGAAGCCCTTGTCGCTCGCCTGATCCTGCTGGCCAACCACGTGCTCAGCAGCGAACCGGTGGCCATGCAGAAGCTGCAACCGTTCGCCGGGCGGCAGATCGTGGTCACGGTCACTTCCACCGCCTCGAACACCCCGTGGCTCAAGCCGCTGGCCGCTCTGCTGCCCCCGCAAACGCGCCTGACCATCACCCGCGCCGGACTGTTCGAGCTGTCCGAAGCCGGTCAGGAGCCTTCGGGCCCGGGCCTGACCATCGACATCGACGTACCGCCCCCGCTGTCGGCCCTGCAACTGCTGATCCGCCGTGAGCGCCCGCCCGTGAACATCGGCGGCGATGCGGCGCTGGCCGAAGCCGCCTCATGGCTCATGAAAAACCTGCGTTGGGACATTGAAGACGACCTGGCCCGCTGGCTGGGCACCACGCCCTCTCAGGTGCTGAAAACCGTGGGTGGGCAGGTCAAGGCGGCCTTCAGCCGTTGGCGCCCGGGCACCACCTCGCGCTGAGCGCCCGGATGCGCCGCGCCCTGACCACCTTCCTGCGCCCGTTCTACATCGGGCTGATCGTGCTGCGGTATGGGCTGGACACCATCCTGCTCGACAGCTTCCGCCATCCCTCGCTGCGCACGCTGTCTCGGGTGCTGTCCTTCGGCCGGCGCCATGAAGCGCCGCGAGGCGCCCGCCTGCGCGAGGCCTTCGAGCAACTGGGCCCGATCTTCGTGAAGTTCGGACAGATGCTGTCCACCCGGCGTGACCTGCTGCCCCCCGATGTGGCGGAGGAACTCGCCCGCCTGCAGGACCGCGTGCCCCCCTTCCCGGCCGAACAGTCGGTCGCGCTGATCGAACAGGCGCTGGGGCAACCCGTGTCCAAACTGTTCAAAACTTTCGAGGCACAGCCGGTGGCCAGTGCATCGATCGCCCAGGTGCACTTCGCCGTGCTGCACGACGGTCGCGAAGTGGCCGTGAAGGTGCTGCGCCCCGGCATGGTCGACGTGATCGACGACGACCTGGCCATCCTGCGCACGCTGGCGGGGTGGGTCGAGCGGCTGTCGGCCGACGGCCGGCGCCTGAAGCCGCGCGAAGTGGTGGCCGAGTTCGACAAGTACCTGCACGACGAACTCGACCTGGTGCGGGAAGCCGCCAACGCCGCTCAGTTGCGTCGCAACATGAAAGACCTGGACCTCGTGCTGGTGCCCGAGATGGTCTGGGACATGTGCACCACCAAGGTGATGGTGATGGAGCGCATGAAAGGCGTGCCGGTCAGCCACATGGACCGCCTGCGCGAGGCCGGGGTCGACATCCGCAAGCTGGCCCGCGACGGCGTGACCATCTTCTTCACCCAGGTGTTCCGTGACGGCTTCTTCCATGCCGACATGCACCCGGGCAACATCCAGGTCAGCCTGGCGCCGAACAGTTTCGGACGCTACATCGCGCTCGACTTCGGCATCATCGGCACCCTCACCGAGTTCGACAAGGACTACCTGGCCCAGAACTTCATGGCGTTTTTCCGCCGCGATTACAAGCGGGTGGCCGAACTGCACATCGAAAGCGGCTGGGTGCCGGCCACGACCCGGGTGGACGAACTCGAAGGCGCGGTGCGCACCGTGTGCGAGCCCTACTTCGACCGGCCCTTGCGAGAAATTTCGCTGGGCCAGGTGCTGCTGCGCCTGTTCCAGATCTCCCGGCGCTTCAATGTCGAAGTGCAGCCGCAACTGGTGCTGCTGCAGAAAACCCTGCTGAATGTGGAGGGTCTGGGGCGCCAGCTCGACCCCGACCTCGACCTCTGGACCTCGGCCAAGCCCTTCCTGGAGCGCTGGATGCACGAGCAGATCGGCTGGCGTGGCCTGCGCCAGCGCCTGATCCGCGAAGCACCGCGCTACGCCAAGCTGCTGCCCGAGTTGCCTCGGCTGGTGCACGAAAATCTGCAGCATGGCGCCCGTGACGTTCGCCATGACCTGCAGTTGATGCTGCTGGAGCAACGCCGCACCAACCGCTTCCTCGGGGCCCTGGTGTTCACTTTGCTCGGCTTCATTCTGGGCGCGGTGGTGGTGCAGGTTCTGATGCGCGCGCACCTGCTTGGCGTGCTCTGACGCCACACCCAGGCCCAGCCCCCGCGTTCGGGGCATGGGTTTGAACAACAGCCGGTGCCCGGTGGGGTGCATCTGGTTTTACACTGCGCGCGAATCCTGACCCCGCGGCCCGTCGGGCCCGGGGTTTGCTGTGTCTGCTCACCCGCTTTGTCCACCCGCTTCATCCGGATGCATTTGCCGACATGAACACCACCTTGCTTGCCTTCGTCGTTGCCTACCTGGTGGGCACCATGCTGATCGGCCTGTACGCAGGCACCCGCGTGAAGAACACGGCCGACTTTGCGGTGGCCGGGCGCAGCCTGCCGCTGGCCATGGTCATCACGACCACCTTTGCCACCTGGTTCGGCGCCGAAACCGTGATGGGCATTCCGGCCAAGTTCGTGGAAGGCGGCCTCAACGCGGTGGTGGAAGACCCCTTCGGCGCCTCGATGTGCCTGGTGCTGGTGGGGGCTTTCTTCGCCAGCCGCCTGTACAAGATGAACCTGCTGACCATCGGCGACTACTACCGCGAACGCTACGGCCGCGGGGTGGAAATCTTCTGTTCGGTGGCCATCATCCTGAGCTACCTGGGATGGGTGGCCGCCCAGATCACGGCCCTGGGCCTGGTGTTCTCGGTGCTGTCAGGCGGCGAAATCTCGCCAGCCACGGGCATGGTGATTGGCACCAGCCTGGTGCTGGCCTATGTGCTGGTGGGCGGCATGCTGGCCGTGGCCTGGACCGACTTCATCCAGATGGTGGTGCTGGTGGTGGGCCTGTCCTTCATTGCCTACACCGCAGCCGGTCAAGCCGGTGGCGCCGACAAGGTGCTGGCCCTGGCCGAGCAGAAAGACTGGTTCAAGTTCCTGCCCGAGCCCACGGCCGACGGCTGGGTCTGGTTCGTGGCAGCGGCCATCACCATGATGCTGGGCTCGATTCCGCAGCAGGACGTGTTCCAGCGCGTGATGTCGGCCAAGGACGCCGACACCGCACGCAAAGGCGCCATCATCGGTGGCTTCAGCTACCTGGCCTTTGCCTTCGTGCCCATGTTCATCGTGGCCTCGGCCCTGATCATCATGCCGGGCGAAATTGGCGAACTGCTGGCCAACGACCCGCAGAAGGTGCTGCCCACTCTGATCCTGAACCACATGCCGCTGGTGGCCCAGATCCTGTTCTTCGGCGCCCTGGTGTCGGCCATCAAGTCGACCTCGTCGGCCACGCTGCTGGCCCCCTCGACCAGCTTCGTGGAGAACATCCTGAAGAACCTGATGCCGAACATGACCGACAAGATGGAGTTGCGCCTGATGCGCATCACCATCTTCGTGTTCACGGGCCTCGTGCTGACCTACGCCATCGTGATGCAGGGCACCTCCATCTACGACCTGGTGTCCGCCGCTTACCAGGTGCCCCTGGTGGGCGCCTTCGTGCCCCTGGTTTTCGGGCTGTACTGGCAGCGCGCCACCACGCAGGGCGCCATCGCGTCGATCGTGCTGGGCATCGGCACCCTGGCACTGTTCACCTTCAACGCCACCCTGGGTGAGGCATTCCCTGGCCAGCTGGCCGGGCTGGGCATGGCGCTGGCCGGCATGTTGCTGGGCTCGCTGGGCCCTCAGCTGATCGCCAACAAGCACCTGAAAGCCGCCCACATCGCCTGAGCGCGGGGGGTTGAATTCTCAGGGTTCGCCCTGAGTTGAACGGGCGGCCGTCTAGAATGAGGGCCGTCCGTGTTGTTTCTGCATGCCCCCAGGGGGTCTGACATGCCCATCTACGCCTACCGTTGCAACGACTGTGGTCACGCCAAAGACGTGCTGCAGAAGATTTCCGATCCCGTGCTGACCACCTGCCCTGCCTGTGGCGCCGAGGCCTTCCAGAAGCAGATCACCGCCGCCGGCTTCCAGCTCAAGGGCTCGGGCTGGTACGTCACCGATTTCCGTGGCGGCTCGGGTGGTACCAGTGCCCCGGCCGTGGCGGGCGGTGCCGCCGCCTCGGCGGCTGCCAGCGACACCAGCGCCGCATCGTCCAGCGACAGTTCCTCTTCGTCGTCTGACGGGGGCACGGCCGCAGGCGGCTGTGGCACCTCCTGTGCCTGCCACTGATTCCCGAACCGGGTCCACATCTTGAAAAAATACCTCCTGACCGGTCTGCTCGTCTGGCTCCCGCTGGCGGTCACCGTGTGGGTGCTCTCCAGCGTGGTGGGCATGCTCGACGGCATCTTCGCCTCGCTGCTCGTGGCGGCCAAGACCGTGCTGCCCCTGTCCGCCCACGCCACGCTCGATGGCTGGCGCGACACCAAGGGCCTGAGCGTGCTGGTCATGATCAGCGCTTTGTTGCTGACCGGTGCTGCCGTCAGCAACATGGTGGGTCAGTGGCTGCTGAACCAGTCGAACCGGGTGTTCTCGAACATTCCCATCGTCAAGAGCATCTACACCTCGGTCAAACAGGTGTCCGACACGCTGTTTTCCAGCAGTGGCCAGGCCTTTCGCGAAGCCGTGCTGGTGCGCTACCCGCATGCCGAGAGCTACACCGTGGCCTTCGTGACTGGCAAGCCCAGCGGCGAGGTGGCCGCCAAGCTGCCCACCGACATGGTGACGGTGTATGTGCCGACCACACCCAACCCGACCTCGGGCTACATGCTGCTGGTGCCCAGCACCGATGTGATCAAACTGAACATGTCGGTCGACGAAGCCCTGAAATACGTGATTTCCATGGGTGTGGTGGCCCCGCCCACCAACGCCGGAGGCCCCCAAGTGCCTCCCGCCGGCACGCCCGCCGCGCCAGGCACCCATTCCTGAACGACAATCGAGGGTTTGCAGCGCCGTGCTTTTGCAGCGGTGCCACCGACCTTCACCCCCGGAGAGAACAACAATGCGCACCACTTACTGTGGTCTGGTCAGCGAAGCGCTGATGGGCCAGACCGTGACGCTGATGGGCTGGGCCCACCGTCGCCGCGACCACGGCGGCGTGATCTTCATCGACCTGCGTGACCGCGAAGGCTTGGTGCAGGTGGTGTTCGATCCCGACCGCGCCGAATCGTTTGCCACCGCCGAAGGCGTGCGCAACGAGTTCTGCCTGAAGGTCACGGGCGTGGTGCGCGCTCGCCCGGCCGGCACCGAGAACGCTGGCCTGACCAGCGGCAAGATCGAAGTGCTGGGCCACACGCTGGAAGTGCTGAACGCCTCGGTGACGCCCCCGTTCCAGCTGGACGACGAGAACCTGTCGGAAACCACCCGCCTGACGCACCGTGTGCTGGACCTGCGCCGTCCGTACATGCAGAAGAACCTGATGCTGCGCTACCGCGTGGCCATGGAATGCCGCAAGTACCTGGATGAAAACGGCTTCGTCGACATCGAAACCCCGATGCTGACCAAGAGCACCCCGGAAGGTGCCCGCGACTACCTGGTGCCCTCGCGCGTGCACGATGGCCAGTTCTTCGCGCTGCCGCAGTCGCCCCAGCTGTTCAAGCAGCTGCTGATGGTGGCCGGCTTCGACCGCTATTACCAGATCACCAAGTGCTTCCGCGACGAAGACCTGCGCGCCGATCGCCAGCCCGAATTCACCCAGATCGACATTGAAACGAGCTTCCTGACCGAGCAGGAAATCCGTGACATGTTCGAAGGCATGATCCGCCATGTCTTCATGAAGGCGCTGAATGTGGACCTGGGCGAGTACCCGGTCATGAAGTACGCCGATGCCATGTTCCTGTACGGCTCGGACAAGCCCGACCTGCGCGTGAAGCTGCAGTTCACCGAGCTGACCGAAGTCATGAAGGACGTCGACTTCAAGGTGTTCTCGACGCCTGCCACCACCAAGGGTGGCCGCGTGGTGGCCCTGAACGTGCCCGGCGGCGCGGCCATCAGCCGCGGCGAGATCGACGCTTACACCGAGTTCGTCAAGATCTATGGCGCCAAGGGCCTGGCCTGGATCAAGGTCAATGACGTGGCCGCCGGCCGTGAAGGCCTGCAGTCGCCCATCGTGAAGAACCTGCACGATGCCGCCATTGCCGAGATCCTCAAGCGCACCGGCGCCCAGAACGGCGACCTGATCTTCTTCGGTGCCGACAAGGAAAAGGTGGTGAACGACGCCATCGGTGCCCTGCGCCTGAAGGTGGGCCACTCGGAGTTCGGCAAGAAGGCCGGTCTGTTCGAAGACCGCTGGGCGCCGCTGTGGGTGGTCGATTTCCCGATGTTCGAGTACGACGACGACAGCGAACGCTGGAACGCTGTGCACCACCCCTTCACGGCCCCCAAGGATGGTCACGAAGACTACATGGACACCGACCCGGGCAAGTGCATTGCCAAGGCCTACGACATGGTGCTCAACGGCTGGGAACTGGGTGGTGGCTCGATCCGCATCCACCGTGCCGACGTGCAGAGCAAGGTGTTCAGCGCCCTGAACATCACGGAAGAAGACGCCAAGGTGAAGTTCGGTTTCCTGCTGGACGCCCTGCAGTATGGCGCGCCTCCGCACGGTGGCCTGGCCTTCGGCCTGGACCGCCTGGTCACCCTGATGACCAAGGCCGATTCCATCCGTGACGTGATCGCCTTCCCCAAGACACAGCGCGCCCAGTGCCTGCTGACCGGCGCCCCGTCGCTGGTCGACGAAAAGCAGTTGCGCGAGCTGCACATCCGCCTGCGCAACGCCCAGGCTGGTCAGGCCCCTGCGGCCTGATCGCTTCAGCGCCCAAGGAAAACCGCCCCATCCGGGCGGTTTTTTTGTTCTCGCTGGCCCGAGGGCGCCCTGTGCACCCCAGCGTTCGTGATGCAGCGTGCCAGGTTTTAGACTGCGAGGATCAATTCAGGAGGACAGCATGCGAACCCATTCATTCAGCAATCCATGGCGCAGAGGACTGCTCTTGCCGGTCGCAGCCCTCGCGCTGAGTGGCTGCCTGGACAAGCAAGCGCCCAAGGGTTCCGTCGAACTGGGGCAAGGCGGTTCGGTGGTCACTGGCTCTGCAGGCCCCTTGGGCGCACAAGGGGCTCATGCTTCATTGACCACCTGCGACAAGCCGGTGGCCACACTGGCCTTGGCAGAAAACCCCGATGGCTATACGGTGAGCAGCCAGTACCGTCTGCCTGCTTCGCCCGTGCCATTGATCAAACTGATGGCCCAGCAAAGTGGTTGCTTTCGGGTGATGGACCGTGCGGGCGGCTTGCGAGGCACGATCCAGGAAAACGAGCTGAAAGAGGCCGGCATCGTGCGCGCTGACAGCACGGTGTCCAAAGGCAAAGGGCTGGAGGCGCAATACACCATCGTGCCCAGCCTGACATTCAGCGAGCAGGACGCAGGCCGGGGCATCGCTGGCATCGCTTCGTCCATTCCTGTGCTGCGTGACCTGGGCGCGCTGATCGGGCTGATCGAGCAGATCAAGCTCAAGGAGGCCCAAGTGGCCCTGCTGCTCACCGACAACGAAACCACCGAGCAACTGGCCGCCGCCACCGGCTCGGCCCGAAGCACGGACATGGGGCTTGGAGGCCTGATCGCCAGCAAGCTGGGAGGCGCTGGAGGCATTGGATGGAGCAACACCAACGAAGGCAAGGTGATTGCTGCCGCCTTTCTGAATGCGCACAACCAGTTGGTGACCCAGGTCCGTCAATTGCAGCCCAAACCGTTGCCTCCGGCCGCGCCGACCCGACAGGGCACAATCAGCCCATGAGCGAAACAGCACAAGCACAGCCACGGCCCAAGATCCCACAGTCGGTGCTGGTGGTCATCCACACACCGGCACTGAACGTGTTGCTGATCGAACGCGCAAAGCAGCCGGGCTTCTGGCAAAGCGTGACCGGCTCGAAGGATTTTCTGGACGAAGACTGGCGCGAGACCGCCGTCCGCGAGGTGGCGGAAGAAACCGGCATCGTGGTGGGCAGTCACTGCATCTCGCCCGAGCACCTGCAGGACTGGGCGCTCGAAAATGTGTATGAAATCTACCCGGTGTGGCGAAAGCGCTATGGACCCGGCGTGACCCACAACACCGAAAGGGTGTTCAGCTTGTGCGTGCCGGAAGGCACGCCCGTGACCCTGGCCCCCCATGAGCACACGCGCTATGAATGGCTGCCTCTGGCTGCCGCAGCCGACCGCTGTTTCTCGCCGTCGAATGCCGAGGCGATCTTGCAATTGCCCCAAAGATGGTCTGGCCGCTGAACGCAGTGGCTCTCACCTGCGCTGCTCCCTCTTTCTGTTGACCACGACCTGACGACCTGACGCCACGCCGAGGGTTTGCCTGCATCCCCTCGTGGTTGCGTGCATTGGTTTGCCCCTGTATAAATGCGCATATTGCGCATTTATTGAATCGCAATCCATCAGGCGAAGGTTTCTCGCCGCAAACCATTCATCAGGAGGCAACCATGGCTCTTCACTCCGGCACGTCCGGCCCCGACACCCTCACCGCAAACTGGGGCGATGAAGCCTCGGGAGGCGACGGCCATGACCTGATCCGCAGCACCGGATCTGCACTTCTGATCGGCGGCTCAGGCCAGGACACCTTGATTGGAAACAGGTGGGGCTCTGACACGCTAGACGGTGGCACTGGCGATGACTTCTTGCACACGGTCAGCCTGGATGCACCAGAGGGTGCAGTGCTCAGCACGCTCAGCGCGCTGAACTGGGCAGGCGGCAATCTGATCCGCGTACAGGCCAACAGCGGCCATGATGTGCTGATCCGCAAAATGCCGGCGGGCATGCCCGATCTGGCGGCGGCCGACACCATCTCGCTGGACGCAAACATCCGCATCGACAGCCTGCAGGCAAGGCTGGACGGTCGGGATCTGCAACTGAGCTGGTCGGACAATGCACAAGGCCGCAGCAGCCTGACCATCCGCGATTACCTGCAAGCCAATCAGACACTGCCCCGAGGCTTCGTGGTGAGGCGGGCCGACGGCGTGGAGGTCGACATCCCGGTGGCACGCTGGAACACCCGCACCACGGTGCTTGGGGATGCCGATCTGGTGCTGGGTGACGCCCGCACGGCAGACACCCTGGCCGGAGGCGCAGGGGCCGACACGCTGCAATCAGGCGGAGGCAACAGCCTGCTGGAGGGTCAACTGGGCACCGATGTGATCCTGGCTGGCGACGGGCAGGACACGGTTCTGGGGGGCTGGGATGCTGACCTCCTCAGTGGACAAGGTGGACATGACCTTCTGAGGGGTGGGCATGGCCAGGACACTTTGATCGGCGGCAGTGGTGACGACACGCTGCAAGGTGGTGAAGGCGCCGATTTGCTGCAAGGCAACGAAGGCCGGAACTTGCTGCAAGGTGGCGCAGGACGTGACACCCTCACCGCACAAGCACCCAGCACCTTCGATGGTGGCAGTGGCCACGACATGCTGCTGGCTGCCAATGGCGACAACACGTTCGTGATGCAGCGACACGGCGGCCATGACATTGCAGGCCTGGCCTCATCACAATCGCCCTTGCTGGATCAGAGGGGACTCCAAGGGCTGCAGACCGTGAAGATGGCTGCCGGGATCAAGCCTGAAGAGGTGATGATCCGGGAATCCATGAACGAAATCTGGGTGTCACTGAAAGACGGCAGCAGCCGACTGCGTCTCGATCTCGACAAGGCAGGTGGAGGAAGCTTGCACCAGGTGCTGTTTGCAGACGGTACCCATTGGGATGGCGCCGAACTCAGCGCCAAGATCCAGCGGGTCACCGACGGCGACGACACGTTGCGACTTCGACCTGACGAGCATCAACTGGACGGGCAAGGAGGCCATGATCATCTGTTCGGAGTGGCCGGCGACACATTGATCGGTGGCGCCGGCAATGACCAACTGAGCATCTGGAGCTCTCCCGACGACACTGCAGCCCAAGGGGGACTTTTGAAAGGCGGCAGCGGCCAAGATGCCCTGGACGGCGCGGGCGGCGCTGACACCCTGAACGGTGGCACCGGCAGCGATTGGCTGCGCGGCGATGTCGGTCGGGACACCTATGTGTTCCAGCGAGGCGACGGACAGGACGTGATCGAAGAGTTCTCGTGGTGCAACGGAGACCCCTCGGTCACGCTGGCGCAAGAAGTGCAGATTCAGTTGGGCGATGGCATCCGTCAGCAAGACCTGCATTTCGTGCGCACTGCACGCGGGGCACTGGAGATCAACGTGCGTGACGGCGGCACAGGCACAGGCACCGACCGCATCACCGTACAAAACTACTTCATCGGCAACGTCAGTGGCTCGTTCATCCAACTGGCAGATGGCTCCACGCTTGGCACTGACGAGGTCGACGCCTACCTGGCAGCACATCCCACACACATCAGCAGCCTGGTCACCACGGGCACCAGTGGCAATGACACGATCGACACACGAGGGGCCAACGCCACCTTCCAAGGGGGAGCTGGGGCAGACACCTACTTGTGGGGCGATCGGGGCGGAAAGGCCACGGTGATCGACCAGGCTGATGGGCAGAGCACCAGTGCAGACTGGCTGCAACTGGCGGACAACATCCGCCCGGATCAGGTAAGCGTGCAACTGTTGGGCCCACACGGCTGGTCATTGCGCGCTGAAGACGTCTTGGGACAAGTGAACGTGATCCGCCCTGCCGGCACCGATGTGTCGTTGGAGGCCTTGCTCGGGGTCAGGTTTGCGGATGGCACCACATGGACGCAAGGGGACATCGCTGCGAGACTGCGGGCGGCACACCCGGACGAATCGGCCTGGTACCAAGGAGGTGCAGACACCATCACCCGTGGGGTTGGCACATCAGACATCGCGCTGGGCGGCGCGGGTTCGGACACCTACCTGGTGGGGCTGAACTCAGGCATCTCGCGGATCGGCGCCAGCACCATGCGACCCGATCAGGCACAAAACTCGCTCCAGCCGGATGGCATCAGTCACATCCTTCACGGTGCCGCACCTCAGGCACAAGCGTCTGACGTGGACACTCTGCGCTTGTTGGATGGCATCCGCCCCCAAGACGTGCAGGCCATGCTGAACAGCCAGGGGGACCTGATGCTGACGGTTCGCAACAGAGACCTCGAATTGAAGATCGACCAGTTCCTGCCCAACGACGGGCTTGCCTGCGAAGTCGATCGCGTGGTCTTTGCCGACGGCACGCAATGGGGCCGAAGCGAGCTGCTGACCTTGGCCCAGGCACAGCGGAGCCAGGGGCTGGCCTTGATGGCCGGACGGACCTCGACGTCCATGACTGGCGAAGATGGCAACGACTGGCTCCGGGGGGCGGCTGGTCGCGACACCCTGGTGGGAGGTCAGGGCGATGACTGGCTGGAGGGTGGGCTGGGAGATGACCTGTACACATGGCGCCGTGGCGACGGCAACGACCGGATCGTGGAACACCCCACGTCCGACAGTGGCACCGACACCCTGAGGCTGGATGGTGTCAACCTGGCGTCACTGCGGTTCAGCCGCCAGGGCAATGACCTGGCCATCCAGGTGCAAGGACAGGGCGCTGGCAGTGTGACTGTTCAGGACTGGTACCTGGGCACTGCGCGCCAGATCGAGCGGGTGACCTATGACGGCGGCAGCTTGACCCAGCAAAGCGTGCAACAGCTGGTGCAGGCCATGGCCAGCAACGTCCAGGCACCGGCGCTGGCTGCCACCGGCACTGTCATGAATGCGCCCAGCCCAATGCCTCAGCCCTATGGCCCCATGGGGTTTTGACGGGCCCAAGCGTCTAACTGGCCCCCTGCCCCGGGTCTAACCGACCCGACGAGGCAGGGGACTGGCGCTATGCTTTGCCTGTGCTCAACCCTCTTCAATCCACCCTGCTGCCCCCGTCCACGCTGACCGCCAGTTCGTTGCGGGTGGCCACGTACAACATCCACAAGGGTGTGCGCGGCATGGGGCCCACCAAGCGCCTGGAGATCCACAACCTGGGCCTGGCCGTGGAGGCCATGGACGCCGACCTGGTGTGCCTGCAGGAGGTGCGACACCACCACCACCAGGAGGCACGCGCCTTTTCGGCCACGCAGTTCGGCCATTGGGCCTGGCCCCCCCAGCCTCAGGCCGACTTTCTGGCACCCGAGGGCTATGAGGTGGCCTACCGCACCAATGCCGTGACCCGGCATGGCGAACATGGCAACGCGCTGTTGTCTCGCTGGCCGCTGGGCGAGGTGCGACACCACGATGTGTCCGACCACCGGCTGGAGCAGCGCGGTCTGCTGCACGTGACCGTGCAGTGGCACCACGCGCTGCTGCATGTGGTGGTGGTGCACCTGGGCCTGATCCACGCCAGCCGTGTGCGCCAGACCCAGCGTGTGGCCGACATGGTGCTGCAGGACATCCCCCTCGACGCGCCCGTGATCGTGGCCGGTGATTTCAATGACTGGAATGAGGCGCTGGACCAGATCCTGGTGCCAGCAGGCCTGCACCGCGCCCGCACCGATGACATGCCGCGGGCGGCCACCTTCCCGTCGCGGGTGCCGGTGCTGGCGCTGGACCGGGTGTACACGCGAGGCCTGCGCTGCAGCCAGCTGATGGTGCCCAGGGGCACGGCCTGGGCCCGCATGTCGGACCACTTGCCGCTGGTGGCCGAGTTCGAACTGGCCGATGCCGTTTGACGATGACCCGCAACAGGCCCTGAGTCTGGCCTGGTACGCCCAACGCACGCCGGTGTACACGGGCGGCCATGCCGTGGAGCTGCTCAAAGGCGGACAA
The DNA here is from genome assembly GCF_004310865.1 of Aquabacterium lacunae. Taxonomy (GTDB): domain Bacteria; phylum Pseudomonadota; class Gammaproteobacteria; order Burkholderiales; family Burkholderiaceae_C; genus Aquabacterium; species Aquabacterium lacunae. The sequence goes on from NZ_SIXI01000001.1 coordinate 447,646, forward strand.
ACCTTGTTCCCGGCCATGGTGAAGGCCATCGATGCAGCGCGACACGAGGTGTGGATGGCCATGTACCTGGTCAGCCCCGTGGGGCAACCGGCCCTGGTGCTCAAGGCCCTGCGGCGTGCCGCTCAACGGGGCGTTCAGGTGCGGCTGGTGATCGACGGTGTGGGGTGCGCTGACACCGATCCCGAGACCTGGCGTGACCTGAGCGCCGACGGCGTGCAGCTGGTGATGTACCGGCCGGTGCGGGGCTGGTGGTCGCTGCTGACCGAGCCCCGCGACTGGCGTCGCATGCACCTCAAGCTGTGCGCCATCGACGACCGGGTGGGCTTTGTGGGCGGCATCAACCTGATCGATGACCTGCACGACCTGGTGCACGGCTGGAGCCAGCAGCCCCGGCTGGATTACGCGCTGGGCGTTCAGGGGCCCGTGGTACTGCCGATCCAGCACACCATCCGGGCCTTCTGGATGCGGGCCCAGTTCGGGCACGACTGGCGCGACGACCTGCTGAGCTGGGTGCGGCAACCCCAGCGCCTGAGACGTTTGCAGGCGGCCTGGCAGCAAGCCAGGCTCAAGCTCAGCCCGGCCGAGCAGCAGAGCCTGGCGCACCACGCCCACAGCCGCGCGCCCGTGCGTGTGGCCTTCGTGATGCGCGACAACCTTCGCCAGCGCAACACCATCGAGCGCGCGGCGCGTCAGGCCATCGAGCAGGCACGCAGCACGGTCGATCTGGTATGCCCCTATTTCTACCCGGGGCGTGTGTTGCGCAAGGCGCTGGTGCGTGCGGCCCAGCGAGGGGTGAGGGTGAGGCTGCTGCTGCAAGGCAAACCCGACTATGTGATGGCCGCCCTGGCTGCCCGGGTGCTGTATGCCGAATTGCAGCAGCATGGTGTGCGGGTGTTCGAATACCAGGCTGCGTTGCTGCACGCCAAGGTGATCTGCGTGGACGGTGAATGGTGCAGCGTGGGCTCGTCGAACTTCGACCCGCTGTCGCTGCAGATGAACCTGGAAGCCAATCTGCTGGTGAAAGACCGCGCCTTGACACAGCGCCTGAGCGCCTTGGTTCAAACCGATTTTGCGGCAAGCCAGGAAGTGCCAGTGCAGGCTCGCGGCGCTGCACCCTGGTGGATTCGGCCGGTGCGGGCCCTGATTTCGTGGACCGCGCGCACCTACCTGCGGCTCGGTGGAGTGCGTTGGCGCCAACGCCAACGCAAGGCCTGACATGAGCGACGACCTGATCGTGCGCCGCCCGGAAGGCCTGTACTGTCCTGCGGGTGATTTCTTCATCGACCCGTGGCGCAAGGTGGATCGCGCCCTGATCACCCACGCCCATGCCGACCACGCGCGCACAGGCTCGGCGCACTACCTGTGTGCGGCCCCGGGTGCGGGTGTGCTGCGGGCACGGCTGGGCGGCATTTCACTGCAGACCCTGGCCTATGGCGAGGCCCTGCGCATTGGCGAGGTGACCGTGTCCTTCCACCCGGCGGGGCATGTGCTGGGCTCGGCCCAGGTGCGCGTGGAACACCAGGGCCAGGTGTGGGTGGTGTCGGGCGATTACAAAACCCAGCCCGACCCGACCTGCACGCCCTTCGAACCGGTGCGCTGCCACTGCTTCATCACGGAGTGCACCTTCGGTTTGCCGATCTACCGCTGGCGGCCCTCGCACGAGGTGATGGCCGAAGTGAACCAGTGGTGGCAGGGCAATGGGGCCGCGGGGCGGCCTTCGCTGCTGCTGGGCTACAGCTTCGGCAAGGCCCAGCGGCTGCTGGCGGGCCTGGACCCGTCGATCGGGCCGATCGTGGTGCATGGCGCCGTGGAGCCGCTGAACGAGGCCTACCGTGCCGAAGGCGTGGCCCTGCCAGCCACCTTGCGCATGGCCGAGGTGAAAGACAAGCGCCTGTACCAGCAGGCCCTGGTGGTGGCGCCGCCCGGTGCGGCACGCGGCCCCCTGGCGCGCACCCTGGCCCAGGCCAGCGACGCCATGGCCAGCGGCTGGATGCAGTTGCGCGGTGCCCGGAAGCGGGCCGGTGTGGACCGAGGCTTCGTGCTGTCTGACCACGCCGACTGGCCTGGCCTGGTGCAGGCCATCGGGGCCACGGGTGCCGAGCGCGTGATCGTGACCCACGGCCAGGAAGACGTGCTGGTGCGATGGCTGCAGGAGCAGGGCCTGCAGGCCTCGGCCATGGCAACCGATTACGGTGGCGAGGCGGCCAACGATGTGGCACTGGTGACTGAGGCACCGGCATCACAGGCCGCATCGGAAACGCACGACACGGCGGACAGCCCGTCCCCCGGCAGCCCGCACTCCAGCAGCCAGCACTCGCCGTAAGCAGGCGGCCGAGGCCACTGGTCGGCACGGGGCCATTCACCGGGCGCATGGGTGGCCAGCCAGCGTGCAGCCAGCATCCAGCCGGCATGACCCACCACCACGGCGCATGGCACAGGCGGCTGCCAGCTGGCCACACGGGCCAGCAGTTGCTGAAGGCTTTCGCCACCGCCAGGCGCGTATCCTGAGAAGTCAGCCACCCAGGCGTCCACCTCGGTGCGGTCGATGTCGGCCCAGCGCTGGCCATCCCAGGCGCCGAAATCGGCCTCGCTCAAGGCCGCATGCACCTGGTGCTGCCAGCCCCAACGGCGCAACAGGCGCCCCACCACGCGGGCTCGTTGCAAGGGCGAGGTGCACACCACACGCGCCCAGCCCTGGCGAGCGGCTTCACGCCGGATGCGGCGGGCCAGACGCCGGGCGCGGCGCGGGTCGACCGGCAGGTCGGTGCGACCGATGCAACGGCCCTCATGCCCCCTTGGGCGCGGGTGGCGAAACACCGGGCAAGGCCAGTGGGGCCCTGTGGGCAGACCCGACGATTCAGGCATGGCCACTCAGCCCAGCTCGAAACCCGACACCGGGCGGATCACGGCCAGCCAGCCCAGCAAGGCGGCCAGCTCGGCCAGTTGCTGGCAAGCCCCCAGGGTGTCGCCAGTGAAGCCACCCAGGCGCTGGCGAAACCACCGAGCGGCCAGCGCCATGGCCAGCAACACGCCCAGGCTGGAAATGCCCATGGCCTGCCACCAGGTGCGCACGGGCCAGCCCCACAGGTTCAGGCAGGCCCACAGGCACAGCGCCACGACCGCCAACATGAGGCTGGCGCCGAGCAGCGTGCGAGGGCCCGCGCGCAGGGCCAGGGGCGGCGCTTTGGCCTGGCCGGCATCTCCCGCGTAGGGCAGCAGGCACATCAGCACCACCGGCGCCCAGCGCGAGGCGGCATGCGCCCAGACCAGGCCCAGGCACGTCCAGCCCAGCAGCACGCGGTGGATGCCACTGCTTTGGGCCGCGTTCAGCTCGGTCACCCAGGGGGTGAGCAGGCTGCTCAGCACCGCCGCCTTCAGGCCCAGCATCAGCACCACACCCACGGCACCGTAACTGCCGATGCGCGAGTCTTTCATGATGGCCAGCGCCTTGTCGCGCGGCACGGCGCCCCCCAGCCCGTCGCAGGTGTCGGCCCAACCGTCCTCGTGGAAGGCGCCGGTCAGCCAGACGGTGGCGGCCATGCTCAGGCCCACCGCCACGGCCGGGGGCCACCAGGCGCTGGCCAGGGCCAGCACCAGCGCGCCCCAGGCGCCCACCAGCAGCCCCACGGTGGGCAGGTGGCGAAGGCTGCGCGGCATCCAGGCCGGATCGAACCCCACCCAGGCCGGCACCGGCACCCGCGTGAAGAACTGCAGGGCAGTGAACACCAGCCGCACTTCCAGCAGCAGACGCCGGGCCAGGCTGCGCATGTTCAGGCCTCTTTCTGACCGATGGTGGGGCTGACCGTGTGGTCGTCTTGCTGGCTGACCTGGGCCTGCTCGAAGCTGGCCATGTCGCGCAGGAAAACGCAGGCCGACTGCAGCAGCGGCCAGGCCAGTGCAGCGCCCGAGCCCTCGCCCAGGCGCAGGTCGAGCCTGAGCAGAGGCTGGGCCTTCAGGTGGGCCAGCATGCGGGCATGGCCGCTTTCGTCCGACTGGTGCGCGAACACACAGCGCTGCAACACCAGGGGTTGCAATGCCTGGGCCACCAGCAAGGCACTGGTGGCGATGAATCCATCGACCACGATGACACGGTCTTGCGCGGCGGCCTCCAGCATGGCACCGGCCATCATGGCGATCTCGAAGCCGCCGAAGGCCGCCAGCACGGCCAGTGGATCGGCTTGCCCGGCAGGGGTCGGGGACAGCGCCTGTGCATTGACCTGCACCGCCTGAGACAGCACGGCCAGCTTGTGGCGCAAGCCGTCGTCACTGACGCCGGTGCCACGGCCCACGCAGTCGGCCAGAGGCACACCGGTCAGGGCATGCATGATGAGCGCGGCGCTCGATGTGTTGCCGATGCCCATTTCCCCGAACAGCACGGCGTTGCCGGGCAGGCCATCGACCACAGCGGCGCCCTGCTGCAGGGCCTGCTGGCATTGCGCGGCACTCATGGCCGGGCCTTCGCTGGCGTCTTGCGTGCCCAGGGCCACCTTGCGCACCTGCAGGCCTGCACGCGGGGCGATGTCACGGGCCACGCCCGCATCGACCACCGTGAGCGCCAGGCCATGCTGACGGGCCAGCACGCTGACGGCCGCTCCACCGGCCAGGAAGTTCTCCACCATCTGCCAGGTCACGTCTTGCGGGAAGGCCGACACGCCCTTGCGCGCCAGGCCATGGTCCCCCGCGAACACCACCATCTGGGGCGACTGCAAGGCAGGGGTTTCGGTGCCCTGCACCATGCCCAGCTGCCAGGCCAGCCGCTCGAGGGCACCCAGGGCACCCAGCGGCTTGGTCTTGTGGTCGATCACGTGCTGCAGGCGGGGCGCCAGAGCGGCATGGCGCTGGTGCAGGTCGTGGATGCGGGAGGTGTCGGTCATGGAAGGCATGGGTTCAGGAATCGGCTGACTGCAGGCGAAAGGCGGGCGACAGGTGGGCGTCAGGTGTGATGGGGTGATGGGCCAGGCTCAGTGGGCCGCAGCAGGGGCACGCCAGTCAAGCGGCCCCTGGTAGCCGAGGGCTTCGGGGGTGGTGCCGACCACGCGGCAGATGGCGGCCAACATCTGGGCCAGGCCACGCTCCAGCGCCACGGGCCCGGGGGCCAGGAGGTCTGACGAGGGCATTTCCAGCACGGTGGCGTTCAGTGCAGCCCAGCCCGGGCGGGCCAGCACCTGGGCCGTGTCGAAGCGCTGGCCGCACCACGCGCCCAGCACCAGCTGCGGCTGAGCGGCCAGCACCTCATCGGGCGTGACCGCGCGAGCGCTGAACGGGTCACGCCTGGCGCGCTCGGCCATGACGTCGATACCGCCGGCCAGGGTGATCAGCTCGCTCACCCACTGGATGCCGCAGGTCAGGGGCGTGTGCCACTCTTCGAAGTACACGCGGGGCCGCCAGGGCAGCCGCGCCGCGGCCTGCTGCACCTGCGCCACATGCGCACGCAGTTGCTGGTTCAGGGTATGGGCCTGCTCGGTGCGGCCCACGCACTGCCCCAGGGTGTCGACCATGGCATGGATGCCTTCGATGTGCCGGTGGTTGAACCACAGTGTGGGCAGGCCTGCAGCCTCACATTCATCGAGCAGGGCCCGCTGCACCTTGGAATAGCCGATGACCAGATCGGGCTGCACCGACTGGATGCGGGCCAGCCTGGCCGTTTTGAAGCCGCTGACCTTGGGCTTGTCGTGCCGGGCTTCGGGCGGGTACACCGTGAACCCCGAGACCCCGGCGATGCGATCGGCCACACCCAGGCGGTACAGCACGTCAACCGCCTCGGTCGACAGCACGGCCATGCGTTGGGGCGAAACGGGCACCGGGTGGGCGGCAGACATCAGGACGAAATCGTTCATGCGGGGCAACAGGCGATCATCAGACAGGGTCGGGCCATGCGCAAGGCTCAGGGTGAGAGAGGCCAGCGGTCAAGGGGCCTGCGGTCATGGGGCGGCCTGCTGCAGCAGGGTCATCAGGCTGCCTGGCTCGAAGTGGCGGTCGACATGGTCGGCGAGGCCGTCGAACACGGTGTCGAGCCCGGCCACGCCCTGCCCCAGCAAGGCCTGCAACGCAGGTTCGCACTCGAGCAGGCCATGCAGGTACAGGCCCATCACGGCCCCCTGGCGCCAGCCCAGGCACTGGCCCTGGTCGTCGAACAGCACGGGCTGCAAGGTCTCGGCCGGTGGGGCCGCAAGGCTGCCAGACACCGCGTCACAAGGGCGGGTGCGCCCCTGGTGGATTTCATAGCCGCTCACGGCCAGGCCCGCCCAGCACCCCCAGGGCCGAGGCACATGCGGCATGGGGCCGAAGCGCGCCTGGGTGTTTCGCAGCAGCTTGTCGTGCTCGAAGTGGGTGTCGAGGTCCAGCAGGCCCAGGCCGCGCTGGCTGCCGTCGGCTTCGGTGTGCACGCCCGCGCCACGGTCGACGCCGTGGGGGTCCAGCAGGCGCTGGCCCAGCATCTGCAGGCCACCGCAGATGCCCAGCACCGGGCGGCCCGCGCGGGCGTGGGCGCGGATCGGCTCGGCCAGGCCCTGGTCGAACAGCCACTGCAGGTCGGACGAGGTGTGCTTGGAGCCCGGCAGGATGATCCAGTCGACACCGGTCAGGTCACGCGGTTCGCGGGCCCAGTGCAGGCGCACATCGCGGCTGGCACGCAGGGGCTGGAACTCGTCGAGGTTGCTGATGCGCGGGTAGGCCACCACGGCCACCCGCAAGGCACTGCCCGGGCCCCCGGTGGCCTGGTCGTCGAACACGCCGTCTTCTTCGGGCAGGCCATGCTCGCGCCACATGGGCACCACGCCCACCGTGGGCACGCCCGTCAGGCGCTGCAGCATGTCGGGCCCGGGGCTGAGCAGGCTGGCGTCGCCGCGGAACCGGTTGAGCACAAAACCCTTGACGCGCGAACGCTCCAGCGGGGGCAGCAACTCGAAGGTGCCGTACAGGTGGGCAAAAGCGCCACCGCGGTCGATGTCGGTGACAAGCAGGCAGGCGGCATGCGCATGCAGGGCCGTGCGCATGTTGACGTAATCGCTGGCGTGCAGGTTGATCTCGGCTGGCGAGCCGGCCCCTTCGATGACGACCAGGTCGTGCTCGGACATGAGCTCGTTGAGGGCCTGCCGCGCATAAGGCCACAGCAGGTCGCTGCGCTCGCGCCAGGGCACGGCCTTGAAGTCGTCGCGCACCTGCCCCATGACCACCACCTGGCTGGCGGTGTCTTTCTCGGGCTTGAGCAGCACGGGGTTCATGCGCACATCGGGCACCACACCAGCGGCGAGGGCCTGGAAGTACTGGGCGCTGCCGATCTCGCCTGGGCGACCGTCGAGACCTGGCACCACCCGGGCGTTGTTGCTCATGTTCTGCGCTTTGAAGGGCGCCACTTTCAGGCCCTGGCGCGCATACCAGCGGCACAAGGCGGTGGCCAGCCAGCTTTTGCCGGCCCCGCTGGTGGTGCCCAGCACCATCACGGCACGTGCGCTCATGGGAGATCTCCTGATTCGGTGGTGGCAGGCGCGGAACAGACCGTGCGCAGTGCAGCGTGCATGTCGGGGCTCGGCGCATGAACGGGCGCCTGAGCCGACACCGGGCTCAGTGCCCTGGCCAGTGCTTGTTGCGCCTGCGGGCCCTGGGCACTCAGGCGCCACCAGCCGGGTGCACCCAGGCTGGTGGCGTCGCGCAGCTTCAGGCCCTGCGCGCGCCAGGCCACGGCGTCCACCCGCAGGCCTTCAGGCGGACGCGCCAGAAAGAAATGGCTGTCGGTGGGGGCCACGCGCCAGCCCTGCGCCTTGAGCAGGCCCTGCAGGTCATCGCGCCACAGGCGCAACTGCGCGCGGCTTTGCGCCAGCCAGGCCTGCACTTCGGGCAGCAGGCAAGCCTGCAACAGGGCCACGCCCTCGGCAGACAACACCCAGCCCGGAGCCAGTTGCCACAGGCGCTGCACCAGGCTGTCGGCCTGCAGTCCTGCCGGGGCCACCAGCCATCCGGCGCGCACGCCGGTGGCGCCCAGGGCCTTGTTGGGCGACCACAGCTGCCACACCTGGGGCCACACGGGCGCCCAGGCGGCGTCATCGCGCGGGGCCATGCGCAGGGGCTCGTAGGCCAGGTCCAGGGCCACCACCGAGCCTTGCGGCAGTTCGGGCAGGTGCGCGGCCAGCAAGGCCACGCGTTCGGCACTCAGCAGCCGGCCAGTGGGGTTGAGCGGGTCACACAGCCACCACAGCACGGGCTCACCTGCGTGCACGGCCGCAGCCCCCTCGCCCAGGGGGCACGGCAGCACGCGCAGGCCCAGGGCCCGAGCGGCCTCGGCGTAATCGCCATAGCCGGGCTGAGGCACCCACACGGTGCGCACGCCCTGAAGGTGCGCTATCAAGGTCAGGCGACGAATGGCTTCGCTGCTGCCGGCCGTGGGCACGATGCGCCGGGCCGACACGCCCTGCTGCGCCGCCAGGGCCTCACACAGGGCTTCGTAGCCCGGCGCGGGGTAGTGGCGGCGGTCGGCGCTGGCCAGGGCCTGCCGCAAGGCCTCGGGCCAGGGCAAAGGGTTGGCGTTGCTGGAAAAGTCATGCGGGGCCACACCTTGGGCGTCGGTGCCGCCGTGGGCCGCCCAGGGCGGGGTGTGCACAGACGGGTTCATGCACCACCTCCGGCCGGGTTGACAGCGCTGCCCATGCCCAGGGCCTGCAGGGCCACCAGCAGCACCGTGCAGGCCCACAGCAGATGGCGCACTGCCTGGTCGGCCCATGCCAGGGCCTGGGCGGTGTCGGCCGCAGCCGCCTGGCGCCCCAGGGGATGCAAAGCGTAAACGCCCGGCTTGCGCAAGCGCACGCCCAGCAAGCGCGCCATGGTGCCCATCGGCCAGCCCCCATTGGGTGACGGGGTCTGCGCGGCCTCGTGCTGCATCTGCGCCCAACCGGGCCAGCGGCCCGCGGCCAGGCACAGCAGCAAGGCCGTCAGGCGCGCAGGCACCCACGACAAGGCGTCGTCAGCCCGTGCGGCCCATTTGCCCACCCACTCATAGCGCCCGCGATAGCCCCACATGGCATCGGCCGTGTTGGCAAAACGGTAGAGCGCCGCGCCCGGCAGGCCCAGCAGCACGAACCAGAACAGTGGGGCCACCACCGAGTCGTTGAGGTTCTCGGCCAGGGTCTCGATGGCGCTTTCGCGCACCTGGGTGGCGTCCAGCACCGTGACATCGCGGCTGACCAGGCGGGCCAGTCGCTGCTGCCCGGCCTGCAAAGACTGGCCCAGGGCGGTTTCCACTGCGGCCACTTCGCTGGCCAGCATGCGCCAGGCCATCAGGGGCTTGAGGCACAAGCCCAGGGCCACGCCCTGCACCGCCCACAGGGCCAGCCCCGGCAGGCCTTGGAAGCCCGTGCCGTCAGGCCATTGCGCCAGCCACCAGGCCTGGCTGGTGGCCTGCACACCCACCTCGATGGCCAGGGCCAGCACCAGCACACCCAAGGCGCCCAGGCACCAGGCCAGGGTGCCGCCCAGCAGCGCCTGGGTGGCGGGCCAGGCGGTCATGCGCGGGCCCAGGGCACCCAGGTAGCGCCCCATGACCACCACGGGGTGGGCCCACACGGGTGGCTCGCCAAACCGGCGATCGACCCACCAGGCCACCCACAAGGCCACACAGGCCGCCATGCACACCCCCTGCCCCGCGCCCATGCCCGTCCCTCAGTCCTCGATGCCACGCTGGGCTGGCACGCCCGCGTTGTAGTGGTGCTTGACCAGGGTCATCTCGGTCACGGTATCGGCCAGCTCGACCAGCTCTTGCGGCGCACCGCGGCCGGTCAGCACCACGCTGACGTGGCTGGGGCGGTCACGCAGCACCTGGATCACGGTCTGCAGATCAAGCCAGCCATAGCGGATGGGGTACATGATCTCGTCGAGCACCACCAGGAAGTGCGTGCCCGCCGAAATGGTCTCGGCACAACGCGCCCAGCCATCACGGGCCAGCTGGGCCGAATGCTCCAGGTCACGGCTTTTCCAGCTGAAACCGTCGCCCAGGCCTTCGATGGGCACGCCCAGTTGCTCGAACACGCGGTGCTCGCCAAAGCGCGCCGAAGGCACCTTCATGAACTGGTAGATCTTGACGACCTTGCCTCGGCCGTGGGCGCGCAGGGCCAGGCCGAAAGCGGCCGTGCTCTTGCCTTTGCCATCGCCCGTGTGGATGAGGATCAGGCCACGGCGCTCGCCGTCGGGTTTTTCAGCTTGCCGGTCAACGGGCGGTTTTTCAATCTGCATTCAGACTCCAGACACTGACAAAGGGGCCTGTTCCAAGGGACGGCCCCGCACGACACACATCATCGTCGGGCGACACGCCCGATGGCAGGGGCCTGTGCGCCCCACGTCCAAGGCCTGTCGTTCGACAAACACCTTCGGCTCGCCCCGTGCCGGCAGCACGCCGACTTCTGCACACCCGCCCCACTCAGCGCACCCCGGGGCCGAACAGCGCCGCCACCGCCGAAGGGTTGGACGGGAAGTACAGGTGCAGGAAGCTGGCCAGCAAGCGCCGGTGGCGCCACACCGCTTCGGGCTGCCCGTTCAGGCGACGCGGCCGGGTGGTGCCCGCCGGGCTCAAGGGGCTGTCCATCGCCGCATGGTGGAAGGTGTGCCCACGCAGCACGCCCTCTGGCAGGGCCACGTCGTGCAGGCCCAGGTTCACCAGGCGTTTGCGCATCGTCCCTTCACCGGCCAGCAGACCCCACATGGGCACACGTTCGCCCTCGTGCGGGGTCAGGCCATCGATCAAGGCCAGCATGCCGCCGCACTCGGCCACCAGAGGCTTGCCTGCGGCCACATGGTCCTTCAGCCAGGCCTGCACGTCGTGCCGTGCGGCCAAAGCCTTCGCATGCAACTCCGGGTAGCCGCCGGGCAGGTAGAGGGCATCGGCTTCGGGCAACACGGCGTCATGCAAGGGCGAGAACATCTGCACCTCGGCGCCCAGCGCCCGCAGCACCTGCAGGTTGGCCGGGTACACAAAGGCAAAGGCTTCGTCCCGGGCCACGGCCACACGCACGCCGGCCAGGGGCTGACCTGCCGGCAGCTGCTCAGGCTCGGGCAGCTCAGGCGGCGGCAGGAACTGCACCGGCGCCGGCATGGCGGGCTGCATGGCGCCCAGGGCCTGGGCCGCACGGTCCAGGCGTGCTTCGATGTCGGCCACCTCGTCGGCCTGCACCAGGCCCAGGTGACGCGAAGGCAGCTGCAGGGCTTCGTCGCGCGGCAGGCCGCCGAACCAGGCCATGTCCTGGGGCAGGCTTTCCTGCAGCATCTGGGCATGGCCCGTGCTGCCCACGCGGTTGGCCAGCACGCCGGCCACCTGCAAACCGGGCCGGTATTGGGCCAGCCCCAGGGCCAGGGCACCGAAGGTCTGGGCCATCGAGGCCGCATCGATCACGGCCAGCACCGGCAGGCCCAGCGTCAGGGCCAGGTCGGCCGACGAGGGGTTGCCATCGTGCAGGCCCATCACGCCTTCGACCAGGATCACGTCGGCCTGCTGGGCCGCTTCCCACAACAGACGGCGGCAATGGGCTTCGCCCCCCATCCACAGGTCCAGCTGCAACACCGGGTGGCCGCTGGCACGCTCCAGCACCATGGGGTCCAGGAAATCAGGGCCGGTCTTGAACACGCGCACGCGCCGCCCCTGCTGCACATGCCAGCGCGCCAGAGCCGCGGTGGCCGTGGTCTTGCCCTGGCCGGAAGCCGGTGCGCTGACCAGCAGGGCCGGGCACGACACGGCACCGGCGGGGCCAGAGGCCAAGGCGGGAGGTTGCAAAGGTGAAGGCATGTGCGTCAACAAAAGTTCAGACAATCAAAGGCAGGGCCACCCACTGGCCCACCACCTGGTGCAGGCTGACCCGGTGGTCGAACACGGCCTGCAGGGCCTGGCGCGTGGCGGCATCGTGGGGTGAGCCCTGGTGCAGCACCCGGCCCTGGGCCATCACCACCAGTTCATCGGCCATCAGGGCCATGTTCAGTTCGTGCAGCACGCTGACCACGGTGGTGCCCGCGTTGCGCTGCTGTTGCACCATGGCCAGCCAGTCGGCCTGGTGGGGCGGGTCGAGGTGGCTGAGCGGTTCGTCCATCAACAGCACAGGGGCCTGCACGGCCAGGGCACGTGCCAGCAGCACCCGCTGGCGCTCACCACCCGACAGGTGCGACAGCGGGCGGTCGCGCCAGGCCCAGCAGTGGGTCTGCTGCATGGCCTGCTGCACCACGGCCTGGTCGTGTGCAGTGGGGGCCGCCAGCCAACCCTGATGCGGCATGCGGCCCAGGGCCACCACATCGATGGCGCGCAGGTCGTCGCCCCCGCCTTCGGCCTGGCCCAGCCAGGACACGAAACGGGCGCGCTCGCGCAGTGGCCAATCGGCCAGGGCACGGTCTTGCCAGAGCACCTGCCCCGTGCAGGCCTGCAGGCCGGCTATCACCTTGAGCAGGGTCGATTTGCCCGCACCGTTGGGCCCGACGATGGCCGTCCAGCGCCCTGGGGCCAGGCGCAAGGACACGCTCTGCAAGGCGAAGGCCTCGCCCTGTCGGGGCCACTGCACGGACACGCTTTGAACACTCAGCATGGTCAGCTCCGGTGCATGCGCCACAGCAGGTAGCCGCCGCCCATCACGGCGGTCAGCACCCCCACGGGCAACTCTTGCGGTGCCCACACCCAGCGGGCCACGGTGTCGGCGCACAGCAGCAGCAGCCCGCCCATGGCGGCCGACAGCACCAGCAGGGGGCCATGGGTCAGCACCACGCGGGCACGCACGAGGTGCGGGGCCACTAGGCCCACGAAGGAGACCAGCCCCGCCTGGGCCACCGCAGTGGCTGTGCTCAAGGCCAGCGCCAGCACCAGCACATTGCGCACCCAGGCCATGGGCACGCCCAGGCTGCGCGCCACGGCGTCACCCAGGCTGAGGGCGTCGAGTGCGCGTGCGCCACCCAGGGCCATCAGCAAGGTCACCCCGAGCACCGGGGCCATCACGGCCACGGCGGGCCAGCCCAGAAAGCCCGTGGTGCCCAGCATGAAGGCCTGCATGGGCCGCATGATGTCGGGCACCAGCAGCATGGTCATGGCGCTCAGCGCGCCCAGCACCACCCCCACCACCACGCCGGCCAGCAGCAGGCGCAAGGTGTGCAGCACGCCGCGCGCCAGGGCCAGCGTCAACAGCACAGCCGCCAGGCTGCCCAGGAAGGCGGCACCGGTCAGGCCCAGGCGCCCCCACCAGGCCATGCCCATGGGGCTGAGCCCGAAACAGGCCATGCACAGGGCCACGCCCATGGCCGCCCCGGAAGAGCTGCCCAGCAGGTAGGGGTCGGCCAGCGGGTTTCGGAACAGACCTTGCGCCAGCGCGCCCGACAGCCCCAGCAAGGCACCGGCCAACCAGGTGCCCAGGGTGCGCGGCGCGCGGATGTCCCACAGGATCTGGGTGGCCATGTCGGCGTTGTCCACCGGGGGGCGCCACAGCAAAGGCTCCCACCCCTGGCTGCCCACCGACAAGCTGGCCAGCACCGCCAGCATGGTCGAGAGCAGCAAGGCCAGCACCAGGCGCCACAAGGCCGCTGGCTGCGAGGCCTGGGCCGAAGCCATGAACAGGCTCATCGCGCCCCCTGCCCTGCAGGCCACAGGCGCTGCAGGCACTTGAGCATCACGCGTGCGGCCTCGCCCATGCGGGGCCCGGGGCGCGACAGCACATCGGTCTCGTCGGGCGAGAAGGCACACACCCGCTGCTGCTTCACCGCGGCGATGCCCGACCAGCCTGGCCGTTGCGGCAAGGCAGTGGCACTGCGCGAGGCCACCATGATCAGGGCCGGGTTGGCGCGCACCACGTACTCGGGGTTCAGTTTGGGAAAAGGGCCCATGGACGCGGGCACCACATTGACCAGCCCGAAGGATTTCAGCGTGGCGCCCATGAAGGACGACTCGCCCGCGGCAAAGGGCGCGGCATCAACCTCGTAGTACACGGTCTGACCGCGGGCAGCCGGTGGCACAAAAGCGGCCGCGGCCTTGAGCTCGCCTTCGATGCGGCGCCACAGGCGATCGCCCTCCGGTCGCTTGCCCAGCACGGTGGCCACCTTGCCGATCACGCGCTGCACATCGGGCTGCGAGCGGGGCTCCAGGGCCACCACTTTGATGCCCAGGGCCGTGAGCCGATCGATGATGCGCGAGGAAATGCCCAGCAGCACCACATCGGGCCGCAAGGCGACGATGCCTTCCACACTGGCGTCGTCAAGGCCGCCCAGCTTGGGCAGCTTGCGCACGGCCTGCGGGTGGGTCGAATAACGGTCGGTGCCCACCACCTTGGCGCATTCGCCCAGTTCGCACACCGTTTCGGTCAGCGAGGGCAGCAAGGTCACGATGCGCTGCGGCGGCTGCGCCCATTGCACGCTCACGCCCCGGTCATCGACCACCTGCACGGGCGCAGCCATGGCCGAGCCCGCAACAGCCATGGCAACCGCGGCAGCCCAGCGGGCCGTGCGCCACAGAAGCCTCAACACCGCGGGCCCGCTCATGCCACCACCGGACGGTGCCAGGGCTGCCCGGCGACCATCAAGGTCAGGTCGCTGCACCGGGCCGCAAAGCCCTGGTTCAGCCAGCCCAGTTCATCGACAAACTGGCGCACCTCGCGGCCCATGGGCACCACGCCCCAGCCCACCTCGTTCGACACAGCCACCACGGGGCCGCTCAGTTGCGGCAAGGTGGCGAACAGGGCCTCGCGCTCGGCACGCCAGGCGGCCACATCGCCCGGCCCCTCGGCCGGCATCAGCCAGTTGGTCAGCCACAGCGTCAGGCAATCGACCAGCAGCAGGCGGTGCGGTGCCGCCTCACGCTGCAGCACGGCCGTCAGGGCACGCGGCTCTTCCACCGTGCGCATGCCCTCGGGGCGCTCGGCCTGGTGGCGGGCGATGCGCGCGCGCATCTCGTCGTCCCAGGCCAGGGCCGTGGCCACCACCACCACCTCACGCGTGTGGCCATCCACCGCAGGCTGCATCAGCCAGCGCTGCGCCAGCGCCTCGGCATGGCGCGACTTGCCGCTGCGTTGCCCGCCAACGATGAGGTGGTGCATGGTCATCACAGGCTCGGTGTGAAACGAATGCCCACGAACACGGCACGGGGTGTCACCGAATAGTTGCGTGCCAGCTCGTATCGACGGTCGGTCAGGTTGTCCAGACGGGCCACCAGCTTCCACTCTGCATCGAGCGCACGGCTGAGATCAGCGGACCACACGGTGTAACCTGCCAGTCGGTTGCCTGCGTCCATGCGGTAGGACTGAGCTTGAGCCTGCACGCCCCATTGCCACCCCATGACGTCCGACTCGGCGCGCAAGGTCGCACGCTGACGGGCACGGCGGTCCAGCAAGGCATCGGTGCTCACCCGTTTGGGCACCCCCAGGTCGACACTGCCCTGCCAACGCACGCCCAACCAGGGCGCAGAAGCCATCAACTCAACGCCTTTGAGGTGGGCCTGACCCAGGTCCATGTAGCACCCATCGACCGACGCGCGCAAGCAGCCGGATGCCGCCGGCCGAGACACGAAGTCGGTGAGGTGGTCGATTCGGGTGTCGTACGCCGTGACGGCGGCCTGCACACCGTTACGGTCATGCTTCAGGCTGAGCTCGGTGGTACGTGAACTTTCGGGCTGCAGGCCAGGCGTGCTGTAGTAGCTGAAGCGCTGGTACAGGGTCGGCGCTTTGAATGCCGTGCCCCAACTGCCGGTCAGCTGCCATCCGGGTGCCAGCTGGTAACGAGCACCCACGTGCCCGGTGTGATGACGGCCGAACTCGCTGTCGTCGTCCTGCCGCACAGCCAGGTCGGTGCCCCACTGGCCCGCACGCCATTCGTGCCCCAGGGACACACCCAGGTCTTCCCGGGCGGGCCAGACGCCTTTTTGAGCAGGCGCCAAAGCAGTCAGGTTGAAAAAAGTCTCGCGGCGATGATCCACCACGGCCCGTACGGTGTGTGCGCCCAGGCGCTGCTCGACCAGGGCTGAAGCCGTGCGGGTGCTGGTCTCGTTGAGCGCTTGCGAGGGTGTGGTCTGGTAACGGTCGGTGGTCTGCCCGATCGACACCTGCGAACGCAGACCGCCTGCCCATTGGGCCTGCCAACCCAGGTTTCCCTGCGTCAGATCTCGCAACACACGGTCATCGTTCTTCGACGAGGTGGACGCGTCGTACTGGCTGTTGCTGTGGTTCTGCAACCAGCCCACGCTCAGCCGATGGCCTGGCATGACGCGCCAGCCCAGGTTCAGATTCGCCGACGCATCGCGTTGACCGTCACGATCTGCGGCACGGCTACCGATGACGGCATTGAGTCGCGAAGACGGGCCCAACAGCGTGCTGCCCGCAGCGCCGAAAGCCGCGTCCACAGCGCCCCAGTGCCCGGACAAGGCCACGTCGGCCTGCGCCAAGTCCTGGGTGCCCAGCCCCATGCCGACACTGGCCTGGGGCTTGCCAGCGCCTTGCTTGGTGAAGATCTGCACCACACCGGCCACCGCAGAAGACCCATACATCGCGCTGGCGGGACCGCGCAACACCTCGATGCGATCGACCAAAGCCAACGGCAGAGCCTCCCAACCGGCCCCCCCACTGGTGGTTTGCGACTCGAAGGGCACGCCGTCGATCAGCACCAGCACGTGGCGCTTCTCGGCGCCCCGCAGGAACAGGCTGGTGGTGGTCGCTGGTCCGCCATTGCGCACCATTTCAAACCCCTGCACACCGCGCAGCACATCGGCCACGCTGGTGCCTGCTGCACGCTCGATGGCATCACGCCCGATGACCGTCACATTGGCCAGCACCTCGGAGACGGGTTGTGGCAAGCGAGAGGCCGTGACCACCTGCTCCGGCAAAGGTTGAAACACGGGCGATTCCGCCCACGCGTTCGACAGCAACAGGCCCGAAATGGCCATCGACAAAGCAGAACGCAGCCCGGGTGCGCGCGGCACCGAGTGAGAGATCGACATGACAGAAAAGGATCAGCGAGCCCTGACCTGCATCCCCGCAGGCACTGGACGACATGGCGCGCACGCAGGCACACCCCTTGCTGGCCGGTATCCGGGCTGGGCGATGCAACCCGTGAGGCCTTCCCAGTGGAGCGAACCACCAGTGGCAGAGCACACGAGCGAGCCATGCAGGGCATGGCTGACCGCCGACCGTTGCGGGGGCAGCGCAAGTCAGGCTGGCATCGGCGATGCGGCAGACCCTCTTGCTTCCCGTTTAACTGCACCGGGAAGAACCCCGGCACGAGCACCAACAGGCCGCATTGTAGTGCGTGCGCCCCCTACAATGACCAACTCCTCTGGCCCTGCCCTGCCCGCCATGTCCCGGATCGATCCTCTTCTCGACCGCGTCGAACGCCTGCTGCTTCGCCACGAAGAACTGCAGCGCACCAATGCCCTGCTGCAAGAGCAGCTGGCGGTGGTCAGCAACGAGCGCGATTCGCTCAAGGCCCGCCTGGCCGCCGCACGCCACCGCATCGACGCCCTGATCGACAAGCTGCCCGCCAGCGCCGACCAGGCCGCCACCGACACCCCGACCGACCAGCCATGAACCGCCCCGGCATGAAACAGATCGAAGTGGCCATCATGGGCCAGAGCTACCTGCTGGGCTGCCCGGAAGGCGGCGAAGAACGCCTGAAGGAAGCCGTGGCCCGGGTCGACAAGGAAATGTGCGGCATCCGCGATGCTGGCAAATTGCGCGCCCGCGAACGCATCGCCGTGCTGTCGGCCTTGAACCTGGCCTTCGAGCTGGCCGGCACGCAGGCCCAGGCCGCCGCAGCACCCGCGCGCGAGGCCTCGAGCGCCAGCGACGCACCCACCAGCACCGAGCAAGCCGAGCACATCGACCAGCTGATCGGCCGCCTCGATGCCGCCCTCAATGGCGACGGCCACCTGCTCTGACAAGCCCACGCCCGATCTGTCAACAAAACCCGCAAGCACTGCGGTGTTGAGCGGCTCGCACCAAGCCCACCGCCTTACAATGCAGGTGTTCGTCGCGTTCGCGGAAGCTTATATTTCCTTGAACCGATGCTCATTGAGCCAGGGCTTGGAACATTGCGGCACAGGTGCGATCGTCTCGCGTCAGATGAACCCAACGTGCTGCTGACCTCGCCCACCTGAATCCCCTGGGTTCAGGAGTGCGGCGACTGGTGCGCGACGAACGCCTTGAACACATGACAAGAGCCGGCACTGCCGGCTCTTTGCTTGGGTGGGTCGCCCTGCGCTGGCCTCAGGTGGCCGGCACGAACTGGATGCTGGCCAGGGTCAGGTGGTTGCCGCCCTTGGCGCGCGACGCGGCCATGGCGCGGTCGGCACTGCGCATCAGCTCTTCGACTGAACCCGCGGTGTGCGGGAAGCTGGCCACGCCCATGCTCACGGTGAACGGGATCTGCTGGCCATTGAAGGCCACGATGTGCTGCGAGCAGGCCTTGCGCAGGTGTTCCATGCGCGAGTGGGCCGTGGCCAGGCCCACGCCCGACAGCAGCACGGTGAACCGGTCACCGCCCAGGCGGCATGGGGAGTCCATGGCACGGGTGTTGGCCTTGAGCAGGCGCCCCAGGGCCTCGACCACGCGCTCGCAGCTGTCGGCACCGTAGGTTTCGCGGATCTGGTCCATGCCATCGATGGACACCGACACGATGGCGAACTCACGCTGCTCGCGGCTGGAGAGGTCGGCCTCGCGGCGCAACTGCTCTTCGAAGTGGGCGCGGTGGTAGAGGCCCGACACCGAGTCGCGCACCTGGTTGTCCTGCATCTCGCGGCGCAGTTCGGCGTTGGCCTTTTGCTGCTCTTCGAGCTGGGCCAGCGTGGCCTGCACCAGCACGTCGCGCTTGCGCTGCTCGGTCACGTCCTGCCAACAGCTCAGGATGCGGGGCCCCTGTTCGCCACTGGCGGGCACCGGGTGCCGCCACACCACGTACTCGCGGCGCTCGCCATGGCGTTCGATGCGGTGTTCACCGGCATAGGCCGTGCCCAGGGCCACGGCCTGCTGGTCGGCTGCCCTCAGGGCCACCGCCTGCACGGCGTCAAAAAGCTCGGCGTCGGTCTGGCCGACGATGTCTTGGCTGGCCACCAGCACGCGAGGCGCGCAAGGCGACGCGGCGGTGAAGCGCCCGCTGGTCAGGTCCTTGACGAGCACGGCCACGCCGGTCTGGTCCAGGTAGCGAAGCAGCGCATCGTCCAGCGAAGCCAGAGGAGGCATCCAGGTCGCGAGAGAATCGGCCATGTTGTTGATCGTTTGTTGTCCTGCAGCCGCGAAACAAGGGTTCGGAAAGCTCCCTGCATGTTGGCGCAAATCGCCGAGGGCGACCGCCCTTCAAACAAGGGATGAACCACCTTTTTTCCGTGCACAAATGATGATTTTGGGTAACTTTTCGGATTACATCCCATGCTGAAGATCGCAGTGTTGGGCATCGGCCTCATGGGCCTGCCCATGTCCCGCCGCCTCCTGGCCGCCGGACACCCCCTGAGCGTCTGGAACCGCAGCCCTGAAAAAGCCGCACCGCTGGTGGCCCAAGGCGCCCGCCTGGCCCCCTCCCCGCGCGAGGCCGTGCAAGACGCCGACCTGGTCATCACCATGCTGACCGACGGTGACGCGGTGGGCCAGGTGCTGTTTGGCGAGGACTTGCCCAACGCGGCCAGCGGCCTGCGACCCGGCACCCTGGTGGTCGACATGAGCTCCATCCTGCCAGCCCAGGCCCAGGCCCATGCCACCCGGCTGCAAGCCCTCGGCTGCACCGCCCTGGACGCCCCGGTGTCGGGCGGCACCCTGGGTGCCGAAGCCGGCACACTGGCCATCATGGCCGGCGGTGATGCAGGTGCATTCGAGGCCGCCCGACCGGTGCTGGAGGTGCTGGGGCGCCCGGTGCACGTGGGCCCGGCCGGCAGTGGCCAGCTGTGCAAGCTGGCCAACCAGATGATCGTGGGCATCACCATCGGCGCGGTGGCTGAGGCCTTGCTGCTGGCCGAACGCGGCGGGGCCGACCCGGCCAAGGTGCGCGAAGCCCTGCGCGGCGGTTTTGCCGAAAGCCGCATCCTGGAGGTGCACGGCCTGCGCATGGTCGAGCACGACTTCGCCAAACGCGGCTCGCTGGCCGTGCAACTCAAAGACCTGCGCAACGCCATGCACACCGCCGCCGAGCTGGGCTTTGCCGCCCCCATCACCGAGCACCTGACCGCGCTGTACCGGGCGGCCTTCGACCAGGGGCTGGGCGAGCAGGACCAGTCGGCACTTTTCCAACACCTGCACGCTTTGCAGCCGCACCGCACGGGCCACTGAGCGCCCCCTTGAGCGCGATCAAGGCGCGCAAGCGCGCCATGCCGACACTGTCGCCTTTCCCAGAAAATCGAGGCGAAGTCCATGGCCCACGAGCTCTACCGAGACGACCGGCACCGGTGCCTGATGTTCACAGACCTGAGCGCCGACGCCGGTGACGCCGTACCGTCCAATCAGTTCCTCATCGTCAACGAGGACACCGGGGCCATCATCGACCCAGGGGGCAACATGGCCTACAACGAGCTGCTGCTGGGCGTGTCGCGGCACTTCGCGCCGCAGCGCCTGGCCGCCATCATCGCTTCGCATGCCGACCCGGACATCATCGCCTCGCTCGACCGCTGGATGACGGCCACCAGCGCACCGCTGTACATCTCGCGGGTGTGGGAGCGCTTCTGCCCGCACTTCTGCAAACCTGGTAAAACGGTCCAGCGCGTGCGTGGCATCCCCGACGAAGGCATGCGCATCCCCATCGGGAACAGCGAGCTGATCGCCCTGCCAGCCCATTTCCTGCACGCCGAAGGCAACTTCCAGTTCTACGACCCGGTCAGTCGCATCCTGTTTTCAGGCGATCTGGGCGCGTCGTTCCGCACCGACCTGCGTGGCGGACAGGTGGTCACCTCGCTGGCCGACCACATCCCGTCGATGGCGGGTTTTCACAAGCGCTACATGGTGTCGGGCAAGGTGCTGCGCTGGTGGGCCCAGATGGTGGCTCCCTTGCCCATCGACATGATCGTGCCACAGCACGGTGCCCCGATGGCCGGTGCGGCCGTGGGTGAGTTCATCGCGTGGGTTCAGACCCTGAGTTGCGGCATCGATCTGATGCAACAAAGCCATTACGCCATCCCAGACAGGTGATGGGCAAAGGCCGTCCGTCGCGCAACAACCAGCTCACGTCATTGAACGGCAGGTGCATCAGCCCCTTGGTCACCACGATGGGCAGGTCGTCGATGCCGCGAGACAGGTTGAAACTGGCTTCGCGCGTCATCTGCGCCCGCAGATCGGCCTTCACGGGCACGGTGGCATGCACCCGGGTCTTGAGGGGCACGTTCAGCGTGCCGGGCACTTCCGTGCGCACGGCCAGGTCCAGGTCCAGCGGCACCACCGTGTCCACCGGCACCTGCACCTTCACGGGCACATCGAAGGCCACGGGCAGGTTCACCGTCATGGCGGGCAACCACGACACCAGCGGCACCTGGGCCTGCACTTCGGTCCGCACCGGGATCACGGCGTCCAGGGCCACCGAGGTGCGCACCGGCACCTGGGCGTGCACACGGGCCCGCGCCTGAATGGGGCCAGGCACCTGCACCTGCAGCATCTGATCGATCGGCACCACCACGCGCTGGCGAAGGTCCACATGCGTGTTGAGCACGGAATGCACCTCGGCCCTCGCCTCCAGCCCGGCTGGCAGCTCGATGTGAACCGGCAGGCCGTCGATCAGGGCCAGGCCCTGCCAGTGGTCGCGCCACCACCACAGCAGGCTCACCACCAAGGCCAGCCAGAGCGCCAGGATCAACAGAGACACCCCGATCAGCGCAGGCCAGCCCACGCCGCGGTGCCAGCCCCTTGCATCGCCCTCGGGGTGAGGCGCCCCACCCTGTTCAGCCTCCGCTGCGCCTGGGCTCACGGCCGAACCTCCAGCAGGTCCAGCCGCTCAAGGGCCGAGGCCGCCGATGCCGCCATGCCCGGTGGCAAGGCGCGCACGGCACGGGGGGCCCACGGGCGCATGCGCTCGGGCACCAGCGACGCCCAGCCGCTGGTGGGCGCCACCGTGATCGCATCGAAAGGCAGCAGCACCTCGGTGTGCACCAGCGCCACATTCACCTCCTGCCGCGGGAAGCGCAAGGTGGCCTGCAGGGGCTCGGTCAACGGCAGGCTCAGCGACTCTCGGATCGGGATCTGCGCCTTCACCGTGGTCTGCACATGCGCACGGATGGGCTCGGTCAAGGTCACCTGGGCTGGTACGTCCAGGGACACGGGCAGGGTGTGACGCACGGGAACCACCAGCTTGACCGGCACCTGCGCCTTCAGCGGCACCTTGCCTCGGATGGGCACGTTCACGGAAAAGCCCAGCACCTTGGTGCGCACCGTGGTGTCGAGGTCGATGGTCTGGTCGATGGCGAACACATGCTCGAAAGGCACGTCGATCGACACCGGCACCTGGGTTTCCACGTGCACCTTCACGGGCACGGGGTCAGGAAAAGGAATGCTCACGTGTTCGTCGATGGGCACCGACACGGGCAGCACCTGATCGACCTTGACCCGCACCGCCCGACTGACCTCGGCCTGCACGGCCAGGGAATCGGGCAGGCGCACCAGGGCGGGCTGGTGCCTGAGCGTGACCTGAGCCGCCATGTGCCGCCAGGCCCACCAGCCGCACAGGCCCGCCACCGCGCTCATCAGGAGCACCAGCACCAGCGCGGTGAAGATGAGGGCCTTCCAGGTGACCGGGGCAGCACGACGTCCGAACATGCGACCACTCTAACCCAGCGCATGGCCCGAGCACTGCACAATACGGGCTTTGCAACGCTGGCCCCCCCGGCATGAGCCTTCCTTTCACCGACCTGCCCTCGGCACGCGCCATGTTCGAGCGCCTGCAAGCCGAAGCGGCCCGCCGCGGCGAAACACTGCGCGAGCCTCCTCCCGAGCCCACCACCTGCTGCGGCCGCGGCTGCAATGGCTGCGTGTGGGAAGGCTGGTACGACGCTGCGTTGTACTGGCAGCAAGAAGCCGAACTGATCCTGGGTACCGACTGACCAGGGGCCTCTGCGGTCCGGCATGGTGGTGAACCGGCTCAGGCCTGCGCGCCAGGCTGGATCTCGTAGACCACGTCGTGGCGGTGGGCGGTGCTGGGGCCCGACAGCAAGAAGGTGTCCCAGCCCAGACGCCCTGCCAACGGCGCGCGGGCGCTGTCCAGGCTGCACCCTCGCACGGCATCGCGCTGCAGCACCAGCTGGACCTCGAAGGCCACACTCACGCCATGGCACAGCGCTAGCCAGGAGGCCAGCGCGCGCGCGCCCTCGCCGCCCGGCCTGAAGCGCGCATGCTCGGCCTGGCTCAGAGGGCCCAGCACCAGGCGGGCCCGCAGATCACGCTGCCACACCCGCCCGCCCAGCAAGGCCGACTGCCCCAGCACCCCGCCCTGCTGCCCGAGCAGCGACCGCCCCTCCTGGGGCACCTCGGCCCACTGGCCCACGAAGGGTTCCAGCTGCACAGGCACCTGCAGGTAATCGGCCAGCAGGCGTTGCAGCTGCTCGGCCGACAGGGTGCGCTGCTGCAAGGCCCCTGAAAAGTAAGCCAGGGCCTCGTCAGCGACGCCATGCGTGGCACCGTCATGCCGCCCCCGCAAAGCCTTTTGTCCCAAGCCTGCCAGGGCCAGCGCCATGGGCAGGAAATGCTGCTGACTGTCTCGCTCGTAGCGCAAGGCCAGGCGGTGCTTTTCCCAGGCGCGGTGGAACAGGCCGACCATGCGGTTGGCGAACAGGTCGAGGAAGGCCCGGGCCCCGTCGTCACGCGTTTCAGCTTCGCGGTGCAGCAGCGATTCGGTGTAGGCCGTGGGCAAGGCGCCCTGCCCACCCAAGAGGCCCATGAAGGCCGGGGTGAGTTCGTAAGTGCCTGGCAAAGGTGCCCCACCCGACTTGGCATCCAGTGCGCCGCTTGCCGCGCCATCGGCGCGTGTTTCAGCAGGCCCTGGCCCGACGCACCGCAAGGCTTCGATCTCGCTGGCAGGGAACGACAAGGCCAGGGAGTTCCGGAAGCGGATCTGCTGGCCCAGGGCGTCGTCACGGCCATGGGCCTGGAGCAGCAGGCGAACCGCCTGGAAGAACCCGAAGCGCTGAGGCTCTGACTGCAGGAGCGCCAGCGGTGATGGCACCGCCCGCCTGGCCCTTGAAGGGGGTGGCAAGGTGCTCACAGCAAAGCCCTGGCGCCACTGCGTGGTGGGCACTGGATCAGCACCTCGCCGCTGCGGGCGGACAGCACCGTGAGCTGCGTGAAGCTGTTGAGGTGCGCATACAGGCCAAAGAAGTGATCCAGCACCGCCACGAGCGCGCCCAGCCCCGAGCCCACGAATGCGCTTTCTTCAACCTCCAGGCGCACTTCGGTGCCACGCACGAAGGTGGCAAAGGGCTTGCCCGGCAGCCAGGCCGTGGCCGCGCGGTGGCTCACCCCCACCAGGCCTTCGATCTGGCGGGCATTGGCGGTGGAGCGCGGCAGGTCGTACAGGCGCAACATTTCCTGCAAGGCCTCCAGCCCGCCCTGGCTGATGGACAGGTGGTTCAGCGACAGGTGCGACACCAGGCGCCACAGCAGCCCCTGCCCACGCTCGAAACGCAAGGTGGGCGTGGGTTTGCGCAGCAGCCGGATCTCGCGGGCCAGGGAGCCCCCTTCCAGAAACAGATCACCCCCCTGTGCGCCCACGGTCAGCCAGGTGGGCAGATCGCGGTGCGTGGCCCACACCTGCAGGCTGAGGGTGTCGGTCTGTGGCAGCGCCGGCTGGAACTCGGTGTCGACCAGGGCCAGCTCGGTCTCGTGACCTGGGCTGGTGTCGGCGATGCTGTCGTCACGGCGCACCCACCAGTAG
Organism: Aquabacterium lacunae; assembly: GCF_004310865.1. GTDB lineage: Bacteria > Pseudomonadota > Gammaproteobacteria > Burkholderiales > Burkholderiaceae_C > Aquabacterium > Aquabacterium lacunae. Next base: position 472,462 of record NZ_SIXI01000001.1, read on the forward strand.
CGCCCGGGCCGCGCTCCCGGCTCCGCGCCCTCGCCCCCTTGCAGCACCTGCGGGTGGCGCAGCGAGAAAAAAGGCTCGAAAGTGTCCACCTGCTCACCATCGGGCGACTGCCGCACGCGGTAGACCTTGTCGATGCTGTGCACCTCGTGGGCCCAGGGTCGCCGGCCATCGACCAGCACCGGGTAGGCCACCGAGGTGTGCGTGATGCGGATGGGGTCGGCGGGCGTGCGGTACAGGTTGATGACCGGCGTGCAACCCAGCTGCAGGTTGTCGGCCTGCACGCTTTCGAGCAGGCGCGAGGTGTCGGAGTCGGCCCGCACGCCCTGCACCAGCAGGTGCAGGGTCAGCATGCCGCCACCAGGCCCGATGTCGCCGCCGGAGCCCGACATGGTGTCAGGGCCCACATCGGGCATGGGCAGGTCCACGAAGTTGAACTTCTCGGGGAAGGCGAAGTATTCGGTGAGCAAGCGGTAGGCCGGATGCGCCCGGGCGTCGACATCGAGCAAGGCTTCGTCTTCGCCAAAGCCCACCAGCGTGGGCAATGCCGACTGGGGCATGCCACCGGCATCGGCCCGGCGTGCAGGGCCCTGCCAAGGCACATGGGGGCGCGTCTCAGCCATCACGGCGCACACCTGGCGCGTGAGGGTTTCGCGCAAGGCACTGACCAAAGAGGCTTCGCCATCGAGGTACACGCGCAAAGTCTGCCCCTTGAACATGTCCCAACGGGCCTGAGGCGACATCAGCTGCAGGCTGAGCGACAACACCGAGGTGGCGGCCGACGGCAAGCGCGTGCCCGCAGGAGCCGCCACGGCATTGCGGTACTGGGCCTTCACCAGTTGCACGGGCCACAGGGCCAACGGCTGGGTGCTGCGGAACTTGCAGGCGACGCCTTTGACCGGTCGGCTGTTGAGCACGGTGCCGCGCGGCACCTTCACCGCCCGCGTGAGCTGGGCCGCCTGAGGCCCCAGCTCGAAACGCGCCACCGAGCACGAAGGAAACGGGCGCAGGTAATGGGGGTACAGCACCTCCAGCAGCGACTCGGTGACGAGGGGGAAATCATCGTCCAGGCGCTTGTGCACGCGAGCTGCCAGCAAGGCAAACGACTCGATCAGGCGCTCGACGTGCGGGTCCTGGGCCATGTCGTGGCCCAGTTGCAGGCGCGACGCGATGCGGGGGTAGGCCTGTGCAAACTGCTGGGCCGACTTGCGCATCCAGGCCAGTTCGCGTTCGTAATGGGGCAACAAGGCCTGCATGGCGTCAACCTCCCAGGGGGCGCTGCACCTGGTAGCGCTGGGTGAGCGGTGACAGCACCGCATCGAAACTCACGGGCTCCATGGCCTCGTGGGCCACCAGCAAGGCGCGGATGCCAAAGTGCAGGCGCTGGGTGCTGCCGTCGGTGCGCGACACCACCACCTGCACCTGACGCAGGCGGGGCTCGTGCAGCGCCAGACTGCGCTGGATGTCCTGGCACAAGGCCTGGCGATCGTGTTCACTGCTGAGGCTGAAGGCCACGAAATCCTTGAGCCCGTAGGACAGCACCGACTGCTGGCACTGCGGCATCCCATCGAGGGCTTCCGGCTGCAGGCCACAGCGGCTGTTGAGCAAGCGCTCGACGTCGCCCGCCACGCTGTCTTTGAGACGCTCGACCGAGGTGTGCACCACCTCGCCCTGGGCATCTCCCAGGAGCTTTTCCATCAGATTGAGGCTGAACAACGCCATCGACATGAAGCAAGCGGCGACCAACGGCCGCCGCTTGTCCTCCCTTGATTTTTTAAGTTTTGACCGTCAGTTCAGCATCAGCCGAACGTGGCGGTGTTGGTGGCCAGGTTCCAGGCACCGGTGCCGGTGACTGCGCCCTGGCTGCCGTCCAGCTTCGAAGCCGAGTAAGTCCATTCCACCGACGAGTACTTCAGGCCGAAGGTTTCCTTGGGGATGCCTTCTTCCGTGACCGAGGGGGCCACCGACGAGATCAGCACGTTCTTGAGTTTGATGACCAGGTACTTCACACGGGCGTTGGTGGTGCCGGTGTTGAAGGAACCTGTCTGGCCGCTGGCGCGGTAGAAGGTGATCTCGACTTCAGGCGTGACCAGGCCTTGCGAGGCGGCTTGCCACAGCTTGGGGCTGGCCGAATCGATGTCCTTGACGAAGGTCATTTCTTCGTGCTCGCAGCGCTCCGACGTGTGGCCACCCGAGGTCGACGACGAGGCCGACTTGGGCTGACGGATCAGGTGCTTCCACGAATCGACTTCGATGGTCGGCTTGCTGTTCTGGCCCGTGGCCGAGTTGCTGCCATGGGCAGCGTCGCGCACGTCACCCTTGATGGCCGAGTTCTTGAATTCGATGTAGATGTCTTTCACAGGCTTTCCTTCCGTGAATGTTTATGGAAATACAGGGTCAGAGAACGTGCCCGATCAACCGCGGCCGCCCTGGGGCAGCTCAGCCACCAGACGCAGGGAAACCGAGAGCTCATCGAGCTGGAAGTGCGGCCGCACAAAGGCCACCGCACGGTACACCCCGGGACGGCCGGGTACTTCCTGCACTTCGATGGAAGCTTCCCTCAGGGGGTATTTCGCCTTGGCTTCCTGAGAGGCGCTGTCGTCGGCCAGCACGTACTGGTTGATCCAGCCATTCAGGAACCCTTCGACATTGCCCGCCGAGGCGAAGCTGCCGATCTTGTCGCGCATCATGGCCTTGAGGTAATGGGCGATGCGGCACACCGAGAAGATGTATTGCAGCTGGGCGGCCAGCACCGCATTCGCATTCGCAGCGGGGTTGTCGTATTTCTTGTGTTTCTGCACCGACTGCGCACCGAAGAAGGCGGCGTAGTCGGTGTTCTTGCAGTGCACCAGGGGGATGAAGCCCAGGTCGCTGAGCTCTTTCTCGCGGCGGTCGGTGATGGCCACTTCGGTGGGGCACTTCAAGGCCACTTCGCCGTCATCGGTCTTGAAGGTGTGGGTGGGCAGGTCTTCGACCAGGCCGCCACCCTCCACGCCACGGATGGCCGCGCACCAGCCGTACTGCTCGAAGGCCGAGGTCAGGCGGGCCGCAAAGGCGTAGGCCGCGTTCACCCACAGGTACTTGTCGTGGTGGGTGCCGTCGGTGTCTTCCACGAAGGTGAAGCCTTCGGTGGTCAGGCCATCTTTGGGGTTGTAGGGCAGACGGCCCAGGAAGCGCGGCAGGGTCAGGCCCACATAGCGCGAATCTTCAGAATCACGGAAGGACTTCCACTTGGCGTATTCGACCGTGTCGAACACCTTGGACATGTCACGCGGCTTGCCCAGGTCGGTGAAGGCCTCCAGGCCCATCAGCTCGGGCGAAGCAGCCGACAGGAACGGCGCGTGTGAGGCGGCCGCCACGTGCGACATCTGTTCGATGAAGTACATGTCTTCGGGCGAACGACCCACTTCGAAATCACCGACCATGGCCGCAAAGGGTGCGCCCCCGAAGGTGCCGAACTCTTCTTCGTAGACCTTCTTGAACAGGGCCGACTGGTCGAAATCGATGGCCGACTTGAAGTCCTTGACCAGCTCTTTCTTGCTCACGTTGAACACCTTGATCTTCAGGTGTTCGCCGGTGGAGGTCTGCTTGCACAGGTAGTGCAGGCCCGACCAGCTGGATTCGAGCTTCTGGAACTCGGGGGCGTGCAGCACTTCCGACAACTGGTCAGAGATGAGGCGGTCGATGTCGGCAATGCGGGCATCGATCATGGCCGACAGGTTGTCGGACACGGTGACAGTGCCGTCCATGACTTCACGGACCAGCTCGCCGATCAGGTCGCGGGTGCGGTGGTGCTCGACTTCATTGCGGGCCACACGGCTTTGCTGAATCAGGCTGTCCAGCAGCGAGCTGCCTTCGGTCGGCAGGGCAACAAGGCCTTGGGCGCCCTGGGTTTGCAGTTGTGCGCTCATGGGGTCACTCCTTGTCGGCCTGAGGGGCCACTTCGGCATTGAGCTGGGTCAGCTTGTCGGTGCTGGCCAGGGCATCGACCAGGAGGTCTTCGAGCTTCTCGTTGCTGGCCATCTTGGCGCGCAGGTCGGACAGGCGGGTGCGGGCTTCGAGGAGGCGGCGCAGGGGCTCGACCTGTTCGACCACAGCCTCGGGGCGGAAGTCGTCCATCTTGTTGAACGCCAGGTTGACGGCGAACTCGCCGCCGTCAGCGCTGATGCGGTTGCGCACGCGGTAGCTGGCGCGGGGCGCCATGCCGGCCATGACCTCGTCGAAGTTGTCGAGATCGACATTGACGAACTTGCGGTCCTTGACCTTGGGCAGGGGCTGATCCGGGTTGGGCTGGCCGGTGAAATCACCCATCACGCCCATGACGAAGGGCAGTTCTTTCTGCTCGATGGCATCGCCGATCTCGACGTCGTAGGTCAGCTGCACGCGCGGGGGGCGCACGCGCTCCAATCGTTTCTGAACGCTGTCTTTCTTGGACATGGCAACTCCTGAGTGATTTACTTCAATGAACCGAAAGGGTTGGTGGCTTTGGTGCCGCCCCCCACCAGGGCCCCGCCAGTGGCAGGTGCCTTCACGGGCAGGCGTGCGCCGCCCACAGCAGGGTTGCCGAGACTGGCGGCGGCCGGGCCAGCGCCTTGTGCGCCGGACGGACCTGCAGACGTGGCATTGGCGGTGGCCGACGGCATGCGAGGGGCTGCGGTGCGGCTGTTGCGTGCGGGAACCGAGCGGGTTTCTGGCTTGGCGGGGCCTGCTGCAGGGGCTTCAACGAGGATGGGCTCGCCAAGGGCTTCGCGGATCAGACGGGCCACACTTTCGGCTTCGGCGCGCGCGGAGCCGTTGACTTCGTTGACCTTGCGCAGTTGATCGAGGGCTTCGGCACTGACACGCAAACCGCTGACGGCCAGGATGCTCTTGGCCGTGAGATCGGCCGCATCGCGCTGCAAGGCTTCCTGGGCCGCCTGGATGGCCTGCCCGTACTGGCGGCCTTCAAAATGAATCTGGGCGCGGCGCAGCCACGGCATCTTGCTGGTGGGCTCCAGCCGTGCAGCGTCGTCGAGGAGGTCGAGTGCGCGCTCTGTGCGACCTTCCTTGTGGGCCTTGTCGACCGCCGCCATGGTGGACGCGATGCGATCGGGCACCACCTGCCCGGCCACGGTCACGGGCTCGGCCTGAGTGGCCGTTCCATGTGGGGCTGTGGCACACCCCGCCATCACACACACCAAACCAGCGGCCATGCTCGCGCGCACGGCACGTTGAACGAACGTCAACTGCACGTCATCTCCCTGAATGGACTCTTGAATTTCCGACACACGGACCGTGCCGGACAGCGCGCATTACAGCGGAAATCACACCCACACACCCCCCCCCACAAGGGGGCCGGTTACAGACTATTGCACCCGGTTGCAAATCCCCCTCCCCGGAGGGGGCTGCCCCCCGATTTGTCCCACCAAAGGGGTCCTTACACTACGCGCCGCGGGCATGCACAGACCCGCTGCAACACGAAGTCAGGGAAGCCACACATGGGCCGAGGGTCTGTTTCATTGCTGCTGCGTGCCGGGCTGATGAGTGCCCTGCTGGCACTGCTGACGGGGTGCGCCTCGTCCACCAAGGAAATCCTGATGGAGGGCCTGAGCGCCGCCAAGGACACGGCCCTGGAAAGGGTCGGCCTCAAGAAGGCCGAGCTGCCCGAATCGGCCAAGCCCGAACGCACGATCGCCTGGACTTTGCAAGCCGACGAGCAGCTCAACCGGGGCCGCGCAGGCCCGGCGCTGTCGGTGGTGACGCGGCTGTACAAGCTGCGCAGCCCCGATGCCCTGCTGAAGGCGCCGATGGAAACCTTCGGCAATCCGGCGCTGGAACGGGCGCGACTGGGCGATGACCTGATCGAGGTTCGCGAGATCCCCCTGCTGCCTGGCCAGGTGGTGAACTTCAAGGAAAAGACCCACCGCGACGTGCGGCATGTGGCGGTGGTGGCCCTGTTCCACAGCCCGGCCGTCGGTCGATGGCGTTATGCCTTTGCCACCGAGGACGTTGAGCGCACCGGCATTGCCCTGGGGGCACATGCCTGCTCTTTGACTGTCGGCCAGGGGCGTCCGGTCGAAGCCACCGACGTGCCACACGACCTGCCAGAGACCAGCTGCCCCTGACCGAAGCCCGGCTGACCAGAACACTCCCGATACACACCGTGACACCCTCTCCGAAGATTCTCTGGGGCGAAGGCCTGTTCCTGCGTCCGCAGCACTTTCAGCAGCAAGACCGCTACCACGAGTGGCGCCTGGCCCAGATGGCACAGGCCTTGCACCCACAGGCCTGGGGTCTGCAGGGCATGCAGGTCGATGCCGACGCCTTGGGCAGCGGCGTTTTGCGTCTGACCTCGCTGGCCCTGATCTCGCCCGATGGGGAGGTGGTGCGTGCACCGGATATCGACGAGCTGCCGCCCCCCTTGCAACTGCACACCTTGCCCGACACACCGGGCGGCGGCGAATGGGTGTTCCACCTGGCCATGGCACCTCTGCGCGAGGCGGGCGGCAACGCGGCCGCCAGCCCGCAAGAGGCCGACACGGCCCTGCGGTATTACCACCGCCACAGCGAAGTGCCCGACATCTACACACAGGCTGTTCCGGCCGAAGTGGTGACGCTGGGCCGCTCCTTGCGCGTGCTGGGCCCTGACGAACCTCGCGCCCACCTGATCACCCTGCCTTTGCTGGCCCTGCGGCGCACCGCCACCGGAGGCTTCGAACGTGTCGAGCGTTTCATGCCGCCCAGCCTGTCGCTGCAGGCCTGCCCGCCCTTGCTGATGCTGTTGCGCCGTCTGATGGACGTGCTGCAGGCCAAGGTCGATGCGCTGTACGGCATGCACCGCGAGCCCAGCAAGAACATCATCGAGTTCCGCTCAGGTGATGTGGCTTCGTTCTGGTTGCTGCACACGGCCAGTGCCGGTTTTGCACGCCTGACCCACCTGCTGCGTCAGCCCGGGTACCACCCCGAGCGCCTGTTCGAGTCGCTGCTGGAGCTGGCCGGCGCGCTGATGACCTTCTCGCGAGGCTTCACGCTGGCCGACCTGCCCACCTACGACCACCTCCACCCGGGGCCGGCCTTTGCCCAGCTGGACCACATCATCCGCGAGCTGCTGGACACCGTCATCTCCACGCGCTATTTCGCCATCCACCTGCAGGAACAGGTGCCCTCGTTCCACCAGGGCCGCCTCGATTCCGAGCAGGTGCATGCCCAGACCCAGCTGTACCTGGGCGTGAGCGCGGCCATGGCGCCGATGGAGCTGGTCGAGACCGTGCCCATGCGCTTCAAGGTGGGCGCGCCGGATGATGTGGACAAGCTGGTGCTGTCGGCCATGCCGGGCGTGCGGCTGGTGCACGCGCCGCAGGTGCCTGCGGCCGTGCCCGTGCGCCCAGGGGCCTACTACTTCACGCTGGAAGCCCGTGGCCCTTTGTACGAGCGCATGCTGCAGGCCCAGTCGGTCACGGTGTACGTGCCCGCGGGTGTGCAGGACCTCAAGCTTGAACTGATCGCCGTGAACGCCTGAGCCCACACCTCGACACGCCGCAGGAGACCTGACCATGAGCGCCCAATTGCAGACTGTTTCGCCGCCGGCCGGCGCCCACCCTCTCGCCCATGCCGCAGCTGCCCCCAGCCTGCTGACCGAACCCGCAGCACGCACACCCAGCCTGCTCGACCTGATGTACGACGGCTTCTACCTGCTGTTCCTGCTCAAGGGCAAGAACGCACCGCAGGATGCCGACACCTTCCGCGACCGCATCAAGCAGTTCCTGACGCAGTTCGAGCGTCAGGCCACGCGGGTGAATGCGGCGGTCGACGACATCCACCTGTGCAAGTGGGCCTTCTGTGCCACGGTGGACGAAGCCATCTTGATGTCAGGCTTCAAGGCCCGCGACGCGTGGCTTCGCCAGCCGCTGCAGTTGCAGTTTTTCGGCGAACAACTGGCCGGCGAACAGTTCTTCGAACGGCTGGAAGAATTGCGTCGCCAGGGCAGCAGCCGGGTGCAGGCGCTCGAGGTGTTCCACATGTGCCTGCTGCTGGGGTTCCAGGGCAAGTACATCCTGGAAGGCTCGGAAAAGCTGAACTACCTGGTGGCCCGCGTGGGCGACGAGATCGCCCACCACAAGGGCAAGCGTCAGGGCTTTGCCCCGCACTGGGCCGCCCCTGACCGCGTGGTGCACCAGCTCAAGCACGAAGCACCGCTGTGGGCCGTGCTGTCGGTGCTGGCGCTGACCGCTGTGCTGGTGTTCACCGGCATGCGCTGGCACCTGGGCTCGCACACCCGCCAGGGTCTGGCGGCCTTCCAGAACGTGGTGCAGCTGGCGCCTCAGGTGGCCCACGTGACCATCACACTGCCCTGAACTGACAGACCACGCGCTTCACGCACCACCCTGGGCCTCGTCGTCGAGCTTGCGCAGGAAGGCCAGTTTGTCGGCAATCTTGACCTCCAGGCCGCGGGGCACAGGCTGGTACCAGCCGGGCGCCTCGATGCCCTCAGGCAGGTAGGTCTCGCCGGCCGCATAGGCGTGGGGCTCGTCGTGGGCATAGCGGTAGGCATGCCCATGGCCGAGTTCCTTCATGAGCTTGGTGGGTGCGTTGCGCAGGTGCACGGGCACCTCGCGGCTGCGGTCCTGCTTCACGAAGGCACGCGCCTGGTTGTAGGCGTTGTAGCCCGCATTGCTCTTGGGAGCCACGGCCAGGTAGATCACGGCCTGGGCCAGGGCCAGCTCGCCCTCCGGGCTGCCAAGGCGCTCGAAGGTGGTGGCTGCGTCGTTGGCGATCTGCATGGCGCGCGGGTCGGCCAAGCCAATGTCTTCCCACGCCATGCGCACGATGCGGCGCGACAGGTACTTGGCGTCGGCGCCACCGTCGAGCATGCGGCACAGCCAGTACAGCGCGCCGTCGGGGTTCGAGCCACGCACCGACTTGTGCAGCGCCGAGATCTGGTCGTAAAAGTGGTCACCGCCCTTGTCGAAGCGACGGGCGTTCAGGCTGGTCGCCTGGGCCACGAACTCGGCCGTGATGTGCGTGAGTCCTGCCGCACCCGCCGCCGTGCTGCACTGTTCCAGCAGGTTCAGGAATCGGCGCGCATCGCCATCGGCATGGCCGATCAGCGTGTCGGCAGCGGCCTCGTCGAACTGCAGGTGCGGCAAGGCCCGCGCCTGGGCACGCTGCAGCAACTGGCGCAGTTCGGCATCGGTCAGCGACTTCAGCACGTACACCTGGGCGCGCGACAGCAAGGCCGAGTTCACCTCGAACGACGGGTTCTCGGTGGTGGCGCCGATGAAGGTGAACAGGCCCGATTCGACATGGGGCAGCAAGGCGTCCTGCTGGGCCTTGTTGAACCGGTGGATTTCATCGACGAACAGGATGGTGGCCTTGCCCTGGGCCTGCAGCACCTGCGCCTGCTCCATGGCCGCCCGGATGTCCTTGACACCCGAGAACACCGCGGACAGTGCGATGAATTCGCAACCGAAGGCCCGCGCAGTCAGGCGCGACAGCGTGGTCTTGCCCACCCCCGGCGGGCCCCAGAAGATCATCGAGTGCGGCTTGCCGCTCTGAAAGGCCAGGCGCAGGGGCTTGCCTTCGCCCAGCAGGTGGGTCTGCCCGACCACATCGTCGAGCGAGGCAGGCCGCAGCAGTTCGGCCAGCGGGGCCGAGGGCGACACGCGCGGGGCGTGCACCGCCGCGCGAGGCTCGGGCGCCTCGTCCATGGGCAACAGGCTTTCTTGCATGGCGACATTGTCTCAGCAGTGCCTCGCCAGGTGGCATGCTCGCCCCCCACGGCCCCCAGCGAACCGGTGGATGACGCGGGCCCTCACCCCCGCCCTGAACGCGGGATTGGACAAATTGCGTGAAAACCCCCACAATGGCGAATTCGCTCATCCACGCTGGCATGCCAGCAGTGCCCGCCACAGTGATGCTGTGGCAGGCGAAGGTGGCGAATCCAAGTTCATCGACTCTGACCTCTTTCAAGCCGGATGACGGCGCGCAGGCAAGCCCTGTGCTGGCCTTCATCACATACGTGACTTGAGTTCCGGTTGGCGGCGATGCCGTCGCTTCGACCGACTCAACGTGACCTCGGTGCACCGTCCATGTCCATGGACTGCACCCTCACGCAGTCCGGACACGTACCCAGCGACTTCACCTTGGGCCTGTGCCAACGCTGATGCGGCACCGGCCTCTCGGGCTTTGCCTGCCGGGTCGGAACCCGTGGCGGGCGGGCACCGTGTTCTCTGCATCGGCTTGAAAGCACATGATGTCCAAGAATTTCAAGAACGCCGAACAGTCGGCTTCCAAGATCGACGCCCTGGCCCGCCAACTGGTCGAACTCGACGACGAAACCGGCCTGCCCCTGCAGGCAGAGGCTGAAGTCGATGCCGAAGAAACCGCTGAGGCGGCTGACACGAACGCCTTTGCCGCACTGGGCCTGAGCCCGTCGCTGCTGCGTGGCCTGCAGGATTCGGGCTACACCCAGCCCACCGACGTGCAAGTGCGCGCCATTCCCGCCGCCATGGCCGGCCGCGACCTGCGCGTGGCCTCCAGCACCGGCTCGGGCAAGACCGCTGCCTTCATGCTGCCGGCCCTGCAGCGCATCGTGGCCGCTCGTGGCGACAACAACAAGCGCCGCGAAAAGGGCAAGGTGGCTGGCCCGCGCGTGCTGGTGCTGGCCCCCACCCGTGAACTGGCCATGCAAGTGGCCAAGGCTGCTGACACCTACGGCCGCCACCTGCAAGGTCTGCGCGTGGCCACCGTGGTCGGTGGCGTGCCTTACGGCTACCAGCTCAAGGCCTTGAAGGGCCCGCTGGACGTGCTGATCGCCACCCCTGGTCGCCTGCTGGACCACCTGGGCACCGGCGCTGCCGTGCTGAGCAACCTGGAAGTGCTGGTGCTGGACGAAGCCGACCGCATGCTGGACATGGGCTTCATCGACGACATCGAAGCCATTGCGGCCGCCACGCCTGAAAACCGCCAGACCCTGATGTTCAGCGCCACCTTCGCGGGCCACGTGGGCCGACTGGCCGAACAGCTGACGCACGAAGCCGAACTGATCGAAGTGGCCTCGCACACCGACAGCCACGACAACATCGAACAGCGCCTGCACCTGGCCGATTCGCTGAGCCACAAGAACGACCTGCTGGACCACATCCTGACCGACCGCGCCGTCGACCAGGCCGTGGTGTTCACCAGCACCCAGCGTGACGCCGACGTGCTGGCCATTCGCCTGGCCGACATGGGCCACGCCGTGGCCGCCCTGCACGGTGGCATGCCCCAGGGCCGCCGCAACCGCGTGCTGCAGGCCATGCGCCATGGCCAGCTGCGCGTGCTGGTGGCCACCGACGTGGCCGCTCGCGGCATCGACGTGCCCACCATCACCCACGTGATCAACTACGGCATGCCCATGAAGGCCGAAGACTACGTGCACCGCATTGGCCGCACCGGCCGTGCCGGTCGCTCGGGCCTGGCCCTGACCCTGGCCGAGCGCCGTGACGTGCCCATGGTGCGCCGCATCGAGCGCTTCACCACCCAGCGCATTCCCGAGTCGGTGATCGAGGGCCTAGAGCCCAAGATGAAGATGCAAGCCGAGCGCCCTGCCCGTGGCGGCAAGCCGGCCCCGGGCCAGCGCGGCCGTGGTGACGACCGCCGTGGTGGTTTCGGCGGTGGCTTCGGTGGCCGTGAACAGCGTTTCGCTGACCGCGGCGAGCGTGGTGATTTCGGTGGCGACCGTGGCCAGGGTGGCTTCGACCGCCGCGCCGACCTGCGCCCTTCGTTCGACCCCCGCAAGGACGACGCCCGCTTCCGCCCGGCTGAAGCGCACGACGACGCAGCGCCCCAGCGCCCGGCTTTCCGTGACGACCGCCACCCGGACACCCGTGGCGAGTTCCGCCCGGACCGCCGTCACGAAGGCCGTGCCGACCGCGGTGACCGCCCCTTCGGTGACAAGCCTTTCGGTGAAAAGCGCTTTGGCGACAAGCCGTTTGGCGAGCGCAAGTTCGGTGACAAGCCCTTTGGCGAGAAAAAGTTCGGCGACCGCGACCGCAGCTTCGGCGACAAGCCCTTCGGCGAAAAGCGCTTTGGCGAAAAGCGCTTTGGCGACAAGCCGTTTGGCGAGCGCAAGTTCGGTGACAAACCTTTCGGCGAGAAGAAGTTCGGCGACCGCGGCGGCTTCGAAGACAAGCGTGGCTTCGAGCCCCGTGGCGACAAGCCCCACGGCGGCAAGGGCGGCTTCGGTGGCAAGCCCTCGTTCGGTGGCAAGCCTGGCTTCGGCGGCAAGCCCTCGTTTGGCGGCAAGCCCAGCTTCGGTGGCAAGCGCCCCGGCTTCGGCAAGCGCGAAGGCTGATCACTGAAAAGAAAAAGGCCCCTCGGGGCCTTTTTTCATGGCGTCTCGGCTGGCGCTCAGGGCTGCTGCAACACGTCGGCGCCCGGCGGCGGGGTGAAGGTGAAGCGCGACGGTGACAAGGTCACTTTCGTGTCGACTTTCTGGAAGTCCAGCCGCGACTTCTGACCGAAACTGTCCAGCAGTTCCAGGGCCACCAGTTGCCCCGCGGTGAAGCCCACCTTCACCGACTGGAATTGCCCGTCTTTGGCTTTGGGCAGGGCCTCCACCCATTCGATCTGCCCTGCGGAGGGGGCGGCCTTCAGGGTGAAGTCTTTTTCCAGGTTGCCGCCAGCCAGCAGGGCCGCCGGCGATGCGCCAACAGCCTGGCTCATGCCCCGCACCGTCACCTGGTTCAGGTCGGCGTCGTAGAGCCACACCTTCTGTCCATCGCCCACGATCAGCTGCTCGATGGGCTGCGTGTAGGCAAACCGGAAGCGGTTGGGGCGATCGAACTCCAGCGTGCCGGTCGATTTGCGGGCCTTCTTGCCATCGGGCGAGGTGACGGTCTGCGTGAAACTGGCCTGCGCGCTCTTCACGTCTTTCACGAAGTTGCGCAAAGCCTGCACCGGGTCGGCCCAGGCCGCCGAGGCCATGCCCAGGCTGCACCACAGTGCGGCGCCCAGCACAGCGGTCTGGCGCCAACTCTGGGTCACTTGGCGGCCTGCGGCCTCAGGGGCCCCCTTGGCCTGGAGGGCCTTGTTCGTCACACTCATCCAGCTGTTCCTGCCGCCCCACACGGTGGGCGTGTGCAGCCGATTGTTCCACAGCCACCCCACCCTTCTGCCCCTGTGGCGAACGCCCGCTTCGGGGACTGGCCGCGCCGCAGGCAAGCCCTGACGTGCCCGACAATGGCCACAGTGGCGCCTGCCACCCCGCCGCCCCTGTTGTGCCCACCATGAACGCCCCCACCGACACCCCCACCTCCCCCCTTGCATCCGGGGCTCGGCCCACCCAGAGCCGACGCTGGCTGCGTCCCACGGCCGTGGCCGCTGCGGTGCTGGCCACCTGGGGCTTGGGCGTGGGCGTGGGCCTGCCTCGCCTGATCCAATCTCAGGTGGAGCAGCAGGGCGAAGCCGCCCTGGGCGTGCCGGTTCAGGTGGGGGCCGTGCGCCTGTCGCCGCTGACACTGGCGCTGGAAATCGACCGGCTGGAAGTGGGCCCGCCGCAAGCCCGCTGGCTGAGAGTGGGACAGGCCCGCGTGCGGCCCTCATTGGAATCGCTGTGGCGCCTGGCCCCCGTGATCGCCGAGGTGCAGCTGGTGGCCCCGCAGGTCACCCTGGTGCGCACGGGCGACACCACCTTCAACATCACCCCGGTGCTGGAGCGCCTGCGCGCCCGCCCGGCCAGCCCCGACACGGGTGAGCCTGCGCGCTTTGCCGTGGCCAACATCGCGGTGCGCGACGGGCGCTTCGTGTTCGACGACCAGGTGCTCCAACAGCACCACACCATCGACCAGCTGGCGCTGGGCATCCCCTTCCTGTCGAACCTGCCCGTGTTCATCGACAGCCAGGTGCAGCCCTTGCTGAAGGCGCGGGTGGATGGCAGCCCCCTGACCATGAGCGGCCAGACCTTGCCTTTCAAGGACGGCCGGCAATCGACCCTGAACCTGCAATGGCAGCAGGTGGACGTGGCGCACTGGTTGCGCGCGGCCCAGCCCTTCCTGCCCGCCGAGTGGGGCGTAAGTCCGCAAGGCGGCACGCTGAGCACCGACCTGACCCTGCACTTCGAACAACCCGCCAAGGCTGCGCCTGTGGTGCGGCTGACCGGCCAGGCCAGTCTGGACCGCCTGGGGCTGAGCGCCACCCGCCTGCCCGGGCTGGGCCAGACCACCCTGGGCTGGCAAAGCCTGAAGGTGCAAGGCCTGGACACCCAGCCGCTGCGCCAGCAGGCGCGCGTGGGTCAGGTCAGCCTGCAAGGCCTGACCCTGGCCGTGCGCCCTGCCACGGGCCAGCCCACGCGCAGCACCCCAGCGGCTCGCTCCCAGCCCTCCCCTCGCGCCGAAGCGGCGCAGGCCAGCCCCTGGCAATGGGCGGTGGGCACCGCCAGCCTGCAGGCCAGCCGCATCGATGTGCAGACCGCAGCCCTGCCCTGGCCCCAACTGACGGCCCTGCAAGCCCAGGTCAAGGGACTGAGCAACGACCCGAAGGCAGCGGCCGCCGCCTGGCAACTGGCCCTGAGCGACGAACATGGCGGGCAGGTCAAGGCCGATGGCACCGTGCACCTGCCAAGCGCCCACACCGACCTGACCGTGGCCCTGCAGGATGTGCAGGTGCCCGCCTGGCTCAAGCCACTGGAAGCGGGCCTGGACCTGCCCGTGGCCCTGCGCCAGGGCAAGGTGTCGGCCCAGTGGCCGCTGGCCGTGCAATGGGCGGCCCGCGCCGATGCCCCTGCCGCACTGAGCCTGAAAGACGGCACCGTGCAACTGGCCGACTGGCAGGCCAGAACCCGCCCAAGCCGCAGCACCCCGCTGCCCCTGCAGGCCGAGCAGATCGACTTCCAGCGCCTGAGCCTGCAAGGCATCCAGGCCGTCGTGCCCCTGACCGGCAACACGCCGCCGCAAGCCCGCGTGGCCGACACCGTGCTGGAGGGCTTCAACGCCCGGGTGCAGCAAGGCGACCTGAAACTCGCGCTGCAGCAGACCCGGCTGCAGGTGCGCAACGCCTCGACCGACCTGAAGCAGCCGGTGCAGCTGGACCTGCAGGCGCGCACGCCGGGCCAGGGCACCCTGGCTGTGCAGGGCGAGGTGCGTCCTCAGCCGCTGAACGCCAAACTGAAGGTCAAGGCCCGCCAGCTGGACCTGAGCCCGCTGCAGCCTCTGCTGGCCCCGCACGTGAACGTGGTGCTGGCCAGTGGCCGGGCCCAGGCCGATGGTCAGCTGACCCTGCAACGGGGCGCGGGTTCGACCCCGGCCTTGAAAGCGGGCTATCAGGGCATGGTGGGCCTGAACGAGCTGAAGCTGCTCGACACGGTGAACGACGGCACCCTGCTGAGCTGGCGCCAGCTGGCCCTGAACCGCGCGCAGTTCGACTGGCAGGACGACGGGCAGAAGGCGCCTCAGCTCAACGCCGACCTGGGCCAGATCCAGCTGGCCGACTTCTTCGGCCGCGTGATCGTCAATGCCGACGGTCGCCTGAACCTGGCCCAGATCGTCAAGCAGGCCTCGCAGACCGAGCCAACCTCGCTGACCACGCCCCAGGCCCCGACGGGCTCGCCCACCTCCACTGCACCCGCCTCCCCCGCTGCGCCCGCCCCAGCCGCCCCCAATGCCTCGGCAGCGGCCCCCGCCTCACCGGCCAGCGAGCGCCCCACCCCGGTCATGGACCTGCGCTGGCAAGGCATCACCCTGGCGCAAGGCCGGGTCGACTTCACCGACCTGTTCATCAAGCCCAACTACTCGGCCAACCTCACGCGCATCGGCGGCACGGTCTCGGCTGTGGCGGCGCGCAACCCCGAACCCGCCACGGTGGACATCGCCGGCAGCGTGGACGACGCCGCACCACTGAAGATCAGCGGGCGCATCCACCCGCTGGGCCCCACGCTGTTCACCGACATCCAGGCCAGCGCCAAGGGCGTCGAGCTGACACGCCTGAGCCCCTACGCCGCGCGCTATGCGGGCTACAACATCGACAAGGGCAGCCTGTCGATGGACGTGAGCTACAAGGTCGATGGCGGTAAACTGGCCGCTGAAAACCGCATCTTCCTGGACCAGCTCACCTTCGGGGAGCGCAACAACAGCCCCGATGCCACCCACCTGCCCGTGCAGCTGGCCGTGGCCCTGCTCAAGAACAGCCGTGGCGAGATCGACATCAACCTGCCGATTTCGGGCTCGATCAATGACCCGCAGTTCTCGGTGGGCGGTATCTTGTGGAAGGTGGTGGTGAACCTCGTCACCAAGGCCCTGACCGCCCCGTTCTCGTTGCTGATGGGCGGGGGTGGCGAAGAAATGAGCTTCGTCGCCTTCGCACCCGGATCAGCCGTGCTGGACGACACCGCCCGCAAGCGGCTGGATGCGCTGGGCGCCAAGCTGGCCGACAAAGGCGGCCTGAAACTCGACGCCACGGGCTGGGCCGACGCTGGCAGCGACACCGAAGGCCTGCGCGACGAGCACGTGCGCCAGCTGATGCGCGCGGCCAAGGCCAAGGCCACCGGCCAGGCGGTGGAAGACACCGAAGTGGCCCCGGCCGAGGAGGCCCAGTGGCTGGCCGCCGCCTACAAGGCCGCCGACATCAAGAAGCCGCGCAACCTGGTGGGCCTGGCCAAGACCCTGCCGCCGGCCGAGATGAAGGCCCTGCTGCGCGCCTCGGCGCCCACGGGCAACGAGGCCCTGACGCGCCTGGCCAACCAGCGCGGCAATGCTGTGAAGGCCTACCTGGTGCAGAAGGTCCCCGCCGACCGCGTGCTGCTGACGGCCTCGAAGCTGAACCCCGAAAAGGCCGCCGACGACAAGGGCCCGGTGACCCGGGTGCAGCTGGGCGTCAAATGAAACAGGGCGCCCGCAGGCGCCCTGTTCGGCGTGGAGCGGCCGAGCGCTCACCGGATCACGGGCTCACTGGTCGTCCCATGGCGCCGACGTGGCGCCGCCGTCCCCGCCCCGCGCCGGGGTGATGATCTCGCGGTTGCCATTGGTGGCCATGCTAGACACCAGGCCCGACTTCTCCATCTGCTCCAGCAGGCGCGCCGCGCGGTTGTAGCCAATGCGCAGGTGGCGCTGCACCAGCGAGATCGAGGCCTTGCGGTGCTGCAGCACCACGGCCACGGCGTTGTCGTACATCGGGTCTTGCTCGCCGTCGCCACCGCCCATGGGGGAGCCGTCGAGGTTGCTGCCTTCGTCGCCCAGCGAGCCACCTTCCAGAATGCCCTCGATGTAGTTGGGCTCGCCCTGGGTCTTGATGTACTGCACCACGCGGTGCACTTCCTCGTCTGACACGAAGGCGCCGTGCACCCGCATGGGCAGGCCGGTGCCCGAGGCCATGTAGAGCATGTCGCCCTGCCCCAGCAGCGCCTCGGCGCCCATCTGGTCGAGGATGGTGCGGCTGTCGATCTTGCTGCTGACCTGGAAGGAAATGCGGGTCGGGATGTTGGCCTTGATCAGGCCCGTGATCACGTCGACCGACGGGCGCTGCGTGGCCAGGATCAGGTGGATGCCGGCCGCGCGGGCCTTCTGGGCCAGGCGCGCGATCAGCTCTTCGATCTTCTTGCCCACCACCATCATCAGGTCGGCCAGCTCGTCGATCACGATGACGATGTGCGGCAGGCGCTCCAGCGGTTCGGGCTCGTCAGGCGTCAGGCTGAAGGGGTTGGGGATGAGTTCGCCCCGCGACTTGGCCTCGTCCATCTTCTTGTTGTAGCCGGCCAGGTTGCGCACGCCCATCTTGCTCATGAGCTTGTAGCGGCGCTCCATCTCGCCCACGGCCCAGTTCAGCGCGTTGCCCGCCTGCTTCATGTCGGTCACGACCGGGCACAGCAGGTGCGCGATGCCTTCGTACACGCTCATTTCCAGCATCTTCGGGTCGATGAGGATGAGGCGCACATCGCGGGCTTCGGCCTTGTACAGCAGGCTCAGGATGGTCGCGTTGATGCCCACCGACTTACCGGAACCCGTGGTACCGGCCACCAGGCAGTGCGGCATCTTGGCCAGGTCGGCCACCACGGGCGCGCCCACGATGTCCTTGCCCAGGCCGATGGTCAGCATCGACTGCGCGTCGTTGTAAACCTGCGAGCCCAGGATCTCGGTCAGGCGGATCATCTGCCGCTTGGCGTTGGGCAACTCCAGCGCCATCAGGTTCTTGCCCGGGATGGTCTCGACCACGCGGATGCTGACCAGCGACAGCGAACGGGCCAGGTCCTTGGCCAGGTTGACGATCTGCGAGCCCTTCACGCCGGTGGCCGGCTCGATCTCGTAGCGGGTGATGACCGGGCCCGGCGAGGCAGCCACCACGCGCACTTCAACGCCGAAATCCTTCAGCTTCTTTTCGATCAGGCGCGAGGTCATTTCCAGCGACTCGGCCGTGACGGTCTCCATGCGGCCCGGGGCCTCGTCCAGCAGGTCGATCTGCGGCAGCTTGGTGTCGGCCATGTCCGAGAACAAGGGCTGCTGCTTTTCCTTGACCACGCGGTCGGACTGCGGCACCTCGATCACGGGCGGCTCGATCACCAGGGGGATGGGTGCATCAAGGGGCGAGAGTTCCTGGCGCTCTTCGGCCACCACGCGCTTGCGCTCTTTCTTGGCCTTCTCGCCGATGCGGATGTCCTGTTCGACCTCGCGGCGGGTTTCGCGGCGCTCCTTGAGCAGGTCACCCAGGCCACCGATGCGCTCGGCCAGGTCCAGCCACGAAAACTTCAAGGCCATGCCCATGCCGGCCACCAGCAGGCCGATGGCGGCCACGCCCGAGCCATTGAAGCCCAGCCACTTCATGGCCAGCGGGCCGAGGGTGGCGCCCAGCACACCGCCGGCGTGCTGGCCGGCCAGGCTGAGCTCCTGCCGGTACAGGCGGGTCCACTCCAGGGTGCAGCTGGCCGCCAGCAACACGGCCACGCCCAGCCAGAAACGCCAGGCGGGGGTGGCGGGCGCCTGAGGCAGCCCCAGGGCGGTGTCTCGGCGCAGCCACAAGGCCAGGCCCCCCAGCCAGCTGCGCGCGCCGATCACCAGCAGCCACCAGCACGACTGGCCCAGCAACGCATACGCCAGGTCGGAGGCCCAGGCCCCGGTGGCGCCCACCCAGTTGGACACCTCCACATGCTGCCCCGAGGTCGTGAAAGCCGCGTCCATGGGGTGGTGGCTGAGCAGCGCCAGCAGGAACAGCACCAGCGCGATGCCACTGGCCAGCAGGTTGAACTGGTAACGCAGGCCCGCCTCGGGCGGTGGCACCGGCTCGGGCGGCGGCGTCATGGCCTGCCGCGTGACGCGGCCAGTCACGCGGCGGCCGGCCGTGTCGGCACGGGGCTCACGGCGGGGCGTGCGAGGGGCACGGGGCGGATCGGCGCGATCGTCTGCCGCGTCGTCCTGCAAGGATCCCAAAGGAAAGCTCATCCCGTGATTGTGGGGTGAAAAAAGCAAAAACCGCCCCGTGGCGACCACGCAGGCGGTGTGCAGCATGAAAGCCTGCCAAGGGCAGGCTTTCGGTCCCGAAGGCCTCTCGGGCGTGAGCGGCTCAGGCGGTGGCGACCAGGTGGTCGCGCAGCACCACCGACCCGGTCTCCTGGGTGTGGATCAGGCCGCGCTCTTCCAGGTCTTTCATCACGCGAGAGACCATTTCGCGGGATGCGCCCACGTGCTTGGCCAGGTCCTGGCGCGACACCTTGGTGCGGATGATCTTCTCGCCATGGTCTTCGTCGGCCATGTCCAGCAGCGCACGGGCCACGCGGCCGTACACGTCCAGCAGGGCCAGCGATTCGATCTGGCGGTCGGCATTGCGCAGGCGGGACACCAGGCCACGCAAGATGGCGTAGCTCAGGCTGGAGTTCTCGGGCAGGCAGCGCGCGAACTCGGCACGGCCCAGCAGCAGCACGTCGGTCTGCACCTCGGCGCGCACGGTGGCAGAGTGCGGCTCATTGTCGATCAGGCTCATCTCGCCGATGTAGTCGCCCGCCTCCAGCACGGCCAGGATGACTTCCCGGCCTCGCTCGTCGGCGGCCACCACGCGCGCCCGGCCTGTCAGCAGGATGAACAGCGCATTGGTCTTGCGGCCACGCTCAACAATGAGCTCACCGCGTCGAAAACGACGCTTGACCACGCTTTCGGCAATCGACTCGGCCTGCGCCTGGGTCAGCATGGAAAACAGGGGAACGCGCCGGATCAGATCCAGGTTGGACAACATCGCCATGGGCATCTCCTCATTGGTGCCAGGGGTGCGGTTTGCAACAGCGGTGGCTGAAAGCCACCGGGTCCTGACGCTGTCTTTTCGCGCCGGTCTGTGGCATTGCTCACCAGTCCCTACAATTTTCGGCAGGCGCTCCGGAATTTTTAGACATTTTTTTGACTTCTTTCCAATCCCGTCCGCGCCACAGGAAATTCAATGGCGATCCGCGGCGGCCACAAGCAACCGTTGGATACTTCTGCCTGCACTGAAAGACACCCATGAGCACTTCACACAGCCAAGTCCTGATCCTCGGCTCCGGCCCTGCCGGCTACTCGGCCGCCATCTACGCCGCCCGCGCCAACCTCAAGCCCACCCTGGTCACCGGCATGGCCCAGGGCGGTCAGCTGATGACCACCACCGAAGTGGACAACTGGCCCGCCGACGTGCACGGCGTGCAGGGCCCAGAGCTGATGCAGCGCTTCCAGGAACACGCCGAGCGCTTCCAGACGAACATGGTGTTCGACCACATCAACGAGGTCGACCTGTCCAAGCGCCCCTTCACGCTCAAGGGTGACGCCGGCAGCTACACCACCGACACGCTGATCATCGCCACCGGCGCCTCGGCCAAGTACCTGGGCCTGCCCTCGGAAGAGGCCTTCATGGGCCGCGGCGTGAGCGGCTGCGCCACCTGCGACGGTTTCTTCTACCGTGACCAGGAAGTGTGCGTGGTGGGCGGCGGCAACACGGCCGTCGAAGAAGCCCTGTACCTGTCGAACATCGCCAGCAAGGTGCACCTGGTCCACCGCCGCGACAAGTTCCGCGCCGAAGCCATCATGATCGACAAGGTCCATGAGAAAGTGGCCGCCGGCAAGATCGAGCTGCACCTGTTCAACACCCTGGACGAAGTGCTGGGCGACAACACCGGCGTGACCGGCGTGCGCCTGAAGAACGTGAACGACGGCAGCACCACCGATGTGGCCCTGAAGGGCTGCTTCATCGCCATCGGTCACTCGCCCAACACCGACATCTTCAAGGGCCAGCTGGAGATGGAAGACGGCTACATCGTGACCCGTGGCGGCCACAAGGGCTTTGCCACCATGACCAGCGTGCCGGGCGTGTTCGCCGCCGGCGACGTGCAGGACCACGTGTACCGCCAGGCCATCACCAGCGCTGGCACCGGCTGCATGGCCGCCCTGGACGCCCAGCGCTTCCTGGAACAAGGCGCCTGAAGCCTTCACCCCGGAAGGCCCTCTGAAAGAGCCTCCAAGCAGGAACTTGGCGAGACGTCAAGTTCCTGCTAGAATCTCGTTTTTCTTCGGAAAAAATTTGGCCCGAGTGGCCGGATCGCGAAGTTCAGGTGAATGCGCTTGCTGCAACCCGGATGATCCCGCCACCGGAAGGGTGTTCACCAGGCAGGCTTTTTCATGGGCCCACCTGCTCTGCTCACCGCTTCGCAACACAAGCGCACTACGCGAACGAACTGGAGAAGCGTCATGGCACGCGTCTGTCAAGTCACGGGCAAAGGCCCGATGTCCGGGAATAACATTTCCCACGCCAACAACAAGACCAAGCGTCGTTTTCTGCCCAACCTGCAGTACCGCCGTTTCTGGGTCGAAAGCGAAAACCGCTGGGTGCGCCTGCGCATCAGCGCCGCCGCTCTGCGACTGATTGACAAAGTGGGCATCGACCAGGTCCTGGCTGACCTGCGCGCCCGTGGCGAACTGTGATTGGAGAATGAACCATGGCTGCTAAAGGCGGACGCGAAAAGATCAAGCTGGAATCCACTGCGGGCACCGGCCACTTCTACACCACCACCAAGAACAAGAAGACCACGCCCGAAAAGCTGGAATTCATGAAGTTCGACCCCAAGGCCCGCAAGCACGTGGCCTACAAGGAAGTCAAGCTGAAGTAATTTCAGCCCTTCCCACCGAAAAGCCCGCCCGCGCGCAAGCCTGGCGGGTTTTTTGTCGCCTGTCAGGTGTTGCCCCATGTCACGGGGCGGGCGCAGCTTTGCCACACTGCGATACGCTAGGCGCACCTGTGTCCGATCGTCATCGCACTGCACCCATGAACCCCAGGAAGACCTTGTCATTGGCCCTTGCAGCGGGCACCGCGCTCTCAGGGGGCCTGTCTGCCCATGCCGCCACGGCCGTCGCCACGGTGCCGGTGGAGGCCCACGCCTTTCACCAGGCCGACCTGCCCCTGCCCGCCCCGTTGGTGATGGGCTGGCAGTACGAAGACCAGAACGGCAAGCACCTGGTGGCCCTGATGCAGAGCGCCGACGCCAAGACCAGCCGCCGCGCAGCCAAGGCCACCGGCACGGCCGCCTGGCAGGGGCCCGCCCTGTACGCCGTGTCATGGCGCCTGAAGGGGGCGCGCTGGGTGGCCGAATGGGCCCTGCGTGATGGCGTGGAATGCCCCGAACTGGACGCCGAAGCCCGTTTCGTGCTGCCCCAGGTCACGACGCTGGACGCCGACGACGACGGCGTGGCCGAGGTGTACCTGCCCTACAAGCTGCTCTGTGGCGGTGGTGTCGACCCCAAGACGCTGAAGGTGATCATGCGCAGCGGGGAGCAGAAACTGGCCGTGCGTGGCAGCACCCGCGTGATCCTGCCCGACCAGGCCCCGGCAGGGGGCGACTACCAGCTGGACGAGGCCCTCGACCTGCCTGCCAACAAACCGTTTCGGCGCCAGCTGATGAAGCTCTGGCAGCAGACCTACCTGGAAAAACCGGGCGCACCATGAAAAAAGCCCCGCTGATGCGGGGCTTGGTTCTTCCGGGCGCAGCCTGGATCAGGCGTGCGCGGCGCGCAGCTTGCGCGAGAACTCCTGCAGGGCCTGGATGCCGCTGGCCTCGGCCTTCTGGCACCAGGCCTGCAGCTCATGGGCCAGCTGTTCGGCCGACACATTGGTCTTGGTCCACACCTGGCGCAGTTCTTCACGCATGGCGATCAGCTTGCCCAGCTTGGGGTTGTCGGCCAGGGCCAGGGCCAGGTCGGTGCGCAGGTTGGCGGGCACCTTGTCTTCGTCGCGGTGCAGCCACTTGCGCACGCGGGCCAGCTTCTCGGCCGCCGCCTGCTGGCCATCACCCTTGAGGCGGTTCAGCTCGGTGGCGCAGGCCGCACGCACTTCGCGGGCGTAACTGGCCATCAGCTCGTAGCGGTGTGCGGCAATGGCCTCGAGGGTCTTGACGTCGGCCACGGGCTTGACTTCACCCAGCGTCAGGCGCGGCGGCACCTTGCGCACGGTGGCCAGGCCCAGCATCTCCAGCCCCCGGATGTAACCCCAGCCGATGTCAAACTCGTAAGGCTTGACCGACAGCTTGGCCGAGGTCGGGTAGGTGTGGTGGTTGTTGTGCAGCTCTTCGCCACCGATGAGGATGCCCCAGGGGCTCACGTTGGTGGACGCATCGGCCGCCTCGAAATTGCGGTAGCCCCACCAGTGGCCCAGGCCATTGATGATGCCGGCCGCCGTGATCGGGATCCAGACCATCTGCACGGCCCACACGGTGATGCCGATGGCACCGAACAGGGCCAGGTCGATGGCCAGCATCAGGAAGATGCCCAAAGTGGCGTGCGGGGTGTAGAGCCTGTTTTCCAGCCAGTCGTTCGGCGTGTTGTGGCCGTACTTCTTGAGCGTTTCGGCATTGGCAGCCTCGGCCGCGTACAGCTCGCGACCGCGCAGCAGCACGGTCTCGATGCCGTGGGCCACGGGGCTGTGCGGGTCTTCGGCGGTCTCGCACTTGGCGTGGTGCTTGCGGTGCACGGCCACCCACTGCTTGGTCACCGTGGCCGTGGTCAGCCACAGCCAGAACCTGAAGAAGTGCGACGGGATCGCATGCAGGTCCAGCGACCGGTGCGCCTGCGAGCGGTGCAGGAAGATGGTGACCGACGCGATGGTGATGTGCGTGAGCAGCAGCGTGTAAGCCACGATCTGCCAGGCACTGGCGTCGACCAGACCCTTGTCGGCCCACGTGAGGAAGGCGTCAACCGCGGGCGAAGACATCAGGAATTCGAACATGGGGTACCTCAGACGAAGCCGCGATTGTAGGACCCGGGCCGGGACTCAGCGCTTGCGGCAGCGCAAAGATGGGGGTGAACCCCCACGGTCCAGTGTGTGTCGAACGCCAGCCGGTCAGCGCGTGGAAAACCCGTGGGCTTGTGGTGTTTTCACGGGCGAGCCAACTGCTGCAATGCAGCATCGATCTCGGCCTGCAGGGTTTCGGCCAGGGCCCGCCGGTCGGCGTGTGTGACACGGTGGGCCGGCAGCACCTGAAGGGTCACGGTCAGGTTTTTCGCACCGGCCACCCACCACAGTGACTGCACCAGTGTGGTGTCGCCCACATAGGCCGCTGCCGGGCTGATGGCGTGCTGCGCATCGCTGTAGCGCACGGCCACGGGCTGAACCGGCACATCGGCGTCGATGGCCGACTGCAGCAGGTTGGCGTGGAAATGAAGCAGGGCTTGGCCATCACCCGTGGTGCCCTCAGGGAAGACCGCGGCCGTGCCCCCTTCTTGCAAGGTCTGCGTGAGCAGGCCCATCACGCGCATGGCGTCACGGCGGCGAGCGCGCTCGAGCAAGATGGTGCCGGCCAGCACCACCATGCGCCCCACCACGGGCCATTGCGCCACCTCGGCTTTCGACACGAAGCGTGCGGGGTGGGCTGCCAGGATGGCCACGATGTCCAGCCACGACACATGGTTGCCCACCACCAGCTTGGCGCCCGGACGGAATTCACCCTGCACCTTCAACTGCACACCCAGGCCCCGCAGCACGCGCAGCGACCAGCGCTGCACCAGCTCGCGCTGGCGCTCAGGGGTGTGGCGGGCAAAGCTGCGGTTCATGCACCAGGCCACCCACAACAGGTTGACCAGGGTGCGCAGCAGGCGCACCACCGCCACCGGCACACGCCACCAGGGGATCATCAGGCCACCTGGGCTTCGTGGGCCACCTGCCCGGCCACCACCGTCAGGCGCACGCGCCCCGGCATTTCCATGCCGGTGCACTCGTAGGCAAACGGGGTGTGCTTGCCCTGGCTGACCAGGGCCTCGGGCTGCACACGCCAGCTGTCACGCGGGTCGAACACGCACAGATCGGCCACACCGCCCTGCACGATGCGACCTGCACTGGTGGCCAGCGAGCCCAGGGCGTCGCCCAGCACCTTCACGGGGCCCAGGGTGACGGTGCCCAGTGCGCGGCGCAGGGCCTCGGCTGGCAGGCTGGCGGCCTCACCGGCTTGCAGGCCCGCGGCCTTCAGCGCCAGGCTCAGCAGCAGCTCGACACCGGTGCCGCCGGGGGTGGCTTCGCCAAAAGGCAGCAGTTTTTCGTCTTCGCTGACCGGGGTGTGGTCAGACACCAGGGCGTCGAGCGTGCCGTCGGCCAGCGCGGCCTGCAGGGCATCGCGGTCACGGCCCTGGCGCAGCGGCGGGTTCAGGCGCATGGCCGAGTTGAAAAAGCCGATGTCCACGTCGGTCAGCATCAGCGAGTTGATGCTCACGTCGGCCGTGATGGGCAGCCCCTGGGCCTTGGCCTGGCGCACGATCTCGATGCCGGCCGCGCTGGACAGGCGGCACAGGTGCACGCGGGCTCCGGTGGCGCGCGACAGCTCGACGATGGTGTTCAGGGCAATGGTTTCGGCGGCCACGGGCACACCCGACAGGCCCAGGCGCGTGGCCACGGCACCGCTGGCGGCAATGCCCTTGCCCAACCAGGCGTCTTGCGGGCGCAGCCAAACCGAGTACCCGAAGGTGGCCGCGTACTGCATGGCGCGTTGCAGCACCAGCGTGTCCTTGATGGCCACTTCGGCCTGCGAATAGCCCACGCAGCCGGCTTCGTGCAGCTCGGCCATCTCGGTCAGGTTCTCGCCCTTCAGGCCGCGGGTCAGCGCCCCCAGGGGGAACAGACGGCAACGGCTCAGCTTGCGGGCACGCAGCTTGAGCATCTCCACCAGGCCGGGCTCGTCGAGCGTGGGGTCGGTGTCGGGCAGGCAGACCACGCTGGTCACCCCACCGGCAGCGGCAGCGGCCAGTTCGCTCTCCAGCATGCCTTCGTGCTCGTAGCCCGGCTCGCGCAGGCGCACGGCCAGATCCACCAGGCCCGGGGCCACGATGCAGCCGGAAGCGTCGATGGTGCGGTCGGCCGTGAAGTCGGCACTGACCTGGCCGATGGACACGATGCGACCGGCGGCCATGGCGACATCGCCCTGCACGTCCAGGCCGCTGGCCGGGTCGATCACGCGGCCGTTCTTGATCAGGAGTTTCATGCTTCGTTCCCCGCGATGATGGACATGACGGCCATGCGCACGGCAATGCCGAAAGTCACTTGCGGCAGGATCACGCTCTGGGCGCCATCGGCCACGCTGGAGTCGATCTCGACACCGCGGTTGATGGGGCCGGGGTGCATCACGATGGCGTCGGGTTTGGCCAGGGCCAGCTTTTCCGGGGTCAGGCCGAATTCCTTGAAGAACTCGCCCGAGCTGGGCAACATGCCGCCGCTCATGCGTTCGTTCTGCAGGCGCAGCATGATCACCACGTCGGCATCGCGGATGCCTTCTTCCATGCTGTGACACACGCGCACGCCCATCTCGCGCAGGTCACCGGGCACCAGGGTGCGCGGGCCCACCACACGCACCTCGGGCACGCCCAGCGTGGTCAGCGCGTGGATGTTGGAGCGGGCCACGCGCGAGTGCACGATGTCGCCCACGATGGCCACCGTGAGGTTGGTGAAGTCTTTCTTGTAGTGCCGGATGGTGTACATGTCCAGCAGCGCCTGCGTGGGGTGCGCGTGGCGACCGTCGCCGGCATTGACCACGTGCACATGCGGCGCGCAATGCTGGGCGATCAGGTAAGGCGCACCGCTTTCGCTGTGGCGCACCACGAACATGTCGGCGTGCATCGCGCTGAGGTTGGCGATGGTGTCCAGCAGGCTTTCACCCTTGGAGGCGCTGCTCTTGGCGATGTCCAGGTTGATGACATCGGCGCTCAGGCGCTTGGCCGCGATCTCGAAGGTGGTGCGGGTGCGGGTGCTGTTCTCGAAGAACAGATTGAACACGCTCTTGCCACGCAGCAGCGGGATCTTCTTGACCTCGCGGTCATTGACCGACACGAACTGGCCGGCGGTGTCCAGGATCTGGTGCAGCACGTCGCGGGGCAGGCCCTCGGTGGTGAGCAGGTGGATCAGCTCGCCATGCTGGTTGAGCTGGGGGTTGCGTCGTTGCATCAGACCCTCTCGAAATGGAAAGTGAACTGGCCATCGGCCCCACGGCCCAGCGACACGCGCTCGGCCGCTGGCAGGGTGATGCGCGCGGCCGAGAAGGCCGGCTCGATGGGCAGCTCGCGGCCCCCGCGGTCGACAAGCACCACCAGGGTGACGCTGGCGGGGCGGCCGTAGTCGAACAGTTCGTTGATCACGGCGCGCGTGGTGCGGCCGGTGTACAGCACATCGTCGATCAGCAGGATGTGGCGGCCTTCGATCTCGAAAGGCAGGTGGGTGGCGTCACGCGAGGCGGCCATGCCGCGGCGCGAGAAATCATCACGGTGCAGGGCCGACGAGATGCAGCCATGCGGTTCGGTCCGCTGCAGGTCGTGGCTCAGGCGCTCGGCCAGCCAGGCGCCGCCGGACCACACGCCCACCAGGGCCGAATCGGGTTGCACCAGGCGTTGCACGCCCTTGAGGAGCACGCCATACAGCTGCTCGGCGTCCAGGCGAAGGGAGGCTTGGGTTTCGCTCATGGGTTGTCGTTGAAAAACTGTTGCAGGATCACGGCCGCCGCGGCCGCATCCAGGTCATCGGGGTCGTCGCGTTCGGCTTCGACACTGGAATAGCGCTCATCGACCTCGTGCACCGGCAGGTGGTAGCGGCCGCTGAGCTGGCGGGCGAACTTGCGTGCCGCCAGGGTGATCTCGTGCTCGGCACCGTCAGGGTGGAAGGGCACCCCCACCACCAGGGCGTCGGGCTGCCATTCCTTGATCAGGCGCTGGATGTGCTCGAAGCGGGCCGAGCCTTCGGCGGCGATGGAGCGCAGGGGCTGGGCCTCGCGCAGCAAGGTGTTGCCACAAGCCACGCCCACGCGGCGGCGCCCGTAGTCGAAGGCCAGCAGGGTGAGGGGTGCCGTCATGCGTGGCCTGCGTCGAGCGACAGCACGCTGCGGTCGATGCCCAGCAGCGAGAGCGCCCGGTCGTAGCGCTGCTCCACCGGGGTGTCGAAAATGATGGCGGGGTCGGCCTGCACGGTCAGCCAGCCGTTGCGAGACAGCTCGTCTTCCAGCTGGCCGGCGCTCCAGCCCGAGTAGCCCAGGCTGATGAACACCTTGCGCGGGCCGGCGCCACTGGCCATGGCTTCCAGCACGTCGCGCGACGTGGTCATTTCCAGGCCGCCGGGGATCTTGATGGACGAGTTGTAGTGCCCGCCCTCTTCATCGAGCTGTTCGTGCAGCACGAAACCACGCTCGGTCTGCACCGGGCCGCCCAGGTACACGGGGGTGGACAAAAGGTCGTCACGCTCGAGGTTGAGGTTGACCTTTTCAAACAGGCCGCGGACATCGATGTCCACCGGCTTGTTGATGACCAGACCGAGGGCGCCGCGTTCGGTATGCTCGCACATGTACACCACCGAGCCCGCGAAATTGCCGTCGCTCATGCCGGGCATGGCAATGAGGAACTGGTTGGTGAGATTGATGGGCGCTTGTTCGGACATGCGCGCAATTTTAGTCGCCCTGCAATGCCCCCGCCCGCTGAATCAGACACATGACCGAACGAATCGACTCTGCCCTGGTCTGGTTTCGCCGCGATCTGCGGCACACCGACCATGCCGCCCTGTACCACGCCCTGAAAAATGCCCGCCGGGTGTGGTGCGTGTTCGTGCTGGACACCGACATCCTCGATGCCCTGCCCCGCCATGACCGGCGCGTGGCCTTCATCCTCGACAGCCTGCGTGAGCTCGATGCCGCCCTGGCCCGGCTGGCCCCTGGCAGCGGCCTGATCGTGCGCCACGGCTCCGCGCGCACCGAACTGCCCCGGCTGGCGGCCGAACTGGGCGTGCAGGCCGTGTACGCCAACCACGACGACGAACCTGACGCCCTGGCCCGAGACGCCCAGGTACGCGGCAAGCTCAGCGGCCTGGGCGCCGCGCTGTTCACCTCGAAAGACCACGTGATCTTCGAGCGCCACGAGGTGCTGACCGGCAACGGCACGCCCTATGGCGTGTTCACGCCCTACAAGAACGCCTGGCTGAAAAAGCTGGAGCCCTTCTACGTCAAGCCCTACCCGGTGGCGCCCTACGCGGCCCACTTGGCGGCCATTCCGGAGAAGATCGCCCCCCTGTGGCCCGAGCGCGTGCCCACCCTGCCCGAGATCGGGTTCGAGCCCGTGACCGACCTGAAGGTGCCCACCGGCATGAGCGGTGCAGAGCAGCTGCTGGACGATTTCCTGGCGCGCATGGACCGCTACGACGAGCAGCGTGACTTCCCGGCCGTCAAGGGGCCCAGCTACCTGTCGACCCACCTGCGTTTTGGCACCGTCAGCATCCGCCACCTGGCGTCGCTGGCCTGGGCCCGCATGAAGGAGGGCTCGGAAGGCGCCCGCGTGTGGTTGTCGGAGCTGATCTGGCGCGATTTCTACCACCAGATCCTGCACCACCACCCGCACGTGGTGGGCGGCGCCTACAAGCGCGAGTACGACCGCATCAAGTGGGCCAAGGGCAAGGAGGCCGAGGCCCACTTCCAGGCCTGGTGCGAAGGCCGCACCGGCTACCCCCTGGTCGACGCGGCCATGCGCCAGCTCAACCAGACGGGCTACATGCACAACCGCCTGCGCATGGTGGTGGCCAGTTTCCTGATCAAGGACCTGGGCATCGACTGGCGCCGGGGCGAGGCCTACTTCGCCGAAAAGCTGCTGGATTTCGACCTGTCGGCCAACAACGGCGGCTGGCAATGGGCCGCCTCCAGTGGCTGCGATGCCCAGCCCTACTTCCGCATCTTCAACCCCACCAGCCAGAGCGAAAAGTTCGACCCGCAGGCCAGGTTCATCCGGCGCTACGTGCCCGAGCTGGCCCCGCTGCCCGATGCCGCCCTGCACGCCCCCTGGCTGGCCCGCCCGGCCGACCTGGCCGCCGCCGATGATTTCGTGCTGGGCCGCGACTACCCCCAGCCCATCGTGCAGCACGACGTGGCACGGGCCGAAACGCTGGCGCGCTATGCAGTGGTGAAGGCGCCTGACACGGGCGCCAAAAAGCGCTGACCGCCCCGGCTTCCGGGGTCAGAACAGCTCGACGTCGCCTTCCAGGTTGGCGTCTTTGATGGTGCCAGCGCGCAGCAACTCGGGGTGGCTGATCACGCGGTTGCGCCCATGGTGCTTGGCGTGATAAACCGCCACGTCGGCCCTTGAGAACGCCGCACTGGGGCTGTCGCTGGGCTGCACAGACGTGAAGCCGACGCTGACCGTGACTTGCCCCACCTGCGGGAAGGCATAGCTGGCCACCCGCTGGCGGAACCGGTCGAAGGCGGCCAAGGCGCCTGCTTCTTCGGGGCAGCGCACCATCACCACGAACTCCTCGCCGCCAAAGCGGAAGAGGCGATCGTAATGCCGGAAGGTCTGGCGCATCAGGCGGGCCACCAGCACCAGCACCTCGTCACCGATCAAGTGGCCGTACTGGTCATTGACCTTTTTGAAGAAGTCGATGTCGAGCACGCCCAGCCACCACTGGTCGCCCACCCGCTGTCGGCGGTCGGTGTCGCCCGGGGCCAGCATGTCGCGCCGCAACGAAGCCGACAGGAACGAGGTGTCGAAGGTCTGGCGGTTCAGCAGGCCCGTGAGGGGGTCCCGCTGGCTGGACGCCAGCAGCCGCAGAAAGTTGTCGAACACCTGCAGCACGGTGTGCACGGTGCGCACGGCCTGGATGCCCAGGCTGTCGGGCGTGACCAGCTCCACCACGCCCACTTCGCCGTCGTCGGTGTTCAGGGGCATGACGGTCAGCCAACCCGGCGGCAGGGGTGCCCGTGTGGGCACCTGCAGCATGGACGGGTCTTCCAGGGCCTGCTGGCGCAAGGGTTCGTCGTCGAAGGCAGGCAAGCTCTCGGGCTCGGCCCAGGACGGGTCACAGTCGAAGCCGCCGCTGGCCGTGACCTTGGCGCACTTGAACCAGCGCCGCTGCCCTTCCCCGTCGCGGATGGTGCGGTGCACCCCCGCTTCGTGCGCATCAAGGATGCGGCAAAGCGCCTGCGCGAGCCCCTGGTCCAGTTGCTCGCGGTCACGCAGGCTGGTCAGGGTGACCAGCTGCTCCATGGCGCCTTGCGGGCTGTTCATGCCTTGACATGGATCAAGTGAGAATGGCTCGAGTGTAGCCAGCCACAAGGCTCAGCAGTTCGTCTTCGCTGTAAGGTTTGCCCAGATAGTGATTCACACCGAGTTCTGCTGCGTAGTCCCGGTGTTTTTGCGCAATCCGCGAGGTGATCATCACCACAGGGATGTCGCGCCAGCGGGCATCCCCGCGCAGGTTGCGCACCAGGTCGAAGCCGTCCATGCGGGGCATTTCAATGTCCGACAGCACCACGGTGGGCGTTTCCTCGGCCATGCACTCCAGCGCCTCCAGGCCGTCCTTGGCCAGGATGACACGGTAGCCCTCGCGGGTCAGCAGACGCTGCGTGACGCGTCGCACGGTGAGCGAATCGTCCACCACCAACACCAGGGGCACGCGTGACGCTTCGGCCTCGGCCTGCGCAGCCAGGGCAGCAGCCGCCAAGCCCTCCTCGCGGGCCTGACGGGCCCAGTGCTGTGCTTCCTGACCGTACACCGTGGCCAGGGCCACCGGGTTGTAGATCAGCGAAATGGCACCCGATGCCAGCAGGGTCATGCCCGCCAGACCGGGCACGCGCGAGAGCTGCGGGCCCAGGTTCTTGACCACCACGTCCTGGTTGCCCAGCACTTCGTCGACGTGCAGGGCCACGCGTTGCTGAGCCGAGCGCACCACCACCACCGGCAGTGAGCGGCCTTCCGCGGAACCCCTGGGGCTGTGCTGCAGCAGCGCGCCGAACCAGAAGAACGGCAAGGTCAGGTCGGCATACGGCACGCTGCCCGAGGCGTAGGCCGCTTCGACCTCGTCGGCGCGGGCACGGCGCACGATCTCGACCAGGTTGGTCGGGATGGAGGCCACCATGTCGCCGCAACGCACCATGACCACCTTGGTCACGGCGGTGGTCAGGGGCAGCACGAGCTTGAAGCTGGTGCCCTGCCCGGCCGCCGTGGCGGTTTCGATGCGGCCGCCCATGGCGTTCACGTCCGAGCGCACCACGTCCATGCCAATGCCCCGGCCCGCCAGTTCGGTGACGGTTTCAGCCGTGGAGAAGCCGGGCTGGAAGATCAGCTGGGCCAGTTCGGCTTCGGTGGGCTCGGCGTCAGGGGCCAGCAGGCCCTGAGCCACGGCCTTGTCGCGGATGCGTGGCAGGTTCAGGCCGGCACCGTCATCACGGAACTCGATGCTGACTTCGTTGGCTTCCTGGCGAATGGCCAGCACGATGGCGCCCATGGCGGGCTTGCCGGCGGCTTCGCGCACATCCGGCTTTTCGATGCCGTGGGTCACGCAATTGCGCAGCAAGTGTTCGAAGGCACCGGTCATGCGGTCGAGCACGCCGCGGTCGACCTCGGTCTGTCCACCCACGATGTCCAGGCGGGCCTGCTTGCCGGTTTCCTTGGCCGCCTGACGCACCACGCGGTACAGGCGGTCGGCCAGGCCTTCGAACTCCACCATGCGCGTGCGCAGCAGGTCATCCTGCAGGTCACGGGTCAGGCGCGACTGGGCAGCCAGCTGGTCTTCGGCGGTTTCCAGGTTGCGCACCAGGCCGCGCTGCACGGTGGCCACGTCGTTCACCGACTCGGCCATCATGCGGGTGAGTTCCTGGAAGCGCGTGTAGCGGTCGAACTCCAGCGGGTCGAACTCGGCCTGGTTGGCACGGGCCGCCTCCATGCGGGTGCTCAACTGGGTTTCGGCCTGCAGTTCGATGTCACGCAGTTGCTGACGCAAGCGGTCCAGGTTGTCGGTCATGTCGACCACCGAGGTGCGCATCTGCGTGAGCTGGCTGGCCAGGCGTGTGCGGGTGATCGACACCTCGCCCGAATGGTTCACCAAGCGGTCGAGCAGGCGTGGCTTGACGCGCACCACGGCCAGGGCCGCGCTTTGCTGCTCGCCGGCACCAGCGCTCTCGGACAGGCGGAATTCGCCCACCACGCTGGCCCAGTCGATGGGCTGGGGCACGGGGGCTTCAGCCTTGCCTGCCAGAGCGGGTGCAGACGCGTTCACGCTGACCTGAACATCCGCACCTTGGGCAACATCCGCCTCAAGGGCGTCGGCATTGCCTGCTTCGGGCATGGCTTCTGCGAGCCCTGATGGATCGCCAGCCAGCAGGTCGGGCTCCAGGGCCAGCACGTCGGCTTCGGCCGCCAGCACGGCATCGACGCTCACGGTCTCGGGCGACTCATGCAGGGCCACCGGAGCCAGCGGCTGGCTCAGGCCCGGCTGCAGCGGCTCGGCATGCACCTCGGGGATCTGGTTCAGGTCGGCACGTTGCAGCGCGTCGAACAGCTCGGACAGCACGTCGGAGCGATTCTGCAAGGCCTCGATCTCGTGCGGCTCAGCCACTTCGCGCACCACGATGCGTTCGACCGCCGATTCCATCCGGTGGGCCAGTTCGCCCAAGCGCATGGCACCGGCGAGGCGAGCACCACCCTTGAAGGTGTGCAGCGTGCGCATGCAGGCGGTGGCCAGGTCCATGCGTTCCGGGTGGGCTACCCACTGTCGCATGTCGGCGGCCAGCTGGGGCAGCAGCTCCTGGGCCTCTTCCTCGAAAATGGGGAACAGGTCGGGGTCGATGGCATCGACAGCGTCGATGTCGGCGTCATCCCCCAGGTCGATGCCCGCATCGGCTGCCAGCAAGCTCATGCGTGCGGGCTCGACCAGGGGCTCGAACGGCTTGAGCTCGGGCAGGCCCAACGGCATGGGCTGAGTGCCCGCATCGTCCAGGCTGAAATCCACCGCAGTTTCGGGTGCGGAAGGCAGCTCGGTGACGGGTGCTTGCGCTGTTTCTGCGGACGATTCAGGCGACGCGAGTGCGGTGGCCTCCACCAGGTCAGCGGCGACTTCGGCGACCTCGTCGGACGCAGCGCCTCCTTCGGCCACCTCGACTGGCGCCATACCGTCGACATCGAATTCGACAGCAAGGTTGGCAGAGCTCAGCTCGATGGCCTGGATGTCGCTTTCAGGGTTGCCTTCTGGCAGAGTACCGAGCGCTTCACCCGGTTCGGGCAGGTCATCGGCCGACTTCACCAGACGCAGATGCGGACGCCCGGCCTCAGGCATGACCCACTCGGCTTCGGCCACCGGGCCGGCATCGTAATGCTCCAGACGATGGATCAGGTCGGCGCTGGGGGCCTTCAGGAAGCCTGCCGCAAACTGGTGCAGCAGGCGACGGATTTCTTCGGCGGCTTCGTTGAACAGCTCGGCCGAGACCTGGTCACCCCCACCTGCAGCCTGACGCTTTTCGAGTGCGTGTTCCAAGTGGCGGGCCAGTCCGGACAGGTCGTGGTAACCGACTGCCCCCGAGTTGCCGGCCAGCGAGTGGGCCAGGGCCACGACCTCGTCGCGCAGGGACTCGTGCCATTCCAATGCCCATTCGCTCAGCGCGGTGCTGAGCTTGCGCGACTGCTCGTCGGCTTCGTTGAGGAAGATGTTGAACAGCGGGATGCTGATGCGCAGGTCACCGATCACCTTGACCTGATCGTCCACCGGCTCGTCGACCGACTCGGCATCGGTGGCTTGGGGCACATGGTCGTGGGCAACGGGCAGGTCTGCCGCTTCGGACGCGTCGGCCACGTCGATCTGCGCAGGCTCGACCACTTCCGCTGGCTCGACCATCAGGGGGGGGTCTGAGAACGCCTGCGTGTCGAATTCCAGCGAGCCTGCGTCTGCCGCCCCCGCATCGGCCTGTCCTGCATCGGGCACTCGAGCTTCGGCGGCCCCCATCGCGGCGGAGGTCGAATCGGACATGTCGTCAAGCGCCGAGAGGTCCAGACTCAAACGCTCGATGTCCCCCACCTCACCCACCAGGGGCGCGGGCTGGGTTTCGGCCTGGTCCGGGTGCTCGGCGCCCATGGCCTGATCCAGGTCCATGGGCTCGGTGGCTGCCAGCAGCGGCTCAGCCGTTTCCAGGGCGATGTCGACCGACGGCTCGGGCTCGTCGAACACTTCGAGTGTGGGCAGGTCGTCAAGGGCGAGCGGTGCCAGGGTGACCGTGGCGGCTTGGCCCTGTGCCTCGACCTGTTGCGAGAGGTCCTGGTCAGGCACAGCGTCCAGCGCTTCAGCCGTTCCACCGGAATGCGTGTCGGTGAAGTCAGGCGTGAAACTCAGGGCTTGGGCATCGGGGCCTGTGTCGGGCGCTGCATCGCCATGTGCGGCGCGAAAGGCCTCGGGAGCCGTCACCTCCGGGGCGGCAGGCATCAGGCCGATGCGGCGGCCTTCCAGTCGCAGGGCGTCGGCCGCAGCCACAATGGGCTGCGGACTGCGGTGAGCATCCTGATGGGTGGCGATGTCCTCGATCCAGCCAGCCAGGTCGTCCAGCACCTCGGCGCTCAGGCCCAACAGGGCTTCAGAGGCCGGCGCCTGCGACGCCAGACAGCTGTTGTACAGCTGCTCGCAAGCCCACGCAGCGTCACCAAAGTCCCGCAGACCCACCATGCGTGAGCTGCCCTTGAAGGTGTGGAAGGCACGGCGCACTGTGGTCATGGCTGCGATGTCATCGGGGTGGATGGCCATGTCGGCCAGTCCAGCCCGTGCCTCGGCCAGCACCTCGCGGGCTTCCTCCAGGAAGATGCCGCGCATTTCGTCGTCTTCTTCCAGGCCCGTGTCAGGGAGCGCCACGGCCTGAGGCACCAGGGTCTCCTGCATGGCAGGCAGAGGTTCGACCTCCTGCGGCGCTGCCTCGGGCTCGACCACGGCCTGGGCCAGGTCATTCAAAGCCGCGGCAGCCTGCTCACGGGCTGCCTGCTCGGCATCAACGTCATCGGCCTGTACGGCGCGCTCCAGGGCCTGCTGCGCCTCGGCCACCGTGGCGGCCAGTTCGGGTTGTTCCTGCACCAGCGGGTTCTGCGCCAGGTCGGCCAGTTCCAGCGAGATTTCAGGCAAGGTGGTGTCGTCGCGCACCACCGATTCGGCCAGCGATTCGGCCACATCGTGGGTGTACTCGCGCACTTCCTGCTCGGCCGGGCGGGCCATCACGTGCACTGGATCAACTTCGGGCGCCGGGGCTGCCACGCGGCCCATGATGGGGGCCAGCACACCCTTGTCGGCGTCGAAAGCGAACACCGACTTCACCAGGTTGGGCTGCACGCCCAGCATGTCGACCATGAAGCCGATGGCGCTGAGGTTGCTGGCCAGGCGATCATGCACACCCTGCTGGGCGGCCGCTTCGAGATCGGCATCAGGGGCCGTCAGGGCGTCCACGTCGTGGCGCATGCGCACCACAGCCTGAGAGCCGGCGTCCAGACCCAGCACGGCCATCACGCCCTTCATCGACTGCAGGCGGCCAGCAGCATCGGCCAGCGGCATGGTCTGGCTCGGGTCACGGAAAAACTGATCAATACCCTTTTCGCACTCGGCCAGGGTGTTGCGCAGCTCCTGCACGACGCTGCCGATGGTCTGGCGGTCGGAGACCTTGCGGTACAAGGCCTCCATCCAGGGCTCCAGAGGCTCGGCCTCACGGCCTTGCTGCACCTGGCGCATGCGCTGGGCCAGACGGTCAAGGCGATGCAGCTCATCGGGGTGATCGAATTCACCCTCGTCGAGCGAAGCTTCAAGGTACAGCAGGCTGGTGGCCACTTCCATGGCCAGCGTGGTCTCAGGCGCCTGATTCGAGGCCACAGTGGCCGACACAGTGTCGGTCAGGGCCGAAGCGAGGTTTTCGCCATCTTGATAAAGCTTGCGCACTGAATCGGCCACCAGGGCGAACTGCTCGTTCAACCCCCCCAGGCGGATCAGTTCACCGGCTGAGACGGCCGACCAACCGTCTTTGGCCAGCACCACGCGCTTGATGGCCTGGGCCACCCAGCTGGGGTCGAAGCGGCCCAATGAGGCCTGGCGCAGGTCGATGGGGTGGTGGCGCTCCAGGCGGAAGGCCTGACGCAGCTGGTCCAGCACGCTGCTGACAGGCGCGGACTCGGCCGGAGTGTCGGCAAGGGTGTCAGGCGCAGGCTGCGCCTGCGCACAGAAAAACAGCAATTCGTGCGTGAGTCGATCCGACAGCAGCACGTGGCCCTTGGCCAGCTTGCGCAGCTGGCTGAGCAGGGCCGACAGCACGCGCTTGACATGCACCGTGACGGGCAGCCGCTCTTCGGCAATGGCCTGCAGGAAGCCGCAGGCCAGCACCCAGGTGGCCGACTCGCGGTGCGCCTGGCGGGCCGTGGCGCCAGCGGCCAGGTCGGAGCACAACCCCACCAGCGGGCGTGCATCGGCCGACTGGCCACTGCGCAGCAGCTTGAGCAACGCAATCTCAAACAGGTCGACAGCCTGCACGTCGGCTTCACGGGCGGCGCTGTCAGCCGGTGGGGCCACCGGCACCTCCAGAGACAGTGAGGGCCACTCCTGCACCCACAGGTCAGAGGGGCGGGCCAGGTCGGCACCGGCCAGGGTCATCAGGCGCTCGTACTGCGGGAACAGGCCCATGACGGACACCTGCTTGCCCGCCAGGCGGCGGCGCATGTAGTCGAGCAAGGCGAACGAGGCCGATTCGATGGCCTTGACACCCTCTTCGTCGAGCGACTGGGGGCGGTTCACGTAGCGCTGCACCAGCGCTTCGCTGGCGCGCAGCAAGGTGGCGCCACCGGCCACGCCGGCGAGCTCCAGGGCACCGACGCCCTGGTGGATCTGCTGGCGCGCGGTGCGCAGCACGGCCGGATCCACCGCATCAACATCGGAAAAGCCGGTGGTGACCGACTCTTTCAGGCAGCGCTGCAGCGACTTCTGAGCCGTCTCCAGAGACTTCTTGACTTCCTCGTAGACCCACGCAAGCGCGCTGAGGTCATCCGGCATGGGTGAGGGGTTCATGGTGTGATCCATCGCTCAGGCGTCGCTCTCGGTGCGAAAGGTCGGTCAGGCGATGCGGAAACGCGCCACCGACTGCTGCAGTTCTTCGGCGGTGCGCGACAGTTCGCGCACCAGCTGGGCGGTCGAGCGGGTGCCGTCGCCGGCCTGTTCGGTCACCGCGAAAATGTGCTGGATGTTGGCCACCACCACGTTCGCCTGCTCGGCTTCTTTCAGAGCTTGCGACGAGATCTCTTCAATCAGCTCGGCCAGTCGACGTGACACGCGGTCGATGTCGTTCAGGGCGGTACCGGCCGCGTCGGACAGACGGGCCCCTTCCACCACCTTCTGCGTGGAGCGCTCCATCGCGCCCACGGCGTCTTGCGTGTCGGTCTGAATCGTGCGCACCAAGGCAGCAATCTGCCGGGTGGCATCGCCCGAACGTTCCGCCAGACGCTGCACTTCTTCGGCCACCACAGAGAAGCCGCGACCGGCTTCACCGGCAGATGCGGCCTGGATGGCGGCGTTCAGGGCCAGCACGTTGGTCTGTTCGGTAATGTCCGAGATCAGTTCGGTGATTTCACCGATCTCCTGCGACGATTCACCGAGGCGCTTGATGCGCTTGGAGGTTTCCTGGATCTGCTCGCGGATGGTGTTCATGCCCCCGATCGCGTCCTGCACGGCCTTCAGGCCGGAGTCGGCGGCTTCCAGCGATTGACGGGCCACCTCGGCGGAGTGCTGGGCCTGGGCCGACACTTCGTTGATTCGACCGGCCATGTTCAGCACCGATTCGCCAGTTTCGCGAATCTCGCGCAGCTGCTCGTCGGAAGCGGCCAGCAGTTCGGTCGAGGTGGCTTCCACCTGGCTGGTGGTGTCGGACACCCGGCTCACCGTCGCCTGCACCTGGGCCACCAGGCTGCGCAGCTCTTCCACCGTGAAGTTCACCGAGTCGGCGATGGCGCCGGTGATGTCTTCGGTCACGGTGGCCTGTTGGGTCAGGTCACCTTCAGCGACCACCTGCAGTTCGTTCATCAGGCGCAGAATGGCCGCCTGGTTGGCGTCGTTCACTCGCTTGGCTTCACGCTCTTGGCGTTCAGCTTCCTGGCGCTGGAACTCCGCGACCAGGGCGCGGTGGCGCTGCTCGGTCAGGTACACACGCAGCAAGCCGTAACCAGCACCGGCGACCAGACCCAGGAACAACACCACCAGGGCGACGTTCAGGCCGCCCACACCGGCGCCTTCCGACAGCTGGCGCTGGGCCTGCTCCAGGCCTTTGCGCAGCGGTTCGCTGTCGGTCACGATGCTGACTTGCGCGTCACGCGCGGCCACCAGGCCTTGCAGGCTGCCCAGAATGAAAGTGGACTGGGTGCGCACCTGGTCGAACTGCTTGATCAGGGCATCGAGCTGCTCGCGCACTTCCGGGTCACGGGTGCCCTGCAGTTGCAACTCGTTGTTGCCATTGTTCAGGCCTTCAGCCAGCTCCTTGAAGGCGTTCAGGTCCTTGCCCAGCAGGAACACAGCCTCGGTCGACACACCTTCCACGGTCAGGAATTCGTTGGCTGATTTACCAATGCGCTGGGTCAGCATCACCAACTGGTTCAGCGCGATGTGCTCGGAGGTGGAAATGCCACCCTTTTCGATCTTGGTGGTGGCAATGCCTTCGGCCAGGTCCAGCAGGTCGGACGAGTGGCTGTTCACTTCGCGCAGCGACTGGCTCACCTTGGTCAGCACGTCTTTTTGCTTCAACACGAAGCCGGCGTTCTTTTCGGCGCGGTCGACCAGGGGCAGCAGAGGCTTGAGAACGTCCTTCACACCGGCGGGCGCTTCCGAGATGCCCAGGGCACCGTCACCCTGCATCAGGCCACGCACGTTGGACGCCAGAATCTTGGACGACTCGGACACTTCCGGGAAGGCCTGCTGGCCACCCACCAGGGCCTGAGACACCGACTTGGCCAGACGTTGCGACTGCATCAGGGCCTGGCCGGTGGCCGCGGCCTGCGTGGCGCGTCGGTCGGCCGAGTTCACCGCCAGGAAGGCCGACACCATCAGGCCCAGGGCACCGATGGCCACCGCACCGAACAGCAGGCGCTGCTGGCGCTCCAGCGGCATGTGGCCCACCACCGGCAGGCCCGAGGCGGGCTCGGGCGGCAGCTGGTCGCCCATGTACTCGCCCTCGGGTTGCAGGCGGGTGTCGTTGTAGTCGAGCGGGAATTCCGAAGGTGCGGCCTCCGAAATGATGGAGACATCCCCCGTGGTGCTGGGCGCGTGGGTCTGGCTGCGGGTGTCGATGTTCTGGGCGCCATCGGTGGTCACCAGCACTTCGCCGGCCAGCGCGTCAGGCTGGATTTCCTCTTCGTCGCGCGACTTGCCCAGTTCTTTGATGCGGCTCAGGAAACTCATGGTGGGATGCTCCGGTAATTCTTGTCTGCACTGGGGTGGCTCAGGCGGCCACCTTCAGGAAGGCCTCGTCACAGGCCAGTGCGGCCAGGTTGATCTCGTACCAGGGGCGGCCCTTGGCATCGGTCAGCTCGGCGGTGATGAAGTGAGGGCGGGTGGCCGACGGTTCGGCCTGCGGCGTGAGGTCTTCCGGACGGCGCAGGCCCAGCAGGCGATCGATCAGCAGCGCGGCGTTGATTTGCAAACCGGCATTGAAGGCCACCAGGCGGCCCGCCTCACGCAGCGGCGTGTCATGGCGGGTGGCGGCACGGGGCAAGCCCAGAAAGCCTGCCAGATCGATCACGCCGTGCAACTGGCCGCGGAGGTTGGCCACGCCCCGGAACCAGGGCAGGCTGTGCGGCACCGTCTGAATGGCCGACAGCGAAAAGATTTCGCCCGAATGTTCGAGCGGCAGCAGAAAGCCGTGACCGGCCACTTCCACGGCCAGCCAGTTCTTGGTCGGTGCAGTTTCACGGATGAGTCGCAGGCGCTCAGCCAGGCGCTGCTGCAACTCTCGAAGTGCGTCTTTGTTAGCCATGTCCGGTCAGCCCTCCCCTGCTCGCCCGGATCAGCCGAAGGCCTTGATCTTGGCCAGCAGCTCGTCCGGGTTGACCGGCTTGACCACGTAGTCCTTGGCCCCCTGTCGCATGCCCCAGACCCGGTCGGTTTCCTGGTTCTTGCTGGAGCAGATGATCACGGGGATGTCGCTGTAGGCCGGGTCGCGCGTGATGGCGCGGGTCAGCTGGAAGCCGTTCTGGCCCGGCATGACCACGTCCATGATGACCAGATCGGGGCGCTCTTCGGCCAGGCGTTTGAAGGCGTCTTCACCGTTCTCGGCCGCACGCACCTGGTAGCCGCGCTTGGTCAGCAACTCGGTGAGCACGTGCAGCTCGGTCTTGGAGTCGTCAACGAGCAGAATCTTCTGAATGGGCATTTGGATACCTTGCGCAGTACTACAGGGCCAGCAGCGGCTCAGGGGGCCGCGTCACCGTCGGGCTGCGCCGAGGTGTAGCGGGCCACGGT
Organism: Aquabacterium lacunae; assembly: GCF_004310865.1. GTDB lineage: Bacteria > Pseudomonadota > Gammaproteobacteria > Burkholderiales > Burkholderiaceae_C > Aquabacterium > Aquabacterium lacunae. The sequence goes on from NZ_SIXI01000001.1 coordinate 514,129, forward strand.
CTGGAGCAGCTGGTCCTTGGTGAAGGGTTTGGTGAGGTAGTCCTGCGACCCCACCATGCGGCCTCGCGCCTTGTCGAACAGACCGTCTTTGGAGGACAGCATGATCACCGGCGTGCGGGCGAATCGGGCGTTCTTCTTGATGATGGCGCAGGTCTGGTAGCCATCCAGCCGCGGCATCAGGATGTCGCAGAAGATCAGGTCGGGCGCGTGGTCATTGACCTTGGACAGCGCGTCGAAACCATCTTCGGCCAGCAGCACCTCGTGGCCTCCCTGCTTCAGGAAGATCTCGGCGCTTCGGCGGATGGTGTTGCTGTCATCGATGACCAGCACTTTCACGGGGGTGCCCGTATTTCCCAGATCACTCACGAAACCATTCCTCCAGGTGTGTCGCCTTCGCGACAGACACGGCTTGGATGCGGGGCAGACACGAGCCACCCACCCCGGCATCCGTCAGGACTTGATCAGACCTGAACCATCTCGAAATCTTCCTTGCGGGCGCCACATTCCGGGCAGACCCAGTTCATCGGCACCTGCTCCCAGGGCGTTCCGGGCGCAATGCCCTCATCGGGCAGGCCTGCGGCCTCGTCATAAATCCACCCACAGATCAGGCACATCCAGGTTCGGGAAGCGTTCACGTTTGTTTGGCAGCATGAATACAATCAAACCATTGTAGCCACGCCAACCCCCTCTCCAAGCAGGGTTTCCGGGCACAGCCTCCCCGTCTGCGGTGTTGTATCCAGACGCTACACAACCGGCCAGCGCCTTTTGCGCGGGCCCACGGCACTCCCGGTCACCCAGGCACCACTGCATGAGCCAATACCCTGAAGGCACCCTCGGCACCGCCGAAGGCGACGCCACCGCCCAAGAACCCAGCGCACCCGCGTGCGTGCTGACCTTCAACACCAGCGACCCCAGCGGCGGCTCCGGCCTGGCCGCCGATGTCAGCACCATCGCCTCCATGGGAGCCCACGCCCTGCCCGTGGTCACCGGCATCCTGGTGCGCGACACCGCCGAGGTAATCGACAGCCACGAGATCGACCCCGACGTGGTGGTCGAGCAGGCCCGCGTCATCCTGGAAGACGTGCAGATCGCCGCCGTCAAGGTGGGTTTCCTGGCCAGCGCAGAGTGCATCAGCGCCGTGGCCGAGGTGCTGGCCGACTATTCCGATGTGCCGGTGGTGAGCTACCTGCCCAACCTGAGCTGGATGGACGACGAGCAGCAGGGCTCCTACCTCGACGCATTCAAAGAGTTGATCCTGCCGTCGACCACCCTGCTGGTGGGCAACCACAAGACCCTGACCGATTTCCTGTTGCCCGACTGGGAGTCCGAGCGGACGCCGTCGGCCCGAGAACTGGCCGTGGCCGCGGCCGAAAGCGGCACGCAGTTCGTGCTGGTCACAGGCATCAACCTGCCCGATCAGTTCATCGACAACGTGCTGGCTTCGCCGGAAGGCGCACTGGCGGGCGAACGCTTCGAGCGTTTCGAAGCCGGCTTCGTGGGGGCCGGCGAAACGCTGTCGGCTGCGCTGGCCGCCATCCTGGCCTCGTCGGATCAGGTCGATGCGGCCGTGTCCGAAGCCCTGAGCTTCCTCGACCAGGCCCTCGACTCCGGCTTCCGTCCCGGCATGGGCCATGTGGTGCCCGACCGCTTCTTCTGGGCCTTGCCCCCAGGTGAAGAAGGCGAAGCCGCCCCTGGCTCGCCCGCGGCCAGCCTGAACACCGGCGACGACACCTCGACCGCCCCGTCCAACCCTCGCCAAGTCCACTGATGTCCAGCAACCAGGCCCTGTTCGAGCGCGCCCAGCGCGTCATCCCGGGCGGCGTGAATTCACCCGTGCGCGCCTTCCGCGCCGTGGGCGGCACACCGCGCTTCATTGCCCGCGCCCAAGGCGCCTACATGTGGGACGCCGAAGGCCGCCAGCTGATCGACTACATCGGCTCGTGGGGCCCCATGATCCTGGGTCACGGCCACCCTGATGTGCTCGATGCAGTGCAGCGCGCCGTGACCGAAGGCTTTTCCTTCGGCGCCCCCACCGAGCGCGAGATCGAACTGGCCGAAGAAATCCTCAAGCTGGTGCCCTCGGCCGAGCAGGTGCGCCTGGTCAGCTCGGGCACCGAAGCGGCCATGACGGCCATCCGCCTGGCGCGCGGTGCCACCGGCCGCAGCAAGCTCATCAAGTTCGAGGGCTGCTACCACGGCCACGCCGACGCCCTGCTGGTCAAGGCCGGCTCGGGTCTGGCCACCTTCGGCCATCCCACCAGCGCTGGCGTGCCCGCCGAAGTGGTCCAGCACACCCTGGTGCTTGAATACAACAACCTTGAGCAGCTGGACGAAGCCTTCCGCCAGCACGGTGCCGACATCGCCTGCGTGATGATCGAGCCCATTGCCGGCAACATGAACTTCGTGCGCGCCAGCGTGCCGTTCATGACCCGCCTGCGCGCGCTGTGCAGCCAGCACGGCGCCCTGCTGGTGTTCGACGAGGTGATGTCGGGCTTCCGCGTGGCCCTGGGCAGCGCCCAGAGCCTGTACGCCCAGCAGATCCCCGGCTTCCAGCCTGATCTGTCGGTGTTCGGCAAGGTGATCGGTGGCGGCATGCCGCTGGCCGCCTTCGCGGGCCCCAAGGCCATCATGGAAAAGCTGGCCCCGCTGGGCGCGGTCTACCAGGCCGGCACGCTGTCGGGCAACCCAGTGGCCACCGCCTGCGGCCTGGCCACGCTGCGCCTGATCCAGCAGCCCGGCTTTTTCGACACCCTGGGCGCCCGCACCCGCCGCCTGACCGAGGGCCTGCAGGCCGCGGCCACGGCAGCCGGCATCGACCTGCGGGGCGACTGCCAGGGCGGCATGTTCGGATTCTTCTTTGCCGACCACCTGCCCCAGAACTACCCGGCCGTCATGGCCACCGACAAGGAGCGCTTCAACCGCTTCTTCCACCTCATGCTCGACGGTGGCGTGTACCTGGCCCCGGCCATGTACGAAGCGGGTTTTGTGAGTGCCGCCCACACCGACGCCGACATCGACCAGACCCTGGCGGTGGCCACCCGGGCTTTCCAGACCCTCGGCTGAGGGGGAACGCCTCACAAACCCTGATGATCGCCCGCCGTGGAATGAGGCATCCTCGACTGTGATTTTTTCCCATCCGCCAGCACGGCGGGTGGCCCCCAGTCCAGCACGCCCCCTCTGACATGGCAGTGAACTTCAGACGCACCTGGATGGCCTGCGCAGCGCTCGCCCTGAGCCTGACGCTCAGCGGCTGTTTCGAGCCCGCCGAACCCAGCACGCCCCCCACGACCGACACCGCCGCACGTTTCCTGAACATGACCACGTTCGGTGCCACGCAGGCCGACGTGGACAAGCTGGTGGCGCTGGGCTACGAAGGCTGGCTGAACGAGCAATTCGCGGCCACCCCCATCGACACGCATTACGGCTATGCCGACCGCGGAGGCCCGCCTGACTGCGCGGTCTGCCCGGCCGAAGCCATTGGCGGCGTCATCGACAGTTTCTGGTACCAGGCGATCAAGAGCCCCGACCAGTTGCGACAGCGCGTGGCCCTGGCCTGGCTGGAACTGTTCGTGGTCAGCGCCGCCACCGACAGCGCCATCGAGCTGGAGCCTTATGCCATGGCGGCTTACCTGGATCTGCTGTCCAGGAACGCTTTTGCCAACTACCGACAGGTTCTGGAAGCCGTGACGCTGAGCCCTGCCATGGGGCATTACCTGTCGCACATGCAAAACGACAAGGAAGACCCTGCGACTGGCCGGCTTCCAGACGAAAACTACGCGCGGGAGGTGATGCAGCTGTTCACCATCGGCAAGTGGATGCTCAACACCGACGGCACCCGCATGACGGACGGCAATGGCAACCCCATTCCGACCTATTCGCAAGCTGATGTGATGGGCCTGGCCAAAGTGCTGACCGGCTGGAGCTGGGGCGGCCCCGACACCTCCGAAGAACGCTGGGTGGGCGGCCCGATCAATTTTGCGATGGCCCGCAGCTGGGAGCTGCCCATGCAGCCCTATCCACAGCACCACTCCACATCCGAGGCGCAGATCGTCGGTGGCGTGACCATCCCGGCCAACACCTCCGCGCCCGACAGCCTGAAGATCGCGCTGGACACCCTGTTCAACCACCCGAACGCCGGCCCCTTCATCGCCACGCACTTCATCAAGCGGCTGACCACGAGCAACCCCTCGCCGGAGTACGTGGCACGGGTTGCCGCCGTCTTCAATGCCAACAAGGCCAATGAACGCGGGAACATGCAATCGGTGATCCGTGCCGTCTTGTTCGATCCCGAAGTGTGGGATGGCCGACACCTGACCAGCCCCACCTGGGGCAAACCGCGCGAACCCATCGTCAAAGCGGCCCAACTGGTTCGCGGGCTGTCATGCCGATCGTCCAGTGGCATGTACCCCTTGGGCACACTCCAGGCCACCAATTACGACCTGGGTCAGGCACCGTTGATGTCGAACTCGGTGTTCAACTTTTTCCTGCCCGACCACCAGCCCCAAGGCGAACTGAGCAACCTCAACCTCAGTGCTCCTGAGTTCCAGATTGCCAACGACAACACCACCATCGGCCACTTGAACTACATGTGGTCGCTGCTGGGTTTTGGCTTGACCACCAACCAGAACAGCCTGGTGTGCGACTACAGCGCCTTCACGCCGCTGGCCAGCCAGCCCGACGCCCTGATCGACGCCCTGGTCAACCGGTTCGTGGGTGCCCCCATTTCGGCCCAAGGGCGCCAAACGATCAAGGACGGCATCACCAGCATCGCCGACAACGGCACGGTGGCTGCTCGCGAAAACCGGGTGAAGACCGCCCTGCTGCTGCTGGCCAGCACGCCTGAATTCAACGTGCAGCGTTGACTGGAGCCCCACATGATGAATCGACGTGAAGCACTGCGCCTGATCGGTCATGGTGGCGCTGGCCTGAGCCTGAGCGCCCTGGCCCCCTCTTTGATGGCCGCCACCGATGGCACCCACTACAAGGCCGTGGTGTGCATCTTCCTGTTTGGCGGCAACGACCAATCCAACACCATCGTCCCCACCAGCAGCGCTGCCTACAGCGCTTACCGCACGGCGCGCCCCACACTGGCGCTTCCCACCAACAGCCTGCTGCCCATGACCGGCACCGGCCTGGGCCTGCACCCGAACCTGGCTGGCATCCAGGGCCTGTTCAACAGCGGCAAGGCCGCGGTGCTGGCCAATGTGGGCCCGCTGGTCGAGCCCATCAACAAGGCTCAATGGAACAACGGGCAACCGCTGGTCACCGTGCCCAGTCAGTTGTTCTCGCACTCCGATCAGGCCGCCCACTGGCAAACCGCCACGCCCACCCAGACGTCACGCACAGGCTGGCTGGGGCGCCTGTCGGACCAGCTGCTGCCCACCTTCAACGGCAGCAGCCAGATCCCCGGAGTGATCTCTGCCGGCGCGCCGGCACTGATCACCACAGGCGCCAACGGCCAGGCCTTCCAGATTGCGGCCACTGGCAAGCCGGCCACGCCCAGCATGGCGGGCAGCATGTTCGGTGCAGGGCCCAGCAGCACACTCACCAGCCGCATCCTGGCCAGCGACACCGACAACGCCCTGATGCGCCACTGGAGCAATGTCAGCACCCAGGCCATCGGTCGGGCCGCCACGCTCAGCACCGCCATGAACTCGGTGTCGGTCAGCACGGCTTTTCCCGCCACCAGCCTGGGCAACCAGCTCAAGACGATTGCCACCCTGATCGCCGCACGCAGCCGGCTCGGCCATGGCCGCCAGGTGTTTTTCGCCAGCATGATCGGCTTCGACCAGCATGACAATCTGCTGATTGACCATGCCAAACGGCTGCAAGAGCTCAACGACGCGGTCAAGGCCTTCCATGACGCCACAGTGGCGCTGGGCGTGGATCAACAGGTCACCACCTTCACAGCGTCTGACTTCGGCCGCGCCCTGCTGTCCAACGGCAAGGGCTCGGACCACGGTTGGGGCGGGCACCACTTCGTCATCGGTGGCGCAGTCAAGGGCGGCAAGGTGTACGGCAGCTTCCCCACTGTGGCCCTGGGCGGCCCGGAAGACGCTGGGCAGGGCCGCCTGATCCCGACCACGGCCACCGACCAGTACGCCGCCACCATCGCGAAATGGTTCGGTGCCGACGCCACGGCCCTGGCGGCCGCCCTGCCCAACCTGAAGAACTTCGCCACCCAGGACCTGGGCTTCATGGCCTGACTTGCGGGAATGAGCGGGGGGTGGGCACGCCCCACCCCGCCGCTAGAATCGGCGCATGCACATTCACATCCTCGGCATCTGCGGCACCTTCATGGGTGGCGTGGCTGCCCTGGCCCGGGAAGCGGGCCACCGAGTGACCGGCTGCGACGCCGGCGTCTACCCGCCCATGAGCGACCAGTTGCGCGCCCTGGGCATCGACCTGATCGAGGGCTACACGCCCGACCAGCTCGCGCTCAAGCCTGATCTGTTCGTGATCGGCAATGTGGTCTCTCGCGGCAATGCCCTGATGGAAGCCATCCTGGATGCCGGCCTGCCCTACATCAGCGGCCCGCAATGGCTGGCCGAACACGTGCTGCAGGGCCGCCATGTGCTGGCCGTGGCCGGCACCCACGGCAAGACCACCACCACCTCGATGCTGACCTGGATCCTGGAGGACTGCGGCCTGCAGCCCGGCTTCCTGGTGGGCGGGGTGCCCCAGAACTTCGGTGTGTCGGCCCGCCTGGGTCGCCTGGACGAGGCCTCGCGCCCGGCCAGTGGTCACCCCTTTGTGATCGAGGCCGACGAGTACGACACTGCCTTCTTCGACAAGCGCAGCAAGTTCGTGCATTACCGGCCCCGCACCGCCGTGCTGAACAACCTCGAATTCGATCACGCCGACATCTTTGCCGACCTGGCCGCCATCGAGACGCAGTTCCACCACCTGGTGCGCACGGTGCCGGCCTCGGGTCGCCTCGTGGTCAACGCACGGGAAGAATCGCTGGAGCGCGTGCTCAAGCGCGGCTGCTGGAGCGACGTGGCGCGCTTCGGCGTGCGCGGTGACGTGCCCGGCTTCCGAGCCCGTGGCGAGCCCCATGCCTTCGACGTGCTGAAGTCGGGCGTGCTGGTGGGGCGTGTGGAGTGGAGCCTGCTGGGCGAGCACAACCAGATGAATGCACTGGCTGCCATCGCCGCGGCCGAACATGTGGGCGTGGCCCCGAAAGACGCTTGCGCGGCCCTGGGGCGCTTTGCCAACGTCAAGCGCCGGCTGGAGTTGCGCGGCACGGTGCGCGACATCACCGTGTACGACGATTTCGCCCACCACCCCACGGCCATCCGCACCACGGTCGATGGGCTGCGCCGCAAGGTGGGGCCTGGCCAGCGCATCCTGGCCGTGTTCGAGCCCCGTTCCAACACCATGAAACTGGGCACCATGAAGGCCCAGCTGCCCTGGTCACTGGAAGAAGCCGACCTGGCCTTCTGCCACAGCGGCGGGCTGGGCTGGGACGCCCATGAGGCCCTGCTGGAAATGGGCGAGCGCGCCGTGGTGTCCGACCACATCGACACCCTGGTGGCCAAGGTGGCCAAGGTGGCCCGCCCGGGCGATCACATCCTGTGCATGAGCAACGGCGGCTTCGGCGGCATCCACGACAAGCTGCTCAAGGCGCTGGGCTGAGCCCTGCCCTTGATCAGGTCGTCGCTTCGGCCCGGGCTTCGGGCTCGAACAGGTCCACCCGGTCGGTGATGAGGCCGTCCAGCCCGGCGGCCCACAGCGCCTTGGCCCGCTCGGCCTCGTTGACGGTGTAGGTCAGCACCCTCAGGCCCCGTGCGTGGGCCAGGGCGATGTTGCCTGCATCGAGCAGTGCATGGTGCGGCACCACGGCCACACAGCCCAGCGCCTGGGCTTCGTCCAGCCAGGTGGGGCGCGAGGCCTCCAACAGCAGGGCCCGGGGCAGCTGGGGCTGGGCCTGCTGTGCCGCGTGCAACGCGTCCACTTTGAACGACGACAGCAGCGGCTGCACGCCACGGGTGGGCCACCACCGTGCCACGGCGTCGGCCACCGCGCGGCCGGTCTCGGCTTCTTGCCCGGGGCTGGGCTTGATCTCCAGGTTCACCAGCAGGTCGTTGGCCTGCAACCAGGCCGCCAGCACCTCCAGGCTGAGCAGGGGCTCACCGACGTACATGGGGCTGTGCCAAGCGCCAGCATCCAGCCCGCGCAAGGCCGCCCAGGGCTGCAGCATGGCCGGCCCCTGCCCCGAGGTGGTGCGGGCCAGGTCGGCGTCGTGCAACAGGAACAGCTGCCCGTCGGCGCTGAGCTTGACGTCGCACTCGAACATGCGAAAACCATGCTGCGCCCCCAGGCGGAAAGCCGCGAGCGTGTTCTCGGGGGCCAGCTTGCCGGCGCCTCGGTGCGCCACCCAGCGGGGGTAGGGCCATGAGGCAGCACCCGAGCGGATGCCATCAGATGAAAAATCAGGGGACGCAGGGGCTGTCATGCGTTCAGCATAACGCCCTGTCCAGGGTCGGGGCATGGGCGGTGCGGTAACATCCACCCTCAGGCGCGAAAACCCCCACATGTGTCGCCTGGGTCGACCGAAAGGCCCCCAGGCGCTTCGATCTTTTGTCAAACCAAGGCCTTTTCGCGTCTGGCGCACTCATGAACGCACCCACCGAGCTGACCCACATGACCGCCCAGGCCGCCGACGCCCACGCCGACGGCCAGCCTCGCCTGCGCGAGATCCCTTACAACTACACCTCCTTCTCCGACCGCGAGATCGTGCAGCGCCTGCTGGGCCAGCGTGCCTGGGAAGTGCTGAGCCTGCTGCGCACCGAACGCCAGACCGGCCGTTCGGCCCGCATGCTCTACGAGGTGCTGGGCGATGTCTGGGTGGTGCAACGCAACCCCTACCTGCAGGACGACCTGCTGGACAACCCCAAGCGCCGCGCACAGCTGATCGAGGCCCTGCAGCACCGCCTGGGCGAGGTCGACAAGCGCCGCACCCCCGGCAGCGACGCCGGCCGCGACAAGCTGGTGGCCGAGTTGCTGGACGCCGCCCGTCAAGCCGTGCAGCGCTTTGCCCGCGCCTTCGACGACATGGGCGCCCTGCGCCAGCGCGCCAAAACCGCGCTGGGCAAGGTCACCCGCGCCGACAACATCAAGTTCGACGGCCTGAGCCGTGTCTCGCACGTCACCGACGCCACCGACTGGCGCGTCGAGTACCCCTTTGTCGTGCTCACGCCCGACACCGAAGAAGAAATGGCCGCCCTGGTCAAGGGCTGCGTCGAACTGGGCCTGACCATCATCCCGCGTGGGGGTGGCACCGGCTACACCGGCGGCGCCGTGCCCCTGACCTGGAAGAGCGCGGTCATCAACACCGAAAAGCTCGAAGCCATGACCGAGGTCGAGCTGGTCGACCTGCCCGGCGTGGCCCACAAGGTGCCCACGGTGTGGACAGGCGCTGGCGTGGTCACGCAGCGCGTGGCCGATGCGGCCGAGCGGGCCGGCTATGTGTTCGCGGTGGACCCCACCTCGGCCGAGGCCTCGTGCGTGGGTGGCAACGTCGCCATGAACGCCGGCGGCAAAAAGGCCGTGCTGTGGGGCACCGCGCTGGACAACCTGGCCAGCTGGCGCATGGTCACGCCCAACGCCGAATGGCTGGAAGTGGTCCGCGTCAACCACAACCTGGGCAAGATCCACGACGTGGCAGTGGCCAACTTCGAGCTGCATTACTACGCGGCCGACGGCAAGACCCACCTGCGCACCGAAAAGCTGGACATCCCCGGCCGGGTGTTCCGCAAGGAAGGCCTGGGCAAGGACGTCACCGACAAGTTCCTGGCGGGCCTGCCCGGCATCCAGAAGGAGGGCTGCGACGGCCTGATCACCAGCTGCCGCTGGGTGGTGCACCGCATGCCCAAGCACACCCGCACGGTGTGCCTGGAGTTCTTCGGCAACCCCACGCTGTGCGTGCCCTCGATCGTCGAGATCAAAGATTTCATGTTCGAGGAAATGAAGCAACCGGGCGGCGCCATCCTGGCCGGCCTGGAGCACCTGGACGACCGCTACCTCAAGGCCGTGGGCTACGCGACCAAGAGCAAGCGGAACGTGGGCGGCAATGGCCTGCCCAAGATGGTCCTCATTGGCGACATCGTCGGTGACGACGAAGACCGCGTGGCCCGCGCCACCAGCGAAGTGATCCGCCTGGCCAATGGCCGCAACGGCGAAGGCTTCGTGGCCGTCAGTGCCGACGCCCGCAAGAAGTTCTGGGCCGATCGCAAGCGCACCGCCGCGATTGCCAAGCACACCAACGCCTTCAAGGTGAACGAAGACGTGGTGATCCCGCTGCCGCGCATGGGTGAATACACCCTGGGCATCGAGCGCATCAACATCGAGCTGTCGATTCGCAACAAGCTGGCCCTGCTGGACGCCTTCGACGCCTTCTTCGCCAAGGGCAATGCCCACGTCGGCCAGTTCATGGGCAAGGCCGAAGACCCCAGCGAGCTGCCCAGCCCCGAGCAGCTCACCGAGAAGGTGCAAGGCGCCCAGGCCCTGCTGGCCCAGGTGCGCGCGCGCTGGCAGTACCTGTACGACCACCTCGACACGCCGCTGAGCACCGTGGGCGACCCGTTGGTGGCCCTGGGCTACACCCAGCACCGCGACGGCACCTACGTGCCCGCCGAGAACAGCAACGGCCAGGACACCGTTTTCAACCTGCTGCAGACCTGGTCGGTGCGCGTGGGCTGGAAGAAGGAGATCCGCGAGCCACTGACCAAGCTGTTCAACGGTGCCGCCCTCAGCCCCGTGATCGACGAGCTCAAGCGCATCCACAAGCAGGTGCTGCGCGGCCGCGTGTGGGTGGCCCTGCACATGCACGCCGGCGACGGCAACGTGCACACCAACCTGCCGGTCAACAGCGACAACTACGAGATGCTGCAGACGGCGCACGAAGCCGTGGCGCGCATCATGCAACTGGCCCGCAGCCTGGACGGCGTGATCTCGGGCGAACACGGCATCGGCATCACCAAGCTGGAGTTCCTGTCGGACGACGAGATCGCCAACTTCGCGGCCTACAAGGCCAAGGTCGACCCCGAAGGCCGCTTCAACAAGGGCAAGCTGCTGCGCGGCGCGCACCTCAAGGCCCTGGGCGACGACGTGCACGCGGCCGACCTGAGCGAGGCCTACACGCCCTCGTTCGGCCTGATGGGCCACGAGTCGCTGATCATGCAGCAGAGCGACATCGGCGACATCGCCACGTCGGTCAAAGACTGCCTGCGCTGCGGCAAGTGCAAGCCGGTGTGCAACACGCACATCCCGCGTGCCAACCTGCTGTACAGCCCGCGCAACAAGATCCTGGCCACTTCGCTGCTGGTCGAGGCCTTCCTGTACGAAGAGCAGACGCGCCGTGGCGTGTCCATCAAGCACTGGGAAGAGTTCGAAGACGTGGCCGACCACTGCACGATCTGCCACAAGTGCCTGACGCCCTGCCCGGTCAAGATCGACTTCGGTGACGTGTCGATGCACATGCGCAACTTGCTCAACAAGATGGGCAAGAAGAGCTTCCGCCCCGCCGGTGCGGCCGCCATGGCCATGCTCAACACCAACAACCCGCAGACCATCAAGGTGATCCGCTCGATCACCACCGACGTGGCCATGCCGCTGCAGCGCATCGCCAACGACGTGATGAAGGTGGTGGCCCGCAAGCAGACCAGCGCCCCCCCGGCCACGGTGGGCAAGGCGCCGCTCAAAGAAGAGATCATCCACTTCATCAACAAGAAGATGCCGGGTGGCCTGCCCAAGCGCACGGCCCGCGCGTTGCTGGACATCGAAGACCGCGACTACGTGCCCATCATCCGCGACCCGAAGCAGACCACCGCCGACACCGAGGCCGTGTTCTATTTCCCTGGCTGCGGCTCGGAGCGCCTGTATTCGCAGGTGGGTCTGGCCACGCAGGCCATGCTGTGGCATGCCGGCGTGCAGACCGTGATGCCCCCGGGCTACCTGTGCTGCGGCTACCCGCAACGCGGCGCCGGCCAGTTCGATGTGGCCGAGAAGATGATCACCGACAACCGGGTGCTGTTCCACCGCGTGGCCAACACGCTGAACTACCTGGACATCAAGACCGTGGTGGTCAGCTGCGGCACCTGCTTCGACCAGCTGCAGGGCTACCAGTTCGACAAGATCTTCCCGGGCTGCCGCATCGTCGACATCCACGAGTACCTGCTCGAAAAGGGTGTCACCCTGCAAGGCAAGGGCGCCTTCCTGTACCACGATCCCTGCCACAGCCCCATGAAGCAGCAGGACCCGATGAAGACCGTCAAGGCCCTGGTGGGCGATGGCGTGGTCAAGTCGGAGCGCTGCTGCGGTGAATCGGGCACGCTGGCCGTGAACCGCCCGGACATCTCCACGCAGGTGCGCTTCCGCAAGGAAGAAGAGATCCGCAAGGGCGAGGCCGAGCTGCGCGGCAAGGGCCTGCTGGGCGAGAAAGACAACGTCAAGATCCTGACCTCGTGCCCCGCCTGCCTGCAGGGCCTGAGCCGTTACGAAGACGATGCCAAGAGCGGCCTGGTCGAGGCCGACTACATCGTGGTCGAGATGGCCCGCCAGATCCTGGGCGAGAACTGGATGCGCGAGTACGTCGACCGGGCCAACGCGGGCGGCATCGAGCGCGTGCTGGTTTGATGAGCAGCGCCGCGATGCCCACGGTGGCCACGGTGCCCAGCTGCGAGCTGTGTGACCGCGATGGGGGCCTCCTCATCGCGCGCAACGCCCAGCTGCGCATCATCCGTGCCGAAGACGCCGACCACCCGGCCTTCTACCGCGTGATCTGGAACGCGCACGTGGCCGAATGGACCGACCTGCCCCCGGCCGACCGCAGCGCGATCATGCAGGTGGTGGCCAAGGTGGAAACCGTGCTGCGGCAGGCGCTGCAGCCCACCAAGGTGAACCTGGCCAGCCTGGGCAATGTGGTGCCCCACCTGCATTGGCACGTGATCGCCCGCTTCGACTGGGATGCCCGATGGCCTGCGCCGGTGTGGGCGCCCAAAAACAAAGAGGTGGCCGATGCCACCTCTCGTCTGCCAATCCCGCTGACCGAACTCGATCAGCAAGTGGCCCAGGTGCTGAACACTTGAGCCGCGCGCTGGCGCATCAATGCGTCACTTGTACACACCGCCGCACACCACGGTGTCGTCCAGGCGTTCGCAGTACATTTCCTTGGGCTCGATCTTCTTGGTCTCGGGGTTGGTGAACTTGTAGTCCTGCCAGAAGGTGCCCTTGGCCTTCGCCAGTTCCACACGCTCCTTCACGAAGGCCTTGCCATCGATGTCCTTGAGGTCGATCAGGTTCTTGCCAATCATCTTGGCATTGGCGCCATGGGCGAACACGGTGCCGTCCAGGCCATAGACCACCAGGTACAGGTCATGCAAACGCCAGGCGGCGTTGCCCTTGTCACTGAACTCGGCATAGGCCTTGTCCTTGGCACCGCCCTTGAGTGCTGCAACCCCTTTCTTGACCATGGCCACGGCATCGTCGCGGCTGGCGCCGCCGTCGGCGGCCTGGGCGTTGAGGGTCAGGCCGGCACAGGCCAGCAACAGGCTTGCAGCGATGGTGCGCATGGGCGTTCTCCTTGAGGGTTCAGGTCAGTCCACCAGGCCCATGTCCGGGCTGGTCAGCATGCTTTCGATGTCCAGCAGGATCACCATGCGCTCACCCACCTGGGCCAGGCCCCGGATGTAAGCCGCATCGATGGCCGAACTCATGTCAGGGGCCGGGCGCAGGGACTCGGCCGGGATCTCCATCACGTCGCTCACCGAATCCACCACCACACCAATGGTGCGCTGGCCGATGTGCAGGATGATCGACACCGTGAAGCTGTTGTACTCGGCCTGCGAGCAGCCGAAGCGCATGCGCAGATCCACGATCGGCACGATGGTGCCGCGCAGGTTGACCACGCCTTTGAGGAAATGCGGTGCGTTGGCGATGCGGGTGGGGTTTTCGTAACCGCGAATCTCCTGCACCTTCAGGATGTCGATGCCGTATTCCTCGTCACCCAGACGGAAGGTCAGGTACTCCCGAGCCACGGCCTCGGTCTGAACATCGATCTTTTCCATCATGCCCATGATCTCGTCTCCAGTCAGTGGCGCGAACGGCGCACCAGGGATGCCACATCCAGGATCAGGGCCACGCGGCCATCGCCCATGATGGTGGCACCCGACACATCATTGACCTTGCGGTAGTTGGTTTCCAGGTTCTTGACGACCACCTGTTGCTGGCCCAGCAGCTCGTCGACCAGCACAGCCACCCGGCCGCTCTCGGCTTCGACCACCACCATGATCCCGCTGTTGTGCTCCCAATCGAATCGGGGCACATCGAACACCTTTTCCAGCTCGATCACCGGCATGTATTCGTCGCGCACTTCCACGACCCGGCCGGAGCCGCCCACGGTCTTGATCATCTCGGGGCTGACCTGGAAGCTCTCCACCACCGACGACAGCGGCAGGATGTAGACCTCTTCGCCCACACCCACGCTCATGCCGTCCATGATGGCCAGCGTCAGGGGCAGCCGCACCGCCACGCGCATGCCGTAGCCTTCGGCCGAGTCGATTTCGACCGTACCGCCCAGCGAGGTGATGTTCTTCTTGACCACGTCCATGCCTACCCCGCGGCCCGACACGTCGGTGACCTGCTCGGCAGTGGAAAAACCTGGCGCGAAGATGAGGTTCCACACCTCCTGGTCGGTCAGGCTGTCCGGCGCGTCGATGCCCTTTTCTCGGGCCTTCTTGAGCAGCTTCTCGCGCGACAGGCCCTTGCCGTCGTCACGCACTTCGATCACGATCGAGCCGCCCTGGTGCGAGGCCGCCAGGGTGATGGTGCCCACTTCCGGCTTGCCGGTGGCGATGCGATCGGCCGGCATTTCGATGCCGTGGTCGCAGCTGTTGCGCACCAGGTGAGTCAGCGGGTCGGTGATCTTCTCGACCAGCCCCTTGTCCAGTTCGGTGGCTTCGCCCTGCGTCACCAGCTCAACCTTCTTGCCCAGCTTGTTGGCCAGGTCGCGCAGCATGCGCGGGAAGCGACTGAACACCGTCGACATCGGAATCATCCGGATCGACATCACGGCCTCTTGCAGGTCGCGGGTGTTGCGGTCCAGATCGGTCAGGCCGGTCACCAGCTGCTGGTAGACCACCGGGTCGAGCGAGCGGCTGTTCTGGGCCAGCATGGCCTGGGTGATCACCAGTTCGCCCACCAGGTTGATGAGCTGGTCGACCTTCTCGACCGACACGCGGATGGTCGAGGCCTCCAGGCCCGCAGCGGCAGGTTTGTCGGCTTTGGGTGCGGCCTTGGCAGCCGGGGTCGGCGCCGAGGTGGCCGACGGCGCGGCGGCCACCGGGGCGGCCTGCTGGGGTGCACCCGGCGCGTTGTCGAAGAAGCCGTAACCGGTTTCGGGCGAAGCCGCTGCAACGGCCGGGCTTGCCTCTGGCTCGAAGAAGCCGTAGCCGGGGTCGGCAGCCGGTGCCACGGTGGCCGCACCATCGGCAAAGGCCACGAACTTCACCTGCTCACGCGAGACGTGGAAGGTGAACAAATCCATCATGTCCGACTCGGGGGTGGCGGTGCTGACCTTGAATCGGCGCACACCGGCCAGTTCGGGCGCATCGGGCAAGGCCTCGATCTGTCCCAGGTCGGTGATTTCCTTGAACAACTCCAGCAGGTTGTCGGCCTGCGAGGGGTTGCTCAGAGGACCCACTTGCAGCTCGACCACGCGCTGACCGGTGGTCGGGGCGGGCTGGGTGCTGGGGCTTGCGGCAACTGCCGCCACAGGCGCGGCCACGGGGGCCGAGGCGGGTGCAGCAGCCGCAGCAGGACGTGCGGTGGGCAGTGTGGCAGGGGCTTCACCCGACACCATGGCGCGGATGTTGAACAGCAACTCGGTGGTGTCCACTTCGGCACCGCCGGAGCCCTGGTGGCGTGCCAGCATCGCCTTGAGCGCGTCACCCGACTGCAGCAGCACGTCCACCATCGCAGGCGTGGGCGTGAGTTCGTGGCGGCGCAGCTTGTCGAGCAATGTTTCCATCTGGTGGGTCAGCTCGGCCACGTCGGCAAAGCCGAAGGTGGCGGCCCCACCCTTGATCGAGTGCGCGCAGCGGAAGATGGCGTTCAGCTCTTCGTCGTCGGCCGCGGTCACGTCGAGCTCGAGCAATTGCTGCTCCATTTGCTCGAGGTTCTCACCAGCTTCTTCGAAGAAGACCTGATAGAACTGGCTGAGGTCGATCCCGGCCGATGCCGAGCTGCTGTCCATGCTGGTTTCTGCCATGACTGGCTCCCCTGGTCCTGAATCCTGAGAAATGCTGGGTGACAGGCGCAGAGGCCGTCAGACAATGACCTTGCGGATCACCTCGATCAGCTTGTTCGGGTCGAAGGGCTTGACCAGCCAGCCGGTGGCACCAGCAGCGCGGCCCGCCTGCTTCATCTGGTCGCTCGACTCGGTGGTCAGGATCAGGATGGGCGTGGCCTTGAACTGCGGCGATTCGCGCAGCTTCTTGGTCAGGCTGATGCCGTCCATGCGGGGCATGTTCTGGTCGGTGAGCACGAGGTCGAAGGTGCGTCCGCCGGCCTTCTCCCATGCGTCCTGGCCGTCCACGGCCTCGACGACGTTGTAGCCGGCACTCTTGAGCGTGAACGACACCATCTGGCGCATCGAAGCAGAGTCATCAACGGCAAGGATCGAATGCATGGTCATCTCCGAGAGGGATGTATCTGGAAAATCAGGCAGAACTGCAACCTAAATACGATTTACGACTTTTTCGGCACGTGGTGGCTGAACTTGAGCGCTCAGAACAACTCGACCGAGCCCGCGTCCATTTCGTCCTGGGTCACGGGGTTGGGTTTGAGCGGAAGCTCTTCCACCACGGCCATGCCATCGGGGTCATCGCCCATGGCATCGCGCGCGATCTGGT
The DNA here is from genome assembly GCF_004310865.1 of Aquabacterium lacunae. GTDB lineage: Bacteria > Pseudomonadota > Gammaproteobacteria > Burkholderiales > Burkholderiaceae_C > Aquabacterium > Aquabacterium lacunae. Next base: position 531,042 of record NZ_SIXI01000001.1, read on the forward strand.
CGGCACAACTGCGCAATCGCTTGTTGGTGTGCACGATCAGCTGTGACGCCATGTCCTGGAACTGCAGAGCGGTCACGGCCTTGTAGAGGGTCTGCAAGGTTTCCTGCAGAGAAGGCGAATCATGTTTGCCCTCGTCAATGGCGGAGCCCAGCTGGTGCGCCGCGCCCTGAAAGCCATCGATCAGCACCACATAGGCGTCATCGATCAGGCGCTGGAGGCGTTCCAGGTCATTCGTCGCTGTCATGAGATGGTCCTGCAGATCGGCAGCGACCAGCAGCGAAATCTCTCGCGGGGGTGCCGAAACTTCAGGCGCTTCGTTGGTGTGCATCACGACTCCACTCACCTGTTGAACAAGGGGCTTTGCTTCGCGGCCACCCCTCGATGAAGAATCACAGTCTGTAAGGTCGGCCGGTTGCTAGAATTTTTCACATCGGCGTTTGCCAAGTAGTGCCGATGTCCCGGCAAAACTTGGCACATATCCCTGGATCGTGAGTCAGCCTGTGGCCCCAGACCATTCCGACACCGCCCCGGCGCCCGTCCAACTGCGGGTGCTGCACCTCGAAGACAACGACGCCGACCACGCGCTGGTGGCAGCCCACCTGCGCCGAGGCGGCATCGATGCCGACCTGCACCGCATCGAGGACGAAGACGGCCTGACCGACGCCCTGTTCGAAGACTGGGACATCATCCTGTCGGACTACAACCTGCCGGGCTATTCCGGTCTGGCTGCCCTGGAAAAGGTGCGCAAAGTGGGCAAGCTGGTGCCCTTCATCCTGGTGTCGGGCGAGATCGGGGAAGACATCGCGGTGCAGGCCATGCGCAATGGCGCCAACGACTACCTGCTCAAGAGCAACCTGGCCCGCCTGGCCCCGGCCGCCCTGCTGGCCATCGAGGCCAACCGCACCCGGATTGCCAAGCAGCAGGCCGACCTGGCGCTGAGCCAGTCCCGCCAGCAGCTGCGCGAGCTGGCGCAGCACCTCCAGGGCAGCATCGAGCAGGAACGCGCAGCCATCGCACGGGAAATCCACGACGACGTGGGCGGGGCCCTCACGGCCGTGAAGTTCGACATCGCCTGGATCCTGCGCCATGTGGACGAACACTCGCCCGTGGCCGAGCGGGCCCGCCAGGCGCTGGAGGCCATCGCCATGGCCCACGAAGCCAGCCAGCGCATCATGCACAACCTGCGCCCGGCCATCCTGGAGCAAGGCCTGATCGCGGCCCTGCAGTGGATGACCGACCGCTTCGCCAAGCGCACCGGCATCGTGGCCGAGTTCCGCACCAGCCACGAGCAGCCCGAACTGCCGCCCTCCGTGCCCCTGGTGGCCTACCGCTTCTGCCAGGAGGCCCTGACCAACGTGTCCAAGCACGCGCAGGCCAGCCGCGTCAGCGTGGACCTGACCGTGGCCGGCGGCGTGCTGTCGCTCGAAATCAGCGACAACGGCAGGGGCCTGAACACCGACGATCTGGCCAAGGCCCGGTCCTTCGGCATCCGCGGCCTGAAGGAACGCGCCGAGAACGTGGGCGGCTGGGTCGACCTCAGCAGTGGTGCACAAGGCACAACCTTGATCCTTTCCGTGCCTCTTTCAGGTCCTGAAAACGGATTCATCGATGCGCTTGGGTCAGAATTGGGCACGAACTCGGCCTACGCCGACCTTGATCCCGATGATCCCACCGTCTGGTCGCAACCATGATCAAAGTCATCCTCTGTGACGACCACGCCCTGATCCGCCGCGGCATCCGCGACACCCTGCTCGACGCCGAAGACATCGACGTGGTCGGCGAAGCCGGCGACTACGGCGAGCTGCGCGCCTTGCTGCGCGAAAAAAGCTGCGACGTGCTGGTGCTGGACATCAACCTGCCCGGCCGCAGTGGCCTGGACGTGCTGCATGTGCTCAAGGAAGAGGGCATGCCCATCAAGGTGCTGGTGGTCTCGATGTTCCCCGAAGACCAGTACGCCATGCGGGCCCTGAAGGCCGGCGCCAGTGGCTACCTGAACAAGGGCAGTGATGCGGCCCAGATCGTGGCGGCCGTGCGCACCGTGTCACAGGGCAAGAAGTACGTCACGCCCGAGATGGCGCAGATGCTGGTGGACAACCTGACGGCCCCGGCACCCGAGGACGCGCACCAGAAGCTGTCCGACCGCGAGTTGCAGACCCTGGTGATGATCGCTTCGGGCAAGCGCCTGTCGGACATCGCAGAGCAATTGCTGCTGAGCCCGAAGACCGTGAGCGTGTACCGCGCCCGGGTGCTGGAAAAACTCGGGCTGACCAACAATTCCGAGCTGACGGTTTACGCCATCCGCAACGGCCTGGTCTGAGGGGCCCGGGCCCCTCCCCGCTCACTCGATCGGCGTGAGCTTGGCCACGCTCAGCATCAGCCACTTGCTGCCGTGGCGGCCGAAGTTCACCTGAACCCGCGCATCAGGGCCGCTGCCCTCCAGGGTCAGCACCACACCTTCGCCGAACTTGTTGTGGAACACCTGCTGGCCCACCTTGAAGCCACCTTCGCTGCGGTTGGCCGCCATGGCCTTGGGCATGGGCGCGGTCAGATCCTTGAACTCGTCTTGCGGACGGCGTTCGGCCCACTTCTGGCCGCCGCTGTATCCACCGTTGTATCCGCTCCCCTGGCCACCACCCGAGCGCCAGGGCTGCGCGCCAGCTCCCACCACCGAGCCCAGGCCCTTGCCCGAGGCCCAGGCGTCCTGGTACTGCTTGGCATAACCTGAGCCAAAGCCCTGGTTGCGCGGCGTGAGCCACTTCAGGCTGGCTTCGGGCAGCTCATCGAGGAAACGGCTCTTGATGTTGTAGCGCGTCTGCCCGTGCAGCATGCGCGTCTGGCAGAAGCTGATGTGCAGCTTCTTGCGCGCCCGCGTGATGGCCACATACATCAGCCGGCGCTCTTCTTCCAGGCTCTCGCCGTCGTTCATCGAGTTCTCGTGCGGGAACATGCCATCTTCCAGCCCGGTGATGAACACGTTGTTGAACTCCAGGCCCTTGGCTGCGTGCACCGTCATCAGCTGCACGGCGTCCTGCCCGGCCTGGGCCTGGTTGTCGCCCGCTTCCAGCGCCGCATGGGTCAGGAAGGCCACCAGGGGCGAAATGATCTCGCCGGTCTCGGCATCGGGCAGCACGTCCACCCGGGCCACCGCGGTGGGCAGCCCCTGGGCTATTGCACCCGCGCCCTCGTCCACTGGCATGGCCACGGCGTCCTTGCCAAAGCCCTCCTGGGTCACGAAGGCCTCGGCCGCGTTCACCAGTTCGGCCAGGTTCTCCAGCCGTTCCTGGCCTTCTTTTTCGGTGCGGTAGAAATCGGCCAGCCCCGAGGCCTGCACCACGTGTTCGATGATGGCGCGCAGCGTCAGCCCGGCCGTCGCCTCGCGCATGGCGTCGATCAGGCCATTGAAGGCGGCCAGGTTGGCGCCAGCCTTGCCGGGCACGGCCGTGACGCTCTGGTACAGGCTGCGGCCGCTGATGCGGGCGGCATCCTGCAGCTGCTCCAGCGTGCGGGCACCAATGCCCCGCGCCGGGAAGTTCACCACCCGCAAGAAGCTGGTGTCGTCGTTGGGGTTCTCGATCAGGCGCAGGTAGGCCAGCGCGTGCTTGACTTCGGCCCGCTCGAAAAATCGCAGGCCGCCATACACCTTGTAGGGCACGCCCGCGTTGAACAGCGCCGATTCGATCACCCGCGACTGCGCGTTGCTTCGGTACAAAAAGGCCACCTCGTGCAGTGGCCCGCCCTCGCGGCGCAGCTGCCTGGCCTCATCCACCAGCCATTGGGCCTCGGCGAAGTCACTGGCCGCCTCGTAGATGCGGATGGGCTCGCCCTGGCCCTGGTCGGTGCGCAAGGTCTTGCCCAGGCGCTTGCTGTTGCGCGCGATCAGCTCGTTGGCCGCATCGAGGATGTGGCCGTGGCTGCGGTAGTTCTGCTCCAGCTTGATCACGCGCTGCACGCGGTACTCGCGCTCGAAATCGGCCATGTTGCTGACCTGCGCGCCGCGGAAGGCGTAGATGCTCTGGTCGTCGTCGCCCACGGCCATCACGCTGCAGCCATTCACATCAGGCCGCCCCGAGAACATCTTCAGCCAGGCGTACTGCAGCTTGTTGGTGTCCTGGAACTCGTCGACCAGGATGTGCCGGAAGCGGCGCTGGTAGTGTTCGCGCACCGGCGCGTTGTCGCGCAAGATCTCGTAGGTGCGCAGCATCAGCTCGGCAAAATCGACCACGCCTTCGCGCTGACACTGGTCTTCGTAGGCCTGGTACACCTCCAGCTGCATGCGGCCCAGGTCGTCACGCGGCACCAGGTCACGCGGGCGCTTGCCTTCTTCCTTGGCGTTGGCAATGAACCAGGTGGTGGCCTTGGGCACCACTTTTTCTTCGTCGAACTTCAGGCCCTTGATCACGCGCTTGACGGCCGACAGCTGGTCTTGCGTGTCCAGGATCTGAAAAGCCTGCGGCAGGTGGGCCAGCTGGTAGTGCGCGCGCAAAAAACGGTTGCACAGGCCGTGGAAGGTGCCAATCCACATGCCGCGGGCATTGATGGGCAGCATGGCCTGCAGGCGGGTCAGCATTTCCTTGGCCGCCTTGTTGGTGAAGGTCACGGCCATGATGCCGCCGGGCGTGGCCTGACCGGTCTGCAGCAGCCAGGCGATGCGGGTGGTCAGCACCCGGGTCTTGCCCGAGCCCGCGCCGGCCAGCACCAGGTTCGGCCCCGGGGGCGCCGTGACGGCGGCCAGCTGCTCCGGGTTCAGCCCCGCCAGCAAGGGGGAATCGGACAGGGCCTGGTCTGGGCCAGAATGGAAGGGGTCGAACAGATCGGAACTCATTTTCGAAATTCTAGGCGCCCCATGGCGCCCGGACGCTGCCAGACGACAAGCGCTGGGATCTGTTCAGGCCAGCACACACAAATCAGAGAGCCCCGAAAGCGCGCCATGTCCCTGCCCCCTTTGTCGGACACGCCACCGGTCACCAGCCCGGCCCTGCCACCGGTGGCCATCAGCCGCCATGCCCTGGTGTTCACCGGCTCGGGCAGCGAATACTTCCGCATCTGGATCGTCAACCTGCTGCTGATGTTCCTCACCCTGGGCCTGTACTACCCCTGGGCCCGGGTGCGCAAGTTGCAGTACTTCTACCGCAACACCCAGGTGGCAGGCCATGCACTCGACTTCCACGGTGACCCCAAGCAGATGCTGCGGGGCTTTTTGCTGATGGTCGTGTTCCTGGGTCTGTACAACTGGGCCGGCAATGTGTCGCCTGTGGCCTATGGGGTGGCCACCCTGGCCTTCGTGCTGCTGTGGCCTGCCCTGATGCGCGCCTCGCTCATCTACCGGCTGGGGCACACCAGCTGGCGCGGCCTGCGCTTCCAGTTCCATGGCAGCCTGAAAGGCGCCTACCTGGTCATCGGCAAGCCGCTGGCGGCCATGGCCGCACTGGGCACCCTGGGGGTTGCGCTGCTGGCCACCGACGCGGTGCTGACCAAACTGCTCGGAGGCCTGTGCCTGCTGGGTGTGTACGGTGCGGCACCCTACGCCTACTACTGCCTGAAGCGCTACCAGCACGACCACTACGGCTTTGCCTCGCTGCAAACCCACTGGCGCGCCACCTTCAGTGATGTGTTCAAGGTGTTCATGCGCACGGGCATTGTCTCGCTGGGCACCCTGCTGGCCATCGTGGTGGTGGGTGGCGTGCTGGCCGGTGGCGCCCTGCTGGGCGGTGCCGAAAGCGGCGGTGCTGCCGCGGCCAAACGCCTCCTGCCCCTGCTGGTGGTGGCCATTTTCCTGGCGCAGTTCGTGCCAGTGCCCTTTTTCCAGACCCTGATGCAGAACCTGCTCTGGAACGAAACCGGCAGCCGCTGGGTGCGCTTCAAAAGCCACCTGCGCTTCGGGGCGCTGTTTCGCCGCACGGTGCTGAACTGGGTGCTCACGGTGCTCACACTGGGCCTGTACTGGCCGTTCGCCCAGATTGCCCTGGCCCGCCTGAAACTCGAAGCCATCACCGTGCACCTGCGCATGGACCCGGACACTCTCACGGCGCAGCTGCAAAGCGGGCGCCCCGATGCCGCCGGCGATGCAGCGCTGGACCTGGCAGGCTTCGACATCGGGCTTTGACGCCACGTCCACGCACACCATGGCCACCTTGCCCCCCACACCCAGCCTGGAAGCCCACTGGTTCGACGGGCGCAGCGCCCGTGCCAACCGGGTGCTGCTGCAGGTCGAAGGTGACACCCTGTGCCTGCGCTCTCCGCAGGACGGACACACCCTGAACCATTACCCCATGCGCAGCGTGCGGTGGCCCGAGCGGACCCGGCACGGGGCCCGCATCGCGCAGCTGCCCGATGGCGGCAGCCTCCAGGCCATGGCCCCCAGCCAGTGGGACGCCTGGCTGCAAGCCACCGGGCACCAGGGTCGCTGGGTCGAAAAAGCCCAGCTCAGCTGGCGCGCCACCCTGGGGGCCGCCGTGGTCATGGTGCTGCTGCTGGGCGCCCTGTGGCAATGGGGCCTGCCCTGGGCAGCCCGTGAGGTCGTCGCCTTCGCGCCCCGATCGGTCGACCAGGCCATCGGCCAACGCGCGCTGGCTGAACTGGACGGCCGCCTGATGCGGCCCAGCCGTTTACCGCTGGCCTACCGGCAGCAACTGGCCCAGCGCTTCCAGCAGGCGCTTGACCGACACCGCCTTCAACCCGCCCACCCAGCCACCACCGCACGCTGGGACCACAGCGCCACCGTGTCGGTGGTGTTCCGACAATCGCGCATCGGGCCCAACGCGCTGGCCCTGCCCGATGGCACCCTGGTGCTCACCGACGAACTGGTCGACCTGGTGGAACGCCGCGAAGACGTGCTGCTGGGCGTGCTGGCCCACGAATGGGGTCATGTGCAGGCCCGCCACAGCGTGCGCCAGCTGTTCCAGGCGGGCGCCCTGGGTCTGATGGCCTCGGCCGCCCTGGGCGACTTCAGTGGCCTGGTGAGCGCGCTGCCTGTGTTGCTGGGCCAGATGGCCTACTCGCGCGAGCTGGAGCGGGAGGCCGACGACAGCGCCATCGCCGTGCTCAAGGCCAACGGCATTTCACCGGCGGTCATGACCACCCTGTTCGAACGCCTCGAAAAACACGGTCGAGCGCCTGACGATGCCGCAGACAACTCCTGGCTGGGCATCGCCTTCAGCAGCCATCCTGCCACGCATGAACGCATCAAACGCTTCAGCCAGGCCGCGCCAGCTCAGTGAACCACCAGAAGCGGGATCTGGCTGTGCGACAACACGCTCTTGGTCAATGAGCCATTGATCAAAGCGTCCAGCCCGTGGCGACCGTGCGTGGCCATCACGATCAGGTCGCACTCGGCACGCCGCGCCATGTCCACGATGGCATCGGCCACCTGGTCGGTCAGCATGAACTGCCCGTCAAAAGGTACGCCGGCTGCCTGCGCACGGTGCCCGAACTCGGTCAGCACTTTGCGCGCATGCTGCTCGCTTCGGGCCTGGTGCTCCTGCAGCATCTCGGCAGAAAATGCCACCGCGCCTGGGTCTCCCAACAGCAAAGGCAGGGGCAACTCCACCGTGAAACCCGTGATGCGGGCGCCCAGCATCTTGGCCAGCCCGACGCTGTGGTCCATGGCCTTGAACGACAGATCGCTGCCGTCCACCGGCACCAGCAAATGCTCGTACATGGCTCACTCCTTGAGGCGCAACCCGCAACCCACGGGCTTTTGTCCCATGGTACGGCGAACAGTCACCCGGCACCACCGGGCCAGATCAAACTTCTGCCATGTGCAGAACGGTCTGGACAGGGTGGCGCCAATTAAAATGCCCGCATGACCGAACTCGCCAAATCCTTCGAACCCGGCCCCATTGAAGCCAAATATGGCCCCCAATGGGAGCAGCGCGGCCTGTACAAGCCCACGCTCGACGCGTCCAAGCCCTCGTTCTGCATCCAGCTGCCGCCCCCCAACGTGACCGGCACGCTTCACATGGGCCACGCCTTCAACCAGACCATCATGGACTCGTTGACGCGTTACCACCGCATGAAGGGCCACAACACGCTGTGGGTGCCCGGCACCGACCACGCCGGCATCGCCACCCAGATCGTGGTGGAACGCCAGCTGCAGGAAAAGGGCCAGAACCGGCACGACCTGGGCCGCAAGAACTTCGTCGCCAAGATCTGGGAATGGAAAGAGCAAAGCGGCTCGACCATCACCCAGCAAATGCGCCGCATGGGCGATTCGGTCTCGTGGGAACACGAATACTTCACCATGGACGACAAGCTGTCCAAGGTGGTCACGGAAACCTTCGTCAAGCTGCACGAAGAAGGCCTGATCTACCGCGGCAAGCGCCTGGTGAGCTGGGATCCCATCCTGAAATCGGCCGTGTCCGACCTCGAAGTCGAAAGCGAGGAAGAAGACGGCTCGATGTGGCACATCCGCTATGCGGTCAACGGCAGCGCCGACACCCTGGTCGTGGCCACCACCCGCCCTGAAACCCTGCTGGGTGACACGGCCGTGATGGTGCACCCGGAAGATGAACGCTACGCCCACCTGATCGGCCTGCAGGTCAAGCTGCCCATCACCGGCCGCCTGGTGCCCGTGATCGCCGACGAATACGTGGACAAAGAGTTTGGCACCGGCGTGGTGAAGGTCACCCCCGCCCACGACACCAACGACTACCAGGTCGGCCTGCGCCACAAGCTGCCCATGCTGACCATTTTCGACCTGGAAGCCAAGGTCAGCGCCCACGAAGCCAGCGACATCCCGGCAGCGTATGTGGGCCTGGACCGCTTCGTGGCCCGCAAGCAGATCGTGGCCCAGCTCGAAGCCGACGGCCAGCTGGTCGAGGTGAAAAAGCACAAGCTGATGGTGCCCCGCTGCGCCCGCACCGGCCAGGTGATCGAGCCCATGCTGACCGACCAGTGGTTCGTGGCCATGACCAAGCCCGGTGCCACAGGCAAGAGCATCGCCGAGCAGGCCATCGAGGCCGTCGAATCGGGTGACGTGAAATTCGTGCCCGAGAACTGGGTGAACACCTACAACCAGTGGATGAAGAACATCCAGGACTGGTGCATCAGTCGCCAGCTGTGGTGGGGCCATCAGATCCCGGCCTGGTACGGCAGCAACGGCGAAGTGTTCGTCGCCCGCTCGGAAGACGAAGCCCGCACCAAAGCCACCGCCGCCGGCTACATCGGCGAGCTCACCCGCGACGAAGACGTGCTGGACACCTGGTACTCGTCGGCGCTGGTGCCCTTCTCGACCCTGGGCTGGCCCGAGCAGACGAAGGAAATGGACCTGTTCCTGCCTTCGTCGGTGCTGGTCACCGGCTACGACATCATCTTCTTCTGGGTCGCCCGGATGATCATGATGACCAAGCACTTCACCGGCAAGGTGCCTTTCAAGCACGTGTACATCCACGGCCTGGTGCGTGATGCGCAGGGCAACAAGATGTCGAAGTCGGAAGGCAATGTGCTCGACCCGGTCGACCTGATCGACGGCATCGAACTGGGCCCCCTGCTCGACAAGCGCACCACCGGCCTGCGCAAGCCCGAGACCGCGCCCAAGGTGCGAAAGGCCACCGAGAAGGAATTCCCGGACGGCATCCCCGGCTATGGCGCCGATGCGCTGCGCTTCACCTTCGCGGCGCTGGCCAGCCTGGGCCGCGCCGTGAACTTCGACTCCAAGCGCTGCGAGGGCTACCGCAACTTCTGCAACAAGCTCTGGAACGCCACCAAGTTCGTGCTCATGAACACCGAAGGCCAGGACTGTGGCCTCAAGACGCATGAGCCGGGCGTATGCGCCGCCGGTGGCTACCTGCAGTTCAGCCCGGCCGACAAGTGGATCGTGTCCGAACTGCAGCGCGTGGAAGCCGCCGTGGAACAAGGCTTTGCCGAGTTCCGCCTCGACAACGTGGCCAACGCCATCTACCAGTTCGTGTGGGACGAATACTGCGACTGGTACATCGAGATCGCCAAGGCCCAGCTGAACGCCGCCAAAGATTCTGGCAACGAAGCCGCCGCCCGCGCCACCCGCCGCACCCTGATTCGCGTGCTGGAAACCGTGCTGCGCCTGCTGCACCCCATCACGCCCTTCATCACCGAAGAGCTGTGGCAGGTGGTGGCCCCGGTGGCCGGCCGCAAGGCCGAAGGCAGCGACGACACCCTGGTGCTGGCCGCCTACCCGCAGCCTGACCTGGGCCGCGTGTGCGCCGAGTCAGACGCCTGGGTGGCCAAGCTCAAGGCCGTGGTGGGCACCGCCCGCAACCTGCGCAGCGAAATGAGCCTGTCGCCCGCCGAGCGCGTGCCCCTGCTCACCACGGGTGACGCCGCCTTCATCGAACAGGCAGCCCCCGTCATCAAGGCCCTGGCCAAGCTGAGCGAAGTCAAGCTGCTGGACGAAGCCGCTTTTGCCCAAGCCACCACCATGGCCCCTGTGGCCGTGCAGGGTGAAGCCCGCCTGGCGCTGCACGTCGAGATCGACGTGGAAGCCGAAAAGGCCCGCCTGACCAAGGAAGTGGCCCGACTGGAAGGCGAGATCGCCAAGGCACAGGCCAAGCTGGGCAACGAAAGCTTCGTGGCCCGCGCGCCCGCTGCGGTGGTGGAACAGGAAAAGGCCCGCGTGGCCGATTTCGGTGCCACGCTGGCCCGCGTGAAAGAGCAGCTCAGCCGACTGGGCTGATGCGCCCCTCTGCCCGGCTGCACATCAGGCCGGCCGGGCAGACACAAAAAAGCCCGCTGACTCAGCGGGCTTTTTTCATGGGCCTGGTCCAGCACCAATCAGCCGGTTCGAACAGTCAGGACTCGGACGGCATTCCCGGGCCGCTTTTGCCGGCCAGGTCCAACTGCATGAGGATCATGTTGACCAAGGTCGCCACCGAAGGCCGCCCGGTATCGACCGAGTAATGGGCGGTTTCTTCGTACAGCGGGTGACGCTGCGCATACAGCTCACGCAACTTGGCCAAAGGATCCCCCACCTGCAGCAAGGGCCTCTGCGTGTCATTCTTCAGACGCCGGAACAACTCATCGGGGCTGGAGCGGAGGTACACGACCGTGGTGCGGTCTTTCAGGTGTTGGCGATTGACCTCCCGCAGCACGGCACCGCCACCTGTGGCCAACACACGACCCGCCTCAGGGTGGCCAGCGGGCAACTGCGTCAGCTCGTCGATCACCTGCTCTTCCAGATCACGGAAGGCAGCTTCGCCGTGCTGCTCGAAATACGAACGGATCGGCATGCCGATCCGCTCTTCCAGCACGGAGTCCGCATCCAGAAAGCGAACACCGAGCTTGCGTGCCAACTGCTTGCCGACGGTGGATTTGCCACCGCCGGGGAGACCGATCAAAGAAATCACAGCGTCAGGGAACCGTAATTTCCAGGTTTGTAAAGTTATTGCCCGAAGAGCCTGTCACCAGCACCTTGGAACCCGACGCACAGCCGGCGTAATTGACCGTGTGAACAGTCGGAGCGGCACCTGTGGCACTCACCGTTTCGGGCGTGACAGTCGGCGTGCACCCAGAGCCCGAAACAGCCACTGTGGAGCCTGTGGGCGCCATCGTGAACACATTGCCATCGAGTGACCTGCTGTAGAACACAACATCAGACGATGTAGCGCCCGGATTGCTGGTGGTCAGCGCCAAGCCCAACCTCCTCGGGTCAGCCACTGACACATAAGCATGCGCACGCACCAAGGTCGGGCCCCACACACCATCACAGGTGTTGTCGACAGACAGAGGACGCTCGTTCGGAGCAGCTTCCAGATCTCGCACACAGGTCGCGCTGCCCACACCAATGTTACCCGTACCGTCGACCGCGGCTACCCTCAGACCATCGACGCCAGGCGTGAAGATGTCATCAGCGTCATCATCACGAAACAGTTCTCCACCCTCGAAGAACTTCTCACCGGCGTCATAGCGACCATTGCTGTTGCTGTCGTAATAGGCTTCTTCTCCAACCACCCAGGCCACAATGGCCACAATTCCGTTGGCTGGTCTTGGATCTTGGGTCGTGAGAGTGACCGAGCAGCCTGTGCTGTCCCTCGCGGCGGACTCACCGGAGGTGATGGTTCCTGTCGTGCAAAATTTGGTGATGGCACCACCAGAGGCTGAAAACTGGACTTTCACCCCTGGAGGCACCGGGTTACCTGCGGTGTCCACCAAACGAACCGTGACCCGTGTGCTCGAACCATCGAAACTCCAGTCAGGCGCGAAGTCACTGACCGAAATGCTGATGCCTTTCTGAGTCACCTTGCCGGTGCTGACACTGGCCAGACCTTCATTGGTGCCAGCATTCGCCAACGATGTGTACTTCGGCGTCCCCGCATCCCCGCCGCCACCGCAAGCAGACAGCATGCTGGCCACCGCCAGCATGCTGACAGCCAACTTCATTTTTTTCTGAATCATCACCACTCCCGTTATCGCAAAGCGCTGCGCTCAGACACCACACGTGGCGTCAGGAAAATCAGCAACTCTGATTTGTTCAAGGTCTTGGCCGTGTTCTTGAACAGGTGCCCCACCACCGGCAGGTCACCAATCAAAGGCACCTTCTGTTCGTCGTTGCGTTCTTCCTGGATGAAGATGCCACCGATGACCACGGTGCCACCGTTTTCCACCAGCACTTGGGTCTGCACGTGCTTGGTGTCGATGGCGTAGCCCGCAGGGGTCTGAATGCCCACACTGTCCTTGTTCACATCGACGTCGAGGATGATGCCGCCCTCCGGTGTGATTTGCGGCGTGACCTCCAGCTTGAGGTTGGCCTTGCGGAAGGTGATGGACGTAGCCCCGCTGGACGAAGCCGTCAGGTAGGGCAACTCGGTGCCTTGCTCGATCAGCGCCTTGACCTGGTCGGCCGTGATCACACGCGGGCTCGAAACGATGCGGCCGCGACCGTCGGCTTCCAGGGCCGACAGTTCAAGGTTCAGGAAACGGTTGGACCCCGCACCAAACAGCGAAAGTGCCACCGACGCCGCACTGAAGCCGTTCTGCGCGGCCGCGGGCAGGTTCACGAAATAGGTGTTGGGCAGGTAAGAGCGTTCGGTGATCTCGGCCTGCAAGGTTTGCTCACCCACGCCCAGGTAGGTACCCGACACCGCCACCTGGCTGCCGCCCACCTTGTAGCCTGGCACCCCACCCTGGTAACCGCGCATGTCGTGGGCACCGAGCTTGGCCCCCAGCGAACGACCGAACTTGTCATCGGCCTCGACAATGCGTGCTTCGATCATCACCTGGCGAACCGGGATGTCGATCTTGGCGATCAGCTGCTGGATCTCTTCCAGCTTGGACGGGATGTCGTTGACAAAGATCTGGTTGGTGCGGGTTTCAAACAGCACACTGCCACGAGGCGACAGGATCTTGGTCGACGACGTCCCGCTGTCGCCATCGCTTTTGCCGATCAGCCCCTTGGACAGCTCTTCTGCTTTCACGTAGTTGAGCTGGAAAGACTGGGTGCGCAATGGCTCAAGGGTTGCGACCTGGGCTTTGGCCTCGAGGTCCATCTTTTCCTTGGCGTTGATTTCGTCCTTGGGCGCCACCCACAGCACATTGCCCGACTTGCGAACACCCAGCCCCTTGGACTGCAAGATGATGTCCAAAGCCTGGTCCCACGGCACGTCTTTCAGACGGAGCGTGACATTGCCCGTGACCGAGTCACTGGTCACCACGTTGAAGTTGGTGAAATCTGCAATGACTTGCAGCAGCGCACGCACTTCGATGTTCTGGAAATTCAGCGACAGCTTGTCACCCGCATAGCCAGGCCCCTGGGTGAGCTTGTTGGGGTCGATCTTCTGCTTGCGAACCTCCAGCACGAACTGGTTGTCGCTCTGGTAGGCCGAATGCTCCCAATCGCCTCGGGGGTCGATCACGAGCTTGACACGATCACCCACCTGCGTGGCGCTGAAGCTTTGCACCGGGGTGCCAAAATCATTGACGTCAAACCGACGGCGCAGTTTCTCGGGCAGGGAGGTCTTGGCAAACTCGACGACCAGGTTCTTGCCCTGTTGGCGAATGTCCACACCGACATTGCTGTTGGGCAACTCCACCACCACGCGACCCGCACCGTCCTGACCACGGCGGAAATCCAGATCCTTGATGGGTGAAGTCTGAACGGCACGCGCCTCAGCAAATCGTGTGGTGCCGCCGTCCTGTCGAGCGGCGGCCGTGTCACTGGCGGCCTGCGTGCCATTGTCGAGCGTCACGATCAGGAACTTGTCCTTGATGGTGGCCGTGTAATTGGATGGGTTGCGCAAGTTGAGCACCAGACGGGTGCGTTCCCCTGCCTGTGCCACATTCACCGTGCGCACATTGCCCTGGTTGACCTCGATCTGCCCACGACCCAGGCCGTTGCTGACGCCTGGCAGGTCGATGGCGACCCGGGCTGGCGACTGGATGACAAAGCCCGATGGCACCGAGGCAAGCGGCTCGGACAGCTCGATGCGCAACACATCGGTGCCGGCCACCTGCGACGCCGTGACCGATTGGATGGCCGGAGCAGCCTGCACGGCGCTGGCGGCAAAGGCCACGCTGCAAACTGCGGCCAGGAAATGTTGTCGATGGCTCACTGTGCGCCCTCCTGAAGCTGCAATGCGGCGGGGCGCTCGATCCACTCGCCTGAAGCATCCTGCACGTATTCGCGCAAGCTGATCTCTGTCTCGGTGATCTTCATGATCTTTCCGTAGTTCTGTCCGAGGTAGTCACCCACCTTGACCTGGTAGAGCAGGTTGTCGACCTTGAGGAGGCCAAACTGCGTGCCGCTACGCACCACGCTGCCCACCATGCGGACGGTGTCCAGCGGGAAAGCTTCCAGTGGCTCACGCCGCCGGTTCAGCTCCGCGGCCACCAGCGCGCTCGGTTGGGCTGACTCTTGCCGGTTTGCGGCGATCAGTTTCTGCGGGCTGAAAGGCTCCACCAGATCGATCACCTCATAGCGCTGGGGATCGAAGCGCTGGGGTGACTGCAAAGGCTCGACCTTCGGTGGCGTCAATCGCTTTTGATCTTCCATCCATTGGTCCAGATCATCCAGCTCGCCCGTGCATGCCGTCAGCCCCAAGGCCAGCATCACAGCCAGACACGACAGGCCACTTTTCATGAGGGTCCGATGTGTCATGGCTTGGCCCCTTCCTGGTCGGCGCGAGCCGCTGCGTTGCCTCGGCGAGCCTTGGACTTGGCCACACGCTGACTTTCTACCTCGGCGGCGTCCAGATACCGGTAAGTGCGGGCCACGGCATCCATCATCAAACCACCAGAGGACTCTTTGCCTGACTGTGTGGTGATGGTGATGTTGTGCAAGGTGACGATGCGCGAGAGATTGGCGATGTCCGAGGCAAAGGCACCCACATCGTGGAAGCGTCCCGAAACTTTGATCGTGATCGGCAGTTCGGCGTAGTAGTCCTTGACCTCGACCTGGCCGGGCTTGAACAACTGGAACTCCAGGCCACGGCCCAGACCGGCTTGGTTGATGTCTGAAAGCAAAGCATCCATTTCAGCCTTGCCTGGCAACTGTTTCTCCAGTTGGTTGACATACTCCTGAACCTGAACGCGCTGCTTGCTCAACTCGGCCAGATTGACAGCCTTGGCCAACTTTTCGTTGTACTCAGCCTTCAGTTGCGGCTCTTTCTGGACCACATCATCCAGCGTGGTGGACTCAGCCTGCAGAAGCAACACCCAGCCCAACAGCAACACGGCAAAAACGGTGCCGGCAAACGCAGCCACCTTGGGCAGCAGCGGCCACTGGCCTGGCTCGTTGGGATTGAGCCCCTGGAACTGGGACTGAGCCTCCTGAAAGAGACTTGCGACGTCGATGTTGTATCTGGACATGTCAGACACCGGCCTTCCTGGGCGCAGATGCCGCGCTGGCCGATTCAGCCGCCTCACCTGGACGCTTGAGCACCACACGCACCGAGAAATCAAACAACTTCTGAGTGACCTTTTTGTCGCCGCCGGTGTCCGCGGACGCTTTGATCTCCACCAGTTCCGGGCGCTCGAGCCAGGGCGAATTGTTGGCCGTGTTGCGCAAGAGTTCAGACACGCGTTCGTTCGATTGGGCCTGACCTGCGATCAGCACATCAGCGCCTTCCTGCCGGATGGACTTGAGGACAATGCCTTCGGGGGTCTGTCGAACCAGCTCGTTGAGCAGGTGCACAGGCATGTTGCGGTCTGTCTGGAGGTTCTCGACGGCGCGCTGACGGGCCTTGAGTGCGTCGATTTCTTCTTTGAGCGTGGCGACAGACTTGATCTGTTCATCCAATGCCAGGATGGCCTGAGCCAATTTGTCATTGCGTGCCTGCTGCGCACTGATCTGCTGCTGGATGAGACCATACCAGAGCATCAGCAACACCAGACCAGCAAGCGCCGACAACCCAAGACCGGCGAAAAACGCCTGCTTTCGCAGTTTGCGTTTTTCTTCGCGGTGCGGCAGGAGGTTGATGAGGATCATCCGACGAACCTCCGCATGGCCAGGCCACAGGCCGTCAGGTACGAGGGCGCTTCACGGCGCAATTTGCTTTCACGCACGGAGCTGCCCAGCTTCATGCCCTCGAAGGGGTTCACCACCATGGAGGCAAAGCCCGTGAGTTCGGTCACGCGCTCTTTCAAGCCCGGCAGAGAGGCGGTGCCTCCCGCCAGCATCACGTAATGCACCTTGTGATGTGGAGTGCTGGTGAAAAAATACTGCAAGGCGCGTCCGATTTCCTGGGACAGGCTGTCCACAAAAGGCATCAGCAGGTCGCTCTGATAGTCTTCCGGCAGGTCACCACTGAGCTTTTTCTGCTCGGCTTCTTCAAAGGAAAAGCCGTACTGGCGGGAGATCAGTTGGGTGAGTTGCGCGCCGCCGAAGGCCTGGTCACGGTCGTAAAGCAGTTCGTCGTCGCGTAGCACCTTGAGA
This sequence comes from Aquabacterium lacunae, assembly GCF_004310865.1. GTDB lineage: Bacteria > Pseudomonadota > Gammaproteobacteria > Burkholderiales > Burkholderiaceae_C > Aquabacterium > Aquabacterium lacunae. The sequence continues at coordinate 547,882 of NZ_SIXI01000001.1, forward strand.
CCCGTGGTTTCGGCGCCGATCTCGAACAAGGCCACGAGGGCATCCTTGCCCTCACCAGGCAAACCGGAAATGAGGCGCCCAACGGCCATGCGGGCAGCATGCGATTCGATGTCGAGCACCGCGGGCTTGAGGCCTGCGGCTTCGGCCAGGCCCTGCCGGTCCTGCACGCGGTCTTTGCGCGAAGCAGCAATCATGACCTCGACGTCACCCGCCGAGGTCGGGCTGGGACCGATCACGCAGAAATCGAGGCTGACCTCATCGAGCGAGAACGGGATGTATTGATTGGCCTCGGCCTCGACCTGAACTTCCATCTCTTCTTCCCGCAACCCGGCGGGCAGCATGATCTTTTTGGTGATCACAGAAGACTGCGGCATGGCCAAGGCAGCCAGCTTGGTGCGGGTGCCGCTTTTTGACACGACAGACCGAACGGCTTCGGCCACCTCGTCAAATCTTTCAATCTGACCGTCTGTGATCCAGCCTTTGGCCAGGGGCTCGGATGCAAAGCGCTCCAGCGTGAGTTCGCCTGCAGCGTTTCGGCTCAGTTCAACGAGCTTGACGCTGGACGAACTCACGTCGAGCCCGATCATCGGCGGGTGCTTGCGCCCCAGCAGCGTGTCTAGAAAGCTCACTCAATCCTCCATGCCTGCAGGACGCAAGCCCTGGAAAGTTAATAAACCACTTCAATGCTAGCAGCAAAGTTTTTGAACATGAAACGCGATGTAGCCCGGCTTTTCACCTAGTCGTTGTTCCTTCCAGACGCCTTACACATGGTTTCACAAACCCCTTGCCAACTGTGGCGAGGGCTGACGAAGAGGCCTGGCAGAGGTTTCACAGGGCATTTCTATAATGCAGGGATTGCCCTGAATGCCCGCCAATGAGCGAAACCGCCCCCCAGTCTTCTACGCCGGCGCCTGCCGGACGTCCCGCGTCCCCCTGGTGGATGACCTGGCTGCTCAAGCCCCTGCTCTGGCTGATCGGGCTGACGGCTGCGGGCGTGCTGGCGGGTGCCATGCTGATCAGCCTGGGCCTGGCCATGGTGTACCCCAACCTGCCTCCGCTCAATGGCTTGATGGACTATCGCCCCAAGGTGCCTCTGCGGGTGTACTCGGCCGACGGCGTGCTGCTGGGTGAATTCGGCGAAGAAAAACGAAACTTCGTGCCAGTCCGGGCCATTCCCCAGGTGATGCGCGATGCGGTGCTGGCCATCGAAGACGCGCGCTTCTATCAGCACGGCGGGGTGGACTACATCGGGATTCTGCGGGCCGGCCTGGCCAACTTCGGGGAATCTCGCAGCCAGGGCGCATCGACGATCACGATGCAGGTGGCGCGCAATTTCTACCTGAGCACCGAAAAGACATTCACCCGCAAGATCTATGAAATCCTGCTAGCGCTGAAGATCGAGAGCCTGCTGACCAAAGACCAGATCCTCGAGCTCTACATGAACCAGATCTTCCTGGGACAGAGGGCCTATGGGTTTGCGGCCGCCGCCGAAACCTACTTTGGCAAGTCGCTCAACGAACTGACGGTGGCCGAGGCCGCCATGCTGGCCGGTCTGCCCAAGGCGCCTTCGGCCTACAACCCCTTGCGCAACCTCAAGCGCGCGACCATCCGGCAGCAGCACATCCTGGGGCGCATGCTGGAGAACAGGTTCATCACGGAAGACCAGTATGAAGAGGCACGGGCCGAAAAACTGGTGTACCGCAGCAAGGCGCCCATTTCGCCCGCCGGGGCCTACGTGGCCGAAGCCGCCCGGGGGCTGATGTACGAACAGTACGGCCCGGAGGCCTACACACGCGGGCTGATCGTGCACACCACGGTGCGCATGGCCGAACAGGCGGCAGCCACACGCGCACTGCGCAAGGGCCTGCTGGACTACGATCGCCGCCAGGCCTGGCGCGGTCCGGAAGCCTTTGTGGAGTTGCCCGCCGACCCCAAACAGACCGATGTGCGCATCGCTGAAGCGCTGGAGGAGCACCCCGACAGCGACAACATCCATGCGGCGGTGGTGCTGAACGCCACCCCTCGCGGGGTGACGGCGCTGCTGCAGAACGGCGAATCGATCGACATTGGCCCGGACGGCCTGAAGGCGGCCCTGCCCGGCCTCAACGACAAGGCGACGCCCAAAACGCAGGTGCGCCGCGGCTCGGTGATCCGAGTGGTTCGCCAGAACACCGAAGAGCGACGGTGGCAGATCGTGCAGTTGCCCGAGGTGGAAGGCGCCTTCGTGGCCCTGGACCCCCAGACAGGCGCTGTGCGCGCCATGGCAGGCGGCTTCGACTTCGAGCGCAACAAGTTCAACCATGTGACCCAGGCCTGGCGCCAGCCCGGCTCGAGTTTCAAGCCGTTCATCTACTCGAGCGCGCTGGAAAAGGGCTTCACGCCCGCCACTTCGGTCAATGACGCGCCACTGTTCTTCGACGCAGGCGTGACGGGTGGTCAGCCCTGGGAGCCGAAGAACTACGACGGCAAGTTCGAGGGGCCCATGAGCATGCGCCGTGCGCTGGCCAAGTCGAAGAACATGGTGTCGATCCGCATTTTGAAGTCGGTCGGCGCCAAGTACGGGCAGAACTGGGTGACGCGCTTCGGCTTCGAAGCGGCCAAACACCCGGCCTACCTGACCATGGCCCTGGGCGCAGGTTCGGTCACACCCATGCAGATGGCCGATGGTTATGCCGTGTTCGCCAATGGTGGCTACCGTGTCAACCCCATCCTGGTCGACCGCGTGACCGACAACCGTGGTGCACTGCTGAGCAAAGCCCGCTACACCCCGCTGGACGAAACCATGCGCGCCATCGATGCACGCAACGCCTTCGTCATGAGCAGCCTGCTGCAGGAGGTGACGCGCTCAGGCACAGCCGCCCGCGCACAGGCCGTGCTCAAGCGCCCCGACCTGTACGGCAAGACCGGCACCACCAACGATTCGATGGACGCCTGGTTCGCAGGCTACAACCGGCACGTGGTGGCGGTGGTCTGGATTGGGCATGACACCCCGCGCAAGCTCGGTGACAAGGAAACCGGCGGCGGCCTGGCCTTGCCCGTGTGGATCGACTACATGCAGACCGCCCTGAAGGGCCTGCCCGTGGAAGAAATGGCCCCGCCCGAGGGCGTGGTGAACATTGGCGGCGAGTGGTACTACGAAGAGTACACACGCAGCACGGGTGTGACCGAACTGGTGGGCGACGACAGCGACCGCCCCATGCCCGCCCCGGCCGACGAGACCGAGAAAAAAGGCATCCTGGACCTGTTTGGCACCGAAGCCCGCTGAGGGCCGCAGCAGATCAGAAAGTCAGCGGTTGCCCGGCCTGGGCCGTGGCGCACGCCGACAGCATGTCGAAGAAGTCTTCACCGGTGCGGGTGTCGGGCCAGCGGTCACCGCCGGCGTACCGGAAGTGATAACCGCCCTGGCGTGCGGCCAGCCACAGCTCATGCAGGGGCGGCTGCATGTTGACGATCAGCTGGCTGCGATTGGGCAGGCTGAGCGTGACCATGCCGCCGGTGCGGGCCGCGTCGATGTCGATGAGGTCATCTTCGAGCCAGGCATCGACCTGCGCTTCGATTCGGGCCAGCGCACGGCGAGCCGCTGCGTCGTAGTCGGCATCAGGGAAGCCGGAAGGCGTGGAGGCGTCGGACATGGCTCTTACTTAGAATGGCGGGCATGAAAGCACAGAAGCCTCGAATTCTAAAGACGCCATGGCGAGCCTGCCTGGCGGCACTGCTTTGCTGCACCGCACTGGCCGGGCTTTCCGGCTGCGGACAGAAAGGGGCCCTGTACCTGCCTGCCCCGGCCACCCCGTCGGCGCCCGCCGCCCCCACCCCCTGAAAGCATTCCTGCCATGAACCTGCCTGGCTCCCCGTTCCTGCAATACCGCGGCGAAGACCTCTACCTGGAAGACGTGCGACTGGCCGACCTGGCCACCCAGCACGGCACCCCCCTGTATGTGTACTCGCGCAATGCCATGCGCGCGGCCCTGGCGCCCTACCAACAGGCGCTGGAAGGTCGCCAGCACCTGATCTGCTATGCGGTCAAGGCCAACTCCAACCTGGCCGTGCTGCAGACCTTTGCCCAGGCCGGCTGCGGCTTTGACATCGTGTCGGCCGGTGAATTGGCCCGCGTGCTGGCCGCCGGTGGCCAGCCAGGCAAGGTGGTGTTTTCGGGGGTGGGCAAGACCCGCGACGAAATGAAGCTGGCCATGCAGGCCGGCGTGAAGTGTTTCAACGTGGAAAGCACGGCCGAGCTGGAGGTGCTGTCAGACGTGGCCAGCCAGAACGGCCTGACCGCCCGCGTCAGCCTGCGCGTGAACCCCGACGTGGACGCCGGCACCCACCCCTACATCTCGACCGGCCTGAAGGGCAACAAGTTCGGCATCGCGCACGAACTGGCCGTCGAAACCTATCGCCGTGCCGCACAACTGCCCGGCATCGAGGTGGTGGGCATTGACTGCCACATCGGCTCGCAGATCACTGACGTGTCGCCCTACCTCGACGCATTGGAACGCGTGCTGGACCTGGTCGAAGCCATCGAATCGCACGGCATCACCCTGCACCACCTGGACCTGGGCGGCGGCCTGGGCATTCGCTACACCGACGAGACCCCGCCGGACGCCCGCACCCTGATCGGGCAGCTGCTGGCCCGCATCGATGTGCGCGGCCACGGCCACCGCGAGGTGATGTTTGAACCCGGCCGCTCGCTGGTGGGCAATGCCGGCGTGCTGCTGACCGAGGTGATGTTCCTCAAGCCCGGTGAGCAGAAGAATTTCTGCGTGGTCGATGCCGCCATGAACGACCTGATGCGCCCTGCGCTGTACGAGGCCTACATGGGCATCGTGAACACCCGCCAACGCAGAGGTGAGACCACCACCTGGGACGTGGTGGGTCCGGTCTGCGAATCGGGTGACTGGCTGGGCCGCGACCGCGACCTGAATGTGCAGCCCGGCGATGTGCTGGCGGTGCTGTCGGCCGGTGCCTACGGCATGACCATGGCCAGCAACTACAACTCGCGCGGACGCGCCGCCGAACTGATGGTCGATGGTGCGCAGGTGCACGTGATCCGTGCACGGGAAACGGTCGAGAGCCTGTTTGCCGAAGAGCGTTTGATCTGATACAGCCAAACGCAGCGAAGGCGCACCACCCCGGTGCGCTTTTTGCATTTTGGAGACACATCAAACGGCCGTTTGTGGCCCACCCACCACACAAACGGCGGAAAAAGGCAAGTGCCTATACCCGCCCACCCCCTGATCTGGTGGAATGCAACCAACTCTTCAACGGAGAGTTCGGGGCAGACGCCTTGCGCGGAAGAACCTGTCCCACCGTTCAACTCTGGAGAACACCTCATGAAAAAGTCTCTGATCGCTCTGGCCGCACTGGGTGCTTTTGCTGGCTCTGCCATGGCTCAATCGTCCGTCACGCTGTACGGTGTTGTTGACCTGGGTCTGGTCAAGCAGAACCGTGCTGACGCCTCCCCGGCTGGCATCACCGCGCTGGGCGCCGTGGGTTTGACGAACAAAGAACTGAACGTTGCCCAGGCCACCAAGTCGCGTCTGGGCTTCCGCGGCGTGGAAGACCTGGGTGGCGGCTACAAGGCCAAGTTCAAGCTGGAACACCGCTTCACTCCCGACAACGGCGCTCAATCTGCGACCGCTGACTTCTGGGACATGAGCGTGGTGGCCCTCGAAACCCCCGTGGGTGAAATCGGCGCTGGTCGTGACTACATGCCCGCTTTCTACCTGCAATTCAAGCAAGACCCGTGGCTGAACCAGGGCATTGCTGAAGTGGGTGGCACCACCACTTACGCCTTTGCAACCTACATCACGCCGACCACCCGCAGCGCACGCGTGAACAACGCTCTGTTCTACTCGATGGCAGCAAGCGGCTTCACCGTTCAAGCTGCTGCATCGATGAAGGAAAGTGGCACCCCAGGAACGACCCCCGGCGCCACTGGAGACGCTGGTGCCAAGAACCGCTTCGGTCTGGGCGTGAGCTACGAAGCGGGCCCCTTGTTTGTTGGCCTGGCGTACGACCAATCGGAACGGACCGTGGGAGCTGATCACAACCTGACCATGCTGGGCGCATCCTACGATTTCGGCATGGTCAAGCCCCGAGTCAGCTATGCACGCGCTGATTTGGGCGCCACCACTCCTACCTCTTACATCGTGGCCGCCACTGTGCCCGTGGACACCAACATCGTGAAGCTGGGCTACGCCCATTTCGATGCTGACAACGCCACCAGCACCAAGGCCAACAAGTTCTCGATCGGTTACGAGCATGTGTTGAGCAAGCGCACCGCGGTTTACACCGACGTGACAAGCGGCAAGATCAAGGGTTCTCAAACCGTCACCGGTTTCGACGTGGGCGTTCGCCACACCTTCTGATCCCGGCAGGTCTCGCACCTGACGTCAGACGCCCCGCCCTGCGGGGCGTTTTTCTTTGGGGCGACGCCATGGTTGGCAAGGCCCAAAAGAAAGCCGGGCCCAAAGGCCCGGCTTTCAGCTGTTGAGTTGCGAGCGCCCCAAGGGCGCTGCCTCATCAGAAGGCGTGGCGAACGCCGAAGGCGATGCCGTGGCTGCTCTTGCCGGCGCCAGGCATTTGCTGAGCCACACCGATGTTGGCGTTGGAGGTGGTGCCGTTGTCGTTGTCGACGGCAGTCAGCAGACCGTACACGGCGGTGCGCTTGCTCAGGTTGTACTGACCCTTCAGTGCGACGATCAGGGCGTCGGCGTTGGCCACAAAGTTCACGTTCGAAGCCTGGGCCACAGAAGCGGTCAGGGTGAAGTCCTTCGACAGGGGCACAGCGGCCTTCAGGCCAGCCAGTGCGCGCTTGTCGTAGGCAGCGGACGTGTTGTTGCTGTCGCTGTCGTCTTGCTCGAAGTAAGCCGTGACCTTGGCCAGACCGAAGTCATACGAACCGTACACCAGCACGGCATCGGCTTCTTGGGTACCGTTGGTGTTCTGCTTGGCCGACACGTAACCCAAGCCCAGGCCCAGGGGGCCAGCCACGTATTGGGCGTTCAGGCCGTAGGCTTCACCGGTGTCAACACCCGAGGTTTCGGTGCCAACGGCCGACGAGGAGCCCACAGCAGTCGAGTACTGCACTTGAGCCGACAGGCCATCCACCAGCTTGGGCAGGATGTAGGTGATGCCGTTGTCCACGCGACGGTAGGTCGACGAAGCCAGCATGTTGGCAATGCGCAGGTCGTCATAAGCCTGGGTGCCCAGGATGGCGCTGTTGCCGGCGATCACGCCGATCGACGAATCTTGACGGCCCAGGCGCAGTTCGCCGTAGCCGGTTTCCAGACCCAGCCAGGCGGCGCGGTCGAAGAAGCGGGTAGCGCCGCCGCCGTTGGCGCCGGTGTCCACGGCCACAGCAGTTTCCAGGGTGAACTTGCCCTTCAGGCCGCCACCGATGTCTTCCACGCCGCGGAAGCCCAGGCGCGAAGAGGCCAGGTTGTCAGACGACACGCGGGTGACCGACTTGGCACCCTTGACGTTTTCGATCGAAGCGTCAACCACGCCGTACAGGGTCACGGACGATTGAGCGAAGGCAGAGGCGGAAACCAGAGCGGCCAGAGCGATCAGGGTCTTTTTCATGAAATTCTCTCCAGAAGACTTGCAAATGCGGCAGGAACAAACAGGTGTGTGCTCCGTGATCCGAGTATCAAGCCCGATGAAGCCGGCGCTTGCGACTTGAACGCATGGGTTCATGAGAGAACCGCATGTGACCCAGTGCAGCGCCTGCTCGGGGCTTCGACAGGCGAGATTGAACCCGCTTTGTGTGAATGAATTGATGACAACCCTGTCACATGTGGTCTTCCACGCGGATCATGTTGTGTGACCGCAACAGTGACCAAACGCGTATGATCACTGTATGAGCATACAGACCGACGACCTCATGCCCCTGCCCTCCAGCCCGGCACCGCGTGCCCGGCAAGAGGTGGATCGGGTGGTCACGGCCGGGGTGGCGTCCAGCCACGAAGAGGCGCTGGAGCGTGCCCTGCGGCCCAAGTGGCTGGACGATTACGTGGGCCAGACCAAGGCCCGCGAGCAGCTCGAAATCTTCATCCACGCCACGAAGAAGCGCAACGAGGCCCTGGACCACGTGCTGCTGTTCGGCCCGCCCGGGCTGGGCAAGACCACGCTGAGCCACATCGTGGCGGCCGAGCTGGGCGTGAACCTGCGCCAGACCTCGGGCCCGGTGCTGGAAAAGCCGAAAGACCTGGCCGCCATCCTGACGAACCTGGAGCGCAACGATGTGCTCTTCATCGACGAGATCCACCGCCTGAGCCCGGTGGTGGAAGAAATTCTTTACCCGGCGATGGAGGACTACCAGATCGACATCATGATCGGTGAAGGCCCGGCGGCGCGCTCGATCAAGCTCGACCTGCAGCCTTTCACGCTGGTGGGCGCCACCACACGGGCCGGCATGCTGACCAACCCGCTGCGTGATCGCTTCGGCATCGTGGCGCGGCTGGAGTTCTACACGTCCGACGAGCTGTGCCGCATCGTGACCCGCTCGGCCGGGCTGCTGGGCGCCCCCATCGACGCGGAAGGCGCCCTGGAAGTGGCGCGCCGTTCGCGCGGCACACCCCGCATTGCCAACCGGCTGCTGCGCCGGGTGCGTGACTACGCCGAAGTGAAGGGCACCGGTCGCATCACGAAGGACATGGCCGACAAGGCCCTGTCGATGCTGGACGTGGACCCGCTGGGTTTCGACCTGATGGACCGCAAGCTGCTGGAGGCCGTGATCCACCGCTTCGATGGCGGCCCTGTCGGGCTGGACAACCTGGCGGCGGCCATCGGGGAAGAGCGCGACACCATCGAAGACGTGATCGAGCCTTATCTGATCCAGCAGGGTTTCCTGCAGCGCACGCCCCGCGGGCGGATTGCCACAGCGCAATCTTTCCGACACCTGGGGCTGAACCCGCCACAGGGTGGCGATCTGTTGTCTGAAGCCTGAACGCGCGTCAGCCCGAGGCAAAGCGCTGCCCCGGCACCCGCGCTGATTCTTTCAGCGCCTGCGCAACAGGTGCACGAATTCGTCCTGGCCGTTGGCCTGCAGGCTTTGCTGCTCGACCAGCTCGTTGCCCGTCTGACGGGCGAAGGCCTGGAAATCTCGCACCGAGCCGGGGTCGGTGGCCAGCACCTTGAGCACTTCGCCGCTGTGCATGTCTGACAGGGCCTTCTTGGCGCGCAGGATGGGCAGCGGGCAGGTCAGGCCGCGGGCGTCGACTTCCTTGTGAACGTCCATGATGGGGTCCTTGAACAATGGGCAGATGCGGCCGCGGGCTCAGGCCGGGAACACGCCGGTGGACAGGTAGCGGTCGCCCCGGTCGCACACGATGAACACGATGGTGGCGTTGCGCTGGGTGCGCGCCAGCTGCAGAGCGGCCCAGCAGGCACCCGCGGCCGAGATGCCGCAGAACAGGCCTTCTTCGCGCGCCAGGCGGCGGGCCATGTCTTCGGCGTCGGCCTGGCTGACATGGATGAGCTCGTCGACCTGGCTGGGGTCGTAGATCTTGGGCAGGTAGGCCTCGGGCCACTTGCGGATGCCCGGGATGCGGGAGCCGTCTTGCGGCTGGGCGCCCACGATGCGCACCGCGGCGTTTTGCTCTTTGAGATAGCGCGACGTGCCAGTGATGGTGCCGGTGGTGCCCATGGCGCTCACGAAATGGGTGATGCGGCCTTGCGTGTCGGCCCAGATTTCGGGGCCGGTGGTTTCGTAGTGCACGCGCGGGTTGTCGGCATTGGCGAACTGGTCGAGCACCACGCCCTTGCCTTCGCGCACCATCTGGTCGGCCAGATCTCGCGCGTATTCCATGCCGCCGCTCTTGGGCGTGAGGATGAGCTCGGCGCCAAAGGCCTTCATGGTCTGGGCGCGCTCGATGGACAGGTCTTCCGGCATGATCAGCACCATGCGGTAGCCCCGGATGGCCGCGGCCATGGCCAGGGCGATGCCGGTGTTGCCCGAGGTGGCTTCAATGAGCGTGTCGCCGGGCTTGATGTCGCCGCGCTCTTCGGCCCGGCGGATCATGCTGATGGCCGGGCGGTCTTTCACGGAGCCGGCGGGGTTGTTGCCTTCCAGCTTCGCGAGGATGACATTGCCGCGGTAGTCGTTGTCCTGACCGGGTACACGTTGCAAACGCACCAGGGGCGTTTGGCCAATGACGTCTTCGAGCGTGGGGTAGTTCATCACCGACATTCTGACAGGCTGCAAAAAACGAGCAGCGTGTGGGGCGGTGGTAGTGGCTTCAGGCCGTTGGGGCCAGCGACCACAGCCTTTGGGCCCCACATCGGTTGCGGGCAGGCTGGGCCTGGTGCCCCGGGTCGGACTCGAACCGACACTCCTTTCGGAACCGGATTTTGAATCCGGCGCGTCTACCAGTTTCACCACCAGGGCACGGCTGTGAGGGCGAGAGAATAGCACAGCCAAGACTGTGGTTCACGGCCCGCCAGCACCCTGTGTGCACTCAATGCTGCAGAAAATCAACGCTGACCGCGCCTGACGGCAGTTGCAGGCGGGCCACCTTGGGTGGTGTGCGGGCGATGACCTGCCCGCGGCGGATCACGGCCAGTCGGGTGGCGCGCACGCGCAAGGCCTCGACCGGGTCACGGGCCTGCAGCAGCACCAGATCGGCCCGGCAGCCAGGGGCCAGCCCCCAGCCTTCGATGCCCAGGATGCGGGCCGGGGTGGTGGTGACGGCCTCGAAGCACTGGCGCATGGCCTGCTGGCCCGTCATCTGGGCCACGTGCAGGCCCATGTGGGCCACTTCCAGCATGTCGCCCGTGCCCAGGCTGTACCAGGGGTCCATCACGCAGTCGTGGCCAAAGGCCACATCCACCCCGGCAGCCAGCAGCTCGGGCACGCGGGTCATGCCACGGCGTTTGGGGTAGGTGTCGTGGCGCCCCTGCAGGGTGATGTTGATGAGCGGGTTGGCGATGGCCGCCACCCCGGCTTCGCGCATGAGCGGGATCAGCTTGCTGACGTGGTAGTTGTCCATGCTGTGCATGGAGGTGAGGTGCGAGCCGGCCACCCTGCCCTGCAGGCCCAGGCGCTGGGTGTGGAAGGCCAGGGTGTCGATGTGGCGCGACAGGGGGTCATCGCTTTCGTCACAGTGCATGTCGACGCGCAGACCCCGTTCGGCCGCCAGTTCGCACAGCAGGCGCACCGATTCGGCGCCTTCGGCCATGGTGCGCTCGAAATGCGGGATGCCGCCGACCACGTCGACACCCATGTCCAGCGCCTGCTTGAGCTGGGCGACGGCCCCCGGGCTGCGCAGGTAGCCGTCTTGCGGGAAGGCCACCAGTTGCAGATCAATGAAGGGGCTGAGTTCGCGTCGCACGGACAGCAGGGCCTCGACCGCCAGCAGGCGCGGGTCGCACACATCGACATGGGTGCGGATGGCCAGCAGGCCCTGGGCCATGGCCCACTGGGCGTATTGGCGCGCGCGCTGCGCGATGGCCTCCTGCGTGAGGTGCGGTTTGAGTTCGCCCCACAGCTGGATGCCCTCCAGCAAGGTGCCCGACTGGTTCAGCCTCGGCTGCCCCAGGCTGAGGGTGGAGTCCATGTGGAAATGGGCATCGACGAAGGGGGTGCTGACCAGATGGCCGGCCGCGTCGATTTCTTCGGCGGCCTGGGCTGGCAAGGCGGGCTGCACCGCCACGATGCGGCCGGCCTGGATGCCGATGTCCTGGTCTTGCCGGCCATCGGGCAGGCTGCAGTGGCGAAGGATGAGGTCGAGCATGAAAGGCTCCGCGTGCCGTCACACGAAGAGCCTAGCAGGAGTCGGGCCGGCGCCCTGCGCCAGCGGTTAGCCGGTCAGCCGGTCAGAAGGTTTCCCATTCCTCGTCGGACGATGCCTTGGCGGGGCTGTGGCCGAGGCTGGGGGCTGACGGAGCGGCCATGCGAGGCGCCTCCGGCCGGGCCGAAGGCAGCGGCCGTGCTGGCTCTGAACCACGCGCCGTGCTGGGAGCGCGTGTGGCGGTCGCGACCGGCTTGAGCGGGCTGACACTCACTGGCGGACGTGTGGCGTGCGCCGCGCCCTGACTCGTGGCGGTGGCTGTGGCTGTGGCGGCTCGTCCACCGTCTCGCCCTCCGGTGCGGAAGAAGGCCATGGCTTCGTTCAGGCGAGCAGCCTGCGTGCGCAAGCTGTCGGCCGCGGCCATGCTTTCCTCCACCAGGGCAGCGTTCTGCTGGGTCATCTGGTCGAGCTGACCCACGGCCTGGTTGATCTGCAACACACCCTGGCTCTGCTCGGTGCTGGCATGGGCAATCTCGCCCACCAGGTCGGTCACCTTGCGCACCTGCAGCACCACGTCTTCGATGGTGCTGCCCGCCGAATTGACGAGTTCATGGCCTGCGTTGACCTTTTCGACGCTGTCGTTGATCAGGGTCTTGATCTCTCGGGCTGCGTTGGCGCTGCGCTGGGCCAGCGAGCGCACCTCACCGGCCACCACGGCAAAGCCTCGGCCTTGTTCGCCGGCACGGGCGGCTTCCACCGCTGCATTCAGCGCCAGGATGTTGGTCTGGAAAGCGATGCCATCGATCACGCCGATGATGTCGGAGATCTTGCGGCTGGCCACCTGGATGCCCGACATGTTGTCGACCACCTGCGCCACCAGTTCGCCTCCACGGCGGGCCACGTCGGATGCAGCGCTGGCCAGCTGGTTGGCCTGGCGCGCGTTTTCAGCGTTGGTGGCCACGGTGCCGGACATCTCTTCGATGGAGGCGGCCGTTTCTTCCAGGCTGGAAGCCTGCTCCTCCGTGCGACCGCTGAGGTCGGACGTGCCCTGTGCGATCTGCGCCGACGCGGTCGCCACAGATTCGGCACCGTCACGCACCTGCGAGACCACCTGGCGCAGCCCTTGGACGGTGCGTTCCAGCGCGCGCTGCAGATCTCCGATTTCATCTCCACGCTCGGAGCGTACGTCCTGGGCCAGGTTGCCCTCGGCCAGTTCGTTGAGCTGGGCCACGGTGTCATTGACGGCACGGCTGAGGCCTCGGGCCAGCAAGATGGCCTGGGCCAGGCCCATGGCCACCAGCACCGCCAGGGTGAGGCCGATGGCCCACAGCGCCTGCTGGTAAGTGGCCTCTGCATCGGCGGTTGCTTTGGCAGCCCCGGCGATGTTCAGATCGATCAGCTTCTGCAATGACGCACTGACCGCGAAGTACACCTGACGCGATTCGCCTTCCAGCACCTTGCGGGCTTCCTCGGTTTCATTTTTCTGGGAATGCGCCAGGAAACGGGCGTGGTGCTCCTGGTACTGCGCCCAGGCGGCCAAAATGCCCTTCCACAGGTTGCGCTCTTCCTCACTGGAGATGAGCGGCTCGTACACCTTGCGCCCCGCGGCCAGCTCATTGCGGGCCTTCTCCATGCGGCTTTCGATGTCGCGCATGCCCACTTCGTCGGTGGTCAGCGCGTGCTCCAGCTCCAGCTGACGGTATTCGCGCATGCTGTCGCGCAGACGGTTCACGCTGGCCACGCTGGGCAACCAGTTGCGGGCCATGTCTTCGGTGGAGTTGTTCACCAGCGCGATCTGGCGCAGGGCAAACAGGCCCAGCAACACCATCAAGGTCAGGATCGCCCCAAACGACAGCAAGAGTTTGCTGCGCAAGCGCATGTTCACGATCCACTGCATCTGTAACTCCTCGATACATTTCGAATGGCTTGAGCATGCGGCAAGCCGTGAAACCGGTGTGCAACGTGTGGCGTTGAGAACGCAGGAGGATGCGCAATGTCACCTGCCTTTTCGATTTTTCGGGATGTGGGCCGCGCGGCAACACCCACAGAATTCACGATGTGAAGCAGGGGCTCGCCGCAGTTCACGGCTTGGGCCCCAACGAGGCGGTCTATGATCGACGGCATCGACATTGACCGGACCCGCGCCACCCATGCCTCCGATGCCACCCATCACCCAGGCCCTGCTGCTGCTCAACGTGGCCTTGTTCTGCATCGACATTGCCCTTGGGGAAAGCCTGTCGCGGTGGATGGCCCTGTGGCCGCTGGAAAGCGGGCAGTTCATGCCCTGGCAGGTGGTGACCTACGCTTTCATGCACGGCGGCATCGGCCACCTGTTCTTCAACATGATGGGCCTGTGGATGTTCGGCAGCGAGCTGGAGCAGATGTGGGGGCAGCAGCGATTCATCCGCTTTTATGCCGCCTCGGTGCTGGCGGCTGCCGCCACGCAACTGGTGCTGTCACTGCTGGGCGGCTGGATGACACCCACCGTGGGCGCCTCGGGCGGGCTGTTCGGCCTGCTGCTGGCCTACGGCATGATCTTCCCGGACCGCACCATCATGCCGCTGTTCCCGCCGATTCCCATGAAGGCCAAGGTGTTCGTGGCGGTGTACGGTGCGATCGAACTCTTCCTGGGCGTGACGGGCACGAATTCGGGCGTGGCCCACTTCGCCCACCTGGGCGGCATGCTGGGTGGCTGGCTCATGATCCGTTACTGGCGCGGCCAGCCCCCGTTTTCTCGCGGCCCTCGCCGGCGTTGAGCGTGGCGCTCTGGTGCGCAGCGTTCAGGGGCGCGGGGCTGTGCGGGAGGACACCATGATGCCCGCCGCGATCAGCAACAGCGCCACCGGGTGATACCACTGGGGCACCTGCCCCAGCAACAGCCAGGCCCAGCCGGCCGCAAACACCGGTGTGAGGTTGCTGAAAAACGCGGCCACTGTGGGGCCTGCGGCCGCCACGCCTTTGCCCCAGCCCCAATAGGCCAGGATGGACGGGCCCACCGCGATGAACGCCATGCCCAGGGCCAGCGGCTGCCAGGCGCCCCACCCCACCGGCCATTGAAACTGCGGGGGCAGCAAGGCCTGCTCGACACCGCTGCACAGCAGCGCGAAGGCCAGCCCGAACACCACCTGAAGCCACAGGAATTCGGCCCAGTTCCAGGCAGGACGCTGCCCGCCTTGCATGTGTACGGGCGGGCGCGCCAGCTGCCAGCTGTACACCGACCAGGCCAGGGCGGCCAGCAGCATCAGCAGATCACCGGCCACCCAGTGCACGTGTTGCAGGGCCTGCCAGCTGCCACGGGCCAGCACCAGCACCACGCCCGCACTGGACAGCACCGCACCCAACGCCTGCCGGCGCGTGATGTGCTGGCCATGACCCACCGCGCCCACCACCATCATCCACACGGGCATGCTGGAGGCGATCAGGGTGACATTGAGCGGCGAGCTGGTCTGCAAGGCCAGGTACTGCAGCGCGTTGTAGCTGCCCACACCCAGCGCACCAATGAAGGCCAGATGCGCCCAGCGGGCCCGCACCAGCCCCCCCTGGCGCCAGACGCCTCGGGCCAGCGGCGCCAGCAGCACCGCCACAAGGGCCCACCGCATGGCGTTCATGAACACGGGCGGCAGGTGCCCCACCAGCAAACGGCCCACCACGGCATTGCCGGCCCACATCAGGGGTGGCATGACCAGGAAAAAGAGGTGGCGGGCAGTGAGCTTCATGGCGCAAACCCGGTGCGCGGGGCACCGGGATCGCGCATTAGACCAGAGCCATGCGCAGGGTGGGCGACCCCGCAAGCGCCATCAGACCTCCTGGGCGGGCGCCGAGGCGCCGAAGGCTGCGCGGTATGCATGCCAGGACGCATGCCCCACCAGAGGGCCTGCGATCAACAGACCGAGGAAGCCGGGCAGCATGCCCAGGGCGATGATGGCCGTGATCAGAGCCCCCCACAGCAGCATGACGCCGGTCTGGGTCAGCACGAGCCGCAGGCTGCTGAGCGCGGCCGAGATGGCGTCGACCTTTTCTTCCAGGATCATGGGGATGCTGATGACGCTGAGGCTGAAGATCAGCCCGGCGAACAGGGCCCCCACGGTCAGGTAGGTGCTGACGAAGGGCAGGTACTCGGGCGTGAGCAACTGGTGCACCGTGCCGTCGAACTGAGGCACCCCATCGAAGCTCACGGCAAACACGAT
This sequence comes from Aquabacterium lacunae, assembly GCF_004310865.1. Lineage (GTDB taxonomy): Bacteria > Pseudomonadota > Gammaproteobacteria > Burkholderiales > Burkholderiaceae_C > Aquabacterium > Aquabacterium lacunae. The sequence continues at coordinate 563,801 of NZ_SIXI01000001.1, forward strand.
CATGGCGGCGCGCCCCCAGATCATTTCGATGATGAGCAGCATGAAGCCGAAGGTGGCCATGGCCCCGCCCTTCTGGCGCCAGGCCATCATGCAGGCGCCCAGCGAGGGCTTGAGCCCGCGCTCCATGGCGCGGCTGGCCTGGTACAGGCCCAGGCACAGAAAGGGCCCCATGAGCAGGAACCCGGCCGACAGCGCCAGGGTGTAGGTGGCGGCGTACTTGAACATGGCCAGCAGGCCCCAGCCCATGGCCACGAAGCAGGCCCCAAAAAACAGGCCGATCAAGGGGGCCTGGCCGAAATCGTGCCAGCCACGGGCCAGCCACTTGAAGGGGTCGGACCAGGTCAGGGTGGTGATGGGGCGGTCGAGCGGGTGGGAGCTGACTGACGCCCCCGGTGACATGCCCATGGCCTGCAGGCCGTCATCAGAGCCTGCGGGGCCTCCAGCAGGACCACCAGCGGGGACTTTAGGCGCCAGGCCCGAACCGGCGGCCAGCGGTGCCCCGGGGTTGTTCGACGCAGACACAGACTGGGAAACGCTCATGGCGGCCTCCGGCAGGTTCGTCACACATCCCCAAGGTAATGGGCCCCAGGCCTCCGCGCATCAGGGTTTGCCCCCGACAGGGCCTGGTCGGCCAGGCTCAGAGCGTGCCGAAGATGCGGTCGCCTGCATCGCCGAGCCCCGGCACGATGTAGCCGTGCTCATTGAGGTGGCTGTCCAGGGCCGCCGTGACGATGGGCACGTCAGGGTGGTGCTGCAGCATGTTCTGCACACCCTCGGGCGCGGCCAGCAGGCACAGCAGCTTGATGCTGCTGCAGCCGTGTTCCTTGATGCGGTCGATGGCGGCCACCGCCGAATTGCCGGTGGCCAGCATCGGGTCGACCACGATCACCTGGCGCTCGGCCATGTCGGAGGGCACCTTGAAGTAGTACTCGACCGGCTCCAACGTTTCGGGGTCACGGTACAGACCGATGTGGCCCACGCGGGCCAGCGGCAGGATGGCCAGCGCACCGTCGAGCAGGCCATTGCCCGCGCGCAGGATGGACACCAGGCACAGCTTCTTGCCGCTGATGACGGGCGATTTCATCTCGGTCACCGGGGTGCGGATGGCGATGTCTTCGGTGGGCAGGTCGCGCGTGGCTTCGTAGACCAGCATCTGGCTGACCTCGCGCAGGAGGTTGCGGAAGCTGTCGGTGTTGGTTTCTTCGGCACGCAGCCAGGTCAGCTTGTGCTGCACCAGGGGGTGCTGAACAACGGTCAGGTTGGGGAAATCGCCTTGCATGGGGGCTCCTTCAGAGGCCTTCGAATCAATGGGTCAGAACACGGTGCCGTCGCTGTCGAGCTGCACCGGGGGGTCGCCTTCAGGCCGTCGCTCTCGGGCAATGGCGCGGCCGGCGGCCCAGGTGCCGCCTTCCAGCACACGGGCCAGCGGCAGGTCGGTCAGGCTCAGGCCCAATTCGTCTCGCACGGCCTGGGCCAGGGGGTCGAGCAGGGCCACGGTCAGGGCGCGCCACTCGACGATGGCTTCGTCCTGCGGGCGCCAGATGTGGCTGAAAAATGTGGCATCGCGCGGGGTGATCACGCCCAGGTCGAGCAGCAAGCCCCCGTTGCGGTATTCGGGCAGGCCCGTGAGGTCGTCGAGCGCCACCACGTGCAGGCCGGCGTCTTCCAGAGGCTCAAGCAGCGAGTAAGCCATCCACTGGCTGAGCTTGTGAAAGGGCAGCCAGCCGTGCGGCGCATCCGGGTGGGGCCAGCAATCCCCCAGGGGCTGCCCGGCCATGACATGCCGGCTGGGCCAGATGCCGCCCAGGGCGCGCAGCAGCAGGGCCAGCAAGGCCCCGGCAGGCACTTCGCCGGTGGGATGGTGCGCGAACAGCCAGTCGACCATGTGCCCAGGGCGCAGCAGCCCCGGCGCATCGGGCCGGCTGAACCACTGGGGCTGCGCCTGCATGACACGACCCAGCTGCCGCAGCAGTTGCACACGGCCCGCCACGCCGACCAGGGGGTTATCAGGCCCGACCTGGAAGGCTTGTGCCAGCGCTTCGTTGCTCACGCGCTGCAGGCCTTCGGCGTCGGCCTGCCATGGGGCCTTGGGGCTGGAGGACAGTCCGCCGGCGGCCCACCAGCGCAGGCTGGCCACACCCAGCCCTTCCGAGCGCGTCAGGGTCTGGCCGGTGGCGTCGTCGAGGTAACGCCACTGGGGGCCTGCGCCGGCGTCGAGCAGCACGCTGGTCACGGCCAGGTCGACACGGGCACGGGCGCGCTCCAGGCGCTGGCCATCATGGTTCAAGCCCAGCGAGGTGGCCACCTGAGCCCAGCGGTCCACCCCACCGGGCTCGAAGTGCCGCCAGCGGCTGTGGTACGGGATGGCGCCACCGGGGTAGCGCTGGCGGATCACGCCGGCCACATAGGCCGCCGCTTCGGCCAGCCGGGCCGGGTGGTAAACAAAGTGGCGGGCCTGGCCTCGCTGGGCCAGCTGCAAGATGGCCTGGCTGTGCGCCCGCACAGCCTGCGCCGTTCGCAGGTGATCGGCCAGGGCCAGGGCGGTGGTGGGGTCAGGGGCGTTCATTCCATCAACCCCCGGCCCTTGGCCACGGCCAGCTCGCTGGCATCGGGCGTGTAGGTGCTGAAGTAGCCCGCGGCCTTCTTGGCGTCCATCTCGACACTGGCGTCGGCCGGGATCAACTCTTCAGGAATCGGCACACGCTCGACCACCTCGATGCCCTGCTCCACCAAGGCACCGTGCTTCATGTTGCTCATGGAGGCCCAGCGGTCGATTCGGGTGATGCCCAGCCAGTGGAACACGTCGGGCATGAGCTCCTGGAAACGCATGTCCTGCACGCCCGCCACGCATTCGGTGCGCGTGAAGTAGGTTTCGGCGCGATCCCCCCCCACCTGGCGCTTGCGGGCGTTGTAGACCAGGAATTTGGTGACCTCGCCCAGGGCCCGGCCCTCCTTGCGGTTGTAGATGACCAGGCCCACCCCACCCTGCTGGGCCATTTCGATGCACACCTCGATGCCATGGGCCAGGTAGGGCCGGCAGGTGCAGATGTCGGAGCCGAACACGTCTGAGCCGTTGCATTCGTCGTGCAGGCGGCAGGCCACCTTTGTTTCAGGCCTGCCCAGCTTCGTGACATCGCCAAAAAAATACAGCGTCATGCCCCCGATGGGCGGCAGGAACACCTTCAGGTCGGGCCGGGTGACCAGTTCGGGGAACATGCCCGCCGTCTGCTCGAACAGGTGGCGGCGCAGCTGGCTTTCCTTGATGCCGAAGCGCTCGGCCAGACCGGGCAGGTGCCACACGGGGTCGACCGCCGCCTTGGTGACCTTCACGTCGCCATTGGCCTGCAGGATGTCGCCATCGGGATGCAGGCGACCGGCCGCGATGGCGCCGACCAGCTCCGGCATGTTGATGTGGGCCTTGGTGATGGCGATGGTGGGGCGGATGTCCATGCCCTCGGCAATCTGCGCCTTGAACTCGCTGGCCACCAGGTGGCCCCAGGGGTCGAGCGAGACGATCTTGCCGGGTTCGGCCCACTGCGGGTGCGGGCCGATGGCTTCGGCCGGGGTGGTGTCGGTGAGGTCGGGCTTGTGATCGCGCTGCAACTGGCCTGAGGCCACGGCCAGTGCGCGGTACACCGAATAGGCCCCGGCATGCGTGCCGATCACGTTGCGGGTGGCCGGGTTGGCCACACTGGCCACCAGCGGGCCGCGTGCCTGGGCCGTCTCGGCCCCCCAGTGGACGGCGTGGCTGGCGTTCGCGCCAGTGGCCCCGCGGGCGGGGTGCGAAGTGAGCACGATGTGGGCAGACATGGCACAGGTCTCCGGCTGTGGCGCCCGGATCAGGCGCCATGCCTCAAGTTAGCGAGATCTGTGCCAGCAGGGAAGCCCCCGCTGCAAAAAGAAGCGGCGCCGCCTGTGAAAAGGGGGCGCCGCTGAGGCCTCCGGAGGCCTCTGTGGCCCGGATGGCCGGTGTGGAAGCGCAGGCGTCAGGCAGCCTGCTGCGCGCTGGGCGCGACCTGGTCGAGCGCGTGGGCCAGGTGCTCGAGCGTGCGTTCGACCTGGTGCCACTTTTCCAGGCCGAACAGGCCGATGCGGAAGCTGCGGAAATCGGCTGGCTCGTCGCATTGCAGTGGCACGCCGGCCGCGGTCTGCAGGCCCACGGCCAGGAACTTCTTGCTCGACTGGATCTCGGGGTCGGTGGTGTAGCTCACGACCACGCCAGGGGCCTGGAAGCCCGCTGCGGCCACGCTGGGGAAGCCCCGGCTTTCCAGCAAGGCACGCACACAGCGTCCCAGCTCAACCTGCTCGGCCCGCACCTTGTCGAAGCCATAGGCCTGGGTTTCGGCCATGACCTCGCGCAGGCGGGTCAAAGCGTCGGTGGGCATGGTCGAGTGGTAGGCGTGGCCACCACCTTCGTAGGTTTCCATGATCTGCAGCCACTTCTTGAGGTCCATGGCGAAGGTGCTGCTCTGCGTGCCGTCGATGGCCTGGCGCGCACGTTCGCTCAACATGACCATGGCGCAGCACGGCGAGCTGCTCCAGCCCTTCTGCGGTGCTGAGATCAGCACGTCCACCCCGGTGGCCTTCATGTCGACCCACATCGCGCCCGAGGCGATGCAGTCGAGCACGAACAGACCACCCACGGCATGCACGGCGTCGGCCACGGCCTGGAGGTAGTCGTCGGGCAGGATCATGCCGGCCGCCGTTTCCACATGGGGCGCAAACACCAGGGCCGGCTTTTCACGGGCGATGGTGGCCACCACCTCGTCAATGGGCGCGGGGGCCCAGGGCGCCTGCGAGCCGTCACCCGTGCGACGGGCCTTGAGCACCGTGTGGCTGGCCGGGATCTGGCCCATGTCGAAAATTTGCGTCCAGCGGAAGCTGAACCAGCCGTTGCGGATGACCAGCACGTGCTTGCCGTGCGCGAACTGGCGCGCCACCGATTCCATGCCGAAGGTGCCGCTGCCGGGCACCAGCACGGCCGAGTGCGCGTGGTAGACCTGTTTGAGCATGCCCGAGATGTCGGTCATGACACCCTGGAAACGCTTGGACATGTGGTTGAGGGCCCGGTCGGTGTAGACCACCGAGAATTCGAGCAGGCCATCAGGGTCGATGTTGGGAAGCAGGCCGGGCATGGTGCACGCAGGAGTCAGTGTGAGATGAAATCCAGCGTAGCACAGGGGCATGGCGCCCCCATGTCAGGCTATCCCTGCCCCCGAAAGGGGCGAGAAATGTGCCATGGACAGTGCCATGGCACGCATCAAGGAGCAGGCGTCAACCGCGGCGCACGCGGATGATTTCGTCCAGGATGAGCAGGGCCGCGCCCAGCGAAATGGCCACGTCGGCGATGTTGAACGCCGGGAAGTGCCCGCCCGGGAACATCGGGGCCAGGAAGGCCCAGTGGAAGTCGAGGAAGTCGACCACGTAGCCATGGATGAGGCGGTCGATCACGTTGCCGACCGCGCCGCCCATGACCAGGGTGAGGGCCCAGGCAAAGCGCTTTTGCTGGCCATGCTGGCGCAGCATCCACACAATGAAACCCACGGCCACCACACCCAGGCCGGTGAAGAACCAGCGCTGCCAACCACCGGCATTGGCCAGGAAGGAGAAGGCCGCGCCATGGTTGTGCACCCTCACCAGATTGAACCAGGAGGTGACCTCACGCGAGTCGTAGAGGTTGAACGCGCCGATCACCACCACCTTGGTGATCTGGTCGAGCAAGATGATGATGAGGGCGATGCCCAGCCAGGGCCACAGGCCCGCAGCGCCGCCAGCGGCTTTCTTGGTGGCCATGTCAGGCGTGCTCGCGGTGTTCACCTTCGCCATGCAGGTTGCTGTCGCAACGGCCGCACAGGGTCGGGTGTTCGGGGTTGATGCCGACGTCGTCGCGGTAGTGCCAGCAGCGCTCGCACTTGGCGGCCTTGGCCGGGTTCACCTCGATCTGGGTGCTGTGGCCCTCGGCCAGTTCCACGCTGGACACGATCAGCACGAACTTGAGGTCGTCGCCCAGGCTGCGCAGGTCGGCCAGCAGGCGCTGGCCTTCGTCGTCCTGCGTGCCCACGGTCACGAACAGGTTGGCCTGCAACGAGGCGCCCACGTCACCGCGGGTGCGCACGTCTTCGATGCGGCGGTTGCACTCTTCGCGGAAGGCACGGATGCGCGACCACTTGGCCAGCAGCTCGGTGTCCTTGTCGGCCTCATGGAAATCCCAGTAGGTCTCCGTGAAGATGGTGTCGGTCTGGCCATGGCCCTGGTTGAAGACCTTCCAGGCTTCTTCGGCGGTGAAGCTAAGGAAAGGGGCCATCCAGCGCAGCATGCCGTGCGTGATGTGCCACAGCGCGGTCTGGGCCGCACGGCGGGCCTTCGAGCCCGCGGCGCTGGTGTACAGGCGGTCTTTCAGCACGTCGAGGTAGAAAGCGCCCAGGTCTTCCGAGCAGTACACCTGCAACTTGGCCACCACGGGGTGGAACTCGTAGCGCTCGTAATGGGCCAGGATGTCTTCCTGCAGCTGCGAGGCACGGGCCAGCGCGTAGCGGTCGATCTCCAGCAGCTCGCCCAGCGGCACGGCGTCGGTGGCGGGGTTGAAGTCGGACGTGTTGGCCAGCAGGAAGCGCAGGGTGTTGCGGATGCGGCGGTAACCGTCGACCACGCGGGCCAGGATCTTGTCGTCGATGCCCAGGTCGCCCGAGTAGTCGGTGCTGGCGGCCCACAGGCGGATGATCTCGGCGCCCATCTTGGTGCTGATTTCCTGCGGGGCCACGGTGTTGCCCACCGACTTCGACATCTTGCGGCCCTGGCCGTCGACGGTGAAGCCGTGGGTCAGCAGGCCCTTGTAGGGCGCGCGGCCGTTGATGGCGCACGAGGCCAGCAGCGAGCTGTGGAACCAGCCGCGGTGCTGGTCATGGCCTTCGAGGTACAGATCAGCCTCGGGGCCTTCGGTGTGGCCGGCTTCGGCGTGGCTGCCGTTCTGGGCGTTGAGCACGTGGAAGAAGGTGGTGCCCGAGTCGAACCACACATCGAGGATGTCGGTGGACTTGCTGTACTCGGCGGCCTGCTCACCCAGCCATTCGGCCGGATCGAGCGTGGACCAGGCCTCGACGCCGCCTTGCTCGACCAGCGCCGCGGCACGGTCGATCAGGGCCAGGGTGTCGGGGTGCAGTTCGCCGCTGACCTTGTGCAGGAAGAACGGCAGCGGCACGCCCCAGTTGCGCTGGCGGCTGATGCACCAGTCGGGGCGGTTGGCGATCATGTCGCGCAGGCGGGCGCGGCCGTTCTCCGGGTAGAAGGTGGTCTGGTCGATGGCGTCCAGGGCCAGCTGGCGCAGGGTCTTGTCGGCCTTGTCGACCGTGAACACGCCCTGGCCTTCGTCCATGCGCACGAACCACTGGGCGGCCGCGCGGTAGATGACCGGCGTCTTGTGGCGCCAGCAGTGCGGGTAGCTGTGCGTGATCTCCTTGGTGGCCAGCAGGCGGCCGGCGTCACGCAGCGCATCGAGGATGACCGGCACGGCCTTCCAGATGTGCTGGCCGCCGAACAGGGGCAGTTCGGCCTCGTACACGCCATTGCCCTGCACGGGGTTGAGGATGTCGTCGAACTTCAGGCCGTGGGCGATGCAGCTGTTGAAGTCGTCCACGCCATAGGCCGGGGCCGCGTGCACGATGCCGGTGCCGTCTTCGGCGCTGACGTAATCGGCCAGGTAGACGGGGCTCAGGCGGTTGTAGCCTTCGTGCACATGCGCAAAGGGGTGCTTGAAGTTCAGGCCTTCCAGCTTGGCGCCCGAGGTGGTGGCCAGCACCTTGACCTGATCGGGCTCGAAGCCGTAGCGGGCCGAGGCCTTTTCCACCAGGCTTTCGGCCAGCACCAGCAGGCCCTTGGGCGTGTCGACCAGGGCATAGCTCAGGTCGGCGTGCATGTTCAGGGCCTGGTTGGCCGGGATGGTCCACGCAGTGGTGGTCCAGATCACGGTGAAGGCGTCCTTGGGCAGCGAGGCCAGGCCGAAGGCGGCGGCCAGCTTGTCGGGCTCGGCACAGGGGAAGGCCACGTCCAGTGTGCTGGACTTCTTGTCCATGTACTCGATCTCGAACTCGGCCAGCGACGAGCCGCAGTCGAAGCACCAGTACACGGGCTTGAGGCCGCGGTACACGAAGCCACGCTCCATGATCTTTTTCAGGGCACGGATTTCGTTGGCTTCGTTGCCGAAATCCATGGTGCGGTAGGGGCGCGACCAGTCGCCCAGCACGCCCAGGCGCTTGAAGTCAACGCGCTGGCCGTCGATCTGCTCGGCGGCATAGGCGCGGGCCTTGGCCTGCACGTCATCGCGGCTGAGGTTGCGGCCGAAGGTTTTTTCGATCTGGTTTTCGATGGGCAGACCGTGGCAGTCCCAACCGGGGATGTAAGCCGCGTCGAAGCCGGCCAGCTGGCGCGACTTGACGATCATGTCCTTGAGCACCTTGTTGACGGCGTGCCCGATGTGGATGTTGCCGTTGGCATAGGGCGGGCCGTCGTGCAGCACGAACTTTTTGGCACCCACGCGGGCAGCGCGCAGCTTGCCGTACAGGTCGCCAGCTTCCCACTCGGCCACCCAGGCGGGTTCGCGCTTGGGCAGGTCACCGCGCATGGGGAAGGCGGTGTCGGGCATGTTCAGCGTGGCGCGGTACTTCGACTCGGGTGCGGCGTCCGGCTTGTTGCCCTTGGCGGGCTTGGCATCTTGGCTCATGGCGATCTCGTCAGGTTCGAGCCACGGCCAGCGCTGACAAGGCGAGGCGGCCGGGCTTCGGCAATCGGGGGGCGCATCGCCGACCGACCCGGCGTTGCAAAGGTGTGGCGCAGCGGGCCCGCCACCGGTGCATCGCGCGCCGGCAGGTCAGTCGGCCCGCGTCAAATTCGGTCGCGGGTGGTCTGACGGCCCTGGGCCTGGAAGAAGCCCTTGGCGTCGGCGATGTCCTTGTGAATGGCCGCCTGCAAGGCCTCCAGCCCGTCGTAGCGGGCTTCGTCTCGGAGTTTGTGCAGCAGTTCCACGCGCACGATTTTACCGTAGCCCCCTTCTTTGCCCAGGGCAGCCGGCCACTCGAAGCAATGGACCTCCAGCAGCACACGCCCGGCGTCTTCCACCGTTGGGCGCACACCCAGGCTGGCCACGCCTTCCAGGGGCTGTTCGGCCAGGCCGTGCGTGCGGACCACGAAGATGCCGGAGGTGGCCGGCTTGTCGTGGCCGAAGCGCACGTTCAGGGTGCGACAATCGAGGCTGCGGCCCAGCTTGGCGCCATGGATGACGTGGCCGCTGATGGTGTAGGGGCGCCCCAGCATCTCGGCCACCCGGGGCATGTCGCCGGCCAGCAGGGCGTCACGCACACCGCTGGACGACACGCGTGAGCCGTGCACCTCGTAGCTGCGCATGCGGGCCACGTCAAAGCCCTGAGCCAGGCCTGCGGCGTCGAGCATGTCGTAGTCACCGGCGCGTCTGGCGCCGAATCGGAAGTCATCACCCACCAGCACGTAGCGGGCGTGCAGCCCCCCCACGATCACATCGTCGATGAAGGCCTGCGGGCTGAGCGAGGCCAGGCGCTGGTCGAAGGGCAGCACCACGACCTGGTCAACGCCGCAGCGCTCCAGCTCGGCCAGCTTGTCGCGCAGGGTGGCGATGCGGTGGGGCGCCAGTTCGGGCTTGCCCGCCAGGGCCGAGAAGTAATCCTTGGGGTGTGGCTCGAAGGTCATGACCGTGCTGGGCAGGCCCCGGTGCTGGGCCTCCGAGCGCAACAGGGCCAGCATGGCCTGGTGGCCACGGTGAACGCCGTCGAAATTGCCGATCGTCAGGGCACAGGCCGGAGCCAGCGCCGCATGGTGAAACCCACGAAAGACTTGCATGGCGAGATTATGGGCTCAGGCAGGGGCTCGGCGCAGAAGCGCAGGCATCAAGGCAGCACCACGGCCGGGTCTTCGATCCAGCACCACTGACCTGGGGCCAGATCGGCGGGCAGTGCCAGGCGGCCAATGCTGCTGCGGTGCAGGCCTTCCACCCGGTTGCTCACGGCGGCTACCATGCGCTTGACCTGGTGGTACTTGCCCTGCAACAGGGTAAGCCGCAGGTGGCAGGAGGGCTCACCACCCTCGCCTTCACCCACCACCTCGGCGGCATGCGCTGCCACCGGGGCCGGGTCGTCGTCCAGCACCACACCCGCCAGCAGTTTTTTGATCTGCTCGGGCGTGACGGGGTGCTTGCAGGTCACTTCGTACACCTTGGGCACGTTCTTCTTGGGCGAGGTCAGGGCATGCAGCAGCGCGCCGTCGTCGGTCATGAGCAGCAGGCCGGTGGTGTCCTGGTCGAGCCGGCCCACGGGTTGCAGGCCCCGGCGGCGCAGCGCAGGCGGCAGCAGGTTGTGCACGCCCGGCCAGGCGCCCGGCTTGAGCGAGCACTCGTAGCCGGCTGGCTTGTGCAACATGATCAGGGCCTGCACGTGCGTGACCCAGGGCAGCCCATCAACCACCAGGCTGAGGCGGTCTTCGGGGAACACGGCGTCGGGGTCATCGACCACTTCGCCATTGACGCTGACCAGGCCGCTGCAGATCAGGCCCTCGCATTCGCGGCGGGCGCCAAAGCCCTGGTCGAACAGGATCTGGTCGAGCGTGTTGTGACCGGCAGGCAGGCGGGGGCGACGGGCCATGGTGTGCGGCAAAGGGCGTGAAACGACAGGCCCGCGATCATGCCAGGGATCAGGCCAGGGTTCACCCTCAGGGGTGTCCGGCATTCCGTACGACCCACCGAACGGAAATCCGGACTTCCGCACAAGCGCCGCCAATCGCTGAAAAAACACCTTTTTGAATCAACAACTTGCGAGATCAACTGGGCCACAGAAAGCTGGCACGCAGCGTGCGAAATGCACAGGGTCTTCCACCGCATGGCCCCCGGCCACTTGAAAAGGACCACCGACATGAACCGCATGATGTTCCGCACGGCCGTGACGGCCGCCCTGCTGGCTGGCACCGCGCTGAGCAGCCTGGCCCAACCGGCCTCGCCCACGCTGGCCAAGATCGCCGAAACCGGCACCATCACCCTGGGCCACCGCGAATCGTCGATCCCCTTCTCGTACTACGACGACAAGCAACAGGTGGTGGGCTATTCCCACGAGATGATGCTCAAGGTGGTCGACGCCGTGAAGGCCGAACTCAAGAAGCCGGGCCTGGCCATCAAGCTGGTGCCCGTGACCTCGCAGAACCGCATCCCCCTGATCGTCAATGGCACGGTCGACATCGAATGCGGCTCGACCACCAACAACACCGAGCGCGCCCGCCAGGTCAACTTCTCGACCAACATCTTCGTGGTCGGCACCCGCCTGATGACCAAGAAGGATTCGGGCATCAAGGACTTCCCCGACCTCAAGGGCAAGAACGTGGTCGTGACCGCCGGCACCACCTCGGAGCGCCTGCTGCGCAAGTACAACGAAGAGAAGGATGCCGGCATGCGCATCATCTCGGCCAAGGACCATGGCGAGTCGTTCCTGACCCTGGAAACCGGCCGCGCCGTGGCCTTCATGATGGACGACGCCCTGCTGTACGGCGAAAAGGCCAAGGCCAAGAAGGCCGATGACTGGGTGGTGGTGGGCAAGCCGATGTCGGAAGAGGCTTACGCCTGCATGCTGCGCAAGGACGATGCCGGTTTCAAGAAGATCGTCGATGCCGCCCTGACCAGGGCCATGACCTCGGGCGAAGCGGCCAAGATCTACGCCAAGTGGTTCCAGCAACCGATCCCGCCCAAGGGCCTGAACCTGGCCTGGCCGATGTCGGACGACGTGCAGGCCCTGTTCAAGGCCCCCAACGACAAGCCTTTCGAATGACATGAAGAGTGGCCCGGGCCATTCGCCCGAGGCCACCGAACGAGGTCGGGCACGCACTGCCGGCCCCCGCTGAATCTCACCCAGCCGTTCCAACCCTCGCAGCACCGCACACGGCCCTCAACACCCTGAATGTGGCCGGGTCGAGCCGCTGCATTGCCTGAACCCCACAAGGAGTGAAGACATGAACCATCCCCTCAGCCGCTGGCTGACCGCCGTGGGCGCTGCCCTGGCGCTGGGCTTCGTGCCCGCCCAGCACGCCCTGGCACAAGCCGCCAAGAAAGCCCAGGTGGTGATCCTGGCCACCGGCGGCACCATCGCCGGTGCTGGCGCCTCGGCCGCCAACAGCGCCACCTACCAGGCCGCCAAGGTGCCGGTGGACAAGCTGCTGGCCTCGGTGCCCGAGATCGGCAACGTGGCCAACGTGCGCGGCGAGCAGGTGTTCCAGATCGCGTCGGAAAGCTTCACCAACGCCCACCTGCTGCAACTGGCCAAGCGCGTCTCGGCCCTGAGCAAGCAGAAGGACGTGGACGGCATCGTGATCACCCACGGCACCGACACGCTGGAAGAAACCGCCTTCTTCCTGAATGTGACCGTGCGCACCAGCAAGCCCATCGTGGTGGTGGGTTCCATGCGCCCCGGCACGGCCCTGTCGGCCGACGGCGCCCTGAACCTGTACAACGCCGTGGCCACGGCCGCAGCCCCTGCCGCCGCCGGCAAGGGCGTGCTGGTGACCATGAACGACCAGATCCACACCGGCCGAGACGTGAGCAAGGCCGTGAACGTGCGCCCTGACGCCTTCAAGAGCCCCTGGGGCGAACTGGGCATGGTGGTGGAGGGCCAGACCCACTGGTTCCGCGCCCCCGTCAAGCGCCACACGGTGAACAGCGAGTTCGACATCGACCAGATCGACGCCCTGCCCCAGGTGGACATTGCCTACGGCCATGGCAACGCCTCGCCCGTGGCCTACCAGGCCTTCGCCGCCGCTGGCGCCAAGGCCCTGATCCACGCCGGCACCGGCAATGGTTCGGTCTCGAAAGACGTGGTGCCTGCCCTGCGCGAGTTGCGCAGCAAGGGTGTGGTGATCGTTCGCTCGTCGCGCGTGGGCGGCGGCGGCTTCGTGCTGCGCAACGCCGAGCAACCCGACGACGACTACGACTGGGTGGTGGCCCATGACCTGAACCCGCAGAAGGCCCGCCTGCTGACCGCACTGGCCCTGACCCAGACCACCGACACCAAGCAAATCCAACGCATCTTCCTGGAGTACTGAGCATGCAACGCAAGAACCACCTGACCCTGGCCGCTGTCTCTGCCATCGCCACCACCGTGGCCCTGGTCCTCCCCTTCACGGCATCGGCCCAGAACGCCGTGACCGTCTACGGCATCGCCGACCTGTACCTGCAATACGGTCAGGGCAGCACCGGCTCGCAGCTGTCGGTGCAAACCGGCGGCGTGAGCGGCTCGCGTCTGGGCTTCAAAGGCACGGAAGACCTCGGCAACGGCCTGAGCGCCCAGTTCCAGCTGGAAATGGGCATCAACGCCGACACCGGCTCGCTGGGCCAGGGTGGCCTGGCCTGGGGTCGTCAGGCCTGGGTGGGCCTGAACCAATCGGGTCTGGGCTCGCTGAACCTGGGCCGCCAGAACATTCCCCAGTACGTGGTGCTGGACACCTTCGACCCCTATGGCACGGGCGCTGGCTCGGCCGCTTCCAGCGGCATCGTCTCGACCACCAGCCGCGCCAACAACAGCATCGTGCTGAAGTCGGCCAGCTTCGGCGGCTTCACCGTGCAGGCCATGACCGCCCTGGGTGAAACCGGCACCAGCAACACCGCCAGCAATGTGTACGGCCTGGGTGCCCAGTACAACGCAGGCGCCTTCGCCGCGGGCCTGGCCCTGAGCCAGTTCAAGGCCGCCGACGCCACCAAGGTGGACGCCAACTACGCCCTGCTGACCGGCAGCTACGACTTCGGTGCCTTCAAGGTGACCGGCGGCGTGCAGCGCGTGAACAACCTGGGCGGCGTGGCCACCGTGGACCGCACCGAAGCCCTGGCCGGCGTGCTGGTGCCGGTGTCGGCCAACGGCACCTTCAGCGCTGGCGTGGGCACAGGCACCACCGAAGACCTGGCCGGCAGCCGTGCCAGCCAGTACACCCTGGGCTACACCCACGCCCTGAGCAAGCGCACCAGGCTGTACGCCATCGGCACCGTCATCCAGAACGGATCGGGCACCCAGTACACCGCTGGCGCGGCCAGCGGCGCCGGCCCGACCACGGCCAACGGCAAGGACGTCAGCGCCCTGCAGGTCGGCATCCGCCACGCCTTCTGAGGCTGACGTGCGCACCCCTCATCAGGAGCAGACATGAGCTATCAATGGAACTGGTCGGTGTTCACCGAACCCACGGTCACCGGTGATGGTGGCGTCTACTGGGACTGGATGGTGGCGGGTCTGAAAATGACCGTCACCGTCTCGCTGAGTGCCTGGGTCATCGCCCTGGCCCTCGGTTGCCTGATGGGGGTGCTGCGCACGGTGCCCTCCCCGTGGCTGCGTCGTTTCGCGACCGGCTATGTGGAGGTGCTGCGCAACATTCCTTTGCTGGTGCAGCTGTTCATCTGGTACTTCATCGTGCCGGAGCTGCTGCCCACCGCCTGGGGCGATGCCATCAAGCAGCTCGCCCCCGAAACCCAGCAGTTCGGCGCCGCCGTGCTGTGCCTGGGTCTGTTCACCAGCGCCCGCGTGTGCGAGCAGGTGCGCGCCGGCATCCTCAGCCAACCCGTGGGCCAGGTGCGCGCTGCACTGGCCCTGGGCCTGAGCCTGCCCCAGGCCTACCGCCATGTGCTGCTGCCCATGGCCCTGCGCCTGGTGGTGCCTCCGATCACCTCGGAGTTCCTCAACATCTTCAAGAACTCGGCCGTGTGCTCGACCATCGGCCTGCTGGAGCTGGCCGCACAAGGTCGCCAGCTGGTGGACTACACCGCACAGGCCTACGAGTCCTTCATTGCCGTCACCCTGATGTACCTGGCCATCAACGTGGTGGTCATGCTGCTGATGAGCTGGCTGGAAAAGCGCGTGCGCGTGCCCGGCTACATGGGTCAATGACCAGGAGATGAACATGGCTTACGAATTCGACTGGTCCTCCATTCCCGCTTCCCTGCCCTTCCTGTGGGATGGCATGCTGGTCTCGCTGGAGATCACGGCCACGGCCCTGGTGGTGGGCATCCTGTGGGGCACGCTGCTGGCCATCATGCGGCTGTCGCCCCTGGCCCCGCTGCGCTGGTTCTCGGCGGGCTACGTGAACCTGTTCCGCGCCGTGCCGCTGGTGATGGTGCTGCTGTGGTTCTTCCTGCTGGTGCCGCAACTGCTCACCCAGGTCTTCAAGCTCGACCCCACCACCGATGTGCGCCTGGCCTCGGCCCTGGTCGGCTTTGCGCTGTTCGAAGCGGCCTACTACTCGGAGATCATCCGCGCGGGCATCCAGAGCGTGCCCAAAGGCCAGCTGGCCGCCGCCACGGCCCTGGGCCTGAGCCGCATGCAGGCCATGCGCCTGGTGATCCTGCCGCAGGCCTTCCGCAACATGGTGCCGCTGCTGCTGACCCAGGGCATCGTGCTCTTCCAGGACACCTCGCTGGTCTACGTCTCGGCCCTGGCCGACTTCTTCGGCTCGGCCTACAAGGTGGGCGACCGCGACGGCCGGCTGGTGGAAATGCTGCTGTTCGCCGGCGGCGTCTATTTCGTCCTCTGCTTCGCGCTGTCGCGCTGGGTGCAGAGCCTACAAAGCACCCGCACCCACGTCTGAGCCCGCGCGCTCACCGGAGTCCCCCATGATCCAGATCGACCACGTTTCCAAGCACTACGGCGCCTTCCAGGTGCTGACCGACTGCTCGACCACCGTCGCCAAAGGCGAAGTGGTGGTGGTGTGCGGCCCCTCGGGCTCGGGCAAGTCCACCCTGATCAAGACCGTCAACGGCCTGGAGCCCATCCAGGGCGGGCGCATCATCGTCGATGGCGTCACGGTCAATGACCCGAAAACCAACCTGTCCAAACTGCGCTCACGCGTGGGCATGGTGTTCCAGCACTTTGAGCTGTTTCCCCACCTGAGCATCATCGAGAACCTGATGCTGGCCCAGCTGCACGTGCTGGGTCGCGGCAAGGACGAAGCCCATGACAAGGGCATGCGCCTGCTGGAGCGTGTGGGCCTGAAGGCCCATGCATCGAAGGCGCCCGGTCAGCTGTCGGGCGGCCAGCAGCAGCGTGTGGCCATTGCCCGCGCCCTGTGCATGGACCCGGTGGTGATGCTGTTCGACGAGCCCACCTCGGCGCTCGACCCCGAGATGGTGGGCGAGGTACTGGATGTGATGACCGAGCTGGCCACCGAAGGCATGACCATGATGTGCGTGACCCATGAGATGGGCTTTGCGCGCCGAGTGGCCGACCGGGTGATCTTCATGGACGCCGGCCGCATCGTCGAAGACCGCCCCAAGGCCGACTTCTTCGACCACCCGAATTCCGAGCGTGCCCAGCAGTTCCTCGCGCGCATCCTGCACCACTGACCCCCGCTGAAAGGTCTCCCCATGGTTCATACGCCTCGAATTCCTTCTTACCTGCCCGAAGACGCCCCCGGCGCCTGGGGCATGTTCCTGGAGCAACTGGACCGGGTGGAGCCCCACCTGGGCGACCTGGCCCGCTGGACCGACACCCTGCGCCGTCCCAAGCGCACGCTGATCGTCGATGTGCCCGTGCGCATGGACGATGGCCGCATCGAGCACTTCGAGGGCTACCGCGTGCAGCACAACCTGTCGCGCGGACCAGGCAAAGGCGGCGTGCGGTTTCACCCCGAGGTGAACCTGTCGGAAGTGATGGCCCTGTCGGGCTGGATGACCATCAAGAACGCCGCCGTGAACCTGCCCTACGGCGGCGCCAAGGGCGGCGTGCGCGTCGACCCCAAGCAGCTGAGCCTGGGCGAACTGGAACGGCTGACGCGTCGCTACACCAGCGAGCTGGGCCACTTCATCGGGCCGGACCAAGACATCCCGGCCCCCGATGTGAACACCAACGACCAGGTCATGGCCTGGATGATGGACACCTACGCCATCAACCACGGGGCCATGCACACCGGCGTGGTCACCGGCAAGCCCGTGACCATGGGCGGCAGCCTGGGCCGCCGTGACGCCACCGGCCAGGGCTGCTACGTGGTGGCCCGCGAGGCCTGCCAGAAACTGGGCATGCAGCTGCCGGGCAGCCGCGTGGCCATCCAGGGCTTCGGCAATGTGGGCAGCGCCGCCGCACGGGCCTTCCACCAGGCCGGTGCCCGCATCGTGGCCATCCAGGATGTGGCCGGCACCGTGCACGCCGAAGCCGGCATCGACCCCGTGGCCGTGAGCGAGCACCTGGCCCGGGGTGGCCAGTGGAGCGACCTGCCCGGCACCACCTTCCTGAGCCGCGAGCAGTTCTGGCAGACGCCCTGCGACATCCTGCTGCCCGCCGCCCTGGAAAAGCAGATCACGCTGGCCAATGTGGGCCAGATCCAGGCCCGCCTGATCGTGGAAGGCGCCAACGGCCCGACCACCCCCGAAGCCGAAGACGTGCTGAACGCCCGCGGCTGCGTGGTGCTGCCCGATGTGCTGGCCAATGCCGGTGGCGTGACGGTGAGCTACTTCGAGTGGGTGCAGAACGCCACCAGCTTCTTCTGGACCGAGCAGGACATCATGGACAAGCTCGACCGCGTGCTGACCGAGGCATTTGCCGCCATCTGGCAGCTCTCGCAGGAGCGAGGCGTGAACCTGCGCACCGCGGCCTTCATCCAGGCTTGCACCCGCGTGCTGCAAGCCCGTGCCATGCGTGGCCTGTACCCCTGACTGATATCCTTGGGTCATGCCTGACGACAGCCCCGACACGCAGACATCGATCCGTGACGCCCTGCTCACGGGCGATGTGTCGGTGCAGGAGGTGGTGCGCCGCAGCCGCATCATGGTGGGCGCCCTGCTGGTGGCGCTGGCCATGCTGGCCACCGGCTTGCTGGCGTATGAGGCCAGCTGGCGCCAGGGCCTGGCGGCCTCGCGCTCGAACACCGAGCACAAGCTTGAGCTGTTCAACTCGGCCATGGAGGGCATGCTGAACCGGCTGGAAACGGTGCCCGCCACCATCCAGCTGAACCAGGAAGTGCTGGCCCTGCTGGCCGCCCCCCAGCCCAATGCCTCGACCGTGCCGGTCAATGCCTACCTGGCCAAGCTCAACGCCCAGCTGGGCAGCATGGCGGTGTATGTGCTGAACACCCGTGGCACGGTGGTGGGCACCAGCAACTACCGCGAAGCCGGCAGCTTCATGGGCGAAGACCTGTCGTTCCGGCCCTACTTCCTCACGGCCCTGGCCGGGCAGGTGGGGCGGCATTTCGCCATCGGCAACACGAGCCGCCAGCCGGGCTACTACCTGGCCAACCCCATCCGTCAGGAAGGCCGCATCGTGGGCGTGGCCGTCATCAAGATCTCGCTGCAACCCGTGCAGCAGCTGTGGGCCATGCTGGCCACGCCCGCCGTGATCGTCGATGAACACGACGTGATCATCCTGGCTTCCGAGCCCGACTGGCTGTACCAGCGACTGGCCGAAACCCCGATCGAAAAACGCATCGAGCTGCAGATCGCGCAGCTGTACAGCGAAAGCCGCCTGCGGCTGTTTCCCCTGGGCCCCGAGCTGGTCAACCCCAGCGAGGTCACCCGCCGGGACGGGCTGGTGCTGTCGAACCACGCCTTCCAGGAGCGCCTGGGCCGAACCCTGATGGCCGTGCCCCGCGACCTGCGCAAGATGGGCTGGCGCCTGTGGAGCCTGCACGAGGTCGACAGCGTGCGCAAGCAGGCCGTGATGGTGGCCATGCTGTCGGCCGTGGCCACCGGCTTCGTATGCCTGCTGTGGCTGGTGGTGCAGCAGCGCCAGCGCCTGGTGCGCCAGAAGCTGGCGGCCAAGCGCATGCTGGAAAAAGCCAACTCCGACCTGGAGTCGAAAGTGGCGCGCCGCACCAGCGCCCTGGCCAGCGCCAACGAGCGCCTGCGCAAGGAAGTGGCCGAACGCATCCAGGCCGAACACACGCTGCGCGAAGCGCAGGACGAGCTCATCCAAGCGGCCAAACTGGCGGCGGTGGGCCAGATGTCCACCGGCATCACGCATGAGCTGTCACAGCCCCTGGGCGCCATCCGCACGCTGGCCGGCAATTCCAGTGCCTTTCTGCAGCGCGGCGACCTGGCCACGGTGGGCAGCAACCTGGCGCTGATCACCCGCCTGACCGAGCAGATGGGCGAGATCGTGCAGTCACTCAAGGGCTTTGCGCGCAAGGCACCGGCCACCGCCAGCCGCATGGACCTCTCTCAGGCCGTGAACAATGCGCTGCTGCTGTTCGTGGCGCGCCTGCGCAGCGACCACGTGAGCTTGCACAACGACTGCCAGGACGAGGCCATCGAAGTGTGGGGCGAACCCAATCGGCTGGAACAGGTGCTGGTGAACCTGATCGGCAATGCGCTGGATGCCATGAAAGACCAGCCCCACCGCACACTGCACCTGCACACCGAGGTGGCCGACCCGAACCGCATCCGCCTGCTGATCGACGACAACGGCCCCGGCCTGCCCGCCCACGGGGCAGACCGGCTCTTCGAGCCCTTCTTCACCACAAAGCCCCGCGGTGAAGGGCTGGGCCTGGGCCTGTCGATCTCGCGCGACATCGTGCGCAGCTTCCAGGGGGAACTGCGGGCCGAGAACCTGCCTGAGGGCGGTGCGCGCTTCATCATCGATCTGCCCAGCCGTGCACCGGAGCCCGGTGAAACGGCCGATCCCCCCACGACCGAACATTCAGCCCCCGCTGCCAACCCGCTGCCATGACCGCGACCGTCCCTGCCCCCGAGCACCTGATCCTCATCGTCGAGGACGACCCGGCCCTGCGCCTGGGCTGCGTGCAGGCCATGCAGCTGGCCGGCCTGCCCGTGGAGGGCGTGGCCTCGGCCGAGCAGGCGCTCACGCGCATCATGCAAGGTGGCGTGGGCGTGGTCGTGACCGACATGCGTCTGCCCAAGGCCGACGGCCTGTCGCTGGTGCGCCTGTGCCAGCAGCATGACAAGGCCCTGCCCGTGATCATGATCACCGGCCATGGCGACATCAACCTGGCGGTCGATGCCATGCGCAGCGGCGCCTACGACTTCATCCCCAAGCCCTTTGCGCCCGAGCACCTGACCGAGGTGGTGCGCAAGGCCCTGGAAAAGCGCCTGCTGAGCCTGGAGGTGGGGCAGCTTCGCCGCCAGCTGGCCTTCCGCAACGGCATCGAAGGCAAGCTGATCGGCAAGTCGGCCGCCATGGCCGCCGTGCGCAAACTGATCATGGACGTGGCCGATTCGCCGGTCGATGTGCTGGTGCATGGCGAAACCGGCTGCGGCAAGGAGCTGGTGGCCCAGGCCCTGCACGACTGCTCGGGCCGGCGCGAGCAGCCCTTCGTGGCGCTGAACTGCGGCGGCATGCCCGACAACCTGCTCGACAGCGAGCTGTTCGGCCACGAGGCCGGTGCCTTCACGGGCGCGCAAAAACGCCGCATCGGCAAGATCGAGTTCGCCGCCGGCGGCACGCTGTTCCTCGACGAGCTGGAAACCATGCCCATGCCCATGCAGATCAAGCTGCTGCGCGTGCTGCAGGAACGCCAGCTGGAGCGCCTGGGCGCCAACCAGTCGGTGCCGGTGCACTGCCGTTTCGTGGCCGCCACCAAGGAGAACCTGCAGGACAAGGCCAGGGACGGCAGCTTCCGCACCGACCTGTACTACCGACTGAACGTGGTCAACATCGTGCTGCCGCCCCTGCGCGAGCGCCGCGAAGACATCCCCATGCTGATGACGCACTTCGGCCTGCTGGCGGCCGAACGCTTCCACCGGCCGCAGCCCGAGATCAGCGCCGAGCAGATGTCGCGCCTGATGCAGCACGACTGGCCGGGCAATGTGCGCGAGCTGCGCAACGTGGCCGACTGCCTGGTGCTGGGCGTGCCCAATGCCGTGCTGGGCGCCCCGTCGGGCTCGGCCAGCCCCGTGGCGGATGCGGGCGGCTTGCCCCTGGCCGAGGCGGTCGAGCGCTTCGAGCGCGAGCTGATCCAGGCCGAGCTGGAGCGCCAGGGCGGAAACGTGGCACGATGCGCGGAGGCCCTGAAAGTGGCCAAGACCACGCTGCACGACAAGATCAGGAAGCACGGCTTGCAGTCCTGATCCTTCAAGGAGACTCTGGCCCATGCGCATCCACCACCTCAACTGCGGCTCGATGTGCCCCCTGGGCCAGCGCCTGATCAACGGCGAAGGCCGCTGGCTGGGCAAGGCCAAGATGTGCTGCCACTGCCTGCTGATCGAGGGCCGCGATGGCCTGATCCTGGTGGACACCGGCATCGGCACGGCCGATGTGGCCCAGCCCTCGCGCATGGGCCTGGCCTTCAATGCGGTCGTGAACCCGCAATACCGCATGTCGGACACCGCCTTGTTCCAGATCCGCGAACTGGGGTTCGATCCGGCCGATGTGCGGCACGTCGTGCCCACCCACCTCGACCTGGACCATGCCGGCGGCCTGGGCGACTTCCCCAAGGCCCAGGTGCATGTGTTCCAACGCGAGCTGGACGCGGCCCTGTCGCGCCCCACCCTGCAGGAAAAGGGGCGCTATCTGCCGCACCAGTGGGCCCACGGGCCGGCCTGGGTGCGCCACGAGGTGGCGGGCGAGCGCTGGATGGGCTTCGAGGCCATGCGCGCCCTGCCCGGCACCGACGACGAGGTGCTGCTGGTGCCCCTGACGGGCCACACGCGGGGCCACTGCGGCATCGCCGTCAAGGGCGATTCAGGCTGGATGCTGCATTGCGGTGACGCCTACTTCTACCGTGGCGAAACCGACATGGACCCCACCTGCCCGCTGGGCCTGCGCATTTTCCAGAACCTGGTGCAGATGGACGGGGCCACCCGCATGGCCAACCAGCAGCGCCTGCGTGAGCTCAAGCGTGACCACGGGCACGAGGTCACGCTGTTCTGTGCGCACGACCCCGTGGAGTTCGACACACTCGCCACGGCTGCGGCGGTGTGAAGGTTCAGGCCACCACGCCCGCGTGCTCGGTCATGCGGGCCGACACCTCGCCCAGGTGATGCAGGGTGTCGCCCAGCGACAGCTCGATGCAGGTCAGGCGCTTGAAGTAGTGCGCGCCCACGTATTCGTCGGTCACGCCGATGCCACCGTGCAGCTGCGTGGCCTGTTGCCCCACAAAGCGCATCGATTGCCCCAGCTGCACCTTGGCCTGCGCGACCGCACGGCGGCGCTCGGCCGCAGGCGCCGTGAGCTTGAGCGTGGCGAAGTAGCTCATGGAGCGAGCCAGCTCCAGCTGCATCTTCATGTCGGCCGCGCGGTGCCGCAGGGCCTGGAAACTGCCGATGACCACGCCGAACTGCTTGCGCGTGTTCAGGTAGTCCACCGTCAGCGCCAGCAAGGCTTCCATGGCGCCCACACCTTCGGCACACAGGGCCGCGATGCCGATGTCGACCATGTGCTCCAGCGCGTCGATGCCCTCGGCCACGATCAACGTGGCAGGCGTGTGGTCGAAACGCAGCTCGGCCGCGCGTGACGCATCCTGCAGCGGGTACAGCGCCGTCTGCAGGCCCGCCGCGCCCTTCTCGACCAGGAACAAGGCAATGCCTTCGCGGCTGGCCACATCGCCACGCACGCGGGCCGGCACGATGTAGGCCTCGGCCACACCGTCATCACCGCCCACGGGCACCAGGTTCTTCACGCCGCTCAACAACCACTGACCACCTTGCTGCACGGCCGTGGTGGCCACCACGTTCAGGCGGTGGCGCGCGCCCTTTTCCTGCAGGGCCGGCAGCACACGTGCTGTGCCTTCGGCCACACGTGGCAACCAGGCCTGCTGCAAAGCGGCCGGCGCATGGTCACGCAGCAGGCCCGCGCCCATCAGGCTGGCCGCCGCATACGGTGAGGCCACCAGGCCGCGGCCCAGCTCTTCCATCACCACCATGGCCTCCACCGGGCCCATGTCCATGCCGTCGAAGTCGGCGGGCACGGCCAGGCCCAGCAGGCCCAGCCCCCCCAGGGCTTCCCAGGTGCTGCTGGGGTCGATGCCCTGTGCGCCACCGGCCTTGGCCAGCGCCCGACGGTGGTCGAAGGTGTGGTCCTTGTGCACCCAGCGGGCCACCATGTCGCGCAGTTGATCCTGGTCGGGCGTGAAATCGAAATCCATGTCGGCGTCCTTTGGCGAATGTGTCGCTTGAAACCTGAGGCCCTGTGCAGGCTCAGCCCAGCAGGGTCTGCGCCACGATGTTGCGCTGCACTTCGTTGGAACCACCGTAGATGGTGGTCTTGCGGTAGTTGAAGTAGTTCGAGGCCAGCGGCGCGCTGTCCACGCGGCCGCCCGGAAAACCACCCGCGTACTGGTCACCCTGCCAGCCGGCCTCCATGGCCTCCATCAGGAAAGGCAAGGCGGCCGGGCCTGCGGCCAGCATCATCAGTTCGGTGTAGCGCTGCTGGATCTCGCTGCCACGGATCTTGAGCAGGCCCGCCACATCCAGCGCCTTCTTGCCGCCCTGCTCGGCGCTCAACACGCGCAGCACCATCATCTCCAGCGCCACGATGTCGACTTCCAGCAGCGCGATCTGGTCGCGAAAGCGCACGTCGTCGTACACGCCTTCGGCCTGCGCGATGCGCTTGAGGCGCTCCAGCTCGCGCTTGGCGCGGTTCACGTCGGCAATGTTGGTGCGCTCGTGGGCCAGCAGGTACTTGGCGTAGGTCCAGCCCATGTTCTCCTGGCCCACCAGGTTCTCGACCGGCACTTCCACGTCGTCGAAGAAGACTTCGTTGACCTCGTGCTCGCCGTCGAGCGTGAGGATGGGCCGCACCTTCACGCCGGGCGACTTCATGTCGATCAGCAGGAAGGAGATGCCGGCCTGCGGCTTGCACTCGGTGTTGGTGCGCACCAGGCAGAAGATCCAGTCGCCATGCTGGCCCAGCGTGGTCCAGGTCTTCTGGCCATTGACGATGTAGACGTTGCCATGGCGCTCGGCGCGGGTCTTGACCGAGGCCAGGTCAGAGCCCGAACCCGGCTCGCTGTAGCCCTGGCTCCACCACACATCGCCGCTCATGATGCCGGGCAGGAAGCGCTCGTGCTGCTCGGGCGAACCGAAGGCCATGATGACGGGCGCCACCATCACCGGGCCGAAAGGCACGATGCGCGGGCTGCCGGCCATGGCGCACTCTTCTTCGAAGATGTGGCGCTGCACGGCATCCCAGCCGGGGCCGCCGAACTGGCGCGGCCAGCCGTAACCATGCCAGCCCTTGCGGCCCAGGATGCGCGCCCAGCGCTGCATGTCGTCCTTGCTCAGGCGCTGCGCCTTGTGCACCTTCTCGGAAATCTCGGCCGGCAGGTTCTCGCGCACCCAGGCGCGAATGTCCTGGCGAAAGGCTTCCTGCTCGGGGGTGAAGGTCAGGTCCATGTCGGTGTCTCCGTCGGTGTGTGCGTGGTCGGGTCTCGTGGCGACCCGGTGTCAGCTGAAGGCCTGGATGCCGGTCTGGGCGCGGCCCAGGATCAGGGCGTGGATGTCGTGGGTGCCTTCGTAGGTGTTGACCACCTCCAGGTTGACCACGTGGCGGATCACGCCGTATTCGTCGGAAATGCCGTTGCCGCCGTGCATGTCGCGGGCCACGCGGGCAATGTCCAGCGCCTTGCCGCAGTTGTTGCGCTTCATCAGCGAGGTGATCTCGGGGGCGGCCGTGCCTTCGTCTTTCATGCGGCCCAGGCGCAGCGAGCCTTGCAGGCCCAGGGCGATTTCGGTCTGCATGTCGGCCAGCTTTTTCTGGATCAGCTGGTTGGCGGCCAGCGGGCGGCCGAACTGGGTACGGTCGAGTGTGTACTGGCGCGCGGCGTGCCAGCAGAATTCGGCCGCGCCCATGGCACCCCACGAGATGCCGTAGCGGGCCGAGTTCAGGCAGGTGAAGGGGCCCTTGAGACCTTCCACATGGGGCAGCTCGTTCTCGGCCGGCACGAACACCTTGTCCATCACGATCTCGCCCGTGATGGAGGTGCGCAGGCCCACCTTGCCGTGGATGGCCGGCGCACTCAGGCCCGCCATGCCCTTTTCCAGGATGTAGCCACGGATCTTGCCCGCATCGTTCTTGGCCCACACCACGAACACATCGGCCACGGGCGAATTGGTGATCCACATCTTGGCGCCGGTCAGCTCGAAGCCCCCAGGCACGCTGCGCGCGCGGGTCACCATGCTGCCGGGGTCAGAGCCATGGTTGGGCTCGGTCAGGCCGAAGCAGCCGATCCATTCGCCACGCGCCAGCCTGGGCAGGTACTTCTGCTTCTGCGCCTCAGAGCCGAACTCGTTGATGGGCACCATCACCAGCGACGACTGCACGCTCATCATCGAGCGAAAGCCAGAGTCCACACGTTCGACCTCGCGGGCCACCAGACCGTAGCTCACGTAGTTCAGGCCCGCACCGCCGTACTCGGTGGGGATGGTCACGCCCAGCAGGCCCAGCTCGCCCATCTCCTGGAAGATGGCCAGGTCGGTGGTTTCGTGGCGGAAGGAATCGCGCACGCGCGGCATGAGGCGGCCTTCGCAGTAGGCGCGGGCCGCATCCATCACCTGGCGTTCGTCGTCAGACAGCTGCGAGTGCAGCATGAAGGGGTCTTCCCACTGGAAGGAGGCTTTGGCAGCAGACATGGGGGTGTCCTGTGAAGGCGACGGGAAAAAGAAAAAACTCAGCAGCGCTCGATGACCAGGGCCAGGCCTTGGCCCACCCCGATGCACAGGCTGACCACGGCGTAGCGGCCCTGGCGGCGCTGCAGCTCGCGCGCCACCGTGAGCAGCAGGCGTGCACCGGAAGCACCCAGCGGGTGACCCACGGCGATGGCGCCGCCGTTGGGGTTGACGCGCGGGTCATCGAAGGCCACGCCCAGCTGCTTGAGGCAGCCCAGCACCTGGCTGGCAAAGGCTTCGTTGATCTCGATGATGTCGAGCTGGTCGAGCGTGAGGCCCGCACGGGCCGTGGCCTTGCGAATGGCCTCGACCGGGCCCAGGCCCATGACGCGTGGGGCCACACCGGAAGCGGCAGCCGCCAGCAAGCGGGCCATGGGCTGGGCCCCGGCCTGCTCACCCACCGCGCGGTTGCCGAGCAGCAAGGCCGCAGCGCCATCGTTGATGCCCGAGGCATTGCCCGCCGTGACCACGCCGCCTTCGAACAGCGGGCGCAGCTTGGCCAGGGCCTCCAGGCTCACGTCAGGGCGCGGGTGTTCGTCGGTGGCCACCACCACGGGCGGCGTCTTGCGGCCGGTGGGCACGGCGATGGGGTGGATCTCGCCTGCGAAAAAGCCGTCGGCCTGGGCGCGACCGAATTTGTGCTGCGAGGCGAGCGCGAAGGTGTCGGCCTGCTCGCGGGTGATGCCGAGGTCATGCGCCACGTTGTCACCCGTTTCAGGCATGGTGTGCGCGCCGTAGGGCCCGGTGATGCGGGGGTTGGGGAAGCGCGAGCCGATGGTGGTGTCGAACACCTGGATGTCGCGGCTGAAGGCCGATTCGGCCTTGGCCATGACGAAGGGCGCGCGGCTCATGCTTTCCACGCCACCGGCCAGGTACAGGGCCCCTTCGCCGCAGGTCACGGCCCGGGCCGCGTCGATGGCGGCGGCCAGGCCGCTGGCGCACAGGCGGTTCACCGTCTGCCCGGGCACGCTCACGGGAAAGCCCGCCAGCAAGGCCGCGTTGCGGGCCACGTTGCGAGAGTCTTCACCGGCCTGGTTGGTCGAACCCAGGATCACGTCTTCGATCTGGTCAAGGCGGAAGGGGCTGCGGGCCAGCAAGGCCTGCATGACGTCGGCCACCAGGTCATCGGGCCGCACAGCCGACAAGGCCCCAGCATGGCGCCCGATGGGCGAACGCAGGCCGTCGTAGAGGTAAGCGTCGAGCACGTGGATCTCCGTTTGAAGTTCTGCAAAGCAGAACAATGAAACACCCCCCAGCGCGACGCAGTCTAGCAGCGCTGCTGAGCATGATCAACCAGAGATCGCCCTCAGCCCCTCCCGCAATCCGCAGACAAATCAGGCTTAACTGTTCTGCAAAAACAAAAACAGTTCTGCAAAGCAGAACATGGATCAGAATCGACGGATCAGGGTCAACTGATCGGCGGCCTTCTGCATCTGGAACCGGTTGAGGAAACTGTTGCCCAGCAGGATCTCGGACATGTTGCTGGGCATCACGGTGGCGTCCACGTTGAAGACTTCCACGTCCTGAATGCGTACACGGTCGAGCTTGACCCGGTAGGTGTGAACCGAGCCATTGGCCGTATGGGCCATGCCCCGCTGGCCTTTCTCGTAGTCGATGCCCAATCGCCTCGCCTCTGCTGCCCCCATGGCCACCGAGGTGGCACCCGTGTCCACCATGAAGCGAACCGCTTTGCCATTGATGCTGCCTGCGGTGGTGAAATGCCCGCCGCTGCCTGAGGTAAGCACAATCCGCTCTCCGCGTGCACCGCCTTGCCCGGGCTGATCACCGAGGCTCACGGGGGCTCCGCCCAGCCTGATCGTCTGGCGCTGCCCCGCCACCTCGACCACCGCCGAATCACCGGCCACGCTCAGCACCTTGACACCCTGGTGACTGTCGCCGGCAGCCAGGGCCTTGGGCGCGCTGCCAGCGATCACCAACAAGGCCTTGTTGCCCATCGCACCGGTCATGGCCACGCTGTGTGCGCCCCCAGCACCCTGGCCGTGCGTCAGGTCAGCCGAGCCGATCAGGCCAACGAGCAAGGCCCAGACCGCCAGTCGCCCAAGCACCATCGTCATCCCTGTCTGTTGTGTGTGCGTCATCGTGTGAAAACGCCCGGCAAGCCGGGCGTTCAGTGGGGTCAGTCGCGGTAGTTGCCGAAGTCGAAGGGGTAATCGAGCTCCTTGCGGATCACGCCTTGCGCGGCCTGCAGGTCGTCGCGCTTGTTGCCCGTGATGCGCACTTCCTCGCCCTGGATGCTGGCGTTGACCTTCATCTTGCTGTCCTTGATGACCTTGACCACCTTCTTGGCCAGCTCTGCGTCGATGCCGGCCTTGATCTTGACCACCTGCTTGACCTTGTCGCCACCGATTTTCTCGATCTTGCCCAGGTCCAGGAAGCGGATGTCCACCTTCTGCTTGGTCAGCTTGCTGTAGAGCACATCGCGCACCTGCTCGACCTGGAAGTCGCTGTCGGCAAAGATCACGACCTCTTTTTCCTTCTTCTTGAACTCAACCGCGGCACTGGTGCCTTTGAAATCGAAGCGGGTGCCGATTTCCTTCGCGCTGGTGTCCACGGCATTGCCGACGGCCTCCAGGTTGGGGTCGAGCTTCACGTCAAAACTGGGCATGGAATCAATTCTCCTTTGGGGTCTGCGAAAATTCTGCCATGCACTCGCCCCTGGCCGTCGAAAACGGCACCAACCTCAAGCCTTACAACACGTTCGGACTGCCCTGCGTGGCCCGCACCCTGGTGCGCATCACGTCGGAAGCCGACGTGCGCCGCCTGCTGGGTGACCCCGAGCTGGGCCGCGCCCCGAAATTCATCCTGGGCGGCGGCAGCAACCTGGTGCTCACCCGCGACCTCGATGCCTGCGTGCTCAAGCTGGAGGTGAAAGGCCGCGCCCTGGTCGAAACCCGCGACGATTGCCACATCGTGGAAGTGGGCGCCGGCGAGAACTGGCACGACACCGTGCAGTGGTGCCTGGCACAAGGCCTGCCCGGCCTGGAAAACATGGCTCTGATCCCGGGCACGGTGGGTGCAGCCCCTGTGCAGAACATCGGGGCCTACGGCATCGAGCTGAAAGACCGCTTCGAATCGCTCGACGCGGTCGACCTGGTCACGGGCCGCACCATCACCCTGACCGCCGAGCAATGCCGCTTCGGTTACCGCGACAGCGTGTTCAAGCAGCACCTGGCCGGCAAAAGCATCATCACGCGTGTGCGCCTGCGCCTGCCCAGGCCGTGGCAGCCGGTGCTGGGTTACCTGGAGCTGGAGCGCAAGGTGCAGGAAACCGGCATCACCGAGCCCAGCGCCCAGCAGATCTTCGACTGGGTGTGCGCCGTGCGCCGCGCCAAGCTGCCCGATCCGGCCGTGGTGGGCAATGTCGGCAGCTTCTTCAAGAACCCGGTGGTCACGCCCGAGCAATGCCGCGACATCATCGCGCGCGACCCGCACATCGTGCACTACCCCATGGAGGACGGCAGCTTCAAGCTGGCCGCCGGCTGGATGATCGACGCGTGCGGCTGGAAGGGCAAGTCCATCGGTCGCGCCGGGGTGTATGAAAAGCAGGCCCTGGTGCTGGTCAACCGCGGCGGAGCCAGTGGCGCCGAGGTGGTCACCCTCGCGCGTGCGATTCAGGAGAGCGTGTACGGACGCTTCGGCATCCGGCTGGAGCCTGAGCCCGTGGTGGTGTGATCCCCCCTTGGAGGGGGGTGTGGCGCGAACAACTTGCATCAAGATGCCGGGATTCATTCCAAGGGAGTCCCGCCATGCCAGACATGTCCATCCGCTTCGCCGCTGCCGCTCTGCTCGCCGGCATCGCGCTGCATTGCGCCGCTGAACCCAGTTCGGTGGGTGAGCGCAAGATCGCCGTGCCACGGTGCGACAAACCCGTCGCCAAGGTGATGATCGGCGAGATCAAGTGCAAATCGGTGGACTGTGGTTCGAACGCCGGAGGTGAAGACCCTCGCCGTTACAAGTGGTGGGAAAGCATCGGCACAGGCAATACCGTGAACCAACCCAGCTACACCGGTGTGGGCACGGGCATGACGGAAATGCTGGCCACTGCACTGTCACAGACGGGCTGCTTCGAAATCATGGAGCGTGCCGCTCTGGAAGAACTGAACAAGGAACTGGCGCTGGTCGGGCGCAAGGTGGAGGCCGAGGCTGCAGATTACATGGTGACCGGGTCCATCACGTCGCTGGGCTTCGAACAAAGCTCCACAGGGTTGGGCGGCCTGGGGTTTCTGCCCAAGCCCATCGCGCTGCTGGCCGGCAGCGTGGACTTCAAAAAGTCCAAAGTCTGGATGAACATGGATCTCCGACTCGTTGATGTGAACAAAGCCAAACTCATGGGCTCCAGAACATTTGAAGCCAACAACCAGCGAAACGGTTTCGGTGTTTCCGCCGCAGGCTGGGCTGGCGTGGGTTTTGGCGGCAGCCATGCGGCCATCAGCGGATCTCCTCTCGAGGAGGTCGCACGAGATCTTCTGGTTCGCTCGACAGCGTTCGTGACCGACACGCTGGCCAAAAAGAACGTGGTGGAGCGCATCGAATTCGCCTCCAACGGCAAAGAATGACCACAGGCTCCGTTCAGGGCGTGAGCTCATTCAAGGGCAGGTCAGCGGAAGTGAGCACCCACCTGTCACGCCCCTGACGCTTGGCGCGGTACAAGGCATCGTCAGCCATCGAGATCAACCGGTCCACCGATGCGCCTGGTTGGTCGGGAGCCATCAGACACAAACCCTGGCTGATGGAAACCCGAGCGCCACTGGGCGAAGCCTCGTGCCGAAGGCTCAGCCCCGAGACCGCCTGCTGCAGGCTGTCGGCCAGCCGGCACGCCGAAGCCTCGGTGGCCCAGGGCAGCATCACGATGAATTCTTCGCCCCCCCACCGGGCCAGCACTGCACCACCGCCACTGACCGCGCTGGCCATCGCCTGGGCGATCAGTTTCAGGCATTGATCACCGGCCGGGTGTCCATGGCGATCGTTGTAGGCCTTGAAATGGTCGACGTCGATCAGGCACAAGGCCACGGGCTGCCGCGTATGGCGATGCTCAGCCCAGGCCTGTGCCAGATGCGCCTCGAAGTCGCGTCGGTTGGGCAAGCCAGTCAGGCCATCCAGGCGAGACAGGCGGGCATAAGCGCGCCTTGAAGCCTCCAGCGCATCGCGCAGGGTCTGTGCCCGATCAGAGCCTGCAAACCGACGCCGCTCTTCCAGCTCCAGCCGGTAGTTCATCACCAGTGTGTAGGCCGTGATCAGCAGCACCAGCATGACCAGCGAAAGCTCCATCTGCCAGCCAAACGACCCCGGAGGTCGGCCAGCGTAGACCACTCGCCCGACCAACATGCCACAGGTAAAGCCCGAGAAAACGGCGGCATATTGAAAGGGAAATCGCTGCACAAGGTTACCGTAGATCACGATGGGCATCAGGCCCGCATAGTAGGTCGTGGCCAACGGGCTTTGCGAGTGCGCCACGATCACCAGCAGACTCACTCCTGCACCGATGCCTGTCAGCATCACGATCGTGTCAATCAACCACCCCGGCAGGGCCAGCACGTCCTTCTTGAACGCAGTGGTCCCCACCAGCAACAACAGTGCGGGCGGCGTGAAGTAAAGCAGGCGGATACGCCAGCCAAGCTCCACGGCATCGGGTACGAGGATGGTATCGACAGCCAGGAAGACGTTGTAGATGACCAGTGCGACCGCGCCACTGACCAGGTGGTGGTTGAGACGGGCCTCCTTGCGCGAATCGGCAAACCGAGCCTCCATCGTCGGGTCCGTGAACTTCAAGGCCGGAGGGCGCCAGCCCATCAAAGCGCGCAAGGCCTGCACCATAGACCAAGCGTTCATGAAACCGCTCCAAGCGCGCCGGAGGGCGCGATGCCTTGGTCGGCAACCGGTGTCGAAGGCAGCGCGTCAGCTTGCACCACACGGTTGCGCCCGAGTTCCTTGGCTGCATACAGGGCTGCATCGGCTCGGGCCAGCAAGCTGCCCGCGTCGAGGCCATCGCGGCCGTGGGTAGAGGCCAGCCCCACACTGATGCTCACGATGTCCGAGGTGAGCGAGCGGGCATGTGGCAAGGCCAGCGACGCCACTGCGCGGCGCAGGCGTTCTGCAGCGGCCAGGGCATCAGCCCCCTCCATTTCGGGCAGCACCACAGCGAATTCTTCTCCGCCCAGCCTGGCCACCATGTCGAGTGGCCGCCTGAGGCAGTCGTTCATGGCACGACACACCTGGCGCAGACACTCGTCACCCGCCTGATGCCCATAGTGGTCGTTGTACTTCTTGAAGTGGTCGATGTCGACCATGACCAGGGTGAGCGGCTGGACTTGCTGGCGCGCACGTTCGGTCGAGTCGTGCAGGTACTGCTCGAAACTGCGCCGGTTGGCGGCCCCGGTGAGCGCGTCTGTGGTGGCCAGCCCTGCCATGCGGTCATGCTCTTGCTCGAGGGCATGGTCCAGGGCCCGCTCACGCAGGCCCAGCAGGAACGCCATGCGCTCGTCGCGCTCGAGCTTGTAGCTGGCGTACAGCGTGAAAATCAGGGTGGCGCAAAGCAGCAGTGTGATGGGCGTGGCCATCACCCCCGTGGGATCAGGCACGGTGGACATCAAGGCCAGGTGAACCCCCATGGCACCTGCAGCCATCAGGCACGCCGGGAAGAACCGGGCCAAAGCACACGTGAAGATCACCACCAGGTTGACCTCGACGGTGCGAATGAAGGCCATGTGGCCGCTGTCCAGCCAGATCAGGAGACCGCTGAGTGCCAGGGCATACAGGCCGGCCAAAGCCACCCCCCACTCGATGAACCAGTGCACCGGCCACCGATGGAGCAACCAGATGCCAGGCAGCAGGGCCACGGGGAACGCCACCAGTCTGACGAACATACCCTCCAGGAACACTGAAGGGGTCATGAGCCAGTCGACAAGCATCACCCCAGCGAACAGGATGATGGAAGCCAAACCCACCAGAGTGACCACGGTGAGTCGCCTCAACAAGCCATCTTGATGGTACCAACCCTCCAGAGGACGAGGGAAGTGCAACCACCATGAGGGCCTTGCCAGGCAGTCTTCGATCAACCCAAGCTTCTCGAGCACCTGATCAGGTGACGCGGCAGCACATGGTGACGGCACAACAGGCAAAGCAACGGACTCCTCGTTGAAGTGCTCAGGATGACACAAGCGCCCGCCACGGTGTGCGCTTAACGCTGAGAAACATCAACAGCCCGATAACTTTCCCACAAACGGAGCCGTCTGCCATCGAGCTCGCGGGGTGAACGCAGACCAGCCGGACACAAAAAACGCCTCCGAAGAGGCGTAAGAGGCATCAAGGAACGCGACTGGATCAGCCGAAGTGGCAGATGTAGTGGTAGGGCTCACCCTCCACCTTGATCTCGAACGAGGAGTTGCCCGGCACGTTGTAGCTTTCGCCCGGACCGTAGCTCTTCCATTCGTCAGAGCCTGCCAGCTTGATGGCGCAGCGGCCTGCAACCGTTTCCATGATCTCGGGTGCGCCGGTGTTGAAGGTCAGCGAGGCAGGCAGGATCACGCCAACCGACTTGCGGGTGCCGTCGGCCAGGGTGACGGTGTGCGACACGCACTTGCCATCGAAGTACACATTGGCCTGGGTGTTGACGGTGCCGGCCAGGGTGGTGGTGGTCATGGTTGAAACTCCGTTGAATCGATCACTTGGCCTTGGCGGCCTTGGGGGCAGCAGCCTTGGGCGCGGCCTTCGGGGCAGCAGCAGGCTTGGCGGCGGCCTTGGGGGCAGCGGCCGGCTTGGCAGCAGGCTTTGCGGCAGGCTTCTTGGCGACAGGCTTGGCAGCCTTGCCCGCAGCAGCGCGCTTGGCCTTCACGTTGGCGCCGATGCGCAGGCGCAGGGCGTTCAGCTTGATGAAGCCGGCTGCATCGGCCTGGTTGTAGGCGCCGCCGTCGTCGTCGAAGGTCGAGATTTTGGCGTCGAACAGGCTGTCGGTGGCCGACTCACGGCCGGTGCACATGATGGTGCCCTTGTACAGCTTGAGCTTGACGGTGCCGTTCACGGTGGCTTGCGAGGCGTCGATCAGGCCTTGCAGCAGTTCGCGCTCGGGGCTGAACCAGTAGCCGTTGTAGACCAGGCGTGCGTAACGGGGCATCAGGTCGTCCTTCAGGGCCAGCACTTCGCGGTCCAGGGTGATCGACTCGATGGCACGGTGGCCGGTCAGCAAAATGGTGCCGCCAGGGGTTTCGTAGCAGCCGCGGCTCTTCATGCCCACGTAGCGGTTCTCGACCTTGTCCAGGCGGCCGATGCCGTGCTTGCCGCCCAGCTCGTTCAGCTTGGTCAGCACTTGCGCGGGGCTCATCTTCACGCCGTTGATGGCGACCACGTCACCCTTGGCGTAGGTCAGCTCGATGGTCTCGGCCTTGTTGGGCGCCTTCTCGGGCGACACGGTCAAGCGCCACATGTTGGCTTCAGGCTCGAAGTTCGGATCTTCCAGCACGCCACCTTCGTAGCTGATGTGCAGCAGGTTGGCGTCCATCGAATACGGGGCGCCGCCCTTGCGCTTCTTGAAGTCCACCGGGATGCCATGCTTGTCGGCGTAGGCCAGCAGCTTTTCGCGGCTCAGCAGGTCCCACTCGCGCCACGGGGCGATCACCTTCACGCCGGGCAGCAGCGCGTAGGCACCCAGCTCGAAACGCACCTGGTCGTTGCCCTTGCCGGTGGCGCCGTGCGAGATGGCGTCGGCCTTGCTCTTCTTGGCGATCTCGACCAGGCGCTTGGCGATCAGCGGGCGGGCGATGGAAGTGCCCAGCAGGTATTCGCCTTCGTACAGGGCATTGGCGCGGAACATGGGGAACACGAAGTCGCGCACGAATTCTTCGCGCAGGTCTTCGATGTGGATGTTCTCGGGCTTGATGCCCATCTTCAGGGCCTTGGCGCGTGCGGGCTCGATCTCTTCACCCTGGCCGATGTCGGCGGTGAAGGTGACCACTTCGCAGTGGTACTCGTCCTGCAGCCACTTCAGGATGATGGAGGTGTCCAGGCCGCCGGAGTAGGCCAGCACGACCTTCTTGACCGAGGGCTTGGCTGCGGTGGCAGCGGCCTGAGGCGCAGCAGTGGCGGGAGCGGCCACAGCCGTCTTGGCGGGCTTGGCAGGCTTGGCGACGGCTTTCACAGCCTTGGCGGATTTGGACATGTTCGTTCAGGTTCAGTCAGACGAAAGCCGAGATTTTAGGCCCCCGGCGGCGCCTCCACGAAATAGCCGGCGAAGCCGTGAAATCTGACCGCCTGGCGACCGCTTTTCCGGGGCTGCCCCCAATGGCGCTTGGCAGAAGATTCAGGAGCAATCGAAGGTGTTGTATCTGGAGGTTCGTCTGTCCGAAAACCGCCCTGCCCGCTTGTTCCACGCCGCCTTGTGCTGCGCGGCATTTTTCGCTTTCCGAAAGACGGTGAGGGCTGCATGAACTGGACGCGCCACCTCAAGCGCTTGCGCCCCGGGCGCAAGGCCGACCCGCTGCAGTTCGACGGGGTGCTGGAAGAGATTGAACCTCGGCTGCTGTTCAACGCCGACGCCGCAGCGCCGGTGATGGCCCTGTTGCCCGACAGCGCCCGAGAGCCTGATCTGCTGCACACGCACGTGGTGAGCACTCCACAGCAGGCGCAGGCCACCCAGGGCGGCAGCACACAGCAAAATACCGCGCGGGAGCTGATCGTCGTCGACGCGCAGGTGCCGGACGCCGAGCAGCTGCTGGCCAGCGTGACCGCAGGCAAGGCAGAAGGCAGCTACACCGTGCACTGGATCGGCGCACAGGACGACGGCATTGCCACCCTGAGTAGCTTGCTGGCGCAACGGCGTGACGTGACCGCCCTGCACCTGATCAGCCACGGCCGCGACGGTCAGCTGCAACTGGGTGCCACCACATTGGACGAAAGCGCCTTGCGCAGCCGCCTGGGCGAAATCAGTGCCTGGCAGAACGCCTTCACGGCCGACGCCGATTTCCTGCTGTACGGCTGCGATGTGGCCGCCACCGGCCGCGGCCAGCAGTTCGTGGACGACCTGGCCCTGCTCACGGGCACCGACGTGGCGGCATCGACCGACCTGACGGGCCACGAGGCGGCTGGCGGCGACTGGGTGCTGGAGTACCAGCGCGGCCAGATCCAGCACATGTCGCTGGACGCGCGCGGCACGGCCTGGATGCACACGCTGGCCACCATCAGCTTCCAGGACGGTGTGAACAGCTACAACAGCACGGTGGACACCTATCTGGAAAGCGCCACACCAGGCACCTCTCGAGGCACGAGCGACACG
Source organism: Aquabacterium lacunae (assembly GCF_004310865.1). Lineage (GTDB taxonomy): Bacteria > Pseudomonadota > Gammaproteobacteria > Burkholderiales > Burkholderiaceae_C > Aquabacterium > Aquabacterium lacunae. Next base: position 599,668 of record NZ_SIXI01000001.1, read on the forward strand.
CTGATCGTGGACAACGGAGACCCCAACAAAAAGCAAACACTCATCCGCTTCGACAACATCATCGGTGCGTCGGCCATCCCACTGGGCTCGACCATCACGTCGGCCACCCTCACAGTGTATGTGACCAATGACGACAACAGCGACACCGTCACCATCCATCGCATGCTGGTGTCATGGGGCGAGTCATCGACCTACAACTCAATGGTCAACGGCGTCAGCCGCGACAACGTGGAGGCAGCAAGCGCGTCAATGTTCACACTGGACGCAGGCATCCTGGGGTCAGCCACCTTCGGCGACCTGACAACTGCCGTGCAAGCCTGGGCCAACGGCGCCGCGAACCATGGCTTCCTGCTGGCCACGGGTACAGCCAATGCCGACAACTGGACCATCAGAAGCTCGGACTTCAACACCACCATTTCGCAGCGCCCCAGACTCGACGTCACCTACACGGCCCCGACTGGCCCCTCGATGGACCTGGACGCCAACAACAGCTCGGGTGCCACAGGCAACAACCACAGCGTCACCTTCACGGAACAGACCCCGGTGCTCATCGCCGACACCGACGCCACGATCACAGCCGGATCGGCCAGCAACATGACCGGTCTGACCGTGACGCTGAGCAACCGCCCGGATGGCGGCGCCGAGTCTCTGCTGGTGGATGTGAGCGGCACCAGCATCAGCAGCGTGGGCTACAACAGCACCACCGGCGTGCTGAGCCTGACCGGCAACGACACTGCCGCCAACTACCAGAAGGTGCTGCGCACGCTGCAGTACGCCAACACCTCGGACAACCCCAGCACCACGGCGCGCACGGTGAACTACACCCTCACCGACACGAACGGGCAGACCACCACGGCCACCACCACGGTGTCCATCAGCCGGGTCAATGACGCGCCCGTTCTGACGAGCAATGGCGGTGGCAGCAGTGCTGCCATCAGCCTGGCCGAGAACCAGACCGCCGTGACCACTGTGACGGCCACCGACGTGGACAGCGGTTCGCTGACCTACTCGATCGCCGGCGGCGCCGATGCGGCACGGTTCAGCATCAACAGCAGCACCGGCGTGCTGACCTTCACTGCAGCACCCGACTTCGAGAACCCCACAGACGCTGGCGCCAACAACGTGTACGACGTGATCGTGCAGGTCAGCGACAACAACCTGAGCGACACGCAATCGCTGGCGGTGACCATCACCGATGTCTCGTCGGCGCTGGTGGTGACCACCACCACAGACAACAACGACAGCGGCCTGGGCACGGCCTTCACGGCTGAACAACTCAATGTGAGCAAGGGCACCGACGGTCGAATCTCCCTGCGCGAAGCCCTGATCGCAGCGAACAACACGGCCGGCACCGACACGATCACCTTTGCACTGACTGGCGCCACGGGCCTGTACGGCGAATACACCATCAACATGCTGTCGACGCTGCCCGACATCACGCAGGCGGTGGTGATCAATGCCGCTTCACAGGCCGGCTACACCAACCGTCCGGTGGTGGTGCTCGACGGCAACGGAGGATCGGGCAACGGTTTCACGCTGGCCGCCAATGCCGATGGCAGCACGATACGAGGCTTCGTGATCCGGGGCTTCAGCGCCGACGGCATCCACATCGTGGCGGGCTCCGACAACCACACCATCGTGGGGAACTACATCGGCAGCTTCAACGCCGATGGCAGCAACGCAGGCGCGACCGAGCGCAACGGCAGCGAAGGCATCCAGTCGGCCGGGGCCAACGTGGTCATCGGCGGCACCGCCACGGCCGACCGCAATGTGATCTCGGGCAACACCTCGCCTTACAACATCTACTTGTCCACCGGGGCCAACGGCACGGTGATCCAGGGCAACCACATCGGCACCGATGCCTCGGGCACAGCGGTCTTCGCGACCAACAGCGCCTACGGCATCATGGTCGAGACCAGCAGCAACAACGTCACCATCGGTGGCACGGCCAATGGTGCAGGCAATGTGATCTCTGGCTTCACCAGCCGCGGGATCTGGGCCACCACCACGGGCACAACCACCATCCAGGGCAACAAGATCGGCACCGATGTAACCGGCTCGGTCGACCTGGGCAACGGCGAGTACGGCATCTATGTCGATGACGCGGGCAGCGTGGTCATCGGCGGCACGGCTACCAACGCGGGCAATGTGGTGTCGGGCAACAACGGCGGCGGCATTTACCTGGGCAACAGCGGCACGGCCCTGGTACAAGGCAACATCATCGGCCTGAATGCGGCCGGCACGGCGGCACTGGGCAACACCGGGGTGGGCCTGCACATCAACAACAGCGCGGTGACCACCGTTGGCGGTAGCACCAGCGCGGCACGCAACATCATCTCGGGCAACAGCAGCCACGGCATCCATGTGGCATCCAATCAGGCCCACCTGATCCAGGGCAACTACATCGGCACGGGCGCAGACGGCAGCACGCTGCTCGGGAATGGTGGCTCCGGTGTGTACATCGCGGCCACGGGTGTGACGGTGGGTGGCAAGAACGCCGGCGAAGGCAACGTGATTGCCGGCAACACGGGCGCCGGCATCAATGTGATCGCGGGCTTTCACAGCAACCTGATCTATCGCAACTCGATCCACAGCAATGGCGGGCTGGGCATCGACCTGGACAACAACGGCGTCACGGCCAACGACTACAACGACGGCGACGGAGGCGCGAACTACCGAAACAACTTCCCTGTGATCACCTCGGTGGTGACCAACGGCACCACCACCACGATCCAGGGCTCGGTCGATTTCTTCAGCGGCCCGGAAACAATCTACATCGAGCTTTTTGCCAGCCCTAGCAAAGACGCCAGCGGCCACGGCGAAGGACGAACCTACCTGGGCGCGGTGCAGGTCACCACCACGGCAGGCACGGGTGACGCCACGTTCTCGCTGACTGTGACGGGCGTGAATGTGGGTGACTGGATCACTGCGGTGAGCAACGTGGAAACCACCTACCTGGGCGCCTCGGAATTCGCGATGGCGGTTCAGGCTGTGGCCCCTGCCCAGGCGCCACGCGGCCGGCTGATCTGGACCGTGAACGATCGGCTTTACCAGCAGTATGCCGACTGGAGCACCAACGGCTGGAGCGGCACGGGCACCAACGGTCTGAACTTCAGCGACGACATTTCGATGATCGCCGCGGCCGAAGCACCCACGCGCAACGAGATCATCTTCATCGGCTCGGCCGACGTGTCGGGCAAGATCCTGGCTGGCATCTGGAACGGCAGCAGCTGGTCGTCGCTGTTCAGCATTCCAGTGGCCACGCCCAGTGCCACGGCCGCACAGCTCAACAGCTTCGCTGTGGCCTATGACCCGCTCAATGGCAATGCCATGCTCGTGTGGGACAACGGCAGCACGGGCACCAACAGCCTGTCGTACGCCATCTGGGACGGCAGCAGCTGGAGCGCGATCCAGACCGTGACGGCCCCTGTGAGCGGCGAAGTGGTGCACATGAAGCTGGTGGCCAACCCGAGGGGACACGACATGGTGCTGGTGGCCAGCACCACGGCGGCCACCAGCAACCAGTTCGCCATGGTCTGGAATGGCAGCAGCTGGGGCGATGCCCAGACACTGGGAACCAACAGTTCCAAACAGTATTTCGAGGCCAATGTGGCTTACGAAAGCCAGAGCGGTCGCGCCCTGGTGTTCTATGACAACTCGGCCAGTGACTCGGCCAGCGTGCAGTACCGTGTGTGGAACGGCAGCAGCTGGAGCAGCGAGGCCACGGTGGCCCCGCCCGCTGGCATCACGGCCACGGCCGAGCTCTACAGCACCGTCATTGCCACCGACCCCGGCAGCAACCGCATCGCCCTGGCCGCCAAAGACGCCAACAATGATGTGTGGGCCGCCGTGTGGGATGGCAGCAGCTGGGGCAGCCAGAAGCTGGTGACCGATTCGGGCGTTCGGGTGTCGGAAGACCACAGCACCATGGCCCTGGCGTTCGAGAGCCAGTCGGGCAAACTGATGATCGCCTACGGCAAGGCCACAGGGCCCTCGCTGCACTACATGACCTGGACCCAGGCAGGTGGCTGGAGTGCAGAAGCCGTGGCCCTGAGCATGGGCGACACCGACTTCGCCCAGGTGGTCAAGCTCTACGCCGACCCCTACAGCAATACCATCATGCTGGGCGTGCAGGACCAGGACGCCGACCTGACCATGGCCGCGTGGGACGGCTCGGCCTGGGGTACGGCCACGCAGCTCGACAGTGCCACCGGCCTGCCCCAGCGCGAGAAATTCGTCTTCGTGTGGAACCGTAATGCGCCGGTGGTCAGTGGCCTGTCAGGTGACACGCTGACCTACGTGGAAGACCAGCCCGCCGCCGTGCTGGACCAGGGGGGCGACGCTGCCGTGTTCGTGGCCGATGCAGGCGGCTACAACGGCGCCAGCTTCTCGGTGTCGTTCCTGTCGGGCAGCACCGCTACCGAAGACGTCCTGTCGATCCGCCACCAGGGCACAGGCGCCGGGCAGATCGGCCTGTCTGGGGGCAATGTGACCTACGAAGGCGTCGTCATCGGCACCTGGAGCGGGGGCAGCAACGGCGCCAACCTGGTCATCGCTCTGAACGCCAACGCCACCAACGCGGCCGTGAGCGCGCTGAGCCGGAACATCAGCTACCAGAACACCAACACCACCACCCCGTCGACCACCTCGCGCGTGGTGCGTTTCGTGGTGACCAACGCGGGGGGTCAGGCCAGCACGCCCGCCGACGTCACCGTGGCCTTGACCGCCCGAAACGACGCGCCCACCCTGACTGCCACGGCCCAGAACCCGACCTTCACCGAGGCCGCAGGCTCGGCCACGCAAGCGGCCGCCGTGGCCTTGTTCAGCAGCGCCAGCGCCAACCCAGTGGACGCCGGCCAGGGCTTCAAGTCGCTCACGTTCACGGTCAGCAACCTGCTGGATGGCAGCAACGAACGGATCGTGGCCGATGGTTCCTCGATTGCCCTGCTCAACGGACAGACTGGCACCACCGCCACCAATGGCCTGGCCTACTCGGTCAGCGTGTCAGGCAGCACGGCCACCGTCACCCTGACCCACCCGGGCAGCCTGAGCACGGCGTCGCTGCAAAGCGTGGTCAATGGTCTGGCCTACCAGAACACGCAGCTCGACAACCCCACGGCGGGCACACGAACCGTCACGCTGACCCAGGTGCAGGACGACGGCGGCACGGCCCTGGGCGGCGCTGATGTGCGCACACTTTCGATTGCCTCCAGCGTGACGGTGGTGGCCACCAACGACGCCCCCGCCATCAGCAGCAACGGTGCTGGGGCCACGGCGGCCGTGTCGGTGGCCGAAAACAGCACCGCGGTGACCACTGTCACCACCTCTGACCCTGACCACAGCACCTTCACTTACAGCATCGTTGGTGGCAGTGACGCCGCACGCTTCAGCCTGAACAGCAGTTCAGGCGCCCTGAGCTTCAATGCCGCACCCAACTTCGAGGCGCCCTCCGACTCTGACGGCAACAACACCTATGTGGTGATCGTGCAGGTCAGCGACGGCAGTGCCACCGACACCCAGACCCTGACCGTCACGGTGACCGACCTGAACGAGTTCAGCGTGGGCACCGTGAGCGACAACAACGCTGCAGCGAACACCGTGGCCGAGAACGCCGCCAACGGCAGCAGCGTGGGCCTGACCGCACGGGCCATCGATGCCGATGGCAGCAACAACACCGTCACCTACAGCCTGAGCGACAGCGCTGGTGGCCGTTTCGCCATCCATGCCACCACCGGCGTGGTCACGGTGGCCAATGGCAGCCTGCTGAACTTCGAAGCCGCCAGCACCCACACCATCACCGTGCTGGCCACCAGTGCCGATGGCTCCAGCAGCAGCCAGAGTTTCAACATCGGCGTGACCGATGTGAACGAGTTCTCTGTCGGCCCGGTCTCTGATGCCAATGCAGCAACCAACACGGTGGCCGAAAACGCCACCACCGGCACTTTGGTGGGCCTGACCGGCTTCGCCCAGGATGCGGACGGCAGCAACCACACGATCAGTTACAGCCTGAGCGACAACGCTGGAGGGCGATTTGCCATCAACGCCAGCACGGGGGTGGTGACCGTGGCCGATGGCAGCTTGCTGAACTTCGAGACAGCCACCAGCCACAACCTCACCGTGGTCGCCACCAGCAGCGACGGCTCCAGCAGCTCCCAGAGCTTCACCGTTCAGGTCAGCGATGTCAACGAGTTCAGCGTGGGCGCGCTCAGCGATGTCGATGCAGCGGCCAACCAGGTGTCAGAAAATGCAGCGACGGGCGATGCCGTGGGCCTTCGTGCGCAGGCCGTGGATGCCGATGGCAGCAACAACACCATCACCTACAGCCTCAGCGACGATGCAGGCGGCCGCTTCAGCATCGACGCCATCACCGGTGTCGTGACCGTAGGAAATGCCGCCCTGCTCGACTACGAGACCAGCACCAGCCACCAGATCACGGTGGTGGCCACCGGCAGCGACGGCTCCAGCCAGAGCAGCAACTTCGCGGTACAGATCACTGACGCCAGCGAAGGCGGTGTCGGCCCGATTGCCGACACCGACAATGCCGCCAATGCGATCAGCGAAGGAGCCAGCAATGGCGCCAGTGTGGGCCTGACGGCCAGTGCCACAGACCCGGATGCCACGGACACGGTCAGCTACAGCCTGACGGACAGCGCGGATGGGCGCTTTGCCATCGACAGCGCCACGGGCGTGGTGACCCTGATCGACGCCTCACGCATCGACCGCGAGGCCAGCGGCAGCCACACGATCACCGTGCGGGCCCTGAGTTCTGATGGCAGCGCCACCACACGCAACTTCAGCATCCAAGTGCTGGATGTGGACGAATTCGATGTGGGTGCCGTGTCTGACCAGGACGCCGCCACCGATGCCGTGGATGAAAACGCCGCTGGGGGCACCCTGGTAGGCATCACCGCGCGGGCCCAGGACGGCGACGCCACCACCAACACCATCACCTACAGCCTGAGCGTCAACCCCGGCAACCGCTTTGCCATCGATGCACAAAGCGGTGTGGTGACCGTGGCCAATGGCGCTTCGCTGGACTTCGAGAGCAGCACCAGCCACAGCATCACCGTGCTGGCCACCAGTGCCGATGGATCGACCCGCACGCAGGTGTTCACCATCGCGGTGCGAGATGTCAATGAGTTCACGGTCAGCACGCCGACCGACGCCGATCCGGCACCAGACCAGGTCAACGAAAACGCGCTCGCCGGCGCCCTGGCCGGCCTCACGGCCCAGGCATTTGATGCCGACGGCACCACGAACTCGGTCACCTACAGCCTGTCGGACGACGCAGGCGGTCGCTTCGTGATCGACAGCGCAGGGGTGGTGCGCGTGGCCAATGGCGCCACCTTCAACCACGAGGCGCAGGGCAGTCACACCATCACTGTGGTGGCGACCAGCGCCGATGGTTCGCAGCAGAGCCAGAACTTCACCATCGACGTGGCCGATGTCGACGAGTTCGATGTCAGCACCCCCGTGGATGCAGACGGCGCAGCCAACACTGTGCAGGAAAATGCAGCCCATGGCACCGCCGTGGGGGTGCAGGCGCAAGCCAGTGATGCCGATGGCACCACCAACGGCATCACCTACAGCCTGAGTGACACGGCAGGCGGGCGCTTCACGATCGACCCGGTCAGTGGTGTGGTGACCGTGGACAACGCCTCCCTCCTCGATTTCGAGGCTGCATCCATCCACACCATCACGGTGCTGGCCACCAGCGCCGACGGTTCGACCAGCAGCCAGAGCTTCAACATCACGCTGACCGATGCGAACGAATTCAGCGTGACCGCCGCGACCGACACCGACGCCGCCCTCAACGAGGTCCTGGAAGGCGCAAGCACCGGCACGGCGGTGGGCCTGACAGCGCGGTCGCAAGATGCAGATGGCACGCAGAACAGCATCAGCTACTCGCTGGCCGACAACGCGGGCGGACGCTTTGCCATTGACGCGGTCACGGGCGTGGTGACGGTGGCCGATGGCAGCCTGATCGACTTTGAAACCAGCGCGACCCACACGATCACGGTGCGTGCCACCAGCGCAGACGGCTCGACCCAGGACCAGAACTTCACCGTGGACATCCTGGACCGCAACGAATTCACCGTGAGCACACCGACCGACACCGACACCGGTGCCAACAGCGTGCAGGAGGGGGCCGCGACCGGCACGGTGGTCGGCGTCACCGCCCTCGCGCAGGACCCTGACGGCAGCAACAACACCGTCACCTACAGCCTGGTGGACAACGCTGGCGGCCGCTTTGCGATCGACGTCAACACCGGTGTGGTCACCGTGACCAACGGCAACCTGCTCGACTTCGAAGCCAGCGGCGCGCACACGCTCACAGTGCGCGCCACCGGCAGCGATGCCTCCACGCAGGACAGCAGCTTCATCGTGACCGTTCAGGATGTGAATGAGTTCGATGTGTCCACCCCGGTGGACGCCGACGCTGGTGTCGACACGGTGCAGGAAAATGCAGCCAACGGCAGCACCGTGGGCATCACGGCCCAGGCCTCGGACGCCGACGGCAGCCTGTCCACCGTCACCTACAGCCTGAGCAACGATGCAGGCGGTCGCTTTGCCATCGATGCCGGCTCTGGCATCGTCACGGTGGCCAATGGCAGCCTGCTCAACCACGAGGGGGCCAGCAGCCACACCATCACCGTGGTGGCCACCAGCGCGGATGGCAGCACCCGCAGCCAGAACTTCACGGTGGCGGTGACCGATGCCAACGAGTTTGCCGTGACCACGCCCGTGGACACCGATGCAGCCAGCGACACCGTGGCCGAGAATGCCGCCACCGGTACCACCGTGGGACTGCTGGCGTCGGCATTTGACGCCGACGGCACCCAGAGCACCGTGAGCTACAGCCTGACCGACTCGGCAGGTGGACGTTTTGCCATCCACACCAGCACTGGCGAAGTGACCGTGGCCAACGCCGCCTTGCTGGACCACGAATCGGCCAGCAGCCACACCATCACGGTCAGGGCCACCAGCGCAGACGGCTCGCAGCGTGACCAGACCTTCACCATCGCCATCACCGACGTCAACGAATTCGGGGTGAGTGCCGCACAAGACGCTGACCCAACGCCCGACGGCGTGCAGGAAAACGCTGCCAATGGCAGCCTGGTGGGGCTGACCGCACGGGCCACCGACGCCGACGGCACCAACAACGCCGTGAGCTATGCCCTGGTTGATGACGCCGGGGGGCGGTTCGCCATCGACGCCAGCACCGGGGTGGTCACGGTGGCCGACGGCAGCCTGCTGGACGCCGAAGCCCAGGCCAGCCACGACATCACGGTGGAAGCCATCAGCAGCGATGGCAGCCGCCAGAGCCGCAGCTTCAGCATCGCGCTGCAGGACCTCAACGAGTTCACCATCAGCCCGCTGGGTGACATGGACAGCACCGACAACCGTGTCGCAAACAGCACCGGAAGCGGCATGGCCGTGGGCGTGGTGGCTCGTGCCAGCGACGCCGACCGCACGGGCAGCACCGTGCGTTACACCCTGATGACGGACCCCAGCGGAGCGTTCGCGATCGATGGTCAGACCGGTGTGGTGACCCTGGCAAGGGCCGAGATGCTGAACCGCCAGACCGACAACATACAACGCATCACGGTGATGGCTCGCAGTGATGACGGATCGACCACGTTGATGGACTTCGACATCCAGGTGATGGCCATGCCGGCCGAGCCTGTGATGGTGCTGCCAGAACCCACCCCGGAGCCTGTGCGCCCAGCACCCGAGCCCCTGGTCGACGCCACGCCCGACCCGACACCCGAACCCGCCCCTGCAGAGCCTGCCCCGCCGGCCCCTGTGGCCGCACCGGCCCCCCAAGGCGACGTGGCCATGCCCGGCCCCAGCCTGACTCTGCCGCCAGCGTCCGGTTGGGCCGTGCCCATGGGCACAGGCGCCGTGAAGGTGCTGCTGACGCCCGTGCCCAGCGTGGCCATGGCACAGGCCATGCCTGTGCAACTGACCGTGACCGCCTTGCTGGACCTGTCCAATGGGGCGACCATGAGCCCCCTGGGTGCCGCCGAACTCAGCCGGCTGAGCCTGCCTGCAGCCCCCGTGACCATGGCCCAGGCCAGCGAACTGCCGCTGAGCCTGGACACGCTGGCGCCCACCCTGGTGCAAATGGGTGGCCTGACCCTCAGCCTGGGCAGCGTGTTCTGGCTGTCCCGGGCCAGCACCTTGCTGACCAGCCTGCTGGTGGCCACACCCATCTGGCGCACCATGGATCCACTGCCCGTGCTGGCCTCCACCGGCCTGGGTGGCGGCGCGCCTGGCGAGGGTGGAGACGACGGGCCGGAAAGCGATCGCATGGCCGAAGGCATGTTCGCCGACGTGCCCCATCAGCACGAATCGGTCCAGATCATCGGGTGACGTGCGAGATGACTTTTCGCGCCAGTTTGCAAACTTTCACCTGAAACGGTCATCCGGGGAACGCCATGCGCCGTTGAACGACTGCAGCCCTGCCTGTCGCAGGCTGTCGCTTCACGGAGACCACACATGCGCCACCCCATACTCTCTGCCCTGACCCTGGGCTTGCTGGCCATCAACGCCCAGGCCGGCCAGACCGTGGCCCAGACCGTGATGGCCAGGGTGGTGTCGTCCACCCCGGTGATGGCCCAGGTGGCCACCCCCCAGCAGGTGTGCTTCGACGAATTGCAGGCTGTGCCGCCACAAGGCAGCGGCGCAGGGGCCTTGCTCGGCGCCATCGCCGGGGGTGTGATTGGCAATGCCGTGGGCAAAGGTGCAGGCAATGCGGTGGCCACCGGCCTCGGGGTGTTCGGCGGCGCCGTCCTGGGCGACCGCATCGAAAAAGATGGACGCCCTAGAGGGCAGCGCACCGTGAGGCGCTGCGAACAGCAGTCGGCCTACAGCCAGCAGGTGGTGGCCTACCAGGTGGTGTACGAGCTGCACGGCCAGCAGTACAGCACCCGGATGAACAGCCAGCCTGGCCCCACGATCCCGGTGCAGGTCTCGGTCACCCCTGTGGGCCAGGCCGCGGCGTACAACACGGCGCCGGCGTACACCCCACCCCCGCCGGTGTATGACACGCCGCCGGTCGTCATGCAGGCCCCAGTGGTCGTGCCAGCACCGGTGGTGGTGCACCGTCCGGTCGTCATCGAAACGGCCTACGAGCGGCCGATCCACCGCCGCCACTGGCATCGTCATGAGCGCTTCCACGACCACAGCCACCATCGCTGGGATTGATCCGCTCGCACCGGGTGTTGACCGCTCCGTCAAGCACCGAGCGAACAAGGAAGGACAAGTGGCGAATGGCATGCCGGGCGTGCAAAGCCGGCTTTTGTGTGCACTTCCGCATGCCAGGGTGTCTGAGCAGACACACAAGGCTCAAGCCTGAGCGGCGTCTTCCGTCAACATGGTGATGGGATTGCCACGGACGGCAGGGTGATCCCGCTGCATGCTCAGGAAGGCCGTCACCACACGCCAGGTGTGCGCCATGACGACTGCCCTTTCTCCCGGCGTCATCTCTGACGCCGAGACATTCATCCGCCAGGAAGCCCGCATCCTGCTGGTCGACGACGACCCGGATGCCATCCGGCTGATGCACCAGATGCTGCAAGGCTATCGCCACGTGCGTTTCGCCACCCGGGTCCACGACGCGATGCAACTGATCGAGCGCGAAGCGCCCGATGTGGTGCTGCTGGATGCCGAAATGCCCGAGAGCAACGGCTTTGCCCTGTGCGAACGGCTCAAGCAGCAAGCGCACACCCGCGAGATCCCTGTGCTGTTCGTGACCGCTCACACCGATGTGAGCTTCGAGGTCAGGGCCCTGAGCTGCGGCGCCGCCGACTTCATCACCAAACCCATCAGCGCGCCTGTGTTTCAGCTGCGCGTGGCCCACCACCTGCGCACCAAGCGCCAGATGGACCTGCTGAGGCAACTGGCCACCATCGATCCGCTGACCGCGCTGCCCAATGCACAGGCCTTCCAGCAAATGCTTCGCCAGGAATGGCGACACAGCGAACTGACACAGCGCCCCCTGTCGTTGCTCGTGATCGACCTGGACCAGTTCCGCAAGTTCAACTGGCACCAGGGTCACCAGGAAGGCGACCGGCGCCTGCAAGCCACGGCCGAGGTGCTTCAGGCCCAGCAACAAGCCTGCGACACCGTGGCTCGGGTGGGCGGTGACGAGTTCGCCTGGCTGATGCCTGGCAGTGACGCCCAGACCCTGCAGGAGCGGGGCGAGGCGCTTCAAGCGGCGCTGCGTTCGCAAGGCCTGGGCAGCGCCGAAGGACAACCCGGCGGGCGCACTGTCTGCGCCGGCGGCAGCGCCCGTCAGGCCAGCAGTGAGCTGTGGGGACTGCAGGACCACCGCATGGAAATGGCAGGCAGCAGCCACACCCAGTTGCTCGATGCGGCTCAGCGCAGTCTGACACTTGCGCGCCAGCAAGGTCGTGGCAGACTGGTGACCGTGGCCCTGCACGAGGCCCAACGCGTGAGGCATGCGGCACCGCACACCCTCGGGCCCGTGGAGCACACCCCGGCCAGTCAGTATCTGCAGGGCGTGACATCGACGCGTGCCCCCGTTTTTTCCGTGCCTCCGCAATGACCCCTCACCAACCTGCCGCACCCCACAGCATTCACCCGGCCCGATGGGCGCTGGGTGTCTGGTTCGTGGGGCTGCTGGCTGCCATGGCCATGGGCATGCGCGCAGAAGTGGCGAACGACCAGCGCCGCCAGGAGCAGTTCGCGGTGCTGACCGAGCAGGCGGTGCAGGACGTCAGCGTGCGCATGCAACGCTACGAGTACGGCTTGCGCGGCGCACGCGGTGTGGTGGTGGGCGCCGACGTGAGTGCGATCAACCGCCAACGCTTCGAGGCATACAGCCGCACCCGGGAGATCGACCGCGAATTCCCCGGCGCACGAGGGTTTGGCTACATCCGCAAGATTCGGCCGGCGCAGGTCGACACCTTCCTGCGCACCGCACGCCTTGAAGGCCCGGCAGACTTCAGCATCCGTCAATTCAAACCGCACAACGGCGACCTGTTCGTCATTCACTACATCGAGCCCTTGAGCCGCAACAGTGAAGCCATGGGTCTGGACCTGGCCAGTGAGCCCATCCGCAAGGCCACCGCACTGCGCGCCATGCACACCGGCCTGCCCACCATGAGCGGCCCCATCACGCTGGTGCAGGCCTCGGGCGCACGTTCGCGCGGGCTGCTGCTGATGCTGCCTGTGTACCGCCTGGGCACACAGCCCCACACGCCCGCTGAACGAGAAGCCGCGACAGAAGGCTGGACCTACGCACCCCTGCTGATCGACGAAGTGATCGGCAACCCCGCCCTGATGGACCGCCACTACGTGCTGACCTTGCAAGACCGGTCAGACGACGAAGCCGTGCGTTTTTTCCAGTCGGCCCGCGCCGAAGCCATGAGCTTGGCGGCTCGGCCCGAACAACAGGTCGGCACCCGGACGCTCGATGTGTTCGGACGCCAGTGGCAACTCGACGTCAGGTCCACCCCCGAGTTCGAACATGACCTGGGCCTGACACCGGCCTACGTGCCAGGGGCCATCACCGCCGTGCTGTTCACCTTGCTGTCGGGCCTGGTGTACGCCCTCTTCGCCCACTGGGCTCAACTGGGGCGCCTGGGCGAGCAGCAGGCCCGCCTGGCGGCCATGGCAGCCAGTGCCAATGACGCCCTGATCGGCTTGGACCACGCTGGCCTGATCAACGAATGGAACGATGCGGCCACCCGCATGCTCGGGTACCCACGCGACAGCGCGCTGGGACAGCCCCTGGTGCGGCTGCTGGCACCGCAGTACCTGCGTCCACTGGCCGAGCAACACATGACTCAGGCAATGGACGGCCACCGCGTGCCGCCCACCGACTTCGTCTGCCTGCACCTTGACGGCACCCTGCTGGACGTGTCGATCACGCTGGCACCCATCACCGATGCGCCAGGCAAGGTCATGGGGTGCGCCCTGACCATCCGCGACATCACACCGCAGAAGCAGGCGGCCGAGCGCATCCTGGCCTTGAACGCCACACTGGAGCAGCAGGTGATCGAGCGCACGGCACAGGCCGAGGCGGCCAACCAGGCCAAGAGCGCTTTCCTGGCCACCATGAGCCATGAAATCCGCACACCCATGAATGCGCTCAACGGCATGGCCTACCTGCTGGGCAAAAGCGAACTCGACGACCGCCAGAAACAGTACATCGACACCCTGCAGGACGCCTGCAAGGACCTGCTGCGCATCGTCGACAACGTGCTGGACCTGTCCAAGATCGAGGCAGGCCAGATCAACCTCAACCCACAGCGTTGTCAGATCGGTCAGCTGGTCGGTGAGGTGGTGCGCCTGTTCGAGCCCACCGCGCACAGCAAGGGACTGCAACTGCTGCACCGCGTGACCGACCCGCAGGCCCACGACCTCCTGATCGATGGGGGCCGGCTCAAGCAGATGCTGTCGAATCTGGTGGGCAATGCCGTGAAGTTCACCGCGTCAGGCCTTGTGGAGGTCGATGCCAGCGTCCAGAGCATCGATGGTCGGCGTGTGAACCTGTTGCTGCAGGTCAAGGACACGGGCATCGGCATGAACGACGAGGTGCTCAAGCGGCTGTTCCAGCCCTACCAGCAAGCCCAGCACGAAGAGCCTCAGCAGTTTGGCGGCACGGGCCTGGGGCTGTCGATCGTCAAGACCCTGGCCGAACACATGGGAGGACAGGTGGGCGTTCGCAGCCAGGCCGGTCAGGGCAGCGAGTTCTGGATCAGCCTGCCTTGCGAGCTGGCCCAGGGTGACGCGCAGCGGCCTGCCTCACGAACGGGATCAAGCGCCCTGCCCGAACTCCAGGGTGACAGCCGACTCGCAGGTGTGCGTGTGATGGTGATCGACGACAGCGAGGTCAATGCGCTGATCGCCCGCCAGATCCTGCAATTCGAGCAAGCCGACGTGCGCATGGAAACCGATGCGCGCAACGCAGTGGACTGGCTGATCAAGCACCCTCACGAGATCGATGTGGTGCTGATGGATGTGCAGATGCCGGAGCTGGACGGTCGCCAGGCCACCCAACTGCTGCGTCACCACCACCCCGACAAGACCCTGCCCGTGATCGCACTGAGTGCCGGCGTGACCGAACCGGAGCGTCAGCAAGCCATGGCCGCCGGCATGAACGACTTCATCGCCAAGCCTTTCGATGCCGTGGTGCTGGTTGGTGCTGTGGCCCATTGGTCCAGGCGCGCCACACCCAGCATGGATCGCCATCAGGGTGCGTGGAATGCCACCCTGCCGTCCAGCACCCCCTGGCCGGAGTTGCCTGGTGTGGACCTGCCTGCCGTGCAGGCGAGGTTCGGTCGGCAGGTCGATCTGTACGCCACGATGATGCACCGCATGCTGGCCGAATTTGGTGGTGAGCAACTGCCAGACACGTGTCCACCAGAAGCTGAACTCGTGGACCACCTGCGGGCGCGCCTGCACAAGCTCAAGGGCATTGCCGGCAACCTGGGCGTGATGCGGGTGCACGCACAAGCCGAGGCGGCCGAGCGGGCCGCAAAGGAGCAGCAGCATGAGGCACTCAGCCAGCGCCTGGTTGCCCTGCGAGTGGCCCTGGCGGATGTGTCTGAGCGGGTGTTCAGTCGCTTGTCCGATGCGCCAGCTCCGGCCGCACCAGCAATGGCCGCCACACGGATGAGTGATCAACAACTGCGCCGCTGGCTCGAACAGGTCAAGGCGCGTGACCTCGATGCGCTCCAGCAATGGCCGCATGCGCGTGCCTGTCTGCAAGACCAGCTTGACGCCAGCACGCTGTTGTCCATCGATTCGGCCTTGCAGCGCCTGGATTTCGCACAGGCGCAGGCTTTTCTGCGCGATGTGCGCTGGACGCAGCCCTCACCTTGAACACCGAGGGCTGCACGCCCCCAGGTTCAGCGCCAGAACAGCAGGTCGTCGAAGGCGCCATCCACGCCTTCAAGGTAGGTCATGACCTCGGCCGTGGTGACATTGACCGTTGGCGCTTTCTCGAAGACCTTGTAGGGGAAGCCGTCCAGGATCTGCGCAAAGCGGGTCCGGTCGAACGTCTTGCCCTCCAGGCGCCACAGCTCGAAGAAACCCACCTTCACCTGCGACCAGAAATGGTCGCTCAAGGCGGTGGCGATCAGTTCGTCGTGCCCCTGGGTGTCCGACTTGTAGAAGATCGGGCGGCCCGAGGCCAGCCAGCGGTCTTCCTGCGTGGCCGCATTGACGACCTCGACCTTCGATTCGCGGTACACCGGCGGCATGGCCTTGAGGTTCAAGGAGTAGTTGCCCACGTTGCTGGGGTCTTCGTAGAAGCTGATGGACCCCGACTCGGTCGACAGGCCCAGGTTCACCAGGTTCGCATGCGGCAGCATGCCCAGGTTGCGCTGGAGCATCTCGTGGTTGCCCGGGTGCGGCTCGTAGCAGTGCACCTCGCGCAGATTGGGCATCAGCGACAGGCACTGCCTGGAGAACAGGCCCACATTGGCCCCCACGTCCACCAGCACGGCCCCATCGGTCAGGCCCTGTGCAAACTGGATCAGGAACTTGGGCTTGCCCTCGTCCCATGACTTCATCAGGAAGGAATGCACGCCGATCACGGCGTCACAGGGCAGGTGCACAGGCAAGGGCTTGCCTTCGTGCACCAGGTGGAAGGGCGAGCTGGCCTCCGGCATCACCTCGAGCGAGCGCAGGCCGTACAGCTCGCGCATGAGCTTGAGGTTCATCGGGAAGGAGCCCTGGAAGGCCCGCAGGACTTCCACGATGTGCAGGGTGGTCGATGGCGCGTTCATGCCACCGACTGTGGACCAGACCGCCCCCAGACAAGCGCCCGAAAAGCGCCAGGCTTTGCCCTCAACCTTCGCCGTACACCAGGGTGGGCTGCCCGTGTGGCATCAGCTCCTTGAGGCGGCGCAGTGCCTCGTCGCTGGGGTAGATGCGAGACAGATCCCCCAGCTCCAGCTCGGCGCGGGCCGACAGCTCGGGCGTGTGGCGTTCGACCACCACGCGCAGCGGCAGCCCCTGCACCAGCTCAGGCAGATCTGGCTGGCCGGAGGGCACACGCCGCGCCGGGAACTCGCGCACGATGTCGGGTACCGGGCAATGCGCATCGGTGGCCTTGACCCGCACGAAGCGCGCGAACTTGCAGCGCGCCGTGGCCAGGCCCATCACCTGCTGCACGTTCAGGCGCAAGCCGCCCGAGAACCGGTCGGTCTGCACCTTGCCCTGGATGATCACCAGTTCGTCGTCCTTCAGCAGGTCCTTGTTGGCATCGAGCGTGTCCTGGTTGGCCACGGCCTCGATGGTCTCGCTCTTGTCGTCGAGCTTGAAGATGGCCACCCGCCCGCGGGTGCCGTTGATGATGCGCAGGTCGCTGATGATGCCCGACACCACCTGGGGCTCGCGGCTGTCCTTGAGGTCGGCAATGCGCTGGCGCGCGAAGCGGCGCACCTCGGCCTCCGACTCGTCGAACAGGTGGCCGGTCAGGTAAAAACCGATGGCGGTTTTTTCGAGCGACAGGCGCTCTTTCAGGGTCCAGGGCTCGGTGGGCACCAGGTCGGGCTCGTTGGTCGAGGCCGCATGGCTGTCGCAGAAGTCGAACAGACCGCCCTGGTCGGCGTTGGCGGCCAGGCTTTCGGCGTAATCGAAGGCCAGGGACACGCTGGCCAGCAGGGCCGCGCGGTTGGCCTCCATCTTGTCGAAGGCACCGGCCTTGATCAGGGCCTCGACCACACGCTTGTTCACGCGCGAGCGGTCGACCCGGGCACAGAAATCGAAGAAGCTCTTGTAGGGCCCCTGGGCCTTGCGCTCCTGCACGATGGCCTCGATGGCGCCCTGCCCTGTGCCCTTCACAGCGCCCAGCGCGTAGCAGATGCTGCGGTTGCCGGTCGGGATGAAGCGCCACTCGCCTTCGTTCACATCGGGCGGGCTGAAGGTGATGCCGAAGTTGCCCACGGCATCGTCGTGGAAGATCTTGAGCTTGTCGGTGTCGTCGCTGGCAATCGTCATGTTGCCTGCGAAGAATTCAGCGGTGTAGTGCTGCTTGAGCCAGGCCGTGTGATACGCCAGCAAGGCGTAGGCGGCCGCGTGCGACTTGTTGAAGCCGTAGCCCGCGAACTTCTCCATCAAGTCGAAGATCTCGTTGGCCAGCTCGGTCGAGATGTCGTTCTTGGCGGCACCCTCGGCGAACAGGCCGCGGTGGTGCTGCATCTCCTCGACCTTCTTCTTGCCCATGGCGCGGCGCAGCAGGTCGGCGCCGCCGAGCGAGTAGCCCCCGACGATCTGGGCCACCTGCATCACCTGCTCCTGGTAGACCATGATGCCGTAGGTCTCCTTGAGCACCGACTCCATCAGCGGGTGCGGGTAGGTCACCTCTTCCTTGCCGTGCTTGCGCGCGCAGAAGGACGGGATCAGGTCCATGGGGCCCGGACGGTACAGCGCCACCAGGGCGATGATGTCCTCGAAGACGCTGGGCTTGGCGTCGCGCAGCATGCCCTGCATGCCGCGGGATTCCAGCTGGAACACGGCCACGGTCTTGCCTTCAGACAGCAGCCGGTAGGTGGGCGCGTCGTCCAGCGGGATCTTGGCGAAGTCGAAGTCCTTCTGGTCCGGGTGGCGGGCCATGATGAACTCTTTGGCCGTCTCCAGGATGGTCAGCGTGGCCAGGCCCAGGAAGTCGAACTTCACCAGGCCGATCTGTTCGACGTCGTCCTTGTCGTACTGGCTCACGGCCGAATCGCTGCCCGGCTGCTGGTACAGCGGGCAGAAGTCGGTGATCTTGCCCGGCGCGATCAGCACGCCCCCGGCGTGCATGCCGATGTTGCGCACCATGCCTTCGACGTTCTCGGCCAGCTCCAGCAGCGAGGCCACTTCTTCTTCGGCCTTTTCGCGCTCGTTGATCTCGGGCGCTTCGTGGCGCGCGTAGATCACCTTGGCCTTGGCCGGGTCGAAATCAGGCGGCAGCTTGGCCAGCGTGACGGTCTTGCCCGGCGGGGCCGGGATCAGCTTGGCGATGCTGTCCACATGGCCGTAGCCCATGCCCAGCACGCGGCCCACGTCGCGCAACGCTGCCTTGGCGGCCATGGTGCCGAAGGTGGCGATCTGGGACACGGCCGCACGGCCATAGCGCTGCTTCACGTACTCGATGACACGGTCGCGGTTGCCCTGGCAGAAGTCGATGTCGAAGTCGGGCATCGAGACCCGCTCCGGGTTCAGGAAGCGCTCGAACAGCAGGTTGTACTTCAGCGGGTCGAGGTCGGTGATCTTGAGCGCATAGGCCACCAGCGAGCCCGCGCCCGAGCCCCGGCCCGGCCCCACGGGGCAGCCGTTGTTCTTGGCCCAGTTGATGAAGTCCTGCACGATCAGGAAGTAGCCCGGAAAGCCCATCTTCAGGATCGTGTTGATCTCGAAGTCCAGCCGCTCGACATAGCGCGGGCGCTGGGCGTTGCGCTCGGCCTCCTGGGGGAACAGGTGCAGCAGCCGCTCTTCCAGCCCCTGGTGCGACAGCTCCCGGAAGAACTCGTCCATGGGCTGGGGTTGCCCATTCGGCATGATCGGCGTGGGGAAATCAGGCAGTTGCGGCTTGCCCAGCACCAGGGTCAGCGAGGTGCGGCGCGCAATGGCGACCGTGTTGGCCAGGGCCGAGGGGATGTCGGCGAACAGCGCCTCCATCTCTGCCGTGGTCTTGAAGTGCTGGTCGCGCGTGAAGCGCTTGATGCGGCGCGGGTTGCCCAGGGTTTCACCCTCGGCGATGCACACGCGAGCCTCGTGCGCCTCGAAATCGTCAGGCGTCAGGAACTGGATCGGGTGGGTGGCCACCACCGGCAGGCCCAGGCGGGCGGCCAGTGGCACGGCGCCGCGGATGTGCGGCTCGTTGGTGGGGTGGCCCGCTCGCTGCAGCTCGATGTAGAAGCGCCCCGGGAAAATGCCGGCCAGCTTGCGGGCCCAGGCCTCGGCCTTGGCCTCGTCGCCCATCAGCAAGGCTTGGCCCACCGGACCCAGGTCGGCACCCGACAAGCACAACAAGCCCTCGTTGTTCTCGGCCAGCGACGCCCAGTGCACCCAGGCATGGCTGCGCTGGCCCGGGGCCGTCCAGGCCTCGCCCAGCAGTTCAGACAAGCGCAGGTAGCCCTGCCGGTTCTGGATGATCAGCAACAGGCGGTTGGGCGCCTTACCGGCCTCTTCAGGCTCCAGCCACACATCGGCCGCAATGATGGGCTGCACGCCCTTCTTGCGAGCGGCCGAATAGTGCTTGACCGCCCCGAACAGGTTGGACAGGTCGCTGATGGCCACGGCCGGCTGGCCGTCCTTGGCCGCGGCCTTGACCAGGTCGTCGATGCGCAAGGTGCCGTCAACGACCGAATATTCCGAGTGAGCGCGAAGGTGAACAAAGGGCATGGCCAGATTGTAGGGAGCCTGGCGCTCTGGCCACCCCAGGCTCACACCCCGGGGCTCAAAAACACAGAATTTCGGTCAACGCGGACCTCAGCGCATGAGGGAGGCCAGGGCCTGGCTGTCGAAACGCCCAATGCGCGGGAACACATCGCTCAGGCGGCTGCCCGCCCCGAACCAGGTGCCCAGGGCACCGCCCAGCTGGTCGATGGCCAGGTCGGGCACCCACACACCGCCGCCCAGGTCGTCGGGGCCGTTGCGGGTGTGGTCAGGGAAGCGGCCCAGCACCTGTTGCCCTCGCACGGCACCGCCCACGACCAGGTGGTGGTTGCCCCAGGCGTGGTCTGAGCCCTTGCCATTGCTGACCAGGGTGCGGTTGAAATCAGAAGCGGTGAACAAGGTGACCTTGTCGGCCAGCCCCAGGAAGGTCAGGGCCTTCATGAAGGCATCGACCGCTTCGTCGATTTCGGCAAACTTGGCCTGCTGCACATCGCGCTGGTCTTCGCCATGGGTGTCGAAACCGCCAATGCCGCAGAAAAAGCACTGGCGGTTCAGACCGAACTGCCCTCGCACGCTGATCAGACGGGCGACCATCTGCAATTGCTGACCCAGTTCACCTTGTGGAAAGGTGGTGGGCAAGGTGGCGCCTGCCAGTGCCCCGGCCAGGAAGCGCTGGTTGTCCACCGAGCGGCGCATGGCCTGCAGCCACACGCGGCCGAACACCTCGGTGCTGCCGGCCGCCAGCAGGTCGTCGATGGCCTCAGACAGCGGGTTGCGGGCTTCGCCGGTGCCGGTGGGCACGTAGCCCTCCATGCCGAAGCGGCCGCTGGCCGGCACACGGAAGGGCAGCAAGGTGGCATCGGCATTGGTGCCCCACAGGGTGCTGCCCGTGACCGACACGCAGGCGTAATCGCGCGAACCGCTGCTGGCCAGCACCGTGTCCATCAGGCGCCCGCCCCAGCCGCCCTTCACGTTGGGGCTGAAGCTGTCGGTCTGCCACTGGGCCTGCTGGTCGGAGTGGGAAAACAGCCCCGAAGGCAGTTCCACCGAACGGGCCTCGAACTGGCCCTTGTCGGTGGGCTCCATCAGGGGCCCGATGTTCGACAGCACGGCCATCTGCCCCGCATCGAAGCGGGCCTTCAGCAGCGGCATGGCCCCGTGCAGGCCGTAATCGGTGCCGCTGGTGTTGGTGGGTGACAGGCGCAGCAGCTGGCTGGCGGCCGGCTCGGAATTCCAGTTCAGCGTCAGGCCTTGGCGGGCCTGGGCGTACAGGGCGTGGCGGGTGGGGTCGATCGGCACCAGCAGGTTGTTGCCATCGTTGCCCCCGTGCAGGAACAGGCACACCAGGGCCTTGTAGTCTGAGCCGCTGCTTTGCGCAGTTTGCGCCAGGGCCTGCAGTTGCAGCCAGGGTTGCACAGCAGCGCCGGCAATGCCAGCGGCGGCCAGGTTGCGCAGGAACTGGCGACGGTCGGGACGGAACGCAGTCATGGCGGGCCTCACTTCTGCACGACAAAATCAAGGGAGACCACGGCCAGCATCAGGGCGGCGGCCACGCGTTCACGAACGGGCCATTCGCCTTCGCCGGGCATCGCCGCCATCAGCGTTGTCAGGCGCATGCGTGTCGCCGAGGTCATGCCATGGGCGAACAGCAGCGCGTTCATGCGGTCGATCAGCGCCCCAGGCCGATCGCCCAGGGCACGCCAGGGGCCCAGGTCGCAACGCACGGCAAACGGGTCGCTCCAGTTGTCGATCAGGTCGCGGAACACATTGAAGGTGCCCACGGCGTTGGTTTCGGTGGTGATCTGGGCTTCAGGACAGAAGAAATCCACCGGCAGGCCGTCGACCGCCTGGCGCAGCTGCGCGGGGTAGCGCGTGGTGGGCGCAAAGAAGTTGAACACCGACGGTGCCAGCAACGGGTGCTGACCCAGCGGGTTCTCTCCGCCAAACAGGGCCCAGAAGTTCGAGGTGCCCAGGGTGTCCAGGGGCTGGACATTGAAGGCGCGCATCAGGGCGGCAAAACGCACCAGCGGCTCACGCAGCTTGCCGAAATCAGGGCGTGCCGCCGTGGCCTCGCTGCGGGCCTCGGCGTGCAGCAAGATGGCACGCACCACGGCCTTGAGGTCGCCGCGCACGCCCTTGCCGTTGTCATTGAACACCGCCACCACCTGGCTCAGATAAACCCCAGAGGGGTTGCTGGTGACCAGCCGCTGGATCAGCTGCCGGCAGATGAAGGGGCCCACGTTGGGGTGCTGGAAGATGCAGTCCAGGGCCTGGGCCATGTCCTGCTCTGGGGTTTGCCCCGCAGGCAGCACGCGCCCATCGAGCAAGGTTTTCGTGCCAGGCTCATGGAAAGCCGCATAAGCGCGCATGGGGGTCACCCAGTTGCGGTCGTCGTTGTAGTCCGAGCCTTCGAACAGGTCGTCACCGCCCTGCTGCCCCCCGAAGGACCAGCCACTGAATGCACGGGCAAAGCCCTTGACCACGTCTTCGGTGTAGGTGGGCACCGGCACGCTGCCGTCTTTCACCGCCGTGCCATCGGCGTTCAGCTTGACCAACCCAATGGAAAACAGCTGCAGCACCTCGCGGGCGTAGTTCTCGTTGGGGTGGCTGCCGGTTTCTTCGTTGGCCTTCTCGCTTTCCAGCATGTTCAGGTAGTAGCCCATGGCCGGGTGCAGGGTCACGGCTTCCAGCAGGCTGCGGAAGTTGCCGAAGGCATGCCGGTTGAGCATGTCCATCCAGGAAGACATGGCGTAGGGCTTGATGTCGGGCGCGATGTTGGAGATCACGAAGATCTCGGACAGCGCAAACGCCACGCGTGCACGCAGTTGGCCGCGGTCAGCGCCCGCATCGTCGAACAGCCACTGGCGCCAGATGGCTTCGTAGCTCATTTCATCCGAGGCCTCACGCCGCTGGCCCGTCTCCGGGTCGGTGCCGCGGCGCAGGTCGAGGTAGGACACGTGCTCGGCCACTGGCGCGTTGAACTGTCGCCACAGCCAGTGGTTCAGCCCCTCGGCCTGCAAGGTGTCGATGTCAGACTGCCCCCGCACCCCGAAGGTGGCCTGCATCAGGAAACGGGCCGCTTCCCGTGCCGACAGGCCGCTTTCGCGCGGAGGCTCGATCGGGTCGTAACCGGGCAGCTGCGACAAGGTCGACAGGCCGGTGACCGGGTCGGTGCTTTGCTGCACCAAGGGGAGGCCTTCTCCGCCACCACAGGCCTGCAGCCAGGCGCTGGTGGCCGCCGCCAGCCAGGCCGGCCGTTGCCAGAACGGGGGCCGAATGGCCGCTTGCGAATCCCTGGAGGGGTCGGTGCGTGAACGCGCCGGATGTGCTGCGCCGCCTTCCAGCCCTGGCGGCGTGTCGACCGTGTCCTGCATGGTGTGCCCCTGCAACTTCAATGGCCCCGATGCTAGGCAACCCTGCTTGTTTCCAGGGCTTGTCTTGACGAAACGAAAAGTAAGTGATGCGGGGTTTCCTACAATCACGCCATGGCCGCGATCCTGAACATTTCCTCCTACAAGTTCGTCACCCTGCCCGATGCGCCCGCCCTGCGCGAGGTGCTGTTCGAGCGCGCCCAGGCGCTGAACCTCAAAGGTACGGTGCTGCTGGCCGAAGAAGGCATCAACCTGTTTCTGGCCGGCCCCGCCCAGGGCGTGCGCGATTGGGTGGGGGCGCTGCAGCAAGATCCCCGCTTTGCCGATCTGGCGCCCAAGGAAAGCTGGTCGGACACCGTGCCGTTTCGCAAGCTGCTGGTGAAGGTCAAGCGCGAGATCATCCGCATGAACCACCCCACCATCCGGCCGGATTGGCAAGGTGAAGAAGGCCGCGCGCCGGCCGTGTCACCGGCTGATCTGAATCGCTGGCTGGGCCAGGGGCACGACGACGAGGGCCGCCCGGTGGTCACGCTCGACACGCGCAACGCCTTCGAGGTCGACTACGGCACCTTCCGCAACGCGGTGGATTGGCGCATTCACAAGTTCAGCGAGTTCCCCGAGGCCGTGCAGGCACACAAGGCCGAGTTCGAGGGCAAGACCGTGGTGAGTTTCTGCACGGGCGGCATCCGCTGCGAGAAAGCGGCGCTGTACATGCAGGAAGCCGGCATCGAGCGCGTGTACCAGCTCGACGGCGGCATCTTGAAGTACTTCGAACTGACCGACGGGGCCCACTACGACGGCACCTGCTTCGTGTTCGACGAGCGCGAGGCGCTGGGGGCCGACCTGTCGGCACACCCAGGTGCGCTGCAGCAGACGTCAGGGGCCACTGAGGCCGGTGGGGCCTGATTCCATCAGCGAGAACATGCCCTGGTAGGGCAGCAGGTTGGTGGCCACCACCTTGTCGATGGGGGTGGCGAACCCATCGTGCATCCAGCGCGCGGCCAGCAGCACGTTCATGCCGATCAGGCCATCGGCCAACAGGTTCAGGTCGACATCCGGGATGCGGTCGGCCGGCACCAGGCGCTGCAGGTGCAGCTTGAGCAGGTCGGCGTAATCGCGTGCGGTTTCGTTGCTCAGTTGCGCCACCTCGGCGTCGATGCTCAGGGCGTCGACCAGCATGATGCGCCCGTGGCGGGGGTCTTCGCGGATGAAATCGAGGAACACGCGAATGGCCGGCTCCAACATGCCCAGCGGCGTCAGGGGCGCCTTCTGCAGCGACTGCAACGTGCGGGCCATCAGCTCTTCGCGCAACTGCCCGTAAACCGCCTGGAACAGCTCGCGCATGGACCGGAACGACTCGTAGAAATACCGCTCAGTCAGGTGCGCCGCCACACACACCTCCCGCACCGTGCTGGCGTGAAAGCCCTTGGTGCCGAACATCTCGATGGCACCCTCGATGAGCTTTTCTCGGCGCTGACGCTGGCGCTCTTCAGGCAGCACGCCTCCATAGCGGCGCTTGTTCGGAGAAGGCAAGGGCGAAGCGGTGTTTTCCATGGGGATCGCTATCTTGACATGAAGCATTGTCAAAGCTATTCTGACAAGAATTCTTGTCACAAGTCAAACGCCGCACACAAGGCGCCCAGGAGATCCGCATGAAACATCACGAACAAGGCCAGGCCCTGCCCGGCCGCACCTCGTCCAACGGGGTGGAAACGGTCCACGTCATCGTCATCGGCACCGGTTTTTCGGGTCTGGCCATGGGCGTGAAGCTGCGCGAAGCCGGGGAAGACAACTTCGTGATGCTCGAGCGCGCCTCCGATGTGGGCGGCACCTGGCGCGACAACACCTACCCGGGTTGCGCCTGCGACGTGCCCTCGAACCTGTATTCGTTCAGCTTCGACCCCAACCCCAGCTGGAGCCGCCTGTACGGCACCCAGCCCGAGATCTACGCCTACCTGCGCAACACCGCGCGCAAGTTCGACCTGCTGCGTCATGTGCGCTTCAACGCCAACGTGGTGGGCGCGCGTTTTGACGACCAGCGCCAGGTGTGGCGCGTCACGGCCGAAGACGGTCGCCAGTTCGAGGGCCGCATCCTCGTGTCGGGCATGGGCGGCCTGAGCAACCCGTCGATTCCCAACATCCCGGGGCTGAACACCTTCGAAGGCACCACCTTCCACTCGGCCACATGGAACCACGAGTTCGACTTCACCGGCAAGCGAGTGGCCGTGATCGGCTCGGGCGCCAGCGCCATCCAGTTCGTGCCGCAGATCGCACCGCTGGTCGACCAGCTGGACTACTACCAGCGCACGCCGGCCTGGGTGGTGCCCAAGGACGACCGCCCCCTGTCCGACAAGGAACGCCTGGACTACACCCAGAACCCCTGGCGCCAGCGGCTGTCACGCTACAAGCAGTACTTCCTGATGGAAGCGCGCTTCCTGGCCTTCCGCTACAAGCCCGAATGGATGGGCCTGGTGGCCAAGGTGGCCAAGCACAAGATCCGTCAGGCCGTGAAGGACGAGGCCCTGCGCGCCAAGATCACGCCCGACTACACCCCGGGTTGCAAACGCTTGCTGATCTCGAACGAGTACTACCCGGCCCTGGGCCGCACCAACGTCGACGTGATCACCGAAGGCATCCAGAAGGTCACGCCGCGCGGCGTGGTCACCCAAGACGGGGTGGAGCGTCCGGCCGACGCCATCGTCTTCGGCACGGGCTTCAAGGTGTCAGACCCCATCCCGCCCAAGACCGTGTTCGGCAAGGGTGGCCGCGACCTGCACGAAGTCTGGAAAACCGGGCCCGAGGCCTATCTGGGCATCACGGTGTCGGGCTTTCCCAACTTCTTCATTCTCATGGGTCCCAACACCGGACTGGGTCACAATTCGATGGTCTACATGATCGAGTCGCAAGTGCACTACGTGCTCGAAGCGATCAAGGCCATGAAGGAGCGGGGCATCAAGGCCCTGGATGTCAAGCCGCAGGCCCAGAAGGCCTTCATCGACAGCATCCAGGAAGGCCTGAAGTCCACCGTCTGGAGTTCGGGCTGCAAGAGCTGGTACCTCAATGAACAAGGCCGCAACGTCTCGCTGTGGCCAAGTTTCACCTTCGCCTACCGGTTCAAGACCCGCCGTTTCAACCTCTCGAAGTACACCGTGGAGAAGGCATGAGCTTTCAGTCGTTTGTTGCCAATCTGATCCTTCGCTGGCAGTTCAAGAAGGCCGGGAAAGGCCCGATCGATGTCAAGTTCGCACGCAACAAGGTCAACAAGCTGGCCGACCGCTACCCGCCGCCGCCCAAAGATGTGAAGCACACGCCGGTGCCGGCCAACCCTGCCAAGGGTCTGTGTGCCGCCGAATGGCTGAGCGTGGCCAACCCGCAGCGCACGGTGCTGTACTTTCACGGGGGCGGTTACTTCTTCTGCGGCCTGACCACCCATCGGCCCACCTGTGCCTACCTGGCCCGCAGCGGGCAAGCGCGCGTGCTGTCGGTCGATTACCGCATGGCGCCTGAAAACCGCTTCCCTGCGGCCGTGGAAGACGCTGTGGCCTGGTGGAAAGAACTGCTGGCTCAGGGCACCCGCCCCGAGCAGGTGGTGTTCGCTGGCGACTCGGCCGGTGGCGGCCTGGCACTGGCCTGCCTGCTGGCTGCCAAAGCCCAGGGCCTGCCCCTGCCGGCGGGCGCCCTGCTGTATTCACCCTGGACCGACCTGAGCTGTTCGGGCGAGACCATGCGCACCCTGGCCGACGTTGACGTGATGTTCAACCCGGAAGCCCTGCCCGAGGCCGCCAGCTTCTACGTGACCCCGCAAGACCTGAAGAATCCGCTAGCCTCTCCGCTGTTCGGGGACCTGACGGGCCTGCCCGAGATGCTGGTGATGGCCAGCAACCACGAGATCCTGCTGTCCGACTCGATTCGCCTGGTCGACAAGGCCCGACAGCAAGGCGTGAAAATCGAATTCATCCGCCGCGACAAACTGCCCCACGTGTGGCCCACCATGGTCATGCTGCCGGAAGCCCGCCGCGACCTGAAGCTCTCCGGCGAATTCGTTGCCCGCGTCACCCGCGGCTGATCCACCCCATTTCACATCCAGCACCATGAAGAATTTCAAGGGCAAGGTCGCCGCCATCACGGGCGCCGCATCGGGCATGGGCCGCTCACTGGCCATCGAACTGGCACGCCGTGGCTGCCACCTGTCACTGTCTGACGTGAATGAATCCGGGCTGGCGGAAACCGCCGCCATGGCCGGCAAGTTCGGCGTGAAGGTCACCAGCCAGAAGCTGGACGTGGCCAACCGCGAGGCCGTGTTCGCCTGGGCCGACCAGACGGTCATGGACCACGGCAAGTGCAACATGATCTTCAACAACGCCGGCGTGTCCCTGACCGTGAACCTGGACATCGTGCAGCAGCGCGATTTCGACTGGATCATGGGCATCAACTTCTGGGGCGTGGTCTACGGCACCCAGGCCTTCCTGCCGCACCTGCGCAAGGCCAATGAAGAAGGCCACATCATCAACACCTCCAGCCTGTTCGGCCTGATGTCGGTGCCCACCCAGGGCTGCTACAACGCCACCAAGTTCGCGGTGCGTGGCTACACCGAAGCCCTGCGCATGGAGCTGGAGATGGCTGGCGACAAGGTCAGCACCACCTGCGTGCACCCGGGCGGCATCGCCACCAACATCGCCCAGGCTGGCAAGATCGACCCGAACATGGAGCGGGTATCGGGCGTGAGCATCGAAAAGCAGCGCAAGATGGCCAACAAGATGATCAACCGCACCACGGCCGATTCCGCCGCGTTGCAGATCCTCAAGGCCGTGGAAAACAACGAACGCCGCGTGCTGGTGGGCGCCGACGCCAAGGCCCTGGACAAGGTGGTGCGCCTGCTGGGCTCGGCCTACCAGGTGCTGATCATGCGTCAGCTGGGTCGCATGCGCCCGCGCCCGGCCCGCTGAAACCGGGTCAGAATCGCGCTGTTCTTCGGCTGACACGGCGGTTCACGGCATGCGCATCTGGTTCAAGCGGCTGTTCACTTCCAGCGTGATCTTCGCGCTGGGTGTGGCCCTGGTCGTGTGGTCCACCTGGGAGCCCGACCGGCAACTGGGCAAGCTGGTCGAGCGTTGGGCGCAGCAGCCGTCGGCCTTCATCGAACTCGACGGCATGCAGGTGCACTACCGCGACGTGGGCCCGCGAGACGACACCGATCCCATCGTGCTGATGCACGGCATGTCGTCCAGCCTGCACAGCTTCGAGGTGTGGCAGCAGGTGCTGTCCGACCGCCGCCGCGTGATCACGGTCGATCTGCCAGGCTTCGGCCTGACTGGCCCCAGCCCTCAAGGAGAGTACCGCATCGAAGCCTACACACGCTTCACGCTGCGGCTGCTCGACGCACTGAACGTCAAGAAGGTGATCCTGGGAGGCAACGCCCTCGGCGGCGAGATCGCCTGGCAGACCGCCTTGCTGGCACCCGACCGCGTCAAGGCGCTGATCCTGGTCGATGCCGACGGCTACAAGCTCTCACGCTTCAGTCAGCCCATCGCGTTCAACATTGCCGGTGCCAAGACCTTGCGCTGGGTGTCAGAGCGCATCTTGCCGCGCAGCATCATTGCATCGAGCGTGCGCAATGTGTTCGGCGACCCGGAAAAGGTCAACGACGTGCTGATCGACCGCTACTTCGAGTTGAACCTGCGGGTGGGCAACCGACGGGCGCTGTTCCAGCGCATGGACCAGGCCGAACCCGGGGCACGTCAGGACAAGATCCGGCTCATCAAGCAGCCCACGCTGGTGCTGTGGGGCGGTCAGGACCGCATGGTGCCCGTGGAATGGGCCCACCGCTTCTGTGAAGACATCTCGTTGTGCACCAAGGTGATCTTCCTGCAACTGGGACACCTGCCTCAGGAAGAGGCCCCGTTCATGACCCTGGCGCCCGTGAAGGCCTTCTTGCGCCTGACCGACCAGCCCGCCGATTGACGCACGGATGGGTGCGCGACGGGCCGGCCGATGCAGGGTGCCTCAGCCTTGCAGGCGCCAGCGGGCCTGACGCACCACCGAGGCCACCACCTTGTCCAGCAGCTGGTCCATGGGTTCGCGCGTGAGGTTGCCGGCTTGGTCGAACGCATCACCGGCCGAACCCAATGCCATCTGCTCGGGCACGGCCACCATGGCGAAGTTGGTGCTCAGGTAGGTGCGCACGATGGGCAGCTGGCGAATGCCACCCAGCGCACCGGGCGAGGCGGCCAGCAAACCCACCGGCTTGCCCGCCGTGGCACCGGTGCCGCCGGGCAGGCTGCCTTCGGCCTTGACCACCGAGAGCCAGTCGAAACTGTTGATCAGCAGGGGCGTGGGCAGCGCGTTGTACTCGGGGCACGACAGCAGCAAGCCATCGTGGCTGGCGAACAGTTCGCGCAGCTGCAGCGCACCGGCCGGCATGCCGTCGCGGGCCAGCAGGTCGTCGTCATAGACCGGCAGGTTCAAGGCGCGCAGGTCGACCGTGGTCACGCTGGCGCCCAGGGCCTGGGCCTTGCGGCCGGCCAGTTGCACCAGGCGCTGGTTCAACGAGCCTTCGCGGGCGCTGCCCGAGATGAGCAGCAGTTTCGGGGAGGTGGTCATGTCATGCCTTCAAAAAATCAGGCCGAGAATTTAGCCGTCACAGCGGCCACGCGCGCTCCGAACAAACGCGCGGTCTCCAGGTCGCCCGGCAGCATCTCGTCGACGCTGGCGTCAGAGGGGGTCGATGCCATGGCGCCGCTGAATGAGGCCACGTAATTCACGTCGTTGCGGGTGGCGGCCTTCGCATTGCTGGGCATGAGGCCCGTGCCCACCCAGACCATGCTGTGCTGCATGGCCACGGTGAACAGGTAGTGCAGGGTCGACAGCTTGTCGCCGTTCATCGAGGCGCTGTTGGTGAAGCCGGCCGCGATCTTGTCCTTCCAGCCCTGGTTGAACCAGATGCGGGAGCTGGCGTCCAGGAACTTCTTGAACTGCCAGGGCACGTTGCCCATGTAGGTGGGCGCACCGAAGATGATGGCGTCGGCCGCGTTCAGCGTGGCCCAGCCGGCGTCAGCCAGGTTGCCCTCGGCATCGACCTCGACCAGCTCTGCACCGGCGCCGTTGGCGACCGATTCGGCCATGCGGCGGGTGTGGCCGTAGCCGCTGAAATAGACAACTGCGATTTCCTTGCTCATGGTGTTTCCTTTCGGGTGGTACCCTTGCGGGCATGTTCAGTTACCGACACGGCTTTCACGCCGGCAATCATGCCGACGTCCTCAAACACACGGTGCTGGTGCAGCTTCTGGCGCACCTGGCACAGAAGGACAAGGCCTTCTGGGTGGTCGACACCCATGCGGGTGGCGGCCTGTATGACCTGACGACCGGCTTTGCGGCCAAGAGCGGTGAAGCCGGTACCGGCATTCAGACGCTGTGGGCCGCGCGCAAGTCGGGTCTGCCGGAAGCGCTCAAGGCGCTGGTTCAGCAGATCCAGGTGTGCAACGAAGGGCCCGACCTGCGCTGGTACCCCGGCTCGCCCCAGCTGGCGGCGCAAATGCTGCGCCCGGGCGACCACCTGCGCCTGTACGAGCTGCACTCGACCGAAAGCCGCGCCCTGGCGGCCCACTTCGCCGACGTCAAGCGCGGCGTGAGCCTGCAGGTGGCCGACGGCTTCGCGGGCCTGAAAGCCTGCCTGCCGCCGCCCCCAAAGCGTGGCCTGGTGCACATCGACCCGCCTTACGAGAACAAGGACGACTACCGCCGCGTGCAGCAGGCGCTCAAGGAGGCCATGCTGCGCTTCCCCACGGGCACCTACGCCATCTGGTACCCCATGGTGGCGCGTCGCGAGTCCGAGCAGCTGCCAGGCCAGCTCAAGAAGCTGGTGCCGGGCAAGTGGCTGCACGCCCAGTTGCGCGTCAAGGCCACGGCCCGAGATGGCCTGGGCCTGCACGGCAGCGGCATGTTCATCGTCAATCCGCCCTACACCCTGTTCGACAAGCTGGCCGAGGCCCTGCCCTGGATGGTCGAGCACCTGGGCCAGGACATGCACGCAGCCTACGAGCTCGAGTCCGAAGCGGCCTGAGACCTGCTTCGGCAGGGCGGGGTTCAGGGCGACAGACATGGCGGTGATTTGCTGAATGTGGCCGCGGGCGCTCAGGCCGCCAGGTCGAACACCAGCACCTCGGCGCCTTCGCCGCGGGCCAGGGTCAGCAGCGATTCGCCCTCGATCTTGAGCGCATCGCCCTGCGCCAGGGCCTGGCCCATCACCTCGATGCGGCCCCGCGCCACCTGCACATAGGCCTTGCGGGCCGGGTTCAGGGGTACCTCGGCGCGCTCGTCGCCATCGAACAGGCCGGCATAGATGCTGGCGTCCGAGTGAATGGTCACCGAGCCCTCGGCCCCATCGGGCGAGGCCACCAGGCGCAGCTTGCCGCGCTTGTCGGCTGCCTCGAAATGCTTCTGCTCGTAGCCCGGCGCAATGCCCTGGGCCTTGGGCTGGATCCAGATCTGCAGCAGGTGCACCGGCTCGCGCGGGCTGGGGTTGACCTCGCTGTGCATGATGCCGGTGCCGGCGCTCATGCGCTGCACATCACCCGGCAGGATGGTCGCGCCATTGCCCAGGTTGTCGCGGTGGGCCAGCTGGCCTTCCAGCACGTAGGTCACGATCTCCATGTCGCGGTGGCCGTGCATGCCGAAGCCACGGGCGGGCGCCACCCGATCTTCGTTGATCACGCGCAGCGGGCCAAAGCCCATGTGCTGCAGGTCGTAGTAGTCACCGAAAGAAAAGCTGTGCTGGGCGTACAACCAGCCGTGGTCGGCCTGGCCCCGTTGGTCAGCGCGTCGCAGTGTCCACATGGTGTTCTCCTGAGTCGGGCACCGCGTCAGGCGGTGCGATGAACTGAACTTTAGGCCGCGCCCCCACCTGCACCGTGCCAGCCCAGTGATGGCATCATTCGATTTATTTGAACGACACCCGAGCCGCCATGCACAACCGCCGACAGGTGCTCACCCCCGACGCGCTGGAAATGATGGACACCATCGAGCGCACCGGCAGTTTCGCAGCCGCCGCGCGCGAGCTGGGCAAGGTGCCCTCGGCCTTGACCTACAGCGTGCGCCAGCTGGAAGACGCACTCGATGTGCTGCTGTTCGACCGCAGCAGCCGCCAGGCCCGCCTGACCGCGGCCGGCGAAGAGCTGCTGCGCGAAGGGCGCCACCTGCTGGCCCAGATCGACGCGGTGGCCAACCGCGTGCAGCGCGTGGCCTCGGGCTGGGAAACGCAGCTGACCCTGGCCATTGATGGCGTCATCAGCCAGGGGCCGGTGTTCGACCTGGTGGAGGCCTTTTACGCCCTGCAGCCCCCCACCCGCCTGAAGGTGCGGCACGAGGTGCTCAGCGGCACCTGGGAAGCCCTGGCCAGCGGGCATGCCGACCTGGCCCTGGGCGTGGGCGCGGCCCGCAGCGACAACCCCGACATCCGTGTGGAGCTGCTGGGCGAGATGGCCTTCTGCTTCGTGGTGGCGCCCCACCACCCACTGGCCAGCCTGCCGGAGCCCCTGCCCGCCACCGAGCTGATGCGCCACCGCGTGATCGCCGTGGCCGACACCACCCGCAACCTGGAAGGCCTGACCGTGGGCATCCTGCCCGGCCAGGACGTGCTGACCCTGCCCAGCCTGCGCGACAAACAGGAAGCGCTGCGGCGGGGCCTGGGCTGCGGCCACATGCCCCAGTACCTGGTGCAAAGTGATCTGGCGACCGGCAGCCTGGTGCGCAAGGCCGTCGACCAGCCTCAGCGCGTGGCTTCGCTGAATCTGGCCTGGCGGCACAAGGGCCGCGAGCCAGGCAAGGCCCTGCAGTGGTGGCTGGAGCACCTGCGCCACCCGGCCACACGCACGGCCCTGCTGTCGAACGCCCCGGTGTGCGCCTGAACGGCCAACCCGCCTGCCCGCTCGCGCCATGCCTGCCTACATCGGACGTTTCGCCCCCTCGCCCACCGGCCCCCTGCATGCGGGCTCGCTGGTGGCCGCGCTGGCCAGCTGGCTGGATGCCCGCGCCCATGGCGGCCAGTGGCTGGTGCGCATCGAAGACGTGGACACCCCCCGCTGCGGGCCCGGCGCCGCACAGACCATCGTGCAGCAACTGGCCGACTGCGGCCTGGTCAGCGACGGCCCGGTGCTGTGGCAATCGCAGCGTGAGGCCGCCTACAGGCGGGCCCTGGACGCGCTGGTGGCACAAGGCCTGGCCTACCCCTGCGCCTGCACACGCGCCGACATCGCCCGCGCGCAGGAGGCTTTGGGCTGGCGCAAAACGCGCCACGGCGACCTGGTCTACCCCGGCACCTGCCGCCCCGACCATGGTGGCCTGGCCGGTCGCGAAGGGCGCGCCTGGCGCCTGCAGGTGCCGCACGACACCCCGCTGTGGCACTGGAACGACCGGCTTGCGGGGCCGCAGCAGCAGGACCTGGCGCAGGCCGTGGGGGATTTCGTGATCAAGCGCGCCGACGGCCTGTGGGCCTACCAGCTGGCCGTGGTGGTCGACGACGCCGAACAAGGCGTCACCGACGTCGTGCGCGGGCTCGACCTGCTGGACAACACCCCCCGCCAGCAATGGCTGCAACGCTGCCTGGGCCTGCCCACACCGCGTTACCTCCACACCCCGCTGGTGATGGCGGCCGACGGGCAGAAACTGTCCAAGCAGAACGGTGCCACAGCGCTGGACACCAACCGCCCGCTCGAAGCCCTTCAGCAGGCTGCCACAGCCCTCGGGCTGCGTGTGGGCACGGCCACCGCCGTGAACCACTGGCTGGCCCTTGCCACACAAGCCTGGGCCGACAGCTCCTTCATGCGCCCGGCTGCTCGATGACCACGAAGTGCTTGCGCACCGGCGTCAGCACCTCGAACGCGCCCTCGAACCCGGCCGGGATCACAGCGCCCTGCCCGGCCACCACATCGGTGTAGCCTCCCTGGGCATCGTGCAGCCGCACGTGCCCCTCCAGCACGAAGAAATACTCGGCCTTGTCCGCTGGAAACACGATGCGCCAGCGCCCCACCTCGCAGGCCCATACCCCCACCGACAGGCCCAGCGGGCCCGATTCGTACAGCGACCAGGTCTGGCGCAGCGGGTTGCCTGCCTCCAGCCGGTCCGGCCGGGGTCGGTCAAACACCGGATCGCCCTGAGGGGGATCCAGGCGCACAATGCGGGGTGACAGCGTGCGGTCAGAGGCCATGCCGGGGTGCTTTCGGAAAACTCAGGCCGCGATGCTAGCAGCCACTCCCAGCCCTCCCTTGCCGCATGAACCTCCTGCTGCTCGAAGATGACCTTGACCTTGGCCAGGCCGTGGCCGACCACCTGCGTGCCCACGGCCACACCGTGCACTGGGCCCAGCGATGTGACGATGCCCGCCAGGCATTTGACAACCCGGCGCACGACATGGCCTTGCTCGACCTGCGCCTGCCCGATGGCAGCGGCCTGGACCTGGTGCGACAGTGGCGCCAGGGTGGCGACCGCCGGCCCGTGCTGGCCCTGACCGCACGCGACCAGATCAGCGACCGCATCGAAGGCCTGCAGGCCGGTGCCGACGACTACCTGGTCAAGCCGTTTGATCTGAACGAACTGCTCGCCCGCATCGACGCCATCTGGCGACGCTGTCAGCCCACACCCTCCGGCAGTCCGGTGCCAAGGCCGGGCACAGCGCCGGCCATCACGCCGCTGACGCTCGACTTCGACCGCCAGATCGCCCGCCGACACGGGCAGCTCGTCAACCTCACGGCCATGGAATGGTCGCTGCTGGCGGTGCTGTCGCGCCAGCCCGGCAGCACCGTCTCGAAAGAGGCCATCCGCCAGGCCTTCAGCCAGGGCGGCCGCTTCGACAGCGACAGCAACTCGCTGGAAGTGATCGTCAGCCGGCTGCGCCGCAAACTGGGCGCCGACCTGATCACCACCCACCGGGGCCTGGGCTACCGCCTTGAAATCAGCGCCTGAACACCCGCCCAGCCTGCGCCGCCAGTTGCGCAACCGGCTCTGGCTGATGATCGCCAGCCTGTGGGTGCTGGGCTCCGGCGTGGCCCTGTCGGTGCAATGGCACGAAACCGACCAGCTGCTCGACCACGCCCAACGCGAAACCGCCCGGCTGGCCCTGAGCCTGCCGCTCAATGCCGAGGGCCCCACCGCCACGCCCACACCCGACGCCAACGACACCTTGCAGATTCAGGTGTTCGACGCCCAGGGCGGCCTGGTGTGGCGCTCTCCCCGGGCACCCGACGCCCCCCTGGCATCCCTTGAAGGCCCCACCGAGTTTGAAGCCGACGACCGCCGCGTGCTGGTCATGCGCGACGCCGCCACCGGCCGTGCGGCCGTGGTGTCGGCCTCACTGGCCGAACGCGAATCGACGCTGCGCAATGCCACCGAGGGCATGGTGCTGACCCTGGTGCTGCTGCTGCCCCTGACGGCCTGGGGCCTGTCCTGGGTGCTGCGGGCCACCTTCGCGCGCCTGCAGACCATGCAGCAGGCCCTGGCCCGCCGCTCGCCCGAGGCGCTGCAGCCCCTGCACGTGCCCGGCATGCCTCGGGAGTTCATCCCCATGGTCAGCGAGATCAACCGCCTGCTGGCCCGGCTGGAGCAGGCCCGCCACGCCGAGCGCAACTTCGTGGCCAACAGCGCCCATGAACTGCGCACGCCGGTGGCCGCGGCCCAGGCCCAGCTGCAACGCCTGCAAGACGAACTGGCCCGCGGCCCGAACGGAGACGCGCAGCAGGCCCGCACCCAGGCGCTGGCCCGCCAGCTCGACCGGCTTCACCACCTGTGCGTCAAGCTCATGCAGCTGGCGCGGGCTGAATCGGCCGTGGTGCGTGACCGCAGCACCTTCGATGTGGTCACCATCGCGCAACTGGTGCACGAAGAGTTTGACCGTCAGGGGCACCGCGAACGCCTGCGCCTGCTGCACCCCTCCGAGGCCGTGCAGGCCCGGGGCGACATGGACGCCCTGGCCATCGTGCTGCGCAACCTCATCGAAAACGCCTTGCTGCACACCCAGGGCACCGTGACCGTGCAAGTGCACCCCGATGCCAGCCTGAGCGTGACCGACCAGGGCCCCGGCATCGAGCCCGCGCGGCTGGCGCAATTGTTCAAACCCTTCGAGCGGGGCGACACACAGGCCCAAGGCCACGGCCTGGGCCTGGCCATCGTGCAGGCCATGAGCCGACAGATGGGCTGGGGCCTGAGTTTCCAGAGCCCGCACGACCAGGGCCCAGGCCTGCGCGCCGTGTTACGCCTTCAGGCCCCCTGAACCGGCTCGTCAGGCGACACCTCCGGCGCTGACAGAAAGTGCGTGCGGTAGTACAGCAGCTCGTCGATCGACTCGTGGATGTCGGCCAGCGCGGTGTGCTTCTGTGCCTTGCGAAACCCGCTGACCAGCTCGGGCCGCCAGCGACGCGCCAGCTCCTTGAGCGTGCTCACATCGAGGTTGCGGTAGTGAAAGAAGGCTTCCAGCCGGGGCATGTAGCGCGCCAGGAACCGACGGTCCTGACAGATGCTGTTGCCGCACATCGGCGAGCGCGAGGCCCACACGTGCTTTTTCAGGAACGCGATCACCTCGGCCTCGGCTTCCGCCTCGGTCACGGTGGAGGCCTTCACGCGCTCGATCAGGCCGCTGCGGCCGTGAACACCCTTGTTCCACTTGTCCATCTTGCCCAGCGTCTCGTCGCTCTGGTGGATGGCGAACACCGGCCCTTCGACCCGCACGGTCAACTGCGGGTTGGTCATCACCACCGCGATCTCGATGATGCGGTCGCTGTCGGGCTTGAGGCCGGTCATCTCCAGATCGATCCAGATCAGGTTCAGCTCGTCCTTGGGCAGCAGGGGCTGTGCAGGGGCAGCGGGAACAGGGGGCGTCGTGTCGACAGGTGAAACGGCGTCAGGCATGAAACCTCGAAGGCGCAGGGGGCAGGCCCCGCATTGTCGCCCAGGGCATGGCGGGCAAACCGTACACTTGCGCGCATGTCTGCCGAACTCGCCACCTCCGTGACCGCCTCGCTGGCCCTGCCCAGCGTGCAGGCCCCTGCCCTCACCCTGGCCTTTGCCGTGCTGCTGCTGACCAACCTGCTGGTGAAGTTCTGGCTGGCCAGCCGCCAGATCCGGCACGTGGCCCAGCACCGAGGGCGCGTGCCCGAAGCCTTTGCCGCCACCATCACCCTGGAAAGCCACCAGAAGGCGGCCGACTACACCATCGCCCGGTTGCGCCTGGGCCTGGTGTCCACCGCCGTGGGCACAGCCACCTTGCTGGGCTGGACCCTGCTGGGCGGGCTGGATGTGCTCAACAGCACCCTGCGTGACACCTGGCAACTGCACCTGCCATGGGCCCAGCCCTGGCAAGACCTGGGCTATCAGCTGGCCCTGTTCGGCGCCGTCTCGGTCATTGGCGCCCTGATCGAATTGCCGCTGGACCTGTACAGCACCTTCCGCCTGGAGCAGCGTTACGGCTTCAACCGCATGACCTGGGGCCTGTGGCTGCGTGATGCGGTGGTCGGCACCTTGCTGGGCGTGGCCATTGGCGGCCCGCTGCTGGGCCTGATCCTGTGGCTGATGGCCGCCGCCGGCCCGCTGTGGTGGCTGTGGGCCTGGGCTGTGTGGACGGGCTTTTCACTGCTGATGATGGTGATCTTCCCCACCTTCATCGCCCCGCTGTTCAACAAGTTCGAACCCCTGACCGACGAGCCCGTGAAGGCCCGCATCGAAGGCCTGATGCAGCGCTGCGGTTTTGCCTCCAAGGGCCTGTTCGTGATGGACGGTTCGCGCCGCTCGGCCCACGGCAACGCCTACTTCACCGGCCTGGGCGCGGCCAAGCGCGTGGTGTTCTTCGACACGCTGCTGGCCCGCCTGAGCCCCACCGAGGTCGAGGCTGTGCTGGCGCACGAACTGGGCCACTTCAAGCACAAGCACATCACCAAGCGCATGGTCATGATCTTCGCCGTGAGCCTGGTCGCCTTTGGCGTGCTGGGCTGGCTGTCGCAGCAGGTGGGCTTCTACGTGGGCCTGGGCGTCAAGCCCAACATGAGCGCCCCCAACGACGCCCTGGCCCTGCTGCTGTTCATGATGACGATGCCGCTGGTGCTGTTTTTCACGGCACCGCTGATGGCCGGCTTTTCGCGCAAGGACGAGTTCGAAGCCGACGCCTACGCCTGCACCCACGCCTCGGGCGCTGACCTGGCCCGGGCCCTGGTCAAGCTGTACGACGACAACGCCTCCACCCTGACGCCCGACCCGCTGTACGTGCGCTTTTACTACTCGCACCCACCAGCGTCCGAACGGCTGGCTGCCATGTCGCAGCGCCGGGCAAGCGCCTGAGCTCGCACGCCTTGTCCAGCCTCACGTCCAGCCCTGTGTCCAGCCCCTTGTTCACCCCCCTGCACGCATGACCACGCCCACACCCTCGGCTTCGCTGCAAGCCCTGCACCTTCAACGCTGCGGCCACCAGAGCGGCCCAGCCCTCAGCCCGGCCGGCCAGACGGCCATGCTCACGCAAGTGCAAGGCTGGCAGGTCGATGCCAGCGTGCCCGGTGGCATGCTGTGCAAGACCTTCGAGTTCCCGGACTACGCCCGCACCCTGGGCTTCGTGAACGCCGTGGCCTGGATCGCCATCGAGCAGGACCACCACCCCGACATCGCCTTCGGCTACAACCGCTGCACCGTGCGCTTCAACACGCACTCGGTGGGCGGTTTGTCGGTCAATGACTTCATCTGCGCGGCCCGCGTGGATCAGCTCTTCGCATGAAGCGCGGCCACGGCAGCAGCCGTCCGCCCCGCCAGGCCGCCAAAGGCGCGCGCAAGAGCGCTCACGACGACTGCGAACAAGGCCTGGTCGTGGCCACCCACGGCCGCCATGTGGTGGTCGAGCAGCCCGACGGGCAGCGTCTGATCTGCCACCCACGCGGCAAGAAAAGCGAAGCCGTGGTCGGCGACCGGGTCAGGTGGCAACTCACGCAGGAAGCCTCTGACGAAGGCGTGATCGTGGAGGTGAGCGAACGCCGCAACCTGCTGTACCGGCAGGACGAATGGCGCAGCAAGAGCTTCGCGGCCAACCTCGACCAGCTGCTGATGTGGATCGCGGTGGAGCCCGTGTTCAGCGAAGCGCAGCTCACGCGCGCCCTGATTGCGGCCCATGCGGCCGACATCCCGGTCACCATCGTGCTCAACAAGATCGACCTGCCTGGCGCCGATGCGGCCCGCCAGCGCCTGGCCCCGTATGTGGCCATGGGCTACCGCGTGGTCGAGCTGTCGCTCAAGGCCGAAGCCGGTGCGGCGCGCGAGCAGGTGCTGCCCCTGCTGGAAGACCGTGCCTCGCTGGTGCTGGGCCCTTCGGGTGCGGGCAAGAGCACCCTGATCAACACCCTGCTGCCCGAGGCCCGCGCCGAGGTGGGCGAGATTTCGCAGGCCCTGAACTCGGGGCGCCACACCACCACCACCAGCCACTGGTACTGGCTGGACGACGCCCGGGTGGGCGCCGTGATCGACTCGCCCGGCTTCCAGGAGTTCGGCCTGCACCACATCCCGGCGGTGGAGCTGGCACGGCACATGCCCGACCTGGCCGCGCACATGAACGACTGCCGCTTCCACAACTGCACACACCGGCAAGAGCCGGGCTGCGCGGTGCAGGCCGCCGTGGCCGCCGGGCAGATCAGCCCGATCCGCCTGAGCCTGTTCACCGATTTCTTCGACGAGCTCAGCCAGCCCCGCTGGTGAGCCCTGCCCAGGCCCCTGGCCGTTTCGACCGACATGCGCAACACCCTCGCCCCACTGCCCGCCACCCTGGACGCGTTCCGCCAGGGACAGATCAGCCTGCCCGACCTGGCCCGCACCTGGCGTGATGCCGCCCAGGACCACGAACCGGGCCTGCCCCAGCGCTACCTCGATGTGCTGGAGCGGGTGCTGAACCAGCTGGAAAGCGCTTCGCTGTTCACCGAAGAGAGCTGTTCGTTCAGCCAGAACGACATGGTCGACGCGCTGGCCGACTGGCTGAGCCACGCCCAGCGGCTCTGAGGCCTCGGGGCCCTGGGGCGTCAGCCCACCAGGTTGGCCAGCGACAGCAGCGCCAGCAGCAGCATCCACAGCACCACCGAGCGCCAGATCAGCGCCACCACATGGCGCAGGTGGTCCATCTGGGGCGCCACACCACCGGTGCTGCCCACAGCGGCCACGGTTTCGGCACCATCACCCTCGGTCAAGGTGCGGCTCATGTCCTGGCCGGCGGCTGGGGCCACACGGCCACCCAGTTGCACCCCCACCGCACCGGCGGCGGCAGCCAGCAAGGTGCCCTCGTTGGCCTGGGCCCACAGCCCCGCATGGCGACGCCATGATTCGATGGCCTCTTCGAAATTGCCCACCACCGCAAAACCGAAGGCGGTCAGGCGGGCGGGCACGTGGTCCATCCAGGCAAACAGCTGGGCTGACAGGCGCAGCAGGCCGTCGTGGGTGCTCTCGCCCGTGGTGTGGCTCTTGTAGGCCCAGTACCGGCTGGAAAACTCGGCCATGCGGTACAGCACGGCGCCCATCGGGCCCAGTCCCAAAGAAGACAGGGCCACGAACCAGAAAAACACCCCGAACACATGGCGGTGTGCCGCCACCAGCGAAAACTCGATCACGTGCCGCAGCAACTCGGTGCGTGGCAGCTCGCTGGCATCGACATGGCGCCACTGCGCCAGCAGCTCGCGGGCACGGTCTTCCTTGCCGGCGTCGAGCGCGTCACGGATGTCGGTGAAATGGTGGCTGAACTGCCGAAAACCCAGCGTGAGGTACAGCACCAGCACGTCCCAGCCCAGGGCCAGCACCGTGCTGTAGGGGTTGAGCAGCCAGTAAATGCCGGCCACCAGCGCCGCCGGCCCCACCACCGAAATGGCCCACACCACGCGGGCATGCACCGGCGCACCCGCGTCAAAATTCTGCCCCACCCAGCGGGTCCAGCCGGACAGACCGTGGTGCACGGGGTTGCGTGTGGGAAGGGGCTTGAGCTGTTCGATCAGCAAAGCGAACAGCACGGCAAAGAAGCTCATGACCTCAGATCATAGCGGGCCCGCAAGGCCGGCGTGGGTTGCAGGGTCAGGCCGCCAGGAAACGATAGAAATTACGCAACATGGCTGCGGTGGCGCCCCAGATGAAGTACTCCGGCTCTTCGGGCTGGGCGCGCCAGGGCATCGAGAAATAGCTCAGGGCACGCCCCTCGTGCTCGACGGCGTGGCGCTGGTGATGGGCCGGGTTCATCAGGAAGTGCAGGGGCACCTCGAACACGCGGGCCACCTCGCCTGCATCCGGGGTCAGGCGCAGGCTGTCGTGTTCCTGAGGCTCGGCCTCGATCAGGCCCACCACCGGCGTGACCTCGAAGCCGGTGCCCGTGATGTAGGTGGGCAAGCTGCCCAGCACCTCGACCCGCTCGGGGGCCAGCCCCACCTCCTCGTGGGCCTCGCGCAAGGCCGTGGCCACCAGCGAAGCGTCGTCGGGCTCGGCGCGCCCGCCCGGGAAGCTGATCTGGCCCGCATGTTTTTTGAGGTGCTCGGTGCGCTGGGTCAGCAACACCTGCGGGGCCAGACCCTGGTCGGCGGCGTGGGGCCGCCACACCAGCGGGATCAGCACGGCCGCGGGCACCGTCTGCTCGGCCTGGATCCAGCGGTCGGTGTGCACGTCGGGCGCCCACACAGGCGGCGCCAGGAACCGTTGCCGCAAGGACTGCGGGTGCAACTGCGCCACCGACACGGGGGGCAAGTGCTCGTGGGCAGGCAGGATGGGGATGGAACGGGGGTCGAAGGACAAAGCCATGTCCGATGGTAGCCAAGAAAAAACCGCCAGGGCTTGCGCCGTGGCGGTTTTCGGTTCGACAAGGCCTGGGGCTTTGTCGATGCTGGCATTGCGTTGCAAGGGCCAGCCTTTGACTGCGTCGAAAGCTGGCTTGCCATGCGTTGCATGGCACCACTCAGCCTTCGGCCGAGTGGCTTCGCTTCGCTCAGGCCAGCTTTTCCTTGATGCGAGCCGACTTGCCCGAACGCTGACGGAGGTAGTACAGCTTGGCGCGACGGACATCACCGCGGCGCTTGACTTCGATCGAGGCGATCAGGGGGCTGTACAGCTGGAACGTACGTTCCACGCCTTCGCCGCTCGAGATCTTGCGCACGATGAAGCTGCTGTTCAGACCACGGTTGCGCTTGGCAATGACCACGCCTTCGTAGGCCTGGACACGCTTGCGGGTACCTTCCACCACGTTCACCGACACGATGACGGTGTCGCCGGGGGCGAACGAAGGGATGGTCTTGTTCAGACGAGCAATTTCTTCTTGCTCAAGTTGCTGGATGATGTTGGACATCAAAGGCTCCTGAATGATCGTGCCCGCGCGTGGTTGAAAATGGCGCCGCACCCGTTTTTGGGCACGGCAAAGCCGGGCAGAGGATCGGAAAAACGAAGATTATAGCAAAGTCTTCAAAAATTGCTCATCCTGCTTGCTGAGGCGGCCTTCGGCACGCGCCTGGGCGATCAGCTCAGGGCGGCGCGCCCACGTGATGGCCAGTTGCTGCTGGCGGCGCCAGGTGGCAATGCGGGCATGGTGGCCCGACATCAGCACCTCGGGCACGGCCGCCGAGGCGTCACGCACCGGCAGGCCTTCAGGCCACTGCAGCACCTCGGGGCGGCTGTAATGCGGGCAATCGAGCAGGCCGTCGGAAAAACTGTCCTGCTGGTGCGAGGCGGCGTCGTGCAGCACACCGGGCTGCAGCCGCGTCACGGCGTCGATCAGGGTCAAGGCAGGCAACTCGCCACCCGACAGCACGTAGTCGCCCAGGCTCACCTCTTCGTCGACAAAGGCGTCGATGAAGCGCTGGTCGATGCCCTCGTAGCGACCGCACAGCAGCACGGCGCCCGGCCCCTGGGCCAGGACTTCGACCCGCGACTGGGTCAGGGGCTTGCCGGCGGGGCTGAACAGGATCACGGGGGTGCGGGGCACGCCTCGCGCAGCCTGTTCGGCGCGGATGGCGTCCATGCAGCGCAGCAGGGGCTCGACCAGCATCACCATGCCGGGCCCGCCACCGAAGGGGCGGTCATCGACGCGGCGGTAGTTGTCGTCGGCGTGCTCGCGCAAAGGCCACAGGCGCACGTCCACGGCCTTGCTTTCGAAGGCGCGACGGGTCACGCCCACGCGCTGGAAAGGCTCGAACAGCTCAGGAAACAGGGTGATGACGTCGAATCGCATGGCGGCGTCCAATGGGCTCGCCAGGCGGCGCGCCGGTCAGTAGTCCAGGCCCCAGTCGACCAGGATCTGGCGATCGGCCAGGCTGACCTTGTCGATGTAGGCGCCGACAAAGGGGATCAGGCGCTCGGCCGACTGGCCTTCGTCGCCCGTGAAGGCGCAACGCAGCACGCAGTGCGGGCCGGTGTCGAGCAGGTCGGTCACGGTGCCCAGGGCCACGCCCTCGCGGTTCACCACGTTCAGGCCGATCAGGTCGATCCAGTAAAACTCGTCGTCGTCGGGGGTCGGGAAGGCCGACCGGGACACGAAAATGCGCGCGCCCTTGAGGGCTTCGGCGGCATTGCGGTCTTCGCAGCCTTCCAGCGTGGCCACCACGGCATCGCCCTGCTCTTTCGCGTTCTTCACGCGCAGCAGACGAGGCTCGGACAACTTGGGAAGGGCTTTGCCCGCGGCTTCGGCCGGGGCGGCACCGGGTTTGCGCACACCCGTGGGCTTTTCAGCCGGGAGCACGAACCACTTCTTGGTGCAAAAGAGCGCCTGGGGATCGGGCGAAAACGGCAGCACCTTGATGCCACCGCGCACGCCCCAGGCGTCGAGAACACGCGCGACTTCCACCGCATCGTCGGGCCAGGCGGTGCCACATGGCAGCACCTGGGGCGAAGCGGTCAGCGCGCGTTCAGTCATTCAGCCGGTACAGCAGCGAATGATCAGGCAGCGGCCTTGGCCTTGGCGTCGACCTTGATCAGGCGAGCCACGGCGTCGGACACCTGGGCGCCTTGGCCCACCCAGTATTCCACGCGGTC
Organism: Aquabacterium lacunae; assembly: GCF_004310865.1. Taxonomy (GTDB): domain Bacteria; phylum Pseudomonadota; class Gammaproteobacteria; order Burkholderiales; family Burkholderiaceae_C; genus Aquabacterium; species Aquabacterium lacunae. The sequence continues at coordinate 644,400 of NZ_SIXI01000001.1, forward strand.
ACCGGCCAGACGCAGGGTCTCGGCCTTGCCCGAAGCCAGCGGGTTGTAGAAGCCCACGCGCTCGATGAAGCGGCCGTCGCGGCGATTGCGCGAATCTGCAGCAACGATGTAGTAGAAGGGGCGCTTCTTGGAGCCGCCGCGGGCCATACGAATCACGACCATGGTGTGTCTTTCAAAAATGATCTGGCGACCGCTGCCCCGGGGAGACACTCGCGGAAACAGCCGTCAGTTGCCCTGCCCGGCACGTTATGCTGCACGAACAGGTCTGCTTGACTCCGCCCTGGTTAGATACGCGCTCAGCTTGCAAGCACCCCCAAACCCACTGGGTTCCAGTTGAAACCAGTTGATTTGAGTGCGCACCACAGGCCCCGCCCAGGTCGGAAAACCGCAGATTATAGCGAGCACTTGCGGCACACGGCAACATGCAGAAGTCCAAAACCTTGAGCACCTGGCTGGCCTTCCTGGGCGGCACCCTCGGCCTGCACCGTTTTTACCTGCACGGCCTGCGTGACATCTGGGGCTGGCTGTGCCCCCTGCCCACCTTGCTGGGTGTGTACGGCCTGCTGCGCCTGCGGCATCTGGGGCTGGACGACACCTGGGGCGCAGTGGGCGTGTGCGTGCTGGGCCTGATGCTGGCCGGCGGCATGTTGCAGGCCATCCTGATCGGGCTGACGCCGGACGATCGCTGGCATGCGCGCTTCAACCCCACCCTGGCAGGTCGCCCAGGCGCGCCTGTGGCGGGGTGGGGCAATGTGTTCGCGATCGCCCTGTCGCTGCTGATCGGCGCGGCGGTGCTGATGGCCACCATCGCGTTTGCCGGGCAGCGTTACTTTGAACACCAGATCGAAGAAGCGCAAAAACTCAGCCAGTGAGCCTTGGCGCTGACGCAGGCTCAGTTCCGGAACATGAAATAAGCCGCACCCACCAGGCACAGGGCCGCCCAGAGGTAATCGGTCTTGAACGGCTGCCCCAGGTAGAACACCGCAAAAGGCACGAACACGCTCAGGCTGATCACCTCCTGCATCACCTTGAGCTGCCCCACGTTCAGGGCCGTGGCCCCGATGCGGTTGGCCGGTACCTGCAGCAGGTATTCGAACAAGGCAATGCCCCAGCTCACCACGGCGGCGTACAGCCAGTGGCGATGGCTCATGCTCTTGAGGTGGCCGTACCACGCGAAGGTCATGAACACGTTGGAGGCCACCAGCAGCAAGGCGGTCTGCAGGGGCACCGGCAGCATGTGTTGCAGGGAGGAAAGCAGGCTTGTCATGCAGGCAGTCTAAGCACGGGGGGCGACACGGCACGCCTTGTACGGGATAATCCCGCTTTTGCGCCCTGACCTTTCCGCCACGGACTGCCCCATGACTGCTGCCACGCCCAACACCCCGCTGACTTACGACCAGGCCGGTGTCAACTACGACCTGATCGACCCCCTGAAGGTGGCCGCTCAACGCGCAGCAGCACAGACCGGCGCCCACCTGGCCAGCCACGGCTTCAGTGAAGTGCTGGCCTCGCGCGGCGAATCGGCCTATGTGGTCGATGTGGGCCCGATGTACCTGGCCTCCATCGTGGAATGCCTGGGCACCAAGACCCTGGTGGCCGACGAAATGGCCACCCTGACCGGCAAAAGCTACTACGACAGCATCGCCCAGGACACCATCGCCATGGCGGTGAACGACCTGATCACGGTGGGCGCCACGCCCCTGGTGGTGCAGGCTTACTGGGCCGCAGGTGGCTCCGACTGGTTCGGCGACAAGGTGCGTGCCAACGCTCTCGTGGCCGGCTGGAAGAAGGCCTGCGAGGTGTGCAACGTGGCCTGGGGTGGCGGCGAAACGCCCGCCCTGGCCGGCATCGTGGCCGACGGCCGTGTCGACCTGGCCGCCTCGTGCACCGGCATCATCAGCCCCAAGACCCGCCTGTCGGTGGGCGACGAACTCGGCGCCGGTGACGCCATCGTCTTCCTGGCTTCCAGCGGCATCCACGCCAATGGCCTGTCGCTGGCCCGCAAGCTGGCCGAGCGCCTGCCCCAGGGCTACCTGACCGACATCGGCAACGGGCAAACTTACGGCGAGGCCCTGCTGGCCCCCACGGTGCTGTATTCGCCCGTGACCGAAGCCATGGCCGCCGAAGGCATCATCCCGAACTACTGCGCCAACGTGACCGGCCACGGCTGGCGCAAGCTGCTGCGCCACCCCAAGCAACTCACCTACCGCATCACCACCGTGCCGCCCAAGACCCCGGTGCTGGCCTTCATGCAGAAGGAATGCGCCCTCGACGACCACGAGGCCTACGGCACCCTGAACATGGGCGCAGGCTTCGCCCTGTACGTCAAGCCCGAGCACGCCGAACGCGTGGTGGCCATTGCCAAGGCCCAGGGCATCGACGCCTGGGTGGCCGGCCGCGTGGAAGATGGCCCCAAGCAGGTCGTCATCGAGCCGCTGGGCGTGACCTACGGCGCCGAAGAGCTGCAGCTGCGCTGAACGCCCCCGCTTTTCGCCACACGAAAGCCGCACGTGGGCAGCCGCTCATGGGCGGCTTTTTCATTTCTGCGCTTCAGTCTGCAACTCCTGCGTCGATATCAGGCCATATCGGGCAGTTTCCATGCAATCTGTCCCCCACGCACCGCAGGCAGACTGAGCATGAACATCAGAAACATCCGCATCGGGCAGCGCCTGACCATCGGGTTTGGCCTTGTGATCGCCTTGCTGGCCCTGCTGGCAGGCCTCGCCGTGTTGCGCATCCAGAGCCTGAGCACGGAGATCACCTCCCTGATCGAGGTGTCTTACCCGCGCAGCGTGGTGTCACATCGCATCAAGGCCGACATGAACGAGGTGTCTCGCAGCATGCTGAGCATCCTGATCATGTCCGACGACGGGCAGATTGCGGAAGAACTCAAGAAGGTCGAGAAATTCTCGGCCTCGTCCGACACGCTGTTCGCCCAGTTGCAGCAGAACGTGGCCGATGAAGACGGTCGCAAGCTGCTGGAAGACATCACCAAGACGCGCGAAAAGGTCAAGAAATCGCAGAAATCCTTCGTGAGCATGATCCAGGAGGGGCAGAAGGAAGACGCGATGACCAAGTTCCTGTTCTCGATCCGTTCGGCCCACACCAAGTACTTCGAACAGCTGGACCAGCTGGTGAAGCTGGAGGAAGCGCAGATGGTGGCTGCAGGGCAGCGTTCGACCCGGCAGGCCCACAAGACCGAGCTGCTCATCCTGGGCCTGGCCCTGGCAGCGGTGGTGGCCAGCGTGTTCGTGGCCATGTTCTCGACCCGCAGCATCACCCGCCCGCTGAACCGAGCGGTGGAGGTGGCCCAGCGTGTGGCCCGCGGTGACCTGACCGCCACCATCACTTCGCAAAGCGAAGACGAGACCGGCCAGCTGATGCGGGCGCTCGACGAAATGAACCGCAGCCTGCAGCAGATTGTGGGCAATGTACGCCAGGGCACGCAGGCCATTGCCTCGGCCTCGGTGCAGATCGCCTCGGGCAACTCCGACCTGTCGATCCGAACCGAAGAGCAGGCCGCGTCGCTGCAGCAGACCTCGGGCGCCATCGGCGAGCTGACCCGCATCGTGCGCCAGAACGCCGACAACGCCTCGCAGGCCAACCAGCTGGCCACCTCGGCCTCCAGTGTGGCCAGTGAGGGGGGCTCGGTGGTGCAGCAGGTGGTCAGCACCATGGGCGCCATCGACGCTTCGTCGCGCAAGATCGTGGACATCATCAGCGTGATCGACGGCATCGCCTTCCAGACCAACATCCTGGCGCTGAACGCGGCCGTGGAAGCCGCCCGTGCAGGCGAGCAAGGCCGCGGCTTTGCCGTGGTGGCCGGCGAAGTGCGCACCCTGGCGCAGCGCTCGGCCACGGCGGCCAAGGAGATCAAGTCACTGATCAACGAGTCGGTCGAGAAGGTCGAACAAGGCAGCCGCCTGGTGTCTGAAGCCGGCCAGACCATGGACAACGTGGTGGCCAGCGTGCGCCGCGTGACCGACATCATTGGAGAGATCACGGCCGCCAGCCACTCGCAAAGCGAAGGCATCGAGTCGGTGAACCGCACCATCCACCAGATGGACGGTGTGACCCAGCAGAACGCGGCCCTGGTGGAACAGGCCGCAGCCGCCGCCGAATCCATGCAGAACCAGGCGCAGAACCTGGCGCAGATGGTCAGCGTGTTCAAGCTCGATGGCCGCGACGAACATCACCTCTGAACGGCCTGACACGGCCATGCGACACAAGGAGTCCAACTCATGAAAACACGCATCACCGCCTGGGCCCTGAGCGCCCTGATGGGCCTGAGCGCCACTGGCGCCTGGGCCGCAGAAGTCAATGGCATCAAGTTCGACGACAGCATGACCGTGGGGGGCAAATCGCTGGTACTCAACGGCCTGGGCGTGCGCCACAAGGTGGTCAAGGTGTACGCCGTGGGCCTGTACCTGACGGAAAAAAAGACCGACACCGCTGGTGTGCTGGCACTGAACGGCCCCAAGCGGTTCCGGCTGGTCACGATGCGGGACATCAGCTCTGAAGAGCTTGCACAGGCCGTGCTCACGGGGGTGAACAAGAACCTCGACAAGGACGAAAAGAGCAAGTACGTGAGCCAGCTGGTGAAGTTCGGCGAGTTGTTCAATGAAATCGAGACCGGCAAGAAAGGCGATGTGATCATTGGCGACTACATCCCCGGCACGGGCACGGTGATCACCTTCAACGGCAAACAGCTGGGCCAACCGCTGCCCGACCTGGGCTTTTACAACGCCATCCTTCGCATCTGGATCGGCAGCAGCCCGGCCGACCCCACCCTCAAGCCGCTGCTGCTGGGCGACAAGCCTGACGCCTGACACCTGCACCCCACACGAAGCCCGGACCTTGACCCGGGCTTTCGCATACAATGGTCGGCGACGGGCCTCCCTGCATGGGGGCGCGGCCAACCGGGTCAGGTCGGGAACGAAGCAGCCCTAACCGTTTGCCTTCAGTGCCAGGGTTCAGGCTCGTCACCTCATTCCAAGTAGATGCCCCGTGCGTCGCGGCCAGGACCGAACTTCCGCGAAAGTTCGGGGCACCCCTGAGCAAGCCATGGCATCTTCGTCTCCCAGCACCCCCGGCATCGACACTTCCACGGTCCACATCGACCTGGGCGATCGCAGCTACGACATCCTGATCGGCGAGGGCCTGCTGGGCCAGGCGGCCACTTACCAGGGCCTGCCCAAGTCGAGCACGGCACTGATCGTCACCAACACCACGGTGGGCCCGCTGTACACGGCCACGCTGCGTGCGGCCCTGCAAGGCCAGCACAAGCAGGTGCTGGACGTGGAACTGCCCGACGGCGAGCAGTACAAAGACTGGCCGGCGCTCAACACCGTGTTCACCACGCTGCTGGAAAAGGCCGCCGACCGCAAGACGGTGCTGTACGCCCTGGGCGGTGGCGTGATCGGTGACATGACCGGCTTTGCCGCGGCCTGCTACATGCGCGGCGTGCCCTTCGTGCAGGTGCCCACCACCCTGCTGGCCCAGGTCGATTCCAGCGTGGGCGGCAAGACCGCCATCAACCACCCGGCCGGCAAGAACATGATCGGCGCGTTCTACCAGCCCCAGCGCGTGGTATGTGACCTGGCCAGCCTGGACACCCTGCCCCAGCGCGAACTGCTGGCCGGCCTGGCCGAAGTGATCAAGTACGGCCCCATTGCCGACGCCGAGTTCCTGGCCTGGCTGGAGGCGAACATGCCCCGACTGCTGGCCCGCGACAAAGCGGCCCTGAAACACGCCATCCAGCGCTCGTGCGAGATCAAGGCCTGGGTGGTGGGCCAGGACGAAAAGGAAGCCGGACTGCGGGCCATCCTGAACTACGGCCACACCTTCGGCCACGCCATCGAAGCCGGCCTGGGCTACGGCGAATGGCTGCACGGCGAGGCCGTGGGGTGCGGCATGGTCATGGCCTCCGACCTGTCGCAGCGCCTGGGCCTGATCAGCGCCGACACGGCCGCGCGCATCACGGCCCTGATCGAACGCACGGGGCTGCCCATCAAGGGGCCGCAACTGGGCGCCGACCGCTACATCGAGCTGATGCAGGTCGACAAGAAGGCCGAGGCCGGCGAGATCCGCTTTGTGGTGATCGACGAACTCGGCAAGGCCAGCATGCGGCCCGCGCCCGACGCCATCGTGCGTGACGTGATCGCCGCCAACACCTGACACGCCCGCACCCATGTGGCTCGCCCCCTACGCCAGTCTTCCAGAACGGACTCGGGGGCGTCGTCACCCCGAAGCACCCGCCCCCACGCGCAGCGACTACCAGCGCGACCGCGACCGCATCGTGCACAGCACGGCGTTCCGGCGCCTGGTGTACAAAACCCAGGTCTTCCTCAACCACGAAGGTGACCTGTTCCGCACGCGGCTGACGCATTCGCTGGAAGTGGCACAGCTGGGCCGCTCGATCGCCCGCTCTCTGGGGCTGAATGAAGACCTGGTCGAGGCCATTGCCCTGGCGCACGACCTGGGCCACACCCCCTTCGGTCATGCCGGTCAGGACGTGCTGAACGAGTGCATGGCCGAGCATGGGGGCTTCGAGCACAACCTGCAGTCGCTGCGGGTGGTCGACACCCTGGAAGAGCGTTACCCCGCGTTCGATGGCCTGAACCTGAGCTTCGAAACCCGCGAGGGCGTGCTCAAGCACTGCTCGAAGCGCCATGCCGAGCTGCTGGAAGCCCAGGAGCCTGACGGCGTGGCGCGCCGCTTCCTGGACGGCACACAGCCCAGCCTGGAGGCGCAGCTGTGCAACCTGGCCGACGAGATCGCCTACAACGCCCACGACATCGACGACGGCGTGCGTTCGGGCCTGGTGACCCTGGAACAGTTCGACGAGGTGCCGTTGTTCGTGAAATTCCGGGAAGAAACCCTGCGCGAACACCCCCAGGCGCGCGGCCGACGGCTGCTGTTCGACGCCATCCGGCGCATGCTGTCGCAGCAGGTGTACGACGTGATCGACGCCACGCGCGCCCGCATCGCCGACCACATGCCCGTGTCGGCCGACGAGGCCCGGCGCTGCCCGCCGCTGGTGCGCTTCACCCCTGAAATGCGCGAAGCCAGCACCCAGCTCAAGCGCTTCCTGTTCCGCGAGCTGTACCGCCACCCCCAGGTGAACGAGACCACGGCACAGGCCAAGCAGGTGCTGCACGAACTGTTCGAGGCCTATGTGCAGGCCCCTGAAGAAATGCAGGTCGGCTTTGCCAACCGCGACGACCAGCACCGCGCCGTGGCCGATTACATCTCGGGCATGACCGACCGATTTGCCGTGCGCGAGCACGAGCGCCTGACCGGCCGCAAGGTGTTCTGAGGCCATGAGCACCCCTCAAACCGTGGCGCCCTCCTACCGCCTGGCGCTGGTCATGATCGTGAAGAACGAGGCCCGCGGCCTGGCGCGCTGCCTGCAAAGCGTGCAGGGCGTGGTCGACGAGTGCATCGTGCTGGACACCGGCTCCACCGACGACACCATGGCGATCGCGCAGGCCCATGGCGCACGCGTGGCCCACTTTGGCTGGGTGGACGATTTCTCGGCGGCGCGCAACGCGGCCCTGGCCCTGAGCACGGCCGACTGGCACCTGGTGCTCGATGGCGACGAGTGGCTGCCTTCTGCCGAAGAAAGCCCAGCCGGTCGGCAGGCCATCGAATCGCTGCGGCAACTCAAGGAACAGGCCCCGACCTTCCTGGGGCTGCTGGAGGTTCATTCCGCCTTTGACGCACAAGGCCAGTCGGCCAGCAGCTGGCTGCCCCGGGTGCTGCCCGGCCCGGTGCGCTACAGCGGGCGGGTGCACGAACAACCCGAGTGGCAGGGGGCACGTCAGCGCCTGCCCGTGCGCGTGCACCATGATGGCTACCTGCCCGCGCAGCGCGTGAGCAAAGGCACACGCAACCAGCAGTTGCTGGAGCGTGCCCTGCAAGAGCAGCCGACCGACGCCTACCTGCACTACCAGCTCGGCAAAGACCTCGAGGTTCGAGACCAGTTCGAACCCGCCCTGCAGGCCTACCGACAGGCCCTGCAGCTGCTGGGGCCCAAGGCTGGCCGCAGCCCGGCCTGGCGGCATGACCTGCTGTTGCGCACCCTGTTCGTGCTGCAGGCCTGCGGACACACCGACGAGGCCATTGCACTGGCCGAGCCGGAAATGGCCCATTGGACCGACTCACCCGACTTCTATTTCGTGCTGGGTGACGTGCTGCTGACCCGCGCACTTGCACATCCTGAAACGGCCAACGACCTGCTGCCCATGATCGAATCATGCTGGCAGCAATGCCTGGCCCTGGGCGACGGCTCCTCGCTGGAAGGTCATGTGCATGGCCGGGGCAGCCACCTGGCGGCCCACAACCTGGTCGTGTTCTACGAAAGCCTGGGCATGCAGCAGCAGGCCGACACCTACCGCGCCCGGGCGAAAGCCCCCTGAAATCGGCTTCTTTCGGGGCTTTCTTCGGCGTTTGACGCCCTCAAGTTGGCCGGTACGCTCACTTCACCCTTGAGAACTGGGCGTGGGCGCTCAGTCTCGCTTGACCGGAGCGACCCCATGAGCACCCTCCCCCCCGTGCACCTGACCGTGATGCAGCCGGCCGGCTATGTGCATTCGCTGGGATTTCTGGACCAGGCCCGCTATGTGAGACACCAGCTGCGCCGCTTCGGGGCCTCGGTGACACTGGGCAAGAACCGGTTGAGGGAAGATGCCGTGAACATCGTGTTCGGTGCCCACCTGGGCTTCCCTCAGGCCATGCGTGAGCGGCATGCCTGCATGTTCTTCAACCTGGAGCAGCTCGGTGAAGGCGGCGCACAGGTGCCTGCCGATTACCTCCGGCTGCTGCAGACCTCGGCCGTGATCGACTACGACGCGCAGAACGTGGCGGCCTACACCCAGCACCACGAAGATGTGCCGATCGCCACCTTCCAGTACGCCCCCTACCTGCAGGGCGCCCCCGGCACGCCGCTGCACGAACGCCCCATCGACCTGCTGTTCTTCGGCAGCATGAACGCGCGCCGTCGCCAGTTCATCGAGCGCATCGAGGCCTGCGGGCTGTCGGTGTCCACGTTCGATGCCCCCATCTACGGCCCCGAGCGCGATGCGTACATCCGCCAGGCCAAGGCCGTGATCAATTGCAGCTTCTATGAATCGAGTCGCTTCGAGCAAGTGCGGGTGTCGCACTGCCTGTCTCTGGGCACGCCGGTGATCTCGCACCGCAGCCCCCGCAGTGCACCCCCGGCCGCGTTCGAAGACGCCGTGTTCTGGGTGGACGACGACACGCTGGAATCGTTTTTCACCGGGCAATTCGGCACGCCCGCCTTCTTCGACGTGGCCCAGGCCCGCCTGCAGGCCTTTCGGCAACACGATCCGGTGGAGCAGTACGCCGACCTGATGGCTTTTGCCAAAGGCTTCAAAGAGGGCTTTGACCGGTTGCACAGGCCCCTGCACTGGGCGCCGCAGCACCTGAACCTTGACACCCGCAACGACTACCGCCTGGGCTGGCTGAATGTCGACGACGACGACGCTTCGCAGCCCGACCTGCAGCTGGACCTGGGCGCACCGCTGCCTCTGCCCCTGGACACCCGCACCCGCATGGGCGTGGCCACCAGCCTGGAAGCCGGCACCATCACACGCATCCATGCCGGGGAAGTGCCCAGCCAGGTGGAAGACCTGGAAATGTTCATGAGCAACGCGCTGACGTTGCTGGCCGACGAAGGCGTGATCACGGTGGAAGTGCCGATGGATCAGGCACCTGCCTCGTGGACCAACCCTCGCATGAAGCGGGCGCTGAATGAGCACTCGTGGCGGTACTTCACCGAAGGCTTCTGGCGACTGGGCTGGCTGACCCACCGCTTCGCGCTGGAAGCGGTGACACCCCTGGACCTGCACCGACGCCCTTGCACCCGCGAGGCCGCTGTCTACTTGCGAGTGGACCTGCGCAAGGTGGCCACCACCGCGCGCGAACGCACGCTCGCACGCACCATGCTGAGCGATTTCGGCGGGGTGGAGGAAGACACCGGTGCACCCGGTGCGCCGCCGGCGGCACCGCTGCAGGCATTGACACCGGCGCTGGCATCCACCGAGCCCGTCACACCCGCCACGGTCAGTGACCGCGCCGCCCGTCTGCCCGACGTGGAAGCCCAGGTTGACGCCCTGATCGACAACGACCAGATGACCCAGGCCATGGTGACCATGGCCAATGCCATCAATGCGCACTTCATGCAGGAAGGCGTGGCCCACCATGCCCTGTACTACCCGGTGTTCGACCAGCAACTGTGCCGCATGGCCGCCCGCCTGGCCGAGCACCGACCGACCGGTGAAGTACCCGCCACGCACGAGAACCACCTGTTCATCGCGTCCGAGCTCTACCAGATCGGCGGGCACTCGAAGGTGCTCGACGACATGTCGCGCATGGTCCGCAACCCGGTCATCGTGCTGACCGACACCTTCGGCAACATCGCGAACCACCCGGAGCAGTACGCCTGGATCGAAGCGCACTACGCGCACGCCCAGGTGCTGGTGCTGCCCGAAGCCACGCTGTGGCAAAAGGCCGAGATGCTGCGCGACCTGGCCTGCCGCCTGCAGTCGGCCTCGATCACCTACTTCAACCACCACCAGGACCCGGTGCCTTTCGTGGGCACGCTGGAAGTGGCCGGCAGCCGCAAGCTGCTGGTGCACCACTGTGACCACAACCCCAGCCTGGGCTGCACCCTGCCGCAGGTGCGGCATGTGGACATCACCTTGAAGCTGCAGGAGACCTGCTCGGCTCAACGGCAGGAAGCCACCGACATCCTGCGCCTGTTCGTGGCCGACCAGGGCTGCAAGCCGATGCCCGCGTTGAACGGCATGGCGTACAACGTCGTCACGGCCGGGCGGGCAGGCAAGTTCAGCCAGGGTGGCCAGGTGTCCTTGCAACGACTGATTGCCACGACACTGCAGACCGTCGAAGGGCGACACATTCACATCGGGCCGTTGTCGCCCGAGTGGCTGCGGGACATCGAACAGCATCTGCGCGGGCAGGGCATCGACCCATCCCGCTTCGTGCACGTGGGTGCTGTGCCCTCGCTGTGGGCCACGCTCAAGCAGCTCGACGCCGCGGTGTACATCGGGTCGGCGCCGGTGTCCGGTGGTCGCGGCGCCATCGAGGCACAAGGCTGTGGCTACCCGGTGTTGCCGTTCACGGGCTTCGAAGAGGGCTCATTGCTGGCCGACTACTCCTCGTATGCCGACCTGTCGCTGGGTTGGGCCGACCTCGGCACCCTGCGCCAGCAGTTGCTGGCCTTGCCCAATCGGCATGAGGCCCTGTGCGCGCAGGCCCGTGCCTTCTACGACGCGCACTTCTCCCTGGCGCAGTTCCATGACACCGTGCAGACGCTGACCCAGGCATGAGCCTGCCCTGACGTTCCTTCCTGAGCTGTCACCATGCCGTGCGCACCCACTTTTCGCTTCGTGCGACACCGGGCCGACCCTGGCGCTCACCCGCCGCTGTGGGACACCCTGGTGGCCCAGGCGCGCAACGGCACCTTCCTCATGCGGCGCAGCTACATGGACTACCACGCCGATCGGTTCGACGACGCGTCGTGGCTGGTGTTCAACGAAGACCGCCTGGTGGCCGCCCTGCCCGCCCACCAGGAGCAGCGTGCCGAGGGCTCGGTGCTGATCTCGCATGGCGGACTGACCTTCGGGGGCCTCGTGCTGCACAGCAGCCTGGGTGCAGCCGACACCCATGCGCTGGTGGCCCAACTGCGTGATCACCTGCAGCAACAGGGCATCCGGCAGCTGATCTACAAGCCCGTTCCCCACATCCTGCACCGCCTGCCCTCGGAAGACGATGTGCATGCCCTGCACCTGCTGGGCGCACGCTGCACCCGCATGGACCTGTGTCACACGGTGGACCTGGCGCGTCGGCCCGCCTTGTCGAAAGGCCGCAAACACGCGCTGAGCAAAGCCCGCCGTGAAGGTGTCGAAGTGCGCACTGGCCAGCCTCTGGCCGCTTTCTGGGCCGTGTTGAACGAGGTGCTGCACACCCACCACAACACCCGCCCGGTGCACAGCCTGGCCGAGATGCAGGGCCTGATGCAGGCCCATCGCGAGATTCGCCTGGTGACCGCCCACGCTGGCCCTGCCCCAGAGGCTCCCGTGCTGGCAGGGGCCGTGGTCTATGACTACGACGGGACGGTGCACACGCAATACATGGCCTCTTCAGAGGCCGGGCGGCAATGCGGCGCACTCGACGCTGTGATTGCCTCGCTGATCGAATCGGCCGGGCCGTCGCACCGCTGGCTGAGCTTCGGTGCATCGACCGAGCAGCAGGGCCTGGTGCTCAATGCCGGACTGGCCGCTCAGAAAGAGATGTTCGGTGCCCGCAGCACCACCTTGCACACCTACACCCTGGACCTCTGACCGGAGCAGCCCATGCCATCGACCCAAGCGCGCAACATCGGGGCCTACGAGCAGGCCTACCTCAGCAGCGACTTCGAAGCGACCCAGGCCACCATGCGCAAGCGCATGCTGCTGAACCTGCTGCAAGCCTGGCAACCGCAACGGGTGCTGGAAGTGGGGTGTGGCACGGACCCGCTGTTCAACCACTGGCCCGCATTCGAACGCTGGACCGTGGTGGAACCCGGCCCCCGGTTTGCCGCACTTGCACGGGAGCAAGCCGGCACCGATGCGCGCATCGAGGTCATCGAAGCCACGCTGGAATCGGCCGCCGGGCAGATCGCCGCCGGGCAGTACGACTGCATTCTTCTGTCGGGCCTGCTCCATGAAATCGACGATTGCGGGCAGTTGCTCGCCGCCACCCGTCGCCTGTGTGGCGCCGACACCCGCGTGCACGTGAACGTGCCCAATGCACGCTCGCTGCACCGCCTGCTGGCGCAGGAAATGGGCCTGATCCCCAGCCTGCATGTGATCTCCGACCGGCAACGACAACTGCAGCAGCACCACACGTTCGACCTCGACAGCCTGCAACGCCTGTGCACCGCACATGGCTTTGCCGTGCTGGATTCGGGCTCGTACTTCATCAAGCCCTTCACCCACCAGCAGATGGCGCAGCTGCAAGACATCGGCCTGCTGAGCCCTGCCCTGCTGGACGGCCTGTTCCGCCTGGAGCGGCACCTGCCGGGCATGGGCTCGGAGATCTTCGTGAACCTGCAGCCTGGCGCTGCCACCGCCACAGAAGGAGCCTGCCATGGCTGAGAACACCCCCAGCGTCACCCTGGTCGGCAACACCCTCGCGGTGCTGGTGGCCGCCGCAGAACGCACACAGCGCGGCCTGCCCACCCGCATCATCTCGCCTGGCGGCCCCTGGGGGGGCTACTTCGCCGGCGTCAATGCTGGCGGGCGGCTGTGGGACGCCGGCATGGTGCTGTACGAGTTCACCTCCTTCCGTGACCCCGGTACACCACCTGACCTGGCCACCTATGAAGCCACGCGTCGCAATGACATCGGACGCTTCTGTGGCGTGGTGCGGGACCACGTGGCCCAGTTCCAGCGCACCCAGGTGGTCAGCACCCCCTTGATGCACCTGGGTGGGCAATGGCTGCCTGACCTGATGCTGTCGAACCAGCTGGACGCCCTGCAGGCGTTGCCCGAGCGCCAGCTGCTGGCGCAGGAGATGCGCCAGCAAGGCTGGCCTGCAGCCGATTCCGCACCACAGCGATGGCACCCACGTCACAAACAGCAGTGGCCAGCCGACGGCACCGATGGGCATGGCCGACCGGTGACCTTCGATGAGGTGTCGCGCCAGGTGCATGGCCACGGCCTGCATGACGCGGTGATGGTGCCCTTCATCCGCAAGGTGATGAACCAGGACGACAGTGGGCTGGCAGCGCTGTACCACCGCATGACCTGGCTGCCACTGTTCTGGCCAGAAACCACACTGAGCTGGCTCGAAGGGGAAGGCCAGGCCCTGCCGCCCACCCTGTTTCACCAACCGGTGGACGAACCGGTCGCGGCCTTGTGCCAGCGGCTGGTGGCCCTGCTCAATGCCTCGCCACTGGTGCGCATCGACAGCGGTGCCCTGCCCCATGTGCGCCGTACGCGCACTGGCTTCGAACTGACCCTGCCACAAGGGTTGCCCGAACACACCGACCGGCTGGGCTGGGCGCTCACGCCACGTCAGGGCCTGCAGGCTTTCGGCTTGCCAGTCGATGACTTCCAGGAAGACCGGCTGCCCGTGACCCTGATGTTCCTGCGCATGGCCGCACAGGACGTGCAGCACCTGCCTTCGGTGCTGCATTGCCTGGATGCCTGCACGGGGGCTTACCGCGTGTCGAGTGCCGTGTCCACGCCGGAGGCTCGCCGTGATGGCCTGGTGGACCTGGTGGTCGAGGCCAACCCGCACCACTTCGACGCAGTGCATGGTGCCGGCACAGACGATTCCCGCGTCGTCGCGGCTGCCTGTCACGACCTGCACACCATGGGCGTGCTGCACGCCCATGCCTCACCGCGTTTCAGCAAGGTGATGCGCCTGGCCGGTGCCTTGCCACTGCCCACCCACCGCAGCCTGCACCACTACCAGCAAGAACATCAGACCTTGCGCCAGGCCTGCCCTGGCATCGAACTGATCGGACCGTCAGCGGGACCATTCGCCAACTCGCTGTCGGAACAGATCATCCAGGGGCTGTGCCTGGCGCGCGCCAGCCTGTCGACCAGCCTGCCCGAGCCTGAAGGCGTGGTTCATTGAGGCAACTGAGGGCGCAGTGCAGCGCATATCGCCGCACTGCCCGATGTTGTGCCTGCCTAGACTGATGCATGCCCATCGCATGCGACAGATGCTCGCAGGAGGTTCACATGGCCATTGCCGATTGCCGGATCCACGAATTGCCCAAGGTGCATGACCCTCGGGGCAATCTCACGTTCATCGAATCGAACCGTCAGATCCCCTTCCCGATCCAGCGCGTGTACTACCTGTACGACGTGCCAGGCGGTTCCGAGCGCGGCGGGCACGCCCACCTGGCCCTGCACCAGTTCGTGATCGCCATGTCGGGCAGCTTCGACCTGGTGCTCGACGATGGCTTCACACGCAAGCGCGTGCACCTCAACCGGCCGTACAACGGCCTGTACATCCCGCCCATGACCTGGCGGGAACTGGACAACTTCTCGTCGGGCAGCGTGTGCATGGTGCTGGCCTCGGCCGTCTATGACGAAGCCGATTACCTGCGCAACTACAGCGAGTTCATGTGCCGCGTGCACAGCCAGCACCAAAGCGAACCCACCCACCGGATCACCACCGACGAAACCATCGGAGCCCTGTGATGCCACCGCGCACCGTGCCCTTTCTCGACCTGGGGGCCATCAATGCGCGCCACGCGGCGGGCTTTGCAGCAGGCCTGCAACGCGTGCTGCACAGCGGCCGCGTGATGCTGGGCCCTGAGACCGAAGCGTTCGAGCACGAGTTCGGGGCCCTGTGCGACAGCCCCCATGCCATTGGGGTGAGCAACGGGCTGGATGCGCTGCACCTGGTGCTGAAAGCCTGGGGCTTGGGTCCGGGCGACGAGGTGATCGTGCCCTCGCACACCTTCATCGCGACCTGGCTGGCCGTGAGCCTGACAGGTGCCACACCCGTGCCCGTGGATGTGGACGAGCGCACCTGCAACCTCGACGCCGATCGGGTGGCTGCCGCAGTGACACCGCGCACCCGCGCATTGATCGCGGTGCACCTGTACGGCCGGCCAGCGCCGATGGACGCACTCATGGCACTGGCCCATCGGCATGGATTCAAGGTGCTGGAAGATGCCGCTCAAGCCCACGGTGCGCGCCTGAACGGCCGCCGGGCCGGCAGCCTTGGGCATGCAGCTGCCTTCAGCTTCTACCCGGGCAAGAACCTGGGCGCCCTGGGCGATGGTGGCGCCATCACCACTGCCGACACCGCGTTGGCCCTGCAGTTGCGCAAGCTGCGCAACTACGGCTCTGAGGTGAAGTACGTGCACGAAGTGGCCGGCATGAATGCCCGGCTGGACGAACTGCAGGCGGCCTTCCTTCGCGAAAAGCTGCCCCATCTGCTGGGCGACAACGCACGGCGTCAGGCACTGGCACGGCTGTACCGGCAAGAGCTGGCCGACACCCCGGGGCTGATCTTGCCGGTGCCCGACGACGACGCACATGAATCGGTGTGGCACCTGCATGTGGTGCGACACCCGCGCCGGGACGAACTGGCCCAGGCCCTTCAAGCCGCAGGCGTGGGCGTGCTGGTGCACTACCCCACCCCCCCACACCGTCAGGGTGCTTACGCACACCAGCCGGTGGCCCACAACCACCTGCCGGTGGCCGACCTGCTGGCCGCACAAGTGCTGAGCCTGCCCATGGGTCCCACCCTGAGCGACGACGACGTGCGCTGGGTCTGTCAGCAGGTGCGTGAGGCCTGCAACCGGCTGCGCTGAAGCCACCACGGTCTTTCTGCCCCGCACAGCACAAGGCCCCCGTTGCAGCCGCATCGGGGGCCTTGTGCCATGGCGACCCTGGATCGCCTGTTGTCAGTGTGCCGGCTTTGCTCCGCCAGATTCAGTGTGTTGCCAGTTGCAACGGTGCCGGCGCCAGCCCTTGCACGCGACGTTCGTGCATGCGCTGGAACAGGGCCACCAGATCCTGGGCCAGGCGCTCGGTGTTGTAGAGGGGCGCCGTGTCGCGGGCCTGCTCCAGTCGTTGCCTCAGGGCCTGACGGCGTTTGCCGTCGCGGGCCAGTGCCACGGACAGGGCTTCGTACTGGGCCAGGTCATGGCAGATCAGCTCCTCGCAGCCCACCGCCCGCAGCAGGCTGGGGGCCACACGCGATGCAAATGTCTGCCCCTGGAGCGCCACGGTCGGCACGCCACCCCACAAGGCGTCGCTGCATGTGGTGTGCCCCCCGCAAGGGAAGGTGTCCAGGTGCAGATCGGCCAACCCGATGCGCAGCCGATGCTGCTCGATCGGCTCGAAACCGGCAAAGATCAGGCGGGCAGGGTCCAGCCCACGCGCCTGCGCCTCTTCCCGCAACTTCTGGCGCACAGGGTCGTCGGGCGTCAACACCCACAGCACGCTGTCGGGCACCTGACGCAGCACACGGCACCAGGCGTCGAACACATCGCGGTTGATCTTGTACGACTGATTGAAGCTGGCCAGCACCACCTTGTCCTCGGGCAGACCGCATTCGGCGCGCGTGCGGGTGCTTGTGCGGGCCCGGGTGCGGTCATTGGGCTGGTAACACACCGGCAACTGCGCGATGCACTCGGTGTAAGCCGACTGGGCCTCAAACGGCGTGACCACCGGATCGCCCACCACGTAGTCGATGAAGGGCGCACCACAGCTGCCCGGGTAGCCCAGCCACGCCACCTGCACGGGCGCCGGTCGGTAACTGAACACCGAGATGCGGGTGTCCATGGTGTAGCCCTTGAGGTCGACCAGCACATCGATCTGGTGATCGCGGATCAGCTCGGCCTGTGCCCGTGTGCTCAGCCCGCGGCACTCGATGAAGTGATCGGCCGATCGCACCACGCGGCTGCGCAGGGTCGAACCATCGTCCGGGCCGTGTGAGAACAGGTACAGCTCAACCTGCGCGCGGTCCAATGTCTCCAGCAAATCCACCATCAACATGCTGGTGGCGTGGTGATGGAAATCGCAAGAGACCATGCCCACGCGCAAGCGCTGCCCAGGCTCCCGGGGCCAGGCCTGTTCGGTCATGGGTGCGGGCAAGGGGTCAAAGCGACGCATGTCCCAACGGGCCATGGCCTGTTGCAGGTGGGGGTCGTCGGAGATCGAGAGCAGACAGAAAGGACTGATGGCGCCACAGTCGGTCTGGTCGTCGACGAGGTCGATGCAATCGGCCAGCGCATCACGGTCGCGGTCCACTGCCGGCCAGTCGCACCCCCAGGCCGCGTAGTGCACGGCATACAGCGCACAGTCCAGCGCCTGAGGCCTGAAGGCCAGCACCGTGCGGAAGCACTCGGCGGCATCGGCATGTCGCCGCATCTTGGCCAGGTTGAAGCCCAGTTGCATGTAGGCTTCCTCGTGGTCAGGTTTGAGCGTGAGTGCATCCAGGAAAGTCTGAGAGGCCTCCACTGTGCGCCCCAGGTCGGTCAGCGTGGCGCCCAGCAGCACATGGTAGGTCGGGTCTTTCGGCACATCGGCAGACAAGGACAGCAACACCGCCAGCGCCTCCTCGTGGTGGGCGCGATCGCGGTGCAGTCGCGCCACCATCTGCACGGCCAGCAGGCTGTCCGGGTCCAGTGTCAGGGCCCGCGTGGCCGCGGCCAGTGCCTCATCGGGCAAGTGCAGGCGAACGCAGCAACGACTGAGGTTGAGCCAGTACAGCGCGTCATGGGGATCATGCTCGACCGCGCGCTTGAACTGCTGACGTGCCTCGGCGTACTGACGGCGTGAGACCAGGTCCACACCGGCCTGCCAGGCCTTGTGTGCCTTGAGCTGCGAGGCACTCGGCGGCGCTGGCGGGCGCTTGGCTGCGGCATGAGACACAGGGGTGGCGAGGCGGCTGTCGCTGATCATGTAGAACTCCGTCAAGCATCGGCGAACACGGCCGATAACGGCATGTCGGTCCATGCCTGGGTCTCACCGAATGTATCGAGGGCCCTGCTTGAGAGGTCGCAGAAATGAGCAGTCTTTCACCTGTTCATGAAACGACACAAGAACTTCGAAGATGTCAAGCGAAATCTCTAAAGTTCTCGTGAAGGCTCACCGATAAGCAAAACAACGGGCTCGCCAAAACGGGTTCGGGGTCCGGTTAGAAGACCTGGCACTGCCGGCAGCGATGCAGGCACCAAGGTTCAACTAACGCCGGGCGACAAAGGAAGTCGCAAGACGACCGGAATTGTCCGGCTCAGTGCCGGGATTGATCGAACCACTAGGAGTACACCATGCCTTCTGTAGTCAACACCAACCTGATCTCGCTGAACTCGCAGCGCGCTCTGTCCTCCAGCCAATCGACGCTGGCCACTTCGATGCAACGCCTGTCGTCGGGCCTGCGCGTCAACTCTGCCAAGGACGATGCCGCCGGTCTGGCCATCTCCGAACGCATGAACGCCCAGGTGCGCGGCATGAACGTCGCCATCCGCAATGCCAACGACGGCATCTCGCTGGTGCAGACGGCTGAAGGCGCGATGGCCAAGGTCGGCGACTCGCTGCAACGCATGCGTGAACTGGCGGTGCAGGCCCGTAACGCCACCAACTCGTCGAGCGACAAGGATTCGCTGGACAAGGAGTTCGGCGAGCTGGCCAAGGAAATCCAGCGCGTGATCGGTGGCACCACCTTCAACGGCGTGAACATCATCGGCAGCAATGCGGGCACCTTGACCTTCCAGGTGGGCGCCAACACCACCACCGATGACACGATCGACATCATCACGACCAACATGGGCTCAGCCACCGAGATCTCGGTGGTGGCAGGCACCAGCAACACCGGCCTGGGCCGCGCAACCATCAACAGCGCCGCCACGGTGGGCGACATCAAGGATGTGATCGACAACCTGGACGCGGCCATCAACTTCGTGAACTCCGAGCGCGCCACCATGGGTGCCTCGCAGAACCGTTTCGATGCCGTGATCTCGAACCTGCAGGTGTCGGTGGAGAACCAGTCGGCCGCCAAGAGCCGCATCACCGACGCCGACTTCGCCGCAGAAACGGCGAACCTGTCGAGAGCGCAGATCCTGCAGCAGGCCGGCAACGCGATGGTGGCGCAGGCCAACCAGCTGCCCCAGCAGGTGCTGTCCCTGCTGCGCTGATCCAGGTCAGCCGGCACCAAGCCCCGCCCCGGCGGGGCTTTTGCTTTTCAGGGGCATGAAATGGTGGGCATTGCGGGGCCTTATCGTCTGTTTGCACCCCTTGCACCAATCTCACAATCGGTCCAACAGGTTTAGAGACAGAACCTGTGGTCCGGCTCAGGCATTGTGTAACGCCTCCGCCGGGAGTCACTGGCTTCTAGTGGAGTGCTTGCAATGCCTCAAACCATCAACACCAACCTCGTGTCGCTCAATGCACAGCGCAACTTGACAGGTTCGCAGGGTGCGCTGGCCACTTCCATGCAGCGTCTGTCGTCTGGCCTGCGCGTGAACTCCGCCAAGGACGACGCAGCCGGCCTGGCGATCGCCGAGCGAATGAACGCCCAGATCCGCGGCATGAACGTCGCAGCGCGCAACGCCAACGACGGCATCTCGATGGCCCAGGTGGCTGAAGGTGCGCTGAGCAAGGTGGGTGATGCCCTGCAGCGCATGCGTGAGCTGGCCGTGCAGGCCCGCAACGCCACCAACTCGTCGAGCGACAAGGATTCGCTGGACAAGGAGTTCGGCGAGCTGGCCAAGGAAATCCAGCGTGTGCTGGGCGGCACCACCTTCAACGGCAAGGCCATCCTGGGCCCCGATGCCGGAACCCTGACCTTCCAGATCGGCGCCAACACCACCACCGACGACACGATCGACATTGGCACCGAGAACCTGCAGAGCTCCACGGTGATCACCGTGGTGGCTGGCACCGACAACACCGGCTCACTGCGCGGCACGATCAACTCGGCGGCCACGGTCGGCGACATCAAGGACGTGATCGACAACATCGATTCGGCCATCGACCTGGTCAACAACACCCGGGCCACCTTCGGCGCCACGCAGTCGCGCTTCGATGCCATCGTGTCCAACCTGATGGTGTCGGCCGAAAACCAGACCGCAGCCCGCAGCCGCATCATGGACGCCGACTTCGCTGCCGAAACCGCGGCCATGTCCAGAGCACAGATCCTGCAGCAGGCCGGCAATGCGATGGTCGCCCAGGCCAACCAGCTGCCCCAGCAGGTGCTCAAGCTCCTGGGTTGAACCTGGCGCATTCAATTTGTCACGGTTCACCCCCTCAACTCTTTCAGAGGGGCGCCGAAAAAGAGGTCGTCATGGCGTGATTCCTTGCGGGAACGCGCCTGTTGGCCCATGTGGGGCCAGCACAGCATGAGGACGTGAGGGTAGTAGCATGGCCACAATCACTTCTGCAGGTCTGGGCAGCGGGCTCGATGTATCCACCATCGTTTCCAAGCTGACAGAGCTCGAGCGGACACCGATCACGCAGCTTCAGCGAGAAGCGAGCACGATCCAGTCCAAAATTTCGTCATTCGGATCGCTGACGAGCGCGGTGTCGTCCTTGAAAGACGCCGCCGCCAAGCTCAACCAGGCCAGCACCTGGTCGGCCACCACCGCCACGTCGGCCGATGCCTCGGCGGTGGCCGTGTCCACCGACAGCAATGCCGCCACGGGCAACTACAGCGTGGCCGTGCAGTCGCTGGCCATGGGACAGACCACCGCCAGCGCCACCTACGCGTCCAGCGGGGCCACCATCGGCATCGGCACGCTCACCTTCGACATCGGCACCTACGGCGCCGGGCAGAGCACCTTCACCACCAACCCGAACTGGCCCCGGGCCACGGTGGAGATCACGGCCGCTGACAACAGCTTGGAAAAGGTGCGTGACAAGATCAACTCTGCCGGTGTCGGCGTGGTGGCCTCGGTGGTGACCGACGCCACGGGCTCTCGCCTGGTGTTCCGCTCGGCATTGACCGGCGCTGCCAACGCGTTCAAGGTGAGCGCCACCGACGGCGATGGCAACGACACCGACGGTGCGGGCCTGTCGGCATTGGCCTACGACCCCACCCTGTCGATCACCAACATGGCATCGATGCAGCCAGCGGCCAACGCGAAGCTGACCATCAACAACCTGCCGGTGGAATCGGCCACCAACACCGTGACCGGAGCCGTGGAGGGGCTGACCCTCAAACTCAACAAGGTCACCAGCAGCCCGGTCGACGTGGGTGTGACACAGGACACCGAATCCATCAAGAAAGCCATCACAGGCTTCACGACGGCTTACACCAACCTGAACTCGCTGATCAAGGACCAGACCAAGTACGACGCGACCACCAAGAAGGCTGGCACCCTGCAGGGAGACTCTGCCGCCATCTCGATCCAGTCGCGCATGCGGGCGATCCTGTCGCAAACCTCGGGCGCCTCCAGCGTGTACGGCCAACTCAGCCAGATCGGCATTTCGATCGATGCCAATGGCGCACTGAGCGTGAGCAGCAGCAAGCTCGATGGCGCGCTGTCTGCCAACCTCGGTGAGGTCAAGAAGCTGTTTTCCAACCTGGACACGGCCAACACGGCCAACAACGGCTTCGCGCAGCGCTTCACCGACCTGGCCAGCGAAGTGACCAGCTTCGAAGGCACGCTGAGCACCCGCACCTCGGGCCTGCAAAAGCGCCTGTCGGACAACACCAAGCGCCAAGCTGAACTGGAAGACCGGGTGGCCCTGTTCCAGGCCCGCCTGACCAAGCAGTACAACTCGCTGGACACCACCATGTCCAACCTCAACGGTCTGTCGACCTACGTGAGCCAGCAGATCGCCGCCATGAACAAGTCGAACACCTGAGATCTGGCGTTGATATTCGAGGTTTATGCACCCCTGTGGTGATCAAGACCTTGACAGCAGTGCCGATAACTACTTCAACACAGCACACATCGCGAGTAGTTCCAGATGTACGCCACTGCCACCCAGACCTCCCCCAGCGTGTTTTCGTCGCGCTCTGTCTCGAACGCCTATCGCCAGATCGGCGTCGAGACAGGCATCGCCGGCGCTCACCCCCACAGCCTGATCACCATGCTGTTCGATGGGGCCCTCGAAGCCATCGCGCAAGCGCGCGGTGCGATCCAGAAGGGCGATATCGAGAGCAAGGGCCGCCTCATCGGCAAGGCCGTCAGCATCGTCGAGGAGGGCCTCAAAGGCGGCCTCGACCTGAAGGCGGGCGGCGAGATCGCCCAGAACCTGCATGCGCTGTACAGCTACATCGCCGGACGCCTGACCCAGGCCAACCTCCGCTCCGACGCCCAGGCGCTCGAAGAATGCGCCAGCCTGCTGACCCCCCTGCGTGACGCATGGGTCAGCATCCGCGCCGAAGCCTCCGCCCAGACCACTCACAAGGTGTCCGCATGAATGCCCCCGAACTGTTGAATGTCCTCGAGGACGACACCCAGAGCCAGGGCCTGCTGAGCTTCTACGAAGCCATCGAGCACGCCAGCCAGGACATGCTGGACGCGGCACGCGCTGGCGACTGGGACACCGTGGTGCGCCTCGAAGGCGCCTGCGCCGTGCTGATCGGCCGGCTCAAGCAGGCCGCAGCCGATCGCCGACTGGGCCGCGAGGAAGCCGCGCTGAAGTCGCGGATCATGCAGCGCATCCTGCTCAATGACTCCGAGATCCGCAACCTGGCCGAGCCCTGGATCAATGACCTGGGCCGCATCAACGGTCACCCGGACGGCGGCCACCTGCACTGAGCATCAAGGGCCTCATGTCTGCCACTGTGGACCTCGACGAATACCGCATCTCTTCGGCCGCCGAGGTTCAGGCGCTGCTGAAACAGTTGCAGGACAAAGGCACCCTGGTCACGCTCAGTGGCCCGGGTGGCCTGTCGTACACCACGGTGCTGTGGAGCGCTGACGCGCAGCGCAAGGTGCTGAGTTTCAGTGCCGAATCCGGCGATCAGCGCCTGCAGCAACTGCTGGAAGGCGATGAAGTGGTCGCGGTGGCCTATCTGGATGCCATCAAGCTGCAGTTCGACGTGCTGGGCGCCATGCTGGTGCGCGGCGGACAGACCACCATCACCGCCCGCTACCCGGAGCAGCTGTACCGGTTCCAGCGCCGCTCCAGCTTCCGGGTCAAGCCCCTGGGCAAGGAACCCACCATCCGCTTCAAGCACCCGGCACACCCGGCCACGGTGCTCACCTTGCGCGTGCTGGACATCAGCCTGGGCGGCGTGGCCTGCCTGATGCCCGACAACGTCCCACCCATGCCGGCGGGATGCACCGCACGCAGTTGCCTGCTCACCCTGGACGACGACACCACGCTCGAAGTCGACATGGTCATCCACCATGTCTCGGTGATGAATCCGGAAGTGCGCAGCGCCCGGCTGGGTTGCGAGATGATCAACCTGCGCGGCAGCGACGAGCGCGCCCTGCAGAACTACATCAACCTGACGCAGAAGCGGCGCATCGCGCTGACCCGTTGAACGGGAACCGGCCGCCCGGCTGGTAGCATTCGGCGCATGAACACCGCTGCGCCCTGGATCATCGCTACCCGTGAAAGCCGTCTTGCCCTGTGGCAGGCCGAGCATGTCCGTGACCTGCTGCAAACCTTGCAGAGCCGCCCCGTGCAGCTGCTGGGCATGACCACCAAGGGGGACCAGATCCTGGACCGCGCCCTGTCCAAAGTCGGCGGCAAGGGGCTGTTTGTCAAAGAGCTGGAAGTCGCCCTGGAAGAGGGCCGCGCCCACCTGGCCGTGCACTCGCTCAAAGATGTGCCCATGGAGCTGCCTGAAGGCTTCGTGCTGTCGACCGTGATGGAGCGCGAAGACCCGCGCGACGCCTTCGTCTCGCCCCGCCATGCGCGACTGGAAGACCTGCCCGAAGGCGCCGTGGTGGGCACCTCCAGTCTGCGTCGGCAGGTGCAGATCCGGGCCATCCGCCCCGACCTGCGCATCGAACCGCTGCGCGGCAACCTCGACACCCGACTGCGCAAGCTCGATGAAGGCCAGTACGACGCCATCGTGCTGGCAGCGGCGGGGCTCAAGCGGCTGGGGCTGGCCGATCGCATCCGGTCGGTGATCGAGATCGACCAGATGCTGCCGGCCGCCGGGCAAGGCGCCCTGGGTCTGGAGGTGCGTGCCGTGCAGACCGACCTGATCGGCCAGCTGGCCCCCCTGAACCACGCCCCCACCCGCATGGCGGCCCTGGCCGAGCGCGCCGTCTCGCGCGCCCTGGGCGGCAGTTGCTCCATGCCCCTGGCCGCCTACGCGGCCTGGCAGCCCGATGGCCAGTTGCTGCTGCAAGGCCTGCTGGGTCACCCCGAACGCGAGGGCCTGTTGCGCGCCCAGGCCTCGGGCGCACCACGCACCGATGCCGAAGCCGACGCCCTGGGCCAGCAAGTGGCACAAGGCCTGATCAGCCAGGGCGCACGCGACTGGCTGGCCACATGCTGACCCTGGTCACCCGACCAGAACCCCAGGCCAGCCAGTGGGCGGCCGACCTCAACGCACTGGGCCTGCATGCGCAGCCCCTGCCCTTGCTGGCCCTGACCGCTCCCCCTGACGCCGCGCCTGTGGCACGGGCCTGGCAACAACTGGCCGAGGTGGCCTGCGTGCTGTTCGTGAGCCCCGCTGCCGCCCACTGGTGGGCACAGGCACGCCCCGCTGGCGCCTGCTGGCCAGCCGGCACCCTGGCGGCAGCCCCCGGCCCTGGCACGGCGCTGGCCTTGCTGCAGTCCCTGGGGCATGCAGGGCTCACGCCCGAACAGGTGATCAGCCCTCCCGCCACCGCCGCGCAGTTCGACTCCGAGCACCTGTGGCCCTGGCTGGCCCCGCACCCTTGGGCCGGACGCCGGGTGCTGATCGCCAGCGGAGGCGACCAGGGCGAGGCGCGCGGGCGACAATGGCTCAGCGCGCAGTGGCAGGCCCAGGGCGCCACGGTCGACGCTCTGCTCGCCTACACCCGGGGCCCCGCCCCCTGGACCGACGCAGACCTGGCCCAGGCCCGCCAGGCCTGGGCCCAGCCTGGGCACCATGCCTGGCTGTTCAGCAGCTCGCAGGCCATCGACGTGCTGCAAGCGCGGATGGGTCGGGCCCCGGCACGCGCCGTGGCCGTGTGCACCCACCCCCGTGTGGCCGAACGCGCCGCCCAGGCGGGCTTCGGCCGCCTTGTCGACACCAGACCACAGCTGGCCGAGGTGGCCTCAGCCCTTCAAGTCTTGTCATGCGAGCCCCATGCGTGATCGATACAATCGATTGCATCGTGAGTGACGCCCCGCCCTCCCCCACCGAAGCGCCCATGGCCTCCCCATCCCCTGCGCCGTCTGGCGCTGTGGCCACCGTGCCGCCCGCTCACCCTGCGCCGCCTCCTGCCCCGGCATGGCAACCCTGGGCCCTGGCGGGCCTGGCGGTGGCAGCCGCCATCGGAGGCTGGTCGGGCTGGAGCGCCCAGCAACGGCTCAGCCAGCTCGAATCCGAACTGGTCCGCCGCCAGCAGGACAGCCAGACCCTGGCCCAGGAATCGCGCCTGCTGTCGAAACAGGCCCAGGAACAGGCCAAGGAAGCGGCCGCGCGAGCCCAGCTGCTGGAAACCCGACTGGCCGAAGTGGCGCTGCAACGCAGCCAGGTCGAAGACCTGGTCAAGTCGATGTCACGCTCTCGGGACGAAAACCTGCTGGTCGACATCGAGGCTGGCCTGCGCGTGGCCTTGCAGCAGTCGGCCATGACTGGCAGTGTCGAGCCGGTGATGACCGCCTTGCAAACGGCCGACGAACGCCTGGCCCGCGCCCAACAGCCCCGCCTGGAGTCGGTGCGTCGCGCCGTGGCCAAGGACATCGACCGGATCAAGGCCACCCGAGTCGCCGACCTGCCCACACTAGCCATCCGCCTGGATGAAGCCATCCGGCTGGTCGATGAAGTGCCTCTGGTCAGCGAACGCGTCAACGCCCCGGGGCCTTCGGCAGCCGCTGCGTCGGCCACGGCCTCGGCCAGCCAGACCGCCAGCGATGTACCGGCCGGCACCCTGGGCCAGCTGCTGCAATGGGGGCAGCAAGGGGTTCAGATGGTGTGGCGCGAAGCGCGCTCGCTGGTACGCATCACGCGCATCGATCGCCCCGAAAGCATGCTGGTGGCCCCCGAGCAGGCGTTTTTCCTGCGCGAAAACCTCAAGCTGCGCCTGCTGAACGCGCGCCTGGCCCTGCTCAGCCGCCAGACCTCCACCGCACAATCCGACCTGCAGCTGGCGCAGGGCGCCCTGGCCCGGTATTTCGACATGGGTTCGCGCAAGGCCCAGCTGGCACAGGGCCTGATGGCCGATGTGCTGATGCAGGCCAACCTGACCACCACGCCCCGCCCTGATGACACCCTGGCCGCCCTGGCGACCCTGGGTGCAGGCCGCTGAGGACATCGCCATGCGCACCATCGTCTGGCTGTTGATCCTGTCCGTCGCTGCCGTGGTGGCTGCCACCTCGCTCGGGGCCAATGACGGGCTGGTCAGCATCTACTGGCTGGGTTGGCGAACCGACCTGTCGCTGAACTTCTTCCTGTTCACGCTGGTGGTGATCAGCCTGGGGGTGTATTCGCTGGTACGCGGTCTGGACAGCCTGCTGGGCCTTCCTGAACGTGCGCGCCGCTGGCGCACCAGCCAGCGCGACCGTGGTGCACAGGCGGCGCTGCGCGAGGCCCTGAGCATGTACCTGGCGGGGCGCTACTCGCGGGCCAACAAGGCGGCCCAGCGCGCCGTGGGCATCCAGTCCGACAGCCCGGACCTGGCCCCTGACACCGAGTTCGCAGCGCTGGCGCATCTGCTGTCTGCCGGCAGCCTGCATCGCCTCCAAGACCGCAAGCAGCGCGACGAGCACCTCCAGCGCGCCCTCGACCTGTCGCGCCTGACACGCAAGCCTCGCGCTGTGGAGGAGGGAGCCCGCCTGATGGCCGCCGAATTCGCGGTGGAAGACCAGGACGTGGCCCGCGCACAGCGCACGCTGGCCGAACTGCCCGCCGGCGTGGCGCGTCGCACCCAGGCTCTGCGACTGCGCCTGAGCGCGTCGCGCCTGGCGCGCCAGCCACTGGAAGGCCTGCGCACAGCGCGCCTGCTCGCCAAACACCAGGGCTTCACCCCCGTGGCGGCGGAAGGGCTGATCCGCTCCCTGGCCTCCGAGGCCCTGTCCACGGCACGGGACACCGACCAGCTGCGTCAGGTGTGGCTGAGTCTGGACGGCGCAGAGCGCCAAGATCCCCTGGTGGTGGCGCGTGCTGCCACCCGCATGGCACGCCTGGGCGCACCGGCCGAGGCGCGTGCCTGGCTGGCCCCTCTTTGGGAGCGCCTGCCCCAGATGGGCAGCGAGGCGGTCGACTCCGTGGCCCTGGCCCTGGCCGAGGCCACGGATGGGCTGGAAACCGACTGGCTGGCTCGGCTGGACCGCACCCAGCAGACCGCACTGCGCGCCCCGGCCCTGGCGCTGGCCACCGGCCTGGCCCTGTGCGAGCGGCAGCTGTGGGGCAAGGCCCGCACCTTGCTGATGTCGGCCGCTTCGGACCGTGACCTGCACGCCGACCGCCGGCGACAGGCCTATGTGGCACTGGCTCGCCTGGCCGAGCAGGAACAAAAGATCGATGAAGCCCAACGTTTCTGGCGTGAAGCCGCGCTCATGAGCCCGCTGGTCCTCCCAAAAAAGTGAGCACTGACGGCGCCCAAATTCACACAGCGCCAAAAACATGCTATAGTTTCACCTCTCAGCGCGGCTGTAGCTCAGTTGGATAGAGTACTTGGCTACGAACCAAGGGGTCGTGGGTTCGAATCCTGCCAGCCGCACCAGAACACCAAGCCCGTGAACGCAAGTTCACGGGCTTTTGTGTTTTCAGGTCCCCCGCGGAAAGCGCCACGGCTGCTGCGCGGCGCCTCAAGTGTGAGGGGTCAGGTGGCCGCGCGCTGCGGCCGACGGCGCTTCCACCACAGCCCTGCCAAAACCACCGTGATCACGGCCGCAGCCAGCCAGGCCCAGTCGGTGGACGTGGCCGAACTGAGCAGGCGCGTGAGCTGCTCGGTGAACAGGGAAATGATGATGGTACCCGGCAGCAGACCCAAGGCCGTGCCAAGCACATAGTCACGAAGGCGCACTCGCAAGGCGCCGCAACTCAGGTTGATCAGCACGAAAGGTCCGACCGGGAACGCCCGTACGAACACCACGGCCCAGAAGCCTCGGCGCTCGACCAGAGCGGCCAGCCCCTTGAGCTTGCCGGTGTTCGACCAGCTGTCCATGGCCTGCGCCCCCAGGAAGCGCCCGACCATGTAAGTCACGGTGGCGCCACAGACCATGCCGCACAGGGCGTAGGCCATGCCGGGCCAGGGCCCGAAGATCAGGGCACCGGCCGTGACCAACAGGGCCACCGGTGCTGCCATCAGGCAGGCCAGCACGTAGCCGCCCAGCACCAGCGCCGAGCCCATGGGCATGGCCAGCAGCTGCTTGCCCCAGCGGGCCAGGGCGGCGGGCTCCAGGTGCTGGCGAAACGTGTCGTCGCGCAGCGCCCAGCTGACGCCCGCGATCACGCCGACGTACAGCAGCAAAACGGCCCAGCGAAGGCCTTTGAGCGCAGGAGAAGCAGACACGCGAAGGCCCCGGGCACACAGAAAACAACGATGAAATCAGTGTGCACCAGGCCCAGCTGGCTGAACAGCCGTGATTACCTTCACCCGGTTCATGGGGGTACCAGCGTGTCAGTGGGTCGCGGCCAGATCTTCGCTGAGCGCCGCCGCACCCTGCCCCAGCACAGGCACCCACAGCACCACGGTCGTGCCCGTGCCGTGCTGGCTGCTGAGCACCACCTGGCCCCCGTGCAGCTCCACGATCTCCTTGACGATGGTCATGCCCAGGCCGGTGCCCGGGATGTTGCCCGAGGTGTCGGCCCGGAAGAAGCGCTCGAACACCCGGGCCAGCTGCTCATCGGTCATGCCGATGCCATGGTCGGTGACCCGAATGCCGCATTCCTTGTGGCCATCGCGGTCACGCCAGACCAGGTCCAGCTCGATGTCGCCACCCTGGGGCGAATACTTGTAGGCATTCGACAGCACATTGGTGATGGCCAGCGACAGCTTCTCCGAATCCACATCGACATCGATCTGGCTGGGCGGCAGGCTGAGCTGCACCTTGCGGTCGTCGTTGTGGATCAGCAGGCCGCTGACCACCGATTCGATGATGGGCTGCAATGTCTGACGCTTGCGCTTGAAGTCCTTGCCTCGGCGCGATTCGATCCGGGCCAGGTCGAGCAGTTCATTGACCAGGTTGATCAGGACACTGGCCTGTCGGTGAATGGTCGACAACATGTCCTGGCGACGTGCGTCGTCGAACTTGCGCTTGAGCAGCAACTCGGTGAACCCGAAAATCGAGGCCATCGGGGTGCGCAGCTCGTGCGCCGCCATCGACAGGAACTCGCTCTTCATGCGGTCAACTTCCAGCTCGTGGGTGATGTCGCGGAAGTACATGACGGTTTCGTTGTCATGCCCGCCATGTCGCACCCGGCGCACCAGCGTGCGTGGCGTGGGGCTGTGCAGGTGCAGCAACTCGCGGCGGCTGCCCGGCATGCCGGAATCGTTTTCTGCGCCAGAGGTCTTGTCGTCCTTTTCCACCGAGGCGCACAGGGACATCAGGTGCTCTTCAAAGGCGTCCAGGCTCTGGCCCACCAGCGTGGTGGCGTCCAGGCCCGTCATGCGCTCGAAGGCCGGGTTCACGATGCTGAGCTCGCCGCGCTTGTCCAGCACCACAAAGCCATCGGGGCTGAGGTCGAACACGGCATTGAGCCGCTCGGTGCGCAGGTTCAGCACCTGTTCGGCCGCGATCCGGTCGGTGATGTCCGATGCGATGCCCACGTAATGCGACACCTTCTCGTCCAGCCCGCGCACTGGCGAAATGGTCAGCTCGTTCCAGAACAGCGAGCCATCCTTGCGGTAGTTGCGCAGCACCACCTGGCAGGGGCGGCCCTGCTCGATGGCCAGGCGCATGGTGGCAATGGCGGGCTGCTCCCGGTCATCGCGCTGCAGGAAACGGCAGTTGTGGCCCAGCACTTCGTGCACCTCGTACCCCGTGATGCGCTCGAAGGCCGGGTTGGCGAAGATGATGGGCTGCCCAGGCAGGCACATGTCGGTGATGAACACGGCATCTTCCGACGATTCCAGGGCACGCTCACGCAGCAGCAATTCCTGTTCGGCCCACTTGGCGTCGGTGGTGTCGCGCACGATGAAGGTGTTGATCACGTCCTTGTCCAGCTCGGACCGGCTGGCCGACACCGCGATCGGGAACTCGGTGCCTTCGGCGCGACGGCCTTTGCACTCGTACGACAGCACCCGGTTGGCAATGCCATGGTCGCGGAACCAGTCCTGCATCGATCGCCCTTCCAGGGCGGGCACCACAGCGCTCAGGGGCTTGCCGCGCAGGTCGTCCAGGTTCTGCCCGAAGATGCTGACGGTGGCCTGGTTGCACCACTGCACACGAGCCTGGTCGTCGACGGTGATGATGGCATCCGGGGCGGTGTCCACCACGGCGCGATTGCGCGATTCGCTGCGCTGCAGTTCAGCCGTGTTCTTGCGCGCCAGGGCCTGTGCCCGCAGCCGGATGGAAATCAGCACCACATAGGCGTACAGAGCCCCCAGGGTGGTCACGATGCCAGCTGCAGCAGCAATGCAGACACTGGCGTAGCGCGCCAGCCAGCTCATCCAGCCGTCCAGGTGCACGCGGCCTTCGAGGTGCAGCACCGGTCCGCCCAAGTCCCCTTGTGGCAGCAGCGCTGTGTGCCACACATGGGCCTCACCGGCTCCAGCGTCATCCTGATCGGAGGCCAACCGCGCAGACATCTGCCAGCCCGCCACATCCTGCAGCAAGGGCAGCAGAACGGTCTCGTCCACACGGGTGACCAGCCAGCCCGCCGGCCGGCCGTCGGGTTGCTCGGCCTTGGCCGGCTGCACCATGAGCCACAACACCCGGTTGCTGGTGTCGGTCAAGGCAGGGCTGATCAGGGGTTCGTCGTAGTGAGAGGCGGCCGCCACCTGCTGCGTCCAGAAGCGTTGCAACGAGGCGCGTGAGGTTTCGGCCAGTTTCTGCCAGCCCATGATCTGTGGGATCTCGCCGCCCGGGCGCAAGGCCACGAGCTCGCCCGGCGCGAAACCCGTGCCCGCGCTGGACGGCGGCAGTGGCCCCTGACTCCAGCGGTCGGCTGCGTGCACCAGCATCCAGCGACGGTACATGAGGCGGTCACCGGCCTGGGCCTGAATCTGGGAGGCCACGGCCCGAAAAGCCAGCTGCTCGCGGTGGAACGAGGTGTTCCACAAGGAAATGCACAACAGCAGCGTCAGCACGCTGCCCACCAGGACGATGCCCAGCACGGCCCGCCAGGGGCGACTGCCATCGGTCAGCTTCTCGAGCTTGTCCAGCGAGCTGAACACCAGCTTGAAGAAGAATCGATCTTTCGAGCGCTCGGTCATGGGCCGCTCCTCGGGTGGCGGCGCAGCGCATTGCCGGCGGCAGCGGTGCGCTCGTCAGGTTCAGGCCACCTGACTGACCATGCCTTCCACGCGGTCGATCAGCTCCAGCGGGCTGAAAGGTTTGACCAGGTAGGCGTCGGCGCCTGCCGCCTCGCCCATCTCCAGGTCGCTGGCCTGCCCGCGGGCCGTCAGCATGATGACCTTGATGTGCCGGAGTGCAGGGTCCTGCTTGATGCGCTGGCAGACCTGGTAGCCATCCAGCAGGCCGGGCATCATCACATCCAGCAGCATCAGATGGGGGTTCACAGCCTTGGCCATGGCCAGCCCCGATTCACCATCGTGTGCCTCGTGGATTTCGAAATCGCCAAACTCCAGCGTCATGCGGATGAGTTTGCAGATGTCTGGCTGATCTTCTGTGATCAGGATCCGATGGGTCATGGGGACCTCCTGGGGTCGGGTCAGATGGGTGCTTGACTGGTTGTCGACCGTTCAAGCTCACCCTGTAGGGCGCGTGTCAGTTGCCCTTGCCAGTGGTGGCTGGCGTGCGTGACATCTTGCGCGCCATCAGCTGGGCCATGTCTCGGGCATAGCGCTGGGCCTGCTCTACCGACAGCTGGGCATCCTGGGTGGCCGGTGCACCCGCTGGAATCTCCATCACGAAATCGACCGAGTCGAAGTCGTCTTCGATGCGCACATTGCCGCCATGCTGCTCCAGGATGCGCTGGCTCAGGGCCAGGCCAATGCCCGGGCGGGTGGTGCCCTGCTCGTAGCCATCGCCCACTCCGAAGGGCACAAAGGCGCCACGTCGCTCGTGGTTGGACACAAACAGGCCGCGGTTGCGCGCGCGCAGCAGCAAGCGGGTGCCAAGGGCCGAGATCGACAGCTCGATCAGGCCACCTTGCTGGGCGCTGCGGATGGTGTGTTCGAGGTACTCGACGAGCGCTTTGGACAACCAGGCGCTGCTGCCATAGACCGCCGGCAGATCGCCCTCCAGGCCCTCGGTGGCCACTGTCACCTCACGGGACTGGGCCAGGGGCATGGTCTCGCCCAGCACCTGCTTGAGCAGCTCTACCATGTTGATTCGTTCATCGCGCTGGATAGCGCCCTGTCCGAACACGCTGACCAGGTCTCGCAGCTTGCCCAGCTTGCCCGACAGGGCTCGGGCCTCCTGCACCAGCGGCAGCAGCTCGGGGTTGGCGCTGTTGGCCTGGGCCACGCTTATGGCCGTTGGCATCTTCTGGATCAGGTGTTCGATGGGTGCTGCCATCTCGGCCTCGATGTAGCCGATCAGGTTTTCCAGCGCCGACGAATACCAGCGCTCTTCGCTGACGTTGTTGAGCACCAGCATCAGGTCGCCACCCACCGGGGCATTGATCACCACCGCCCGGATGGTGTCAGGGTGTTCTTCCTGCGTGGTCAGCTCGAACTGGAAGGGCAGCTTGATCAGGTCCTGCCCCGCGGCCTTGACCGTGCGTTCAGCCACCGGGTCCATCAAGGGACTGCCCAGCAGACAAGGCGTCATCTGCACGGCGGCCTTGTTGGCATAGCGCACCGTGCCATTGCGTTGCAACCAGATGATGCCGCTTTTGACCTGGTCGAACATCAGTCGGAAGGCGTCATTCATGATGGGCTCCTTGGGTTGCAGCCTGACGCTGCAGCAGACAACGGCCGGCGCGGATGGCCAGCGCTTCAGGACTGACCGGCTGGTACAGCACCTGCACACCACCCGGCAGGTTCTGGGCCAAGCCGGCTGACAGATCGTTGGAAGGCAGAAGGGCGATCACTTCGAGGCGCGGCAGCACCTCGCAGCGCTCTAGCGTGCGCAGCATGTCCAGGCCGTCCATGCCAGGCAGCTCGAGGGTGGTCACCAGCAGGTCGGGCGCATCGCGCCCCACCATCAGCAACGCCACATAGCCGTTGTCGGCGACCTGCACATCCACCGCTGAGCCAAACACCTCCAGCGCCGACTGACACCCTTGCAACCAACTGGTGTCACGCGAGACCAGCAAAAGCTTCATGGGCGCTGCGGGCATTTCGGCAGTCGGGGCTGCTGTGGCCGGCAATTCAACTGGCGCCAAGGCCGGCACGGCGCGCAAGGCAGAGACTGGCTCGGCATCAGCCAGCCCCATGCTCATGGCCAGGGCCTCGACCGCGTTGTAGGGAATTCGACGGTGACCGCCGGGTGTGCGGGCAGCGGGCAGGATGCTGGCCTCCACCCACAGCTGCACGGTGCGCAGCGAGACCCCCAGCCTCAAGGCGGCCTCCCGGGTGGTCAGCATGCGGGCGCCGGGGCCCAGGGCAATGACTTGAGACATGGTGCGTACCTCTCGATCTGTCACCGGCGGGTGCCGGTTCGGTTCGCGTTTTCATTTTTGCGAGAACTGGCAGATCTGAGGGGTTTATCGGCCGTGCACCGGGCGCCTTGACGTGACGAATTGGCGCTTTGTGCGTTTGTGTGCGCACCTTCCCTCCACCTTGGCACAATCCGGGACATGAGCAAGGCATTCACCAAGGAATCGGACAGCGCTGACGACGAAGATGAGGTCGGCCTGCCACCGCTGCCAGCTGGCACGAAGAACTACATCACGCCACAGGGCTACCAGCGTCTGCGCACCGAGCTGCTGCACCTGATCGACAACGAGCGCCCCAAGGTGGTCGAAGTGGTGCACTGGGCCGCGTCCAATGGCGACCGCTCGGAAAATGGCGACTACCTCTACGGCAAAAAGCGCCTGCGCGAAATCGACCGCCGCATCCGCTTCCTGACCAAGCGGCTGGACATCGCGGAAGTGGCCGACCCCACCTTGCACCATGGCAACGACCAGGTGTTCTTTGGCGCCACCGTGACCTACGCCAACAGCAAAGGCGAAGAGCGCACCATCACCATCAAGGGCATCGACGAGGTCGACAACCTGCAGGGCGAGGTGAGCTGGGTCTCACCCATTGCCCGCGCCCTGATCAAGGCAAGGGAAGGAGACGAGGTCACCTTGATGACCCCAGGTGGGCTGGACAGGCTGGAAGTGCTGGAGGTGCGCTACCCGGCCCCGACACAGCCCGACTGAAGACAGCCCCAGCCCGTCAGGGCATCACACGCGAGGCCCGCAGCACCACCGGGCAGCGCTTGAGCGTGCGAAGCACATCTTGAAGGTGGTCGCTGTCGCGCAGCGACAGCGTGAGCTTGAGCTCGGCGGTTTCACCGAGGCGCTCGTCGCCCATCTCGATGTGGGTGATGTCGGTCTCGGCCGTGCTGATGCTGGCCGCCACCTGGGCCAGCACGCCTTTGCCATTGGCCACCAGGACCGAAATGGCGGTCTCGAACTGGCGGGTGGGCTCATCGGACCAGGCCACGTCGATCCAGCGTTCGGAATCGCGCTCGAACAGGCGCTTGCCAGTGCCGCACATCTGGGTGTGCACGACCAGGCCTTCGCCGCGCCCCAGGTAGCCGGCAATCGGGTCACCCGGGATGGGCTTGCAGCAGGGCGCCAACTGCACAGTGGCACCTTCGCTGCCGTCGATCACCACCGAGCCCTGCGCATGGCTGTCGTCTGCAGTGAACCGGCCCAACGTGAGCGTGAGCGCATCGGGGCGCTCTCCCGCTTCGGCCAGGGCCTGTGCGATGCGCTTGGCCACCATGGTGGCGATCTTGCGACCCAGGCCCACTTCGGTGACCAGGTCGTCGCGCGAGCGGTTGCCCCCCCAGCGGATCAGTTGCTGCCAGAGTTCGCCATGACGGCCCTCGCTGTGCTCGTCACCTGGCGGCAAGGTCAAGCCTTCGGCCCGCAGCGCCTGCGACAGCAGCTTCTCGCCCATCTCGAGCGACTCCTCCATCTCCATGTTCTTGAGGTAATGGCGGATCTTGGAGCGCGCACGGCCAGTGCACACGAAATTCAGCCAGGCCGGGTTCGGGCGTGCGCCAGGCGCGGTGATGATCTCGACCACGTCACCGCTGGACAGCTTGGCGCGCAGCGGTGCCGGCTCGCCATTGACCTTGGCCGACACGCAGCGGTCGCCCACGCCCGAGTGAATGGCGTAAGCGAAGTCGACCGGTGTGGCGCCCTTGGGCAGCGCCACGATGCGCGACTTGGGCGTGAGCACGTACACCGACTCCGGAAACAGGTCGATCTTCAGATGCTCCAGGAACTCGGCCGAGTCGCGGGTTTCGTGCTGGATGTCGATCAGCGACTGCAGCCAGGTGGCGTCTTCCTGTGGCGAGGCCGTGCGGGCAGAGCCTTCGCTCTCCTTGTACATCCAGTGGGCGGCAATGCCCTTTTCGGCCACGGCGTGCATGGCCTGCGACCGGATCTGGAACTCGACCGCGGTGCCCACCGGGTTCACCAGCGTGGTGT
This sequence comes from Aquabacterium lacunae, assembly GCF_004310865.1. Classification (GTDB taxonomy): domain Bacteria; phylum Pseudomonadota; class Gammaproteobacteria; order Burkholderiales; family Burkholderiaceae_C; genus Aquabacterium; species Aquabacterium lacunae. Next base: position 680,730 of record NZ_SIXI01000001.1, read on the forward strand.
GCAGCGACTGGTAGCCGTTGGCCTTGCTGATGGCGATGTAATCCTTGAAGCGCCCAGGCAAGGGGCTGTAGAGCTGGTGCAGCACGCCCAGGGCGCGGTAGCAATCCAGCAGCTCACGCGTGACGATGCGAAAGCCGAAGATGTCGCTGACCTGGGCAAAGCTCAGGTGCTTTTCGAGCATCTTGTGATAGATCGAGTAGATGGTTTTCTCTCGACCATAGATCTCCACCTGCATGTCGGCGTCGTCAAAGGCCTTGCCCACCTCGCGCTGGATGCGCTCGACCAGGTCGCGCCGGTTGCCCCGGGTCTTGCGCACGGCCTTGGACAGCACGCCATAGCGCCAGGGGTGGATGTACTTGAACGACAGTTCCTGCAGCTCGCGGTAGGTCTGGTTCAGGCCCAGCCTGTGCGCAATGGGCACATAGATGTCGAGCGTTTCGCGGGCAATGCGGGCCTGCTTGTGCGGCGCCATGGCTTCCATGGTGCGCATGTTGTGCAGCCGGTCAGACAGCTTGATCAGGATGACGCGCACGTCGCGCGCCATGGCCAGCAGCATCTTGCGGAAGGATTCGGCCTGCGACTCTTCCTTGGTCGAGAACTGCAGCTTGTCCAGCTTGGTCAGCCCGTCGACCAGTTCGGCCGTGGGCGATCCGAAGCGCTCGATCAGCTCGATCTTGGTGACGCCGCAGTCTTCCATGGCGTCGTGCATGAGCGCAGCCATGATGGCCTGGGCGTCGAGCTTCCAGTCCGCGCACAACCCGGCCACGGCAATCGGGTGCGTGATGTAGGGCTCGCCACTGGCCCGAAACTGTCCCAGGTGGGCCTCGTCGGCAAAGCGGTAGGCCTCGCGCACGCGACGGATGTCGGCTTCATCCAGGTAATCGAGCTTGTGCAGCAAGGCCGCGAACGAGGCGGCAGACGGATCGAGAGCGGTCTGGGACATGGAACTACTTTAGCTTGGAAGCCTGACCCTTGTCTCGTGAAAGACATGGGAAAGCGCGACCCAGAAAAAAACCCGCCATGACGGCGGGCTTTTCAGGCGCCCGAAGCGGGCTCAGGCGCGAGGGGCAGCGATCAGGTCGGGACCTTGCGCAGCATTTCCAGGCCGACCTGACCGGCGGCCACTTCACGCAGGGCGGTCACGCCCGGCTTGTTGCGCGACTCGATCTTGGGGGTGTGGCCCTGGCTCAGCATGCGGGCACGGTAGGTGGCCACCAGCACCAGCTGGAAACGGTTGGGCACCTTCTGCAGGCAATCTTCGACGGTGATGCGGGCCATGGAATCTCCAAGAGGCGTTCAGGTGAAAGTGTCGTGTGTTCCGAGGCTGCTCCCAGGGTTTTCCGAGGGAATCAGGCCTGCTCAGAGCCATCTCAGAGCAGATCCAGTGCCTTGAACACCGCCGACTTGTTTCGGCGTTGCGCAGAGTATTTTAACCGCTGCGCGTGCACGATGGTCTTCAGATCGAACAAAGCGGTCTCGAACAGGGCATTGACCACGACGAAATCGAAGAACTGGGCCTGGGCCACTTCGATGCGGGCATTGCTCATGCGCAGCTCGATCACCTCGGGGCTGTCTTCGCCGCGGCGGTTCAGGCGCTGCAGCAGTTCTTCGTAGCTGGGCGGCAGGATGAAAATCAGGATGGCGTTGGGGAAGATCTTCTTGATCTGCAGGGCGCCCTGCCAGTCGATCTCCAGCACCACGTCTTCGCCACCCTTGATGCGCTCTTCGATGGCCTGGCGCGAGGTGCCGTAGCAGTTGCCGTGCACTTCGGCATGCTCGAAGAAATCACCGCGCTCGATCATGGCCTGGAACTCCTCTTTCGAGGTGAACCAGTATTCGCGCCCGTGCTCTTCCTGCCCACGGGGCTTGCGGGTGGTGTGCGAGACCGACACCTGCAGGCGCGAATCGATCTCCAGCAGGGCCTTGACCAGGCTGGATTTGCCGGTGCCGCTGGGCGCCGAGACGACGAAAAGGTTGCCGGGGTAGTCCATCTGCGGGGCTCCAGGGGCACTCAGTGGGTCATTGACAGGGGCATTCAGCACGGTATCGGCGCTCATTCAAGGTTCTGAACCTGTTCGCGCATCTGCTCGATCAGCACCTTCATGCTGACCGAGATCTGCGTGAGCTCCAGGGCCGCGGCCTTCGAGCCCAGGGTGTTGGCCTCGCGGTGCAGTTCCTGGATCAGGAAATCCAGGCGCTTGCCGGCCTCGCCGCCCTTTCTCAGCAGGCGCTCGATTTCATCGAGGTGGGCCTTCAGGCGCTGCACTTCTTCATCGACGTCGATGCGCAGGGCGTATGCGGCGGCCTCGTTCAGCGCGCGCTCCTGGGCGGCTTCGGGCGTGACATTGCCGCCCACAGCCTGCAGGGCCTCCTGGTACTTGGCCAGGAAACGCTCCTGCTGGCGCTGCACGGCCTGGGGCACCAGGGGCTCGGCCTGGGCGGCCAGCTCGCGCAGCTGCTTGAGACGGTCCTTGATGATGTCGGCCAGGCGCTTGCCTTCGATGGCTCGCGCGTCCTTCAGGGCTTCAACGCACTGGCGCACCGCCTCCAGGGCGATGTCGTCGAGCTTGACGCTGGGGGCCGACTGGCGGCACAGGTTCAGCACTTCGTTGACGGTCAGGCCACCGGCCTTGGGCAGCCAGTTCTGCACCATGCCCTCCAGACGGGCCAGGGTGTGCAGCTGATCAGGCTGCGGCTGGGGCCAGGCGCTGTCGCTGGTGCGTTGGGCCTGCAGGCGCAACTCGATCTTGCCGCGCTTGAAGGCGGCGGTCAGCAGGTCACGGAAGGCGGGCTCCAGGCCCCGGAACTCGTCGGGCAGCTTGAAGCTCAGGTCCAGGAAGCGGCTGTTGACCGAGCGCAGCTCTGCCCCCACCGAGCCACTGCCGGCCTTGCGCGACGCCCCGGGCGTGTCGGAATCCTCGGGCAACTCGGCGTCGTGGTCTGCCACCGACGACACCACATTGGCGTAGCCGGTCATGGAGTAGACTGACATGGCACCTTTCTCAGCTTCTTCGCGGACAAAAGCCGATTATGTCAAAGCCGAAACCAGCCCCGCTCCCTTCGGGCACGGTCGTGGGCGGCTACACCGTGGTCCGCAAGCTGGCAGCCGGTGGTTTTGGCGTGGTGTACCTGGCTGAAGACCCCGACCGCCGGTTGGTGGCCCTCAAGGAGTACCTGCCCGCCTCCCTGGCCGACCGCTCACCGGGCGAGCTGATCCCGCGCGTCAAGCCTGACAAGCAGCCCCTGTACCGTTTGGGCCTGAAAAGCTTTTTCGAAGAAGGCCGGTCGCTGGCACAGATCGCCCACCCCTCGGTGGTGTCGGTGCTCAATTTCTTCCGGGAAAATGAAACCGTCTACATGGTGATGAACTACCTGCAGGGCGACACCCTGCAGGATTTCATCGTCACCGCGCGCGATCTGAAACGCGACAAGGTCTTCCGCGAATCCACCATCCGCAGCCTGTTCGACGAGATCCTGCGCGGGCTGCGCATCGTGCACCAGCACAAGATGCTGCACCTGGACATCAAACCGGCCAACATTTTTGTCACCAATGACAACAAGGCCGTGCTGCTGGATTTCGGTGCCGCACGCGAAGTGCTGTCCAAGGAAGGCAATTTCATCCGGCCCATGTACACCCCCGGCTTCGCCGCGCCCGAGATGTACCGGCGCGACGGCAGCCTGGGCCCCTGGACCGACATCTACGCCATCGGGGCGTGCATTTACGCCTGCATGCAGGGCTATCCGCCCAACGACGCGCCACAACGTCTTGAAAAGGATCGGTTGGGCCTGTCACTGTCCCGATTGCGCAACGTCTATTCTGACAACCTGCTGGAAGTGACGGAGTGGTGCATGTCGCTCGACCCGCTGGCCCGCCCGCAGAGCGTGTTCGCCCTGCAAAAAGAACTGGCCCGCGAAACCGAACGCCGCTACACCAAACTCAGTTTCTCGGAGCGGGTGAAACTTCAGATCGAAAATCTGAAATCGGGCACGAAGGCATGAGGGTCTGGGCATGAGGTTCTCGGTGTACCAGGTCAGCCGCAAGGGTGGCCGCGAAAAAAATGAAGACCGAATGGGCTACTGCTACACGCGGGAGGCCGGTCTGTTCGCGCTGGCCGACGGCATGGGCGGCCACCCGGAGGGCGAAATGGCCTCCCAGCTGGCTTTGCAGACCATGGCCGCGCTGTTCCAGCGCGATGCACGCCCCGGCCTGGCCGACCCGCTGCGCTTCCTGACCGACGCCATCATGGCCGGCCACCACCAGCTGCTGCGCTACGCCAGCGAAAAAGGCCTGATCGACACGCCCCGCACCACCATCGTCGCCTGCATCCTGCAAGGCAACACGGCCTACTGGGCCCACTGTGGTGACTCGCGCCTGTACATGGTGCGAGGCGACAAGCTCATTGCCCGCACGCGCGACCACTCCTACTCCGAGCTGCAGGATTCGCTGTCCACCGTGGTGCCCCTGACCGAGCGCTACAACCGCAACGTGCTGTTCACCTGCCTGGGCAGCCCCGGCAAGCCCGTGATCGACACGGCCGGCCCCCTGCTGCTGCAGGAAGGTGACCGGCTGATGATCTGCTCCGACGGCCTGTGGGGCACCATCAGCGACGAGACCATCACGCGCCACCTGGCCACCCGCACCATCTCCGACGCCGTGCCCGAGCTGGTCGAAGAGGCCCTGCGCGAAGGCGGCCCCAAGTGCGACAACGTGACCGTGCTGGCCGTGGAATGGGAATCGGCCTCGAACGAAGACACGCCTGGCGTGCGCACCGAAACCCTGGGCGAAGAGGTGTTTGCCTCGACCATTCAGGCTTCGGTGGGTGATGCAGGCGACAATGCCGACTCGGACGACCTGGACGAAGCCGAAATCGAGCGATCCATCCGCGAGATCAACGAAGCCATCCGCCGCTCGGCACAGGCTTCGGGCAAGAAGCCCTGAGGCCCCTGGGTCGACCCGCCCTGCCCCGCAGGGCTTCTGACTGAACCGGTCAAGGTCTGCCCATGCAACTGATCCTCGCCTCGAACAACGCCAAGAAACTGCGCGAACTGCAGGCCCTGCTGGGCCCGCTCGGCCTGAACCTCGTCACCCAGGGCAGCCTGGGCATCCCCGAGGCCGAAGAGCCCCACATCACGTTCGTGGAAAACGCGCTGGCCAAGGCCCGCCATGCGGCCGCACAAGGCCAGGGCCCGGCCATTGCCGACGACTCCGGCCTGTGCGTGCGCGCCCTGGGGGGGCTGCCCGGCGTGCGCTCGGCGCGCTACGCGCTGGACGCCGGGCGGCACCCGGAAGGCGTGCCGCGCGAGATGGCCGACCAGGCCAACAACACGCTGCTGCTGGAAACCATGCAGGGCCAGACCGAGCGCCACGCGCACTTCACCTGCCTGCTGGTGGCCGTGCGCCATGCCGAAGACCCCGAGCCCCTGATCGCCGAAGGCCACTGGGCCGGCCAGCTGCTCGACGCGCCGCGTGGCAGCGAGGGCTTCGGCTACGACCCGCTGCTGTGGCTGCCCGAGCACGCCTGCTCGGCCGCCGACATGCGCCCCGAACAGAAGAACGCCATCAGCCACCGGGCCATTGCCTGCCGCCGCATGCGCGAACTGATGGCCCACCACTGGGGGCTGCACGCGTGATCACCCTGAGCCGCCCGGGCGCCCTGGCCGCCCTGCCCCCGCTGTCGCTCTACGTGCACCTGCCGTGGTGCCTCAAGAAGTGCCCGTATTGCGACTTCAACTCGCACGAATTCGCCGCAGCCGATGGCTCGCCGCCTGAATCGGCCTACATCGACGCGCTCATGGCCGACCTGGAAGCCAGCCTGCCGCTGGTGTGGGGGCGGCGCATCCATTCGGTGTTCATCGGCGGCGGCACGCCCAGCCTGTTCTCGCCAGCCGCCATCGACCGCCTGCTGGCCGACATCCGCGCGCGCCTGCCGCTGGAGCACTTCTGCGAGATCACCCTGGAAGCCAACCCCGGCACCTTCGAGAAGGACCGCTTCAAGGGCTTCCGCGAAGCGGGCGTGAACCGCCTGTCCATCGGGGTGCAGAGCTTTGACGATGCGCGCCTGAAGGCGCTGGGTCGGGTGCATGACAGCGCACAGGCCATGGCCGCCATCGAAGAAGCTCGCCAGTGTTTCGAGACCTTCAACCTCGACCTGATGTACGCCCTGCCCGGCCAAAGCCTGGCCGACCTGCAGCGCGAACTGACCACGGCCCTGAGCTTCCAGCCGCCCCACCTGTCGCTGTACCACCTGACCATCGAGCCCAACACGCGCTTTGCCAACGAGCCCCCGGCCAACCTGCCCGACGACGACACGGCCTTCGACATGCTCGACCACCTGGTGGCGGCCACGCAGGCGGCGGGCATGAAGCGCTATGAGGTGTCGGCCTATGCCCGCCCCGGGCACGAAAGTGCCCACAACCTGAACTACTGGCAGTTCGGTGATTACCTGGGCATCGGCGCGGGTGCGCACGGCAAGATCAGCTTCCCCGACCGCATCGTGCGCACGGTGAAGTGGCGCGAGCCCCGCACCTACATGGACCAAGCCCTGCAGGGCCACGCCACGTCGAACGAGCACGAGGTGCCGCTGAAAGCCCGCCCCTTCGAATACATGCTCAACGCGCTGCGCCTGACCGATGGCTTCGAACTGAGCCGCTTCATGGAGCGAACCGGCCTGACCCTGGCAGCCATCCAGAAGCCGCTGGAACAAGCCGAACGCAAAGGCCTGCTGGCCCGCGACCTGGCACGCGCGTGGCCCACCGCCCGAGGCCTCGACTTCCTCAGCGACCTGCAGGCCCTTTTCCTGGACGACGAAAGCACTGGAGAGGCCACCCGACCTCTCATCTGACGAAAAGCTGCGTCAGAATCAGGGTTTGCCAACTTGTTCACGGATCTCAGACGGTCCACCATGCAGAACAAGGCTCACGCAGGGCTCGGCATGGGCCGACTGCTTTGCCATAATCTGTTTGAATGAAACACCCAGGTGTCCTTATGTCCGAGAGCATCGCCACCACTTCCTATACCAAGCGCACCTACGGGGGCGTGTCGGGTGAAGAGCGCAGCCGTCAGCGCCGCGAGCGCCTCATCGAAGCGGGCCTGCAAGTGTTCGGCACCTTGGGCCACGACAAGGCCACCATGCGCGACATCTGCGCCAGTGCCCGCCTGGCCGAGCGCTACTTCTACGAAAACTTCTCGAACATCGACGATGCCTTCGAGGCGGTGCACCTGGTGCTGACCACGCAGCTGCAGGCCCGCATGACCGAAGCGATCGCCGGTGTGGCCAACGACACCCCGCTGCGCAAGACGGCCACGGGCCTGACCGCCTACTACCAGTTCATCCAGGAAGACCCGCGCCGCGCACAGATCCTGCTGCTGGACGCCCCTCGCCTGGGCCACAACAACGTGCGCCAGGAAGGCTCGGCCATGAACTGCTTCTCGCACTTCATGGCGTCGGTGGTGCGCCAGCACAGCCGCGAGCTGCCGCACGACATGGACATCGAGCTGGTCACCACCGGCCTGATCGGCCTGGCTGTGCAGACCGGCATCACCTGGTACCACACAGGTTTCCAGGCCCCGGTGGCCAAGATCGTCGATCACAACCTGTACGCCTGGCGTGGTCTGGCGCAATGGCTGGACATCCAAGCCGAACGGCCCATGCAAGCCACGGCCTGATCACACGGGCCGCACCACAAGGTTCCTGGCATGAAAAAAGCCGCTGCACTGCAGCGGCTTTTTGCTGTGCGCCAGGGCAGGCCATGGCCTGCCCCAAGGCCTCACTTCTTTTCGTCGCGCAGTTCGCGGCGCAGGATCTTGCCCACGTTGGTCTTGGGCAGGTCGGTGCGGAACTCGATGTACTTGGGGCACTTGTAGCCGGTCAGCTGCTCATGGCAATAGGCCTTGAGTTGCTCTTCGCTGAGGGTGGTGTCCTTGCGCACCACGAACAGCTTGACGGCTTCGCCCGACTTGGCATCGGGCACGCCCACGGCTGCGCACTCCATCACGCCGGGGTGCAGGTTCACCACCTGCTCCACTTCGTTGGGGTACACGTTGAAGCCCGACACCAGGATCATGTCCTTCTTGCGGTCCACGATCTTGACCATGCCGGTCTCGTCCATGATGCCCACGTCGCCGGTGCGGAAGAAGTTGTCGGCGGTCATGACCTTGGCAGTTTCGTCATCGCGCTGCCAGTAACCCGCCATCACCTGCGGGCCGCGGATCGCGATTTCACCGACGCCGCCAATGGGCAGGTGGTTGCCGTCGTCGTCCAGGATGGCCACTTCGGTATTGGGCAGCGGCAAGCCGATGCTGCCGTTGTACTGGGTGTTGTCCAGGCGGTTGGCCGTGGCCACCGGCGAGGTTTCCGACAGGCCGTAACCCTCCACGATGGCGCAGCCGGTGACCTGGCGCCATTTCTCGGCCGTGGCCTGCTGCACGGCCATGCCACCGCCCATCGACACCTTCAGGCCGGAGAAGTCCAGCTTGGCGAAGTCGGGATGGTTGGCCAGCGCGTTGAACAGGGTGTTCACGGCGGGGAACTGGTTGATGCGGTAGTTGCTCAGGGTCTTGATCACGGCCGGCAGGTCGCGCGGGTTCGGGATCAGGATGTTCATGCTGCCCATGCGAGCACCCATGAAGTAGTTCACCGTCAGAGCGAAGATGTGATACAGCGGCAACGCGCACACGGCCACCAGCGGTTGGCCGCCCAGCTTGCTGAGCTGCGGGGTGAACCAGGCTTCGTTTTGCAGGATGTTGGCCACCACGTTGCGGTGCAGCAGCGTGGCACCCTTGGACACACCCGTGGTGCCACCGGTGTACTGCAGGAAGGCCACATCGGTGGGCGACTGCGTGGGGCGCTTGTAGTTGGCACCACGGCCCACCGACAGGGCTTTCTTGAAGGTGGTCACCTGAATGCCGCCGCTGTTGGGCAGCTCGAAAGCGGGCACCATCTTCTTGACGTTGCGCACCACGAAGTTCACCAGCGCCCCCTTGGCGAAAGGCAGCATGTCACCCATGGCGGCCAACACCACGTGCTTGACCGGGGTCTTGCGGATGACTTCCTGCAGCGTGACCGCGAAGTTCTCCAGGATGACGATGGCTTCGGAACCCGAATCCTTGAGCTGGTGTTCCAGTTCACGGGGGGTGTACAGCGGGTTGACGTTGACCACCACGTAGCCAGCGCGCAGCACGGCGGCAATGGCCACCACATACTGAGGCACGTTGGGCATCATCAGGGCGATGCGGGCGCCCTTGGCCAGACCCAGCGACTGGAAGTAACCGGCCAGCGCCTTCGACAGTTCGTCGACCTGCGCGAAGGTCCAGTGGGCACCCATGAAGGCGGCCATGTCACGCGAAGCATGTTGCTTGAAGGCCTGCTCCAGCAGGTCGGTCAGCGAGTTGTAGGTGCCGGGGTTGATTTCGGCGGGAACACCACTCTCGTAGTGGGCGAGCCAGGGCTTGGCGAGGGTCATCTCAGTCGTCCTCTCGGGTCGTTCTTGAACAAGGAAGGGCTGGAAGGGAAAGGGCCGCGCGTCTCCACCGCACGATTGCAGGCATTCTGCAATAAACAGACGTGTTTTCCAGACCACGATGCATGACAAATGACGCCGCAAGCCTGTTGCATGACGCCGGATGCCCCCTGGACAGGGCCTGCACGTGCGGTCTCACCCTGATGTGAAATCAAACGTTTCCTTTATCATCCGATGGTCGCAGGCTGGCCCTGCCGGAGAGAGACAAGCATGAGCGCAGGACAAGATTCGCCCGCCTCGCCCAAGCGCCGCTGGTTCCTGAAAACCGCGGTGGCCATCGGTGTGGTCGGAGGCGCCCTCGGTGGGGGCATGTGGTGGAACCGGGGCTTTGACAAAGGCCGCCTCACGCCGGCCGGCGAAAAGGTGTTCCGTGGCGTGGCCCGAGGCGTGCTGGCGCAGATGCTGCCGGCGGGCGTCGAGCGCGACCGCATCCTCAACGAGCACATGCAGGACCTCGAGCGCCTGTACAACAACCTGCCCTCGGCCAAGCGCGACCAGATCAACCTGGTGGCCAGCCTGCTGGCCAACGCTCCCACGCGCTACCTGGCGGTGGGCCTGTGGACCTCCTGGGACGAAGCCTCTGACGAACAGATCCAGCAGGTGCTGCGCAGCATGCAGATGTCCGAACATCTGGTGCCCAATGTGCTGTTCTCGGCCGTTCGTGCCCTGACCACGCTGTGCTTCTTCTCGCAACCCACGCACTGGAACCTGACCGGCTACCCCGGCCCGATGTCGATATGAGCAAGCTCCCTGACGTTTTCCGCCAAGGCCAGGCACAGCACCAGTGGAAGCTGTTCAATGGTGAACTGGGCCTGCCCGAGAAGATCACCTGTGACGTGGCCATCATCGGTTCGGGCGCAGGCGCCGGCATCACGGCCGAGCTGCTGACCAAGGCCGGCCTGGATGTGGTCATCCTGGAAGAAGGGCCGCTGCGCACCAGCACCGACTTCAACCAGACCGAGACCCAGGCCTACAACGACCTGTACCAGGAAAGCGCCACCCGCGCGACGATGGACAACAGCATGTCCATCCTGCAGGGGCGCTGCGTGGGCGGCACCACGGTCATCAACTGGACCTCGTCGTTCCGCACCCCGGACGACACCCTGAAGTTCTGGCAAGACCAGTTTGGCCTGAAAGAACTCAACAAGGAGGCCATGGCCCCCTGGTTCGAAGGCGCCGAAAAGCGCCTGAACGTCGAACCTTGGGAGCCTGCCCCCAACCCCAACAACGAGCTGCTGCGCACAGGAGCCAGCAAGCTGGGCATCACGGCCAAGGTGATCCCGCGCAACGTGAAGGGCTGCTGGAACACCGGCTCGTGCGGCATGGGCTGCCCGACCAATGCCAAGCAGTCGATGCTGATCACCACGATCCCCACGGCCCTGACCAACGGTGCCCGCCTGTACCACCAGACCCGCGCCGAAAAACTCGAGATCAGCAATGGCGAGGTGCAGGGTGTGGTCTGCTCGGGCATCCGCGTCAATGGCGACCGCGTGAGCGACAAGCAGATGCGCGTGGTGGCCAAGCACTATGTGGTGTCCGGCGGCGCCATCAATTCGCCGGCCCTGCTCAAACGCTCGGACACCCCCGACCCGCACGGCATCCTGGGCACCCGCACCTTCCTGCACCCGGTGACCTTCTCGTCGGGCGTGTTCAGCGACAAGGTGGAAGGCTGGGCCGGTGCGCCGCAGACCATCTACTCGGACCACTACCTGCACACGCAGCCGGTCGATGGCCCCATGGGCTTCAAGATCGAAGCCACGCCCATGCACCCGGGCCTGACCTCGGTGCTGCTGGGCGGTGTGGGCGCTGACCTGGCCGAGCGCTTCAAGCACTACCCGAACACCCAGCTGCTGCTGTCGCTGCTGCGTGACGGCTTCCACCCGGACGCCGTGGGCGGCACCGTGATGCTGAACATCGACGGCTCGCCCCTGTTGAACTACCCGATCACGCCCTATGTGCTGGAGGGCGCCAAGCGCTCGCTGCTGGCCATGTCCGAGATCCAGTTCGCCGCCGGTGCGCAAAAGGTGCTGCCCTACCACGCGCAGGGCCGCTACTTCAGCAACATGGCCGAAGCCAAGGCGGCCATCGACCAGTTCGCCATGGAGCCCTTCAAGACCGGTCTGGGCAGTGCCCACGTGATGGGGGGCTGCCGCATGGGTGGCACCGAAGCGCAAGGGGTGGTACGCGCCGACGGCACCCACTGGCAGGTCAAGAACCTGTCGGTGCACGACGGCTCGCTCTTCCCCACCTCGCTGGGCGCCAACCCGCAGCTGTCGATCTATGGTCTGACCAACCGCCTGGCCACTCAGCTGGCGCGCAAGCTCACCGGCAAGGATGTGTCGCTGGCCGCCTGAGCCTGCCCCCCGACCGCTTGCACATTCACGGGCCCTTCGGGGCCCGTGGTCATGGTGGCGTCTCGGTGGGCCTGGCGCTGCCCGGCCCCCAGGCGGTAGCCCACCCAGCCGACACAGGCCGCCAGGGCCAGATGCCGCACCGCATGGCCGCTGATCCAGCCCTGGGTGGTCTCGTAGATCCAGACATCGGCCCAATCAACTGTCTGTGCCACGGCAAAGCTGAACTGCGAACGCAGCCAGTCGGCCCGAGACAAGAGCAGATCCCCCTTGAGCGTCCAGGCGCCAGCGGCCACCAGCGCCAGGGGCGACAACTCCAGCCAGAATAATGGACGCAGATCGCCCGCACCCCACACATGCAGGCTGTAAAGCCACCAGATGCACCCCAGCAGGGAGGCCATGACCCCGCACAGCACCGCCACCGGCGAGCCAAATCGGCGGTCGATGCGCTCGCCCAGGAAGGCCAGCGCGAACAGCGCGCAGGCGGCTGACTTGGGCACCTGGTCCCAGATGAAGGTGGCGTCGCTGGGGGCCCAGTGGTAGACCTGCCCGCCCACCGTGGCCAGCATCTGGCACACGAAAAAGGTACCCCACAGCAGTTTCAAGGGCTCATGCGCAGGCAGGCGGCTGACCCGCCACAAGCCCCACATGCCGATCGGCAGCAGCGGCATGTGGCTGAGCACCAACAAGGCCGCCGGAATGCTCCAGCGGGTGTCAGAGCCCGCAAACTCGTGCATGTGGGGCACCAGATTGACCGGGCCCCAGGCCACCAGCAAGGCGGCGCCCGCCAGCGCCATGGCCAGCACCATGGCCATGGTGGAGCGACGCAGCAGGGTGTCGGGTGAATCTGGAGGGGTGCGCAGCATGGGCCAGCAAAGGCAGCGGGTTCGAAAACCGTGCAATGCTCCGCGAAAGCCCCCGCCTCGACAAGGCGAGGCACTTCAAGTTAGGGGGGTGTTTTGCCGGAGTTCAGCCAAGCCCGCCAGCCTCCCCACTCGGTGACATCGGTGGCGCCCACCAGGGCCGAGGGCTCGCAGATGAAGCCTGGCACCTCGCGGCCGTCGGCCAGGCGGGTGCGGCCGATGCCCAGCGGTGCCGGGATGCCGGCCACGAAGCTGCCGAAATGGGCCACCGGCATCTCCCACACCTCCACCTCGATGGCGGCACCGTCACCCTGCCCGGCGGCCATGCGCACCAGGGCGGGCCGGCGCACCGGCACAGGGCCCTTGGCCAGTTCGTAGAGGCGGTGGTCGGGGCTGGTGTGGGTGCAGGCCACACGCCGCGCGCCACGCTGCGTGAGCTGCCAGTTCAAGGGCTGCCCCTGAAGGTGGGCACCGCACACGGCCACCTGAACCATGCCGCTGGGCGCCAGCCCCGGCAGGCTGGCGCGCAAGGCCTCAAAACCCGTCGATGCGGGCAGCGGCTGCCCGGTGGCGCCCAGCGTGGCCGCTGCAGCACAGCGCTCAGCCAGCGCCCGCTGCCAGCGGGCGGCCAGGTGCAGCAAGGGCACGTCCTGGTGGGCCGGGCCCATCAAGGTGACACCAAAGGGCATGTCCACCCCTTGATCGAGCACGCGGCCAGAGGGCACGGCCACGCCCACCCAGTCCAGCAGGTTCAGGTGGTTGGTGTAGCGACCCAGGTGCGAATTCAGGCCGATGGGGTCGGCCAGCAAGGCCTGCAGCCGCGGGTGACAGGGCACCGTGGGCATCAGCAGCACATCGGCCTGTTGCCACAGCGCCTGGGCCTGGGTGCGCAACGCCTGCAACTGGTACTGCGCCGCGAAGGCATCGGCGGCGGAGGGAGCCTTGCCGCCGAGGGTGATCTCGCGGGTGACGGGGAAGACAGCCTCGGGCTGGGCCTCGATGAAGTCGCGGATGGCGAGGTAACGCTCGGCCACCCACGGGCCTTCGTACAGCAGGCGCGCAGTGGCCAGCAGCGGCTCGATGTCGACTTCGACCACGGCCAGCCCCAGGGCACGCGCGTGGTCGATGGCCTGCTCGAAGGCGGCTTGCCAGGCCTGCACCGTGGCCGCATCGCCCAGGAACACCCGTTGCGCGGGCAGGGGCACGCCCACACGCGGCACCGCATTGCCCAGGGGTGGGCGGCCCACGTCAAAGCCATGGGGCTGAGCCGGGCGCGAATAGACATCGAGCGGGTCACGCGCCTGGGCCACGGCCAGCACGCGCAAGGCATCTTCGGCCGTGAAGGCGAAGATGCTCACCGCATCGAGCGAGCGACAGGCCGGCACCACGCCCTGGGTGCTGAGCAGGCCGCACGTGGGCTTGAGGCCCACCAGCTGGTTGAAGGCTGCCGGCACCCGGCCCGAGCCTGCGGTGTCGGTGCCCAGCGAAAAGCTCACCTGCCCCAGCGCCAGCGAGACGGCCGAGCCCGAACTGGAGCCCCCCGAGACGAAGGCCGGGTCCACCGCGTTGCGGCAGGCCCCGTAAGGCGAGCGGCTGCCATTGAGGCCCGTGGCGAACTGGTCGAGGTTGGTCTTGCCAATCGGGATCGCACCGGCGTCGATCAGGCGCTGCACCACGGTGGCGCTCTGGGCCGGCACCTGCGCGAACTCGGGGCAGGCGGCTGTGGTGGGCAGGCCCGCCAGGTCGATGTTGTCCTTCACGGCAAAGGGCAACCCGTACAGCGGCTTGCCTTGCGGGCCCTGGGCCATCAGGGCCTCGGCCCGCTGAGTGAGCTGCTCCAAGGTGAACCGGCTGATCCAGGCGTGGTGCGGGTCGTCGCCGATGCGGCGCACCACCTCCTGCACCACCTGCACTGGTGTGATGTGGCCGGCCTGCAGGGCCTCACCCAGGGTCTGCATGTCGAAAGAGATCGCCTGCATGTTGCTTGTGTTGTCCATGTTGCTCACTCCAGCACCACCACGTCTTGTCCGGCCTGCACGGCCCCGCCTTCTTTCACCAGCACATTCCAGACCCGCCCGGCGCGCGGGGCCGTGATGGCGAACTCCATCTTCATCGACTCGACCACCACCAGCACCTGGTCGGCCTCGACCGCCTGGCCGGCCTGCACCTGCACCTGCCACACACTGCCCTGCACAGCCGAGACCACACCTTGGGCGCCCTCGGGCCGGTCGTCATCGACCACAGGGGCCGCGGCAGTGTCTTCGCTGACGTATTCGGCCTGGCCCGCAGCGCGCCAGCGTTCTCGCTCGGCCTCGAAGGCGGCCTGCTGGCGTTGCTTGAAGGCGGCGATGCTGTCGGCCTCGCGCGCCAGGAAGGCGCGGTACTCGCGCAGGCTGAAGGTGGTGTGCTCGATGCGCAGCGAGCGCTGACCCAACGGGAACTCGGCGCGCCACTGCATCAGCTCGTCTTCACTGACGGGGTGGAACTGGAGCTGGTCGAAAAAGCGCAGCAGCCAGGGCTGGGTGAACTCGGGGCCGGCCTGCGGGCCATGGCGCCACCGGTTCCACATCTGCACGGTGCGGCCCACGAACTGGTAGCCGCCCGGGCCTTCCATGCCGTACACGCACAGGTAGGCGCCGCCGATGCCCACGGCGTTTTCCGGGGTCCAGGTGCGCGCCGGGTTGTACTTGGTGGTGACCAGGCGCTGGCGCGGGTCGAGCGGGGTGGCCACAGGGGCGCCCAGGTAGACGTCACCCAGGCCCATGACCAGGTAGCGGGTGTCGAAGAACAGGTCGTGCACGGCCTGTGCATCGGGCAGGTCGTTGATGCGGCGGATGAACTCGATGTTGCTGGGGCACCAGGGGGCATCGGGCCGCACCGACTGCATGTATTTCTCGATGGCCAGGCGGGTCTGACTGTCGTTCCAGGCCAGGGGCAGGTGCACCACGCGGCTGGGCACGGTCATGTCGTCCACCGCGGGCAGCTGGGCCTCCGTGCGTTGCAGCACAGCCATCAGCATGGCGCGGGGCAGCACGGCCGGGTCGAAGTGCACCTGCAGCGAACGGATGCCCGGGGTCAGGTCGACGATGCCCGGCAGCTCGCCAGCATCGCGCTGGGCCTGCAGGGCCAGCATCAGCACGTGCACCCGCAGGCGCAGTTCGATGTCCAGCACCAAGGGGCCGAACTCGACCAGCACGTAGCGGTCACCGGCCTGGCGGATCACCATGGCCGGCACGTCGTCGCGGGCCGGGTCGGACAGCAGGATGGGGCTGGGGCAGGCCTGGGGGGCGTCCACCGGCTTCAGTGGCAAGCTCGGCAGCTTCGCGGGTGCGGGCAACACAGCGGGCACCGAAGGCGCAGCCTGCAGGGCGGCCAGGGCCGCATCCACTGCGGCGCGGCGGGCCTGGGCGGCATCGGCGCTGATGCGGTGAAAGCGCACCGTGTCTCCCGGGCGCAGCTGGCCCAGCTTCCACAGCTCGGCATCGACCACCACCGCGGGGCACACGAAGCCGCCCAGGCTGGGGCCGTCGGGGCCCAGGATCACGGGCATGTCGCCGGTGAAATCGATGGCGCCAATGGCGTACGCGTTGTCGTGGATGTTCGACGGGTGCAGCCCGGCTTCGCCACCGTCACGGCGGGCCCATTGCGGCTTGGGGCCGATCAGGCGCACCCCGGTGCGGCTGGAGTTGTAGTGCACCTGCCAGTCGGTCGCGAAGAAGGTGTCCACATCGTCCGGCAGGAAGAAATCGGGCGCGCCATGCGGGCCGTACAGCACCGCAATGTCCCAGTGGTGGGCAAAGGCAGGCACCAGGGCCGCCGGGGCCTGCTGGCCAGGTACGCCTTCATGCGGAGCGGCCAGGTGCAGCATGTCGCCCACGCGCAAGGTGCGCCCGGCGTGGCCGCCGAACTGACCCAGCGTGAAGGTGCTGCGGCTGCCCAGGTACAGCGGTACGTCGAGGCCACCGCCCACGGCCAGGTAGGCGCGGCAGCCGGTGTCGGCCATGCGGCCGATGCGCAGCACGCCACCGGCCGGGATCAGGTGCGAGGCCCAGGGGGCCAGCGGCCGGCCATCGAGCGTGAGGTCCACCGGGGCGCCGGTCACGGCCACCACGGCCTCGTGGTGGAAGCGCAGGCTGGGCCCGCTCATCACGCATTCCAGGGTGGCGGCCTCTGGCGCATTGCCCACCAGGGCGTTGGCAGCGCGGTGGGCGTAGGCGTCCATGGGGCCCGAAGGGGGCACACCCACGTCCCAGTGGCCCTGGCGGCCGGGCCAGTCCTGCACCGTGGTCTGCACGCCGCCTTCGAGCACCTCCAGGGCCTGCGCCTGATAGGCCAGGGTCGACAGGAAGCGCGTGATCTGCCGCCCTTGCTGGAACACCGGATCGGCCACGATGCGGCTCAGGTAGGCCAGGTTGGTCTCGATGCCAGCGATGCGGGTGTGGGCCAGGGCCTCGGCCATGCGCGCCAGGGCCTGCTCGCGGGTGTCGGCCGTCACGATCAGCTTGGCAATCATGGGGTCGTAGTAGGCGGGCACTTCGCTGCCGCGCTCCACCCAGGTGTCGATGCGCGGGCCTTGGGGCCACACCACTTCGGTCAGCACGCCGGTGCTGGGCTGGAAGTTGCGGGCCGGGTCTTCGGCGTACAGGCGCACCTGCATGGAGGCGCCACGCAGCACAGGCTGCAGCGTGTGCAGGGGTGGCAGGTCGCCCGCGGCCAGTTGCACCATCCAGGCCACCAGGTCCACACCGCTGACCTGCTCGGTCACCCCGTGCTCCACCTGCAGGCGGGTGTTGACCTCCAGGAAATAGAAATGGCCTACGGCCGCGTCGTACACGAACTCGACCGTGCCTGCACTGCGGTAGTTCACGGCCTGAGCCAGGCGCACGGCCGTGGCCTGCAGGCTCTGGCGCTGGGCCTCGCTCAGGCCGGGGGCCGGGGTCTCTTCGATCACCTTCTGGTTGCGGCGCTGCACCGAGCAGTCGCGCTCGCCCAGGGCGATCACACCGCCCTGCCCGTCGCCGAACACCTGCACCTCGATGTGACGGGCCTGCTCGACGAACTTCTCCAGGAACAGGCCGGCATCCTTGAAGTTGGCACTGGCCAGGCGCTGCACCGAGGCGAAGGCCTCGCGCAGTTCGGCATCGCTGCGCACCAGGCGCATGCCGATGCCGCCACCACCCGCCGTGCTCTTGAGCATCACCGGGTAGCCAATGCGGGCGGCCTCCTGCACCGCCACCTCGGCATCGGCCAGCAGGCCGCTGCCGGGCAGCAGGGGCACTTCGCAGCGCTCGGCCAGCTCGCGCGCCGTGTGCTTGAGGCCGAAGGCCTGCATGTGCGCAGGCGCCGGGCCGATGAAGGCAATGCCCGCGTCTTCGCAGGCCTGGGCAAAGCCGGCGTTTTCCGACAGGAAGCCGTAGCCGGGGTGGATGGCCTGGGCGCCGCAATCACGCGCCACCTGCAGGATCACGTCCTGGCGCAGGTAGCTCTCGCTGGCCAGCGCTTCGCCGATGCAGTAGGCCTCATCGGCTTCGCGCACATGGCGTGAGGCGGCATCGGCCTTGGAATACACCGCCACGCTGCGCACGCCCAACTGCCGCAGCGTGCGGATGATGCGGCAGGCAATGGCCCCGCGGTTGGCAATCAGTACCTTGGTGAACATGGCTCAGTCCCAGATCAGGAATTCCACCGGCGTGGGGTTGTAGGCGTTGCAGGGGTTGTTGAGTTGCGGGCAGTTGGACACCAGCATCCACAGGTCCATCTCGGCGCGCAGCTCCACGTACTTGCCCGGGCCCGACACGCCATCGTCGAACTTCAGGCCGCCCTCGGGCGTGACCGGCACGTTCATGAAGAAGTTGACGTTGGGCACCAGGTCGCGCTTGCTCAGGCCGGCATCCACCTGGGCCATGGCCAGCAGGTAGTTGTCACGGCACGAGTGCATGAACTTCTTTTGCAGCGCGTAGCGCACCGTGTTGCTTTCAGAAGCGCACGCGCCGCCCAGGGTGTCGTGGCGACCGCAGGTGTCGGCCACGATGGTCAGCATGGGTCGGCCCTCGTTGCTCATCAGCACCGAGCCCGTGCTCAGGTAAATGCCGCCTTGCGCCAGCATGGTGTCGGTGGCGCTGTAGTGCTCGCCCACTTCGTGGCGGTTGTAGAAGATGATGTCCACGGCCTGGTTGCCCTCCAGGTCGAGGATGCGCAGGGTCTGCCCCTGCTTGATCTCGGTCAGCCAGGGCTCGCCGGCGGGCTGGCGGTGGCGGGTGTGTGCCTGGGCCGGGTCCAGCGTGCTGGCGCGCAGGCCTGGGAATGGAAGCGATGCGTTGGTCGATGCGGTCATGGCGGGCTCCTCAGCACAGGGCGAACACGTCGCTGTTGTGGTGCGCACGGGCGCATTCGGGGCGGAAGTGGCGGCAGTGGTCATCGGCCGGCGCGGGGCCACAGCGCCAGGCGGCCACGCCCACCTTGCCGGGGGCGTAGGTGGTGCGGGGGTCCAGCGGGTGCGGGGCCGTGCTCAGGGCCACGATCACGTCCATGTCCATGCGCAGTTCGACCACGCTGCCCTTGGGCGCATGCCCCGGGTGGAAGTGGAAGGCCCCGGCTTCGTCCACGCTCACCTTGCTGAACAGGTTCACCGGCGCGATCAGGTCGCGCGGGCCCAGGCCGTGTTTGCCGATCTCGATCAGCAGGCCGTCCTTGCCGCTGCGGTACATGGCGTTGCGGTGCGCCTCGAAACGGCGCTCGCCATACTGGCGGTTCATGCGCGGCGTGTCGAGCAAGGCGCCCAGCGGGTCGTGCCAGCCCACGGTGTCGTGCGTGACCGAG
This sequence comes from Aquabacterium lacunae, assembly GCF_004310865.1. Classification (GTDB taxonomy): domain Bacteria; phylum Pseudomonadota; class Gammaproteobacteria; order Burkholderiales; family Burkholderiaceae_C; genus Aquabacterium; species Aquabacterium lacunae. The sequence continues at coordinate 700,282 of NZ_SIXI01000001.1, forward strand.
GCCATGGCCCGGCCCATGTCGCTCATCAGCACATGGCCTCGGGTGTAGTGCGCCGTGTGCTGGGCCTTCAGGCTGTCGGGCATGTTGTAGCGCTCCAGCGGGTCGTGCGCGGCATACAGCACCACCGAGGCGTTGCAGGTGTCGTCCAGCGCCGCGAAGCGCAAGGCCATGCCGCGGCGCAGGCGCCAGCTCCAGTGGCCACCACCGGGCACCACCTCGCTGAACACCACCTGCCCGGCTGGCAGGTCAGGGGCAAAGCGTTGCCAGTGCGGGTGGGCATCAACAGGCTGGTGGGCCAGCGGGTTGTCAAGCAGGTGTTGGGCGTGTTCAGACATGAGGTCTCCCAGCGGGCGGCCATGGCAGGCGCCCGCACACAGGTCACAGGGGTTCAATGCAAATCGTGTTGCAGGTCGTGAAGCAGGTCGTGAAGCAGACGGGGTCAGGCCTCGGCCGTGCGCGACAGCTGCTCCAGCAGATCGAGGTCGGTTTTCATGCCCGAGGTCTCCTTGATGCGGTCGAGAATCTGGCGCTTGAGCTGCAGGAACTCGGGCGCGTGCTTCATGTCCTGCGTGCGCTGCGCCGGCAGCGGCACCTCGTAGATGGTGTCGATGCGGCCAGGGCGCGGCGCCATCAGCACGATGCGCTGGCCGAGGTAGATGGCCTCTTCCACGTCGTGCGTCACGAACACGATGGTGGCCTTCTCCAGGCGGTGCACGTGCAGGATGAGGTCGTGCATCACCTCGCGGGTCTGCGCATCCAGTGCGCCGAAGGGCTCGTCCATCAGCAGGATCTCGGGGCGACTCATCAAGGCCCGCGCAATGGCCACCCGCTGCTGCATGCCGCCCGACAGCTGGTTGGGCCAGGCATCGGCCACATGGCCCAGGCCCATCAGGCGCAGCAGTGCATCGGCCCGGCCAGCTGCCGCTTCCACATCGGCGCTGGTGCGCTCGTTCGTGTGCACCTTGAGCTGGCGGCAGAACTTGATGTTCTCGCGCACCGACATCCACGGGTACAGGCTGTAATGCTGGAACACCATGGCGCGCTCGGGGCCGGGGCCCTTCACCGGCAGGCCATCGACCTGCAACTCGCCACCGGTGTGGTGCTCCAGCCCCCCGATGGTGCGCAGCAAGGTCGATTTACCGCACCCCGAGGCGCCCACGAAGGTCACGAACTCGTTGGGCTGGATCTGCAGGCTCACGTTCTGCAGAGCGTCGTGCGCAGCGCCTTCGTAGCGCTTGAACAGCTGGCGCACATCGATCTTGGGCGTCATGTCAGCCTTTCAGGTAAAGCCACGGAAAAGCCTTGCGATGCGCCCAGCGGAACAGCTGGTCGATCACCAAGCCGATCAAGCCGATCAGGATGATCCCGGCGAAGATCTTGTCGGTCTGCAGGAAGCGCTGGGCTTTCAGGATGGCGTAGCCCAGGCCCGAGTTGGCAGCCACCAGTTCGGCCACCACCAGGTAGGTCCAGGCCCAGCCCATGGTCACGCGCAACGTGTCCATCAGGGCCGGTGCCGCCGAGGGGAACACCACCTTTTCGACCAGCTCGGTGCGCGTGGCGCCCATGGTCTGCGCGGCCTCGATCTGCGCCATGGGCACGCGGCGCACGTCTTCGGCCACCATCAGCACCATCTGGAAGAAGGTGCCGATGAAGATGATGGCCACCTTCGACGATTCGTCGATGCCCACCCACAGCATCACCAGCGGGATGAAGGCCACCGCCGGCATGTAACGGATGAAATCGGTCAGCGGCTCCAGCAGGGCCTGCACCACGCGGAAGGTGCCGATCATCAGGCCCAGCGGCAAGGCGATCGCCGCCGACAGCAGGAAGCCCCCCACCACGCGCCACACGCTGATCAGGATGTCGCCGGCCAGGTCGGCCTCGCGCCACCAATCGACGGCGCGCTGCCAGACCTGCCCAGGCGAAGGCAGGAACACGGCGTCGGCACCGGCCACCGCCGTGGCCAGCCACCAGCCCAGCAGCGGCAACACCAGCCCGATCAGGGCCAGCAGCGCATAGGCTTTTGAAGGGATGCTGCCACGCACCACCCACCAGCGTGGGCCGGTGGTGGCGACAGGCGTGGGGCTCGGTGCGATCGCCATGCCGAGCTCACTTCTTCAGCGCGTCGGCCAGGAGTGTCGTGTCGATGGCCTTGCTGACATCGGGCGTGCCTTCGATCAGCTTGTTCTCGCTCAGGAACTTCACCACCGTGGGCGCCACACCCAGCAGCGACAGGGGCTGCGTGGACGGGCCCATGGCCTCCTGGTTCAGCTTGGCGTCAAAGAAGCGGGTGCCCGGCAGGAACACCTTGTATTCATCGGGCTTGAGGCTGACCACCTTGGCCATGATGGCCGCCGCCTCGTCGGGCTTGGCCTGGATGAAGGCCACCGTGTCGAACCAGGCCTTGACCATGCCGACCAGGTCCTTGCGCTTGGCCTTGATGGCCTTGTCCTGCGCCACCAGCAGATCGGGGATCAGGCCCGGCAGGTCCTTCGAGGTGAACAGGGCCTTGCCCTTGCCGCTGCTTTCGATCTGGTGGATCCAGGGGTTCCAAACCACGGCAGCATCGACACGGCCGCTCATGAAGGCGGCAGCGGCATCACCGGCAGCCAGGTTCACCAGCTTGATGTCGCTCACTTTCATGCCGTTTTTGGCCAGGGCATTGACGAGCACAAAGTGCGACACGCTGTACTGCTCCAGCGCCACCGACTTGCCCTTGAGGTCCTTGAAGGATTTGATCTTGGGGTTGACCACCAGCGCATCGTTGCCGGCCGAGTTGTCGTTGACCAGCACCACCTTCAGCGGCAGGCCCTTGGCCAGCGGGCCCATGGTGTCGGACCAGGTCTGCGAATTGGCGTCGAGCTGCCCCGCCGACAGGGCCGAGATGGAGTCGGTGTAGTTGGCAAACCAGACCAGCTTGACGTCGGCACCGTGCTTCTTGAAGAAGCCTTTTTGCTCGGCCACATACCAGGCCACCCAGCCCGGCCAGTCGGAGACCCCGACCTTGACCTCGGCGCGCGCGGGCGTTGCCACAAGGGCCGATGCGGCGACGACACCGGCCAGGATGCTGGACACCACGCCAGCCGACACACGTTCAAAGAATGATTGGGGCATCTCGAAGACTCCAGACAGTAGGACCAAAAGCTGGGAGGCCACCTCGTCGCGAAGTGATCTCCCGGGCTTTTGTCCCGCCGTGGAGCCTGAGTGCCGTCGAGGGCCCTTGAGGCCGGTTGCTCTCGGACCAGACACACCGCGCGTGGCGACCACTGCACGGCATCGGAACCCTAGCGACCCTTTCGTGAATGCAGCGACTGTGGCTGCCTCCCTTGCCTGTGATTTAGCAAGCAACGTGCCAGGGAGGCACCCCCTGCACAGCGGGCCCGGCGCCGCCCTGCGGCGCGGCTCTGGGACAAACCCAGCGCACCAGACATGTGCACAGGGATCACTTCAGCACCCAACCGGCACCAGACAGGGCATGCACAGGCAACAAAAAACCCCGCCGAGGCGGGGTTTTTTCATTCAGGCCGAAGCCGGAAATCACTTGGCGCGGGTGCCGACCACTTCGATTTCAACGCGGCGGTTCTTGGCGCGGCCTTCTTCCGACTTGTTGTCGGCCACAGGTTGGGCTTCGCCCTTGCCTTCGGTGTACACGCGGGTGGCGTCGATGCCCTTGCCAGTCAGGTAGGCCTTGACAGCGTCAGCGCGCTTGACCGACAGCTTCTGGTTGTAAGCGTCGGTGCCCTTCGAGTCGGTGTGACCGGTGGCGATGATGACTTCCAGATTCAGGCCCTTGACCTTGTCCGACAGGTCGTCCAGCTTGGCCTTGCCTTCGGGCTTCAGCACAGCCTTGTCGAAGTCGAAGAAGGCGTCAGCGGCGAAGCTCACCTTTTCCACGGCCGGAGCAGCGGGGGCGGCAGGAGCGGGAGCCGGGGCGGGGGCTGCAGCCGGGGCAGGAGCCGGAGCGGGTGCGGGCGCAGCCTTGGGAGCAGGAGCGGGAACGCCGTCGCAACCTTGCACGCCGGTGGCCGGGGTCCAGAACTGATCACGCCAGCACAGTTCGTTGGTGCCGTTCTTCCAGACGGTGCCGTCGGTGGCGCGCCAGTTGTCGATGGCTTGGGCCTGAGCGGCACCAGCCGACAGGGCAGCAACGGCGAACAGAGCGGCGACGCGGTTCAGTTTCTTCATGTGAATCCTCTCGATGATGGAGCAGCCTGGCTGCAATGGACGCCGTCCGGGCAAGGGTTACCCCGAGCAGCACGTAGTCAATTCATTCTGCCACAGGGGAAACCAATGGGTTGCAGGCACGCCATGTGGGACCCCGCATAGCAAGGAATGTTGCAAGTGCAACACAATCCCTTTGGGCGATGCCGGGGTGATGGCCACCCATCCTCGGAAAAACAGCCTGAAAAGCCCCCGAAAAGGCCAGCGCAGCGCGGACTTACAATGGTTGTTTCGTGAAGGCCTGAGAGCCTGTCGCCAGAACACCCGCCACGCATGACGCAATTCGCCAAGGAAACCCTGCCCATCAGCCTCGAAGAGGAGATGCGGCGTTCGTACCTCGATTACGCGATGAGCGTGATCGTGGGCCGTGCCCTGCCCGATGCCCGCGACGGCCTCAAGCCGGTGCACCGCCGCGTGCTCTTCGCGATGCACGAGCTCAACAACGATTGGAACCGGCCTTACAAGAAGTCGGCCCGTATCGTGGGCGACGTGATCGGTAAGTACCACCCGCACGGTGACTCGGCGGTGTACGACACCATCGTGCGCATGGCGCAAGACTTCTCGCTGCGCCACATGCTGGTCGACGGCCAGGGCAACTTCGGTTCGGTTGACGGCGACAACGCCGCGGCCATGCGGTACACCGAAATCCGCCTGTCGAAGATCGCCCACGAAATGCTGGCCGACATCGACAAGGAAACCGTCGACTTCGGCCCCAACTACGACGGCTCGGAAAAAGAGCCGCTGGTGCTGCCCACCCGCCTGCCCAACCTGCTGGTCAACGGCTCGGCCGGTATCGCCGTGGGCATGGCCACCAACATCCCGCCTCACAACCTCAACGAGGTGGTCGATGCCTGCCTGCACTCGCTGAAGAACCCCGAGTGCAGCGTCGATGAGCTCATGGAGATCATCCCGGCACCCGACTTCCCCACGGCCGGCATCATCTATGGCCTCAGCGGTGTGCGCGAAGGCTACCGCACCGGCCGCGGCCGCGTGGTCATGCGTGCCCGCGTGCACTTCGAAGACATCGGCAAGGGCGACCGCCAGGCGATCATCGTCGACGAGATCCCCTACCAGGTGAACAAGAAGAACCTGCTCGAGCGCATCGCCGAGCTGGTCAACGACAAGAAGATCGAGGGCATCAGCCACATCCAGGACGAGTCCGACAAGTCGGGCATGCGTGTGGTGATCGAACTCAAGCGCGGTGAAGTGCCTGAGGTCGTGCTGAACAACCTGTACAAGCAGACGCAGCTGCAGGACACCTTCGGCATCAACATGGTGGCCCTGATCGACGGCCAGCCCAAGCTGTGCAACCTGAAGGACCTGATCACGGTCTTCCTGGAGCACCGCCGCGAAGTGGTCACCCGCCGCACGGTGTACGAACTGCGCAAGGCGCGCGAACGCGGCCATGTGCTGGAAGGCCTGGCCGTGGCGCTGGCCAACATCGACGAGTTCATCGAAACCATCAAGACCAGCCCCACCCCGCCGGTGGCCAAGCAGGCCCTGATGAGCAAGAGCTGGGATTCGGGCCTGGTGCGCGAGATGCTGTCGCGTGTCGACGGTGACGCCAGGCTGTACCGCCCTGAAGGCCTGCCCGCCGCATTCGGCATGCAGCCCGATGGCCTGTACCGCCTGAGCGAAGACCAGGCTGGCGAAATCCTGCAGATGCGCCTGCAACGCCTGACCGGCCTGGAGCAGGACAAGATCATCGGCGAGTACCGCGAGGTCATGGCACAGATCGCCGACCTGCTGGACATCCTGTCCAAGCCCGAGCGTGTCTCGACCATCATTTCCGACGAGCTGCTGGTCATCCGGCAGGAATTCGGCCAGACCAAACTGGGCGCACGCCGCTCGACCATCGAGCACAACGCGCAAGAGCTGGGCACCGAAGACCTGATCACGCCCACCGACATGGTGGTGACGCTCTCGCACACCGGCTACATCAAGAGCCAGCCCCTGAGCGAGTACCGCGCCCAGAAGCGCGGCGGCCGCGGCAAGCAGGCCACCGCCACCAAGGAAGACGACTGGATCGACCAGCTCTTCATCGCCAACACCCACGACTACATCCTGTGCTTCAGCAACCGGGGTCGCGTGTACTGGCTGAAGGTGTGGGAAGTGCCGCAGGGCTCGCGCAACTCGCGCGGCAAGCCCATCGTCAACATGTTCCCGCTGGAGCCCGAAGAGAAGATCAACGTGGTGCTGCCGCTGACCGGCGAGTTCCGCAGCTTCCCTGAAGACCACTACGTGTTCATGGCCACGCGCATGGGCACGGTCAAGAAGACCCCGCTGACCGACTTCAGCAACCCCCGCAAGGCCGGCATCATCGCCGTGGGCCTGGACGAGGGTGATGTGCTGGTGGGCGCGGCCCTGACCGACGGCAAGCACGACGTGATGCTGTTCTCTGACGGCGGCAAGGCCGTGCGCTTCGACGAAGACGACGTGCGCCCGATGGGCCGCAGCGCCCGCGGCGTGCGCGGCATGATGCTGGAAGAAGGCCAGTCGGTCATCGCCATGCTGGTGGCAGAAGACGAAACGCAGTCTGTGCTGACCGCTTCTGAGAACGGTTACGGCAAGCGCACCAGCATCGTCGAATACACCCGCCACGGCCGTGGCACCAAGGGCATGATCGCCATCCAGCAAAGCGAGCGCAACGGCAAGGTCGTGGCCGCCACGCTGGTGCACGCCGACGACGAAATCATGCTGATCACCGACAAGGGCGTGCTGGTGCGCACCCGCGTCGCCGAGATCCGTGAACTGGGCCGCGCCACCCAGGGCGTGACCCTGATCGCCCTGGACGAAGGCGCCAAGCTGATCGGTCTGCAACGCATTGTCGAAAACGACGCCAGCGAAAGCCAGGCCGACGGGGCCGAAGGCGCTGAGGGTGGCGACACCGACGGCGCGACCGGCGAAGGCGATGCCTCCGGCGGCACCGAGGCCTGATGGAACCCCGGGCCTGCTTCTGACACCAACCGGCATAGCCTGTCGCCGACAGGCAAGCCAACTCAAGGAAACACCATGAAACTGACGAAGACCGTGTGGGCCGCCGTGATGGCCACTGCCCTGGCCGCCACCAGCCTGACCGCTCACGCTCAGTCGCGCAAGGAACTGGTTCAGAAGCTGGTGGCCGTGCAGCAAGCCTCGCTGGAAGCCACCGCACGCGGCCTGGCCGAAGCCCCGGCCCGCCAGCTGGTGGCCGCCGCCCAGCCCATCCTGGCCCAGGCCGTGGCCCCTGAAAAGCGTGAAGCCACCGGCAAGGCCGTCGATGCCGAAATCAAGAAGTACCTCGATGCCGCCGGCCCCATCGTGCGCGCCAGCACCAACAAGGTCAGCCAGGGCGCTGTGCTGAGCGGCATCGAAGGCAAGTTCACCGACGACGAACTCAAGCAGCTGGTGACCATGCTGGAATCGCCCGTGCTCAAGAAGTACCAGACCATGCTGCCCGAGCTGAGCAAGAACCTGGTTGAGCAGGCCGTGGCCGACGCCCGCCCGCAGGTCGACCCCAAGCTGCAAGCCGCTCAGGAAAACATCCGCAAGATCCTGGACAAGGCGACCGACGGCAAGCTCAGCCAGATGGCCGCTCAAGCCCAGGCCGCACAAGCCGCCCAACAAGGTGGTCAGCAAGGTGGTCAGCCGGCCGCTCAACCCAAAGGCAAGTGAGCCTTTCTTTCCGATGACGACCCCTCAGCGCCCCTACAACTTCTCGGCCGGCCCGGCCGCCCTGCCTGAAGAAGTGCTTCAGCAGGCGGCAGCCGACATGCTCAGCTGGCAAGGCAGCGGCATGTCGGTGCTCGAAATGAGCCACCGTGGCAAGGAGTTCATCTCCATCGCCGAGCAGGCTGAAACGGATCTGCGCGACATCCTGTCGGTGCCTGCGAACTACAAGATCCTGTTCATGCAGGGGGGCGCCATCGCCGAAAACGCCATCTTGCCGATGAACCTGTCGGAAGGTGGCCAGACCGACTACGTGGTCACGGGCTCGTGGTCACAGAAGTCGGCCAAAGAGGCGCGCAAGTACTGCCAGGTGAACGTGGCGGCCACCAACGAGGCCGACAAGCACACCCGGTTGCCCAATTTCGGCAGCTGGCAGCTCAGCGACGACGCGGCCTACGTGCACGTGTGCAGCAACGAGACCATCCATGGCGTGGAAATGCACGAGCTGCCCGACCTGGCCTCGCTGGGCAGCAAGGCCCCGCTGGTGATCGACTGCTCGTCGCACATCGCCTCGCGCCCGATCGACTGGTCGCGTGTGGGGGTGGCCTATGCCGGCGCCCAGAAGAACATCGGCCCTGCCGGGCTGACCCTGGTCATCCTGCGCGAAGACCTGCTGGGCCGCGCCCTGCCGATTACGCCCTCGGGCTTCGACTACCAGATCGTGGCCGACCACGAGTCGATGTACAACACGCCGCCCACCTACGCGTGGTACCTGGCCGGCCTGGTCTTCCAGTGGATCAAGCGCCAGCAGGAAGGCGAGCTCAGCGGCCTGGCCGCCATCGAGGCGCGCAACATCGCCAAGGCCGACCTGCTGTACGGCTACATCGACGGCTCGGGCTTCTACGAGAACCGCGTGGGCGCCGACTGCCGCTCGCGCATGAACATCCCCTTCTTCCTGAAGAACGAAGCGCACAACGACGCCTTCCTGGCCCAGGCCAAGGCCGCCGGTCTGCTGCAACTCAAGGGCCACAAGAGCGTGGGCGGCATGCGCGCCTCGATCTACAACGCCATGCCCCTGGCCGGCGTGCAGGCCCTGGTCGACTTCATGAAAGACTTCGCGCAGCGCCATGGCTGATCAACCCGATCACTTCGTGCCCGACGGCCGCCCTGTGGCCGAGCAGCTGGGCGAATTGCGCGTGCGCATCGACAGCGTCGACCGCCAGCTGCTGACCTTGCTGAACCAGCGCGCGCGCCTGGCCCAGGCCGTGGGCGAGGTCAAGAAGATCGACGGCTCGCCCGTGTTCCGCCCCGACCGCGAGATCCAGGTCATCGAAGGCCTGAAGCAGGCCAACCCCGGCCCCGTGCTGCCCGACAGCATCGCGCCCATCTGGCGCGAGATCATGTCGGCCTGCCGCGCCCTCGAATCGAAGCAGCGTGTGGCCTTCCTGGGCCCAGTGGGCACCTTCACCGAACAGGCCGCACTGAAATACTTCGGTTCTTCGATCGAACCCGTCATTTGCGCGAACTTCGACGAAGTGTTCCGTGCCACCGAGGCCGGCTCGGCCGATTTCGGTGTCGTGGCCATCGAGAACTCGACCGAAGGCGTGGTGGCGCGCTCGCTCGACCTGCTGCTGCAGTCGCCGCTGGTGGTGGTGGGTGAAACCTCGCTGCTGGTGCAGCACAACCTGCTGCGCAGCACCCCCAGCCTGGACGGCATCACCTCGGTGGCGGCCCACCCGCAGGCCCTGGCCCAATGCCAGCACTGGCTGAGCCAGCACCTGCCCCAGGCTGAACGCCACGCCGTGAGCAGCAACGCCGAAGGCGCACGCCTGGCAGCCGGTGACCCCAGCGTGGCGGCCCTGGCCAGCGAGCGTGCGGCCTCCATGTTCGGGCTGCATGTGGTGCAGCGCGCCGTGCAGGACGAAGCCCACAACCGCACACGCTTCGTGGTGCTGACCCGCCCGGAGCGACAACCACCGTCCGCCCCCACGGGTCACGACTGCACCAGCCTGATCGTCTCGGTCGACAACCGCCCGGGCGCCATGCACGACCTGCTGGTGCCGCTCAAGCAGCACGGCGTGTCCATGACCCGCTTTGAGTCGCGCCCGGCACGCTCGGGCCAGTGGGACTACGTGTTCTACATCGACCTGGCCGGCCATCAGCACGAGCCCGCGGTGGCCGCTGCCTTGAATGCGCTGCAGGCGCAAAGCCGCATGTTCAAACTGCTGGGCAGCTTCCCGCTGGACCTGCACTGAGTTTTGGGATCTGGATCAGACATGTTCAACCAGCTCGGACTGATCGGCTGCGGCCTGATGGGCGGCTCGTTCGCCCTGGCCCTCAAGAAGGCCGGCCTGGTGCGCCGCGTGGTCGGCTACAGCAAATCGCCCTCCACCGTGGAGAAAGCCCGTCGCCTGGGCGTGATCGACGTGGCCGCCGAATCGGCCCTGCTGGCCGTCTCGGGCTCGGACATCGTGCTGATCGCCGTGCCCGTGGCCGCCACCGAAGGCACCTTCCGCGCCATCCGCCACCTGGTCGATCCGGGCGTGCTGTTCATGGACGTGGGCTCGACCAAGCGCGACGTGGTCGATGCCGCCCGGCGCGTGCTCAAAGAGCGCCTGCCCTCCTTCGTGCCCGCCCACCCGATTGCCGGGCGCGAAGTGGCCGGCGTGGAACACTCTGACCCGCAGCTCTACCAGGGCCGCAAGGTCATCCTGACCCCGCTGCAGCAGACCGACCCCGTGCTGGTGCAGAAAGCCACCGACGTGTGGGCGGCCATCGGCTGCCAGGTGCTCAAGATGACCCCCGAGAACCACGACGCGGCCTTCGCCGCCGTGAGCCACCTGCCCCACCTGATCGCTTTCGCCTACCTGAACGCCATGAATGGCCAGCCCGCCGGCAAGGAGTTCCTGCAACTGGCCGGCCCCGGCTTCCGCGATTTTTCGCGCATTGCCGCCAGCGACCCGAATGTGTGGCGCGACATCCTGCTGTCCAACCGCGAAGAGGTGCTGCGACAGTCGGAAGCGTTCCGTGCTGCGCTGGACGCCATGGAGCGCAGCATGCGAGACTGGAACGGCGAATCGCTGGAGCAGCAGATCCAGTCGGCCTCGTCGTCACGCAGCCAGTGGTCGCTCAATGCCCCACCGGCCAAGCCTTCGGCCAGCCGCTGAACCTTGCCTGCGGCGGCGCGCCCCGGCGCACCGCCACCTTTGAATCCCCCGGCCGCCCGGATGCCCTCCGTGCGGCCCGTGCCGCCCCGGCGCCCGCCTTGTCGAGCCCCGCAGCGTGCACCTGTTGACTGAACGCGCCATGTACACCACCGCCTTCCTCGACCTGCCCCCGCTGCTCGACGCCTCGGGCGCCGTGCGCCTGCCCGGCTCCAAGAGCATTTCCAACCGCGTGCTGCTGCTGGCCGGCCTGTGCGCCGGCACCACCCGCGTGCACGACCTGCTGGCCTCTGACGACACCCGCGTCATGCTCGATGCCCTGCGCACCCTGGGCTGCGACATCCGCCAGGTGCACGAAGGCCGCAACGACGTGCTCGAGATCACCGGCCTGGCCGGCACCCCCCAGGTGAAAGAAGCCCAGCTGTTCATGGGCAACGCCGGCACGGCCATCCGCCCGCTCACGGCCACCTTGGCCCTGCTGTCGGCCACCCAGGGCGGCACTTACGAGCTGCGCGGCGTGCCCCGCATGCACGAGCGCCCCATTGGCGACCTGGTCGAAGCCCTGCGCCCCCTGGGTTGCCACATCGAATGCCTGGGCAACGAGGGCTACCCGCCCCTGAAGCTGGCCGGCGGCTCGCTGAACCTCACCGCCCCCATCAAGGTGCGCGGTGACGTGTCCAGCCAGTTCCTCACCGCGCTGCTGCTGGCCCTGCCCCTGGTGTCCGACCGCCACGACCTGGTCATCGAGGTGGTGGGCGAACTGATTTCCAAGCCCTACATCGAGATCACGCTGAACCTGCTGGCGCGCTTCGGCATCGCCGTGCGCCGCGAAGGCTGGGAGCGCTTCGTCATCCCGCAGGGCAGCCGCTACCAGTCGCCCGGCGAGATCCACATCGAGGCCGATGCCTCGTCGGCCTCGTACTTCATCGCCACCGGCGCCATTGCAGGCCAGGGCCACCCGGTGCGCATCGAAGGCGTGGGGCTCGATTCGATTCAAGGCGACATCCGCTTCGTCGAGGCCGCCCGCCTGATGGGCGCGCAGGTCACGGGCGGGCCCAACTGGCTGGAAATCCAGCGCGGGGCCTGGCCGCTCAAGGCCATCGACCTCGACTGCAACCACATCCCCGACGCGGCCATGACCCTGGCAGTGATGGCGCTGTACGCCGAAGGCACCACCCGCCTGCGCAACATCGCCAGCTGGCGCGTGAAGGAAACCGACCGCATCGCCGCCATGGCCTGCGAGCTGCGCAAGCTGGGCGCCGTGGTCGAAGAAGGCCACGACTTCATCACCGTGACCCCGCCGGCCACAGGCGCCTGGCAGCACGCCAGCATCCACACCTACGACGACCACCGCATGGCCATGTGCTTTTCGCTGGCCGCCTTCCACCCGCTGGCGCCCACCGTGCCGGCAGGACAGACCGTATCAGTGCGCATCGAAGACCCGCGCTGCGTGGCCAAGACCTTCCCCGACTACTTCGAGGCCCTGTTCCAGGTGGCGCGCACCGAGCCCCGCCTGATCCCGGTCATCACCATCGACGGCCCCTCGGCCTCGGGCAAGGGCACCCTGGCCAGCGCACTGGCCGCCCGCCTGGGCTACCAGTTCCTCGATTCGGGCGCCCTGTACCGCATCACCGCCCTGCTGGCCCTGGGCCGCGGCGTGCCGCACGACCACGAAGCCGGCCTGGTGGCCCTGGCGCGCCAGCTGGGCCACGAAATCCCCCTGCGCTTCGAAGGGGAACACGTCTGGCTGGACGGCGCCGACGTGTCGGCCGAACTGCGCCAGGAAGAAGTCGGCCAGACCGCCTCCAAGATCTCGGCCTTGCCCGGCGTGCGCCAGGCGCTGGTCGAGCAGCAGGTGGCCTTCCGCCGCCTGCCCGGCCTGGTGGCCGATGGCCGTGACATGGGCACCGTGATCTTCCCGGACGCGGGCCTGAAGGTGTTCCTGACCGCCTCCGTGGCAGAGCGCGCCGAGCGCCGCCATAAGCAATTGATTTCCAAAGGGTTTTCTGTTACCCTCGACGAGATTTGCTCCGATCTGGAAGCGCGTGATGCCCGCGACAAGCAGCGCACCGCGTCGCCGATGGTCCCGGCAGCAGACGCCCGACTGCTCGACAACTCGCACCTGAGCATCGACGAATCCGTCGAACTGGTGCTGGGCTGGTGGACAGACGGGTGGCCCCATGTGGTCGCGCCCCAGGCGTGATCGCGCAAGGCACTTCAAGGCTGTGACACGCCTTGGCAGCCGCCCGGTTGCCAGGCAGGTCTCGACCCCGCCCGGGGTTGCGCGTGTCATGTTCATCAACTCAACCGCTGCCTCGTTGTTCCCTGGCGAGCCCAGCGTCACCGTCGGTTCACGCCGACACAGGAACCTTCATGTCTGAATCTTTTGCCGCCCTTTTTGAAGAGTCGTTGCAGCGCGCCAACATGCGCACTGGCGAAGTCATCACCGCCGAGGTGGTGGCTCTGGACCACAACTTCGTGGTCGTCAACGCCGGTCTGAAGTCGGAAGCCTATGTGCCCATCGACGAATTCAAGAACGACCAGGGCGAGATCGAAGTCCAGGTGGGCGACTTCGTGTCGGTGGCTGTTGACGCCATCGAAAACGGCTACGGCGACACCATCCTGTCGCGCGACAAGGCCAAGCGTCTGGCTTCGTGGCTGTCGCTGGAAACCGCTCTGGAATCGGGCGATTTCGTCACCGGCACCGTCAACGGCAAGGTCAAGGGCGGTCTGACCGTTCTGGTCAACGGCATCCGCGCATTCCTGCCCGGCTCGCTGCTGGACACCCGCCCCGTGAAGGACATGTCGCCCTTCGAGGGCAAGACCATGGAATTCAAGGTCATCAAGCTGGACCGCAAGCGCAACAACGTCGTGCTGTCGCGCCGTGCTGTGGTGGAAGCTTCGATGGGCGAAGAGCGCGCCAAGCTGATGGAAACCCTGCGCGAAGGCGCCATCGTCGCCGGCGTGGTCAAGAACATCACCGAATACGGTGCGTTCGTGGACCTGGGCGGCATCGACGGCCTGCTGCACATCACCGACATGGCATGGCGCCGTGTCCGTCACCCGAGCGAAGTGGTGACCGTGGGTCAAGAGCTGACCGCCAAGGTCCTGAAGTTCGACGCCGAGAAGAACCGCGTTTCGCTGGGTCTGAAGCAGATGGGCGACGATCCGTGGGTGGGCGTCTCGCGCCGTTACCCCTCGGGCACCCGCCTGTTCGGCAAGGTCACCAACATCGCTGACTACGGCGCTTTCGTCGAGATCGAACCCGGCATCGAAGGCCTGGTGCACGTCTCCGAAATGGACTGGACCAACAAGAACGTGGCCCCCAACAAGATCGTCAACCTGGGCGACGAAGTGGAAGTCATGGTCCTGGAGATCGACGAAGACAAGCGTCGCATCTCGCTGGGCATGAAGCAGTGCAAGCCGAACCCCTGGGACGACTTCGCTCAGAACTTCAACCGCGGCGACAAGGTCAAGGGCCCCATCAAGAGCATCACCGACTTCGGCGTGTTCGTGGGTCTGGCCGCTGGCATCGACGGTCTGGTGCACCTGTCCGACCTGTCGTGGAACGAACCCGGCGAAGCCGCCGTTCGCAACTACAAGAAGGGCCAGGAAGTCGAAGCCATCGTGCTGGCCATCGATGTCGAGCGCGAGCGCATCTCGCTGGGCATCAAGCAGCTGGACGCTGACCCGTTCACCAACTTCACCACCCTGAACGATCGCGGCGCGACCGTGACCGGCGTGGTCAAGACCGTGGACGCCAAGGGTGCCGAAATCACCCTGGGTGACGACATCATCGGTTACCTGCGCGCCTCCGAAATCAGCCGTGACCGCGTCGAAGACGCTCGCAACGTGCTGAAGGAAGGCGACGAAGTCACCGCCGTGATCGTGAACGTGGATCGCAAGACCCGCAACATCCAGCTGTCGATCAAGGCCAAGGACAACGCCGAGCAACAAGAAGCTCTGCAGTCGCTGCGCGCCGACACCACCAAGGAAGGCTCCGGCACCACCAGCCTGGGCGCCCTGCTGAAGGCCAAGCTGGACCAGAACAACGGCTGATCGCCCACGTTCTGACCTCTGCAGCCCCCAGAGAGGTCTGACCCGACACCCGTCGGGCCAGGCAGCCCTGGGGGCTGTGATGAGCAGGCCGCCGGCCTTTTCATCACAGCCCCCGCCACAAAATCTGCGTTGTTCGTTCCATGACCCGTTCTGACCTCGTGGCCCAACTGGCCGAGCGTTTCGGCCAGCTCACCCAGCGTGACGCCGAATTCGCCGTCAAGACCATCCTCGACGCCATGTCCGAGGCCCTGGCCAGGGGGCACCGCATCGAACTGCGCGGCTTTGGCAGCTTTTCGATCAACCGCCGCCCGCCCCGCATGGGCCGCAACCCGCGCTCGGGCGAGCAGGTGCTGATCCCTGAAAAGCTGGTGCCCCACTTCAAACCCGGCAAAGCCCTGCGAGAATCGGTGGACGCGCCCGGCGGCAACGCCGCGCGCCCTGACAAAGACTGACCTTTTGGTCTTCTGAACTGCCACGCACCGGGAGCACGCCCTTGATCCGCACCCTGACCTGGCTCTGGCGAGCCGTTCTGTTCCTGATCCTGTTCGCCTTCGCGCTCAAGAATCAGCACGCGGTCGAGGTCAAAGGGTTTTTCGGATACAGCTGGCAGGCCCCCATGGTGTTCGTCATCCTGGGTGTGTTCGGTGTGGGCTGTGCCGTCGGCGTGGTGGCCATGGTGCCCAGCTGGTGGCGTCACCGCCGCGATGCCCGCAAGCGCCTGCACCTGATGGCCGATGCCACAGCCAATCAGGCCCGTCAGCAAGCCCAGGCCGAACGCGACAACCCCACCACCCTGCCGTCGCAGCTGCCCGCCCCGCCCGATGTGGCTGCGCCGCGAAAACCTGCTCGATGACCTGCCCGCTGATCTGCACACCGATCTGCACCCGCTGACACTGAACCCACTCTGGGGCCCGCATGGACTTCGATCTGCAATGGCTGCTGCTGGCCCTGCCCGCGGCTTTCCTGCTGGGCTGGCTGGCCTCGCGTTATGACCTGCGCCAGCTGCGCGATGAAGAAAAGGCCTCGCCACAGGCCTACTTCAAGGGCCTGAACCTGCTGCTCAATGAACAGCAGGACAAGGCCATTGACGCCTTCATCGAGGCGGTGCAGCACGACCCCGACACCTCTGACCTGCACTTTGCCCTGGGCAACCTGTTCCGCCGCCGTGGCGAGTACGAGCGGGCCATCCGTGTGCACCAGCACCTGCTGGCCCGCGCCGACCTCAAGCGTGAGGAACGCGAACGCGCCCAGCACGCCCTGGCACAAGACTTCATGAAGGCAGGGCTGTTCGACCGTGCCGAAGAAGCCTACCTGGCCCTGGAAGGCACAGCCTTTGCCACCGACGCCCGCCTGGCCCTGCTGAACCTGCACGAACGCTCGCGCAACTGGCGGCCGGCCATCGAAGTGGCCCGCCAGCTGGAAGCCGCCGGCACGGGCTCCTTCGCCGCCCGCATTGCGCACCATTGGTGCGAAGTGGCCCAGGAAGCCGACGCCCGTGGCCAGCATGAAGAAGCTGACATGGCGCTGGCCAAGGCCCGAGAGGCCGCGCCGCAGAACGCCCGCGCGCTGGTACTGCAAGGCCAGCGGCTGGTGAGTCAGCAACGCCATGCCGAAGCGCTGCGCCTGTGGGACGAACTGATGGCCGTGAACCCCGAAGCCTTCGCCCTGATCGCGGGCGACTACGCCAAAGTGGCCCAGGCTGCAGGACCCGAGGCGGCAGAGCAGGCCCTGCGCAAGCTCGACGCGCTGTATGGACAAGCCCCGTCGATCGACGTGCTGCAAGCGGCCAACAGCCTGCAAGGTGATGCCACCTTGCGACGCGCACGCCTGCACCAGCACCTGCAGACCGAGCCCTCGCTCACCGCTGCCCAGGGCTTGCTGCGAGAGCGCCTGAACACGGGTGTGTCATTGAGCAATGCCGAGCTTGAGCGCCTGCAGGAATCACTGATCAAGACCGCTCGCCCTCTGCAGCGCTACCGCTGCGCCGCCTGTGGCTTCGAAAGCCAGCGCTACTTCTGGCAGTGCCCCGGCTGCCACGGCTGGGACACCTACCCGCCGCGCCGCCTGGAAGAGCAGTGAGACCGACTGGCGGTGCGCTGAGGACAGACTGCCCACGCTCGACTTGGCACTGAGTCAAAACGCGGACTGCACTCAGTGCTTGTGGTGGTGGTCGTGCCCACTGTGGTCGTGGTGATCCCCATGGTGCCCCTTGCCGCCCTGGCCGCCAACCTTGGCCTGGCCCCCTGATGCAGCAGGTGCAGCCACCTGAGCCATCGCCGACACCTGGACGTCGAAGACCTGCCCGTTGGCGCCCTTGAACTTCAAGGTGAGCGGCACCTGGCTGCCCTTGTCGATGGGCCGCTTGAGGTCCAGCAGCATGAGGTGATTGCCGCCCGGCTTGAGCGTGGCCGTCTCGCCAGCGGCGATCGGCAGCTCGGCCAGCGCCCGCATCCGCATCACGTCACCGTCCATCTTCATTTCATGCAGTTCGGCCTTGCCCGCCACGGGCGATGCCAAGCCCACCAGGGTGACGGCCTCCTGGGCCTGAATCTGCAGGTAGCCACCTGTGCCCTGCTGCCCCTTGACCGTTGGGCGCACCCAGGCCTGAGACACCACCACCGGCTGCGACCTGGCGGCCGTTGTGGTTTTACCGGCAGTCGCCTGGGCATGGGCAGGCGCGCCCGCCCAGATCAGCGCACCCACCAGGCAGGCCCCCAGAGCCCACGCCATGGCGGCGGGTTGAACACGGGTGATCACGGTGGTGCAGGCTGAGCGAATGGGCTGGCGCATGGAATCTCCAGAATGAGGAAGGCTGAAACCAGGGCACCAGTCTAAGCCGCCCCGGGCCCACACACCTTGCGCCTGAGCAGAGCCCCCGATGGGACTCAGGCCGCCACTTGCTCCGCCTGCAGCGCACGGCGGTACTGGATGGCCTCGGCCACATGGCTGGATTCAACCGCTTCGCTGCCCGCCAGGTCGGCCAGGGTGCGGGCCAATCGGAACACGCGGTAGTAGCCACGCCCTGACCAGGCAAAACGCGTGCAGGCCTGCTGCAGCAAGCGTGCGGCTGCGGGCTGCAGGGCGCCATGGGCCAGCAGGCCATCGGCACTCAGGTCGGCATTGAGGCACCCCTGGCGTTGCCATTGGCGTTCGCGGGCACGGCCGACGCGCTCGGCCACCTGGGCACTGCTGTCGCCCTCCGGTGCGGCAGCCAGCACATCGGCCGGCACAGCGGGCACCTCGACCTGCACGTCGATGCGGTCGAGCAAGGGGCCGCTGAGGCGGGCCTGGTAACGCGCCACCTGCTCGGGCGTGCACCGGCAGGCCTTCAGCGGGTTGCCCAAGTGGCCGCAGGGGCAAGGGTTCATGGCCGCCAGCAACTGGAACCTCGCAGGGAATTCGCTTCGGCGAGCCGCCCGCACAATGGCAATGTGGCCGGTTTCCAGCGGCTCTCGCAAGGCCTCCAGGGCCGCGCGAGGGAACTCGGGCAGCTCGTCAAGAAAAAGCACGCCACGATGGGCCAGGGAGATTTCACCAGGGCGGGGTGGCGAGCCTCCACCGACCAGCGCCACGCCGGACGCACTGTGGTGGGGTGCCCGCACCACCCGCTGGCGCCAGCGCTCAGGTCGAAACTGACCCGCCAGGCTGAGCACGGCGGCCGATTCGAGGGCCTCGTCGGGGGTCAGGGGCGGCAAGATCGAAGGCAGCCGCTGCGCCAGCATCGACTTGCCAGTGCCCGGTGGCCCCACCATCAGCAGGCTGTGGTTGCCTGCAGCGGCCACTTCCAGTGCGCGCTTGGCAGCGCCCTGCCCACGGACGTCACGCAGATCGGGCCCCGCAAGCCCAGGGGCACCGTCGAAGGCTGAACCCCACACACCGCCAGCGTTGCCCACCGACCCAGGCACGGCCGGCCAGTCGGCCACCGGGGGCTGTCGCAAAGCCGCCACCACATCCGCCAGATGCGGCACAGGCCGCAGCGCCACCCCCTCGACCAGGGCCGCTTCGCTGGCCGAGGCCACGGGCAGCACCAGGGCTCGCCGCTCGGCCGGCGCCTGACGCCGCACGGCCATGGCCATGGCCAGGGCGCCGCGCACGGGGCGCACCTCGCCGCCCAGCGACAACTCGCCCACGAACTCGAAGCCTGAGAGGCGGGCCGCGTCGATTTCACCCATCGCCGCCAGGATGCCCACCGCCATGGGCAGGTCGAAGCGACCCGACTCCTTGGGGAGGTCAGCCGGCGCCAGATTCACGGTGATGCGCTTGTTGTGCGGGAAATCCAGACCGCAATGTGCCAGCGCCGCCCGCACGCGTTCACGCGCTTCCTTGACTTCGGTGTCGGCCAGGCCGACCAGGGTGAAGCAGGGCAGGCCATTGGCCAGGTGCACCTCCACCGTCACCTCGGGGGCTTGCAGACCGTCGAGGGCACGGCTCTTGACCACCGCCAGTGTCATGGGTTCTCCTTGGGTTGCTGGATCGCTTGGGTGGCGCCGATTGTGGGCGGCACGCCCCCGGCCGACATCCCTCTTCGGGGCAGGGACATGCTTTCGGGGGTGCGCACCAGCGCAGTGCAAATGGGTCATCCGCCATGGCTGAGCAGCTTGGCACCCCTGTTGCGCACCCATTTGGTGCAACAAATTGGTGCGCCGCATGCAGCACGCGCAAAAACTGGTGCACGGCCGCGCCCCAAGCTCGGTGCACGCCCATGCGATTTCGTCATGCAAACTGGCACAGATCGTGCAGACAAGGAGGCCAGCATCGTTACCCCTTACTGAAGGAGATCCTCATGAAAATGGTGACCGCCGTCATCAAGCCCTTCAAGCTTGATGAAGTGCGTGAGGCCCTGTCTGCCATTGGCGTTCAAGGCATCACCGTGACCGAAGTCAAAGGCTTCGGCCGCCAGAAAGGCCACACCGAGTTGTACCGCGGCGCCGAGTACGTGGTCGACTTCCTGCCCAAGGTCAAGATCGAAGCCGCTGTGGACGAGTCCATCCTGGACCGCGTCATCGAGGCCATCGAATCGGCCGCCCGCACCGGCAAGATCGGTGACGGCAAGATCTTCGTGACCTCGATCGAACAGGTCATCCGCATCCGCACCGGCGAGACCGGCAAGGACGCCCTGTAAGCAACCCCACCCCCTACCAAGAGGCAATTCATGAGAAAACTCATTGCGTCGCTCGCGCTGGGTCTTGCTGCCTTCGGCCTGTTCGGCACGGCACAAGCTCAGGACGCAGCAGCATCTGCAGCCGCAGTCGCATCGGCTGC
The DNA here is from genome assembly GCF_004310865.1 of Aquabacterium lacunae. Lineage (GTDB taxonomy): Bacteria > Pseudomonadota > Gammaproteobacteria > Burkholderiales > Burkholderiaceae_C > Aquabacterium > Aquabacterium lacunae. The sequence continues at coordinate 720,636 of NZ_SIXI01000001.1, forward strand.
TGTCGAAGCCGCATCGGCTGTCGCCACGGCAGCCCCCGCACAAGAGGCCGCTTCGGCCGCTGCAGAAGCCGCCCCGGCCGCTGCCGCCCCGACGCCCAACAAGGGTGACACCACCTGGATGATGGTCTCCACCCTGCTGGTGATCCTGATGACCCTGCCCGGTCTGGCCCTGTTCTACGGCGGCCTGGTGCGCAGCAAGAACATGCTGTCCGTGCTGATGCAGGTCATGGTGACCTTCTCGCTGATCGTGGTGCTGTGGTTCGTCTACGGCTACTCGCTGGCATTCACCGAAGGCAATGCCTTCATCGGTGGCCTCGACCGCGTCATGATGAAGGGTGTGTGGGACAACGCCGCTGGCACCTTCGCCAACGCCGCCACCTTCAGCAAGGGTGTCGTGATCCCCGAGATCGTGTTCGCTGCCTTCCAGGCCACCTTCGCCGGCATCACCTGCTGCCTGATCGTGGGTGCCTTTGCCGAGCGCATCAAGTTCTCGGCCGTGCTGGCTTTCATGGTGCTGTGGTTCACCTTCAGCTACACCCCGATCGCCCACATGGTCTGGTTCTGGATGGGCCCTGACGCCTACAGCTCGGCCGACGTCGCAGCCGAAATGACCTCCAAGGCCGGTCTGATCTGGCAACACGGCGCGCTGGACTTCGCCGGCGGCACCGTGGTGCACATCAACGCCGCTGTGGCCGGTCTGGTCGGCGCCTACATGGTGGGCAAGCGCGTGGGTTACGGCAAGGAAGCCTTCACCCCTCACTCCCTGACCCTGACCATGGTCGGCGCCTCGCTGCTGTGGGTGGGCTGGTTCGGCTTCAACGCCGGCTCTGCCCTGGAAGCCAACGGTTTCGCCGCCCTGGCCTTCATCAACACCTTCGCCGCCACCGCCGCTGCTGTGCTGGGCTGGATCCTGGGTGAAGCCCTGCTCAAGGGCAAGGCTTCGATGCTGGGTGCTGCTTCGGGTGCTGTGGCCGGTCTGGTCGCCATCACCCCCGCCGCCGGCAACGTCGGCATCGGTGGTGCCCTGATCATCGGCCTGCTGGCGGGTCTGATCTGCCTGTGGGGTGTGACCGGTCTGAAGAAGCTGCTGGGCGCTGACGACAGCCTGGACGTGTTCGGTGTGCACGGCGTGGGCGGCATCCTGGGTGCCCTGCTGACCGGCGTGTTCAACTCGCCCAACCTGGGTGGCCCCTCGCTGGTCGCCGACTGGACCACCGTGGCCATGGTCAGCGCTGCTGACTACTCGATCGCCAGCCAGGTGTGGATCCAGCTCAAGGGCGTGCTGATCACCATCGTCTGGTCGGCCGTGGTCGCTGCCATCTCCTTCAAGATCGTGGACCTGGTCATCGGCCTGCGTGTCCCCGAAGAAGAAGAGCGCGAAGGCCTGGACATCACTTCGCACGGCGAAACCGCCTACCACAAGTGATCTGAGCCCCCCGGTTGATGCGTCACCCGGGCGCCTGAACCGGTGGCGGCATGCCACCCCAAGCCGCCCCGAGCACGCCTCGGGGCGGCTTTTTTCATGGGGGCTGTGCATGGGTGGGGCTTGAAGCCTGCAGGCTTGCCCCGATCTCCCTAAAATCAACTGGCCTTTTCACTTCCAGCGCCCGCCCAGGGCGATGTGCCCCATGGTTCCCCACCTCATCACCGCGCTGACCGGCCCCATCAATGAACTCGAGCAGCGCATGCTGGAATCGATGCCGGCCATCGAGCGCTGGTTCCGACTGGAGTGGATGGAACACACCCCCCCCTTCTACACCTCGGTCGATGTGCGCAATGCGGGCTTCAAGCTGGCGCCGGTGGACACCAACCTGTTCCCGGGTGGCTTCAACAACCTGACGCCCGAAATGCTGCCGCTGGCCGTGCAGGCAGCCATGGCCGCCATCGAAAAGATCTGCCCCGAGGCCAAGAACCTGCTGCTGATCCCCGAGCGGCACACACGCAACCCCTTCTACCTGATGAACGTGGCGCAGCTGGTGCGCATCTTCACGGTGGCTGGGCTGAATGTGCGCCTGGGTTCGCTCGATGAAGCCATCACCGAGCCGACCACGGTGAACCTGCCCGACGGCGACACGCTCACGCTGGAACCGCTGGTGCGCACGCAGCGTCGCCTGGGGCTCAAGCACTTTGACCCCTGCACCATCTTGCTGAACAACGACCTGTCGGCCGGCATTCCCGAAGTGCTGCAGAACCTGCACGAGCAGTACCTGCTGCCACCGCTGCATGCGGGCTGGGCGGTGCGGCGCAAGAGCCAGCACTTCGATGCCTACGAAGAGGTGGCCAAGAAGTTCTCCAAGCTGTTGGGCATGGACCCTTGGCTGATCAACCCCATGTACAACGTGTGCGACGAGGTGAACTTCCAGGAAGGCACCGGCACCGAATGCCTGGAAACCCAGGTCGATGCGCTGCTCGGCAAGATCCGCCGCAAGTACAAGGAATACGGCATCAACGAAAAGCCCTTCGTGATCGTGAAGGCCGACAACGGCACCTACGGCATGGGCATCATGACCGTTCGCGATGCGAAAGAAGTGGCCGATCTCAACCGCCGCACCCGCAACAAGATGAGCGTGGTGAAAGATGGGCAGCAGGTCAACCGCGTGATCATCCAGGAAGGCGTGCCCACCTACGAACAGGTCAATGGGGCCGTGGCCGAGCCGGTGGTCTACATGATCGACCGCTATGTGGTGGGCGGCTTCTACCGCGTGCACGCCGAGCGTGGGGTGGACGAGAACCTCAATGCCCCAGGCGCCAGCTTCGTGCCGCTGGCCTTTGCCGAGCCCGCCCAGTTGCCCAAGATCGGGGCCAAGCCGGGCGCCAGCGCGCCGAACCGTTTCTACATGTACGGGGTGGTGGGCCGCCTGGCCATGCTGGCCGCCAGCTACGAAATGGAAGCCACCGACCCCCACGCCGAGGTCTACGACTGACCCCCCGCCTGGAGGCTGCGGATTGCCGCAGTGCAACAAATTGTGGCGAGAACAGGCGCACAATGTGCACCTCTCGAGCTGAAACAAGTTCCTGTGCAATCTCATTCCCAGGCCTCGATCGAGGGCAAACAGCTGGCCGCGCTCACCCTGGCCGCCATCGGCATCGTCTATGGCGACATCGGCACCAGCCCGCTGTATGCGCTCAAGGAGGTGTTCAACCACGGACACCTGCCCCTCACCCCTGAAAGCATCTACGGGATCCTGTCGATGATGTTCTGGACACTGACCATCGTCGTGTCCCTGAAGTACGTCACGCTGATCCTGCGCGCCGACAACAATGGCGAAGGCGGTCTGATCGCCATGCTGGCCCTGGCCTCGCGGGCCGTGGCCGACCAGCCAGCCTTGCGCAAACGCCTGCTGGCGCTGGGCATCTTCGGCACGGCCATCTTCTTCGGCGACGGCGTGATCACCCCGGCGATCTCGGTGCTGTCCGCTGTGGAGGGCATGGAGGTGGCAGCCCCGGCGCTGGAACGCTTCGTGGTGCCGATCACGCTGGTGGTGCTGACCGCGTTGTTCATGGTGCAAAAACATGGCACCAGCGGCATCGGCAAATTCTTTGGCCCGATCACGGCCCTGTGGTTCCTGGTGCTGGCCCTGCTGGGCATCGTCCACATCGTCAAGAACCCGGCCGTGCTGGCCGCCATGAACCCGCTGTACGGCCTGCGCTTTGCCTTCGAGCACCCGGGCATGGCCTTCGTGGCGCTGGGCTCGGTCATTCTGTGTGCCACCGGCGCCGAGGCGCTCTATGCCGACATGGGCCACTTCGGCAAGAAGCCGATTCGCCTGGCCTGGTTCAGCCTGGTCATGCCGGCCCTGGCGCTGAACTATTTCGGGCAAGGCGCCATGCTGCTGGCCCACCCTGAGAATGTGACCAACCCCTTCTTTGAAATGGCGCCGCACTGGGCCCTGTACCCCCTGGTGGGTCTGGCCACCTGCGCCACGGTGATCGCCTCGCAAGCCCTGATCACGGCGGCGTTTTCGGTCACCAAGCAGGTGATCCAGCTGGGCTACCTGCCCCGCCTGCGCATCCTGCACACCTCCGAAAAGGAAACCGGCCAGATCTACATCCCGTTCGTGAACTGGGTGCTGTACGGGTGCATCGTGCTGGCGGTGGTGTTCTTCGGCTCCAGCGGCAAGCTGGCTGCAGCCTATGGCATCACGGTCACGCTCGACATGTTCATCACCACCGTGATGACCTTCTTCGTGATCCGGTATGCCTGGAAGCTGAGCCTGCCCGTGTGCCTTGCCGCCACCGGCTTCTTCCTGGTGATCGACCTGCTGTTCCTCAGTGCGAACGTGATCAAGATCGTCGATGGCGGCTGGTTCCCGCTGCTGATTGGCGTGGTCATGTTCACCCTGATGATGACCTGGCGCGACGGTCGCCACCTGCTCAGCGAGCGCCTGCGCTCGGACGCCATCGAGCTGCGCCCCTTCCTGGACGCGGTGTTCTGCAGCCCGCCGCTTCGCGTGGAGGGCACGGCTGTGTTCCTCAATGCGGACGCCGGCACCACACCCAACGCACTGCTGCACAACCTCAAGCACAACAAGGTGCTGCACCAGCAGAACCTGTTCGTGACCGTGCGGTCGCACGAGGTGCCCTACATCTCGGATGCCGAACGCGTGGAAGTGGAGGACCTGGGCAACAACTGCTGGCAGGTGATGCTGCACTTCGGCTTCAAGAACGAGCCCGATGTGCCCGAAGCCCTGAAGCTGCTGCAACCCAAGGGTGTGCAGCTGGACGACATGCAGACCAGCTACTTCCTGTCGCGCGACATCGTGATCCCCACCATCGGTGGCGGCATGCTGCCCTGGCGCGAAAAGCTGTTCGCAGGCATGCACCGGAACGCAGCGGGTGTGGCCGACTTCCTGAATCTGCCCACCAACCGCGTGGTCGAACTGGGCTCGAAGGTGGAGATCTGACGTGTTGCGCCAGGTCCTGAAGGACACCAGCCTGGCGGCGGTGTCCGCAGGCTTCGTGGCGGTGCTGGTGGCCTTCACCAGCACCATCGCCCTGGTGTTTCACGCGGCCACGTCGCTGGGGGCCAGCCCCGAGCAGGTGTCGTCCTGGGTATGGGCCCTCGGGCTGGGCATGGGCGTGGGCTCGATCGCCCTGTCGCTGTGGCTGCGCATCCCGGTGCTGATCACCTGGTCCACCCCGGGCGCAGCCGTGATCGCCTCGGCCGCCCAGGGCGTGAGCCTGCACGAAGCCGTGGGGGCCTTCATGGTGTGCGGGGGGCTGATGGCCCTGTCGGGCCTGACCGGTGCGTTCGAGCGCCTGATGAACCGCATCCCGGTGGCGCTGGCCGCGGCCCTGCTGGCCGGCATCCTGGCCAAGTTCGCGCTGCTGGCCTTTGCGGGCGCCGCCACGCACACCTTGCTGGTGGTGCTGATGCTGTTGAGCTACCTGCTGGGCCGGCGCCTGTGGCCCCGCTATGCGGTGCTGGGTGTGCTGGCCACCGGTGTGCTGGTGGCCTGGCAGCAAGGCCTGGTGCACACCGACACCCTGGGCTGGGCCTGGGCGCAGCCGGTGTTCGTGGCGCCACACTGGTCGTGGCAGGCCGTGCTGGGCATGGGCCTGCCCCTGTTCATTGTGACCATGGCCTCGCAGGCCGTGCCCGGCGTGGCGGCCATCCGCACGGCGGGCTACGAGGCGCCGGTATCGCCGCTGATGAGCTGGTCCGGGCTGGGCACGCTGGTGCTGGCCCCGTTCGGCGGTTACGCCTTCAACCTGGCGGCCATCACGGCGGCCATCGTGCTGAGCCCCCACGCGCACCGCAACCCTGCACAACGCTACACCGCCGCCGTCATGGCCGGGCTGTTCTACCTGCTGATGGCCGCCGCCGGTGCCGCCGTGGCGGGGCTGCTGTCGGCCTTTCCGGGCACGCTGGTGATGGGCGTGGCCGGCCTGGCCCTGCTGGGCACCATCGGCTCGGGCCTGGCCACGGCCCTGAAGGCCGACAGCCACCGCGAGGCCGCCCTCATCACCTTCCTGGTCACCCTGTCGGGCGTGACCCTGTGGGGCGTGGGCTCGGCCTTCTGGGGCCTGGTGGCCGGCAGCCTTTCGCTGTTCGTGGAACACTACAAGGCCCCCAAGCCCGACGGCAACCTCAGCCCCTGATTTCAGCCATGACCGCCACCGCCCTCCTGTTCGTTGCCGACCCGCTCGACACCTTCAAGACCTACAAGGACAGCACCTTCGCCATGATGCGCGAGGCACGTCGCCAGGGCATGGCCGTGTGGGCCTGCGAGGCCCGCAGCCTGCGCTGGCAGCAAGGTGGTAGCGTGGTGGCCGACGTGCAGCAGATCGAGCTGACCGGCGATGCCGACGCCTGGTACACCGTGCAGCAGCAGGCCACGCGTGCACTGAACAGTTTCAGCGCCGTGGTCATGCGCAAAGACCCGCCCTTCGACACCGAGTACCTGTACGCCACGCACCTGCTGAGCCAGGCCGAACGCGAAGGTGCACGCGTGTTCAACAAGCCGCAAGCCTTGCGCGAACATCCGGAAAAACTCGCCATTCTCGAGTTCCCGCAGTTCATCTCTCCCACCCTGGTCAGCCCCGACATGGCCGCGCTCAAGGCCTTCCACGCCGAACACCACGACGTGATCCTCAAGCCGCTGGACGGCATGGGCGGCATGGGCATCTTCCGCGTGAAAGACGACGGCCTGAACCTGGGCAGCATCCTGGAAACGCTCACCGAGCAAGGCACCCGCACCATCATGGCCCAGCGTTACCTGCCGGCCATCGTGCAAGGCGACAAGCGCGTGCTGCTGATCGACGGCGAGCCCGTGCCCTTCTGCCTGGCCCGCATTCCGCAAGGCGGCGAAGTGCGCGGCAACCTGGCCGCTGGTGGTGTGGGCGAGGCACGCCCGCTGACAGAACGCGACCGCGAAATTGCCGAGGCCCTGGGCCCCGAACTGGCCCGCCGCGGGCTGCTGCTGGTGGGCCTGGACATCATCGGCGAGCACCTCACCGAGATCAACGTGACCAGCCCCACCTGCTTCCAGGAGATCACCGACCAGACCGGCCACGACGTGGCCCGTCAGTTCATCGATGCCCTGAAGCGACGCCTTGGCTGAAGGTGGTCAGCAGGCCCAGGCGGTTGGCCTCGTAGACCGCCTCGCTGCGTGAGTGCACGGCCAGCTTGCCGTACAGCTTCTTGATGTAGGTTTGCACCGTGTGCACGGTGATGCCCTGCAGGCGCGCGATCTCGGCATACGAAAAGCCGCGGGCGATGTACTCCAGCACTTCCTGCTCGCGCTTGGTCAGGCTGACCGTGGGGTCGTTGACCGGCTCGTGGCCAAGCGCCTGCAAGTGGCTGTCGTTTGACATGGCCACACCTGGTTCAGAAGGCAGTGGCGTCCGCGTCGGCATGTGGGGCTGCATACGGCGCAGCAGGTGCCGAGCGATCATGGGGGAGATGGGCGAAGCACCTTGCTTGACCGCCAGCAGCGTCTGGGCGATATCGGCGGCCTCGTCGTCCTTGTGCACATAGCCCACGGCACCCGCCTCGATGCTGGCCACGACATTTTCCTCATCGCCGAACATGGACACCACCAGCATGTCGCATTGGGGCCAGCGCTGCTGCACCTCGCGCATGAGTTGCAGGCCGCTGCCATCGGGCAGACCCAGATCGACCAGCAAGAGGTCGGCTTCATGCTGGGCGAACCAGGCACGGGCGGGCTGCAAGGACGCGAAAGAGCCGGCCAGCGCAAACTGCATCTGGTCCTTCACGCACGATTCGAGGAACTGGCGGGTGTCGGGGTCGTCTTCGACCACCACCACGCGCCAGACGATGGGTACTGCATTCATGCTGCAGAGGATAAATCAGGCCGAGGGCTGGCGTGAGGCTGTTCAGCTGCCAGCAGTGGCAGGCTGATGCGAAGTTCCAGGCCACCATTGCTGGCGGGCAGGAATTCCATGCGCGCGCCCACCTGCTGCGCACGGCTGCGCATGGTGTGCAGCCCCTGACCTTCGTAGCCACCTGTGCCCTGCCAGCCATTGCCGTTGTCGATCAGGCTGACACGGATGTGGTGACCCAAATCACGGGCAGAAAGCACCAGGCGCGTGGCACCCGAATGCTGCAGTACGTTCGACAGGCCCTCGAACAGGATGTACTGCAACTGCCGCAGTTCGGGCGGCTGACCATGCGGCCACGCCGGCAAGCGTTCAACGTCCCAGATCAGCTCGATGCCCGACGCGCGCAGGCGGGGCGCCAGCCGGAAGCGCCAGCTGGCCAGCAGACCCTCGACATCGCCGGGCTGCAGCGACAGGGCATCGATCGACAGCTTCAGCTGGTCAAGCGAATCGCGCAGGGTCTGCGTCACCATGGGCACGTCCAGTCGGTCGTTGCTTTTCTGGGAGGTCTGCAACAGCCGAAGCGCTGACGTCAGGTGAGCCCCTACCCCGTCGTGCATGTCCTTGAGGATGCGGCTGCGCTCGGCCGACACGGCCTGAGCCCGCTCCAGCGCCGCCAGACGTTCGAAGCTTTCCCGCAGGGCCTGCTCGCGCTCAGCCACCCGCTGAGCCAGGTTGCGGTTCAAGTCATTGAGCGCGCGGCGTGAACGTGCATGGTCGCCGGCCACGATCACGGTCAAACAGATCATGGTGAGCGGGCCCGTATAGAACAGCCAGTACACCGAGTCAAAGGGCAGTTGATTGGCCATGATCATGATGTCGTGCACGCCCGACGGCAGCAGGGCCATCACGCCCGTGATCAACCACTGGCCGTCCTTGCGACGGTAACGCAGCACATGCCAGAGGGCCACACTCATGCTCCAGATGGCCACCAGGTAGATGGTGCCGTACAGCACGGTGCTCATCCAGTAGCGTGGTGCCACCGCGCCGTACACGGGAATGGCCACCATGAGCGTGTACACAATGGCGTCGATCCACAGGCGGCGCACGCCGGCGAACCGGAAGAAGTACAGACACAGCAGCAGTTGCGACACCACCCACAAGGTGTAGCAAAGGGTTTCCCAGGGGTAGGTGGGCAACCAGGGGTTCGGCGTCACCCCCATCATGCAGGACAGGGCCCAACCCAGGGCCGACAGGCCCATGAAGCCCACGGCATCCTGTTCGCGGTCGCGCAGCCACACGATCAGCATGAACACGCCCAATGCCGCCAGAGCCACATTGGCCACCTGCACGCCCTCCATCTGCACCCAGTAACGCAACTTGTACGTGCTGGCCAGCATCGACAAGGGGCCCACCTGGATGGGAGACAGGCCATTGCGCGACACGTAGCCGCTGACCACGCGCACATGGACCACGTTGTCACCTTCGCGCCATTGGCTCGGCTGCACCGTGGTCATCAAGGGCACATACCAGTTGCGGGTGACGGGCTCTTCGAGCGAGCCTGTGTAACCCATGGGTTGCCCGTTCACCCACACCTGGGCATTCATCACCGCACGAGGCAAGTACACGGCCCAGGGCTGAGAGGGCACCTGCGGCATGCGCACCTTGAACCGATACCACATCGTGCCCTCATGTTGCGGGTGCGTCTGCTGCCAAAGATGAGGCAGACGAACATGCAACCAATTGGCCGTGTCGGGTGGGGGGACGCCATCGGGTCCGCCCGCGCCCACGATCACGCAAGCTTCCGACAATTCCGTCACTTGCCGGTCAGACACCTGCACGGCATGGAGCACCGGCCGGGGCCACACGGTCACGCCCCCCCCACCGCTCGCGGGTTCAGTGTGCGCCGAATGCGCAGCGGGCGTGTTGGCGGCCTGCGCCATCGGAAGCACGAACACAAGCCACAACAACACCAGGAACAAAAGGTGCACGATCATCCGACCTGGCCACCGGTGGCTCGGCACGTCAGAGGTTCCCTGTGGGGTGTGCGTCAGTTCATGCGCATGCATGGGCGGCATTGTCGGGGTGTCAGCAGCCCTTGCCACCCCCTCAGCCCTGTGATTCGAGGACATTTGCCTCCCCTCAGCCGGTGGGTGCCCTCACAATCCAGGGTTCGCCCCGTTCGGGGTTCCACGCTGCTGTCCGCTTTCCCGATCATTTCATGGCCCTGCTCTCCCTTCAACAGGCCCAACTGGCCTTCGGCCATGTGGCCCTCCTGGACCACGCCTCGTTTTCCCTGGAAACCGGCGAGCGTGTCGGCCTGATCGGCCGCAACGGCACGGGCAAGTCTTCGCTGCTGAAAATCATGGCCGGCCTGGAAAAGGCCGACGACGGCGAGCTGCTGCTGCAGCGCGGCAAAACCCTGACCTACGTGGCGCAGGAGCCCGTCTTCAACCTTGATGCCAGCATCTTCGAGGCCGTGAGCGACGGCCTCAAGGAAGTGCGCGAGCTGCGCAACCGCTTCGAGGCCCACGACCCGGACGAAGACCTCGACAGCCTGATGGCCCAGATCGAAGCCCGCGACGGCTGGAACTGGGAGCAGCGGGTGGACGAAACGCTTCAGCGCCTGCAGCTCGACCCCAACCGCCGCATCGGCGAGCTGTCAGGCGGCATGCGCAAACGCGTGGCCCTGGCCCAGGCCCTGGTGGCCAGCCCCGACGTGCTGCTGCTCGACGAGCCCACCAACCACCTGGACATGCACGCCATCGGCTGGCTGGAAGACCTGCTGCGCGCCTTCAAGGGCAGCGTCATCCTGATCAGCCACGACCGCGCCTTCCTGGACAACGTGTGCACCCGCATCGTCGAACTCGACCGCGGCATCCTGCGCAGCTACCCGGGCAACTTCGCGGCCTATCAGGACCTGAAGGCGCGCGAACTGGCCGACGAGGCCCTGGCCAATGCCCGCTTCGACAAGCTGCTGGCCCAGGAAGAAGTGTGGATCCGCAAGGGCGTGGAAGCACGCCGCACGCGCTCGGTGGCCCGTGTGAAGCGCCTGCACGACCTGCGCGAGGCCCGCTCCGAGCGCCGCGACGTGGTGGGCAAGGCCAAGCTGGAAGTGTCGCTGGGCGACCGTGGCGGCAAGATCGTGGCCGACATCGAGGACATCTCGAAGTCCTTCGAGGGCCGCACCGTGGTGCGCAACTTCTCGGGCACCATCATGCGCGGCGACAAGGTGGGCCTGATCGGCCCCAACGGCGCCGGCAAGACCACCCTGCTCAAGATGATCCTGGGCGAGCTGGCCCCTGACAGCGGCACCGTGCGCCAGGGCGCCAACCTGCAGGTGGCCTACTTCGACCAGATGCGCGACCACCTCAACCTCGACGCCACGCTGGCCGACTTCATCAGCCCGGGCAGCGAGTGGATCGAGATCAATGGCAGCCGCAAGCACGTGATGGGCTACCTGCAGGATTTCCTGTTCGCGCCAGCCCGTGCCAACTCACCGGTGCGCACCCTCAGCGGCGGCGAGCGCAACCGCCTGCTGCTGGCCCGCCTGTTCGCCCGCCCGGCCAATGTGCTGGTGCTGGACGAGCCCACCAACGACCTCGACATCGAAACCCTCGACCTGCTCGAAGAGCTGCTGGGCGACTTCCCGGGCACCGTGTTCCTGGTCAGCCACGACCGCCGCTTCCTGGACAACGTGGTCACCTCGACCCTGGTGGCCGAGGGCGACGGCCAGTGGCGCGAATACGAAGGCAATGTGGAAGACTGGCTGACCCAGTCGCTGCGTGCCGAGGCGCTGAAGAAGACCGAAGCCGCCCGTGCGGCCAAGGCCGGCCTGGCATCGGGTGCGGCCGCGGCCCAAGCGGCGGCAGCTCCAGCGCCCGCGGCCACCGCACCGTCCCCCGCACCTGCACCGGCCGCTGGGGTTGAGCCCACCGCCGCCAAACGCAAGCTGAGCTACAAAGAGCAACGCGAGCTTGACGAACTGCCCGGCCGCATCGCCGCACTGGAAGCCGAACAAAAAGCCCTGGAGGCCCTGCTGGCTGACCCCGAGGTCTACCGCACCGACCCGCAACGCGTGAACGAGGGCCAAAAGCGCTTCGAAGCCATCGACGAAGAGCTGCTGGTGCTGCTGGAGCGCTGGGAAGCCTTGGGGAATCGCTGATGTGCAAGGGGTGCAGACGGTGGCATGATCGCGCACCGTTGCATCACCGCTCTGAGCTGTCTGACCATGTCGAACATCCACATCGAACAGAAAAAAATGCCCTGGGGCCTGCTGTTGGCCGGTACAGCCGTGGCCGTGGCCGGTGTCACATGGATGATGTGGCCTGACAGTGGCATCTCCTCCAGCTCGGCCGAAATGCCCGCCAGCGCGACCACCACAGTCAACGAAAGCACACCCTCACAGGCATTGCCTGACCAGACCCAGCGGGAGGCCGACATGGCCGCCGACATGGCCAACATCCAGGCAGCAGTCAACGGGGAGCGATCGCTGGGCACCCTGTTCGACATTGACGCCCAGGGCAAACTGTCCATCAGCAGTCGCACCAAAGATGCGATGGTGATGATTCTGGAACCGTTCCCACAGGGGCCCAGCCCGAAAGACTGGGAGTCCCTGGAAGGCCGCATCAACAAGGACCTGCCCAAGGCGGCTGCACAGCATGCCATGCAACTGCTGCGCAGCATGAACCAGGTCAATCTGGCCATTGAGCAGCTCAAGAAGGCCAATCCGAACGCCGAAGCGGAGGGCAAGACGTTGGAGCTGTTCGCACAACTCAAGACCATCCGACGTCAGCACTTCGACACACAGACCGCCAATGCGCTGTTTGCAGAAGAAGAGGGCTGGGCTGATTTTCTGTTGCGTGCGCAATCGATCGACCCAGAAGGCAAGCTGAGCGAAGAAGAACGCCGCTCACGCCTGGAAAAGATGATCGCCGGGTTGCCCGATGGCATGAGGGCCAAGGCCACCGAGGTGCTGCTTCCCCCGCAGTGAAACGGATGTCGCTTCAGGCGGCTGATGCCACCTTGGGCGCCAGGCTGGCGCCCATGCTGGAGAGCAGCTGCTGACAGGCCTGCTCGGGCTCGTCGGCCGACAGCACATCGGGCACGATGGCCTGCATGCGGCGGGTGTCCACCCGCAGCACGCGCTGCTTGACCGACGCCACCTGCGTGGGGTGCATCGAGAAACTGCGCAGCCCCATGCCCAGCAGCAGCTCGGTGAAGGCCGGGTCACCGGCCATTTCGCCGCACACACTCACCCCCTTGCCGGCCGCACGTGCCTGTGCAATGGTGTTGGCCAGCAACTGCAGCACCGCCGGGTGCCAGGGATCGTACAGATGGGCCACGGCCTCATCGGCCCGGTCAATGGCCAGGGTGTACTGGATCAGGTCGTTCGTGCCGATCGACAGGAAATCAAAGTGGCGCAGGAATAATGGCAGGGTCATGGCTGCGGCAGGCACCTCGATCATGGCGCCCAGCTCGCACGGTGCCCACACCTTGCCCGATTCGGTCAGCTGGCGCTGCACATGGTGGATCTGCTCCAGCGTCTGGCGGATCTCCTGCAGGCTGCCCAGCATGGGAATCAGCACCTTGACCGGCCCATGCGCGGCTGCACGGTACAGCGCTCGCAGCTGACGGCGGAACATGCTGGGCTCTGACAGGCTCCAGCGAATGGCCCGCAGGCCCAATGCCGGGTTCAACACCGATTCGTGGCGCAGCTCGCTGGGCGTCATGCCTTCCAGCGGCTTGTCGGCCCCGATATCGACCGTGCGGATGGTGACCGGCAGGCCTTTCATGCCCTCCACCGCACGGCGGTAGGCGTTGTACTGCTCCTCTTCGTCGGGCAGGTTGTCCCCGCGCCCCATGAACAGGAACTCGCTGCGGAACAGGCCCACGCCCGCCGCTCCCGACTCCAGGGCCGGCTCGGCATCTTCAGGCAATTCGATGTTGGCCAGCAGCTCGATGCGCTCGCCATCCAACGTGACGGCGGGCGTGTGGCGCAGGCGGGCCAGACGCGAACGCTCCAGCTCGCTCTGGCGCTGGCGGAATCGGTACTCCTCCAGCACGATGGGCGACGGATCGACAATGATCAGACCGGCGTCACCGTCGATGATGATGCAGTCGTCCTGGCGGATCAGGTTGCTGGCCTGGCGGGCCCCCACCACGGCCGGGATGTCCATGCTGCGCGCCACGATGGCCGTGTGCGAGGTCTTGCCGCCCACATCGGTCACGAAGCCGGTGAACACGCTGCGCTTGAAATGGATCATGTCGGCCGGCGAAATGTCGGCGGCCACCAGCACCAGAGGCTCGTCGCCGCCGAAATCGCTTTGCGCCATGTCCGAGGCGGCCGTGGCCGCAGCGGTCTCGTCACGCCCCAGGCAGCGCAGCAGGCGCTCGACCACCTGCTCCAGGTCGGCCTTGCGCTCGCGCAGGTAAGCGTCTTCCATTTCGTCGAACTGGCGCGCCAGCACCTCCAGCTGGGCCGACAGCGCCCACTCGGCGTTGTAGTGGCGCTCGATGATCCAGTCGGAGGCCGCGCCGATCAGGGCCTCGTCCTGCAGCAGCATCTGGTGCACGTCCAGCAGGGCGGCCAGTTCGGTGGGCACGTCAGAAGGCAGGTCGCGCTTGAGCAGGTCGAACTCGTCGTTGACCACGTCGCGGGCGGTGAGCAGGCGAGTGACTTCGGCCTCGACCCGCGCCGGGTCGATGAAATGGTGCGGCACGTCCACGCGGCCGGACGCCACCAGCACCGCTCGGCCGATGGCCACCCCCCGCGACACTGGCAAACCGAAGATCTGGATGCTCATGCGGTCAATCGTAACAGCCTGAGGCGGGCACAGGTTTCAGGATTTGTCCAGGGGCGTTCGACCTGCGTCAAAGGCACACGATCCAGGCCCGCCAGGCGGTGCCTGATGGCCACCCCACCGGGCTGGCGTGATCAGTCCACGTCATGGATCTGACACAGACGCGTCATGGCCCGGTCACGGCCACTGCCGAGACTGCGAGGCATCACGAACGACACACCCAATGGAGATGCCATGCGGGACCTGCCTCTGCCCACCCTGCCGCTGTCCGAGCTGACCCCCTCGATCTCGCGCAGCGCCACGCTGAACCGGAGGTCACTTCACGGCCGCTCCGACGAACAAACCCAGGGCCTGGAAGTCGTTTGGGCACGCACTGAGGAAGATGTTCGTGCGGCACAACGCCTGAGGTTCAAGGTCTTTGCCGAAGAAATGGGCGCGCGCCTGACCGTGCCCCCCGGCAGCCCGGCCGGCCACGACATCGACCTGTTCGACCCCTACTGCGAACACCTGCTGGTGCGACTGAAGGACGAAACGGGTGAGCCTGGCGAAGTGATCGGCACCTACCGCGTGCTGACCCCAGCAGCCGCCCGCCGCGTGGGCGGCCTGTACTCGGAAACCGAGTTCGACCTGACCCGCCTGCGCCCGCTGCGCGCCAAGATGGTGGAACTGGGCCGCTCCTGCGTGCACCCCGAGCACCGCCAGGGCGGCGTGATCATGGCCCTGTGGGGCGCCCTGGCCGAGTTCATGGTGCGCAACGACCTGGACACCATGGTGGGTTGCGCCAGCATCAGCATGCGTGATGGTGGTCATGTGGCCGCCAGCCTGTACGAGCAGCTGCGCCAGACCCACCTGGCCCCCATCGAATGGCAGGTGCGCCCGCGCCTGGCCCTGCCGGTGGACGAGCTGGAGCGCCATCTGCAGGTCGAGCCGCCCGCCCTGATCAAGGGCTACCTGCGCGTGGGTGCCAAGATCCTGGGCGCCCCGGCCTGGGACCCCGACTTCCACACGGCCGACCTGCCCATGCTGATGCGCATTGCCGACCTGCCGGCCCGCTACCGCCGCCACTTCCTGGGCGCCTGACGCAGCACACCGCCCGGCCCTCAGCCGGGCGTTTTTGTGGGCATCCACAAGGCGGCGGTGCACCGCAAGGCCCTGAAAGCCCCGTTCAGGGCCTAGACTGCGCGCCATGTCTCGCCCGCCCTCTTCCGCGCCTTCCTCGGCTGCAGCGCCTGCCTCCGGCCAGGCCCTGCCCCTGTCTCGCCTGCTGTCGCACACGGCCGATGCCGTGGCCGCCGTGCTCAAGGGCCGCTCGCTCACCGATGCCCTGGCCGCCTGCCCTGCCGCAGCTCGCCCGGGCACCCAGGCCCTGAGCTTTGCCGTGATGCGCGAACTGGGCCTGGCGCGTGCCCTGCGCCGCCAGCTGGTGCCCAAAGCCCCGGCACCCTGGGTGGATGCCCTGCTGATCACAGCCCTGGCCCTGTCGTGCGGCAGCGCGGCCACGCCCCATTACGACGCCCACACCCTGGTGGACCAGGCCGTGACCGCCTGCAAAAAACACGCGAAGGCCGCCAGTGGGCTGGTCAACGCCGTGCTGCGTCGCTTCCAGCGTGAACGCGAGGCCCTGCTGGCCCAGGCCCGGCAAGACCCTGAAGCCCGGTGGAACCACCCGCGCTGGTGGATCGAACGCCTGCAACACGACTGGCCAGACCACTGGCAGGCCCTGCTGGCCCACAACCAGCAAGCCGCCCCCATGATGCTGCGCGTGAACCTGCGCCACCAAAGCCTGGCCGCCTACAGCGAGCGCCTGAACGCCGCGGGCCTGGCCCACCGCTGTTTCGGAGCGGCCGGCATCGTGCTGAACCAGCCGGCACCCGTGCAAGCCCTGCCCGGCTTTGCCCAGGGCGATGTGTCGGTTCAAGACGCCAGCGCCCAGCAGGCCACCCACTGGCTGCTGCACGCTCACCAGGCCGACGGCACCCCGCTGCCCGCCTTGCCGGCCGGCGCCCGCGTGCTGGACGCCTGCAGCGCCCCGGGCGGCAAGACGGCCCATGTGCTGGAAGCCGCCGACGTGTCGATGTGGGCCCTGGACACCGACGCCAGTCGGCTGCAACGCGTGCAGGACACGCTGGGCCGCCTGGGCCTGCAGGCCCGCACCACCGCGGTCGACGCCAGCGACGTGCCTGCCTGGTGGGACGGCGAGCCCTTCGACGCGATCATGCTGGACGCGCCCTGCAGCGCCTCGGGCATCGTGCCGCGCCACCCCGATGTGCGCTGGTTGCGCCGAGACACCGACATCGACACCCTGGCCGCCACACAAGACCGGCTGCTGGACACACTCTGGCCCCTGCTCAAGCCAGGCGGACGCCTGCTGTACTGCACCTGCTCGCAGTTCAAACAAGAGGGTGAAGACCGCATCGAAGCATTTTTGCAACGACAGCCCGGCGCCCGCCGCGGGCTCGCCCCCGGCCACCTGCTGCCTGTGGTCGAATACCCCGAGAGCCACCCCTTGGTGGGTGACGGGTTTTTCCACGCCCTGCTGATCCGCCCGGAGGCCTGAGGCCTGCGGGTTCCTGGGCCTGCCCCGCCCACCCGCCGACAGCCCTGCCACGATGCCTGCCCCTGAGCGACGACGCGCCTTCATCGCCCTGCTGGCCAGCCTCCCGCTGGCCGGATGGGTGGCGTCTGCGCGGGCGCAATCGGCCCCGCGTGTCAGCATGGAGCTGCAAAACCTGCAGGTGCAGCGCACCGACGAAGCCCTCAGCCTGAGCTACCAGGTGCGGGTGGATCTGCCCAAAGACCTGGAAGACGCCTTGCTCAAGGGCCTGTCCATCGTGTTCGTGGCACGGGCCAACCTGTACCGCAGCCGCTGGTACTGGACCGACAAACCCCGCGTGGAAGCCGAGCGCCGCTGGCGCCTGAGCTACCAGCCCCTCACCCGCCACTGGCGCGTGAACATCGACGGCCTGAGCCGCAGCTACGACAGCCTGCGCGAGGCCATGGGCGTGATGCAGCGCGCCGGCCAGTGGCGCCTGATCGAACCCGGCCCTCCGCCCGACGACCGCGAGCACTACCTCGAGTTCAGCTTCGAACTCGACAAGGACGAACTGCCCCGCCCCCTGCAACTCAGCCTGGGGGGCAGCAGCGACTGGAACCTGGCCGTGCAGCGCCGACTGCCCGTGCCCCTGAACCGCTGATTGCCAGCCCCTCGCCTTGCCCCCAGACACCCCATGAGCTCTCGCAACGCCCGCCGCTGGACGGTCATCGTGGCCTCGGTCTTCATGGCGGCGGCCGCGCTGGTGCTGGCCTTCATGCTGGTGTTCGCCACCGAGAACCACGAACGCTTCGAGCAGCACTTTGAATGGCTGTACTGGGTGAACGTGTCACTGGCCGGCCTGCTCACGCTGGTGATCGTGCTGGCCCTGGGGCGGCTGTACCTGCGCATCCGGCGCCGCAAATTCGGCAGCCTGCTGCTGCTCAAGCTGGTGGGCATCTTCGCCACCGTGGCGGTCATTCCTGGCCTGCTGATTTACGGCGTGTCGTACCAGTTCGTGGCCCGCTCCATCGAGACCTGGTTCGACGTGCGCGTAGAAGGCGCCCTCGAAGCCGGCCTCAACCTGGGGCGCGGCACGCTCGACACCCTGGCCCGCGACCTGGGCAACAAGACCCAGGTGGTGGCCGAACGGCTGGGCACCAACAGCCGCCGCGGCCCCGAAGGCCAGCCCACGGTGCTGGAACTCGAAGAGATCCGCGAGCAACTGGGCGCCGAAAGCGTGTCGATGATCGCAGACAACGGCAGCGCCACCAGCGTGGCCGGCACCGCCACCGACCGCAGCCTGACCACCGAGCGCCTGCCCGCCAGCTGGCGCCAGGAAGCGCGCAACAAAGGCGTGATGGCCCAGATCGATGGCCTGGAAGACGCCGGCAAGCGCCCACGGGTGGTGGCCCTGGCCTGGCTGCCCGACCGCAGCTTCAGCCTGCAGGCCAAGGGCTGGTACCTCTATGTGGTGCAGGCCCTGCCGGCCGACCTGGTCGACAACGCCCTGAACGTGCAGACGGCCTACCAGGAATACCAGCAGCGCGCCCTGGGCCGCCAGGGCCTGCGGCGCATGTACATCGGCACACTCACGCTCACGCTGGTGCTGGCGGTGTTCGCCGCACTGGGCCTGGCTGCATTGCTCGGCCAGCAACTGGCGCGCCCCCTGCTGCTGCTGGCCGAAGGCGTGGGCGACGTGGCCCGGGGCGACCTCAGCCCCAAGCCCATCTTCGCCTCGAAAGACGAACTGGGCGGCCTGACCCGCGATTTCGCCGCCATGGTGCAGCAGCTGGCCGATGCCCGCTCGCGCGCGGCCCGCAGTGCCCGCCAGCTCGACAACGCCCGCGCCCGCGTGCAAACCATCCTGGACAACCTGAACTCGGGCGTGATCGTGTTCGACGCGCAGGGCCACATCGACACCGTGAACCCCGGCGCCACCCGCATCCTGCGCGCGCCCTTGTCGGCCTACCGGGGCCAGCCCCTGAGCGCCGTGCCTGGCCTGCAGGACCTGGCCCGCGGCATCAGCGACCGCTTTGCCGTGTACGCCAGCGACCCCGAGCCCGGCGAGCGCCAGCAGTGGCAGGAATCGTTCGAGCGCCCCACGGCCGACCCCGACATCATGCAGACCCTGCTGGTGCGCGGCGCCGACCTGCCCTCGCAGGCCCACCTCATCGTGTTCGACGACATCAGCGAACTGGTGTCGGCTCAGCGTTCGAAAGCCTGGGGCGAAGTGGCCCGCCGCGTGGCCCACGAGATCAAGAACCCGCTCACGCCCATCCAGCTCTCGGCCGAGCGCCTGCAGATGAAGCTGGAAGACAAGCTGGACGAGGCCTCGCGCGGGCTGCTGCACCGCAGCGTCAACACCATCGTCAACCAGGTGCAGGCCCTCAAGCGCCTGATCAACGAGTTCCGCGACTTCGCGCGCCTGCCCACCTCGCGCCTGGCCCCGCTCGACCTGAACGCCCTGGTCCAGGAAGTTCTGGGCCTGTACGGCCAGGCCATCGAAAGCGGCATGCTGCTGGTCAACCTGGAGGCCGACCTGCCGCACATCGAAGGTGACGCCACCCTGCTGCGCCAGGTGGTGCACAACCTGCTGCAAAACGCGCTCGATGCCGTGCAGGACGCACCAGCACTGGGCCGAGCCCCCCAGGTGTCCATGACCACGGCCTGGCGCGGTGCCCACGATGGCAACCCGCCCTCGGTGCGCCTCATCATCCGTGACAACGGCCCGGGTTTCCCGGAAAAAGTGCTGCAGCGCGCTTTCGAACCCTACGTGACCACCAAGCACAATGGCACAGGCCTGGGACTTGCTGTGGTCAAGAAGATCGCCGACGAACATGGCGCCCTGATTCGGCTCAGGAACCTGTCAGACTCCGGGAATCCCTCAGCTCCCCCCGGTTCAAAGGGGGCGCAAGTTTCGTTATCATTTTCAAAGCTGTCATCCAATCAATCTCAGGGAAGTGCGTTGCTGTCCGAGCCACCTGCCTGAGGTCCATCAGAATTCATGGCCACCATCCTTGTAGTTGACGACGAACTCGGCATCCGGGCGCTGTTGTCAGACATCCTGACCGACGAAGGTCACACCGTAGAACTTGCCGAAAACGCTGCGCAGGCCCGTGCCATGCGTGAGCAGTGCAAGCCCGATCTCGTGCTGCTGGACATCTGGATGCCTGATGTGGACGGTGTCACCCTGCTCAAGGAGTGGGGTGCCAATGGTCAACTCACCATGCCGGTGATCATGATGTCGGGCCACGGCACCATCGACACGGCCGTGGAGGCCACCAAGGTGGGCGCCCAGTCGTTCCTTGAAAAGCCGATCACCATGCAGAAACTGCTGCGCTCGGTGGATCAGGCCCTGGCCAAGCCCGCCCCTGCGGCACCGCCCCCCGCCGTGCGCCCTGTGGCGCTGGGCAGCAGCCACATGGCCAATGTCACCCCGATCACTGCCGCGCCGTCGTACGCCGCAGCACCGCAACTGGTCGCCATTCGGGGCGGCGAGTCGCTGGGCGGACACATGAACGGCATGGGTGGCTCGCACATGAGCACCCACATGGGTCACCACATGGGCAGTCCCATGGGCAACCATGCCGGCAGCCACATGGGCGGCATGGGCGGCATGGGCGCACCCGGCACGGGTCACCTGAGCAGCCACATGAACGGACACCTCAATGGCCACATGGGCGCACACCATGGGGTGGGCGGCAGCACCGGAGTGCTCTCGCACGAGCAGCTGTTCGAACTGGACCGCCCCCTGCGGGAAGCCCGCGACGACTTCGAGCGCGCCTACTTCGAGTTCCACCTGGCCCGTGAAGGCGGCTCCATGACCCGCGTGGCCGAGAAAACCGGCCTGGAGCGCACCCACCTGTACAGAAAGCTCAAACAATTGGGCGTCGATTTGTCGCGCAACCGCAAAACGGCTGCAAATTGATGTATAGTCTAGATCTTCGCTGATCGCTGCAACGCAGAAATCAACGAAGCAAGGCCTGGTAGCTCAGTTGGTAGAGCAGCGGATTGAAAATCCGCGTGTCGGTGGTTCGATTCCGCCCCAGGCCACCAGATCCAAGCCCTTGAGAAATCAAGCGCTTACGAAAGGCGGCCACACAGTGGTCGCCTTTTTTCTTTGGGTCTCACCCCGCTGTCTGACGTTTTTCTGACGTTTTTGACCGGCGGCACCCCAAAGACACTCAGATCGTGCCCCCTCATGCTGGGTGCCACGCAAGGTGTCATGCACCTTCGGGTCTGTTTGGGCGCAAAGAGCTATACGCAACTCCACTACCGGAGTTGTTTTGTGTTCCCTGCACCTTTTGCCCCAATCTGCGCAACCTGCGCAACCTGCGCAACCTGCGCCCCGCTCGACCTGAGCGCCTTGAGCGTCCTCCTCACCCGCAGGAGGCTCCATGGCTAAGCCCTACCTTGAACCCCGCACCCAGGCGTGGAGCTTTCGCCTGCGCATTCGAGGCGAAGACATCTACCGCACCGGCTTCAAATCAGAAGCCCTTGCACGCAAGGCCTTGCTTGAGCTCACACAGTGCCTGAAAGCTCCTGGTCGCCCCGCCCTGGCAGGCCCCTGGAAAACCACCCTCGCCCAAGCCCTGCTCGACTACGCCTGCGAGCGCTTGCCCTCGCTCAAAAGCGGCGAACAAGAAGCACGGCGCATCAACCGCTTCCTGAGGCACGCCAACACCCCGCTGCTGGCCCTGCAGCCGGTCACGCCCAATGCCTGCGACGCCCGCAGCAATGAGTCCCAGTCCGTCTACTGGCGCGTCGCCTGTGTGCCCCCCGATCCCGAACGCCGCATCCCCAACGGTCTGCACAAGCACCGACAAGCCCAACAACAAAACAGCGCCGCCAGCGAGCTCCTGCGCGCCCAACTGGCCAATAGCAAAGTGGCCGACATCACCAGCCACACCATCCAGCAACTCATCGATGCCGTCGTCTCCGAAGGCGCCAGCGCATCGACCGTGCGACTGGAACACGCCATCTTGCGCCAGTTCTTCAACTACGCGCGCGACACCTGGCACTGGAAATTTGAAGTTGGCAACCCCGCCACCGGACGCAAGCTGCCCACGGTGGACAACGCGCGCGACCGTGTGCTGACCAACAAGGAATGGCATCGACTGTGCGAAGCACTGAAGGCCACACGCAACCCTTATGTGCCTCTGGCCCTGGGCCTGCTGCTGGAGTCGGCCATGCGCTGCTCGGAAGCGCTGGTGCGCATCGCCTGGAAGGATTTCGATGAAAGCCAGTGCCTGCTGCACCTGCGCGCGGCCAAAGCCGGCAAACGCTCGGTGCCGCTGAGCCCCGGCGCCATGGTCGTGATGCGGCAGCTTTGGCACCACGCACGCGCTGTCGGGCCCGTCTCTCCCGACAGCCCGGTGTTCAATTTGAGCTACGAAGCCTTGAAGGCCGCCTGGCAGCGCGCCTGCGAGCGCGCCGATGTGCATGGCGTGCGCCTGCACGACCTCAGGCACACCAGTGCCACCCGGTTCGCGCTGGAGCTGCACGGCAACATGCCCGCCCTGAAAGTGATCACCGGCCACAAGACCGACTCGCAGCTGCTGCGGTACGTGAACATCAATGCGGGCGACGTGTCTCGACTGCTGCATAGGCGCCCGCTGGATCACGATGACGCCCCGGCGGGCTTGCGGGTGATCCGGGCCGAACAAGTCTGGACACTGCCCAACGCACCGGCACCGGAGCTTGACGACTTGCCAAGCAACGTGATCGCCCTGGCCAGCCGACAGCGGCGCTGAGGGCAGACGCACTCCATCAGAGGCAGGCCTGACGAGATGAGTTCGCGATGAGTTCGCGACGAATTCGCGCTGACTGCGCAAGGCCTGCGTATCGCTTCACTCACCGGGCGTGCACCCGGAGCAACCGCTCGAGCCCCATCCACGCCCGGTTCAGACCCCGCACACATCATGCAAAAGAAGTTCTCGCCCGATTCATTCATCGGCATGCACGCATCGCATTGCTTTTGCCCGTCATGGCTCAGCCGCACAGGAACTGGTTACCCCTATCTGTCAGGCTCCGGCAACATCGGCATGGTCCCTGCCCACAGGGCTGCATTTCAACTGTTTCTGGGCTTGCTCGAGCCCGGTCAGATGGTGCTGCATCGGTGTGGTGACCCCGGCTGCATCAACTTGTGGCACCTGTACATCGGAAACAGCCAACAAAACTCCCGAGACCGGATCCTGCACAGGGATGCCCAAACACGGTGGGGGCCCCTTGCACTGCATTACCACTCAGAAGCGGGCCTTCATGTGTCGATGCGGCAGCCTTTGGCCATCAGCTGGCATGTCTGCCGTGTGGCCGACAGATTTGAGGGCTTCGATCCGTCGCAGTGTTTCACGCCGAACTGGCTGCAGCTGACGTCAGACGGGTACCTTCAACTGCCGCGAACGAACGCACTGGGTGTTTTGGCTGGCGCTCATCGCCTGGCCTATTCCATGTATGTGGGGCGATTGAGCAAATACGACGTGGTCGAGCAAAAGTGCGGCAACCAGCTGTGCATCTGCCCATTTCATCTGAGCATCACAGGCCGCATCAGCCAGCTGGATTGGGAACAGCGTTACGACGGGCGTTTCAAGAAAATCGTCTGACTGCAGGGCGATTGCATGGCGCACAGCACACTGCTGCTGTGCCTGCAGCAGATATTTGTAAAGACGGGCCGCGTTTTGGCGCCCTCTCGCTATACAGGTCATGCGAGATTGCGCCCCTCACCTCACTGAGGCCACTTGGCCCCACTCCATCTGCCAAACGGCCAGATGGAGAGCTTGCTGCCGATCATCGGTGACATCCGTCAGATTGCCGCATGGGAATGGTTTTCACACCATTCCCTTGACTACTCGCGCGCAAAAACACCGCCGCCTGATGACATTCAAAGCCTGCCTGGATCGAAGAAAACGATCAGCGAATGTCGTCACGAGAGCCGCTTGCAACCCTGCTCGATGTTGGGCAGCCAGGTGTCATTCACACGCGCGCCGCGCACGACATCACTTGCTTGGACTTTCTGAATCCCATTTTCTCGGCTCGAAATCGCACGCCGGCATTCCACAAACCACTCACGGTGCCGGCAGTGGTGAATTGCGAGTTGAAGAGCGAGCGTGCAGCCGCAGGCTCGTTCCAACCTACTCGAATACCCGAATCGGACTGTCAACATGACCAAAGAAAAAAATCCCCCTGCTCATGGCAGCAAAGAATTTCTTGAGCTTGTCAACAAGAACGAATCAAGTCAGAAAATCAGCCGGATCAAGAACATGCAAGCCAAGCTGAGAGCTGTGACGAAGCAGCATTTCCGCATTGCAAAAGAACAGCGTCTTTCGGCCTTGGCCCTCACCCTCACCCTTCGAAAAGGTGAAAACCCTCAAGGCAAGCAGATTTCGCAATTCATGGACAGATTGCGAAAGCACTTCAAAGGTCATGTCCCTGTGCTGCCCTACACGTGGGTTCTGGAAAAAGGTGGGCAGTTCCATTACCACCTGACGGTGTGGTTGCCTCGCGGCAAGAAGATCTCTCACGCGGACCTCGAACGCTGGTGGCCCCACGGTTTCACGCACACCGAGATGTGCCGCGACCCTGAGGGTTGGACCCGTTACATGCGCAAATCGCCCACCAAAGATGACCTGCCCAAAGGCATGCGCGCCTATGGCTACGGCGGCATGGACCCAGATGCCAAGGTGGCGGTTCATGACCAATGCCTGCCGCAATGGGTCAAGAAAATGGCCCCCTTCTTGAGCAGCCTTCGGCGGTGCCCCGGCGGTTACATCGACACGATGAACGGTGTGATCTACCAATGCCCCGTGATGTGGACAAGCAAAGGATTTGTCGCCAAATTCTCAGAACCAATGCGTGCGCCGGCGCCATTGCCTGTCACCGCGTGATTGGAGCGCTTGCTGTTGCACAGACCTCGCCTTTGCCAGATGAATCATGCCGGGCTCATCACAGGCTTTGCCTGTTGACGTGTGCACTTCGAGCCCCCTTGCTCCGCAGTGCCTCGTACAACTCGGCAGGCCCCAGCAAGAGCCCCTTGAGCCCCTGGCGAACCTTCTCGGAATCCAGTGCCTGCTTGCTCATGGTCGAGAAGGCATCGAATGCATCGATGATGGCATTGAGCTGCTCTGACGTGAAATCTGGTGAGTTGCTGAACTGCTCTTTCGTGTTGTTCATCGCCTGTTGAACCAGCAGTTCCGACTCCATCATCTTGCCCTTGATGTTGTCCACGAAAGCCAGCATGTCATGGTCGGTGAG
Organism: Aquabacterium lacunae; assembly: GCF_004310865.1. GTDB lineage: Bacteria > Pseudomonadota > Gammaproteobacteria > Burkholderiales > Burkholderiaceae_C > Aquabacterium > Aquabacterium lacunae. Next base: position 746,004 of record NZ_SIXI01000001.1, read on the forward strand.
TTCGCCATCAAACAGGCCGTTCAACTTCTGCACAATTTCAGACAGCTTGATCTTCTCCTTGTCCTGGATCTGGCCTGAGCCAGACGCCGTCATCGGGTCAAGCTTGTAGTCACCGTCCGTCTCACCCAGCACCAAAGCTGGGCCGCCTTGCTTCTTCAGCTTGTGGTGCGTCAGGCTCACCTTGGACAGATCCACCCCTTCGCGCTCTTTGCCAAAGTCGAGCAGTGGCATCAGGCGCTTGAAGAAGATGGCACGCTTTTCGATGGCCGTGTTGCCGTAGTCGAACATCTGCGACAGGAAGGCATACACCCGCACAAAAGTGCCCAGGTCGCGCTTGAACAGCGTGAGCGCCTCCAGCTCATCCTTCGCGGCCTGGCCATCAGGGCCCAGTTCGCCACCGGGCAGCTTCTCTGATGCGGTTTTGAATGCCTCGCTGGCCGCTTTGAAGCGCTTGAGCAGCCGGTCGGCCACGGGCTCGATGGCTGCCACCAGTTGCGCTTGCGTGGCCTTGGGGTTCAGCTCCACCTGCACCACGCGCTCCACCTCGAAGTCGTCGTAGTGGCCGGTGGCGTCCAGCTTGGCGCGCAGGTCAAAGATCAGGTTGGGGTCGGTCACACCAGCCAGCTCTGCCGTCTCGTAATAGGTCTGGAAGGCGGCCAGGATCTCTTGCGGGTCGTTGGCGAAGTCGAGGATGTAGGTGGTGTCTTTCAGGCCATGTGCGCCGTTGTATGCCCGATTCAGGCGCGACAAGGTCTGCACGGCCTGAATGCCGGCCAGCTTCTTGTCCACGTACATGCCGCACAGCAAGGGCTGGTCAAAACCCGTCTGGAACTTGTTGGCCACCAGCAGGATCTGGAACTCGTCGGTGGCAAAGGCGTCTCGGATGTCGCGGCCTTTCAAACCTGGGTTCAGCTGGGTGCTGTTTTCGGTCACGGGCTCGGGCAAGGCCTTGGGGTCATTCACCTCACCTGAATAAGCCACCAGAGTGCCCAGTGTGTAGCCCTGGGCTTTGATGTACTCGTCCACCGCCAGCTTCCAGCGCACGGCTTCCACGCGGCTGCCCACCACCACCATGGCCTTGGCATGGCCCTTGAGCAGCGGTTGCACGTTTTCCAGGAAGTGCTCCACCACCACCTGCACCTTCTGGGCGATGTTGTAGGGGTGCAGGCGCACCCAGCGCATCAGGCCCTTGAGGGCTTCGCTGCGCTCCACCTCTTTGTCATCCCACTCCTTGCCGTTGTGGGCCAGCTTGAAGGCCAGCTTGTACGAGGTGTAGTTCTTGAGCACGTCGAGGATGAAGCCCTCTTCGATGGCCTGGCGCATCGAATAGACGTGGAACGGTGCGGGCAGGTTGTCAGGCCCGGCCGGTAAATCAGGGTTGGGCCTGCGGCCAAACAGCTCCAGCGTCTTGGCCTTGGGCGTGGCGGTGAAGGCCACATAGGTCACGGCCGATGCGGTGCCTGCCACGCCAGCCTTGGCGCTCATCTGCGCGGCCAGGATGTCTTCGGTGCCCACCTCGCCGCCATCGGCCAGGTCTTGTAGCTCTTGCGCGCTGAGCACCTGCTTGAGCTTGCCTGCGGCCTCGCCGGTTTGCGAACTGTGGGCCTCGTCGGCGATCACGGCAAAGCGCTTGCCTTGTGTGGCGGCCAGCTCTTGCACGGCCTTGAGCGCAAACGGGAAGGTCTGGATGGTGCACACCACGATCTTCTTGCCGCCTGACAGGGCCTCGGCCAGCTCGCCGCTTTTGCTCTGGCTTTCGCCCTTGATGGTGGCCACCACGCCCGCCGTGCGCTCGAAGTCGAAGATGGCTTCCTGCAGCTGAGTATCAAGCACGGTGCGGTCGCTCACCACCAGCACGGTGCTGAACAGCTTGTTGTTGGCTGCGTCGTGCAGGTCTGCCAGGAAATGCGCCGTCCAGGCAATCGAGTTGGTCTTGCCACTGCCCGCACTGTGCTGAATCAGGTACTTCTGGCCCACACCTTCGGTCAACACGGCTTGAACCAATTTTCGGGTGGCGTCGAGCTGGTGGTAGCGCGGGAAGAGATAGCCCACGGGGCGTTTTTTGTCGTCCTTCTTGGTCACCAGGTAGCGGGCAATGATCTCCAGCCAGCTGTCGCGCTGCCACACCTGTTCCCACAGGTAGTGCGTGCGGTGGCCTTTGCCATTGGGTGGGTTGCCCGCAGCACCGTGGTCGCCCATGTTGAAGGGCAGAAAGTACGTGCTGGGCCCTTGCAGCCTGGTTGTCATCATCACCGTGCGGTTGGTGACGGCAAAGTGCACCAGCGCCCCACGGGGAAACTCAAGCAGTGGCTCTGCAAAAGCTTTGCCTTTTGGCTTGGGGATGCGGTCGAACTTGTATTGGTCCACCGCCTCGTTCATGCCCTGTGTGAACTCGGATTTCAGCTCGGCCGTGGCCACCGGTATGCCGTTGAGGAACAGCACCAGGTCGATGATGTCATCGTGGTTGGTGCGCACCTGGCGCACCACGCGAAGCCGATTGGCTGCGTATCGGGCCTGCAGCTCGGGGTTCATGGCCAGCGCGGGCTTGAACTGCGCGAGCTTCACCGGGCCCTTCGGGCCCATCAACTCCAGGCCCACGCGCAGCACATGCAGGGTGCCCTGGTCGTCCAGCAGCTTGCGCAGGCGGTCCAGCAGTGTGGCTTCGGCATTGGCGCCATGCGCCTTGACGATGGCGGCCCAGGCGTCGGGCTGGCTCTCTTGCACCCAGGCCATCACGTCGGCGGGGAACAAGGCGCGGGGCGTGTCGTAGCCTTTGGCATCGCCTTCTGCATAGAGCCAACCGTTGGCCGCCAGGTGGTTGCAGATGTCGTTTTCGAATTCGATTTCTTTGTGCAAGGCCAACGTTGACTCCCTGTGGTTGGTGCTCAGTTTTCTTCTTGATCGTCGTCGTCCAGCGGCTGGCCTTGCATCGCGCGGCTGACCGCCTGCTCAATGGCGTCCAGCACATGCGCCTGCACCCTTTCGGCATATCGCTTGCGCCGGTTGTTGGACAGCGAACCGCCATTCTGAAAGATCGTCACGATCAGGTTGGCCAAATCGCTGCCGCGCAGGTCATGGCGTTCGTTGATGTGGCGCTTCACCTTGTCAAACAGCCCCAGGAACTCCACCTCTTGGCGCATGTGCGTGTCCAGCGAGGCCTCGGCCATGGCCAAGGTGAAGGTGGCTGCCTCGCTCAGGTCCATGTAGCGGAACCACGTGTCTGCTTCGGGGGCCCATTCGTAGGTGTAGTGGTCATCGCCCCCCCAGGTCACCTGGCACAACTGGCGGGCCGGCTTGCTGAAGGTGGTGAGCGCATGCAGGTAGTCGGCCTCGTGCTTCTTCATGGCCACCGAGATGGGCAGCAAAAATTGCAGTGGCAAGCGGCCCGACTGGCCCAGGCAATGGTGGATCAGGTAGCGCGACAAACGCCCATTGCCGTCCATGAACGGGTGGATGAACACGAACGCGAACGACACCACCGCGGCATGCACCAGGGGGTCCAGCCCTGCCGCCCGCTGGTTGGTCAGGCGCATCAGCCCATTCATCAGGGCCACGGCCAGCTCAGGCTCGGGCGGCACGTAGGTCACGCCTGCGGCACCGGGCACATCCCGCTGCAGGCGGTTCTGCTCGGTGCGGAATTGAACGGCTTTGTCAAACGGGTTGGAGATGACGGCGTTCTGCAACTCCACCAGCCATTCTTCGGTGAGCGGGCGCTGCTCATGGGCGCGGCGCAACAGGGCCGCAAACCGCTCGGCCTTGTCTGCTGTGGGTGCCTCGCCCTCGATGGCGAACGAGCCCTCGGTCTCGCTCAGGTAGGCCCAGTTCAGGGCGCGCTCCAGCATGGCCTCGCCCACGGCTTCAGCGAAGGCTTGGGCTTGCCCCAGGATGTCTTTGTCGATGAGCGCCATCAGTGCCGGTGTTTTGCGCACCACCGGGCAGAAATGCAGATCACCCAGGCCATTGAACTCGATGCGCCAGCGGGCATCTCGCTGGGCGGGGCCGACAAAGTATTGCGCCGGTTCAAACAGAGGGGCATAAGCGGCGGCGACGCCAGGCTCACCCAGGCCGGGCAGCCGCTGCTGATGCCAGGCTTCCCACAGGTGGCCCAGCTTTCGGCCATAGATGCTGTTGGGCGTGGCCTGCACCCAGGCCGCCAGCTCAGCCGGGGGGATGCGCTTGAGGGCACTGACCAGCAAGTCGAGCCTGACACCCTCGTGCTTGAGGGCAAACAAGGCCTGCTGCAGCAAGGTGGGCTCAGGCGCCAGCTTGTGCGGCACCAGCAAGGCGCCGTCTTCCAGCCGCTCGATGCGGTTGACTGGCGCCAGGCGAGCGCGCTGCTTGCCCAGGAAGTCTGGGGCCCCCACCGCGTTCTGGATCCAGGCGTAGCCAATGTCGCTCATGTCAGCAAGGGCCTTTCGGGCAGGAAAATCTTCAGATTCAAAGAATTATCCTCAGAAACCTTGCTTGCAATGATTTTTTCTTCAGGCCACACAACAAGCCACCAGATCCCATGGGCGCCGGCCAGCGCGCAAGAAAAATCTTCAGTCAACCAATTTTTTCATCAGAAATTGGCCAGTTATGAACTTTTTATTCAGACAGCTTGCCGCTAGAACCGGCTTCAGCTGATCGCCAGCCATCGAGTGCAAGGCCATGGGCTCACCTGTGTGATGTTTGTTTTCGTGTTTTCAAGCTGCGCGCTCGGCTGCTTTGCAGATTCGGTGCCAGCTGTACGCCGCTTCGATGCCAAGGGCCAGATGAAGCAGTTTGCAGAGGTGGTCATTGGGTTCCGGGTGGCCGTGGGCCGCCTCCAGCAAGTCCCTGAAGAAGCAATCCATGACCTCGGCCCAGTGCGAGATGTCCCGCCCGAATGCATTGCACACTTGGACCAGTTCTGCCTGAAGCGCCTCCAGCTGATGCAAGGGGAATTGCTGCTCACGTTCAGGCATGCCAGATTTGGCCAGAACAAGCAGGCCATCGGCCATCCATAGACCAAACCCATGCCGCGCGGCTGACACCAGCAAGCCTGGCTGCGAACGCCAGCGCTCGGCGGCCTTTGCAGTAAGACCCAACATCATCGACACGGCCTTGAGGGTATCGGGCAGTTCATCTTCGCTCGCGCAACAGGAGTACTCCAGTTGTTGCAAGAAGAGCGACGCTTCGTCTTCAAGCAGCATGGGGTGACTCCAGCGAACGCACGTCGATCTGGCCAGTGACCGCAGCGGAGATGAGGGCGGAGCGGCGTTCCTTCAACAAAACTTGCGTTTGCTCAGCTTCGCGGATCAGAGCCAAAAACTGCTCGGACTGCTGCTTCACCCACGAGGAAATCTGGAATTGCTCGTCAAGCGGGGGCACCAAAACCGGTGTCTTTCGAAGTACTTCGAGCGTGATTTCTCTGAACGTTGCCCCCTTGGCCATCCGGTCAAAGTATGTCTGCGCTCCGTTTCCGTTGATGAAGGCCAATAGGTATCCGGGATCGGTCTCTAGGCCAGGTGCGATCCGCGCAGTCCCTTGTGTCAAGTTAGCCCCATCAAGCTCCTTAGGCACAGGAAGACACTTTCCAACTGTTGCCCGAATCGCAATGACCAGATCACCCGCAGACACCTTCGAACGAGCATAAGACGCATCGATTTCGGGCGATGTTTTTGGATAGCCGTCCAGCGGCAGCTCATCGCCCGCCATGTCGCTAGTTCTGATGTATGGGATGCCGTCTTCGACATCCGGGCCAGCCTGAACGATGCCGTAAGTGACTGACGTACCGGGTTTGACGACTCGCTGAAGCCTGTTTACTTGCCAATGCTCCGGCACCTCCCCCAACCACTCGACGCCCGAATCCTTCATCGGCACCGACGGGTCCAGCCCCTTGGTCACGGCATGGGAGATGACGGCCTGGCGCTTTTCCTTGAGTAGGGTAATGAGCTGTTCTTGCTCGGCCACCAGGGCGTCGATCTTGGCGGTTTCGCGGTCGAGGAACGCCTTGATGACAACTTGCTCATCCACGGGTGGCAAGGCAATCACGAAGTCCCGAACAAAGTCATCGGGCACACGCTTTTGCCCGCCTGCGCCATACATGCTCGCCTCGCCTTGCTGCATGAACGGTCGAGCGGTGAAGATGCGATGCAAGTAGCCGCTATCTAAATGCATCGACAATGGCCTGGCCACGATCAGCTCGGTCGTGCCAAAGCCAAGCCCACCATGCAGGCCACGCATCACAGCGCCTTTGCCGTTTTCAAAGCATGGGGTTATCTTTGCAATGGCAACATCGCCTTCAGCAAAGTACGTGTACCCGGACTCCAGTTCGCCAATGGGGCGAAGACGATCCAGCGCTAGGGAACCATCTTCGCCAATGGCCTCCATGGGCAAGAATGTGACTTCGCTGGAACGAGACAGCGCGGCCGTTTCTGACTTGCTCGGATTCAACTGCACGACTCGACGTAGCCGCTTGACAGACCAGTGCGAAGGAACAGCACCCAACCAAGCAACCCCGCTGTCCTTGTACTCCGGATACCTCGAAAAGCTCATGCCGACAGCCCCTTGATCATGTCCAGGATGCGACCGGTGGTGCGCTTCAGGTCGGCATCGATCTCGGCCAGCGGGCGCGGCGGCTTGAACACATAGAAGTGCCGGTTGAACGGAATCTCATAACCCACCTTGGTCTTGTCCGGGTCGATCCAGGCATCGGGTGCGTGGGGCAGCACCTCGCGCTTGAAATACGCGGCCACGTCTTCGGTCAGGGGCACGTTCTCGGTGTCGCGCAGGGCCGAATCAGGCTGTGGCTTGCCTTTTTGCTTGCCCTTCTCGCCCACCACCACCTTGCCCTCGGCATCGCGCAGCGGGCGCTCCACGGTGATGGTGTGGTAGCCAAAGGCCTCGTTGGCAAAGATGCGACTGATGGGCTTACCCTCGTCGTCCGTGGCTTCTTCAAAGCGGCCAAACAGCTGGGTGATGTGGTCGATGTGGGCATCGCTCAGCTCTTTGCGCTTGCTGCCCAAGCTCTTGCGCAGCTTCTGCCACATGCCACTGGCATCGATCAATTGCACCTTGCCCTGGCGCGCCTTGGGCTTGCGGTTGCTGATGACCCAGATGTAGGTGCCAATGCCGGTGTTGTAGAACATGTCGTTGGGCAGGCCCACGATGGCCTCGACCAGGTCGTTCTCCAGCACGTAGCGGCGGATCTCGCTTTCGCCACTGCCCGCACCGCCCGTGAACAGGGGCGAGCCGTTGAGCACGATGCCGAAGCGGCTGCCACCGTCTTTGGCGGGGCGCATCTTGCTGAGCAGGTGCAGCAAGAACAGCATGGAGCCGTCTGACACGCGCGGCAGGCCGGGGCCAAAGCGGCCGTCGAAGCCGCGTTGCTCGTGCTCTTTGCGCACTTCCTTTTCGACCTTCTTCCACTCCACGCCAAAGGGCGGGTTGGCCAGCATGTAGTCGAACTTCATGGTGGGGTGACCGTCGTCGCTCAGCGTGTTGCCAAAAGCGATGTTGGCCACGTCTTGCCCCTTGATGAGCATGTCGGCCTTGCAGATGGCGTGCGACTCGGGGTTCAGCTCCTGGCCGTACACCGTCAGGCGGGCCTGGTGGTTCAGCTCGGCCAGGTACTCACCGGCCACGCTGAGCATGCCGCCCGTGCCGGCGGTCGGGTCGTACAGGGTGCGCACCACGCCGGGCTTGGCCAGCACCTCGTCGTCTTCCACGAAGATGAGGTTGACCATGAGGCGGATCACCTCGCGCGGGGTGAAGTGCTCCCCGGCGGTTTCGTTCGAGATTTCAGCGAACTTGCGGATCAGCTCTTCGAACACCAGGCCCATCTGCATGTTGCTGACGGCCTCGGGGTGCAGGTCGATCTGTGCGAACTTCTCGGCCACCTGGTAAAGCAGGCCAGCCTTAGCCAGGCGGTCGACCTGGGCCTGGAATTCGAAGTGGTCGAAGATGTCGCGCACATCGGCTGAGAAGCCCTGCACGTAGGTGAACAGGTTGTGGGCGATGTTGTCGGGGTCACCCAGCAGCTTGGGCAGGTCCAGCTCGGATTGGTTGAAGAACTTCAGCCCGGTCTTTTTGAGCAGGAAGGGCTCGGGGTTCACGCCGAGTTTGGTCTTGGCTTCCTTCTCGGCCAGCACGGCGGGCTTGGTGGCTTCGAGCACGCAATCCAGCCTGCGCAGCACGGTGAATGGCAGGATGACCTTGCCGTAATCAGATTGCTTGTAGTCGCCACGGAGCAGGTCGGCGACGGACCAGATGAATGCGGAAAGTGCTTGTTGATTCATGTTTTTTCTTCATCGGGCACTGCACGGCAGCGCCTTGAAAGTATCGTGGATGTCAGGCTTCGCTCTGCGCTTCATGCCCTGTCAAATGCCTCCTGGCTGGCCTCGCGCCAGATGCTTCTGACCGCACTCTCCAGGCAGGCTTCAAGGTCATGCATGGTCCAGTCTGTTGGGTCATTCGATGTCTCGGCCCAGTCATCGCCAATGCCCGTTTGCAGCAAGGTGTCACCGTTCAGCAACCAGTACGCCCACTGCGTGGCCGTAGGCAGAGCTTTGAACTCGGTGAAAACGGCATCCAGTACCTGGGCCTTCATTGCCTCGTTGACCAAGCTGGCTCCCCGGCATTCAGCCACCAGCTCACCCCACACATTGCTGACTTCACCCTGCGCTTCCAGCAACGCAGGCATTGAACGCAACCTTGATTTGGCTGCCCCGGCGAGATCCACGCCGCCGCACAACTCTTGCGCAAACAAAATCGCCAGACGCTTGAAATGTTCCGCCTGTACGGTCACCCCAGACACCTCTTGCTCGCGATCAACCTGGGCTTCATGCAAGGCCACATCGGTCAGCACGTCTGCCATCTGGCGAAGCCTTTGCAGGCGATCCGGAATGAAAATTCCCAGGGTGTCGCCGAATGTCAGTTCACACCCCGGCTTCAAAAGTGCCGCGATGACTTCAGCAGGAAATTCGTGGCTGGGATGGTCACTGAAGTCGTAGTTGTCACCGCCGCACTGGGTGATTTTTCCCAGATCGTCAACACGTCGCTCACACAATTTCCCTGCCTCATTTTCGAACTCCGTGACCTGTATAGCCCAGCCGGACACAGCCAATTCAGGTGTCACAGCAACCAGGCGGACCGAGATCACTGCGTCATCCACAAGGCCGGAAAACCGCTGTCGGATGGCCGGCAGCAGCTCGATCGCGCGCCCGTCGTAGCCAGTTTTCAAGCAGTCAGAGGGTAAAAGCCAGGGCCAAAAATCGAACGGTTCGGAGGCTTTTGGGGCGTCGGCGACGGTGGAATTCATGAAGAAAAGACCCGTTTTTTTTGATGCAAGGGGGGCCTTTTTTGACATGGCCAACCAGCCCGAAACCATGCCACATGACATCGATTTCCAGCCCCCCGGAGCAGGGGTACAGGGTCAAAAAAACACGGTTGGCGCAGCAGGGCACAGGGGGTGCCGATGGGTGAGGCTCGCCTGAAGGCAGCTTGACGCGAACGGAAATGTGCGACGGGCTGAATGGATGACATGCAGGCATATAGTCAGCCAGCCCCTCGAGGCTGTGGGCTGCTGCCTAAGGTCAGCCAGCCCCTCGAGGCTGCATGACTCTACTCTAACGTCAGCAAGCCCCCCGACCCTGCGGTTCAGAACGTCCCCAAAAGGGTCCGTTGGGCGCCGGCAGTTGCGCCCCTCAGAACTCATTCATTTCGGTGGTCAGGCTCTTTCGTAGCAACGCTTGACGACCTTAAGGATGACGCCAATGATGTCTGAGATCCCGACGATAGCGCACAGCCAACGCACTCGCTGCACACTTCCCGGAAGCAGTGATCCGGGGGTTGCCAGAACTTCTGCGTGACGACTTCGCAGGCAACGGATCTGTTTCCGTTGCTGATCACGAGGTGACGCTTCGTCGCATCCAAAGCAGCGCTCGATACACCGCCTGGTGGGCGGCCGTTTCTCCACCAAGCCAGCACTCAAGGCACCCCCGTCACCAGGGACGCTCCGGGCTCACTGTGCACCCTGGATTGGGGAAATGGGAGGATCCTTGCAACAAATTCGAGCCCATGCGCTATACCGATTGCGAGACGGTTTTGAACGGGTTGTGCGGCGTACGGATCAATCAGGCCATGGTCTGTAGGCCCGCTCAAACCTGCAGAGATTGACTCGAAGGTCATGGACACATCTGACATTTCGTGCGGCGCAAAACGTCTGTGCCTTCATCGTTCCAAGCCGAAAAGGCCTGCGCAGGCGACTCAGCCGGGTGAGTCCGTCAACGCACTGGACCACGGGACGACCGGGCACTGAAACTGGCCAATCGTGGGAAGGAAACTTTGTGATTGAAGTGGTGACGAGCACTTGGCTTTGGCAAGGCTCGACAGGTGCATCATTGACGAGCATGCCGGGGAGGCCCTCCGGAGGTGCCCGATGGATGACGATGTTGAGGCATGGCGCACCTCCGGCCTGGTGGCGGTTGCTTAGGCGATGTGCGGAGCAAGACCAGGATCACTGCAGCTCTTCAAGGACATTTTTCGCTCCGACTGCGTATGGTTTTGCATGCCCTTGGTTGAACTCCCTGTGAATCACCTTTAGCTCGACAGACACCGATGAGTGTTCGACGAAGCTTGCTGAAGCGTAGGTGTGTGATTGGCGTGTCGGTTGGACTACAAAGGCGAACCTTAGAGACCTGCTCTTAGAAGAGCTCGATGATGAAGGGCGGCTATGCAGCGGGAGCAGGCGTTGAGTGGATCAAAACTGAACGGCCGTTCTCAACCTTATTGTTGAGCGGGGTCGTAAGCAATAGCTGTTTCGATCCGTGTTTTGAGCTCCGGGGCTACGGTGTAGCCGCTCGGAATGACGAGAGAGTTCAGAAGCGCATCGTCAAAATTTTCGGCCTTGATCACAGTTTTTAGCGAAGCAAGCAACTTCTTGCCCTTTACCGTACTTGGCGAAGGGCCGCCTGCTGCTTGCCACATTGCTTCGGCATCCGGGGATCCTCCGTTCGGCCAGACAACCCGAACGACATTCTTTCTTTTTTCGAGAAAGGTGTCGCGTGCCTTGGCTACCTTCTTCGCAGCGACATCTCGCCATTCCTCGGCCACCTCAACAGAAACACCATAGAGTGCGGATAGGTATCCGGCCTGACAGAAATATGCCTCGATGTCGGAGCCAACAGTGACCCAGGGGAACACCCCTGGCGTCTTGAAGCTTGTCGTCCACCGGTCAGCCTCTTCAGCGGTCATGAAATCACCGTCTCGATGCAGCAGCGCTCGACTTTTGAGCTTCCCGTCCAACAAGAGTCCTGTAAGAAATTTGTCCCGCGGCAGATTGTCAATTCCGAAGCATCTACAGACTGCAATCTGCCGAGAAAGCTCCGGCCACTGTCTGAGTACTGCCCGAAGCGGCTTATCGTCCTCATCTTCCACGAAAAAGAGCGCTGCTTTGTCAAGCCCGCCCCACCCGAGCAGTCGTCGAATCACCTCGTCATCTTCTGTTTCAACGACCCCGCTCTTCATCCAAACGAGCTTGGCTGCAGGACTCGCGGCTCGAACGATATGGGGGCTATGGGTCGTTAGAACTACCTGAGTGTTATATTCGAGCGCTGCTCTTTCGAGTGTTTCAATAAGGCGCTCTTGCTTGTTTGGGTGAAGGTGTGCATCGGGCTCGTCGATGAGCATCACCTTGGGTTCAAACAGGATGAGATAAGCGAAGATTTGAACGACTTGGAGCACGCCGGTGGCTGCGGTTTCCAGTGGGCGGCTGTAATCGACTAGGTCGTCAGTCCTCAGAGTTGCCGAAATATGATAGTCCTCGCGCTCATCGAATGCGACGTTGACTTCGACACCTGGATGGACTTGATTTACTAGTGTGTTGAGCTTGGCAAGCCTTGCGAGCCCTTGGCTATCATCCGCCTCACCCTGCCTGCGGCTACGAAGATTAAGAAGGATATTGCGCAGAACGCCGCCTGCATCACCGCTAGCTGCCTGCCGGCGCAGCGTCGGTTGCGCAAGGATAGATTCCTTCTCAGATAGGCCCGCTAGGCCAGGTATATAGGTCGTGACGAACTGAAATCGTTGCTTATATGGTGTGACAGCGCCGCCGCCATCCATATATGCCGTAATTCCACCCCGATTTCTCGCGGCACGAATGCGGACTGTTGCTTGATTGGACTCCTCGCCGGTCGGGCGATGAGCAAACACAACTTCTACAGCATTCGAAGTTGAGTCAGATTTGAGTTCCCCATTGTTGAGCGTTGTGAGCGGCTCGCTTGAAGGAACGTAATCGAGCCGTTCAAAAGAAATCATCTCCTTCGTATTCTTCGGCAATACATAGCTGGCCGCTCGCGCAGCCCAGTGGATTGCTTGAAGCACTGACGACTTTCCACAACCATTTGGCCCAACGAGGATGGTGACGCCATCAAGGGGGATAGTCGCCTCCTTAACTGCCTTGAATCGCCTGACGGTTATCGACTCCAGTGGGGTCCACCGGCGCGCGCGAACAGATCGAGTGTCAGCAATTTCAACTATCGGAGGAGGAGAAGTCGAAAAACCGACTTCTGCGAATTGCTGACTGCCCCCAGTAAGTGTGACATCGTCGGGAACTGTTGCGACAAGGCCCTCCGCTCTCGCAAGGCCTACTGCTTCGCTTTGCTCCGAAGAACCTTCGTCAATAGGTTTCTCTGCTCCTTGATTGCTTTCATTGTTCATTTTTCTATTCTTGCACGGTTCTGGCGATTGGGTCTTATCAGTGGAGGGGCCCTGTGACCGCTTTCAGCCTTGAGCTGCCCTTGCTCGGTGAGTGGCTCTTCTGCAGCGGGTGCTCCTAGCAAATCACGAGATGAGTACAAATGCAAAATCGGGGCAAAAATGCGAGTTGATTGCTTACATCCCAAACCCGAAGAGCTTTAGCTTCTCTGCTGAAGCTCGAGTCGGATCTCTTCGGTAAGTCCTGACACCTCTGACGAACGATGCCGATACTCGGCTGTCACCTGCTCTTGGCTCTTATTGGCGAGGAAGAAAAGCTTTTCTGCTGCATCCCTGAGCAGACGGACTAGCTTCGAGCTTTGATCGAGATCGTTTGACCGTACCCAACGGTCTAATGCCCCACCTGACATCCCGTAGAGCTCCTCGCTCCAGCGCACACTGTTCACCGCGCGAAGGATCTCCCGCTGAGCGGCAATTCGATTGTTGAACTCAGTCATGCTGTCACCTCAGCAAGCAGTTGAGCCATCCAACCTTGGATGGGCGTAGCTCCCCGAAGCGCAAGCATAACCTCTTCGTTCGACAACGCGTCGCCAATGCCGCGCGTAGACAGAATCCTTGCGCGCCTGAGCACGTCAAAGACCCCTTCGTCCAAGTAGAGAGGCGCATCAATTAGCAGCGGTGAGCTTCTTGAGAAGACCGGTCGACCACGCCACAGCGAATAGCAGGTGGCAAAGTTTCTGATACCCAGAAACATGCAAGACAGATTAAATGTGGCGTTCACGCGGGTCTCGGACAACTGATCAAGTGACTCGGAAAATAGGCTGGCAAACTTTTTGCAATCTTCCGCACCAGCCCCGTAGGCCGCAGGCGCCCCTAGTGACTTGATGAAGTCGACGCCGTCGGACGAGAACAGGAGTCGAGACTCCAAGTGCAGGTGCCAAGCGAACGGGTTTCCCTCTGTCCACAATTCTCGCAGTCGTTCATGCTGATACACCGAAAACTTGTTTACATCAACATCAGGACTTGGCCCAGTGACACAGGCTAGTAGGTCGACGTCGGACGATCTATCAATCTCTCCGCGGCAAATCGAGCCGAAGGCGTAAAAATGCATGATCATCGACGGCCAAAGCGCTTCACTAGCAATGCAGTAAGCAGCGACAAGGCGATCAACCGTGTAGCGACGATCATTGATGCAGCAGCAGTCGTGTGGGAGGGTCTGGGGAGTGTGCCAAGGAAGATTGCCGGGGCGACTTTTAAGCTCTCCCAATAATCTTGGATCGTCGCCGAGCCATTGATCGCATTGGCGTCATAGATTGCAATGATCAGTATCGCGATTAGGATCGTCCGCAGCAGCCTGGGGATGCTCTCACCATTCCCCCAGATGCAATGAAGCGCCCAGAACTCGACCCAAACCAGGAACTGCCGAACCCGCATAAGTCCAGGGTATTTCTTCCGGTAGAAATCATCCTCGGATCGCCAAGACTGGAGCAGATGGCGTGATGTAGCATGGAGTTCCTGCGTGATCGCTTCATTTACGGCCTTCGCGTCGCCAATCTGCTGGAAGTTCATTCGTAAAGATCGCGCGAAGCGCATTTTGAGGTTTTCTTCTGGCGGTGCCCAAACAGTCAGTATGTCGGAGTCGATTTGGCAGCGCTCGAAGGTCGCGTAGTCAAACCTAGAGCCGGGGAAGCTCGACTGATGAAAGTTGGAGCCGATGAATCGACACCCCGTGAAGTTGCACGAGTCGAATACGCAACTGCGCAAATAACAGCCGTCGAACACGCTGTGCTCAAAAGACACGTTCTTGAACGTTATCTTGCGCCCATTGAGGCGGGTAAAGTTTTTGTACTTAAACGCAAGGGGTTCGTCTTGGACGTTTTTAGGGACGTAGTAGTCGGTGATAGTCTGCCTGTTGCCCAGCGACAAGTGTGTGGGAGTCGTTGGAGAGGTGTCGTCTGCCATCGTGTTCTCGCAAGGGTGGTGGTCAACAAACGCACGAGCCGCGTGTCTTTGCGATCGGGTAACGATCAAGTGCTTTATATGTGCTCATTATCATCTCCCTAGACTTGGGTTGCTATATGTTGCTCGCTGCGTTTCGGTCAACCTGTCGTTGATCGCACCGTAACCACAATAACAAATCAAATGCCCGGCCACCAAGGTATAGCGGGATCTATGGTGTCGACCGTCCGGTCATGGTCGCTGCTGACATTCGGGTCAATGCGCGCGAGTGACTCAGTTCAGCCTTCAAGCGACATGGCCGTTGCTTTGGCAACCGAGGAGCTTGCTTTCTGTGCGCTACTTCTTCCTGGCACCACAGCGTGCGATGGCGGCGTTCATGTCTTCAACTGAGACTCGCTTGGAGGACCGACCAAACATGCCCTTGAGGTTCCTAATCTCCGCAAGGCCATTGGAAGAGTCTCGCTCTTGAACAGGCATCTTTTCAGCTTCGCGCATCAAACTATCGCTAGCATGGCTCCCAGCCATCATGAGAATGGCCATGACTTTGCTAAGCCCATCGGGGTTCCGCACTGCGTCTTCAGGGCAAATTCCATTGAGCTGAGGATGTGGCGTTTCCAGCCAGTCCCGCACCCGCTCCCAAGATTGGAAGGCTGCGAATGCGGCCTGATCCAGTGCCGTCAAGCACTCATAGTCAGGGCTACCGAACTCGCGGCCAACCGGAGCTTTGTCTAGCCAAGCTTGCTCTTCATCTGAAGCCTGGTGCTGCGGCGTCGATGTGTGTTTCGGCTCAGTGTCTTTGGGCATATCCCGATACTACTTGCACAACACTTCCGATAGCTACGAAGAATGCATCGCTCTGGCTCATCAGAGTTCTAATTGAGGCACCAATGGATGGCGGTTCTGCAGCGGTTGCGGTCATTCAAGTTGAATGACCGAATGACCGCTTCCGACCCAATCCAGTCTGTCGAGGAGTTGAGAAGCAGTCGCTGCCGACGGCGGCGACCGATGAAGATGCCCTGCGTTTCGGTGCCAGTCAGCGTCTTGCGGCCCGCGCGGACGAGCCTTTATCGGTGGGGATGCACCACAGATTCCACCCACCTGAAGTTTCACTTGGCACCCCCGCTGGCCTTCGACACGTAGAGCGCCAGCGCCGCAATCTCTGCTTCGGTGAGCTTGTCCTTGTACGAGGGCATCTGGCCCAGCCCGTTGCGCAGCGCCTTCGCCACGCGCGCAGCGTCGGGCTTCAACTCGTCCAGCACCGGGCCGACGGCGCCCTCGGCGCCCGCGGCCTGCAAGGTGTGGCAAACGGCGCACGACGGGACGACGCCTTGCAGGAACAGCTTCTTCCCTAGCGCGAGTTGCGCGCTGTCGTCGGCCGCCAGCGCGGGTAGAACGGGCAGCGCCAGGCCGGCGACGAGCACCGACGCGACCCTCATTGCATGCAACATGAAGCGCTGCTGGATAGTGCTGCGCATGATCAGGCCACCGTCACTTTCACGGCGTGGTCGGCCCAGCTCGTGTTGTTGTAGCCGCCGGCGTTTTCCATGCGCTGCTCGGGTTGCACGTTGCCTGCCGTGTCGGTGGCGCGGCTGGCCAGCGTGTGGCTGCCGGCCGGCAGCCTGGCCGGCAGCACGAACTGGCGCCAGGCATAGCGGCCGAGGTCGGGCCCGGTGAGCCGCGCGTCGCTCCAGGTCTTGCCGCCGTCCAGCGACACCTCGACGCGCTTGATGCCGTTCATCCCGCCGAAGGCCACGCCCTGCACTTGCACCAGGCCGGCCCTCACGCCAGCTGCGTCGGGCGCGGGCGAGTTGATCCACGACTTGACCGTCATCTCTTGCACCGACGGCTGGCTCGGGTCGCCTTTGCCGCCCGGCGGCGAGATGCGGTACCCGTGCGACATGATCTTCGCGTCCGTCTCCTTGGCCGTGAAGGCCAAGCGCTTGATGTACTTGATGTTGTTCACGCCGGTGTAGCCGGGCACGATCAGGCGCAGCGGGCCGCCGTGGGCCAGCGAGATCGGCACGCCGTTCATCTCCCAGGCCAGCAGCGCGTCAGCCATCGCGGCGGCCGGCACCGAGCGCTCGACGATGATGCTCAGCGGGTCCAGGCCTTCGGGCAGCTTCTCGCCGCCGGTGCCGGTCAGGTAACCGGCGCCCGGCACGACGCCGCCCAGCGCTTCGGCCACCACGCGCACCGGAACGCCGGTCCACATCACGCAACCCGCCGCGCCCACCTGCCAGGGTGTGCCACTGGGCTTGCTGGGGAAGTAGCCGCGACCATTGCCCGAGCACTGCAGCACCATCGCGGTGGTCTCCACGCCCATCGTCTTCAGCTCGCGCAGCGTCAGCTTGCGCGGGGCCTTCACGCCTTCGATGGCCACTTCCCACGCGTCGCGGTCGGCCACGATGGAGGCGTCGGGCGCCGGCAGGTTGTTGCGGATGTAGAGCTGCTCGGCCGGCGTGATGACGCCACTGCCGAAGGCCGCGCGCTTGGTCTCGATGGTGGTGCTGCTGTGCACGATGACGCTGGCCGGGTCTTTCCAGTTCACGTAGGCGGGCAGCGGCTTGGGCGTGGCGCTGGCCACTGGGGTTTCGCCAGCCGCGGCGGCACCGCGCGTGAAAGTGGCCAGGCCGGCCGCGGCCAGGGCGCTGGCGCTGCCGGCCAGCATCTGGCGCCGCGGCAGCGAGTTCAAGGTCTTGTTCATCGGGTCTCCTTGGGGGTCGGTGTGGAATTCGGTGGGGACATGTCGGTGGCTGGACCGAACTGGCTTTGCGCCACGGCCAGGGCCTGCTTCTTCTGCGCCACCAGCACCAGCGGCTTGCCGTCGCGCGAGGTGATGACTTTCCAGTGCACGTTGCCCCACCAGCCGCTGCCCTCCGTCAGCGCCACCGCCTTGTCGAAGGCGAACACGGTGACCATGCCGCCCTTCTCGAAGAAGGTGGTGAGGTGGTAGACGAGGTGGCCGTCGATGTCGCAAGGCCGCATCAGCTGCGGGAAGCCGGGCACAACCTGTTGGCCGGCCAGCCCCAGGTGCTGCAGCAAGGGCGCGCTGGCCATGAAGGTGCCGCGCAGCGTGCGCTCGAAGTATTCGTGTTCGATGGCGCCGCGCACGAGTTCTGGCGGGCGCATGGCCAGCACGGCGCCGGTGCCGCTGCCTGCCAGCAGCAGGCCCAGCACGGCGCGCTGGAAGCTGCGCCGCGCCATTAGCGGCTGCGCCTTGCGGTACAAGTGCGGCGGGGCGTCGATGGGCTCGAAGGCCAGCGCCAGTTCGGCGCGCGTGCGCAAGTCGAACGCGCTGTCGGGCAACTCGGGCGGCCGGAGTTCGCGCTTCATGACGGGGTCTTCCGCAAGGGCGTGACCTGGGCGCCGCCGGGTGCCCGCACTGGCACGCCCATCACCTGCTTCAGCGCGTCGCGCGCGCGAGCCAGGCGCGACAGCACGGTGCCGGGCGCAATCTCCAGCGCCTCGGCCATCTGCGCGGTGGGCATGTCGTCGAAATAGAACAGCACCAGCACCTCGCGGTGGATGGGCGCCAGCCGCGCGAGCGCCTTGACCACGTCCAGCTTGTCGTCCAGCCCGGCGTCGGGGGCGGCCTGCTCGGGCTGCTCGTCGTCGTCCAGCGACTGCATGCCCGGCGCGGCCTGGCGGAAGGCGGCGCGCCGCATGATCTGGAACAGCCAGGCCCGCGCCAAGGCCGCATCGCGCAACTGCTCGCGGTGCTTCCAGGCGTTGGCAAAACAGTCCTGCACCACGTCTTCGGCGATGTCACGCGAGCCCGTCAGCGCCCAGGCGCTGCGCAGCAGGAAGCGGTAATGGTCCCGCACCCATTGGTTGTAGCGGGACTCGGCAGACTGGAACAGCATGGTGATCAAGAGCGGACAGCGCTGCGGTTCATTCCATCGCCATCGTCAGTGCTTACCCTCAGGCTGGGCATCACGGCCCGCGCGTGCCACCCAGCGATGGAAATTCGGCTGCCGAACCCGCGCTAGAGCGCTGCTGCAAGGCCGCCAGCCGCCGCGTCATGCTCTCGATCTCGATGGTCTGGCCGGCGATGATCTCCTCCGCCAGTTGCCGCGTGGCCGGGTCGCGGCCGTGCTGCAGCACCAGCCGCGCCATGTCGACGGCGCCGGCGTGGTGCGGAATCATCATCGCCAGGAAGTCGATGTCGGCCTGGCCCACGAAGCCCGGGCCGTGCATGTCTTGCATCATGCGGGCCATCGAAGCGTCCATCTCGCGCTCGAAGGCACTGACTCCATGTTGGGCGTGTCCGCCCCTCATGCCCTTCATGCCCTTCATGCAGTCTGCCCCTTGGCACCCACGCGCACGTAGACCAGGTTGATGCTCTTCTTGTTGCGCAGCGCTCCGGAAGGCAGGGTCAGGTTGCCCAGCGGAATCTGCGCGATGAAGACCGGCTTCAGCGGGTCGCTGACGTCGAAGGCGCTGCACACCGTCTGGCCGGCGTTGGGCGTGCCGGGCAGTTCGTCCTGCTCGTGCGCCACGTAGAGCAGCGTGTTCTCGGGGTTGGTCCACAGCCCGTGCGATTCGCGGCCGTGGCTGAAGAAGGTGCCGACCACCTTGCGCTGGCCGCTGGCTGCGCTGCGGTCGATGATGGCGATGGGGCTGGAGGCGACGCCGCCGGGGCCCCCGTCGTCGATGCGCGCCAGGCTGGCATAGACCACGCTGCCGCGCGCGTTGCTGACGAACTCGACGTGGTTGGGCCGCGCGCCCATGCCCAGCGGCACGCTGTCAATGAGGTCGAAACCGCCCCGCGTCGAGCGAGAAGACAGCGCATCGGCCAGCTTGTGCGAGAACCACACCTCGGCGCCGTCGGGCGTGGTCTTCATGAAGGGCGTGAAGCCGGGCTTGTCCTGCGCACTGATGTCCAGTGTCGTCACGCGCTGCGGCTGGCTGTGGCCATCGGCGCCCGGGTTGACACGGAACACGTCGACCTGCGACACCTTCTGGCTGGCCACGAAGGCCAGCGTGCCTTCGCGGTTGAACCATACCTGGGCCGGGCCGTTGATCGTCGGCAGGAACTGGCGGATGGCCGTCGAACCTGTGTTGTCGGTGCCCTTCAACTGACGCAGGGCGAGTTCGACGTTGACGATGGCGATGCGGTCTTCCCCGCGCAGCGTCACCCAAAGCTCCTTGCCGTTGCGCGTG
Organism: Aquabacterium lacunae; assembly: GCF_004310865.1. Taxonomy (GTDB): domain Bacteria; phylum Pseudomonadota; class Gammaproteobacteria; order Burkholderiales; family Burkholderiaceae_C; genus Aquabacterium; species Aquabacterium lacunae. The sequence goes on from NZ_SIXI01000001.1 coordinate 765,804, forward strand.
AAGGTGGGCTCGTGCGGTTCGCGGCCCAGCAGCAGCCCGCTGCTCAGGCGTTCGGGGTTGGTCGTCATGCCAGCGGCCGGGTTGGGCGTGTTGCCGATGACGCGGCGCTGCTCGGCGTCGACGAGGTAGATGTTGCTCGAGCCGCGCCCGCTGGTGGCCAGCAGCCGGCCGTCGGGCGACGGCACCGCGCCGTGGGCGTCGATGCAGCCGTGGTACAGCGGCTTGTGGATCATCGCCGCGTGCGTCGGCGCCACGCCGGCGGTGACATAGCGGAAGGGCGGCCGCGGGTCTTCGTCGAAGCTGGTCAGGTTGATGGTGCTCTCGACGGTGTTGGTCCTGGGGTCGATCACGACCAGCGTGTTGGAGTCTTCGTTGGTGATGAAGACGCGGTCGCGCGGGTCGATGCCGGTGGCGGCGGCGGCGCTGGACGGCGCCTGGGCTTGCGCTGCGGGCAGCGCGCTGGCGGCTGCGGCGGCCAGCGAGTATTTGAGGATGTCGCGACGTTGTGTGCTCATGGGTGCTTTCTGTGTTCAGTGCAAAGGTGGACGGCAGTGTGTGACGCGTGACCTCGCACCCAACGACGGGCGGCGGCGGTGCGTCAGGCGCTCGCAGCCAAGAGCGCACTGCAGGGCGTTTCATTCCATGGCGGTGCAAACCACCTGCGCCGCGGGACTTGCTGTTGCCTTTAGCGCGGGGTGCCCAGCTGTTGGTAGACCTCGGTCGACACCCGCGCCAGCACGCTGCGGTCGACGTCTGACGACAAGGCGTAGCCGAAGGGTCCGTCGACCCAATAGAACACGTTGACGGCGCCTTCCTGCGCGAAGCGGAAGGCGGTGTCAGCGTTCTTCGCACCCGGTTTCGCATCCGGTTTCGCGGCCCCGCCCGAGCCCGCGGCGCTGCCCACGTCAGCGACGTCATTGGACACGTACAGCGTCAGCTTGCTGCCCTGCTCGTTGCGGTACATGAACTGAGCCACCGGCCCCTGGCCACCTGGCAGCAGGCGCCCGCCTTCCAGCGTGTAGCCCTGCGCCTGCAGGTGCGGCGGTTTCATCGGCGCGCCCATGCGCTTGGACAGCCAGGCCACGAGCTGGTCTTCGTGCGCGGCGTCCACTTCCACGGGCCGGCGCACATCGGGGCTGTAGACCGCATGCGCCACGGCGGCGCGCTGCGCGAAGCCACCCGCAGACACCAAAGTCAAACCACCTGGGGCCGGTTGCACAGCCGCCATGCGGGCTGCATCGTCACCGGCTGTTCCAGGTCCGACGCCGCGCAGCCCCCAGCCCGTGGCGCCGCTGATGACGGCGATAGCCAGCCCGGCGGCCAAGCGCTGCAGGTACCAAGGCGTCGGCGATACGGCGCGCGGGCGCGCCGACTTCAGCAGGCGTTGCGGCGGCTGCTCGTCCAGCACGGGGTCGAACAGGGCGTGCAGCTCGCGCTTCTGCGCACGGTAGGCCTCGACGCGCTGCGCATCGTCGGGGCGCGCGGCCAGGTAGGCGGCGATCTCGGCCTCACGCTCTGCGGGCAGACGGCCATCGACAAACGCATGCAGCTCGGCCTCGGTGACCGGGGGGGTGGGCGGGAGGGTGGGCGGCGATGGGCGATCGGTACTCATAGGGTGCTTCGCAATGCATTCATTTGACGACCTTCAGCCGCACGGGCTCGGCACGGCCTTCCATCAGGCCGCGCAGACGCTCGCGGCCGCGCGACAAGCGCGACATCACCGTGCCGATGGGAATGCCCAGGGCCTGCGCCACGTCGGCGTAGGCCATGTCTTCCAGCGCCACCAGCAGCAGCACTTCCTTCTGCTCGACGGGCAGCAGGTCCAGCGCGGCCTGCAGGTCCAGCACCGCCAGCCTGTCACCTTGCGTCGGCGCCACCGGCACCTCGGGGGTGTCGTCGTCCATGGTCACGGTGTGCAGCCTGGGCCGGCGCACGCCATCGGCGTGCAGGTTGTGCATGATGCTGAAGAGCCAGGCGCGCATATCGGCCACGCCGCCCCACAGGCCCGACTTGGCCCAGGCCCGCTCCAGCGTGTCCTGCACCAGGTCGTCGGCATCTTCATGGTTGTTCACCAGCGCCCGGGAATAGCGGCGCAGGCGCGGCACCCAGCTCAGCAGGTTGGAGTCGTCTTGCATCGGCGGCTCGCGGCGTGCGGGGCTGGGTGTGGATCGTCGACAGAGGTCATTCCTTGATTATGTGCCAGACGTCTTTGAAGTTGTCGCCAGCGCGGTCGCCGGGCTTCTGGTCGGCCTGGTAGGTGTAGACCGGCTTGCCCTTGTAGGCCCACTGGCGCGAGCCGTCGTCGCGAACGACGATCGTGTACGAACCGGCGGGCTGGTCGCTGGCGGCGGCCATCGCGGGCGGCCACAGCGTCGCGCAGGGGCCGTTGCAGGCGCTCTTGCCACTGCTGGCCATGTCCTTATCGAAGGTGTAGAGCGTCATGCCCTTGGCGTCGACGAGCACGCCGTTGGCGAGCTTGGCCGGCACGTCGGCCGCCATGGCGCTCGTCGGCGGCGCCGCGAAGGAAGCCGTGGCGATGAGCATCGCGGCCAAGGTGGGGAGATGTTTCATGGGGGCGTCCTGGGTAGAGTGCTGATGGGCTGAGCGGGTGGCTCAGTAAGCCGCAGCCACTGCCAGCTTGGGGTCGATCTGCCAGGTTTCGCTGACGATCTTGCCTTCGCGGTAGGTCAGCACGTAACGCACCTTGATGGGCATCTTGCCTTCGAAGACGACGTTGGCCGAGACGGTGGCGCCCTTGGGGTTGGCCGACTCTTCGATTGAGCCGATGGTGAGTTTCAGCGGGCCGACGGCCTTGCCGAACTTTTCCCAGGTGCCGCGGATGGCGTCGGTGGTGGCGTAGGTGCCGTCCAGCGGGCCGCCGACCCAGTTCAGCTGGGCCTGGTCGGCGTAGCCGCGCATCACGATCTGCGTGTCGCCCGAAGCGATGGCCTGGAAGTGCGTGCGGGCGTCGTCGGAAGGGGCGGCGAAGGCGCTGCCGGCGGCAAGGGTCAGGGCGGTAGCGGCGAAGGTGAATGTCTTGAACATGGAGGGCTCCGTTGAAGGCTTGATGTGAAGTGAGGGTGGTCGGTGGTGGATGAAGGGTCCATGAGGTCCCGACACAAGGGCAGACGGCGCCGGCAGGCGGTCTATTCCGGCCCACGCAAAAACTTTTTCTGTCACGCCATCGGCAGTTGACCCGCCCGACACGCTCCACCAATTGCTCCGATGAAGCGAACCCTGACCTTCCTGCTGCTGGCCAGCTTGTTCACCGCCGCGACCGGTGCGCTGGCGCAAGGCATCACCGACCCCATTGGCAACCTACTGCCCACGTACATCGGTCCGCAGAACGGCGACGTGGATGTGGCGAGCGCGTTCGCCGGCTACGACCCGGCCAGCGACACCTTCAGCTTCTCGGGCACCTTTGCCGACGCCCTCGGCACCACGGAGGGCGCCTTCTACTTGCGGGGCCTGGACCGCGGTGTCGGCACCGAAGGTTTCGTGAGCGGCAGCCCATCGGTCGGCCAGCGCATGAAGTTCGACGCCGCCGTGTTCCTGCGGCCCGACGGCATGGCTCGCGTGATCACCTTCGTGGGGTCGGTGGGCACGGGCGTCGAACTGGGGGCCGGTACCGGCACTATCGCCGGCGGCTGCGCGCCTCAGGGCGCCAGCCGCTGACCGTCTTGCGCAAACACCACCCCGCCGGCGTAGTGCGCGGCAATCGACGCCTTGACGGCATCACGCTGCGCGTCGAGCGCAGGTGACAGGTGGCTCAGCAGCAGCTGGCCGGCGCGCACCGCATCGGCCACTTCGCCGATGGCCTTGGGTGGCGTGTGCAAGGTGTACAGCACGTCGGGCGAGCCGGGTGGGTCGAGCACCACGCTGTTGAAGACCAGCAGGCTGGTGCCTTGGGCGATTCGCCGCAGACCCGCCAGCCAGCTGGCGTCGATGTCGCCGCTGAAGGTGATGCTCTTGCCGGCGTGGTCGATGCGGTAGACCACCGCCGGTGCGTCGCGGTGGTGGCCGGCCACGGAGCTGATGCGCAGGCCGCCCTCATCGAACACCGTGCGCACTTCGGGCAGGGCTGACGCCGTGGCGGGTGCGTCGATGTCGTTCACTTGAAAGCGCAGCGGCGCCGAGAAGTCCTTCAGGTAGCCGAAGGCGCCCTGCTTGCCGAACAAGAGGTCGATGAAGCGGCTGGTGGCCGGGAAGTCGGCATCGTCGGCATCGAGCGCACGCCGCCCTGCCGGCCCGAAGATCTTGAAATCGACCGGCCCGCGGTTGGACACCGCACGGGCCTTGAAGAGGCCTGGCAGTCCACCGGCATGGTCCACATGAAGGTGCGTCAGCAGCACGATGTCGGCCCGACCCAGCGCCAGCTTGGCTTCACCCAGGCGCACGAAAGATCCCGGGCCGGCGTCGACGAAAACACGCGCCACGCCATCCACCAACACCACGAAGGCCGAGCCCGCGCGGCCGGTGGCACCCGGGCCGCCCGAGCCCAGCACCACGAGTTCCAGCGCCGGCGGGGCGGCCGTCTGGGCCTGAGCTGCGAACGCGGCGGGCAGCGTGCACATGGCCAGACAAAGTGCCGCCAAGCGGCGCCGGCAGGGGTTGGCCAGAGTTTTCATTCGATCCTTTGTGCGGGCGGGGCGACAACGGGGCGAACCGGAAGCGGCAAGCCCCCGGCTCGGTCGTGCGGTGCGCCGGTTCTCTGACAGTTCCCGGTTTTCAGTACGCCGCCACCGCCTGCGCAGCGGCCACCGTGGCGACGATTCGCTGCCCGGCACGCTCGACCTTGGAGATGCTCAGGTCCTCGTTCAGCACGTAGGCCGTCTTGCCGTCGCGCGTGAACACGATGGCCTGGCGCGGCTGCTTGAAGCCGGCGATGGTGGCGACCACCTTCAACGTGGCCACGTCGATCACCGACACCGTGTTGTCGGCCAAGTTGCCCGAGTAGACGAAGCGGCCGTCGGGCGTGAGCGCGGCGCCGTAGGGGTCGCGGCCCACCGGCACGGTGCCGGTGACGCGGCGCGCGGCGATGTCCACCACCGCGATGTCGTTGCTGCCGCTGTTGGCCGCAAACAGGGTCTTGCCGTCGGCGGTGACGGAGATGGCGCGGATCTTGTTGAAGCCGGTGATCTCGCCCTCGATCTTGTCGGTCTGCGTGTCGACGATGGTCACCTTGTCGCCCAGGAAGTTGGTGACGTAGAGCTTCGCGCCGTCCGGGCTCAGGCGCACGCCCTGGCGCGGCTGCGCAAAGCCGGTGATCACCGCCTTGGCCTGCCCGCTGGCGGTGTCCAGTCGCGTCACCGTGCTGCTGGCCTGGTTGTTGACATACAGCGCGCTGCCGTCCTTGCTGAGCGCGGTGCCGAAGGCGCCGGGGCCGGCCGCCAGCGTCGACGCGGTGGCCAGCGGCTTGAGCGTGGTGGTGTCCAGGCGCGTCACCGTGCCCAGGCTGCTGTCGGAGACATAGAAGCTCTTGCCGTCGGGCGCGAACACGATGTTGCGCGGCGTGACGTAGCCGCGCAGCACACCGCGCACGGCACCGGTGGCCAGGTCGTAGACGATGACGTCCGGGCGCTCGCTGTAAGACACCACGGCGGTGGCCTCGTCGGGGCTCAGCGCCAGCGAGTTGTTGCGGATCTGGCCGTCGAAGGTGACGCGGGCCGGGGTGGCTTCGGCGCCGTTGGCGGCGTTGGCGGGCACGCTGGCGGCGACGAGGACGAAGGTGCTGCACCAGGCCAGCGCGGTGGTGCGGAAGAAGGTATTCATGGGATGTCTTTCGGAGAGTGTTGAGAAAAGAGGGAAAGGCTTGCTGTGGTGGACGAGGAGAGCCCGTGGTTTATTCCGTCGGGCCGTGAATTCGAGGCTTCAGCCGAGCAGGGCCGGTACCCAGCGGTTGATCAAGGCACCGCCGACGATGAGCCAGCCGAACAGGATCAGCGCCAGCAACAGCGGCTTGGCACCGGCCTTGCGGATGGCGCCGATGTGCGTGGACAGGCCGAGTGCGGCCATGGCCATGGCCAGCAGCGCGGTGTCGATCTCGGTGGTCACCGCCACCACCGAGGCCGGCAGCCACTGCAGCGAGTTGAACAACACCACCGCGACGAAGCCGAAGGCGAACCAGGGCACGGCGAGCTTGCCTGGGGCCTGGCCCGTGGCGGCGGAAGTGTGGGCGTGGCGTTTGTCGTCACGTGCCAGCCAGGCCGACAACATCACCAGGAACGGCGCCAGCATCATCACCCGCACCATCTTCGCGATGACGGCCGAGTTGGCCGCGTCCGGGCCCACCGAACGCGCCGCGGCCACCACCTGGGCTACCTCGTGGATGGTCGAGCCGGCGTAGATGCCGAAGCCGTTGGCGCCACCCGGAATCAGCGCCCAGTGCTGGTTCAGCTCGAACAGCGCCGGGTACAGAAAGATCGCCAGAGTGCCGAACACCACCACCGTGGCCACCGCCACCGTTACCTGCTCGGCGCGCGCCTTGACCACCGGTTCGGCAGCCATCACCGCGGCGGCGCCGCAGATGGAACTGCCGGCGCCGATCAGCATCGCCGTCTTGCGGTCCAGGCCCAACCAGCGCGTGCCGATGAAGCAGGCCAGCGCGAAGGTCGAGCCCAGCACCAGCGCGTCGATGGCGACGCCGGCGATGCCGACGTGGCCGATGTCCTGCACCGTCAGCCGCAGGCCGTACAGCACGACCCCCAGGCGCAGCAGGTTCTGCTTGGACACGTTGACGCCGGCACCGCTGGCCGCGGCCAGGCGCGGCACCAGCGGATAGACCGTGTTGCCCACCAGCATGCCCAACACGATGGCCAGCGTCAGCGCACTGAAGCCGTGGTCCTGCAGCCAGCCGATGTGGCCCAGCGCGATGCCGGTCGCGGCCAGGGCGCCGCTCAAGGCCAGGCCGGGCAGCAGGGCTGCCAACTGCAAGCGCAACCGCGCTGCCCGGTGGCCGGCTGACGGGCCAGGGCTGGCTTGTGAGGTCGACAGCGCGTGCATCACGCCAGCACCCAGATCAAGGCGATGCCGGCGCACAGCAGCACGGCCGCCATCGGCACTGCGACCGGCATCCAGCGCAGCACCTGCGGGTCGATGCTGCTGTCGGCGGCCAAGGTGGTCGAGACGGCATGGGCCACGTCGCGGGTCGGCCCCATGAAGCCCGCCACTGGCCGCCGGGCAGCAACCCATTGAAGGGCATGCAGCGCCTGTGGGGCCAGCGGGCCGGGTGCTGCGGGGCGTGGGGTTGTTCGTTCAAGGGTCAGCATGTCGGGCTCCAGATGCCGGTGGTGGCGCGGCGGGCCGCCGCCCCGTGATCGAGCGGCCAGGCAAATTTAGAGCTTGGCAATCAACCCGTCCAACGGGTTGTATGACTAAGATGTACCTGCGAAATCGATAACAAAGGCAATCACCGTGGACGTGCTTCGACTCACCCTGCGTCAGCTGCAGATTTTTGTCGCCGTGGCGCGCAGCGGCAGCACCACGGCGGCCAGCGCTGAGATAGCGCTGTCGCAATCGGCCACCAGTTCGGCCGTCAACGAGCTGGAACGCCTGCTGTCGCTGCGCCTGTTCGACCGCGCCGGCAAACGCCTGCTGTTGAACGACAACGGCCGCGCGCTGTTGCCGCGGGCTTTGGCTTTGCTCGACGGCGCCGCAGGCATCGAGCAGATGTCGCGCGACGGCAGCGCGCAGGCGCAGTCGCTGCGCATCGGCGCCAGCACGACGATTGGCAACTACGTGTTGCCCAAGCTGCTCGCTGGCTTCATGGGGGCACAGCAGCCCGGCAGCGCCGCCGCCTGGCGGTCGAAGGTCGTTATCGGGAACACCGCCGCCATCTGCGATGCCGTGACCGCTTTCGAACTCGACGTGGGGCTGATCGAGGGGCCCAGCCACCAGCCGGAGCTGGTGATCACCCCCTGGCTGCAAGACGAGATGGTGGTCGTGGCTGCGCCCGACAGTGCGCTGGCCCAGTCAAGCCGGGCGGGCGATCGCATTCCCCTGCGCACGCTGCGTGAGGCGGTCTGGCTGGTTCGCGAAACGGGCTCTGGCACGCGCGAGGCCACCGACCAGAGCTTGCTGCCCCACCTGCGTTCTTACCGGCGCAGCATCGAGCTAGGCAGTTCGGAGGCCATCCAGCGTGCCGCTCAGGAAGGGTTGGGGGTGGCTTGCCTGTCCGCCTGGGTAGTGAACGATGCGCTGGAGGCTGGACGTCTGTGCCGCGTCTCCACGACATTGCCGCGGCAGCTTCGGCAATGTCATCTGGTTGTGCATCGTGAGAAGCAGTCGACGCCCGCGTTGCTGGCGTTCATCGCCCAGGCAGATGCGACTGCTGGGGCTGCCCGCTAACGTCCCGGCCCCGCTTCGCATGTCGAAGGTTCAGCCCTCGGCGACACGCGATTACCCTTCAGCTAGGCGCCGACGCCCGCTCCGCCCACCTGCCCATTGATCGAAGCTTTGATGCAATGAGCTGGTCTGGGTAATCGACGTCCGCTTCCGGACGCACCACCCAACGGCTGCTTGTGGCCGAAAGCTAACGTCCGGTGTGGGCTGATCGGAGGACTGCGATCAGCCTCAAGCAGTCACATGCTTGCGCCAGCGACCAACTTTTCCGCCGGCAAAGATCGCAGCATCGCCTCCGGCCTGTCCAGCGGGCTTAGCCAGCGATCAAAGTCGTTTTCTTCCAGCACCACCACCATCCGCTTCTCGTCCTCCGGCCGATGGAAGTTCTTCATCAGCGGGTGCTCATCGGCATTGACCGTCAACATGCTCATGCTGCGCACGATGGAGCCATCGGGCGCCCGCCAGCCTGTCCAGATGCCAGCAATCCCCATCGGCTTGCCATCGGCGCGAGCTATGCGCGTCGGCACTGCCCGGCCTGATCGCCAATCGGGCTCATAAAAGGCCTCAGCGGGGATGATGCAGCGCCGCCCCAAGCGCCAGGCATCCCGGTAGCTGGGCTTGGTCGCCACGGTCTCGCTACGCGCGTTGTAAGTCTTCTTGGCCAGGCTCGGGTCTTTCGCCCAGTGCGGGATCAGGCCGAACGAGCCCGCCATGGCCTCACGCCAGGGGGCCACACCATCGCCCTGCTGCGCCTCTCGCGGGTGGCGAATGAAGATGCCTGCGTAACCGGGCCACACATCGGCCACCGCGCCTGTGGGCATGGCCACCTTGAACAGCTCGTGCAGTCGTTCAGGTTGCGAGACGGCTTCGTAGTGGGCGCACATGCACAACATCGTAACGAGCACCTATACTGTATGCATGTACAGCACATTGGATTTCCGCCAACCCGTGCCCCTGTCAGAGTGCAGCCTGGTGCTGCCGCTGGCGGGCGACAAGGTGCGCGCCGGTTTTCCATCGCCGGCTGAAGACTTGACCGTCAAGCGCATCGATCTGACGCAAGAGTTGGTCACGCACCCTCAGGCCACCTTTCTGCTGCGCGTGAGCGGTGATTCCATGCGAGACGCGGGCATTTTTGACGGCGACATGCTGGTGGTCGACAAGGCCATCAAGCCCAGGCACGGCCAGGTGGTGGTCGCTGTGGTCGATGGCGAGTTCACGGTCAAGCACCTCTACCAGCGCGCAGGGCGGGTCAAGCTGCGCGCGGCCAACGCCACCTACCCCGACATCACCCCTCGCGAGGGCCAGACGCTGGAGGTGTGGGGCGTGGTCACGGCCAGCATCAAGCGCTTTCCCGTTTGAGGTGTTGCGGTGTTTGCGCTGGTCGATGGCAACAACTTCTATGTGAGTTGCGAGCGGGTGTTTCGCCCCAGCCTGAACGGCAGGCCGGTGGTCGTGCTGTCGAACAACGATGGCTGCGCCATTGCGCGCTCCAACGAGGCCAAAGCCCTGGGCATCAAGATGGGCGAGCCCTGGTTCAAGATCCGCCACCTGGAGGAGCAGGCGGGCCTGGTGGCCCTGTCAGCCAACTTCACGCTGTATGGCGACATGAGCGACCGCATGATGAGCCTGGCCGCTGGCCTGGGGCCCACGCAAGAGATCTACAGCATCGACGAAAGCTTCATCGGGCTCGAGGGTGTCAGGGGTGACCTGGTCGATAGGGCATGGAAGATTCGGGCTCGCATTCAGCAATGGGTCGGCATTCCCTGCGGCATCGGCATCGCGGGCACCAAGACCCTGGCGAAGCTGGCCAACCACATCGCCAAAACAGCCGAGCGCAAGCCAGGTCTCTACCCTGACTCGCTGGCCACGGTGTGCAACCTGGCAGCGTTGAACCACGACCAACTGCGTGAGGTGTTGTCGGCCACAGAAGTGGGCGATGTGTGGGGTGTGGGGCGGCAGTTGAGTGCCCAGCTCAAGGCCGTGGGCGTGCACACGGTGCACGACTTCGTTCAGTTGCCCGGTGACCTGGTGCGAAGCAAATGGGGCGTGGTGCTGGAGCGCACATGGCGCGAGCTGCGCGGTGAGCCGTGCATCGAACTGGACAACGTGCCAACCGCCAAACAGCAGATCGCCAGTACCCGAAGCTTTGGCCAACCGGTGACCGAGTTGAAGCACCTGCAAGAGGCCATCAGCGAGTTCACCACCCGCGCGGCCGAAAAGCTTCGGCGGCAGCACCACCTGGCAGGCCAAGTGCTGGTGTTTGCGAGAACCTCGCCCTTCAGAGACGGGCCGCGCTATTCGCGCAGCGTCGTGGTGCCGCTGCGCCGGCCCACGGCCGACACCAGCGAGCTGACCCACGCCGCGCTCACGGGTTTGAAGGCCATCTACCAGCCCGGCTACAAACTGGCCAAGGCCGGTGTCATGCTGCTGGACCTGCTCCCGGATACCGTGATGCAGGTTGAGCTGGGGTTCGACGAAGCAGAGCCCGAAGCACGTGACCGTTCGCGCTTGATGGTGGCCATGGACCAGGTGAACGACCGCTTCGGCAAGCGCACCTTGCTGCTGGGCAGCTCGGGCATTGACGAAGGGGCTGACACCTGGGGCATGAAGCAGGTCAGGCGCACGCCAAGGTACACGACGGACTGGCATGAAGTGCCCGTAGCACGCGCTTAGGCGTTGGCGCTTCCGCGCACGCCATGCTCAGCACTCAGGAGCCTGACCTGCCGTGGCGGCCCCGGTTGCTGGCGGCATGGCTGTCGACCCACTCACGCTGAGGCGCGAACCGGCGCTCGTGCCAGGCATAGACTGCGTCTTCGCGCCAGTAGACGTATCGGCCCATCCGAATGGGCCGCGGGAAGACTTCTTCTTTCACCATGTTTTCCAGGCAACGAGGCGAAAGTCCGAGCAGGCTGCACACGGCTTTTTTGTCGAAAAGTGGAAGGGGAGCTGGGTGTTTCATGACGGGGTCCTTTGAAGTTGACGACTCCGTATAGCGCGGGGATCAAAAATGCCCGTCAGAGCAAATCTGTTGCGCGCCAAACGCCGAGCTTCTACACTTTGAGCCGCTGGACTTGCCTGACACTTATCTGACGATCTTGTTTGCTTGGTCCAGCGAATGGCTGCGCTCAGCCTGACCAATTTCGTCTTCAAATAAGAATGTCCCCCAAGGAGCCCAGCGCAACCTCCGACGGCTTAATGACGTGGGCTGTCAGAGCGTCTGATCTACGCAAACCCGTGCATGTTGCGATGCTGGGGAGCTCAGAGGTCGGCGCCAAGTGTGAGTGCATCTGCCCATCTTGCAGGCAGCCGCTGTGGGCCATCAATGTAGGCAAACCACCTTCTCACTTTGAGCTGCCAGGAACGCAGCGCAAACATTTCAAGCACGAACATAGCGGCCAGGAGAAGTGCCTTTCTGGCGTTTCCAAGATCATCGCTCTTCAGTTGTTCGTTGATCAGGATGTCGTTGCCTTACCGCCAAGAAGGCGCAACTTACCGACGACTCTGCCTACCGGTGAAGTTGTTTACGTCAAACAGGAACTTCCAGGCGAGACTGTTCCCATCGTACGCAGAACTTGGATCGATGACGTAAGTGCACGACTGGAGCTTCCTGATGGTCGCATTCTCGTCGTGACTGTGCGCACCAAAGAACAAATCTATGACTCAGGAGAGAGTCGCTGCGTTCTCTCACTTGCTGACGTCGCTGACCCAGAAATTGCTTCTTGGGACACACGACAAATCTTGGAGTACCTGAGACTTCCCGGATGCGGCATAGATTGGGAGTCACACTGGCAGGACGACCAACTTGATGCGCGGCTTCCTGACGACATTGCCTCGACGAGAGAACAGTACTTGGATGGCATACCAGCTGAGTACCTGGAAGGCCTGGATGGAAAGCAAGCCAGCGAGACGGTTCTCCACTGGCTGATCAAGAAAGCCTTATCGTCCACTGGCGTGATTCGCGTGCCAGAGCACACGGTACCCGTAACCATGAACATGCCCAACGGCGAGACGCAAACTGCTCTTGCTTTCTGCCCAGGGTTTGATCTGTACATCGAAGACGTTCGGCTAGAGAAAGCTTTCGATTCGATGGTCCCTGACGTTTTTTGCACGGCTCGTAAGAGTTCGACTGTTGCTGATGCAGTGCCCTTCATGTTTGAAGCCGCCGTCACCAACTACCTTAGCCAAGAGAAAAAGCAAAAGATCATCAATGCAAGGGTGGGTTGCATCCAGATTCGTGCGGACCTTTTCCCAATGGCTCACAGGGCCAAGTCCAAGGAAATCATCTCTTTGATTCAAGGCACCTCCACCGCCAAGCAATGGATCGTTCATCCATGGATGGAGCCAGAAATCGCAAAAGCACGCAGGCAACTTGAAAACCGATTTGCTGCGATGCAACGAACTCAGAAAGAACTTGCGGCAAAACAGCAAGCGCGTCGACGCGCAGAACAGCAACAGCTTGAAGCAAGACAGCGTTTACAACGGGACCAACGCAAGCATGAGAGCTGGCTCAAGTCCGCCAGCACGTATCAGCTTGCAAAGGGTTTCATTAGAGCGATTCAGGCGGAGTGGTCTGATAAGCCTGCGATGGTCGGTACGTACGTGGTCACATCAGAGAGCATTGCTTTGGAGTTGCGGGGTCGATCTGTTCTTCCCGATGCTTGGCGCCCCCTGACGAACCGAGACGGTTTTTTTGCGCAAATCCTCCGGATTCGCATTGGTTCTGAAAGCCAAGCCATTGGCGACGCCGTTGCGCTGCTTGCTGCAAGCGCATCAAGCTATGCATGGCATAGATACCCCCAAGCGGTTCCGTTGCTGTTTGCGTTTGAGCGCTACAAGCCTCACCTGAACGATTTGCAGATGGCTACGCTGTCAAGGACTGCTGCCACTATTCGAGCTTCAGTAGAACAAGGGCATTCCAAGTACCTACGGTCTACCGACTGGGACGATTTTTTGATCGTCGCATTTCCCGAAATGGCGATTGATCTGCAGAGTCCTTTTGCTACAGAAGTGGATCAGGCACGCATAGTGAAAGAACAGGAAGTAAAGGCTCAGGCGGAGAGAAGGCGTCAGGCGACTCGTGCAACGAGAGTGGCGCTGAGAGATCGACTCAAAGCAGAACAGGAGCTTAGAAAAAGGACCGCTGAGCAAGCCGCAGTGCAAAGACTTGTGAGCGAAGCGCTTGACTCATACACCGGCAAGATCAGATGGGACGGCCCGTTGAGGCCAGAGTCAGACGCAATGATCATTTACTCGAAGTTTGGAGGGAAGTTTTTTCTCCAGCAACCAAGTTCTATGCAAGTGATCAAGGCAGCAATACAGTGTCGGGGCTGGCGCTATCCAGTCGACGCTGCATTAAGGTTCATCCCATTTCAAGACTCAAAAGATGTGCACCTTGCAGTCAATCTTCTCATGCATGCTGGATTGATTGCCTGTGACCTAAAACCTGCTTAGTCACGGATCAGCGAGCGGAAGACGGGCATCCGATACAAGCGCGACTCACTGAACATGTCAGCAAAGACCTCGCAAGGTTGTCTTCATTTCAAACGGTCGCTTATCCGTTTTTTGAGATGCTGCGGAAACATGAGGCAATACATCCAGGTGTAAACGTCAAGCGGACGCTTCATGACGCGGTCCTATGTTGATGATGACGCCGCATAGCGCTAGCAGAAGGCGTCCTGCCAGAGCAGCACTGTTGCGCGCCAAACGCCGAGCTTCTACACTTCGCACCGCTGGATTTGTCTGACACTTTTCTGACGATTTTTGTTTGCGAGGTCCAGCGAATGGCTGCGCTTGGCTGCGTTTGAATGCGTTTGAATGCGTTTGAATGCGGCTAAGTGCTTGATTTGACGAGAGTTTGCGTACAGCCGCGACCACCAAACCTAGGGTTTTCCCTTTGAAAATCCGCGTGTCGGTGGTTCGATTCCGCCCCAGGCCACCAAATGACAAAACCCTGTGCGCTCATGCAGCTCACAGGGTTTTTCTTTGCCTGACATGTGCCCTGTTGTCGGGCTTTGCGAGGCCAAGTTGCCCTGTTGCCTCTGAACGACAGCGCCAAGGCTGCCGGTCACATCCGCTTAGGCCGGCAGCGCCGACCCGTGCGTTGGCCGCCAACACAGTGCAGAGGCGCTTATGCTGGCTGAGTGATGCCAAGCGGCGATAAAGTCATCCCCCCAGTGCACGTTGAAGATAGCGGTAAGCAGCGTAAGGTGGCCGGCGCTCCGCCATGACTTGCTCCTCCAGGCGACGAGCATGCTGACACACAGCATTGGCCGCGTTGTGATACTTCTCTGGCTCCAACATGTGTTCCGATGCAGCGGCGAGCACGCGGCGTAGCTCCTCAGACGCACAGACATCATCTGTCGACAACCCAGACAACAAGACCAGGTCCATCTCAGACGCCCCGATCTGCTCCACGTTGGGGTCACGCTGGCGCCGCAACATGCGGTCCAACCCACGCTGCCCAGCAGAAGGCTTGTGCCGTGTCACCAACGTTCGCCGCAAATACCCACGGCTTCCCACCACACAAGAGATCAGCGCCATCCAAAGGCGCAGAGAGATGCCGTGCCGCTCACCTGGCCAGCCCCATGTCGCAAAAAATGACCGATGGGCCACCATGGCACCGCCGTGGAGCGCGGCTGGCGCACCCAGCCCGATTTTCGCCAGGTGATCGAAGTAAGAACGCGCGCGCCTGGCTCCGCCGACCATCTCGGACCAATCATGCGTCACAACTTCATGGCCACCATCGCGCATGAAGCGCAACGAGGCATCAATTTTCTCCGGGTCCCACACATCCCCCCGATCACAGAAAAACAGCACATCACCCTCAGAGAGTGAAAAAGCCTCCTTGATGGACTCCGCATAACCATGCCGGTTGTCGTGCACGACATTCCGGATTCGAAACGGCGCCTGTTTCGAAAACTTGCGGACCGCTCTCTTGGCGAAATAGGAGGCGCCATCGTCCACCACGATCAACTCATCAGGCAATCTTGTTTGCGCCCCGATACTCTGCAGCCTCGCCGCCAACCTGTCGTCGCCCCGACCGATGACCAGCAACACCGAGCATGTTGATGACCGTGGTCTCACAACTGCAGGCTTGATGGGATGGAAGAATCCATCACTTGCGGGCATGTAGGGATGTGGGTCCCACCGAATGGCGCGCTTGAGTGACCGAGGAAATTGCGTGACCGGTACACCGGCCTTGCGCAACGCGGTCCCAACGCGCAACTCGCTGATCACATCCACCACCGGCGCGTGATCCAGAAATGCCTGCAAAGCAGCGTGCGAAAAGAACATCCCCGCAAATGGGACCAGTCCCGCCGCAAACTTGCGATCGGCTTCGGGCAAGCGTTCGATTTCCTGAAAGTGAGGCCACTCCGCCTCTACGTAGCGACCTTTGGAGGTGTCTCGCTTTTCGCCAGGCAGAAAGAGGTCTCTGGCAGCACATTCCGCGTTCCATATCTCCGCATAGGCATCGGCCAGATCCACTGTGCACAAGCAGTCCCACTCCACGAACACATAGCGTTTTGCGCTCACGTTGCGGTTGGCGAACCAGCGCAGCAGCACGGTGTCACACCCGCGCCATCCGTCAAGTGACACCCACGGACCGGAAAACGCCCTGACATCGACCGTACCGGGCAACTGCTCATCCGCAGCATCGGTCAGAGGAATGATGCAGTGATGCGCGTTGTATTGCTTGAGAAGATTGAAGTGTCGAACAGTGGTCTCATCCAGCCGGTGATAAACATAGAGAATACAAAGTTCGTGCTCGGCTCTGGAATTCACGCCGTCTCCCAATTCGCAACATCCGGTTTGATGGGATGGAACAACAAACCCCTGGTGTCAAAGCCTTGGGGATTTTCATGAAAATAATCTGACCGAGAAGGTCGCCAGACAAAACTTCCTGGCTGCAATTGCCAGTCCGACGGGGTATTGGTGTAGTTCACCCTTTGCGAGTCCAGCGTGTCTCGGATGTCTCGCACAGATCGCCCCATGACAGAAGCAATTGTCGGCACGGTGAACTCGTAGTGCCCACGCCATTGTCCACTCCGCACGGCACCGACATAGTCCTCGACCAAGGCTTTGGACATCCGCATGATCGGCAAAAAGCCCCGCATCCACCGATGCATCGGCACGTCAGCAGGTGCCTTGGCAAACTGCCACCAGTACCAGTCTGGATCAGCAGGGTGAGACAGCAGTGTTGTGGTCAGGAGGTCTGTCTCATCGCTCACAAACTGCTTGAAGAAGTCAGCCCAGTGACCGGAGAAGTCAACGTCATACTCCATCACCCAGATGTGAGATGCGTCAATGGACCACGCGCAAGGCATGCAAACCGTGTCCAGATAGCCGCCCTGTACTCCGCCATTGCTCAACATGTCGGCATGTCGAACCCCAAGCAATGCTTCGGCGTCGCTTGACGGCATAGACCACTCAGGGTTGGGGTGGCGACCGTCATTCAAGACCAGATGCCAGTGAACCAGCCCCTGAGTCTCGGCCTGGAGGCGACAAAAATGCCGACGGATGCGGGCGGATGAAACATGCGTCAGAAAAATACCGTGATGCGAATGCCCCAAACCCACAAACATCCTTTCGCGCCCATGACCTGAGAATTATCCTTCACTGCCAGTGAATCGCCCCGTAGAACCTTGGGGCTTGTGAGACTCAAACGAGTGACGTGGAAAGCGCCGAGATCTGCTGTGGCCCCAGCTCTGCAAGGGACTGCTTGGGCGACCGGGCTGCATCACCAGGCGAATGGGTAGACTGCTTTCAGACTGTCCCATGCCCCTACTTGCCCACCATGCCCCTGAACGTCCTTGGCACCGAGCTGCAAGCCTGCTCGTACGACCCGCTGACCGGCTTTTACCGCGACGGTTGCTGCAACACCGATGTGCATGACCACGGCACGCACGTGATCTGCGCGCGCGTCACGGCCGACTTCCTGGCGTTTTCGCTGACGCGTGGCAATGACCTGTCCACGCCACGCCCCGAGTACCGCTTCCACGGCCTGCAACCCGGTGACCGGTGGTGCCTGTGCGCCCTGCGCTGGCTGGAAGCATTCGATGCGGGCGTGGCCCCGCCCGTGCACCTGGAAGCCACGCACATTAAGGCGCTGAGCGTGGTCACGCTGGAGCAGCTCAAGGCCTGCGCCCTGGGTTGAGGTCTATTTGTAGCTGGCGCGCCGATCGGCGAAGCGCCTGACGCGCCGGCGCCAGCTGCGGTAGCTGCCGGGCGACAGGTGCGATCGCATCAGCGCCTTCACCTGGTCGGGGCCCAAGCCGTGCAGGGCGCGGATGTCGTCGAAGCTGACATGGTCGCTCAAGGCCATCTGGATGATCTCGCCGATGAGGCCTGGGTCTGACGCCGATGGTGCGGGCTGGGTCATGCCGAACGCTCCTTGCTTCGCTCGATCTGCCGCGCCAGGGCCTGCAAGCGAGGGCGCACACGCAAGAACCCTCGGTAGGCCCATTCCAGCGCGGCCAGTGCGCCCGGCAGGCGCGCAAAACGGGCCAGCCATCGCCACCCGGGCAGCCGCGCCCACATGGCCACGAAAGCGGCCGCACCGTCCAGCAGGCGACCATCGGCGCCCTGCACATGAAAGCGCGCCAGCAACCGGGCCTGCTCATCGGGCGTGCGCGTGCTCTCACAGGCGCTGACATCGACGAAGCACAAGGCACTGGCCGGCTGCTGCTCGGCCAGCCCTTGCAGATGGGCGATCTCGCGGCGGCACAGGGGGCATGCACCGTCATACAGCACGGTCAGCACCTCGGGTGTGGTGGGCTCGGTCACATCGTCTCCAGGGTGGGCGAAGCGCAAGGCATCAATGGCAGCAACGCGCTCAGCCAATGCGCGCTCCAGTATCGGCTCACTGCAGCGCGGCGCAGCGGGCATGGGGCGCCAACCTGCTGCTGCGGCTGGACGCGCTGTGCGCAAGAGGCTGGCGAGGCCTGGACACCGGGGCCGCAGCTGGGCTGACACCGGGCTCGAATGCCTCGCAGAAAAGGCTCATCTCCTGAGCTTGTGCGCCGGCACCATGCCCGCTCACCCTTGATCCACAAACCAGGAGAACCCACATGCGCACCCTGAACACCCCCATTCCTCGCCACACCGCATCAACAGCCTGTGGCGCCGCACTGCTGACCCTGCTGGCTGCCGCGCTCACCGCTTGCGGTGGCGGTGGCAGCGGCGCCAGTCCCGCCAGCAACGCCCCGCCTGCCATCAACCAGGGCGCCTACACCGGCAGCACCAGCAACCCGGCCGCGCCCAGCTTCAGGCTGCTGGTGCTGGAAGACGGCAGCGTCTGGTCGGTGTACGGCCGCGAAGTGGCGGGTGCCCTGCAGGTCGCCGGCTTTCTGCAAGGGCAAGGCAGCTTCAACAACGGGCAGGTCACGGCCAGTGATGTGCGCGACCACTCGCAGGGCACCACGGCATCGGGCCAGCTCACGGGCAGCTACACCGCCGCGCCCAGCATCAGCGGGCAGGTGGCCTATGCCTCGGGCACGGTGACATTCAATGGCGGGGCCATTCCCAACAGCACCTATGACTACAACGCAGCGGCGCAGTTGAGCGAGGTCAGCGGCAACTGGTCGCTGAGCCTGAGCTCTGGCGAGACAGCGAACGTCACCATTTCCAGCACGGGCGCGCTGGGCGGTGTGTCGTCATTGGGGTGCCGCTTCTCGGGCACTGTCACGCCCCGGCCCAGTGGCAAGAACGTGTTCAACGTGAGCCTGAGCTTTGGCAGCAGCCCCTGCGCCCTGCCCGGGCAAACCGCCACCGGCGTGGCAGTGAGCTACCCGTTGGCTTCTGGCCAGCGCCAGCTGATCGTGCTGGGGCAAAACAGCGGCCGTACTCTGGGCCTGGCGGCGTTCGGGCTGCGCTGAAAAGGCTTTGACAAAGCCAGGGCAGCACCTTGAACGCCCTTGCCATGAGCGCGGCAGGCGGCACCATGAGGTCCATGAACCGCCGCACATTCGTCACCCAAGGTTGGGCCGCCGCCATCGGCCTGCTGGCCTGCCACACGCCGCTGGTGGCCCAGGCCGCCGGCTTGTCTGCCACGCCCCCTGCCGCAGGTGACGGGCGCGTGCTGCTGCTGAGGCATGCCCGGGCGCCGGGCACCTTCGACCCGCCAGGCTTTGCGCTGGGCGACTGCAGCACGCAACGCAACCTGAGTGCCGAGGGGCGGGCACAGGCCCAGGCCATTGGCCAATGGTTCGCGCGGCATGGCCCGCCCGTGGCCACGGTGCGCAGCAGCCCCTGGTGCCGGTGCATGGACACCGCCCGGCTGGCATGGGGCCGCGCAGAGGCCTGGGCGCCGCTGGGCTCACCCGTGGGCCTGGCGCCTGCCGCACAGCAACAGCAGTTGCAGGCCCTGCGTGAGGCCCTGCAGGCCTTGAAAGCGCAAGGCGGCCTGCACGTGTGGGTGAGCCACATGTTCGTGCAGCAAGACCTGACCGGGCAGAGCACGGCCGCGGGTGAGGGGCTGCTGATTCAGGCTGGGGGTGATGGGGTGGTGCGCGTGCTGGGGGTGTGGGGGCTTGAGCGCGGCATCCAATCTCCGTGAAATCAAGCCAGAATCGCGCGTCACATCACAGCATTCACCATGGGCGCCCAGACCGACCGCATCGTCAAGATCGAGAACCTGCTGCGCAGGCACCGCAAGGTCAATTTCCAGACCTTGCTGCATGAACTGGAGGTGTCGCGCGCCACGGTCAAACGCGACCTGGCCTTTCTGCGTGACCGCATGCTGTGCCCCATCGTTTACGACCGGGCCGAAGACAGCTACCGCATCGACACTTCGCACGCGGTGGGTGAACGGCACGAGATCCCCGGGCTGTGGTTCAACGGCAAGGAGCTGCACGCGCTGCTCACGGCCCACCAGCTGCTGAACGGGCTGGACCCGAACGGCGCCCTGAGCCGCCACGTGACCCCGCTGCTCGACCGCATCCACCAGCTGATCGGGCACACGGCCGACGACCAGGCGCGTGTGATGCAGCGGGTGCGCGTGGTCCAGGCCGGTCAGCGCCCGGTGGAGGCGCCCTGCTTCGAGGCCGTGTGCAGCGCCCTGCTGGCGGGCCAGAGGCTGCGCTTTGCCTACTTCACGCGATCGCGCCAGAGCCATTCGAAGCGTGAGGTGTCGCCCCAGCGGCTGACGCACCACCGCCACACCTGGTACCTCGACGCCTGGTGCCACCAGGCCAAGGCCCTGCGCCGCTTTGCGCTCGATGCCATGGGCCAGGTCAGCGTGCTGGACGACGCCGCACTGGAAGTGCCCCTGGCCGAGGTGCAGCAGGCACTCGACGGCGGCTACGGCATCTACGCCGGCAACCAGGTGCAATGGGCCACGCTGCGGTTCACTGCGCGGGCAGCGCAGTGGGTGGCCCATGAACACTGGCACCCCGACCAGCAGCTGCAGCCACAGCCCGATGGCACCTTGCTGCTGCGCCTGCCCTTTGTGGACATGACCGAGCTGCGCATGGACATCCTGCGCCATGGGCCCGATGTGGAGGTGCTGGAGCCTCCCGCGCTGCGCCAGGCTGTGGCCGAGCATTTGCAGCAGGCGCTGGCGGTGTATTCAGCCCCCGCCTGATCAGGCCACCTGCTGCCCTTGCCGCCCCTGCAAGCCACTGCGCCGCAGGAACTTGGGCACGGCCTCTTCGGCCAGGCCGCCGCTCAGGCACATCTGTTCGTCGCTGGCGCGCACCCGGGTCATGAGCGTGGCAGCCGAATACTTCATCTCCTTGCTGAGGGCGCGCACATCGCCCTCACGATCGGCCAGTTGCTGCATCGACGCCAGGATGGCCTGCACCCAGTCGCTGTGGCCGAACTCGGCCCGTGCGGCACGCAACAGCTCTTGCACGGCAGCGGCGTCGCCCCGATTGGCGGCTTCGCGCATGCGCTCCAGGGCCTGCGCAGCGGCCACCTCGGTCAGGCGGCGCTGCACCAGCTCATCGGGCGGGCACTGGGCCCAGTCGGCCGCGGCCTTCACGGGCAGCACCAACGGGGCGGGGGCCAGCAGCACGGTGTCACCGGCTGCGCCACGGCCGGACACCGTCACCTGCAGCACCGACAGGCCCTGGCCCACCGCAGGCAACAGCTCGGCCGGCACGGTCAGGCGCAGCAGGGCCCAGGCCTCGGCGCCATGGGCCACGTCGGGCAGGCGCAGCACGCCGTCGTGCCGGGGCAGGTCATTGAGCACGGCCACCTGCACGCCCTGCGGCACGCGGTATGACAGGCGCACATCGCCCATGCAGCGGGCGTCGATCAGCTGCAGCTCTTGCTCGAAGGGCAGCATCAGGTCGTCGGCCGTGTGGCCGTAGTACTGGCTGCCACGGCCTTCGCGGGCCATGGCCACCATCAGCTCTTCGTTGAAGCTCTCGCCCAGGCCATAGGTGCTGGTGCTCACGCCCTGGGCGGCCCAGCGGGCACAGTGCTGCGCGATCACGCCGGGGTCACATTCGCCCTGGTTGGCTTCGCCGTCAGACAACAGGATCACGCGGCGCAGGCCCGGCACATCACAGCCCTGCAGGGCCGTGGCGGCCTCGTGCCAGCCGTCATGCAGGGCGGTGGCACCGCCGGTCTCGATGCTGCGAATGGCCTGCACCACGGCGCGGCCATTGCCCACCTCCACGGCGGGCCAGATCAGCTGGGCGCTTTGCTCGAAGCACACCACGGCCAGGCGGTCGTGCGGGCGCAGGCGCCCCACCAGCCATTCGGCGCAGCGTTTGGCTTCGGCCAAGGGGCGGCCTTCCATCGAGCCCGAGGCGTCGAGCGCAATGGCCAGCGCGCGCGCCAGGGCATGGGCAGGGGGGGCGCCCACGGCGGTGGCGGCGACCTCGGGGCCCTGCACACGCACCAGCACCTCCAGCACATTGCTGTGGCCCGCCTGCAAGGCGCTGCGCACGGCACTGAGCTGCACGCGGGGGTGGGTGTCGGCGTTCAGGGCATGGGGGGTGTCGGACATGGGCTCACTCCTGGTTGAAGGCATGGGCCCAGTCTGCGCGGGCACAGGCTCATGGCATGAGCTTGTGCCCGCGCGCTCAGCCTCACAGGCCGGCGTATTCCAGCGACGAGTGGTGGACCACGATGCGCAGCTTGCCCGCGTCGTCTTTCACGTACTGCCAGGTCTTGTCGACCGTGGTGACCTTGCCGTCCTTGTTGGTGATGTTCACCTTGCCCATGCTGGTGGCGCTGTCACCGGCCAGGAAGATGGCGCTGTTCACCGGCTGGCAAGCGGTCCAGCCCTTCAAGGCAAAGCCTTTGTCCTTGGGGAAGGCCGCGTCACCGCCCACGAAGTACGCCAGGGCGCCTGCGCGGGTGGTGCGGAAGGTCTGCGGGTTCACGGTCAGGGTGGGCTTGAACAGCACGGCGCCCATCTGATAGCCGTAAGCGCTGTCGATCACCTTCTCGGCCAGGGCCTTGGCAGCCGCCTGCCCCGAGCGCTCGTGGGTGGTGCTGATGTCGACCAGGGCGCGGCACCAGGCCTGCTGGGCGGCCTCGACCTCGGCCTGGCTGATGGCCTGGTTGACGACCATGACTTGCGCCGAAGCCAGGGACGACAGGCCCAGCAGGGCGGCAGCAACGCTCAGGTGTTTCATGCAAAGTTCTCCTCAAAGTGAAGTTCAGGGTGAAATGAAAGGGGCACACAGGCATTGCAGCGCGCCGCTTTGAACCCCCGCTGATCGGGAGATGAGCAGGCCCTGTCGCCCACATGAACGCCAGATGAATTCCCCCCCGCGCGGGCCTCTGCAGGTGGGGCCCCACCTAGAATGGCCCGATGTTCCGCAGACGCCTGACCCTTGTGCTGGGCCTGATCGCCACGGTGGTGGTCATGGCCACCCTGCTGGCCGCCTGGTCACTGGTCGCGATCGAGCGTCAGGTGGTGCGGGGCCGCGTGGCCAGTGACATCTCCACGGCCTTCATCCAGCTGTCGGCGCAGAAGCAACGCCTGCGCACCTGGGTGGCCCAGGTGCAGCAAGGTGGTCATGCCGATGTGGCCGCCCGCGCCGAACTGCTGGCCGCACTCGACGGCACGCTGCAGCGGCTGAAGGTGCTGGTGCAGCAAGCCATTGAACTGGACGGCAGCCCCGAGGCCCGTGAGGAACACCTCAGGCGCACCGAAGCCCTGCAGGTGCTTGAGCGCAGCGTGCAGGCGCTGTCACGCGCCGTGGAAGAAACCCGCCCCCTGGGCCCGGATGCCGACATCCGCAGGGCCTGGGACGCCCAGTCCCGGGTGTTCGACCTGGCCGAGGGCTACGACATGCGGCGCCTGATCGCCGACAACATCGCGCGGGAAACTGCCGCGGTGCAGCGCGAGCGCTCGGCGGCCGACGCCACATTGGCCGCGGTGCGGTGGCTGTGGCTGGGTGCAGCAGGCTTTCTGGCGGTGTCGGCCCTGACGGCCGTGCTGCACTTCGGGCGCGCCTTGCGCCGCCCCCTGCACCTGCTCAGCGAAGGCGCCCAGGCCCTCCAGGAAGGCCGACTCAGCCACCGCATTCCCCTGCAAGGGCAAGATGAGTTTGCCGACGTGGCCCGCAGCGTCAATGCCCTGGCGGCCGAGCTGGAGCAACACCGGGAACGCGAGTCGGCCCAGCGCCAGTGGCTGGAAGACCAGGTCAGCACCCGAACGCAGGAACTGGCCGATGCGCTGGCTTCGCTGCGCGAGGCCGATGCCCGCAGGCGCCGCCTGTTTGCCGACATCAGCCACGAGCTGCGCACGCCCACCACCGTGATCCGGGGCGAAGCCGAGATCACCTTGCGTGGCGTGGACAAACCTGCGGCCGAGTACAGAGAGGCCCTGGGCCGCATCGTCGACACCGCGCGCCAGCTGGGCTCGGTGATCGATGACCTGCTGAGCATGGCCCGCAGCGACATCGATTCGCTTTCGTTGCAGCGCGAGACCCTCGACCTGGACGAGCTGGCCGCCGAGGCCATGGTGCAGGCTCGCCCCCTGGCCGAACGACACGGTGTGCAACTGGCGCCGCCACCTGCCCGCACAGGTCGGCACATGGTGGCCGGTGATTCGCTGCGGCTCAAGCAACTGCTGGGCGTGCTGCTGGACAACGCCACGCGCTATTCACGGCCTGGCGGCCAGGTGTGGCTGACGGTGTCGCTGGTGCAAGACGAAGCCCGCGCAGGGCGCGTGCAGCTGGAGGTTCACGACGAAGGCATCGGCATCCCGGCCAGCGAGATGCCGCTGGTGTTCGACCGGCACTACCGCGGCACGCGCGCACGGCAGCATTGCACCGATGGCAGCGGGCTGGGCCTGAACATTGCACGCGCACTGGCCCAGGCCCATGGAGGCATGCTCAGCCTGCATGCCAAGCCCACAGGCACCTGCGCCGTGCTGAGCCTGCCGATGGCGCCCGCACCATGAACATCCTGATCATCGAAGACGACCCGCGCATCGCCGACTTCCTGGGGCGTGGGTTGCGTGCCGAAGGCCATCGGGTCGAGGTCTGTGCCGACGGGCCTTCCGGGCTGACCGCCGCGCGTGAGGCCGCGCGTGAAGCCACTCGCGAGGCCTTGCGCGCACCCCACACCGCAGCCGCCACCACGGTGGTGATCCTGGACCTGATGCTGCCGGGCATGGGCGGCCTGGAGCTGTGCCAGACCCTGCGCGCCGAAGGCGTGGCCCTGCCCATCCTGATGCTGTCGGCCCTGGGGGGTGTGGAAGACCGCGTGACAGGTCTGCGCCTGGGGGCCGACGACTACCTGGGCAAGCCCTTTGATTTCGAAGAACTGCTGGCCCGCCTGGAGGCCTTGGCCAGACGCGGTCGCGAACCGCTCAAGGCCACCACCAGCCGGCTGCAGGTGGGCGATCTGGTGTTCGACCGCGAACGCATGCAGGCGAGCCGGGCCGGCCAGGTGCTGCCCCTGACGGCCAAGGAGCTGGCCTTGCTGGAGCTGATGATGAGCGCCCCAGGCCGGCTCTTCAGCCGCGAACGCATCCTGTCGAATGTGTGGGGCGCCAACGAAGATCCATTGACCAATGTGGTCGATGTCTACATCCGGCGGCTGCGCAGCAAGATCGACGACGGGCACAGCCAGCCACTCATCCACACGGTGCGCGGGCTGGGCTATCGGCTCGAGTCGCTCACCGACTGAACCCACAGCCAGAACCCGCGGTCTGAAATCACGGCCCGCGCTCACGGCGCGTTGCGCCTGGGTCACTCGCGGCGGGTTTCGATGTAGGTGCGCAGCGCCCAGATGGCTTCCTGGCTCAGCACGCCTTCGAAGGGAGGCATGTACACCCGGCCATCGCGCATGCGGCCACGGCGCACGGTGGCCACGAAGTACTCGTCCATCTCCTGGTAGCAGGCCATCTTCTGCTCGGCATTGGTCATGCTTTTGCAGTCGCCTTCGAACTGGCGAAGGTCGGGGGCGATGCCGCCCGAGATGGCTTCCAGGCCATGGCAGCGCGCGCAGTTCTGGTTGTAGGCCGAGGTGCCGATGCGCAGGGCTTCGGCGCGGGCCGGGCTGCTGGGGTTGTAGGGGTTGGCGTCCAGCCACTTGTCACCCAGCTGGGGCAAGGTGTGGGTGTCCACGGCCTGAGGGGCCATGTCGCCGTGGGCCATCACGGTGGCCGTGACGAAGGTGGCCAGGCCCAGGGTGATGGCACTGAGCAGCACGCGGCCGGCGCGCAGGTTGCGGGGCAGTTTCATGGTCTTGTCTCCAGGTCAGCGAGGTCGTTTACAGCAGATGGCGGGCTCCGGCTGCAAAAACCTTGCCAGTGCACGCGGGCCGCTTCAGGCGCCAGGGTTTGCACCCCATCGCCCCGGAACCCCGGTGAACACGGGCCTCTGCCCCCTGTGACACTGTTCCAGATTGGCGCAGTGTCACGGCACAGCGGTCTGGGCATGGCACAGGGTGAACCCTGACTCGACACGCACGGCGGTTGCCCCATGGGCTGTTTCATGCGCACCGGTCGGGCTTTTCGGCCAGTTTTCCGCGGGTTAACACCGAGTGGCCAGGGGTTTGCTATCTCTGGGCACGGGTCTGCGGCAGCCCCGCCCGTGACAACGGGTTAACCATGTTGATGCCGGCACCTTTGTGAAGACCATTGATGAGCCAGAACAACCAGCACAACCATGGCCAGCCGCCCCCACCACCGGCTGGTCCAGAAGACTGGGTTCTGGAGACCTGGGACGCTGACCCAGCACTGGACCTTGGAGACCACATGAGCGTCGTGATGCATGCCCCCGCCACCCTGCCCCCGCGGATGTCGCCGCTGCCGCCGCCCTTGCCCATGATCGGGCAGGACGCGCTGCGCAAGGCCCATCACCGCTCGGCACAGTTCGGTCTGAGCAGCAACGACCAGCCTGATTTTTCCAGCCTGCCCAAGGCCGACCTGGACGGCGCGCTCGACGAAAACCGCTTCCTGTTCCAGCACGCGGCGCCGGTGATGGCCACGCTGTACGACCAGATCGCCAACACGCATTCGATGGTGCTGCTGACCTCGGCCAAAGGCCTGGTGCTGCACTCGCTGGGCGATTCCGATTTCCTGGAGAAGGCCTCGCGTGTGGCGCTCACACCGGGCATGGACTGGTCCGAGCAGAGCAAGGGCACCAACGCGATTGGCACGGCCCTGTCCGAGGCCGAGGCCCTCACCGTGCACGGCAGCCAGCACTTCATGAACGCCAACAAGTTCCTGACCTGTTCGTGCGCGCCCATCTACGACCCGCATGGCGCCGTGATCGGGGCGCTCGACGTGACGGGTGACCACCACAGCTTCCAGAAGCACACACTGGCCCTGGTGCGCATGTCGGTGCAGATGATCGAGAACCACATGTTCGCCGACATCTTCCACGACGCCATCCGCATCCACTTCCACACGCGGCCCGAATTCCTGGGCACGCTGGTCGAAGGCATCGCCGTGTTCTCGCCCACGGGGCGCTTCATCTCGGCCAACCGCAGCGCGCAGTTCCAGCTGGGGCTGTCGTTCTCCGCACTGAAGGCGCACACCTTCTCATCACTGTTCGGCATCCCGATGTCGTCGCTGCTGGAGCTGTTCAGCGGCAGCTCGCCCACGCCCAAGCAGCTGGTGCTCAACAACGGCGTGATGGTGTGGTGCCGGACCACGCTCAAACGTTCGGCCCCGTGGTCGACCCCGCGCATGGACGACGCCGAACGCCAGCGACGCCACACCGCCAGCGGCATGCCCACCGTGATCGACGAGGCCACCACCCCTGCACAGGCCCTGCGCAGCCGCACGGGCCCCACGCTGGACGAGCTGGACACCGGTGACGCGCAGGTGCGCGCCGTGATCCACAAGCTGCGCAGGGTGGCGGGCAAGGACATCCCCGTGATGATCCAGGGCGAAACCGGCGCCGGCAAGGACCTGCTGGCCCAGGCCATCCACAACGATTCACCGCGCGCAGGCCGGGCCTTCGTGTCGATCAACTGCGCCTCGATCCCGGAAACGCTGATCGAATCGGAGCTGTTCGGCTACGAGGAAGGTGCCTTCACGGGCGCACGCAAGAAGGGCGCGGTGGGCAAGATCCTGCAGGCGCACGGCGGCACCCTGTTCCTCGATGAAATCGGCGACATGCCGGCCCACCTGCAGGCGCGCCTGCTGCGCGTGCTGCAGGAGCGCAAGGTGAGCCCGCTGGGCGCCGGCAAGGAGGTGGAGGTGGACATTGCCGTGGTGTGCGCCACGCACAAGAACCTCAAGGCCATGATCGCGCGGGGCGAGTTCCGCGAAGACCTGTACTACCGGCTCAATGGCCTGGTGGTGCGCCTGCCGGCACTGCGCGAGCGTTCCGACTTCGAGGCCATGGTGCACCGCATGGTGCAGCAGCTGTGCGAGCCCGGTGAAGCGCTGCAGGTGTCACCCGAGGTGATGGAGCTGTTCCGCCGCTACAGCTGGCCAGGCAACTTCCGCCAGCTGCACAACCTGCTGCGCACCGCTGTGGCCATGGCCGAACACCAGGGCGTGATCGAGCCCATGCACCTGCCCGATGATTTCCTGGAAGAGCTGCAGACAGCACATGACCCCGCATCGGCATTGACGTGCCCGGAGGCCCTGCCCCTGGTGGCCGAAGCTCAGGCGGAACCCACCCGGCCGCAAGCACTCGACCGCCAGAGCCTGGAGAACGTGACCCTGGCGGCCATGGCCCAGGCACTGCGCCTGCACAAGGGCAATGTGTCGGCGGCAGCCAAGGCCCTGGGCGTGTCACGCAACACCATCTACCGCAAGAAAGAACTGCTACCGCCCGACGCCCTGGGGCATTGACCCCGCGGCCTCCAGCACCTGCACCATGCGCTGCAGATTGGCGCGCTGACGGGCCTGCAAGGCCGGTGTGCGGGGCACGCCAGCCGGCCAGTGGGCACGGTCGATCTCGGCGCCGATCTCTTCAGGCAAACGCCCGCCTTGCAAGCCCTGCTGCACCTGGGCCTGCAGGCCCAGCAAGGCCTGGCGCGTGCGCTGCACCGCCGCCTGAACCTCGGCAGCACTCGCCCAATGGCCATGCGCCAGCAGGTGCTGCACGGGCTGGGTGGGGTGCCGCGCCTGCTCATCCACCCGCTGCAAGGCCTGCAGCCAGGCATCAGGCTCGGCGCGTGAGGCCTCGGGCAAGGGTTGCCGATCGACCAGCCCCCCGGCCCACAACACGCCCTGCGGCGCCAGCCACAACAGCGCATCCCCGGGGCTGTGGGCCTTGTGCACGGCCAGCACCTGCACCGACAGCCGCCCCACCGGCAGCACCTGCCCGGTCTGCAGCTCGCTCTGGCCGGGCTTGACGCGGCCCGGCTCCACGCCGCACACGGTGCAGCCGTCGGCCAGGCGCTTGACGATGGCTGCCGGCGCCCGAACCTGCCCTGCATCGGCCAGTTGCAGGCCTTGCAGGCCGCGCACGCTTTCAGGGTCGCCATGGGTCAGCACCACCCAGCGCAAACTGGCCTGGAAGCGGCAGGCCAATGTGCGCTGCGCCTGCGCCCCATGGGCCGCGCTGGGGCCCGGGTCGATCAGCATGGCCTGCCCATCGTCCACCACCGCCACCACGGGCTGTGGCGGCGCCTGCGGGTCACGTTCATCGGGCAGCCAGGCCCATACCGCCGCCGTGATCGGTTGCCACGGAACGGGCGGGCAGCCCGGCGCAGTGGCGTCTTCGTGCGCCTGCACGCAAGCTGCGAGCGCCCAGAAGGTCCAGGCCCAGGTCCGGGCCATGCGGCCCTTGGTGTGTGTGGTGTGCATGCGCCGCCATGCAGCACAAGCCGTTCCAGGGCCAGCGACCGCAGAAGCCGGTCAGCGCACGGCCTGGGGTTGTTGCGTCCTGGAACACCGTGTTGCCCAAGGGAACGCGGCGGTGTCACAAGCGGTGTGACACACGCGCCTCCAAGGCGGGCAGCACCTCAGGGGTTAACCCGCAAAAGCGTCAACTCCAGACACCCCTTGACGCGAGGAAACCCTGTGTTCATCGGGCTTGCCGGCCGCTTGGCGGCTCATGGGCAGGCATCCCAAAAGCTGGCATGTGCTTTGCGGTAAGGGGCCCCAGGCCGGCGTCAACGCCGCCACGACGAAACACCCCACCCCGATTGAGGAGCCTGCATGAGAGCACCCGTGAACCGCACCGCCCACCGCCTGTCTGTTCTGGCTGTGGCCGCCCTGGCCCTGAGCGCTGCCACCAGCAGCCATGCCGTCAAACCCGTCACCTGGGACGACATCGCCAACGATGCCAGAACCACCGACGACGTGCTGACCTACGGCCTGGGCCTGACCGCCCAGCGCTACAGCCCGCTCAAGAAGGTCAACGCCAAGACCATCGCAAACATGGTGCCGGTGTGGAGCTATTCCTTCGGCGGTGAAAAGCAGCGCGGCCAGGAAGGCCAGGTGCTGGTGCATGACGGCGTGATCTACGCCACCGCGTCGTACTCGCGCTTCGTGGCCATCGATGCACGCACCGGCAAGCGCCTGTGGACCTACGAGCACCGCCTGCCCGAAGACATCCGCCCCTGCTGTGACGTCGTCAACCGCGGCCCGGCCATCTACGGCGACAAGGTGTTCTTCGGCACGCTCGACGCCTCCATCGTGGCCCTGGACCGCACCACCGGCAAGGTGGTGTGGAAGTCCAAGTTCGGCGACCACAAGATCGGCTACACCATGACCGGCGCCCCCTTCGTGGTGAAGGACCCGAAGAGCGGCCGTGTGCTGCTGGTGCACGGCTCGTCGGGTGACGAGTTCGGCGTGGTGGGCTACCTGTACGCCCGCGACGTGGACACCGGCGAAGAAGTGTGGGCCCGCCCCTTCGTGGAAGGCCACATGGGCCGCCTGAATGGCAAGCCCAGCACGCCCACCGGCAACCCGAAGGCCCCGAGCTGGCCTGACGACCCCAGCTCGCCGACCGGCAAGGTGGAAGCCTGGAGCCACGGTGGCGGCGCCCCCTGGCAGACCGCCTCGTACGACGCCGACACCCAGACCATCGTGGTGGGCACGGGCAACCCTGCGCCCTGGAACACCTGGAAGCGCACGGCCCCTGGCGACAAGCCCATCAACTGGCCCAGCCTGTACACCTCGGGCCAGGCCTACCTCGACCCGACCACCGGTGAGCTCAAGGGCTTCTTCTCGCACACCCCGAACGACGCCTGGGACTTCTCGGGCAACAACTCGGTGCTGCTGTTCGACTACAAGGACCCGAAAACCGGCAAGACCGTCAAGGCCTCGGCCCACGCCGACCGCAACGGCTACTTCTTCGTGACCGACCGCCTGAAGCTGGCCCAGGGCGGCGCCGAACACCCCTGGAAGCAGAACGCCATCATCAATGCCTGGCCATTCGTGGACGGCATCACCTGGACCAAGGGCTTCGACCTGAAGACCGGCATGCCACTGGTCAACGAGAACCAGTACCCGCCGCAGCCCAAGGAAGGCCAGGACAAGGGCGACAGCATCTTCGTGTCGCCACCCTTCCTGGGCGGCACCAACTGGATGCCCATGAGCTACAGCCCCGACACCGGTCTGTTCTACATCCCGGGTAACCACTGGGCCATGGACTACTGGGCTGAAAAGATCAACTACAAGGCCGGTGCAGCCTACCTCGGCCAGGGCTTCCGCATCAAGAAGCTGTACGAAGACCACGTGGGCATCCTGCGCGCCATCAACCCGGTCACGGGCAAGATCGCCTGGGAGCACAAGGAGAAGTTCCCGCTGTGGGCGGGCACGCTGACCACCGCCGGTGGCCTGCTGTTCACCGGCACCTCGGACGGCTTCCTCAAGGCCTTCGACGCCAAGACCGGCAAGGAAGTCTGGAAGTTCCAGACGGGATCCGGCGTGGTCTCGGTGCCCGTGACCTGGGAGATGGACGGGGAGCAGTATGTCGGCATCCAGTCGGGCTACGGCGGTGCCGTGCCGCTGTGGGGTGGCGACATGGCCGAGCTGACCAAGCAGGTCTCGCAGGGCGGCTCGATGTGGGTGTTCAAGCTGCCCAAGCAAGCCGCCGGTCGCTGAATCGCAGCGCCCCTGAGCCGACCTGAGACCCACACGTCGGCTCACCCCGCCCCGACCTGGCCCTGCCTGCTGCAAGGCCAGGTCTTTGTCATGGAGATCCCGATGCAACGAGCTGCTGCTGTCACACCGCGCACCGGCCTGTCATGGCCACACGCCCGGCTTCGCACCTGGGGCCTGAGTCTGGGCCTGGGCTTGATGGTCATGGCCGGCATGGCCCAGGCCGATGCCAACCCCACCGACCTGACCGAGCCACCACCCGGCGAGCCCCTGGTGATCAACGGCTGCCCCATCTGGCCCTACACCCGCTGCCCCGGCGCCGACCTGCGCCACGCCAACCTGGTGGGCAAGAACCTGACGGGTGCCGACCTGCGTGGCGCCAAGCTCACGCGCGCCGACCTGCGTGGCGCCAACCTGGCCGTGGCCAACCTGGAAGGGGCCGACCTGACCGGGGCCCGACTGAACAAGGCCACGGCCGCCAACACCAACTTCCGCAAGGCACGCTTCGTGGGCACCGACCTGGAGGCCGCCCGCATGATGCGCTCGGACTTCAGCGGTGCCGAGTTCATCGGCTGCAACCTCGAGATCACCCGGCTGGACCACGCCTGGTTCGTCGGCACGCGCTTCGTGGGCAATGACCTGCAGGAAAGCAAGTTCAACCAGGTGAACCTGCAGGACGCCTACTTCGAGGCCAATGTGATCCGCTACGCGATTTTTCCGAGCTCGAACATGGCCGGCTGCACCGGCTGCCCGGGAGGATGGGAATGAAGGTTCGCACCCTGTGCGCCAGCCCGGTGCTGGCCCTGACCCTGCTGACACCTGCGTGGATGGCCTGGAGCCCTGTGCGGGCCGCCACCGCGCCACAGGCCCCGGAAGTCGACACCCGCGGCCTGCCGGCGCTGGCGCCCGGCTGGGCCGAGCGCAACCCGCTGCGTGAGGTGCCGCTGGCGCAGGCCATCGGCCGGCAGGCCTACCACCAGGCTTGCGCCCGCTGCCATGGGGTCGAGGCCGACGGATCGCGGGCACCGGCCCCTGACCTGCGCCGCATCGGCAAGGCCTGTCAGCGTCTTCAGGACCTGAGCTGGCGTGAGCGCTGCCTGTCCGACAGCGACCACTTCTTCGTGCAGTCGGTGCGCTTTGGCAAGAAGAAGTTCGACATCGAGCACATGCCAGCCTGGGATGGCGTGCTCAGCCCTCAGGTGGTGTGGTCGATCCGCAGCTTCATCGAAAACGCGCCCAAGCCCTGAATGCAGGACCGGGCGAAGACCGTCATTTCTTGACGGTCAGGATCCATTCGGCCAGCCGCTTGACATCGTCCTTGGCCAGGCTGGGGTGTGACGGCATGGCCATGCGTCCCCATTTGCCGGTCGAGCCGTTCTGGATGGACATCATCAGGTCGGCCACGGCATCTTTCTGCCCGGCATAGCGCTGGGCCACCGATGAATAGGCCGGCCCGACCACCTTCTCGGTCATCCCGTGGCAGGAAAAGCAGCCATTGGCTTTGGCCAGGTCGGGCACGTTCACAGGGTCGGCGGCCTGGGCCAGGCCGGCCAAACTGAAGGTCAGGCTCAAGGCCATCAGACGAATCTTGTTCATGGGGTTTGCTCCGTACAGCATCGGGGAAGGAAAGGGATCGGTGAGCGGCGGGGGCTCATGGCGCAGTGGTGCGAGGCCCCAGGGCCCGCACTTCGTGCGCCGGGTACCACTGCACCAGGGTGCGGTGCCATTCCGCGGGCTGCGCCGCCCAGTCCGCGAATCGTTCAGGCAAAGGCAGGCCCAGCAGCTCGCTGAGGTCACGCCCTGCTTCGGCGCTGTCGCGCAGGTGTCGGTTCACCCATTGCAGCCAGTCGCGGGTCTGGGCCATGCCATCGACACCGGCGTGCACCGGACCATGACTGGGCACCAGCTGCCGAAAGCAGCCGGCCTGGTGCAGTGACTCCAGTCGCGACAGGCTCTCGAGCCACTGGGCCGGCGTGGCATGGGGCGTGGTGGGCACACGGTCCTTGAAGACCAGACCACCCACAAAGGCCACCCCCGTGGTGTGATCGATCAGCACCAGGTCACCCCCGGTGTGGCCTTGCAGGCGCAGCCATTCCAGGCGGTGCTGGCCCAAGGTCTGCAGGCCCAGCGGCACAGACTGTGTGGCGGCCATGGGCACCGTGTGGCGCTGCCATGGGCCACACAGGCGGTGCAGGTTGGCGGCCAAGGCCTCGCCCTCGGCCTGCATGGCCTGCGCACTGGCCGGCAAGGCCTGCACGCCCACATCGGCCCAGGCGCCATTGCCCAGGAAGTGATCGGGGTGCTGGTTCAGGTTGACCACCTGCACCACCGGCTCGCGCGTGGTCTGGGCGATCAGGGCACGTTGCTGCTGGCCGTACAGCAGCGAAGGCCCGGTGTTGATGACGACCACCCCCGCACCCGTGGCAATGAAGGCGGTGTTGATGATGTTGCAGCCATTGGCCAGACGGAAGTCGTCTACCGCGCCTTCGATCACCCAGGTGCGGTCGGCCACGCGGCGGGCGCGCAGGGCCAGGTCGAGGCGGGCAGCATCGGGGTGGGCAGCATCAGGGCGGGCGGCCTCTGTGTCGGCTGCACGCTGATGGGTGGCCACCTCTGGCGGGTTGGCCCAGGCCAGGCCGGGCAAGGCACCCAGGCCCAGCAAGGGCATGAGCGGCCAGCAGCGCTTGAGCGGGCTCGGCAGGCTCATGACTGCAGCACCTGGTCGATGCGCAGGCCGTTGTTGTCTCGGCCTTGCACGCGCCATGGGCCTGGCTGGCCCGTGTCGGTGGCCAGTGGCCACTCCAGGGTGAACAGCGGATTCTCGGCCACCGGCTCGTGCAGAAACAGGCGGCACGCCGCCTGCCCACGGGCATCGGTCAGCGTCAGTGTTTCCAGGTAGAAGGCCGGCACCCCAGGCACCAGGCCCGTGTCCATGGGGTGCATCACGCGCAGGCGCAGCCGGCGTGAGCCCTCTTGGGCGTTGTCGAACCAGCGGGCCTGCACCTGGCCCAAGGTGTCCTGCCAGCTGCCATCCGAGCGTGCGCCGCCCGGTGCCGTGCACCCGCCACCTGCCGCGCCCACCTGGGTGCCACCCACATGCCACTGGCCATCGTCGGTCTGCACCAGAGCCCTCACGGGCGAAGCCTGCTCCAGCCGCATGCGCAAGGCCAGCACGGGCAAGGCCTGCAGGGGTTCGAAGTCCAGCACGTGGCGCACCGGGTTCAGGTCGGCCACCACCCGGATGCGGCGCACACGCTGGCCGCCCATCCCGGCCGTGCCCAGCAGGGCCTTGGCGTCGATGCGCACGGGCACATTCAAGGGGTCGTCGGCATGCACCGGCGCTTGCACGAGCACCCGGGTCGAGAAAACGATGGGGCCACCGTCCGTGAACTGCCGGGCCAGGTCCGGCCACGACGGCGAGGCCAGCGGGTCGGCAGGCCAGCGCACGGCCTTGGCCGGGTGGGCCACATGGGCCACATGGGCCCTGGAGCGGGCCTGAGCTTGGGCTCGGGCGGCATCACCCCACAGCCAACCGGCCAGGGGCAAGCCTTTCAACAGGCGTCGGCGCATGGTGGAGGTGCTCATGGGGTGCGTGGCGCGGCCCGGGGATCGGTTGTGGGGTGTCGGTTCAGGTGTCTGCGGCAAGCGCCTGCTCAGAAGGCCAGCGTGGCGCTCAGGCCCACACCCCACTGACGCCCAGGGGCCGGCTCGAAGAAGCGGCTGTTGGCGTCGTTGGCGATCACGGAGCCGATGGTGGCGCGGTCTTCCAGGTTGTCCACCCGCACCGATTCACGCAGTTTCCAGGCACCCACCGTCTGCTCCCAGCGCAGGCTCAGGTTCAGCAAGGTGGCCGCTTCGGCGCGGTCGCTGTTCACATCGTCCACCGCGATCGAGCCGCGGTGAACCAGCTCCAGGCCACCGGTGAAGCCCTTGTAGAAACGTGGTTGCCAGACCAGCTCGGCAAAGAGGTTGCGATTGGCCACGCCCGGGATGCGGTTGCCCGCGGCCACCGTGGCACCGCTGCTGTTCTTGTAGGCCTCTGCGAACTCGGCCCGCAAGGCCGTCAGGGCCAGATGGGTGCGCCACTCGGGGCTCCACTGCGCGGTGTGCGACAGCTCGGCGCCCACGCGACGGGTCTGGCCCGCATTGGCGTAGATGGCACGCCCGCCGGTGTTCGAGGCCACCACGATCTCGCGGCGGGTGTCGATGTGGAACAGCGCCGCATCGATGCGCTGGCCCGGGGCCCACTGGCTCTTGATGCCGAGTTCCGAATGCGTGCTGGGCGAGGCCTTCAAGGCCAGGTTGGGGCCGCTGCCTCCGGCCTTGTAGGCGATCTCGGTGAGGGTGGGTGTCTCAAAGCCACGGCCGATGTTGGCGTACACGTTGGTGTGCACGCCCAGGTGCCGCGTGATGCCTACCAAAGGGTTCGTGGCATGGAAGGACACCTGGCCGCTGTCGTCGGGGTTGCCGGGGCGGATGTAGGCGTCTTCCACCTTGAAGCGCACTTCGTTGGCCCGCACGCCGGCCAGCGCGCTCCAGTCTTCGTTGATGGCCCAATCGGCCTGCGTGAACAGACCAGACTGGGTCACGGCGTCCTGCTCGTCACGCTTGAGGGTGCCCTGCACCCCCAGGTTGTTGATGTAGCCCAGGCGGTGTTCACGCATGCGCTCGTGGTCCAGGCCCACCAGCCAGCGCACCTGGCCCACGCTCAAGGCCGTGCGACGGCTGTACTGCAGGCCCAAGCCGCTGTAGACACGGTCCAGGTCCACCATGCCCCCGGCGGCCGTGGCCGAGGTCTGGGCCGACAACGGCGTAGACAGGCGGTTGCCCAGGTCGCGCTCGCCGGCGTACACGCGGGTCATCCATTCGCTTTGGCCATCGATTTTGTGATCGACCACCACGCCCAGCTGGTTCTGGGCCACTTCCTTGCCCGCCTTGTACAGCGTCGAGTTGGCCACGGCCTGGCGCGGGTTCTGCTGCACCTGGGCACGGGTCAGGCCCAGCGGGTCACCCGATTCAGGCTGGTCGAAGGCATTGGCCACCACGGTCACACGGGTCTGCTCGGAAGCCTGCCAGCGCAGGCGGGCATTGAGCTGCTTGCGTTCTGCCGCGCTGTTCTGGCGCCAACCATCGGTCTCGAACTGACTGAGGTCGATGAGGTAATTCAGGCCGTCCTGCTGGCCACCGGCCTGCAGGCCCACACGGTGCATGCGC
This sequence comes from Aquabacterium lacunae, assembly GCF_004310865.1. GTDB lineage: Bacteria > Pseudomonadota > Gammaproteobacteria > Burkholderiales > Burkholderiaceae_C > Aquabacterium > Aquabacterium lacunae. The sequence continues at coordinate 802,786 of NZ_SIXI01000001.1, forward strand.
TGCGGGCCGGCATCGTAGGTGGCCGTGATCTCCGGGCGTTTCGGGCCAGCCGCCGTGAACACCTGCAGCACACCACCGGCCGAGTTGCCGTACAACTGGGCCAGGGGGCCACGCAGCACCTCGATGCGCTCGGCCGAGGGCAGGCTGATGGTCGAGGCCTGACCTTGCCCGTCGGGCATGGTGGCAGGGATGCCATCGACGATCAGGCGAGCGCCGCGGATGCCGAATGGCGCGCGGGCCCCCGAGCCCCGTATCGACAGTTGCAGGTCCTGTGCGTAGTTCTGGCGGTTCAGCACCGTGATGCCAGGCACGCGGTTCATCACCTCCGACAGGTTCACGCGCGGGCCGGCCGCCTCGATGGCCGCACGCTGCACCGACTGAACCGAGGCCGGCGCATCAAAGCTGCGCTGGGCCTGGCGCGAAGCGCTCACCACCACGTCCTGCAGGCCCTGTGCATCGGGCAACGCCTCGTCGGCCTGGGCCATGAAAGGGCTGACGCCCAGGGCCAGGGCCAGAGATGTGGCCAGCATGTGGCGATGGAAAGGGGGCCGTTGGGGCATGGGGGTCTCCGTCATCGGCTGCTCCGCGCGCAGCCTGTTGGGCATCTTGTGGGGGTCTTCAGCGGCTGTCGAGCACACGGGGCACCATGCGCTCGACAGCCGAGGCTACCGGCCACCCCGGCGTTTCGGCTCAGGGCAAGCCAGCAGCTGTCTCGTCAGGGCATCAGAAGAAGCCCAGCTTGTTGGCGTCGTAGCTGACCAGGATGTTCTTGGTCTGCTGGTAGTGGTCCAGCATCATCTTGTGGGTCTCGCGGCCAATGCCCGATTCCTTGTAGCCGCCGAAGGTGGCGTGCGCCGGGTAGTGGTGGTAGCAGTTGGTCCACACGCGGCCGGCCTGGATGCCCCGGCCGAAGCGGTAGGCGCGGCTGCCGTCGCGCGTCCACACGCCAGCGCCCAGGCCATACGGCGTGTCGTTGGCGATCTGCATGGCTTCGGCCTCGTCCTTGAAGGTGGTCACGGCCAGCACGGGGCCAAAGATCTCTTCGCGGAAGATGCGCATGCCGTTGTGGCCCTTGAACAGCGTGGGCTGGATGTAGTAGCCGTCGGCCAGATCGCCGCCCAGCTGCGCACGGTCACCCCCGATCAGCACCTGCGCGCCTTCGTCCTTGCCCACCTGCAGGTAGGACATGATCTTGTCCATCTGCATGCTCGAAGCCTGCGCGCCCATCATGGTCTCGGTGTCCAGCGGGCTGCCCTGCTTGATGGCCGCCACGCGCTTGAGCACCTTCTCGATGAAGCGGTCGTAGATCGATTCGTGGATCAGGGCGCGGCTCGGGCAGGTGCACACCTCGCCCTGGTTGAAGGCAAACAGCACCATGCCTTCGATGGCCTTGTCCAGGAAGGCGTCGTCAGCGGCCATCACGTCTTCGAAGAAGATGTTGGGGCTCTTGCCGCCCAGCTCCAGCGTGGCCGGGATCAGGTTGGCTGCCGCGGCCTGGCCGATGATCTTGCCGGTGGCCGTCGAGCCGGTGAAGGCGATCTTGGCGATGCGCTTGCTGTTGGCCAGCGGCATGCCGGCTTCGCGGCCCATGCCGTTGACAATGTTGAGCACGCCCGGAGGCAGCAGGTCGGCAATCAGCTCGGCCAGCACCAGGATGCTGATGGGCGTGCTCTCGGCAGGCTTGAGCACCACGCAGTTGCCGGCACCCAGGGCCGGGGCCAGCTTCCAGGCGGCCATCAGGATCGGGAAGTTCCAGGGGATGATCTGACCGACCACGCCCAGCGGCTCGTGGAAGTGGTACGCGATGGTGTTGCCGTCGATCTCCGAGATCGAGCCCTCCTGCGCACGCAGGCAGCCGGCGAAGTAGCGGAAGTGGTCGGCCGACAGCGGGATGTCGGCGTTCAGGGTTTCGCGGATGGGCTTGCCGTTGTCCACGGTCTCGGCATAGGCCAGCTTCTCGATGTTGGCCTCGATGCGGTCGGCGATCTTGAGCAGGATGTTCGAGCGCTCGGTGGGCGAGGTGGCGGCCCACTTGTCCTTGGCGGCGTGGGCAGCATCCAGCGCCAGCTCGATGTCGGCCTCGGTCGAACGCGCTGCCTGCGTGAACACGCGGCCATTGATCGGGGTGATCACGTCGAAGTACTGACCTCCCACGGGGGCCACGAACTTGCCGTTGATGAAGTTGTCGTAACGGGTCTTGAAGGCAACGGGGGCGCCCGCGCTGCCGGGGGTGGCGTAGATCATGTGTCTTCCTCAGTTGGATGAAAGCAGGACAAGCCGGAGGTGGCTGCCGGGCTTTTTCTCAAACTCCATGCCAGGCCAGAAGCAGCGCTGAAAGCCGCCCGACGCGCCCTTAGACCCCGCAAAGTGCTCCGTTTGTGAACACTGTGCGGCTGTGCCGCGCCCTCTGTGACGCGGCACTGTTCCATCCTGCAATGCCCACCCGCACCCGCGGGCCCTGACAAGCCCGGGCGCACGGCATTCGCGGCCGTTTGGCGCCGTCAGACAGGTCCTTGCTGCGGGTGAACCCTGAGCCCGAACCCGATCCCTCAGGGAAACCCTGTAGATGACGCCCGGAGGCGCCTTCGTCGCATGCAGGGCCCGTTGTCGGGCCAGAAAACACGCTATAATCTTGGCCTCAGCGCGGGAATAGCTCAGTTGGTAGAGCGCAACCTTGCCAAGGTTGAGGTCGCGAGTTCGAGCCTCGTTTCCCGCTCCAGATCGCGAGCCCCTGTCAGTCACCTGACAGGGGCTTTTTGCTGTCCGGCCCTGCCCTTCACTTCTGCCCTCCTGCGTCCATGCGCTCCTCGATCCACATCGTCGACGTCGACCGCCTCGACACCTGGACCCGCTATCGCAACGGCCTGTGCGACACCTGCATGGCCAACTGCTGCACCATGCCACTGGAAGTGCGCCTGACCGACCTGGTGCGTCTGGGCGTGGTCGACGCCTTCGAAGCCGAGCATGAAGAAGAACGGCTGATCGCACGGCGCCTGCAAAAGGCCGGCGTGGTCGAGCGCTTCCACCAGAAGTCGGGCGTTTTCACGATGGCGCGTCGTGCGGATGGCGATTGCCGCTACCTCGACGCACACACCCGGCGGTGCACGGTGTATGCCCAGCGCCCAGACACCTGCCGCAAACACCCGCAGGTGGGCCCGCGTCCAGGGCACTGCCCCTACGGTCGCCGCGACGCCACACGCTGACACATGGCTGGTTGCAGATTTCTGTCAGGATCTGCATGGCACCCGCGACAGAGACACCAGCAGGCCTGAGAGGCGGTTCACGCAGCAATGCATCCACCCCAACCGGCCTTGCGTAACTGTCACTGTGCACACCCCGTGCTCGATCTCAACGCTCCCTGAGCAAAGGACTTCGCCATGAACATCAAGACCCTCGCCGCCCTGGCCGCCACCGTGATCGCCACTTCGGCCTACGCCGGCCACCATGAAGAAGCCAAGTGCGGCGCCGGCACCTGCGGCAAGAAGGAAATGACCGACAAGAAGAAGGCCAAGGCCGCCAAGGCAGGCGCTTCGGCCGCCTCGGGTGCCGAACACAGCTGCGGCAAGAAAGACGCAGCCTGTGGCAAGAAGGAAGCCAGCTGCGGCAAGAAGGACAAGGAAGCCTCCTGCGCCAAGAAGTGATCGGTCCGAGGGCTGCACCATGCTGGGACTGGGCTTGCGCCGCGAGATGCTCGACTGGGACCTGTCATCCCTGCAGGCCCGGTTCTTCGAGGTCGTGCCCGAAAACTGGGTGCACCGCGACCGCAGCCCCCTGCTCGCCCTGATCGAGGGGGGGCGCCCCGTGCACCTGCACGGTGTGTCCATGAACCTGGGCGGCACCTCACCGATCAGCCCGCAGTTCCTGCGTGAACTGCGCGGCCTGATCGACGACCTCAGCGGGCCACAGGGCGTGCCGCACTACTCCGACCACCTGGCCGCCAGCGGAGATGCGCACCAGCTCTACGACCTGTTCCCCATCCCGTTCACGCCGGCCGAAGTGGCGCGCGTGGCGGGCCGCATCCAGCAGGTGCAAGACGGCCTGGGCCTGCGCATGGCCATCGAAAACAGCACCTGGTACAGCAACACCGGAACCCTGTCAGAGGCCGACTTCCTGGCGGCCGTGGCCGAGCGGGCCGACTGCGACATCCTGCTTGATCTCAACAACATCAGCGTGAACCGGAAGAACCACGGCACGCATGACCTGAGCGAGTTCATCGCCCGCATCGACCTGAACCGGGTGCGCTACATGCACGTGGCCGGCCACGAATTCGACGCCCGCTTCGAGCTCTACATCGACACCCACAGCCAGGGCGTCGAGCCCGACACCGCCGCGGTGGCGCGGCAACTGCAGGCACTACATGGCCTGCCCATCCTGCTGGAGTGGGACAACGACCTGCCTGACATGGCCACACTCAACCGGGAGCTGGCATGTCTGATGCCTTCTACGACTACGTGAGAGGCCGCAGCGACGTGGTGCCCGAGGGGCACAACGAACGCGGCTTGCAGGCCTACCGCCACCTGGTCTGGTTGGGCGCCAGCCAGATGGTCGAGTCGCATTTCCCGGAAGTTCGCCGGGAGCTGGGAGAAGACGCCTGGCGAGCCTTGATCGCGGCCTTCGTGCGCGACTCGCGCTGGCAATCTCATTATTACGGGGACCTCAAAGATGATTTCCTGGCTTTCCTGGCCGAACACACTGCTTGAGCGCGCCACGGCACCGCTGCACGACCTGGGCCTGCTGGTGCTGCGCCTTTGGGTGGGCCAGGAGTTTCTGCTGGCCGGCTGGACCAAGGTGGCCGCAGGGCCCCAGGCGCCTGAATGGTTCACGGGCCTGAGCTTTCCCTGGCCCCAAGCCCTGCTGCCCGCCGATGTCAGCTGGGTGCTGGCGGGGTATGGTGAGTTGCTGCTGTCACTCGCCTTGCTGCTGGGTCTGTACAGCCGGGTGGCGGCGCTGGGATTGCTTTACGTCACCTTCGTGGCCGTCTACACAGTGCATTTCGACCTGGGCTGGGCTGGCTGGAACCAGATCGACAGCGAAGATGGCCTCGGCTTCAAAGTGCCCCTGATGCTGGCGCTGATGCTGCTGGCCGTGCTCACTCAGGGCGCTGGCCGGTATGCGGCCGACGCATGGCTGACGCGCCGCGAACACGACAGGACCTGAGATGGACGCCGCACGCGACATGGACGCCTGGGCGCGCCGATGGCGAACCCCGATGCTGCGCTTTGCTCAGCTGCACATTCAGCCTCGGGAAGAAGCAGAGGACGCCGTCCAGGAAGCCCTGATGGCACTGGTCGCTCAACTGGCCAGCGGTGAACTGGCCGCAGGTGCCAGCGCGGGCGAAGCGCTCAAACCCTATCTGTTCGGCATCCTCAAGCACAAGATCACCGACCGCTTGCGCCACCGGTACCGCCACACTGCGCGCACCGAATCGATGGACGACGAGGCCTTCGAGGCCGAGCTGTTCGATGCTCGGGGCCACTGGCTGGATGGCGCCGCCCCCACGCGCTGGCATTGCCCCGAATCGACACTGGCCAACGAGCAGTTCTTTGCCGTGGTGGACGCCTGCATCCACCGGCTGCCCGCCAAGGCCGCCCGGGTGTTCAGCATGAAGGAACTGCTGGACTGCGACGCCGATGAGGTGTGCGCCACCCTGGGGCTGAGCAAGACCGATTACTGGCAATGCATGAGCCGGGCCCGCAAGCAGTTGCAGGTGTGCCTGACACAACGCTGGTTCGAAGGGGATCGCACATGATGAACTGCAAGACCTATGTGTTCAAGCTGAGTTCGGGGCAGCTGGACACAGCCAGCCTGGGCGAACGCCTGTGGGCCGCACAGCACCGCATGATGTGTGGCAAGTGCCGCGTCTTCACGGCCAATGACCAGCAGCTCACGGCCGTGATGCAACGTCACAAGAACGATCTGCTGAAGGCCCCGCCACCCGAGGAGCCGATCAACCGCTGACCTGGTTGCGCCCGGCCACCACGGCGCGAGCCAGGGCTCGCTGGGCCCGTGCGATCAGCTGCTGAGGCGCACTGGCCGGGTCGGAAGGCACCGCAGTGCCCACCCCGATGGTGATGGTGATCGGCCCCAGCGACTGCGACGCCCGGTGCCCCTGCGCGCGCACCAGGTCGAACAGGCGGTCGGCCGCGACCATGGCCTCGATGTTCTCCACATCGGGCAGCACGGCCGCGAAGGTCTGCGCATCGAAACGCACCATCAGGTCCTTGGGGCGCACGCTGCTGGACAGCAACTGGGCCACCTCTCGCACACACTGGTCCATCGCGTGGCGGCTGGCCACCGTGGCGCCACCACGCAACTGGTCCACCTCGATCAACAGCAAAGACACGGCCTGCGGCTCTTCCTGGGTGGTCCGCCACACCTGCCTCAGGTAGTCGTCCAGGGCCTGCCGGTTGCCCAGCCCGGTGAGGGCATCGGTCTGAGACAGCAGCACCAGTTCATCACGGGCCGCCTGCAACTCGTCGAGCAACTGGTCTTCCTTGAGGTTGAGCAGGAAGCGCTGGCGCTCCTGACGCTCCAGCGCAAAGTTGCAGGTCAGGGTGGACACAGCACTGAACCCCAGCATGCACACCAGCGGCACCACCAGTGGATTGCCGTGCTGGTCACGCATGAAGGTGGCCACGATGTGCATGCCCAGTACCGCCAGCGAGAACATCAGGGCAAGCCGAAAACGCACCCGCTGCAACAGGTTGCAGTACAGCAGCACGACGATGAGGCCCGCGCTGTACAGGTAAGCATGCACACTCTGACTGATCAGAGACAGGAACAGCAGCGAGGCTGCGACTGCCAGCGAGGTGCTGACCACCAGCCAGTCGGCGGTCCACGACCCCAGGCGCGCAATCAGCGGCTGGCTGAAAAAATGGCTCATGAGGATGAGTGCCACACCCACGGGCGTGAACACCCCCAGACGGATCGTGACGCCCGTCCAGAACACATCGGGCAGCAGCATCCAGTCGACCAGCACAAACAGGTTGTAGACCAGCAGCGCCAGCGCCGCGGTGCGTATGGCATAGCCAATGCGCCTGGGCACCTCATGGTCGAGGTAATGGCGTTCGAGGTCGTCGTCAAAGCCCAGCCGCCAGCGGGGCTGCACCAGGGCCTGGTCGACCGTCTTGAGCAGTGCCGTCTGGTTCATGGGGCCGGCCTTTCCTGCCAGGACACCTGCATCCGGTCACCGCCCTGTCGTTTGGCGCCGGCCAAGGCATGACGGGCCATGGCGATCAGGGCCTCGGGCGTGTCGAACTCGGACACCTGAGGCAGGCAGGACACCCCAAGGCTCAGGCGCACCGGGTGCCTCAGTGCTTGATCTTCATCGAGGTGGAGCATCCGGCTCGCCGCCAGGATCCGTTCCCCCACCACGCGGGCCGGCTCGGCCCCGGTGTGACCGAGCACCACCATGAACTCGTCATCGTCGGTGCGGGCCACGAAGTCATTGGGCCGACGCAGGCTGGCCTGAATGGCACGGGCCACCGCCTGCAGGCAGGCATCGCCATGTCGGGCGCCGTGGGCTGCGTTGTGATCGGCCAGGTGATCCACATCGATCAGCAGCACCGACACGGGGGCTTCGTCAACCAGCAGGCGGGCCCAAGTGCGCTCGAAATGCTTCTGGAACTGGCGCTTGTTGGGCAACTGGGTCAGGGCGTCCACCCGTGCCATCGCCTCGATCTGCTGGATCGTGTCCTGCAGGTCCTGGCGGATCATGCCCTGCTTGAGCGTGAGCAGGTGATTGCGCCGGCTCTCCTTTTCAAGGTGGAACAAGGCATACACCACCATCACCGCAGAAGACAGCAGGATCAGAAAGACCGGCAACCCGATGGTCAGACTCTGCTCGGGCGCAGGCAACAGCAACTGGGCCGCGAAGGTCAGGCCCACGGTGCCCACGATCGTCCACAGGCCGGGCACCAGCCGCATGCGAAGGAAGGCGGCGGTGTACATGATGTGCATGGCACTGGCCACCAGGTACTCCTGGGCCAGCACACTGCCACTGGCCAGAACCAGACAGAGGTGCAGCAGCACCGCACTGATCGTGCCGACAGCCTGCAGTTTCTGCATGGCCATGGACGACATGACCATCTGGGAGGCCAGGTGGGCAAACAAGGCGTAAGGTGCCATGCCCACCAGGCGCACCATCACGGCCATCCCCCACACGTCGGGGATCATGAAACGGTCGGCCAGGATCAGCAGCGCCATGGCAGGCGGCAACCACTGCGAGGCCCGCACAAACACTGCGCGGCGCTCGCCCAAGGTGGCCGATTCGAAAGTGGCCTCCAGCTCAGGTTCGAAACGCAAGCGCCAGGCCGGTTGCTCCAGCGCGCGGTCGATGTGCGCCCAGGGCGTGGCCACGCGCAGCGCCTCACCGCCTTGCGACAGGGGCATGGAGGGGTCATCTCCCCGGCCGGAAGAGGCGGAGGACTGGAGCACACGGTCCAGAGATCGGGCGGGCGGGTTCATGGGTGCACGGCGGTGTCTTCCCGGATCTTGCAACAAGGCCGACGCCATGACCAGAAGGGAAGTCCCCGTGCTGCAGTGCAGCGAACAAGGTGGGAAACACCGTTGAATTGTGCCCAACCCGATTTCCCGTCCCTTGATATAAAACTGATTCATGGCGCAGTACAGGAGTGTCCACAGTGAAACGAACCCTTCGCTTCCTGCAGGGCATGGTCTGCAGAACCTTGGTCTTGGCAGGTCTGGCTGCGGCAGCGGCCATGGCACCATCGGCCTCAGTGGCAGCAGGCGCTCGCTCGGTCACGATCGGAGCTGAAGACGACTGGCCTCCTTATTCGTTCCGCCACACCGATGGCAGCCTGCAGGGCATCACGCCTCGCCTGGTGCAGGCTGCCCTGAAACTCAGGGGCATCGAAGCGCGCTACGAAGTGCTGCCGTTTTCCCGCTGCATGCGCGACGCCATGGTCGGCCGTCTGGCCGCCTGCTTCAACGCCACCATCACCGCGGAGAACAAAGCCCCCTATCAGTGGCACCCAACCCCGCTGTTTGTTGAAGAACTCGGCATCTTCGCCCGCAAGGGTGCGGGCGCCCGCGCAGCCTCGGCCCAGGACCTCGAAGGGCAGATCGTGGGCATCACCCGGGGTTACACCTACCCCAGTGAGATGGTCAAGAACCCGCGCATCCGCATCGTCGAGGCAGCCTCGGACTTGCAACTCATGAAGCTGCTCCAGGCCGGACGGCTGCAGTTTGCGCTGCTCAACACCTTGCCGGCCTCCTGGCGCATCCAGCAGGAAGCCAGTTTGAAGGGGCAGATCGAGCGGGTGGGCGCCGTCAGTCAGGACGGGTTCTGGCTGGCGGTGTCACGCAAGCACCCACAGGGCAACGAACTCGTGCGCGAGATCGAAGCCGGGCTGCAACAGCTCAAGGCCAGTGGCGAGTACGACCGCCTGATGCAGAAGGCCCGACAGGAGCTGATCCGATGAGCCTGCCCTATCGATCGCTTTCCAGGCAGCTGACCTGGCTGGTGGCAGCCGTTAGCCTGCTGGTGGCCCTGGTGTCGACCGCTTACCGTGCCAACCAGGTCCATGAAGAGGCCATGGCCCACCTGGAAGCGACATTCCACACCATCGAAGTCAGCCATGTGCGCGCCTTGTCGGCCAGCGCCTGGTTGCTGGACGAAGCCCAGGCGCAGGAGCAACTCAGGGGCATCGCCGAGCTTCCACAGGTGAAGCAGGTGCAGATGACCGGCGACCTCAAGCTCCAGACCCAGGCAGAGCCCACACCGAACTCACGCTGGACACCCCCGGCCTGGATGGACATGCCCCGCGTGGTCAGTCGCAGTTATGTGCTCAGTCACCCAGCCGATGGCGCACCTCAGGCACGCACCGTCGGACGCCTGCAGGTCGATGTGTCATTGCAGGGCGTGTACGACAGCGTCATGAACATGCTGTGGGTCATCATGCTGGTCGAACTGGTGCGGACTGCGGTGCTGGGCCTGGCCCTGCTGTGGGTGGTGCAGCGCCTCATCACCCGGCCACTTCAACAGGTGGCAGACGCCTCGAACCGCCTGCAGATCGAAGACCTGCACACCCCATTGGTGCTCAATGGCCGGTCCACCCGCTCCCGCGACGAAATCGACGTGCTGGTCGAAGCCAGCAACAGCATGCGCCGCTCGATTGCCGAACAGATCGACCAGCGCGAGGACAGCGAGCGGCAACGCCAGGCCATGTCGCTGGAAAAGGAAGCCGCCCAACTGGCCAATGCGGCCAAAAGCGATTTCCTGGCCAGCATGAGCCACGAGATCCGCACCCCGATGAACGCCATCATCGGCATGTCGGAACTGACCCTGCGCACCCCCCTGGACAACAAGCAGCGCAACTACATCCAGAAGGTTCGCCATTCGGCGCAGATCCTGCTGAGCCTGATCAACGACATCCTGGATTTCTCCAAGATTGAGGCGGGTCGGCTCGACCTGGAGCACACGCCCTTCGACCTCTACCACGAGCTGGAGGGGCTGCTTGACATCGTCAGCCTCAAAGCCGCCGATAAGCCGATCGAACTGATGCTGTCGGTGGGGCCCGACGTGCCACGCCACCTGATGGGCGACCCCCTGCGCCTGCACCAGATCCTGCTGAACCTGGGCAGCAATGCCGTGAAGTTCACGCGCTTCGGCGAAGTGGTGATCGGGGTGGAGCGACTGGCTCATGACGGGCACAGCAGCACCCTGCGCTTTTACGTGCGCGACACCGGCATAGGCCTGACCCAAGCCCAGAAGGCCAAGCTGTTCCAGCCCTTCACACAAGCAGATGCCTCGATCAGCCGCCAGTTCGGGGGGACCGGGCTGGGCCTGGTCATCAGCCAGCGACTGGTCAATCGCATGGGCGGCACGATCGACATCAACAGCGCCTACGGGGTTGGCAGCACCTTCTCCTTCGACCTGCGGCTGGAACACGCCCCCCAAAATGAGCTCCGCGAGGAGTCCATCGAGCAGACCGTGCCTCAGCGTGTGCTGGTGGTCGACGACAACAGCTCGGCCCGCCAGATCTTGGCCGACATGAGTCGCACCCTGGGGGCCGAAGTGGTGACTGCGGAGGACGGACAGAACGCGATCCGCCTGTTCGATGCGGCACTGCGCGCAGGCAAACCCTTCGACATGATCTTGCTGGACTGGCAGATGCCCGGCATGGACGGCGCCGCCTGCGCACGCCTGATGCAAAGCCTGAGCCCCAACCCACCACAAGTGCTGATGGTTTCGGCACACCAGCGCGACGAGATCGAAGCGACTTTGGCACGTTCGAACACCCAGGTGCAGGCGTTTCTGAGCAAACCCGTCACGCACAGCGCCCTGCTGGAGGCCTTCCGGCAGGTGCGAGCACCAGCCCGGCCTCAGACAGGCAAGGCGCCCACTGAAGAAGTGGACACCGCTGAAGCCCGGCGCCACCTGCAGGGCCTGCGCGTTCTGGTGGCCGAAGACAACCCCATCAACCAGGAACTCATCAAGGCCATGCTGACCCGCGTGGGCGTGCTGGTGACCACGGCACAGGATGGCGAGCAGGCCCTGAGGGCGCTGCAATCGGCCGAATTCGACGCCGTGCTGATGGACTGCCAAATGCCCGACATGGACGGTCATGAAGCCACACGGCGCATCCGCAAGCGATCTGACTGGGCCACGCTGCCCATCATCGCTGTGACTGCCAGCGCCATGCCAGGAGAGCGCGACAAGGCCCTGGCCTCAGGCATGAATGCCTACCTGATCAAACCACTGGCGATGGCCGACCTGTACCGCACCTTGCGCCAGGTTCTCGCATGTGAAGGAGCCCCGACAGCCGGAAGACTGGACACTGGCGCATTTCTGGCCGATAACGGTCTGGACACAACGGCCGGTTTGGCCCAGACCATGGGCAACCAAGCGCTGTACCAGCGGCTTCTGAAGCTGTTTGCACAACAGGAATCGGATTTCTGCCCGCGCTTTGACCAAGTGCTTCGACAAGGGCAGCCCCGAGAGGCACGCCGCATGTTGGGTAATTTGCGCACATCGGCCGGAGCGCTGGGCGCCCATCAGATCGTAGAGGCCTGCAACGAGCTGGACCGCTTGCTGTACCTGGGCGAGACAGGCTCCCGGCTGCAACCGGCACTGGACGGTCTGGCGAACGCTGTGTCGCACGCGGTGGCTGGCATCCGCCAGCTGGAGGGGTTTGAAGCCTGAGCAGGGCTTGCCCCACCCCCAATTGGGGGGTGGGTGACCGCAAAACCCGAACTAACCCTGAGGAAATCGCGACTTCAATCACGCCTCCTAGGCGAGACCCTGAGTCGACCGCCTCGGGCACGCCGATAAAGTTGCACCAAAGCCTTCCAAGGTAGTCACAGTGAAGCCTTCCAACTACAGCCTGTACCTCCAGACCGTTCGCCAACGAGCACGTCGCTCGGGTGCGACCGTTCTGTCGAGTTTCATCGATGCGGTGGATTGGGACCAAGCCCTGGCCCGTCTGGCCACGTGGGCTCGCTTGCGCGAATCGCGCTATGTGTGCCTGTGCAATGTGCACTCGGTGGTCACGGCTGAACAGGACCCAGCATTCCACGAAGTGATCGCTGGTGCCGACATGGCCCTGCCAGACGGCGCTCCAGTGGCCTGGAGCCTGCAGCAAAGCGGCTTTCCCGAACAGCAACGCATCAACGGCCCTGACCTGATGTGGCGCTACATGCGCGTGGCCGAGGAGCTGGGGCAGTCGGTCTTTTTTTATGGCTCTTCGGAAGACACCCTTCGCCAACTGCGCCAGGCCGTGGCCCGTCAGTTCCCCACGCTGCGGGTGGCCGGCATGATGTCGCCCCCTTTCCGCGAACTCAGCGCCGAAGAAGATCAGGCCCATGTGGACGCCATCAACCGCTCGGGCGCCCATGTGGTGTTCGTCGGTCTGGGCTGTCCCAAGCAAGAGGTCTGGATGGCCCAGCACAAGGGCCGCGTGCAAGGCGTGATGCTGGGCGTGGGCGCAGCCTTCGACTACCACGCAGGCACCCTGCGCCGCGCCCCGGTGTGGATGCAGAACCATGGCCTGGAATGGGCCTACCGCCTGGCCAGCGAGCCGCGCCGCCTGTTCAAGCGCTACCTGGTCACCAACACCACCTTCGTGTGGAAGCAGGGCCTGAAGATGCTGCAAGGCCGGTTCTGAGGCCGGCCCGACATGCCACATGAAAAAAGCGCCTTACAGGCGCTTTTTTCATGTCGGCAAGCGCATCAGCTCAGTGGGCCGAGCCACACACAGCGCAACCCGGCTGCCGCTTGAAACGCACCGCCGAGGTCTCGCCCGTGCGGCCATCGACCATCACCAGGCGGCCCAGCGCCGAGGCGGGCGTCAGGCCAGCCAGCTGGCGCAAGGCAGCACCCGCCTGCATCACCCCCACTTGCCCCACTGCCGGCGCAAACACGCCCATGGTGGCGCAGCGCACCTCGGGCGGCGCCTCATCAGGGGGGAACAGGCAGGCATAGCAGGGGCTGTCAGGCACGCGCGGGTCGAACACGGCCAGTTGCCCGTCCCAGCGCACGGCCGAGGCCAACACCAGGGGCTTGCCATGGCGCACGCTGGCGCGGTTGAGCAGGTGCCGGGTCTCGAATCGGTCGGTGCAATCCAGCAGCAGGTCGGCCTGCGGCGCCCACGCGGCCAGCAGGGCGTCGTCGGCACGGGCGTGCACAGGCTGCACCTGAACTTCCGGGTTCAGGGCCCGCAGCGTGTCGTAGGCCGACGCCACCTTGGGCCGGCCGATGCCATCGGTGCGGTGCACGATCTGGCGCTGCAAGTTGGTGAGGTCGACCTCGTCGGGGTCGATCACCGTGAGGCGCCCCACACCCGCACTGGCCAGGTACATCAGGGCCGGGGCCCCCAGGCCTCCTGCCCCCACCACCAGCACGTGCGAATCGATCAACCGCTGCTGCAGGTCTTCCGACCATTCGTCGAGCAGCAGGTGGCGGCTGTACCGCAGCCGCTGCGCATCGTTCACTTGCCGTCGGCCTTGGGCTTGTCGTCCTTGGCCTTTTCGTCCTTGCTGTCCTTGGCCTCGGCCTTCTCGTCCTTGCGCTCGGTCATGGTCTTGGAGGCCAGCACCGGCAGGCCCTTGAGCTGGTTCAGTGCCTGTTGCAGCTGGAAGTCTTCGGGGGAACCGAACTCGGGCAGAGGCTTGGGCTTGTCGTCCTTGTCCTTGGCTGCCTTTTCTTTTTCTTCCAGGCGCTTGATGGCTTCTTCGCGGGCCTTCTCGCGGGCAGCGTCCTTCGACTCGGGGCCCTGTCCGCTGGAGATGTGCTTCTCCAGGTCGGCTTCGCGCATGCGCAGGGCGCTGTAAAGATTGCCCTCGGCCGATTCGTCGATCATGACGTCGGGCACGATGCCCTTGGCCTGGATGCTGCGCCCATTGGGCGTGTAGTAGCGGGCTGTGGTGATCTTGAGGGCCGTGTCGGCCGTGAGCTGGCGCACGGTCTGCACCGAGCCCTTGCCGAAGGTCTGGGCGCCCATGATCACGGCGCGCTTGTGGTCCTGCAAGGCGCCCGAGACGATCTCGGAGGCCGAGGCCGAGCCCTCGTTGACCAGCACCACCACCGGCACGTTCTTGAGCGCGGCGGGCAGGCGGGCCAGCACGTCGCTGCCACTGCGGCGCGAGTAATCTTCAGGGCGGGCCAGGAACTTCTGCTTGCTTTCGGCCAGCTGGCCGTCGGTGGTCACCACCACCACGTCCTTGGGCAGGAAGGCCGCCGAAATGGCCACGGCACCGTCAAGCAAACCGCCCGGGTCATTGCGCAGGTCGAGCACCAGACCCTTGACCTGGGGCTCATCAGCGTAGAGCTTGCTCACCTTGGTGACGAAGTCTTCCACGGTGCGGTCCTGGAACTGCGTGATGCGCACGTAGGCATAGCCCGGCTCGACCATCTTGGCGCGCACGCTCTGCACGCGGATCTCTTCGCGGATGATCGTGACGGGGAAGCTGCGGTTCTCGCTCTTGCGGAAAATGGTGAGCACGACCTTGGTGTTGGGCTCGCCGCGCATGCGCTTGACGGCCTGGTCCATGGTCAGCCCTTTGACGAAGGTGTCGTCGATCTTGGTGATCAGGTCACCGCTCTTGAGGCCCGCGCGAAACGCAGGCGAACCTTCGATGGGCGAGACGATCTTGACGAGGCCGTCTTCCATGCCGATCTCGATGCCCACGCCCACGAACTTGCCCGAGGTGCCTTCGCGGAATTCCTTGAAGGTGGTCTTGTCAAAATACTGGCTGTGCGGGTCAAGGCCCGCCACCATGCCGCCGATGGCGTCGCTGATGAGCTTCTTTTCGTCGACCGGTTCAACGTAATCGGTCTTGATCATGCCGAACACGGCGGCCAGCTGCTGCAGCTCTTCCAGAGGCAGTTGTGGCGTGGCGCTTCGCGCGGTGGCCTGAAACTGCAAGGTGGTCATGCCGCCGGCCAGGGCACCAATGGCCACCCAGCCCGCAATCTTCAATTTGGAGGTCATTGTCCTTGCCTCGGTCTGCTCAGCAATGTGCTTCCGACTGGAGCACGTGTGGATCTTGCAGTATAGGAGAGGGGATGACAGCGCAAGGGGCAATCTGGGCTGAAAACCCGCACAGATCGGGTGAAGTCGGGTGAACGCTCAGGCCGCGCTCTGCGCCTGTCGCGCGAAGGTGACGACTTCCTGCGGCGCCAGGCGAATGCCCACCTCCTGGCCCGCCTGCAGGGCCGGCTCGGGCGGCAGCTCGGCGTACAGCACCTGCCCGTCGCTCAGACGCAGGGTGCCCAGCGCATCGGCCCCGCGGTACACCCAGCGCAGCACTTCAGCGCGCAGGCTGCTGTCGGGGTCGAGTGCAACGTCACTGGCCCGCAGGAGCAGGTCGTGGGGGGCCGATTCCGCGGGCGCCGGCGCCGGCGCCGGCACTGGCGCGGCAGCCGCGGGCACAGGCGGCGCTGAGGCATGCTGGTTGGCTGCCGTGTCGACCGGCTGGTCGTGCGACGCCATCCAGCGCGAAGGCAGCAGCACCCCCTGCCCGATGAATTCGGCCACGAAACGGCTGGCCGGCTGGCGATACAACTGGCGTGGGGCGTCCCACTGGTGCAACTGCCCCTGGTGCATCACGCCGACCTTGTCGCCCAGGGCAAAGGCCTCGGCCTGGTCGTGGGTGACGAACAATGCCGTGGTGCCGGTGGCCTTGAGGATGTCGCGCAGTTCGTGCACCAGGCGCTCGCGCAGGCTGGTGTCGAGGCTGGAAAAGGGCTCGTCCAGCAAGATGAGATCAGGCGCCGGGGCCAACGCACGGGCCAAAGCCACCCGCTGCTGCTGGCCACCCGACAGCTGATGAGGCCAGCGAGCAGCCAGCCCATCCAGACCGACCAGGGCCAGCATGCGTGCCACCCGTTCGTGGCGCTGGGTGCGGCCCAGGTGGCGCAAACCAAAAGCCACGTTGCCCGCCACCGTGAGGTGCGGGAACAGGGCGAAATCCTGGAAGACCATGCCGATGCGGCGCTTTTCAGCCGGCACCTGCAGGCGGGCGGCCGGGTCACTGACGCACTGGCCGGCAATGGAGACGCGACCCGCCGAAGGCCGCTCCAGCCCCGCGACCACGCGCAGCAAGGTGGTCTTGCCACAGCCCGACGGGCCGAGCAGCACGCCGATCTCGCCCGACATCAGGCTCAGGCTCACGCCATCGAGCACAGGCCGGGCCGCAGGGCCAGGCCAGCGCATCACCAGTTGATCAACGGACAGCATCGGCTTCATGGCCCCATGTTATCATCAAATGATAATGAGAGCTGTTTGCATTTATTTACTGATCGGGGTGGCGCTGCTGCTGAGCCTGCCCGTGGTCAGCGTGCTGACAGCCTGGGCGGGTGGCCCCGACACCTGGGGCACCGTGCGCCACCAGTTCGACACCGTGATGGGGCTTTACGCCTGGTCGTCGCTGCGGCTGGCGCTGGGGGTGGCCGTGGGCAGCGCCGTGCTGGGCGGGCTCACCGCCGCCGCCGTGGCCCTGCTCGATTTCCCTGGGCGCCGCTGGCTGGGTGCGGCCCTGCTGTTGCCCATGGCCATGCCAGCCTATGTGCTGGCCTATGTGCTGACCGACACCCTGCAGTTCAGTGGCCCGGTGCAGACCTGGTGGCGCGACTGGCAGGGCGCCGATGCGGGCCGTCTGCCCGATGTGCGCAGCCTCGGCGGCGCCGTGGTGCTGATGGTGCTGTGCCTGTATCCGTATGTGTACCTGCTGGTGCGTGCCAGCCTGGCCGACCAGGGCATGCGCCTGATGGAAGCCGCCCGCGTGCTCGGGGCCAGCTGGCCCCGCCGCCTGTTCACCGTGGCCCTGCCTGTCGCGCGCCCTGCCCTGGTGGCGGGGGTGGCCCTGACCCTGATGGAGACCCTGGCCGACTACGGTGTGGGTGCCTATTTCGGCCTGAGCACGGTCACCACCGGGATCTACCGGGCCTGGCTGTCGATGGACGACCGTCTGGGGGCCGCCCAGCTGGCCAGCCTGCTGCTCTTGGTGGTGATCGGCCTGCTGTGGCTGGAACAACGCGCACGCCGCGGCATGTCGCTGGCCATGAACCGGCCCGGGGCCTCGGCCGCTCAAGTGGCGCCTTTGCGCCTGCGTGGCTGGGCCGGCTGGGCCGTGAGCCTGGGCTGCGCCCTGCCGGTGCTGCTCGGCTTCGTGCTGCCCACGGTGCGGTTGCTGCAGCTGTTGTGGCAAGAACATCAACACGGCGAGTTCGGGCTGCCATGGGCCCAGTTCGCGCAGTGGTGCCTCAACAGCCTGCAACTGGCCGGTGGGGCGGCCATGCTGACCGTGCTGCTGGCCCTGGTGCTGGTGCACCTGGTGCGCACCACCGGGCACCGCGTACTCAAGGGCGCCACCGTGCTGCTGTCGATGGGGTATGCCGTGCCCGGTGCCGTGATCGCCGTGGGCCTGCTGTGGCCGGTGGGCCTGCTGCAATCGGTGTGGCCCGCTGAATGGCTCGACCCGCAGCGCCCGCTGCTGTCGCCGGCAGGCCTCATGACGGGCACCCTGTTCGGCCTGATGTACGCCTACCTGGTGCGTTTTTCCTCGGTGGCTTTGCAAACCATCGAGTCGGGCGACGCCCACATCAGCCGCACGCTCGACGAAAGTGCCCGGTTGATGGGTGTGTCGGGCTGGGCCCTGTGGTGGCGCGTGCACCTGCCGCTGCTGTGGCGCCCGGCGCTGGCAGCGACCACGCTGGTGTTCGTTGACGTGATGAAGGAACTGCCGGCCACCCTGGTGCTGCGCCCCTTCGACAGCGACACCCTGGCCGTCATGGCCTACCAGCTGGCCCGAGACGAGCGTCTGGGCGAAGCCGCCCTGCCCTCGCTGGCCATGGTGCTGGTGGGGCTGGTGCCGGTGCTGATGCTGTACCGCCAGATGAGCAAGGCCCACCACGCCCCGACGCACTGAGCGGGTCTGATAGGCTTGTGAATCTGTGCTCTTTCGGCACCGCACTTCACACCATCACCCCGATGCCCTTGTCGCCGCATGCCCGCCTGCTGCTGCAGCGCGCCGCCATCACGTTCGCCGCCTACACCCTGGCGGGGACGGCGTCGCTGTGGCTGTCGGGCTCGAACGATGCGGTCTCCCTGATGTACCTGGCCACCGGCGTGGGCCTGGCCTTCGTGCTGGGCTGGGGACGGCTGATGGCCGTGCCCGTGGGGCTGGGGTCCGCTGCCGTGTCCTGGATCGGGCAGTGCCTGGCCTCTCCCGACCCGATGGGTTGGGCCCTGTGGGTGTCTTTCATCATCAGCGGCTTCGGCGGCGGCCTGCAGGCCTGGTTGGCCGCACGCTGGACCATGCCCGACCCTCAGGGCGATCTGCGCCTTGACCGTCCGCGAGACATTGTCAGTTTCCTGGTGCTGGCGGGCCCCATGGCTTGCGTGTTCAACGCCGCCATCAGCACGACGGCCATGGTGGGGCTGGGGTTGCTACCCGCTGCCCTGTGGGCGCCGACCCTGGTGAGCTGGTGGGCGGGCGATGCCCTGGGCGTGCTGATGGGCACCCCGCCCCTGCTCACCTTGCTGGCCAGGCCACGCCCCCTGTGGCAGCGGCGTTTGCGCATCATGGGCATCCCCATGCTCGTGGCCATGCTGCTGCTGGCCGTGGGCATCCGGCAGATGCAGCGATGGGAGCACGAACGCGAGGCCGCCACCTTCCGGCAGGAGGTCGATCGCACGGCCACGGCCGTGAAGCTGCGCCTGAGTGGCTACCTGTCGGCCCTGGAGTCGTTGCGCGGCGTGTTCGATGCCTCCGATTCGGTCGAGCGCAACGAGTTCTCGCGGGCCAGCCGCCCCTGGTTGGAGCAGCTCAAGGATGTGCGGGCCATGGGCTGGGAGGAGCGGCTGTCCACCACGCGCCTGGCCGACTTCGAGGCCCAGCAACGCGCGGAAGGCCTGACCCAATACCGGGTGTTCGATGGCACCGAACGCCAGCCGCCACGGGGTGACGAAGTGGTCGCGCTGCGCTTCATCGAACCCATGGAGGGCAACGAAAGCGCACTGGGGTACAACGTGCTGTCACGCCCGCAAACCCGCCAGGCCTACCAACGGGCTGTGCTGGACAACCAGCCCAGCGTGACCCCGGCTCTGAACCTGATGCAGGACGACGCGCGCCAGACCGGCGTGGTCATCTATCGGGCGGTGTACCGCGACCCCAATGCCCTGCCCTCAGACCGGGCACGCTCGGCCGCTGGCGTGGTGTTCATTGCCTTGCGCCCCCAGGAGGCGCTGCAATCGGTGCTCAAGGACATGCCCTCGTACATGCGGGCCTGCCTGATCGACGTGACAGAGCGGGAGCCCGTGGTGCTGAGTGGCGATGCCGGCTGCCAGCAGGCCCACACGAGCGGCTCACCCATCAAGACGGCTCAGTCGCTGACCGTGCCACTGCCATTTGCACAGCGCCAGTGGGCCTTGCACCTCTGGGCGGTCGAGGCCGTGCCCATCGTGGGAGGACGGGCCACGTCCTGGATGTTTGCGACCGTGGGGGTGCTGTTTGCCGCGGCGTTGAGCGCCCTGCTGCTGGTGATCACCGGCACCACCGAGCGCATGGCCGCGGCCATGTCGGAAGCTCGCAGGCAGCGCGAGTCGGCCGAACAGGCCAACCAGGCCAAGAGCGAATTTCTCTCCCGCATGAGCCACGAATTGCGCACGCCGCTCAACGCCATGCTGGGCTTCTCGCAGGTGATGGGCCTTGACCCGTCTGAGCCCTTGGCGACCGGGCAACGACAACGGCTGGAACAGATCCAGCAGGCTGGCTGGCACCTGCTGGACATGATCGACGACGTGCTCGACCTGTCTCGCATCGACAGCGGCACCTTGCGCCTGGAGGTGGCCAACCTGCCCTTGCCGCCGGTGCTGGCCGCCTGTGAGCCGCTGGTGGCGGAACTGGCCGAGCGCATGGATGTGCACCTCACGCTGGACGGCACCTTGCCAGCCGGGTGGGGTGTGCAGGCCGACGAGACCCGTCTGCGGCAGGTGATCACCAACCTGCTGAGCAACGCCATCAAGTACAACCGCCCGGGCGGCTCGGTGCGTGTGCAGGCGGCGCTGGTCAAGACCAGCCAGGGGCCCATGGTCAACCTGGTGGTCACTGACAATGGCCTGGGCATGAGCGAGCAGCAGGTCAGCCAGCTGTTCCAGCCCTTCAACCGTCTGGGCCGCGAGCGTCAGGGGCAAGATGGCACAGGCATTGGACTGGTCATCAGCCGCCACCTCACGCAGCTGATGGGCGGCCAGTTGTCGGTGTCCAGCCGCGAAAGCGAAGGCTCGACCTTCACCTTGAGCCTGCCCGCGGCCTCCCTGCCTGTGCAGGCCAGTGCCCCGCCGCCACTCGCCACGACCAGCGCGGTGCCCACTTGGGGTACCCACGATGAGCCCACCCGCCATGTGCTGTACGTGGAAGACAACCTGGCCAACTCGGCCCTGGTGCAGGCGGCTTTGAGCTCACGCCCCTGGATCCGGCTGACGCTGGCAGAAACCATCGAAGACGGCCTGGCCGCCCTGCATGACCGCCTGGCTGGGCCAGCCCCGCAACTGATCTTGCTCGACGTGCACCTGCCCGACGCCTCGGGCCTGGACTTCCTCAAGCTGGCCAAGGCCAATCCGGAAACCCGCCACATCCCGGTGGTGATGATCTCGGCCGATGTGACGCCCGACCAGGTCAATGCCTGTCTGAGCGCCGGGGCCACCTGCTACCTCACAAAACCCGTGGGCATTGCCGACCTGCTGGAACAGGTCGACAAACTGCTGGGGCGCCGAAGCGCCGCCTGATCACTGGCGGGGCGCGTATTCAGGCACCAGCGTGTGCAGGCGCTGGCGCAGCTGGGCGGGCGGAGGCAGGTCTTCCTGACGCGCCAGGGCCAGCATTTCATCGATCCAGCCGGTGGGCAGCTCGCCGTTCAGGCGGGCCAGGCGCAGGCGCGGGTGGGGCGTGGGCAGGGTCTGGTCGGCATCGGCCAGCAGCTCTTCGTAGAGCTTTTCGCCCGGACGCAGGCCGCTGAACACGATGGGAATCTCGGCCTCGGTGTGGCCCGAGAGGTGAATCATTTCGCGGGCCAGGTCGGCGATCTTGATGGGCTGCCCCATGTCCATCACGAACACCTGCCCGCTGTCGGCCAGGGCGGCGGCCTGCAGCACCAGCTGCGAGGCCTCGGGAATGGTCATGAAAAATCGGGTGATCTCGGGGTGCGTGACCGTGACCGGCCCGCCCTTGGCGATCTGTTCCTTGAACTTGGGGATCACGCTGCCACTGCTGCCCAGCACGTTGCCGAAGCGCACGGCCATGAACCGGGTGCCCGGGGCCTGGGCGGTCCAGTGCGAGACCACCATTTCGGCCGCGCGCTTGGTGGCGCCCATCACGTTGGTGGGGTTCACGGCCTTGTCGGTCGAGATCAGCACGAAGCGGCGCACCCCAGCCTCGGCCGCGGCCTGGGCCACCTGGTAGGTGCCCAGGGTGTTGTTGCGGATCGCCATCCAGGCGTTCTCGTCTTCCATCAGAGGCACGTGCTTGTAGGCCGCTGCATGGAACACGAGGCCGGGCGACTGCTGGGCCATCACCCGGCGCAAGGTCGGCAGGTCTTTCACATCCCCCACCAGGCGCACCAGCGGCAGGTGGGGGAAACGCTCGCTCAGGTCTTGCTCGACCTGGTACAGCGCGAACTCGCTGAGCTCGAACAGCACCAGGCGGGTCGGGCCGAAACGGGCGATCTGGCGGCACAACTCGGAGCCGATGGAGCCGCCCGCGCCGGTCACCAGCACCACTTCGCCACTGATCAGGCTGGACAGCGCCGATTCATCAAGCTGCACCTTGTCGCGGCCCAGCAGGTCTTCGGGCTCGATGTCGCGCACGCGGTCGATGCGCGAGCGGCCTTCGCGCAGTTCGTCGGCCGAGGGCACGGTCACCACGGGCAGACCGGTCTCGGCCGCCAGGTCCAGCACCCGCTTGCGCTGCGGGCCGCTGGCCGAGGGCATGGCCAGGATCAGGTGGGTGACGCCGTCGACCACCTCAGCTTCTTTGAGGCGCTCGACGCCCCCCAGCACCGGCACGCCGCTCACGCGGGCCCCGTGCTTGCGCACATCGTCGTCAAGCAGACCGTGCACGGTCCAGCCGCGGTGCTGGATGCCGGCGATCAGCAGCTTGCCAGCGGCACCTGCGCCCAGCACCAGGGCGTGCTGGCCGGTGGCGTCGCCCCCGCGGGTGCGGGCGCGGGCGTGTTCATGGGCCATGCGCAGGAACATGCGGGCCAGGCTCAGGGTGATCAGTGCGAACACCGGGTGCAAGGCCAGCACGGCACGGGGAATCTCGACCAGCTGGGCCATCAGCACCACCACGGCACTGGCCAGCCCAGCGCCAACGCACACCCAGCCCAGGCGGGAGATTTCCTGGAAGCTGACGTAGCGCCAGGCGGCCTTGGGCACACCCAGGGCCCACGACACGGTGCTGTACACCACGATCACCCCCAGCAGCACGCCGTTGTCGTAGCTGGGGCGCTCGTGCAGCCAGCGCTCCACGCCCATGCGGAACAGGTAGGTGGCATGCCAGGCCAGCGCAATCAGCCCCGCGTCGGCCGCCAGCACCGAGGCGGTGCGGTGTGCACGCAGGCGGTCCAGCAAGGGGGCAAGGCGGGTCCAGATCATGGTCAGGGGCGGTGGAAAGGCTTGTGCAAAGCCCACATTGTCCTACGGCAGGTGGCAGCAAGGCGCCGGAGGTGTGTCAACGCCGGACGATGGCCACCAGCGTGCGCCAGATCAGGCGCACATCCAGCCACACCGAGGCCTGGTCCACATAGCGGGCCGCCAGGGCCAGCTTGTGCGGCAGCACATCGTGGATGTAGGCATGCTCGGGGTCGGCCGCACGCGCCAGCACGGCGCTTTCGTCGCGGTACTCGATCGAGGCGATGTCGGTGATGCCCGGGCGCACCGACAGCACCTTGGCCTTGAGCTCGGCCGGGTACACGGCCACATAGCGCGGCACCTCCGGACGCGGCCCCACCAGGCTCATGTCGCCCCACCACACATCGAGCAGCTGAGGCAATTCGTCGAGCTTGCTGGCGCGCAGGAAGTGGCCCACGCGCGTGATGCGCGCATCGGCCCCCACCGTGATCTGCAGGCCCTGGCCCACCGGCGCATGGCGCATGGTGCGGAACTTGTGGATGCGAAAGGGCACGCCGTGGCGTCCCACCCGCTCTTGCCGGAAGAACACGGGCCCGGGCGAATCGAGCTTGACGGCCAGGGCAATGAGCAGCAGCACCGGGGCCAGCACCAGCAGGCCCAGGGAAGACATCACCCAGTCGAACACGCGCTTGGCCATCACCCGAGTCTCGTCAGCCCCATGACGGGCCTCAACGGCCGAAGGCCTTGCGAACCGCCGTGATCACCCGCTCGACATCGGCATCGGTCATGCGGGTGTACAGCGGCAGGCTCACCATGCGCTCGTAGGCCTTCTGGCTGTGCGGGAACTGCACGGGCTGCAGGTCGTAGCGCTCTTTCCAGTAAGGGTGCAGGTGCAGCGGGATGTAGTGCACGCTCACGCCGATGCCGTCGGCGAACAGGCTGTCGATCAGCTGGTCGCGCGTGAGGGTGGCCTCGTCAGACAGGCGCACCACGTACAGGTGCCAGGCGTGCAGGTCACCCGCGTGCTGCGGTCGCGGGGGCAGCACCAG
The DNA here is from genome assembly GCF_004310865.1 of Aquabacterium lacunae. Classification (GTDB taxonomy): domain Bacteria; phylum Pseudomonadota; class Gammaproteobacteria; order Burkholderiales; family Burkholderiaceae_C; genus Aquabacterium; species Aquabacterium lacunae. The sequence goes on from NZ_SIXI01000001.1 coordinate 826,928, forward strand.
GGGCAGGTCGGCCAGGGCTTCGTCGAAGCGGGTGGCGATCTGCTCGCGGCGCACCTGGAAGCCGTCAATGCGCGTCAACTGGTGCAAGCCCAGGGCCGCCGCGATGTCGGTCAGGTTGTACTTGAAGCCGGGCGCCACGATCTCGTAGTACCAGCTGGGCACCTTGGCCGTGAAGCGGTCGAAGGCATCGCGGTTGATGCCGTGCAGGCGCATGACCTTGGCCCGCGCAGCCAGCTCGGCATTGCGCGTGACCAGCATGCCGCCTTCGCCGGTGGTCATGGTCTTGTTGGCGTAGAAGCTGAACACGACCGCATCGCTGGCGTGCAGCCCCACCAGCTGGCCCTTGAAGGTGGTGGGCAGCGCGTGGGCAGCGTCTTCGACCACCTTCAGGCCATGGCGCTGGGCGATGTCGTGGATGGCGTCCATGTCGACGGCCAGGCCCGCGTAGTGCACAGGCATGATGCACTTGGTGCGCGGCGTGATGGCCGCTTCAATGGCCGCCGGGTCGATGTTCAGCGTGGCCGGGTCGATGTCGACCAGCTTCACGTCGGCACCGAGGTAGCGCACCACCTCGGCCGTGGCCGTGAAGGTGTGCGTGGTGGTGATGACTTCGTCGCCCGGGCCGATGCCCAGGGCTTCCAGCGCCAGGTGCAGCCCGGCCGTGGCCGAGTTCACCGCGATGCAGTGCAGGCCGTGCTCGCCCGCCTGGCCACCGTTCAGGTAGGTGCCAAACGCCTCTTCGAACTTGCGGGCCTTGGGGCCCGTGGTGACCCAGCCAGAACGCAGGGTGTCGACCACTTCGGCGATTTCTTCTTCGCCGATTTCAGGCAGGGCAAAGGGCAGAAAGGGCAAGACAGGCTGAGACGGGGTGTTCGACATGTGCAGACTCGGTTTCGAATGCGGTGCAGGGCTCAGCGCTGCGCAGCGGCCCCGCGGGTCAGGCGGCCAAAGCTGGGGTCGGGACGGCCCTTGACGAGCGCGTCCCACCAGCCACGCAGGCTGCCCAGGCCATAGCCCCAATGGTAGGCCGCGATCACGGCGGGCAGGTGGGGCTTGAGCTCGGCACCGGCCTCGCGGGCGATGCGGCCGCTGATCCACCACACGGCCGCGCCATAAGCCAGCAGCCCGGCCACCAGCAGCAGCGAGCTGCCCAGCATCAGCCACACGGCCACATCGCGCGCAGGGCCCACGGGCATCCACGACACCGCCAGCCCGGCCAGCAGCGACAGGCCGTACAGCAGGGCCAGCCCGCCCACGAACAGGCCCGGAATCAGGTGGCGCAGGGCTGCGGCCTGGCCATGTTTTTTCATGACGAAGGGCTTCCAGTAGCCGTACTGGCGGTACTGGCGGAACACGTCCATCTTGTGGGCGCGCGGGAAGTAGGTGGAGCGGATGCTGGCCGACTGCCACACCTTGCCGCCACCCTTGTGGATGCGCAGGTTGTGCTCGTCGTCCTGGTTGCGCACCAGGGTTTCGTCGAAACCGCCAAAGCGCTCGAAGGTGGCTTTGGGCCAGGCCCCCAGGTACACCGTGTCCACCCAGCCGTTGTGGATCAGGTCGCGCGAGAGGGCACCACCGGCCACCAGCTTCGACTGGAAGGCCGCGGCCACCGCACGCTGCACCACACCGGCGGTGCCTGGCTGGCCTTCGGCCTTCCAGGGGCCGCCCACGTTGTCGGCCCCGGTGGCCTGCCAGGTGGCCAGGCACTGGGCCACGTAGTCGGGCGCGTACACGGTGTGCACGTCCAGGCGCACGATGAACTCGCCCGCGGCCTGCTCGATGCAGCGGTTCAGCCCGCACGACACGATGCGGCCCGGGTTGTCGATCATGACGAAACGCGGATCACGCCGGCAGAAGGCCTGCAGCTTCTTGCGGGTGCCGTCGTCGCTCAGGCCATCGGCGATCAGCACCTGCAGCTGCCAGCCGGCCGGCACCTGCTGGCCCGCCACGCTGCGGCAGAAAGCCTCGATGTGATCGGCCTCATTGCGGCACGGCACGATCACCGAGACCGTGCGTCTCACGGCGTTCACGGTCATGCCGACCTCACCGGGCGACCCTTGTTCAGGCTGGAACAGGGCTTGAGCAGCTGCAGGTACAGGGCCCACATGCGGTCCATCTGGCCGCGGCGCGAGGCCTCTCGTTCAACCACCACGCGGTTGTAGGCGCCCATCAGGCGCGCCTGCTCCGGGTGGTCACAGGCCTGTACCAGGGCTGTGGTGATGGCCTGGGCGTCACGCACAGGCACGATCCAGCCGCCGCGGGCATCCAGCCACTGGCGATTGGCCGGCAGGTCGGAAGCCACGATGGGCAGGCCACAGGCCATGGATTCCAGCACCGACACCGAGGTGGCGTCGCTGGTGGGCACCGAGATGGACACACGGCTGCGCTGGATGGCGGCCACCATGGCCTGGTCACCCACTCGGCCGTGGAACACCACGGCATCATGCAGGCCCAGTGCGGCCACCTGGGCCTTCAGGGCCTCGGCCTGGGTGCCGCCACCCAGCAGGTGCAGACGGGCCTGGGCCTGGGGACGGGCCGCGCGCAGCCCGGCAAAGCCCTGCAGCACGGTGTCGATGTTGTAGTTGGGCTCCCAGCTGCGCAGGCTGACCACCTCGAACCCCTCGGCCGGCACGGCGGGGCAAAACTTGTCGGTGTCGGCGCCCCACAAGATCTGATGGGCCGGCGCATGGGGGTGGTAGCCCGCGATCTCTTCGATCATGTCCATGGAATCGGCCGTGATCAGGTCGGCACGGCGCAGCGACCAGCCCACCACCTGGCGCATGAGGCGGCTCTCGCGCGGCGTGACCAGGATGTCCGAGCCCCAGGCTGTGAGCACGGTGGGGCGTTGGAGGCCACAGGCCGCAGCCCACAGGCCATAGGAGGTCACGTAGTGGCCATGCACCACACACACCGGCCAGCGGGCATGCAGTTGCGCCGCCACCCGACGCACCTCCGGCAGGGCCAGGAACCAGCCCATCTTGTCGCTGCCCGGGCGGATGGCGATCACTTCGTCCGCACCCGGCACCTCGGCTGGCTGCCGCGTGATCACCACGGCACGGGCACCGCGCTCGACCACGGCGGCCACCCAGCGACGCGTGTGCACGCTGGCGGCATCGGCAAAGAACAGGATGCGGTCCGGGGCCTTGGGCGCCATCAGGCTCGGCCTCCGGCGCGTGCGTTGCGCTGGTCCGCGTGGGCCAAGGCCTTGTTGAGGTTGTCGTGCCCGGCCCAGGCCGCATACACGGCGTGCAACTCGGGGTGCTGCGCCAGCAGGCTGGCATCGACCTCGCGGGTGTCGCCCATGACCACCGCCGGCTGGCCCATGGTGCGCGGGCCCACGATGGCGAAGTCGGGCACATCACCCGACACGAAACTGAAGGCCTGCACGATCACGCCACGGCCAATGCGGGCGCCTGGCGCGATGATGCAATGCGGGCCCACGAAGCTGTAGGCGCCAATGTGGGTGGCGCGGCGCACATAGCCCACCGGGTCAGGGTGGCCGTAGTATTGTTGCCCCATGATGCGCACCGAACGGTGGCTGGAGTGGCTGAGCACCGACACGTAGTTGGTGATCTGCACGCCCTCGTCGATGGTCAGGCCGTTCGAGCCGTCGATGCGGTTGAAGTGCCCGATGAAGATGTGGTCGGCCAGCGTGATGCCCTCTGGACATTCGAAACAGGTGTGCGTGCTGAACCGGGTGCTGGGGCAGTAGCCTCCGCGCGCGTTCTGCCACCCGTAAATGATGCGCGGGCCACTCGCCAGCGACAGCAGGCGGGCCAGGGCACGTTTGATGGTTTGCGGGATGGCGGACATGGCGGCGTTTCAGGGAGCCCGTATTGTCACCGGGAAGTCATCGCCGCGCGCCCGGCTGCCAGGGGCACCCCTCAAACACGCCCCCGCGAGCCCGGGGTGTCAGCCCTTTGTGGCAGCCGCGTCAGCCGGGATGGCTGGCACACCCGACCACAAGGCCCGCCAGGGCAGGCCCGCGTGCTGCAGGAACACCCGGTAGGCCACGGCAATGGCCACGATGTAGCCCAGGCTGGAGGCCACCGCGGCCCCCACCGCGCCATGCAGGGGCACCAGCAACCAGCCCAGCGAGAAGCTGATGGCCAGCGACAGGGCTGCAATGCTGCCCGACAGGTGCGGCTTGCCCAGGTGGTTGGTGTAGAACGCCGACAGGCTGGAAGCTGCGGCATAGGCGGCCACCCCTGGAAGCAGGGCCGCCAGCGGCAGAACCGAAGCGGCATAAGCCTCACCCATCAACCAGGGCAGCCCCCACCATGCACCCGCCAAGAGCAAAGGGGCCGCCGCCAGCGTGGCCAGCACATTGATGCGCACAGCCTGCACCGTGGTCTGCCCGGCAATGGCCCGGTCGGGATGGCCAATGCGCGAATACGCCGACACCGACACCGACGACGACAGCAGCCACAGCAGCTCGGCCACGCTCACGGCCACCGAATAGGTGCCCACCACGGCCAGCCCCAGGTGGCGCTCGACCAGGAACAACGAAGCCCGGTAGTTCAGCAGGCTGACCACATTGGTGATGCCGATGGTGGCCACGAAGCCAGGCTCCTGCCACCAGCGCGGCCGGGGCTGCACCGGCGCAATGCCTTGTCCGGCCCGGGCGTCGTCACGCAGGCGCGCTTCGCGCAGGGCATACAGCGCCGTGGCCACCGCCACCACCGATTTGCCCAGCACCCAGGCCGTCAGCACCAGCACCACCATGGGCGTCTGGCGCTTGGTGCTGTCAAGCAACCACCACACCACCGACAGCCCGCCCAGCACCGACGCGGGCGCCGCCACCTGAGCCAGGTTCAGCGGCCACATGCGGCCCTGCCCCAGCCACAGGCCGGTGGCGGTGGGCACCAGCAGCAAAAAAGGCGCGGCCAGGGCCAGCAGCCACAACTGCGCATAGGGCATCACCGAGGTCGACCACGACACGGCCAGCAACACACCCGAGGCCAGCAAGCCCAGCCCCACCGCAGCGCGCAGCACGCTGCGCAACAGGGGCGCACCGAAGCCCGACTCACCGGCCTCCTGGCGCGACACCTGGCGGGCCAGCCACAGACCCAGGCCCGTGAACAGCGTGAGCAAGGCCGACTCGATGGCCACGAACAGCGCGAACGCGCCCTGCACCTTGGGCCCCTGACGGGCCACCAGCACCGTGATCGTCAGGCCCAGACCCACGATCAGCAGCTTGGCCGCCAGGTTGCCCAGGGCGGCTTTCGGGATGGCCGACCAGGCCCGGCGAAGCAGAGAATCAGACGCGTTGACAGACATTGCCGCCCATTGTCTCGCACGGTTTCATACAATCGAGGGTTTGGCCCCACCCGAAACTGTTGTCTTGCGCCGGTTCATAGCCGGTCTGACACCGCCAGGGGGGAGCGCCCCGCCACCGAAACCAGCCCATCCAGCCATGAGCACGCCTGACACGTCCAAGCCTTCGACGCCCGACACCGCCACCCCCGAGACCGTGGTGGACACCAACAAACTGGTGGCCGAGCGTCGCGAGAAACTGGCGGCCATCCGCGCTCAGGGCGTGGCCTTCCCCAACGATTTCAAGCCGGCCGACCGCGCTGCGGGTCTGCACGCCGCCCACGACGGCACCGAACCCGAGGCCCTGGAAGCCCAGGCGGTCAAGGCCAGCGTGGGGGGCCGCCTGATGCTCAAGCGCGTCATGGGCAAGGCCTGCTTCGGCACCCTGCAAGACGCCACCGGCCGCATCCAGGTGTACGTCACGCTCGACAACGTGGGCGCCGAGGCCCTGCAGGCCTTCAAACACTGGGACCTGGGCGACATCCTGGGCGCCGAAGGCACCCTGTTCAAGACCAAGACCGGCGAGCTGTCGATCAAGGTGAGCAGCATCCGCCTGCTGACCAAAGCCCTGCGCCCGCTGCCGGACAAGTTCCACGGCATGACCGACCAGGAGCAGAAGTACCGCCAGCGTTACGTCGACCTGATCGTCGACGAAGAATCGCGCGCCCGCTTCATCGCGCGCAGCAAGGCCGTGGCCTCGATCCGCAGCTTCATGGTCGACCACGGCTTCCTGGAAGTCGAAACGCCCATGATGCACCCCATCCCTGGGGGTGCCAACGCCAAGCCCTTCATCACCCACCACAACGCGCTCGACCAGGAAATGTTCCTGCGCATCGCGCCCGAGCTGTACCTCAAGCGCCTGGTGGTCGGTGGCTTCGAGCGGGTGTTCGAGATCAACCGCAACTTCCGCAACGAAGGCGTGTCGGTGCGGCACAACCCCGAATTCACCATGATGGAGTTCTACGCGGCCTGGTGGAACCACCGCGACCTGATGGACTTCACCGAGAGCATCCTGCGCCACGCGGCCATTGCGGCCGTGGGCACCGCCAAGGTCACGTATGGCGGCAAGGAAGTCGACCTCGAATCGCCTTTCGAGCGCCTGACCGTGCGTGAGTCGCTGGTGAAGTACGCCGGCCTGAGTTCGGAAGAGGCCGACAACGCCGAGGTGCTGCACAGCAAGCTCAAGCAGCTGGGCGAAGAACCCCCGGCCCGCTGGAGCCTGGCCGAGCTGCAGTTCGGCCTGTTCGAAGCCGCAGTGGAAGAAAAGCTGTGGCAGCCCACCTTCATCATCGACTACCCGGTGGAAGTGAGCCCGCTGGCGCGCGCATCGGATGCCGACCCCAGCATCACCGAACGCTTCGAGCTGTTCATCACCGGCCGCGAATACGGCAACGGCTTCAGCGAATTGAACGACCCCGAAGAGCAGGCCGCCCGGTTCGCTGCCCAAGCCAATGCCAAGGAAGCTGGCGACGAAGAGGCCATGTACTTCGACGCCGACTACATCCGCGCGCTCGAATACGGCCTGCCCCCCACGGGCGGCTGCGGCATCGGCATCGACCGCCTGATGATGCTGCTGACCGACGCGCCCAACATCCGTGACGTGATTTTGTTCCCGGCGCTGCGCCGCGAGGCGTGATAGCCGGCTGTAAGCTGCGCCCGACCGGGCGTGGCCACACGACACCAGGGGCCCCAGTGGCCCCTTTTTCATAACCCCTGAGGCAAGGGGGCTCACCCCCGCTGGCGGGATGGCATGGCATACGCTGCATGGAAAAATCTGCGGCTTCAAACACGTCGCCATTCCACGAGCGGCATGCCAACACTTCAGGGAGAAGCAAGCCCACCGCTGGTGGGCAAGGCGTGCTTGCGCGTGGGTTTCAAGTTTTTGTCCATGCCTCTCACACCCCTCCTTTCGCCAACCCGTGTCTGGCTGGTGCTGACACCCGTCGCTGTGGCTGCCTGCTGGTGGCCGCTGATCACGCAGGCTCAGGCCATGACCGCTTCGGCGGACATCCCTTGCGCTGCGCCCAATGAAGCGCCGGCTGAGGCGCCCGCCGAAGAATTCATACCTGACTCCGATGGCACCCGGTTCATCGACCGAGACATCGAAACGGCGCTGACGCGAGAACGCGCCGCCGCCATCGGTCAGAACGTGTCCGCCACCGAATGCGGCCCGCTGGTGCAAGGTGGCGTGCTGGCCCTGCACAGCCAGCAGGCCCTTCGGCTGCAACTCCACCAGCAGCAACTGCGCGTGCTGCAACGCCAGCAGGCCGACCGCCTGGGCGGCAGCCCCTGGCTGCGTGGCGAGCGCCGCCTGAGCGTGTGGGCACAGGGCGCCAGCCACACGGCCGACCAGGGGGCCATGGCCAACGCCGCAGGCCTGGCCCAAAGCAGCGCCGACCTGAACCTGGGCGCCGACTACCGTCTGAGCGAGCAGGCTGTGGTGGGTGCGGGCCTGTCCCTTCAGTACCCCCGCCTGCGCTGGCTGGGCACGGCCTCACGCGTGAGAGGCCAGCAGGTGGGCCTGAGCCTGTATGGCCTGCACGAACTGGGACGCTGGGGACACTTGAGCCTTGCCGTGGCCCGCAGCACCGACCGCTACCGCAGCACCACCGACCTGGGCGACGGCACCGTGGTCGATGGCCGCCAGCGCGGCCACACCACCGGCCTGAGCCTGCAATGGGGCCATGACCTGGCCTGGGGCGCTCACAGTGTGTCGCCCTACCTGCGCCTGGACCAGGTGCGCACCCGCCTGACAGACGCTACCGTGGGTGACACCCAGGGGCGCTCGGATGCGGCCAGCGTGGGCGTGCAATGGCAGGCCAGCGTGCTGCAGACCTGGGGCGTGCTGCTGCCCTATGCCCGCGTGGAATGGAGCGAAACCACCCGCCAGCGCCTGACGGGCGCGTCGGCGCAGGCCTACGCCACGGCGCAAGGCTGGCTGCCTGCTCCCGCACCGCAAGCGGCCGACCGCCACCAGGGCAGTGCGGCGGTGGGCCTGTCATCGGTGAACGCCAAGGGCATGAGCCTGTTTGCCGACTACGAGCAAGGCATCGGCCTGCGCAACACCACACACTGGCGGTTCAGCGCAGGTGTGCGGCAGGAGCTGTGATCGATCGGGGCATCCGAGATGCCCCGCCCTGCGTGCCCAATTCACCGCGCAGTTTGCCGAGCACCCCTCACCGGGTGCCCACCATGAAGGGCTCTTCCGCGGCCCCTTCGCGCCTCAACGGGGGCTGAGCACGAAGTCGCCGGCCTCATGCCCGGCAAAAGCAATCGGGGCATAGTGTGGCTGCTGCTGCACCTGCAGCCTGCGGCCCAGATGGGCAAAGCGGGCTGCCACCGCCTGGTGCAATTCCAGCGCCGCCACGGGGGCCTGCACCTGGCGCAGCACGTCGAGCAGGCTGCGTGCGAACAGCGAATGCTCGATGCTGCCGCCGTCGAGCACCGGCTCCAGCCCGCCCGACGTCATGGCCACACGCACCCTCTGCCGCGACAGGAACTCCAGCGCCTGGCGGCGTTGCCCTTCGGCCAGGGCCGTGTCGATCTGGGGCATCAGCGAATGGGTGAGCGTACCCGAGTAGCAGGAATCAGCGATCACCATGGCGTGCCGCGCCTGCATGGCCGACAGCTGGTCGGTCACGTCGATCACCGACACCCAGCGGCTGACATCCTGCTTGTCACCATCGACCGGAATCCAGTAGCCACGGGCCGTGACGTTGTCCATCTGGCCGTGGCCGGCGTAGTACACCAGCACCTGGTCCTGCGGTCCTGCGCGCGCGCGCAGGGCCTGCAAGGCCTGCAGCATCTGGGCCCGGGTGGCGTTGCGAACCCATTGCACGTCAAAGCCATAGCGGTCACGCAGCACCTCGCCCACGGCCTGGGCATCGGTGAGGGGGGTGTCGAGCGCGCCCCATTGGGCATAGGCCTGGTTGGCGATCATCAGGGCCCAGCGCCGACCGGCGGGCAAAGCCTGGGCGCGCTCCCCCGGAGCCCGTTCAACCGAGGCGGCTGCACCCGATGCCGTCGGCGCTTGTACCATCAGCTGTTCGGGCGACGGGGGGGGGGCCACCGGCCGGGCCAGGGCTTCCCCGCTGGAGCGCTGCACCACCCGCACCTCGGTGCGGGCCAGGGCACCGTCAGTGGCCTGAGCTTCCAGGGCATAGGCCTGCGCACCCGCCATGGCCGCCCCGCCCTGCTCCGCACTGGCCACCGGCACCTGCAGCAGCCCCTGGGCATCAAGCTGCACCGCCTGCCCGTTGACCTTCACCGACTTCAAGCCGGCAGGCGCCACCACGCGGGCCACCAGCTCTCGGGCCTGCGGACCGGCCTCGACCGTCAACACCCCATCGACCGGCCTGGGCAGGCGCATGGCGGCCTCAGGTGCCACCACCTCGATGCGCAGGCGCTCACGCGGGGCCATGACCAGCCCCGCCACCCAGCCGCCCGACGCCGCCGCCAGCAACTGCTGGGTGCGGTCAGAGCCGGGCGTGGTGGCGCCGCTTTGCACATCCAGACTGGCCAGATTGAACTGTGCACGGGCCACGCCGGCCGCTGCGGCCTTCTCGTACCAGGCACGCGCCAGCTTGGGCTGCCCTTGCTGCTCGTACAACTCACCTGCGGTGGCCTGGGCTTCGGGCATGCCGTCGGCGGCCAGGGGCAACCAGATCTTCAAGGCCCCCACGGTGTCTTGCGATTCGACATATTCGCCACCCGCAGCCAGACACTCGGACGGGCTCACGCGCAGGGCACGCCGGGGCGTGGCCACCACGCTCAGGCCCAGGCGGCGCACCTGTCCGGGCAACAGGCAATGCACCCAGGCCCCACTGGCTTGCGCACGGTCGGTCTCGGTGGCGGCATTGAGGCGCTCAAGCGCATCGGCCGCATGCGCGCTCAACGGAGCCGCACCAGCCAGCAGCGCACACGCTGCCCGTGCAGCCAGCGCCATGCGCAGGGCCTTGCAAACTTGATGGCGCATGCTCACCCCGCGCGGAACTGCACGCGGCGGTTGCGCGGGCTGTAGGGGTCGGTGTCGATGGGCTTGCGCGGGCCCTTGCCATCGACCTGCAATTGCCTGGGCGACAGGCCCTTGGCCGCGATCAGGTACTCGCGCACCGCCTGCGCGCGCTTGAGCGACAGGCTGTCGTTGTAGTTCAGCGTGCCCTTGGCGTCGGTGTGGCCCTCGATCACCACCTTCACCGTGCCTTCGGTCAGCTTGATGCCTTCGGCGATGGTGTTGAGCTGGATGCGGGCCTGCGGCGTGAGCTGCGCCGAATCGAAGCCGAAGGTGATGGGCACCGACAAGGCGCTGGCCTCGGTCACCTGACGCACGGGCTTTTGCTCGAGTGCGGCAAAGGGCGAGCCTGCAGGCATCTGGCCGCGCAGCTTCTGCTGTTCGACCGCGCCGCGCGACAGGATGTCGGCCACGTCCTGCGCCGAGGGGGCCTGTCCGTTTTCGTAAACCATGACCGATTGGGCCTGGGCTGCGGTCATGCCGGCGGCCAGAACCCAAGGAAAGAGGACACGGGCGGCCGCAGCCAGCCCGAATGCACGGGGTGCCATCATGTGTTTCCCTGAAGATTGATTTGGTTGGCGGCGATTGTTCCATGCGAGGATGGGCGTTCGTGTCCCCTGAGCGGGGGGATGCCATGCCACACCCCATGCAGTGAACCCATCGCCATGAGCCACACCGCCTCCCCTGCTGCCCACGGCAGCACCCTGCCCGTGACCACCCGCACCGTGCAGGGCGCCTGCAACCTGTGCGAGGCCATCTGCGGCCTGACCTTCACCGTCGAGACCCAGGGCACGCACGAGCGCATCGTGTCCATCAAGGGCAACGAGGCCGACCCGCTGTCACGCGGGCACATCTGCCCCAAGGCCGTGGCCCTGAAAGACCTGCACGAAGACCCCGACCGCCTGCGCCAGCCCGTGCGCCGCGTGGTGACCAACGGCCAGACCACCTGGCAGCCCATCGGCTGGGACCAGGCCTTCGACCTGGTGGTCGAGCAACTGGCGCGTGTGCGCGAGCAACACGGCTCGCAGGCCGTGGCCGTGTACCAGGGCAACCCCAGCGTGCACAACTGGGGCAACATCACCCACGCCCAGACCTTTTTCGGCCAGCTCAAGACACGGCACCGCTACTCGGCCACCTCGGTCGACCAGCTGCCGCACCACCTGGTGTCGCACTGGCTGTATGGCCACCAGATGCGCATCCCCGTGCCCGACATCGACCGCACGCAGTTCATGCTGATCCTGGGCGGCAACCCGATGGCCAGCAACGGCAGCCTGATGACCGTGCCCGATGTGCGCGCGCGCTTCAAGGCCCTGAAAGAGCGCGGCGGGCAGCTGGTGGTGGTCGACCCCCGCCGCACCGAAACCGCGGCCCTGGCCCAGGAACACCTGGCCATCGAGCCCGGCACCGACGCGGCCTGGCTGCTGGCCCTGCTGCACACCCTGTTTGACGAACAGCTGCTGCGCCCGCGCCGGTGGGAGGGCCTGCTGCAGCACATCGAGGTCGTTCAACAGGCGGTGCAGCCCTTCAGCCCCGAGGCCATGGCAGGCGTCACCGGCATCGACGCGGCCACCACCCGCCGCCTGGCCCGCACGCTGGCCACCTCGGAAGCCGGTGTGGTCTACGGCCGCATGGGCGTGTCCACCCAGGCGCATGGCGTGGTGTGCCAATGGGCCATCCAGGTGCTGAACCTGCTGTGTGGCCAGGTCGACCACGAAGGCGGCGCCTTGCTGACCTCGCCGGCCGTGAACCTGATCCAGATGGGCCTGATGGGCAAGGGCCATTTCGACGTGTGGCGCAGCCGCGTGCGCGGCGCCCCCGAGTTCAATGGCGAGTTGCCTGTGGCCGTCATGGCCGAAGAAATGCTCACGCCGGGCCAAGGCCAGGTGCGCGCCCTGATCACCTCGTGCGGCAACCCGGTGCTGTCCACCCCCAACGGCCAGCAGCTCGACCGCGCGCTGGAGGGGCTGGATTTCATGGTGGCCATTGATTTCTTCATCAACGAGACCACGCGCCATGCCGACGTGATCCTGCCGCCCACCTGCTTCGTCGAGCACGACCACTACGACCTGGTCTTCCTGCACCTGGCCGTTCGCAACGTGGCCCGCTACAGCGAGCCCGTGGTGGCGCCCGCCGAAGGCAGCCTGCACGACTGGCAGATCTACAGCGAACTGGCGCGCCGCTACGCCCGCCGCCTGTGGGGCGTGGAAAGCAAAAGCACGCTCGGCCGACTCAAGGGCATGGCCATGCGCGCCGCCCTCACGCGGCTGAGCCCCAAGCGCCTGCTGCAGCTGGGCCTGGGCCGCAAGGGCGCCCGTGTGACCTGGGACGAGCTCAAGCAGCACCCCGAGGGTGTGGACCTGGGCCCGCTGGAGCCGCAACTGATCGACGCCCTCAAAAAACAGAACCGCCGCGTGAACCTGATGCCCGACCGCATCGCGCAGGAGCTGCCCCGCCTGGTGCAGGCCTTCGTGACCGAGGTGGCCCGCCCCAACGCGCTGCGCCTGATCGGCCGGCGTGACGTGCGCAGCAACAACTCGTGGATGCACAACACCGAGCGCTTGGTGTCGGGCAAGCCGCGCTGCACCCTGTACATGCACCCTGTTGATGCCCAGGCCCGCCAGCTCAGCGAAGGCCAGGTGGTGCGCATTGCCTCGCGCGTGGGCGAAGTGCAGGCCCCCGTGCACATCACGCCCGACATGCGCCCCGGTGTGGTCAGCCTGCCGCATGGCTGGGGGCATGGCCGCCAGGGCACACAATTGCGGGTGGCCCAGGCGCACGCCGGGGTCTCCATCAACGACCTGACCGACGACCAGCTGACCGATGGCATCAGCGGCAACGCCGCCTTCAGTGCCACCCCGGTCGAGGTGCAGGCCGCCTGACACCCCATCTTCCCGAGACCCTCGCCCCATGCGCGCCCATGCCACCGAAGAAATAGCCGCCACCGCCGCCCGCCTGGTGGTGGAAGAAGGGCTGGAGTACGGCCCGGCCAAGCGCCGCGCCGTCAAGCAGCTGGGCCTGAACGGCCGCGCCGAGCTGCCCGACAACCAGCAGGTGGAAGACGCAGTGGTGGACTACATCTCGCTGTTCTGCGCCGACACCCAGCCCGCCGAGCTGCGCGCCCTGCGCGAACTGGCCGCCGTGTGGATGGAGCGCCTGGCCGAATTCCGCCCCCACCTGACCGGTGCCGTGTGGCGCGGCACGGCCACGCGCCTGAACGACGTGCACCTGCAGCTGTACTGCGACGACAGCAAATCGGCCGAGATCCTGCTGATCGGCAAGGGCGTGGAGTACGACGTGTCGAGCGCCCCAGGCCCCCGTGGGGATGTCGACCGCCTGAGCCTGAGCGTGAACTGCCCGGCCCTGGGCGAGCACATCGGCGTGCACCTGACCATCCTCGATGCCGACGACATCCGTGGGGCGCTCAAGCCCGACGCCCGCGGCCGCACCGAACGCGGCGACCTGGCCGCGCTGCAACAGTTGCTGGCTGAGCCCCCCACCGCCTGAGTCACGCCACACAGCCACGCCACCCTGCCATGACGCCCCGCCGTTCGTTTGCCTGCCAACTGCTCCCCCACACCCTGACGGCGTTGTTGACCGCCGTGTTGACCGCTGTGTCGGCCACCCAGGCCTGGGCCGCCACGCCCTGGGCGGGCCTTTACCAGGGCCAGATCGGCACGCGCCACGTGACAGTGGCCCTGTACCCCGACGAACAGCAGCGCCTGACGGGCCGTTACTTTGACGAAGCCGTGGGCCGTGACCGACTGCTGTGGGGCCCGGCCGTCCAGGCCATCCAGCCGGGGCAGCCCCTGGTGCTGGACGAGTGCGACCCGTCCGAGGCGCTGCCCTTCGAGCCCTGCGAATCGCCCGCCGCCCGCTGGACCTTGCCCGACAGCCCCGCCCGCACCGGCGGCCAGTGGAAGGCCCGCCAACCCAAGGATGGCCACCCCCTGCCCAGCGAGGGCATCCAGTTGCGGCGCGTGTCGGGCTACACGCCCAGCGCCAGCGCACTGAACGACCCCTACGAACAGGCCCGCTTCAAGGGCATCCGGGCCGAAACACGCCCCGGCGGCCAGATGGGCCCCGCCCACTGGCAGACCCTGCTCGACCCGCGCAGTGACGTGCGCACCGTGCAGCTGACCGCCGGCGGCACGCCCCAGGCGCGCCAGCGCATCAACGCCCAGCTGCAGCAGCAATGGCGCGAGCGCGTGCGCGACTGGCTCACGGCGGTCGACTTCACCGACGACCAGCAGGTGGTGTTTGCCAACCCGCGCTGGCTCACCGTCACACGCACCTACGGCTTCTACTTCGCCGGCGCGGCCCATCCGGCAGGCGGATTTGAAGTCAACACCTTCGACCTGCGCACCGGCCAGCCCCACCGCTGGGCGCCGATGTTCCGCATGGTGGGCCAACCGGGTGAGCGGCTGGACCTGCAACGCACCGACCTGCTGCCCGCCCTGGCGCTGAAAGCCTTCGCCGCCCGCAAAGCCGACCAGGCCGGTCAGGCAGCCGACCCAGACGACACAGCCTGCGAAGACCTGGTGCTGGAGCGCTACGCATGCGAACGCGGTCAATGCAGCGCCCCCGACCTGGCCCACGCGCCCGGCCCGCAAGACTGGCTGATGTGGCCCACCGGGCAGGGTCTGGCCGTGTCGCCTGACATCTATCCGGAAGCCGCGCGCAGCTGCCGCGGCCACCACGTGGTCTTGCCATGGACCGAGGTGCGCGCCACACTGGTCAAGAAGCAGCCCCTGCCCTGAGGCCCCACCGCGCACAGGGTTGTCTGGCCGCCCTAACATCGTCACATGACTTCTGCCCCCAACCCACAGCCTGACATGCTCAGCCCCGACGCCACCCGACGCAGCCTGCTCACCCTGGGCGCCTTGGCCGGCCTGGGCGGCGGCCTGTGGTGGGCCTCGCGGTCGGCCGAAGCCGCCGCCAGCGACCTGCCCAAAGATTTCTGGACCCAGCAATTCGACACCCTGTCGGGCCCGCCCCTGGTGCTGTCAGCCTTCAAGGGGCGTCCCCTGCTGATCAACTTCTGGGCCACCTGGTGCCCCCCGTGCGTCAAGGAGATCCCCGAGATCAACGAATTGCACGAAGCGCAAAAAGCCCTGGGCGCCAAAGGCTGCCAGGTGCTGGGCCTGGCCATCGACGGGCCCACACCCGTGCGCGAGTTCGTGGCCAAGACCCCGGTGAAGTACCCGCTGGGCCTGGCCGGTTTCGGCGGCACCGAGCTGGCCAAAGCCCTGGGCAACACCTCGGGAGGCCTGCCCTTCACGGTGCTGATCGACGCCAAAGGCCGCGTGCGCCAGCGCAAGATGGGCGCCACCACACTGAAAGAAATGCAGGGCTGGTTGAAGAAAACCTGAGGCCCTGCCCAGCGCCATGTCAGGCGCACGCATTAAGAATTGCACGAATTTTGCGGGCATTTGCGCGTAAACTCGGCGTTCTTTCAATTTCTGGGTCCTTTCAAAGGGTGCGCCGCTGGCTTGTAAGCAAATGCACCGCCCCTGGTCATGACCCGAACCGCATGCAGATCCTTGTTCTTCATGGCCCGAACCTGAACCTGCTGGGCACCCGTGAACCTCAGGTTTACGGCTCGACCACGCTGGAGCAGATCAACGACGCCCTGACGGCCCAGGCGGCCGCCCGCGGCGCTCGCCTGACGGCCTTCCAGAGCAACCACGAAGGTGTGCTGATCGACCGCGTGCACGCGGCACGCACCGACGGCACCCAGTTCGTGGTCATCAACCCGGGCGCCTTCACGCACACCAGCGTGGCCCTGCGCGACGCCTTCGCGGGCGTGGCCATCCCCTTCATCGAGGTGCACCTGTCGAACGTGCACCGCCGTGAGCCCTTCCGGCACCACTCCTATTTCAGCGACATCGCCGAAGGCGTGATCGTGGGGCTGGGCGCCAAGGGCTACCACCTGGCCCTCGACGCCGCGCTGGACCGCCTTGCCGCTCAGGCGCAGGCTCCGGCCAAGGCCTGAAGCGGCCCCTCTACCCCTTCCAGAAGCAGTCACGCGGGGCACAACCCCGCCCACTCCGGAGATCCCATCATGGACTTGCGCAAACTGAAAACCCTGATCGACCTGGTGTCGGAATCGAACGTCTCGGAACTTGAAATCACCGAGGCCGACGGCAAGGTGCGCATCGTCAAGGCCGGCGCCCAGCCGGTGGTCTACACCCAGGCCCTGCAAGCAGCCCCCATGCAGGCCGCCGCGCCTGCCGCCGTGGCTGCGCCCGCCGCCGCCCCTGCCGCTGCCGAAGCCCCGGTCGAAACCGGCCACATCGTGAAGTCGCCCATGGTGGGCACCTTCTACCGCTCGTCCAGCCCGGGCGCCAAGGCCTTCGCCGAAGTCGGCGACACGGTCAAGGCCGGCCAGCCGGTGTGCATCATCGAAGCCATGAAGATCATGAACGAGATCGAAGCCGACAAGGACGGCGTGGTCTCCAAGATCCTGGTCGAAAACGGCCAGCCCGTCGAATACGGTCAGCCCCTGTTCATCATCGAGTAAACGGGGGTCTTCATGTTCAAGAAGATCCTGATCGCCAATCGAGGCGAAATCGCCCTGCGCATTCAGCGGGCCTGTCGCGAGATGGGCATCCAGTCGGTGGTGGTGTATTCCGAAGCCGACCGCGAAGCCAAGTACGTCAAGCTGGCCGACGAGGCCGTGTGCATCGGCCCGGCCCCCTCGGCCCAGAGCTACCTGCACATGCCGGCCATCATCTCGGCCGCCGAAGTGACCGACGCCGAGGCCATCCACCCCGGCTACGGCTTCCTGTCCGAGAACGCCGACTTCGCCGAGCGCGTGCAGTCGTCGGGCTTCACCTTCATCGGCCCCACGCCCGAGAGCATCCGCATCATGGGCGACAAGGTCTCGGCCAAGCAGGCCATGATCAAGTCGGGTGTGCCCTGCGTGCCCGGCTCCGATGGCGCCCTGCCCGAAGACCCGAAAGAGATCATCAAGATCGCGCGCAGCATCGGCTATCCCGTGATCATCAAGGCCGCCGGTGGCGGCGGTGGTCGCGGCATGCGGGTGGTGCACACCGAAGCGGCCCTGATCCACGCCGTGCAGACCACGCGCGCCGAAGCCGGTGCCGCCTTCGGCAACCCGGCCGTGTACATGGAGAAATTCCTCCAGCACCCGCGTCACATCGAGATCCAGGTGCTGGCCGACCAGCACAAGAACGCCGTGTGGCTGGGCGAGCGCGACTGCTCCATGCAGCGCCGCCACCAGAAGATCATCGAAGAAGCGCCGGCCCCGGGCATTCCCCGCCGCGTCATCGAGAAGATCGGTGACCGCTGCGCGGCCGCCTGCAAGAAGATCGGCTACCGCGGCGCAGGCACCTTCGAGTTCCTGTACGAAAACGGCGAGTTCTACTTCATCGAGATGAACACCCGCGTGCAGGTGGAGCACCCCGTCACCGAGATGACCAGCGGCATCGACATCGTGCAGATGCAGATCCGCGTGGCCGCCGGCGAGAAGCTGCCCTTCACCCAGCGCCAGATCGAACTGCGTGGCCATGCCATCGAAGTGCGCATCAACGCCGAAGACCCGGTGAAGTTCATCCCCTCGCCGGGCCGCATCACCACCTGGCACCCGCCCGGTGGCCCCGGTGTGCGCGTCGATTCGCACGCCTACACCAACTACTTCGTGCCGCCCAACTACGACTCCATGATCGGCAAGATCATCGTGCACGGCGACACCCGCGAGCAGGCCCTGGCCCGCATGCGCACCGCCCTGTCGGAAACCGTGATCGAAGGCATCCAGACCAACGTGCCCCTGCACCGCGAGCTGATGGTCGACGCCGGTTTCGTCGATGGCGGCACCGACATCCACTACCTTGAAAAATGGATGGCCGCTCGCAAGCAGCGCTGACCCACCATGCATGAACTGACCCTGCTGACCACCGAGGCCCACGTCGAGATCCTGACGGACGCCCTGATGGAGATCGAGACGCTGGCCGTTTCGGTGGAAGACGCCGACGCCGACACCGAACAGGAAGAGGCCCTGTGGGGCGAGCCCGGCATGCCGGTGGCCCGCGAGGGCTGGCAGCGCTCGACCGTGAAGTGCCTGTTCCCTGACGAAGCCTCGGCCCTGGAAGCCGCCACCCTGATCCTGGCCCAGGACTGGGCCAGCGAGATCCATGTGCAGGGCATCCAGGAAGTGCCCGATCAGGACTGGGTGCGCCTGACGCAGTCGCAGTTCTCGCCCGTGCCCGTCACGGCCGATTTCTGGATCGTGCCCACCTGGCACGAAGTGCCGGAGGCGGCCCGCACCGTCATCCGTCTGGACCCGGGTCTGGCCTTTGGCACCGGCACGCACCCGACCACCCGCATGTGCCTGCAGTGGATCGCCGAGAACGCCGCAGCCCTGCAGGGCCAGCGCGCGCTCGACTACGGCTGCGGCTCGGGCATCCTGGCCATCGGTGCGGCGCTGCATGGCGCCACCCAGGTGGATGCCGTCGACATCGACCCCGCTGCGGTCGAGGCCACCCTCGCCAATGCCGACGTCAACCTGTCGCACCTGAAGGCCGCCGATGGCCACACGCCCATCTCCGCCGGCCTGCCCGACCTGGTGGGCGACGCCCAGGGCAGCTACCCCGTGGTGCTGGCCAACATCCTGGCCACGCCGCTGAAGATGCTGTCGCCGCTGCTGGCTGGCCACGTGGCCGCCGGTGGGCACCTGGTGCTGGCCGGTATCCTGGCCCGCCAGGAACAGGAACTCAAAGACGCCTACGCTGAAGTCGGCCTGCAACTGAGCGTGGCCAACACACAAGACGGCTGGATCCTCATGACCGCCCGCAAGGCCGCATGACCCGGCCCTCACCCCTCTGACCCTCCGGCGGCCACAAGCCGACGGACTCAGGCCCAAGCGCCCACGGCCACCGCCGTCGGCGCTTTTTTCATGCTATCGGTGGCAGTGGTGCCCGGCCAACGCCCTGGGGCTGCAAGAGGCCCTTGCCTGCATGACAATCACAGGCGAGAACGGCACCCACACACCCCATGAGCCTGGCCACCCGATGCACCCACTGCGGCACGATCTTCAAGGTCGTGCAGGACCAATTGAAGGTCTCGGAAGGCTGGGTGCGCTGCGGCCGCTGCCACGAGGTGTTCAACGCCCTCGAAGGCCTGTTCGACCTGGAGCGCGAAGCACCGCCCGCGCGCAGCCCGGCGCCCAATTCGGCATCGGCACCCACGCCCGAGCACGCCACGGCAGCGCCACCTGCCCCCCCCACAGCCTCGCCACCACCGGTCGCGCCGCTGCCCGCACCCACCGCTCCGGTGTGGTCCGAGCCCCCCGCACCCGCGGCACCGGCGCCCGGGCTCACCCAGTTCGACCTGGACCTGCCGGGCAGCGACCGGCGCTCGGGCGTCGTGTCCAACGCCACGCCGCAGCCGCATGGCGCCCCACCCGATGCGGTCGAGTCGGGCTACCCCGAAACGCAGGAAACTGACGCCCTGGAGTCGCGCTACCTGCTGCCCCGGGAAGACGGCGCCCCCGTGCGCAAGCGCCGTCGCCGTGGCGGGCCCGATTTCGCCGACGCCGAGTTCCCCGAACACCTGGTGGGCGACGATCCGTGGGACGACAGCCAGCCGTTCGAGGCCTCACAGCCGGCGCCCGCCTGGCCCTCAGCCAGCGCCGCCGTGCGCGATGCAGCAGCCCCCCCCGCGATGGCCGCGTCTCCCGTGGACGCATCAGCCACCACACCGGCGGCCATGCCTGCGGCAACCGCTGTCAACGCCGCCCCGTCCGAGACCGACTCACCTGCCGAACCCCCAGCAGCTCGGGCAGCCATGCCCTCGGCCCCCGCGCCACTGGACGACGGCTTCGAGCCCGAAAGTGCGTTGCCGCCCCCCAGCCAGCGCAAGGGCCGCCCGGGCACACGGGGTCGAGCGCCGCAAGCCGACGCACCCGAGTTCATCCGTGTGGCCGAGCGCAAGGCGCTGTGGAGCCACCCCACCGTCGTGGGCCTGATGGCCGGTCTCAGCCTGATGCTGACCGCCACGCTGGCGCTGCAGGCCGCGCACCACTGGCGCGACACCCTGGCGGCCCGCCAGCCCGCGCTGCAACCCGTGCTGACCGCGATGTGCTCGGCGCTGCAGTGCGAGATCCAGCCGCCCATGCAACTCGACGACCTGCAAGTCGACAGCGTGCAGCTGGTGCGCACCGCTTCGGAAGGCCCCGACACCTACCGCCTCACGGCCATCGTGCACAACAAGGCCGACATCGCGCTGCGCTGGCCGCAGCTCGACCTCACCCTGACCGACCCCAACGGGGCCGTGCTGGTGCGCCGCATGTTCGCGGTGGCCGATGCGCGCGTGGTGCCGCTCGATGCCCCCGCCAGCCTCCGTGGCGATCGCCCGCAGGACCTGCCCGTGCCGGCCGCCGTGCCGCCCGGCACACAAACCACCGTGCAATGGCAGATCAAGGCGCCCAACTTGCGACTGGCCGGCTACACGGCCGAACTGTTTTACCCTTGAGCCCCCCGAGACGGCGCGCGCACTCGGCGCCCCGCTTGCCCATTTCCTGCCCCCTCAGCCCACCGGAGCCCCCATGGCCATCCTCATCTGCGGTTCGCTCGCCTTTGACACCATCACCCGATTCGAAGGCCGTTTCGCCCAGCAGATCCTGCCCGAGCAGGTGCACATCCTGAACGTGTCCTTCCTGGTGCCCACGCTCAAGCGCGAGTACGGCGGCTGCGCTGGCAACATCGCCTACAGCCTGCAGCAGCTGGGCGGCACGCCGCTGGTCATGGCCACGGTGGGCGCCGACGGCCTGCCCTATGTGGAGCGCATGAAGGGCTGGGGCGTGCCGCTGGACCTGGTCAAGCAGATCGATGACAGCTACACCGCCCAGGCCATCATCATCACCGACAGCGACAACAACCAGATCACCGCCTTCCACCCCGGCGCCATGGGCCAGGCCCATGTACAGGCTGTGCCGGCCCGCAGCGACATCGAACTGGCGATCGTGGCCCCCGATGGGCGCGACGCCATGATCCAGCACGCCGAACAGCTCAAGACCGCCGGCATCCCCTTCGTGTTCGACCCGGGTCAGGGCCTGCCCATGTTCAATGGCGAAGAGCTGCTGCGCTTCGTCGACCAGGCCACCTGGGTGGCCGTGAACGACTACGAAGGCAAGATGCTGGCCGACCGCACCGGCCTGAGCCTGGCCGAGATCTCGCAGCGCGCCAACGTGAAGGGCCTGATCGAGACCCTGGGCGCCGAAGGCTGCCACGTGTGGACCGACGGCCAGGCCGAGCACGTGCCGGGCCTGAAGGCAGCCGCCGTGGTCGACCCCACCGGTTGTGGTGATGCCTTCCGTGGCGGCCTGCTGTTCGGCCTGTCGCAAGGCTGGCCCCTGGCCCGCTGCGTGGCCCTGGGCAACCAGATGGGCTGCGCCAAGATCGAGCAGGCCGGCCCGCAGAACTACCAGGTCGACCGCGCGGCCGTGCTGGCCCGGGTCTGATGTTGCGGGCGTTTCGCAGACAGGCCAGGTCCGCCACCCTGGCCACGGCCTGCGCCCTGGCGGGCCTGGCCCCCAGCGCCCAGGCCGCCTCGCTCACCCTGATGAGCTGGAACCTGAACTGGCTGATCACGCCCGACACCGACCGCGAACTGCGCCCGGTGTGCAAGGGCCAGCAGCCCGGCAGCCACACGCGCGCCCTGCCCTGCGCGCCGGGTCGCACCCCACCGCCCCAGCGCACGGGGGCCGATTTCGAGGCCCTGGCGCGCGTGGCCCAGGCGCTGCGCAACCACCACCATGCCGACGTGATCGCGCTGCAGGAGGTCGATGGTGCGGCCGCCGCCCGCATGGCCTTCAAGGAGGGCTGGGTGGCCGACTGTTTCATCCAGCGCGCGCACCCGCAGAAGGTGGGCTTTGCCATTCGGCAGGGCGTGCCTTACCGCTGCAACGGCGATTACACCGCGCTGGACCACGACGGTCACAGCCGCGCCGGCGCCGACATCACCCTGTGGCCCGACAGCCCCAAGGCCATCCGCCTGCTGTCGGTGCACCTCAAAAGCGGGTGCTTCAGCGGCAAGCTCGACCGCAACTTCTCGCCCTGCAGCGGCCTTCGCGAACAGGTGCCCATCGTGGAGCGATGGATCGATGCGCGTGTGCGCGAAGGCACACCCTTTGCGGTGCTGGGCGATTTCAACCGACACCTCGACAAGGACAGCCGCTATGACGCGGGCCCTGACGAGAACGCGCCCCTGAACATGCTGCCCGCCTGGAGCGACAACAACCCGCCGGGCGCCTTGCTCACTCGCGCCACCGACGGCGAGCGCTATGTGGCCTGCACGGCCGACGACACGCACAGCCGCTACATCGACGACGTGCTGCTGAGCCAGTCGCTGATGCGCCGCACGACATCGTCCCGATTCGTGCGGCCCAGCTTCGATGCCATCCTGGGGCCTGACGTGGCCCGCACCCGGCTGGTGTCGGACCACTGCCCCGTGGGCATCACGCTGGAAATGCCCTGAATCAGGCCTTGCCTTGCGAGGCCACGGCCGCTGCGGCCTTGGCGGCGGCGTCGGCATCGCCCAGGTAGTAGTGGCGGATCGGCTTGAGGTTCTCGTCCAGCTCGTACACCAGGGGGATGCCGTTGGGGATGTTCACGCCCACGATGTCGGCGTCACCGATGTTGTCCAGGTACTTCACCAGGGCACGGATCGAATTGCCGTGGGCAGCGATCACGATGCGCTTGCCGGCCTTGATGGCGGGGGCGATCGACTCGTTCCAGAAGGGCAGCACGCGGGCCACGGTGTCCTTCAGGCACTCGGTCAGCGGCACATCTTCCGGGTTGAGCTTGCCGTAACGGGGGTCCTGGCGCTGGCCACGGGGGTCGTTGGCATCCAGGGCGGGCGGCGGGGTGTCGTAGCTGCGGCGCCAGACCAGCACCTGCTCGTCGCCGTACTGCTTGGCCATGTCGGCCTTGTTCAAGCCCTGCAGGGCGCCGTAGTGGCGCTCGTTCAGGCGCCAGTTCTTGACCACGGGCAGCCAGTCGCGGTCCATTTCGTCCAGCGCGTGATTCAGCGTGTGGATGGCGCGCTTGAGCACCGAGGTGTAGGCCACGTCGAAGTCATAGCCTTCGGCCTTGAGCAGGCGGCCGGCGTTGCGGGCCTGGTCCACGCCCGTGGGCGTCAGCTCGACATCGGTCCAGCCGGTGAAGCGGTTTTCCAGGTTCCAGGTCGATTCGCCGTGGCGGATCAGCACGAGCTTGTACATGGCAGCACTCAGTGAGGGGTTTGAGGAATAGCCCGCGATTATAAAATCGCAGGTTTTGGAGAAGGAACCCTTTGCATGAGCTACCTGGCCGACAACTGGTACTGGATGGTCGCCGCCGCCGCTTCGGGCGGTGCCCTGCTGTGGCTGCAGCTCAAAGATGGCGCCGGCGCCGGCATTTCGCCGCAGAACGCCGTGATGCTGATGAACCGTGAAAAAGCCTTCGTGCTCGATGTGTCGACCGCCGACACCTTCGCACAAGGCTCCGTGACGGGCGCCCGCAACATCCCCCTGGCCGATCTGGCCAGCGGCAAGGGCCTGCCCGGCAAGAAAGACCAGGTCATCCTGGTGGTCTCGCCCGATGGCCGTGACGGCGTGAAGGCCGCTGCCCAGCTCAAGGCCCTGGGCCACGAGAACGTGCAGGTGGTCGGTGGCGGTCTGAAGGCCTGGGTGGCCGCCAACCTGCCCCTGCAGCGCAAGGGCTGACCCGCGAAGCAGGGGGGCTTGCCCCTGCAGCCCGCCGGGTTGATGGCCCGGCGGGACAATTGCCCCATCAGGTCCGCCGAGGATCGCTCTGACACGGCCTCTGCCGTTTTCCGCCATGCAACACGTCAAGATGTACACCACCCAGGTCTGCCCCTACTGCATCCGGGCCAAGGCCCTGCTCAAGCAGCGTGGCGTGGCCCAGATCGAAGAGATCCGCATCGACACCGACCCGGCCCAGCGCGACCACATGATGGCCATCACAGGCCGCCGCACCGTGCCGCAAATCTTCATTGGTGAGACCCATGTGGGCGGTTGTGACGACCTGATGGCCCTGGACAGCGCCGGCAAGCTGCTGCCCCTGCTGGGCGCCTGATCGGTCGGCGCCGGCCGCGGCACCGTGCCCCCTCGAGAGAGGGGCCGTGCCCTGGGCGAAACCCTGGGCCCCGCCGCCCTGGAGCGTCATGGGGCTGGGTGATAATCCATCGCGTTTCGCTTGTCATCACCCAAAGGATTCCCATGTCTGAACAAGACACCAACACCCAACCGGCCTTCAGCATTCAGCGCATTTACCTGAAGGACCTGTCGGTCGAACTGCCGAACGCGCCCAAGATCCTGCTGGAGCAAGGCAACCCGCAAGTCGACATCCAGCTGAACATCCACGCCGAAAACGTGGTCGAAGGCCTGTACGAAGTGGCCGTGTCCGCCACCGTGACCACCAAGGTCAACGACAAGGTGCTGTTCCTGGTGGAAGCCAAGCAAGCCGGCCTGTTCGAGATCCGCAACATCCCCGACGACCAGCTGCAGCCCATCATCGCGATCGCCTGCCCGCAGATCGTGTACCCCTACCTGCGCGCCACCGTGGCCGACACGATCAACCGCACCGGCTTCCCGCCCGTGCACCTGACCGAAGTCAACTTCCAGGCCATGTACCAGGCCCAGCTGGACCAGGCTGCCGCCGGCAACGCCTGATCGCACGCTCGCACCGCATGAACGTCACCGTCCTCGGTGCGGGTGCCTGGGGCACGGCGCTGGCCATCAGCGCCGCACGCCGCCAGGCCCGGGTGATGCTCTGGGCCCGAGACGCGGCCCAGGCCTCCCACATGCAGCAAGCCCGCTGCAACGAACGCTACCTGGGCCCCGAGCCCTTCCCTGAACACCTGACCGTCACCTCCGACTGGGACGCGGCCCTGGCGCACGCGGCCACCGGTCTGATCGTGATCGGCACCCCCATGGCGGCCCTGGCCGACATGCTGGCCCGCATGCCTGCGCACGCCCCGGTGGTGTGGCTGTGCAAGGGCTTCGACAAGGCCTCCGGCCGACTGGGCCACGAGATTGCCGCGGCCGTTCGGCCCAACGCGCCCAGCGGCGTGCTGTCGGGCCCCAGCTTCGCGCTGGAAGTGGCTCGCGCCCAGCCCACGGCCCTGGTGTCGGCCAGCGCCGACCCCGCCCTGGCCGACCTGGCAGCGCAAGCCTTTCACTCCGACAGCCTGCGCGTGTACACCTCGACCGACCCCGTGGGCGTGGAGGTGGGCGGTGCCGTCAAGAACGTGCTGGCCATTGCCACCGGCATTGCCGACGGGCTGGAACTGGGCCTGAACGCCCGAGCCGCCCTGATCACCCGCGGCCTGGCCGAGATGACCCGCCTGGGCCTGGCCCTCGGCGCCCGCGCCGACACCTTCATGGGCCTGTCGGGCCTGGGCGACCTGGTGCTGACCGCCACCGGGCACCTCTCGCGCAACCGGACCGTGGGCCTGCAGCTGGCCCAGGGCAAAGACCTGCCCACCATCCTGGCCGAACTGGGCCATGTGTCGGAAGGCGTCTACAGCGCCCCGACCGTGCTGCAGCGCGCCCAGGCCCTGGGGGTGGACATGCCCATCACCGACGCCGTGGTGCAGGTGATCGAAGGCCGCTTGCCTGCACGGCAGGCCGTGCAGCGCCTCATGGGCCGCGAGGCCCGCGCTGAGCACTGATCAGGCGCCGCCTGCGAAGCCGTTCTGGCGCCAGGCCTCGAACACCGACACCGCCACCGCGTTGCTCAGGTTCAGGCTGCGCTGGTCAGGCCGCATGGGCAGGCGGATGCGCTGCGACAGTGGAAACTGCTCGCGCAATTCGGCCGGCAGGCCGCTGGTTTCACACCCGAACACGAACCAGTCACCCGGCTGAAAAGCCACCTGGGTGAGCGGCTGGCTGCCGCGCGTGGTGAAAGCAAACAGACGGCTGGCCTCAGGCTGCTCCTGGGCCACAAAGGCCTGCCAGCTGGCATGGCGCTTCACATCGGCGTACTCGTGGTAATCCAGGCCGGCGCGGCGCAGCAGCTTGTCGTCCATCGAAAAGCCCAGCGGCTCGATCAGGTGCAGCGCGCAGCCGGTGTTGGCAGCCAGGCGGATCACATTGCCCGTGTTGGGCGGGATCTCGGGGTGGACAAGGACGATGCGGAACATGGGGGCGCATTCTAGGCGCCCGACCGCCCCGCCAGCTGCTGAAAGGCCATGATGGCCTGGTTGCGCAGCGCATTGACCAGGCCCAGTTCGGCCGGTGTGGGCTGCAGGCTGCCGGCCTCGGCCTTGTCGGCGTAGATCAGGCCCATCACCACCTTCTGCCCCCCGCGGTTCATGGTCAGGGGCAGCAGCAGGAAGGTGGGCGCGCCAATGCGCTCGCGGAACCACAGGGGCAGGCGGTCTTGCAACTGGGGCTGGCGGGCGTCCTGGATCAGGGTGTCAACGCCTTTGAGGCAGGCCGCGCTCATCAGGTGCAAGGGCCCTTGTGCGCTCAAAGGCACCTGGAACCAGCCCTTGAGGGCCTCGGCCTCATGGCCCAGGGCCACGCGCCCCACCAGGGCCCCGGTGCGTGCATCGCGCAGGCAGAACACCACGCGCTGGCACTCGAAGGCTCGCAGCAGGGTCTCCAGCACCACCTGCAGCACGTCCTGCAGCTTGCAGTCGCCCACGAGCATGCTGGCTGCATCCTGCAGGCCCTGCTGCAGACAGGCCATGGGGTCGTGGGCCGGCATGGGCTCGGCCCGCACGGGCTCGACCAGACCCAGGGCCGCCGGGTCCACCCGCTGCCCCACCTCGGGGTTGGGCTCATCGACGTAGTACGACTCGACCAGGCGGTGGGCCGGCTCATCGGGCGCCACCTCCAGGTCGAGCGCCTCCAGCATGTCCTTGAGGTGGCTGCGCGCCACGTGCGCGGCCTGGCTCACGGCATCTGGCTTCAAACCCAGCGCAACCGCAGCCTGGCGCTCCAGGGCCTGCAACGCCTGGCCACGTTCGGCAGGTTCGGCCTCCATCAAGGCATCGGCCACGCCGTCGCCCAGGGAGGCCAGCCAGCTCAACGTGGCATCTTCGTGCTGCAGGCGGTGGGTGGGCCAGGCCCCTGCGGGCGCCTTCATGCGGGCCAGCAAGCCAGGCGCCAACCCCCACTGCTCGCCCACAGCCACCCCCAGGTCGTCAAACGACACGCCCAGCACCTGGCGGGCCACGGTCTCCAGGCTCGGCGCCGCATCACCCACTGCCAGTGCAGCCTGCTGGGCCATCTCCCAGCGCTGCTGCACCTGGGCCTCGTCTTCCGGCAGGTAATAGGCCACCAGCAGGCGCCCCAGGTGACGCATCAGGCCCGCCAGAAAGGCTTCTTCGGCCCAGCGCACTTCGGGGCACAACTCGCGCGCCACGGCACCGGCCATCACCGCTTTGAGAAAGCCCGCCCGAAGGTGCCGCGCATGTGCCTTGTCGGGCATGTGGTCCACCAGGGCCATCGACAGCGCCACATTGCGCACACCACCCAGGCCCATCAGCATCACGGCGCGCGACACCGTCGACACCGGGTCGGCGCCCGCGTGGCGGTAGCGGGCCGCATTGACCAGGCGCAGCAGTTTTTGGGTGAAGGCCAGGTCCTTGAGGATCTCGTCGCACACACGGGCCAGGCTTTCATGGTCAGCCTGCGACAGCGCTTGCACCCGAGACACCGATTCGGCCAGCGCCGGAAAGTCCGGCTTCTGGCGCATGCGACGCAGCAGGTAGTCCAGCGTGAGGCTGGCGTCCGAAACTGGGGCCGGGGCATGGGAGTCCATGGGGCCATTGCACCAGAGCCCGGCCTGTCCGATCTTCCGAACACCCGGGCGGGCGCCTGCTACACGCATCTTTACCTGGGCACCACACCCCCTTTACCCGGCGCTTTCACCATGAGAAGCATCATCACAGAAGGAGCAGCACATGCCCTCCCGCACGATCCAGTCCAATTGGCTCAACACCCGCACCGCTCGCCTGGCCGCAGGCTCGGTGGTGGTGGTGGGCGCCCTGGTGGCCACCCTGTCGGGTGTGAACGCCTGGGCAGACCGTGGCCCCAGCCACGAACACCAGGCCCGCGAGCACCGAGGCCATGGCATGCACCCTGTGGCCCATCGCCACGGTGGCGATGGCATGCACGGCGGCATGCTGATGGGGGGCCGCATGCTCGAACGCATGCTGGACGACGTCAAAGCCACCGAGGCCCAACGCAGCCAGATCGAGAAGATCCAGGCCAACGCCCGTGAAGACATTGCCAAGTTGCACCAGCAACACGGCAACCTGCGTCAGCAGACGGCGCAACTGCTGACCGCCCCCACGGTGGACACCGCTGCCATCGAGAAGGTGCGCCAGCAGATGCTGCAGCAGCATGACGCCATCTCCAAACGCATGCTGACCGCCATGGTCGACAGCAGCCAGGTGCTCACCCCGGAACAGCGCGCCACCCTGTCGGCCAAGCTGAAGGAACGCCAGGAGCGCATGCACGAGCGCGCCGAACGCCGTGGGCACGAACTCAAGCGCCCCGAAAGCGCACCGCTGGCCGCGCCCAAGGGCTGAGCCACGCACTGCGTTTGACCGCACACCCTTGAACTTGCCACGGAGGACGCCACAATGCTGGACATGAGCGAGCACATCCTGATGATCGACGACGACATGCGCCTGAGCGCCATGGTCGGTGACTACCTTCGCAGCCACGGCTACCAGGTTTCCACAGCACCCAGCCTGGGCGCCGGTCGCGAGATGCTGGCCCGTCAGGCCTGCGATGCACTGGTCCTGGACCTGATGCTGCCTGACGGTGACGGGCTCGACCTGTGCCGCGAACTGCGGGGCTCGCCCCGCACCCGCACCCTGCCCCTGCTCATGCTCAGTGCCCGGGGCGAGCCCACCGACCGCATCGTGGGCCTGGAAATCGGCGCCGACGACTACCTGCCCAAGCCCTTCGAACCGCGCGAACTGCTGGCCCGCGTGCGGGCGCTGCTGCGCCGTTCCGGCACCGGCCAGGCCGAGGACGACATCTGGCGCTTCGGCAAGCTGGAAATCGACAACGGCCTGCGGCAGGTGCGGGTGGATGGCCTGCCCGCCGACCTCACCAGCTACCAGTTCGACCTGCTGACCGTGCTGGCCCGCCACCCCGGTCGCGTGCTCAGCCGCGACCAGATCATGGACTCGCTCAAAGGCCATCCGCTGGAAGCCTTCGACCGCTCGATCGACGTGCATGTGTCGCGCATCCGCGCCGCCATCGAGGCCGACCCGAAAAACCCGCAACGCATCCTGACCGTCCGAGGCGTGGGCTACGTCTTTGCCAAAAAGCAAGACGCTGAATGAAGACCCTCGCGCTGCGCATCTACCTGGCCGTGGTGGCCGTTCTGTTGCTGTTCGCCCTGGCGACCGGCTGGCTGGCGCAGCGCAACCTTGAACGTGAGCTGCAACACCACCAGGCCCGCAGCGCCAACCAGGAGCGCAGCGCCGCCTGGGCCGAGCTGCTGGAAAACAGCCTGCCACCGGCCACAGCCTCGGAAATGGCGCAACGTGAAGCCTTGCTCGACTGGGCCCAGCGGCTGCGCATCCCCATGGCCCTGGACAACGCCCAGGGGGTGCGCATTGCCACCTCCCCCCTGCTGAGCGAGCGCCTGGAGCGCTGGCCCGATCTGGCCAAGCGGGTGCAGCCCACCACACTGTCGGATGGGCGCGTACTGCATGTGCTGCGCCCTGGCCCCCGCCTGGTGCCGGGCTTCATGGGCCCCCGCCCCCCGGGCGACATGCCTCCTCCCGGTGAGCGCCTGCCCCCCCCCCCTGGCAGCCCGGAACACCGCCTGCATGGCGACCTGCCTCCTCGCGAAGAGCCACTGCTGGCCCCGCTCAGCGGCTTCCTGCCCAGTGCCTGGGTGGTGGGGGTCCCCGCTTTGTTGACCATGCTGGTGGCGGTGTTCGCCGCCGTGGCGGTGGCCGCCTGGCCCGTTGCCGCCCGCCTGACCCGCCGGCTGAAGGCGCTCACATTGGGCGTGGAGCGCTTCGGCGAAGGCCAGCTGGGCCACCGCGTGGAAGTCGAAGGCCAGGACGAAGTGGCCGACCTGGCGCGCAGCTTCAACCAGGCGGCCCAGCGCATCGAAGAGCTGGTCACCTCCCACCGAAGCCTGCTGGCCAATGCCAGCCATGAATTGCGTTCACCGTTGGCCCGCATGAAGATGGCCTTGTCCATGCTGGACGACATGCCTGCCGACCGGGCCCGCGCGCTCAAGCAGGAAATCAACAAGGACATCAAGGAACTCGACGACCTGGTCGAAGAAGTGCTGCTGGCCAGCCGGCTGGACGCACGCCCCGACATCGACCGCCAGCCGGTCGACCTGCTGGGCCTGCTGATCGAAGAAGCACAGCGCACCGGGGCCGAAGTGCACGCCGACCCACAAGCCACCGAATTGAAGTTCGAGGGTGACGAACGCCTGCTGCGCCGTGCGGTGCGCAACCTGCTGGAAAACGCTCGCCGCTATGGCCACGCCGCGGGTGCGCAGGCCGAGGTCGACGCCCACCTGCAGATCACCCCACGCGAAGTGGCGTTCGTGGTCGAAGACCGTGGCCCTGGCGTACCCGACCATCAACGCGACCGGATCTTCGAGCCCTTCTATCGCCTGCCTGGCCATGCCGAACATGCCGGTGGCGTGGGGCTGGGCCTCAGTCTGGTGCGGCAGATCGCCCGCCGGCATGGCGGCGAAGTGCGCTGTGAAGCGCGTGAAGGTGGGGGCAGCAGGTTCGTGATCAGCGTACCGCGCTGAAGACCTGTCGAACGCCAGATAAAATCTTCGACCCAGAGCGAAGTCGCGCGCAAATCAGGGGGCAGCCAAATCAGCGTGTCCTTGTCAACCCACGAGGTTTGCGCGTGCGCTCTCCATGAGCTGCCTCGATGTCGACTTCCAAGCACATTCCCGAGATAGATGGCCTGAGAGCGGTTGCCGTTTTGGCCGTCGTGCTTTTCCACCTCCAGGTGCCCTACATGGCCGGGGGCTTCGCTGGCGTCGACATCTTCTTTGTCATCAGTGGGTACCTGATCACGTCCGGGCTTCGCCAGTCGTCGGACATGCCGTTGGGCACCGTGCTGCGCGACTTTTACATCCGCAGAGCTCGGCGACTGCTTCCGCCGTTGTATGCCATCTTGCTGGCATCCAGCATGCTGGCGCTGGCAGTCATGTCGAGCGACCGTCTGCGGTCGTTTGGCGGAAGCGTCATGGCCTCTGCCCTGTCGGCGGCCAACGTCTTCTTTTTCTGGGGCAGCGGTTACTTCGACTCATCTTCCGACCTCAAGCCGCTGCTCCACAACTGGTCACTGGGTGTCGAAGAACAGTTCTACCTGGTCTGGCCCATCACGTACCTGCTGGCACAGCGTCTCAAGTGGCATGGCAGCCATGTGGCTCTGTGCATTGGCCTGGTCGGGTTGATCGCATCGGAGGCGGTGCTGCGCTCGAACGGCAGTGCGGCGTTCTTCCTGATGCCCTTGCGTGTTCATGAATTCATGATCGGCGCCGTACTTGCCCACGCAGGTGCATGGAGCCGCCCCAACTCGTCGCGCTCGACGCATGCCCTGGACCTGCTCACGTTGATCGGCATGGCTCTGATGGCTTGGGCGATATTCACGTTCAATGCACACACCCCATTTCCCGGGGTGATGGCCCTGGTGCCCTGTGTCGGTGCCGCACTGGTTCTGGCCGCTGCGCCACAGAGCCGGGTCGGAGCGCTGCTGCGGCTGGCCCCGATGCGCTGGCTCGGCAAGATCAGCTACTCGGTGTACCTGGTTCACTGGCCGCTGATTGTCTTTTACCGAATCATCTCTGGGCGCGAACACCTCAAACCGTCGGCCCGCTGGTGGCTGCTCGCCGCCACGCTGCTGCTGGGATGGTTGAGCTGGCGCTGGATCGAGAATCGCTGGCGGCCCAACCAGCCTGGGCGTAATCAAGGCTTCGTGGCTGGCATGTTGATCGCCACCGCAGTGCTGCTGACTCTGGGCTGGGCGCTCCAACAGGAGCAGTGGATGGATCACCGCCCCTGGCGCAGCTCGATGATCACACCCAGAGAAATCGATCTGGGCAAGAAAAAGCGATTCGTCCTGCGCCAGCAAGTCTGCACCGAGCGTGGCTGGGAACTGTGTGATGCGCCGGCGCCTGGCAAACGCAATGGCCTGGTGATTGGCGACAGCCATGCCGTGGACGCTTACAACGCTTTCGTGCACGTGCGCACGAACGACCACATCGCCATGTCCGAGCAAGGTGGCTGCCCACCGCATGCCGAGATCGACAACATCGTCTTGCCCAATCACCCAGACCTGCCAAAGTGCAGGGCACTGAACAAAACCCGATTTGACACATCCCACTTGAAGTCCTTCGACTATGTGGTGATCAATGTGTTGATGGGGTGGTACACCGAACAGCACCTGAGCGACTACCTCGAATTCCTTCACCGGCAAGGCATCCGCAAGGTGATTGTGTTCGGTCAGACCTGGCGCGCCAGCGATGAACTGCCAGAGCTGATCAATCGCCACGGCTTTCGCACTGAAAAACTCATGCCGCTGCTGCAGTCACCACCGGCTGACCAGCGCGTTCAAGACACCGCCAGGCGCCTGGGATACCTTTACATCGACAAGACGGCCGCCTTGACAAGCGACCGCGGGTTCGAGGTGTTTGACCACCACCGAGTGCCGTTCACCTACGACGAACACCACTTGTCGTACGAACACAGCCTGAGATTGCTGTCAAAACGCAGCCTCGACGTGGAGAAATATCTTGGCACTCCTTAATAAAATTAGCTTGTGGCCCTTATTTTTTAAATACCATGAACTTTGTTTGGACATAAGTAACAAGCAACATCAGAATGTCTGATGAAATCTTCGAAACAACACCTGATGCGATGACCAAGTCAATAAAATAAAGCATCAATGAACTCAAGGGGACATTGATTGCAACCACGAAAAAGTACTTGGCAGCAGAAGCATGCGAAATCGCTCCAGGCTTACCGCGAAATGTGAAAATGGCGTGCGCAAAGTACGAGCAAATGGAGGACAAAGCTTTGCTGATTGCGCTACTCGGGACGGCATCAATGCCTAAAACCTTGAACAAAAACAGGAAGCCAAGGAGATCAACGGCATAACCCATCAGCATCACGCAAAAATATCGGAAGGCCTCACCGCCAAGTTCGCTGACCAGAAATGACTTCGCTGTTTCAGTGATTTTCACTGCGCACGACCCCTAAAATTCTTGCGCTGTTGTGCATTACCTTCCGCGGAGTGGACTGGATGTCGTGTCCAATGAACGCCAGAATGAACTGCACTCCAAGAATAATGGTTAATGTAGCGAGCATGATAGTGCCAGTGGCCGCTGGTGTATTTGTCTGTATTGACTCCACCCATTTAACGCCACCAAAAACCACACCAAAAGCAAGCAACAACAAACCCAAAGGAAGCTCAATTGAAGCAATCGAGAGATCCCGCAAATAATAATTATAAAAAATTCTTTTGGAGAAATTCCTAGCATGCTTTAGCAAAAACTCACCGAGAATGTCTTTGATCCTTAAATTACTCACCTCGTCCCCGTATGACGCGTCCATGGGGATGTCAACCACAACGGCCTTAAGCGTGTTCAACCGAAAGAGCATGTCGGTTTCAAAAAAATATCGCTCGCTGATGTCTTTGAACGGCAAGTGTCGGGCTACTGCTGTGTGAATGGCCGTGTAGCCATTTGTGGGATCAAACAAATCCCAATAACCTGAGGAAAACTTTGTCATAAACGACAAAACGGCATTCCCAAAAAGCCTGACTGCAGGCATCTGCCGAATTTTCTCCAAATCAAAGAACCGATTGCCTTTGGTGTAGTCGGCTTCACCCGACAAGATGGGCGCAATGAATGCGGGAATCAAGGAAGGATCCATCTGCCCATCGCCGTCAACTTTAACGACGATATCCACCCCGTCAGAAATCGCAGCGCGATACCCGGCCATGACTGCACCGCCCACACCCAAGTTCACTTGGCCGAAAATAACAATGACGCGAGGATCGCGACAATTTTCTTGAACGAATCGTCCTGAGCCTTCAGGACAACAGTCATCTGACACGTATATCTTCGAAACCTCAGGGCCAATTCGACCGATAACTCCAAGTATGTGGCTTTTTACCTTGTAGCTCGGGATTACCACTGCGACGATGACTTGACTTGATTTGACTGACATTACAAAAGTAAAAAAGTTAGACCAAAACCAAAGTGCCGAAAGGTTGGGGTTTGCATTAGCCGCTTAAAATTCAATCGCCAACAAACCATGAAATCCCTGCGTACGATGGATTCAACACAATAAAACAGCAAGCACCCACCACTAACTGACAGTCGCAGGCGACGAACCAATTACCAAAAACACAAACCAACGAGACAGCATGGCAAGCCGATTGATCAGCCCTGCTAGCAGATAAAACCAAATCTCCAACGAGCAAAAATTGATATAAAGTGTGGTGCCTTCGCAGACCATGCACTGATCAAGACTGCCCGGCCCTTCGCATCCCTCAAAGCTGAAAGCAACATGGAAATTTTAGCACCTACCACAAGTGTGTGGCCTTACTTTGGTTGGGCTCTAACATGCTGCTTGGTCGGAGCCAGCATAGGCGCAGCCTTGCTAAGCATTAGCGACGATGGCGCTTCCGATGGTTTCCCACCTTTGATGACTGCTTTTTTCTCCGGGGCCATTGGGTTCAGCGTACTCGGCACAAGCCTCTTTGCTCTGGTGCTTGTAGAGCGAATCACCCCACTGAATACAGTTCTGTTGATTTGTGGCGTATTCGCTGCAAGTTTGACGATGAGTCTCCTTGCAGATTTGAAGAATAGAGTTCCATTAGCTTACGGATTGCGTCGGCAACTCCGCCGTCTAACGCCTGCAACAGCCGCGGACTTTCTTTCGTTGGCCGTGCTGGGTTTTTTACTTCTCTACCTGACATTTGAGTCAGTTCAAGTTCCGGGGCAGTGGGATGACACGAGCTATCATCTACCTGTAGCACGGCATTATATTAATTCAGATGCAAGCCAAATAAATACTTGGCTTAGGTTCCCTTTATTCCCGCATCTTGCAAACTTATTTTTTTCTGCAGCAATCAATCTCGGCGGAGAAATAGGCGCAGAGATCGTCGCAAATGCAGTGCCTATGACACTGACAGCAGCTGGCATTATTGGGCTCGTTCAGTGGAGAACAGCATCGGCGACTTGGGGTTGGCTGGCCATGTCATTCTGGCTATCCTTCCCATTATTGGCGGACAACCTAGGATTTGCTTACGTTGATCATTGGCTCACACTTTTTTCTTGGGCTGCAACTGCTGCCACCGTTGTTGCGATCAGTGAATCAGGAGATATGAAAAGCTCAAGCTGGCTTGTCATGATCGGAGTACTGACGGGTGCTGCAGCCAGCACGAAAATTTTTGGCGCGCTCTGGGCTTGTATGATTGCCATTTTGTTGGCAATCAGATTTGGAGTCAAATCAAAATCATTTTTACTTTTCACTGCATTTGCGGCCATTACCGGAACAGGATGGTACATCAGAAGCTTCATTTTATCTGGAGATCCTATCCATCCAGCAGGA
Organism: Aquabacterium lacunae; assembly: GCF_004310865.1. Lineage (GTDB taxonomy): Bacteria > Pseudomonadota > Gammaproteobacteria > Burkholderiales > Burkholderiaceae_C > Aquabacterium > Aquabacterium lacunae. The sequence continues at coordinate 862,857 of NZ_SIXI01000001.1, forward strand.
GGCGGAATATTCGGACACTATCTTTGGAATGCGGCCGACTTAAATAGTCAAGCCAGCGAACAATCTTTCCACCGACACGGACTTTTGTGGTTTGACACACTCTCTGGACTTCAGCGTGCAGCACTGATGCCTGTGTGCCTCAGCCTGCTTGCTCTTTTCATCAGAGAGCAAAGATTCAAAGTCGACGCTTGGCTCTCAGGCACACTCGCAGCCTACATATTTCTTTGGTTTTCATTATTCCCTCCACCTAGATACACTCTTCAAATCTTGCCCCTTGCGAGCTACCTTTCAATCGCAAGCATCGCGTTAATCTCAATAAAACTCATTCAAAAGTCAAGGATCAAAACACAACAACCAGCAAAAAGACTGATTTTTTTGCTTGTTTTCGCACTGACAGTCACGCTTGAATTCAAATACATAAGGCTGGCGCACAAGAACTTTTCATATCGAGTGCAGCATTGGGAAGAAATCCTACATGAACGTCCAGGCTTCTTGGCAATGAAATCTGCGTTTGAACTCAATGATCAAAGACATGGATCTGCCACCCTCATTCAATTAGGTTTTGAGAATGCTGTTTATTTTTATCCAGGCACAGCCATAGGTGACTGGTTTGGTCCTGGCAGATACAGCCAGTTTTTAGAATGCACCAATTCGTGCCGAGTCACCAACGCTGAAAATCTATCGATATTAATGAAAAGATTCAGCTCAAAAATTGCCGTGGTCAATGGAGCGCGCTTTGAATTCAACCAAAACGATTACACAAATAAGTTCTTCGTCAAACAGGTTGCCCCCCAACAGTTCATGCTATGGCCAAAGCCAGACTGAATCGCTGGTAATCGCTCCGCCAAACCCGTGCGGTGAGATGTATCGACCCAGCGGTTTCTGCACAGGTCAGGCTGCTAAAGCATAAGCCTCAGCTGGGGTTTTTGTGCCCAGCGCCTGGTGAGGGCGCCGGTGGTTGTAAAAGCCGATCCAGTCTGCGATCACGCGGCTGGCGTGCTGCAGGGTTTCGAACCGGTGGCGGTGCACGCACTGGTCTTTGAGCGTTCTGATCAC
>NZ_SIXI01000020.1 GCF_004310865.1 Aquabacterium lacunae
TGATTAGCCAGGAAGCAACCGAAGCCAGCCAAACCATTCCCGCATGATGAGCGGAGCAGGACGCGCGATGCTGCAAAACACGCCCGAATAATGCTTCCAGAGACCAGCCAAACAGTGGCCTAACGCCAAAGTTCACCGGCGCCGGAAGCCGAAGGCTGGAGGGCTCCTCGACGGGCCACGCCGCAGGCGTGGAACGTTGAGGCGTCCGCGTGCAACGCCCCGTTAGGCTGGCCAGCGAAGGCAGCAGCCTGTGAGCATGCTTGAGCTGCATAGAGTGCAGGCAAGGTGCCTCCCGTTTGGCTTGTGTTTGACACCGCTGGGGCGGTGCATCGAATGGCACCAGCATAACGTGAAGACGCCAGGCAGTGATGGCGCAGCCATGACTGCGGGCTGAGTTTTCGAGCCGGTGGCGTGGCGAAGACACGGCACACACAACAGCGCTGATTGCCGGAGGACAAGCAGCCCGCTTGGCGTTGGCATGTGGCACTGTGGCACCGCGAGGTGGCCAGCAGGCAGCCGTAGGACTGACAGCCAGATTGAGCCAGCGAACAGCGCCCGGTGGCGAACCAAGTGGCGAGTGAGCGCCGGGCTTGAAACGAAGCCAGCTGGTTGATGAACCAGGAAGCAGCCGAGCCCTGCAAAACCATTCCCGCGTAATAAGCGGAGCAGGGCGCTTGGCGCCGCAAAACATGCCCTGCAAATGCTTCCAGAGCCTATTTCAGAAGTGGCCTAACGCCCAAGGTAAGCGGCGCCGGAAGGAGCGCAGCGAGTGGAGGGCACCAACAAAGCCCATGAAAATGGCGAAGCCATGGGCTTTGTTGGCGTCCGCTTGACCGCCCAGTTAGGCGCTTGATTTGGTAGCGTTGGGCACATTTTGAGTGAAGTCAAGGATTGCAGGCAACTTGATGAGCCCAGCTTGCACAACCGTAAGGGCTGCGACAACCACGGCTAGCCAAAAGGTTCTCCGCTGCATTTTTACGTTTTCAGTATGCTTGCGTTCCTGCTCTTCGTATTCCTCCAGCGCCCTCAACGCATGACCTGTGACAATATATTTATGACCTGCCTTTCGCAACTCGCCTGTCTCGGTGAGTGATTGAAGGTAAAACTCCAAGCGCTGCTGAACTTCTTGACCTTCCGGGTGTGAATACCATCGTATTGAATAGAGTGCAGTCATTAGGTCCAGCGGTTCATGCTCTGTGCGACCTTGGAGGGCCTCATTTACGAGGATTTTTAGCAGATCATTTCGGGCTTTTGCTACAAGCTTCTTTTTGTTGAATAGATACTGATCAAATCTTGCAAAATGTTGAATTGCGTGAATTTTGAGGTAGGGCCATCCGAGGTGATAGTCGACCATAAAGTCGGTTAGGCCACCATATCGAACCTCGGCCAGGCCATAGTAATGCGTTATCTGGAAATCGCTCGCCTTAAATGAAGAGAGCGGGAAAGATTTTTCTATGGAGTAGCGTTGACCATCCCATTGGATGCAGCCTAGGTTGCCGTTCTCTAGAGTTTGAACAATTAAGTAAGGTTCATCGCCTCGGTCGATGGCAACCACAAAACAGTTAACCGCTTCGCCCGCAACTCCCGAGCGAGGAATCCTGATGCCACAAGGGCGAGATAGCACTCGGCGTAGAAGCCAGGATGCGATGATTTGCTGTTTGGGTGACATGTGCGCGAGCAAGTGGCAGTACCTAGTTTTGTGGGCGCCTAACGCCCGAGTTCACCGGCGCCGGAGCACCGAAGGTGCGGAGGGCACCAACACTGGCCATGAGAATGCCGAAGGCATGGCCAGTGTTGGCGTCCGCGTGCAACGACCTGTTAGCCCGGGCTTG
>NZ_SIXI01000021.1 GCF_004310865.1 Aquabacterium lacunae
CGCAATCGGAGCAGTGTGCGCAGGCCAAGCTCTACGGCTTCCTTCTTTGTCTTCAGGCCGGTCAAGCGAAGAGCATCGCTCATCAACTTGTCGTCAATCTCAATGTTGGTGCGCATGATGTGTACCCAAAGTGCAAAGCATACACATGCTAGCGTGTTGCCACCGTCGCGACAAGCATCTTTCAACTCACTTGCGCCTAACTGGTCGGTCAAGCGGACGCCAACACTGGCCATGCCTGCGGCATCTTCATGGCCAGTGTTGGTGCCCTGCACTCGCTGCGCTCCTTCCGGCGCCGCTTACCTTGGGCGTTAGGCCCTCATCCCAATGAAGAACACAGTACTTCGGATATGCTCTGGCGTATTGATATTACTGGGACTTAGTGGAATCGTGCTCTTGGCGTTACCTCAGACGCGCGTCCACATGCAACCAAGCTGGGTAGTTGCAGCATCTGCTTTGAATATATTAATCACAGGAATTGGCTTCTGGCGCAAACGCAAATGGGCGCCCATTGTTTTTGCGCTCCTTTGGATTGCTCAATTTACAGCACTGCTCGTAATGTCACTGCCTATTCAACCGGGGGCCGGCTTAGTTGGAGCAGCATTGATTGCTATGCTAAGCTTTATTTACTGGGATGATTTGACATAAATGCGCAATAAATACGACATCAAAACTCAGCATCATCCAGGAATCTTGCCTGCCTTTGCGAAAATTTCATCCTAACGGAGGAACTGTTCGCTATGCACCGCTGCCCGCCCATCGGCGCACGCCATCGCTCTGGAAGTGGTGACTCCATCACCGAGCGTAGGCAACAGCCGCATGCAACTGCACTTTGGCCTAACTCGGCGGTCAAGCGGACGCCAACACTGGCCATGCCTGCGGCATCTTCATGGCCAGTGTTGGTGCCCTCCGCCCTATCGGGCTCCGGCGCCGCTTACCTTGGGCGTTAGGCCACTTCTGAAATAGGCTCTGGAAGCATTTGCAGTGCATGTTTTGCGGCATCGAGCGCCCTGCTCCGCTCATCATGCGGGAATGGTTTGGCGGGCCTCGGCTGCTTCCAGGCAAATCCTCTGGCAGGCTTCGCTTCAAGCACGGCGCTTACTCGCCAATCGGTTCGCCACGGGGTTCGGTTCGCCAGCTCAATCTGGCTGTCAGTCCTTCGGCTGCCTGCTCACCACTGTTCGGCGCGAAAGTGCCACGCGCCACCGCCAAGTGGGCTGCTTGTCCTTCGGCAATCAGCGTCAGGTTCTGTGCCGTGGTGCTGCCACGCCACCGGCTCGAAATCTCAGCCCGCAGTCATGGCTGCGCCATCACTGCCTGGCGTCTTCACGTTATGCTGGTGCCATTCGATGCACCGCCCCAGCGGTGTCAAACACAAGCCAAACGGGAGGCACCTTGCCTGCACTTTATGCAGTCCAAGCATGCTCACAGGCTGCTGCCTTCGCTGGCCAGCCTAACGGGGCGTTGCACGCGGACGCCTCAACGTTCCACGCCTACGGCGTGGCCCGTCGAGGTGCCCTCCAGCCTTCGGCTTCCGGCGCCGGTGAACTTTGGCGTTAGGCCTCTTCAAAATACCACTCTGGCAATGACAGTGGCTGCGGCAATCTCTCTGGAATCTTCAAGCTCTGCAAGGGCTTGCGACTCTGCCCTGCCTTGCAATTCCACCAACACGCCCACCGGCGCACGCCATCGCTCTGGAAGTGGTAACTCCATCACCGAGGCAGTGAACCAGTCTAAATGCCCAGCTCAACCAGGCCTGCGGTCATCGCCACGGCG
>NZ_SIXI01000022.1 GCF_004310865.1 Aquabacterium lacunae
TTGGCGCCGATCAAGCAGCGCATCGAATGCAGCCAGCATAACGCGAAGACGCCGGGCAGTGATGGCGAAGCCATGACTGCGGCTTCATGTTGCGAGCTGGTGGCGTGGCGAAGACACGGCACAGAACATGGCGCTGATTGCCGAAGGACAAGCAGCCCACTTGGCGGTGGCGCGTGGCACTTTGGCGCCGCGCGGTGGCCAGCAGGCAGCCGAAGGACTGACAGCCAGATTGAGACCGCGAACCGCGCCACGTGGCGAACCAATTGGCGAGTTAGCGCCAGGCCTTGAGCGAAGCCAGCTGGCTGATTAGCCAGGAAGCAACCGAGGCCAGCCAAGCCATTCCCGCATGACGAGCAGAGCAGGGCGCGCGATGCCGCAAAACACGCCCAGAAAATGCTTCCAGAGACCAGCCAAACAGTGGCCTAACGCCCTGGTTAACCGGCGCCGGAAGCCGAAGGCTGGAGGGCACCAACATAAGCCATAAAAATGCCGAAGGCATGGCTTATGTTGGCGTCCGCGTTGAACCTACAGTTAGGCTGGGGCGCGAAGTGGAAGGGCGTGTTGGCTGGTATGGCCTGAATATATAAGGGGGTTGTGCATTGCACAGGCTGTTGGCTTGAGGGTGTCTTCTGAGCTAGTAGCATTGGCATATCTTTGGATCCATGCTTGGGCCTTTTGCAGATGAGGGGCGGCTCTTGTCTGGAACGACTCTTGAGAACAGAGGCTTGCAATGATCTCGGCACTCAGCATGAAGATCTCTTGGTGGAGGTAATGCTGCCAAGATGAGCGTCATGACTAGCATGCAAATGAACATTGCAATCAGAATTGCTAACGGTAATGGAAGCTTGTCAAATTGCCTTCTAATGAAAGAAAGAAACATGGGTGCTCGATGCTTGCTAAGTAGGGCCTAACGCCCAAGGTAAGCGGCGCCGGAAGGAGCGCAGCGAGTGGAGGGCACCAACACTGGCCATGAAGATGCCGAAGGCATGGCCAGTGTTGGCGTCCGCTTGACCGCCGAGTTAGGCCAATGTGCTTGCGCGAAGCGCCCGTGCCCAAGCTCGGTGATGGCGTTACCACTTCCAGAGCGATGGCGTGCGCCGGTGGGCGGACAGCTTTGCAAGGGTGCTCCCAGGTGTACTTTGTTTGGCGCCATGCGGGCGTATCGAATGACACCAGCATAACGCCAAGCAAGGCGCTCAGCCGCTGTGCGCCTTGTTTGCTTGGCCTGGATTGTGTTGATGTAGAGCTGTTGCCTCTCGCCAAACCGGCGCAGCACCAAGGCACAACAGCAAACAAAGTATGGGGTCGAAAAAAACCGCGCTGGCAATCGCGGCCAAGACAAGTGCGGCAGCGATCGCACGCCCAGCATTTGCGGCAATGCGCCGTTCTGGGATAACTCGCAGCAGCTGCGCGCAGCCCAGTAGGGCAATGAGCCCGATCCTAACGCCTTGGCTGTCGACTAGGCGCTGAGCAAGTGTGTTGGCTTGCCAGGAGAACACCATGCCCACTTTCGAGCCGATTTCCAGCACCACCAAGGCCAGAAGAAATGCGCTTAAGTGGACGAGGCTACGGGTGAACATCGCTGCAACAGAGTTGGCCTAACGCCCAGGTTAACCGGCGCCGGAGCGCGAAGCGCGTAGGGCACCAACACTGGCCATCAAAATCGCGAAGCGATGGCCAGTGTTGGCGTCCGCGTTGAACCGACAGTTAGAAATTTCCTG
>NZ_SIXI01000023.1 GCF_004310865.1 Aquabacterium lacunae
AGGCCTGGCGCTAACTCGCCAATTGGTTCGCCACGTGGCGCGGTTCGCGGTCTCAATCTGGCTGTCAGTCCTTCGGCTGCCTGCTGGCCACCGCGCGGCGCCAAAGTGCCACGCGCCACCGCCAAGTTGGCTGCTTGTCCTTCGGCAATCAGCACCAGGTTCTGTGCCGTGTCTTCGCCACGCCATCAGCTCGCAACATGAAGCCGCAGTCATGGCTTCGCCATCACTGGTCAGCGTCTTGGCGTTATGCTGGCTGCATTCGATGCGCTGCTTGAACAGCGCCAAACAAAGAACACCTGGGAGCCCTTGTGAAACGCTGTCCGCCCATTGGCGCACGCCATCGCTCTGGAAGTGGTAACGCCATCACCGAGCACTGGCACGGGCGCTTCGCGCAGGCACCGTGGCCTAACTCGGCGGTCAAGCGGACGCGAAGCTTGCCCGCCTTTTGTGGACATTCCAACCTAACGGAGAATGTCCCCCATGGCAAAACCTGGCCCAAAACTAGTCAACCGGTACAGCACTGAGTTCAAGCTCAAGGCCGTCGCCTTGAGCAACGAACCCGGCGTGCTCATCAAGGACGTCGCTGAGTCCTTGTGCATCCACCCCTTCATGCTTTCTCGCTGGCGCAAGGAGGTGCGCGACGGCCTGATCACCGGAGAGCTGCCCGAGCCCGAACCCCAGGTCGTCGCTGAGTTGAAGCGGCTCCAAGAGGTCGAGCGCCAGTTCCAACGCCTTCAGCTGGAGCACGACATCCTAAAAAAAGCCATTCGGTTTGCTTCTCAAACAAAGGCCGCGTCTTCGCCTTCATCGAAGCAAACCGTCAAGCGCTCCCGCTCTCGCTGATGTGCCAGATCATGGACGTTTCTCGCTCAGGCTTTTATGCCTGGCGCCAGCGCCCCGCCAGTGTTCGCCTGCAGCTGGATCAGAGCCTGAGCGAGCTGGTGCACAAGGCCCATGCGGCCGGCCGTCAGGTCTATGGCTCACCCCGCGTGCAGGAACAGTTGCGCCAGTGGGGGGTACGGGCATGCCGCCATCGCATCGCGCGGCTCATGCGCAATGCCCGTCTGCAAGGGCGCTCCAACCACCTGTTCGTGCGCAAGGCACCTTTCCTGAAGTTCTTCCACCAGGTGCCCAATCGCATCTTGGATCTGCAGGTCACTGGCCCCAATCAGGTCTGGCATGGCGACGTCACATATCTCAAGGTCAACGGGGCATGGCGCTACCTGGCCGTCATCATCGACCGTTTCTCCAGGCGCGTCGTCGGCTGGAGCCTGGCCCATCACCGCACCTCCAAACTCACCATCGCCGCGCTGCAGCACGCCATGCGCAATCGCAAGCCGGCCAAGGGCCTGCACTTCCACTCGGATCGGGGAATCGAGTTCTCTTCTCTTGAATTCAAGGCCAAGCTGCGTCAGCATGGCTTCGTGCAAAGCATGAACCGCGCTTCGCACATCAACGACAACGCCTACATCGAGTCCTTCTTCCATTCCCTCAAAATCGAGGGCCTGTTCAAGATGACGTTCGATCAAGACCAAAAACTCTGGGACGAAGTGATCAGCTACATCCAGTTCTACAACCAGCACCGATTGCACTCCAGCATCGGATACATGCCACCGGCCGCCTTTGAACTCA
>NZ_SIXI01000024.1 GCF_004310865.1 Aquabacterium lacunae
CGTTAGGCAACACCAAATTCCAGGCGCAGTTGGCAATTGGTTTTCATCTATTTAGGCACCGCTCGCGTGAGCAGTTTTTCATTCCCAAACCGCTCCAAGCTCTTCATCGGGCTGGCGTCTGTCCAAGCCCAGCGCTAAGTTGCACTGTGCTTGGCAATCGGGCGCATGTTCACGGCTCAATCTGGCCGTCTGTCCTACGGCAGCCAGCGCTCGCTCCATCAGCGCAAAAGTGCCACACGCCATCGGCTTGGTTGGCTGCCCGTCCTTCGGCGGCCAGCGTCGGGTTTTGCGCCGTGGCAAGCCACCGCGCAGGCATCCCGTAGCCACGGCTCGCGCCGTCGCTGCTTGGCGTCTTCGCCATCGCCGGTTACAGTGGTCGCATCGCTTCTAGCGTCACAACAAACATTCAGGTTGGCACATGCCTTTGAACATCCAGTTCAAGCTCATTGGTCAGTACCTCAGCACAGCTGCGCGTCCAACGCGGCCTCTGCCTAACCGTCCGGTCAAGCGGACGCCAACAAGGCCCATGGCTTCGCCATTTTTACGGGCCTTGTTGGTGCCCTCCACTCGCTTCGCTCCTTCCGGCGCCGCTTACCTTTGGCGTTAGGCCTCCATGCGCAAACTCAACGAACTACTGAGCGCCGATGATCCGGCAATGCCGCTGGTGCGGCAATGGCTTGCGGAATCCAGTCATCCGATTGAAGTCCTTCAGCCGAGTAAAAATTGCGCTGAAGTTCTGGTTGGCCTTCAAGTCACAACTCGATCTCCAATGGGAGCCATAGTCTATGAAACGGGCGGAATACTGATTGATCATGGGTGGCTACGCTTACTTGGCTCAGGCCATCCAAAGCTTCCACGAAACATCGTAGACTGGAACTTTGAGAGATCATCTGGCTACCTACTGTTCGCAGACGATGCCGTTGGTGGCTTCTTCGCTATAAACGGTGGAGCACTTGGGCCAGATCAAGGTTCCGTCTATTACTGGGCACCTGATACTTTGAATTGGGAGTCACTAGAGCTTGGATATAGCGAATTCTTACGTTGGGCTCTCAGTGACAGGCTCAATGTCTTCTATGAACCCCTAAGGTGGCCAGAATGGGAAGCAAGTACTCAGGCGCTAGCTGGCGACCAGTGCTTCACCTTTTATCCATTCCTCTGGTCAGAACAGGGCTCCGTCAAAACAAGTTCACGGAAGGCAATCAGTGTTGCCGAACAGTTTTTGTTCAATACCGATTGCTTGAGGCAAGCATAAATTGCAAAGCAAATGCAACACCCAAAACCAATATCCGTGGCCTAACATTACGGTCAAGCGGACGCCAACAAAGCCCATGGCTTCGCCATTTTCATGGGCTTTGTTGGTGCCCTCCACTCGCTGCGCTCCTTCCGGCGCCGCTTACCTTGGGCGTTAG
>NZ_SIXI01000025.1 GCF_004310865.1 Aquabacterium lacunae
GAATCTACGAAGCAGGCCTTCTACTAAGATGGGCAACATCGTGCCTTCGGGCCGCGGCCTAACTGGTTGTTCAACAGGACGTCTACCAGCTTCGCTGGCATCCGCCTGTTAACGCGGGCGTTAGGCCTCTCCTGAAGACGCGCGGCAATCTATGAGTATGCAAATCCCCGGCATCAAGATCTTGGCGGAAACCGACAGAGGTTCGATTGTTCAGTTCGAGGTCGTCGCAGACTCTGCGCAGGTTGAGTCTGCGACGAGCGCACTCATCGCCTACCTTCCTGAACTTGGCGAAATCTCGGTGCTGGAACCCGGCGGAGCCGAATGCTACCGAGAATGCAGACGCATCAGCAATGAGCTTCAAATCAAGCGCGCATGTCATGGAGCCCATGGAACATGGCAGAAGGCGACGCTTGCTGAGTCAGTCAATTGGCTTACTGATGGCATGCGGCTCTCTGCAAAAAATCCTAGGAGGGAGCAATGCATCATGAGCCTGCCCAACGCAAGCGTAAGTTGAGTGCAGTGAATTTAAACTTCAAACGTATGTGTACCTATCCACAGCCTAACTGTCGGTTCAACGCGGACGCCAACACTGGCCATGGCTTCGCCATTTTCATGGCCAGTGTTGGTGCCCTGCGCGCTTCGCGCTCCGGCGCCGGTTAACCTGAGCGTTAGGCAACACCAAATACCAGGGGCGTTTGGAAGCTGGTTTGCTTCTATTTAGACCGCGCTCGCGAGAGCAGTTTTTCATTCCCAGACCGCTCCAAGCTCATTATCGGCCTGGCGTCTGCGCAGGCCCAGCGCTAAGTTGCTCCCTGCGGTGCCACGCGGCGCATGTTCCAGGCTCAATCTGGCTGTCTGTCCTGCGGCAGCCAGCGCTCGCTCCAACAGCGCCAAAGTGCCATTCGCCATCGCCTCGCTAGGCTGTCCGTCCTTCGGCGGCCAGCGTCGGGTTTTGCGCCGTGGCAAGCCACCGCGCTGGCATCCCGCAGCCACGGCTGGCGCCGTCGCTGCTTGGCGTCTTGGCGTCTTGGCTATCGCCGGTTACAGTTGACGCATCGCTTCTAGCGTCACAACAAACACTCAGGTTGGCACATGCCTTTGAACATCCAGTTCAAGCTCGCTGGTCAGTACCTCAGCACATTGGCGCGTCCAACGCGGCCTCTGCCTAACCGTCCGGTCAAGCGGACGCCAACAAGGCCCATGGCTTCGCCATTTTTACGGGCCTTGTTGGTACCCTCCACTCGCTTCGCTCCTTCCGGCGCCGCTTACCTTTTGCGTTAGGCAACACCAAATTCCAGGCGCAGTTGGCAATTGGTTTTCATCTATTTAGGCACCGCTCGCGTGAGCAGTTTTTCATTCCCAAACCGCTCCAAGCTCTTCATCGGGCTGGCGTCTGTCCAAG
>NZ_SIXI01000026.1 GCF_004310865.1 Aquabacterium lacunae
CACCTGTCACCAGCCTAACTGTCGGTTCAACGCGGACGCCAACACTGGCCATGGCTTCGCCATTTTTATGGCCAGTGTTGGTGCCCTACGCGCTTCGCGCTCCGGCGCCGGTTAACCTGGGCGTTAGGCCACACAAAATGCAGAGTAGCGCACACGAACTTTTGTTGGAACTGGCAGCCCTATTTCCTAGCTTCCAAGAGGCTTGGGACGCGGAAGCGAACTGCAACAGAAACGCGGACGGAAGCTTTAACCTCGCCGGACTTTGGGCAGAATTCAGCGACTACTTCATCGCACAGCCAACGACGCCAACGCCAGAGCAACTTCGCAAGCTTGCGGGTCTTGTCAACAGGGGCATCACTTCCGATTCGAACGATGAATCAGCAAGCGTTTCAGCCTGCTTCCTGGAGAATGTTGCTGGAAGCATCAGAGCCAACGAGTTGAAGGCGCTCCTCGTCACCCAAGCGCTTGCAGTAATCAATAAATGGGAACCGGCACAGTGAGTAAAGCATCGCTCTGCGGCCTAACTGGGCGGTCAAGCGGACGCCAACAAGGGCCATGCCTTCGGCATTCTCATGGCCCTTGTTGGTACCCTCCGCACCTTCGGTGCTCCGGCGCCGCTTACCTTGGGCGTTAGGCCACTGTTTGGCTGGTCTCTGGAAGCATTTTCTGGGTGTGTTTGGCGGTACCGGGCGCATGGCTCTGCTGAACATGCGGGAATGGTCTGGCGGTCGTCGGTTGCTTCCTGGTTAATCAACCGGTTGGCTTCGCTCCAGGCCTGGCGCTAACTCATCAATTGGTTCGCCACAGGGCGCGGTTCGCTGGCTCAATCTGGCTGTCAGTCCTTCGGCTGCCTGCTGGCCACCGCGCGGCGCCAAAGTGCCACAGGCCACCGCCAAGTAGGCTACTTGTCCTTCGGCAATCAGCGCCAAGTTCTGCGCCGTGTCTTCGCCACGCCACCAGCTCGAAACATGAATGCGCAGTCATGGCTTCGCCATCACTGTTCAGCGTCTTCGCGTTATGCTGGTGTCATTCGATGCGCTGCTTGATCGGCGCCAAAACAGAACACCTGGGAGCACCTTTGCAAAGCTGTCCGCCCACCGGCGCACGCCATCGCTCTGGAAGTGGTAACGCCATCACCGAGCACTGGCACGGGCGCTTCGCGCAGGCACCGTGGCCTAACTCGGCGGTCAAGCGGACGCCAACATGGGCCATGCCTTCGGCATCTTCATGGCCCATGTTGGTGCCCTCCACTCGCTGCGCTCCTTCCGGCGCCGCTTACCTTGGGCGTTAGGCAACCCCAATGAGCGTCTTTGAAGAGTCTTGGGCGCAGGCTTGGGCCGATCTGGGATTGGCGTCGCCGAG
>NZ_SIXI01000027.1 GCF_004310865.1 Aquabacterium lacunae
CCGCCGGTTCCGGTAGCCTTCGTTTGTAACAACCATCGCATAACACGGGAGCGACATGTCTCAAGCAACACCTTTTTGCTTGTGCGACAAGCACTTGCCTTGCAGCAGTGCGCCCAGGTTATGCGGCGTCTACGCCGCCGATAACCGATTCACGCCTCCGGCGTGAGTCCTACATTGCGTTAGAAATATCAAAAATCCAATGCTTCACATGGACGAAAAACAACCTCAAGCATTTGCTGTGATGCCTATTAGCGATCCGCCGGACTACGAGGCTGGTCACTTTCAGCGCATCTACGACTACCTTATAAAACCCGCCTGCGCCATTGCGGGACTAAATGTTGTTCGCGCCGATGACATCAAGAGCACGAACTACATTGTTCTGGACATCCTAAACAGGATAATCTCAAGCGATCTAGTTATATGCGATTTGAGTTCAAAGAACCCAAATGTGTTCTATGAACTCGGAATTCGACAAGCCTTTGATTTGCCAGTTGTCCTTATAAAAGACAGAAAAACAGATCGAGTATTTGACATCCAGGGGCTTCGCACAATTGATTATGACTCAAATATGCGAATCGATTCTGTTCAGCGCGATGTTGCCAACATAGCAAACGCGATCAGAGAAACATTATCACCGCCGGAAACAGACGTAAACTCTCTCGTATCTCTTCTTGGCTTGCAAAAAGCGCAGCTGTCAACAAAGCCAGACATAAGCGCGGAAACCAGGCTTATCATAAATTCAATTGGTGAGCTATCACATCGCTTATCCCAAATTGAAGATCAAACAGTTCAACCAGATTCATTTCTGAGATCACCTTCACACAAGGTTGTCCACTACAGCAGCAATCATCTTGCTGTTCTACCCAATGGTGAGCAGTTGAAGATCGGTGAAAAAATTTACTCATTAAAAGACGAATCATTCGTCGGAACATTAAAAGAAATTAACAGCCAGGGCTTACTCGTCACTCAGGAGAATGGGATGGATGCTTTCATTCCCAACTACAGTTCCATGATGTCGGCCATAGGCCCACGCCAAGCGTGAAATTTCTAACTGGCGGTTCAACGCGGACGCCAACACTGGCCATGCCTTCGGCATTTTCATGGCCAGTGTTGGTGCCCTCCGCCTTCGGCTCCGGCGCCGGTTAACCTGGGCGTTAGCCTTTTCGTGAAGCATGCATCGAGGTGCCCTCCCCTCAATCTCGGTATGCGCGGTTTAACGCCTACGCCATACAATTCACTTAGCGCCGAGTGGGCGCTAGAAAAATCCATGGGACA
>NZ_SIXI01000028.1 GCF_004310865.1 Aquabacterium lacunae
GCGAGGTGAACGATGGGAGTGAGCCAGAACTTGGCCTCGCCATCGGGGTGAGCCACATGCACATGGATGCGAGGCTCTTCACGGGAGAAGAAGAACAGCCGGAAGGGGCCGTCACGGACGACAGTTGGTGCCATGCGTAGACTCTAGCCGATTCATGCGGTGCATCCAAGCCGCGCGGGCTGCGTTCGCCTAACGCCCAGGTTAACCGGCGCCGGAGCGCGAAGCGCGGAGGGCACCAACACTGGCCATGAAAATGCCGAAGGCATGGCCAGTGTTGGCGTCCGCGTTGAACCGACAGTTAGGCTCGTGACATGTGAGATAGTGTTGGAAGTCGGCACTCATTGACATGTATTGTGGAAGCGCAGCCGATGATCAAAGTAGCAACAAAGGAAATCGGTATTGAATTCACCAGGGTCGAAATCCTGAATGTCCAACTGACTTGCCTTGACATGGCTAATCCTAACCGTTCTTCGAGCTCTTACGCTGGGAGTTACCCCAGACTGATGCTGCTTGAGGGCTTGTTGCCAAGCACGCTGTTCTTTAGGCTCGTTCATTTCAAATGCCTTAGCCCAGTAAGTAACCCTAGATGCCAGGAAGTTGACCGACGCCCCTTCCCAAAGCACAATGTGCTCATTAACGCCGTCGTACTGCACTGGCGTTATGGATTGGGTCTCCATGGCAACGAGCCGAAACGAGGCGCCGCTCGGCATGAACTTGTAGTTGGTAAAATAAGTCCCGTGGTGTGCTACGTCACGGCGTATGTAAATCGCCCCATCCTTGATTTGGACGCTCAAGTCTGAGAAGCTTGACAGCTCAATGAGCTTGAAAGGTTCGTATGTGTTGTCGCGATTTGTCCGAGTCAGGACGAGTACAGGCTTAAAACCCTCTTGGGTTTCATCTCCGGCGTTTACATGCGCCGCAAAATAGCGCTGTGATTTTATAGATCCGACGGTAACGACGGAATTTTCGTCAGCTGCAAGATTCTTGGGCAATCTGCTCACAAGCCAATCGTATTGTCCTGCGAATACTACAGGTGATAGCCAAGCCAGTGCGAGAGTTGCCAGTGAGCGAGCGATTTGCATAAGGCCTAACGCCCAAGGTAAGCGGCGCCGTAGCCCGACAGGGCGAAGGGCACCAACACTGGCCATGAGAATGCCGAAGGCATGGCCAGTGTTGGCGTCCGCTTGACCGACCAGTTAGGCAACAGCGGC
>NZ_SIXI01000029.1 GCF_004310865.1 Aquabacterium lacunae
GGCCTAACGCCGAGGTTAACCGGCGCCGGAGCCGAAGGCGGAGGGCACCAGCACTGGCCATGAAAATGCCGAAGGCATGGCCAGTGTTGGCGTCCGCGTTGAACCGACAGTTAGCCTGGTAACAGGTGCTGAAACGGTTGATCTGCTCATGCCCGACAAGGTTGGAGTTCCACCAACTGTTTGAAGCTGGGCAAGAGAGGGAGGTGTTCCGCTCGGTGTTTGAGCTCACTCAAGCCCTTGAGCGTAAATTCTTTCGATTGATCGTTACCAGTACGATTGACAGCAGGCCTAGAAGCAATTGCGTTGTAGTTGAAGGTTCTGGAACGGGGCTCGCAAGGATGACCGCCTGACCTACAATTGGCAATTGACCAAACACGCCGCCGCCATCGGGCATTTTCCCGAAACTTGTGCTTACTGCGCGAACATATTGAGGCACAAGACTGGCTGCTGTTACATCGCTGGATAGACCGCGCAAGTGCAGCGTGAATGCATCCGAGCGTGATGTGGTTCTATCAAGGTCGAAGACAAAAGAGGCCGGTTTCGCGCCTTCCTTAACAGTACTGATGACGAACGGGCTACTTCCTATCAAGGTTATGTCTTCAGAAGAGTACTCAACACCATAGCCGGAAACAAACAAATAGGGGATGGCTGTGTCAGAGTCGGTAAAAAAGTATGCGCCGTCCCTGGATGGCTGAGCGTTTGGCCATACCTGTTCCAGGCCCTGCTGGAATGCAGGCAAGTAGTTAAACGAAATGCCCGACACCTTGCCGTCTAAGATGCCCAGTGAAGAATAGGTAAAGCGAACTCCACCGTCCTCATCTGACACCGTTAGCGTTGCGAATGGCGAACTCAGACGCTCCGTAGAAATGGTATCTTTGTGGTTGATCGAGAATTCAGGATCGAGTACGTTATCTTGAAACGCATAGTCGAATGTGGCCGCGTTTGCAGCGCTTGCGCAGCCGAGCATGGTAACCAAGATGACAGATTTCATTGAGCTATTCATGTTTTCAGTGTCCCATGGATTTTTCTAGCGCCCACTCGGCGCTAAGTGAATTGTATGGCGTAGGCGTTAAACCGCGCATACCGAGATTGAGGGGAGGGCACCTCGATGCATGCTTCACGAAAAGGCTAACGCCCA
>NZ_SIXI01000002.1 GCF_004310865.1 Aquabacterium lacunae
TAGCAAAACACCCAAAGGAGCCGACCAGACAGTAGACTTATCCACATCCGAGCAGTCCGCTTCTTCGTCAACCTAGTGGCTCAGTTTTGGACGTGACGCCTGGCTCAGTTTTGCTCGTGATTCAACAGGCCATCCGTCTTAACGTGATAGCCAAAGCTTTTGGTTCTGTTGCTTGAGGAAGACAAGCTGAGTTTCCCTTGATCGAACAACTGGAGCAGTTGCCCGAGGTCTTTCTCAAGGGAACTGTCCGGGTCTGTGTCCGGACGGGCTTGCCTAAGTGTCTGATGTGCTTGGTTCTTTTTTGGAATCAAAGACTTAGCACATCAAAAGGATACGGTGGGGTGGCTGATGGGACTCGAACCCACGACAACCAGAATCACAATCTGGGACTCTACCAACTGAGCTACAGCCACCGTCGTCGAAGACTTAGATTATATACACACTTTTCAAGCGAAAATTACTTGCCTGCGGTTTTTTCTGCCTCAGACGCTTTGCTCGGCGCTTTGGGTGTGTAAACAACTTTCAGTTCACGCTTGAGCGCGGCCATGTAGGCAGCACCCTCGGCCTGAGCCAGATAGCCGGTGAGTTGTTGCCGGGTCTCTGCGCGCTCATCGGCTGACATCGTCGCTGGCAACACTTTGTTGACCTTGACGATGGCTGCACCCTGCGGGCCCAGATCCACCACCTGCCAGGCGGGCAGCTTCTTTTCGGAGGCGCGCAAGGCCGCATCAAGCACCTGGCTGGGCTGACTGAACATCAGGCGGCGCGACATCTGCACCGAGGCCGGCAGTTGCGACAGGGCCGGGTCTTTCTGCCATGCAACCATCTTGGCTTGCGCGTCGGCCTTGGCCGCCTTGACGGACTCGGCCGCCACCCAACGAGCCTTGACGTCGGCCTGAACCGCCTCGAAAGCAGGCTTGGAGGGTGCGTGGTACTTCACGATGCGAGCGGACACCAGCTTGTTGGCGGCCACTTCAATGGCATCGGTGTTGCGCCCCTTCGACCGGTTGGTCGGGTCAAACAGTGCCTGCAACAGCCGTTGGTTGCCCAGGATCACCCCCTGGTCGGTGGTGGGCTTGGCCAGCACGTTTTGAGCCGACTGCAATGGCAGTTTCAATTCGTCGGCCACACCCTTGAGCGAGTCAGACTGCTCGTACACGGCGTTGGTGAACTTTTCGGCGGCCTCGGCGTACATGCGCTGAGCCAGTTGCTTGCGGGCATCGGCTTCGATGTCAGGACGCACCTGCTCGAAAGTCAGGGTGTCACCCCCCCGCACGTCGGTCAACTGGATGATGTGATAGCCGAAATCCGACTCAACCAGACCGCTGACCTCGCCCTTTTTCAGGGCAAACGTGGCGTCTTCGAAGGGCTTGACCATGGCGCCACGAGCAAAGAAATCGAGATCACCCCCGTTGGCGGCCGAACCTTCGTCCTCTGAATTCTTGCGGGCCAGCTCGCCAAACGACGCGGGGCTCTTGCGCACCTGGGCCAGCAGTGCTTCAGCCTTGGCCTTGGCTGCATTGCGCACGTCGGCCGAGGCACTGCCGTCCGCCTTGATCAGGATGTGGCTGGCACGGCGCTCTTCCGGGCGAGCGTACTTGCCCAGGTTGTCCTGGTAAGACCGACGCAACTCCTCCTCAGACACGGTGGCGCGTGCCTTGAGGGCATCCAGGTCCAGCACCAGGTACTCGATGTCGGCGCGCTCCGGCTGCAGGAATGCATCGCTCACGCTTGGCTGGGCAAAGTACTTGCGCAGCTGTTCCTCGGTGGGATTGAGTTGTGCCACGTAGTTCTTGGCATCGAAAGCCATCCACTGCACGTCACGCACCTGGAACAGCGAATCCACAGCCAGTTTGTTGACCGTTTCGGGTGCCATGCCGGTGCCCACCACCCCAGCCGTGACCTGCATCATGGTGAGCTGCTGACGGATGCGCTCGGTCAACTGCGCCGAGGTCATGCCCTGAGCCTCCAGCAGTTGCGTGTTCAGCGTGCCGTCAGGGTTGCGCAGCGGGGCGAAATCAGGCGAGGTGGCAAACAGGCGCAGGATGCGGGAGTCGGCCGTGCGGATGCGCTGCTCGTTCACCGCGGCGATGAGGGTGTAGTCGTCCACCAGCGAATCGAGCGCCTGGCGCTTGACTTCAGGGGAATCGAGCTTGCTGACATCCAGTTGCGGATTGCGGGCGCGGGCCTGCTCCACCATGCGGCGGTGCGCGTTGTCCATCTCGGTCTGGGTGACCTTCTGGCTGCCCACCTTGGCCACGGTCTCGTCGCCCGACAGGAAACTTTCGTAGCCCTGGACACCGAAGATCACGAAGGAAGGAAGGATCAGGATCAGAAGGATCAGCTGAAGGATGCGCGTGTTGTTGCGAACGAAATCAAACATGACCAGCCTATGGTGGGACGCTGTACCAGGGGGCCAGCGCCGTGTGTGTTCTGCAGCCTCGGATGGCACAAAGGCGAACCGAGGTTCGCCTTTGTCTGTGTCGGGTTGTCTGGTGGGTGCTGAGGGGCTCGAACCCCCGACCTACGCCTTGTAAGGGCGCCGCTCTACCAACTGAGCTAAGCACCCGAGCACGGACGGAAGTGTAGATCAGTTCACTGCGTCTTTCAGACCCTTGCCGGGGCGAAACTTCGGAATCTTCGCCTTGCGGATGTTGATCTCGTCGCCTGTGCGCGGGTTGCGTCCGGTGCGCGCAGGCCGGGTGGACACGGCGAAGGTGCCGAAACCTACCAGCGAGACCGATTCGCCCTTTTTGAGGGTGGTTTCCACACCGCTGATGACGGCCTCCAGGGCACGACCAGCAGCAGCCTTGGAAATGTCAGCCTGGCGGGCGATGTGCTCGATCAACTCAGCCTTGTTCACGGGCCACCTCTCTCCGAACAACTTGAAGAACCGAAAATTCATTCTAGGTCGAAAGCGCCACCCGCCCGTTCGCGCATGCGCACGTGGATGCACCGTTGACAGTTCAATGCCGCACGTGCTTGAGCAAGGCTCAGCGTGATTTCGCCACGATGTCCGGGATCGACTTCCGCAGGTAGTACGCCATGGACCAGATGGTCAGGCCGCAGGCCACCCAGATGAGCCACGTGCCCATTTCACGGGTGTGGCTCAAATGAGGCAGCGCCACTCCGGTCGGGCCGTCGTAGAGCAACAACACGATGGCCGCCATCTGGGCTGCGGTCTTGAGCTTGCCCAGCATGTGCACGGCCACGCTGCGTGATGCGCCGATCTGGGCCATCCACTCACGCAGGGCAGAAATGGCGATTTCGCGACCGATGATGATCAGGGCCACCATGGCCGACACGCGCCCCATTTCCAGCAGGATCAGCAGAGAGGCGCACACCAGAAACTTGTCGGCCACCGGGTCGAGGAAGGCACCGAAGGCCGAGGTCATGTTCAGGCGCCGGGCCAGCCAGCCGTCCAGCCAGTCGGTGAAGGCCACCACCACGAACAGCACGCTGGCCGCGATGTTGACCTCGGCGGGGGCCCAGGGCAGGTAGAACACGCCCACGATGAGCGGGATGGCCACGATGCGGGCCCAGGTGAACAGCGTCGGCAGGTTCCAGAACATGGGCCCATTGTGCACGCGTTGCGGTGCGATTGAGGCCGCTCACCGGTCGAGCGTCATCGGTTTGAAACGGCGGTCATCGTTGAACAGGAAGGTTTCGTTGAACTGCCAGGGCTTGGGCAGGCGGGACACATCGCCGAAGGGGGCTGCGCGTCGGATGGCCTTCATGGCGATGTCCACCGTGTCACGCGCCTGCTTGGGGTAGCGCATCACGTCCAGGCGTTTGATGCTGCCGTCTGCATGCAGTTCGATGGTGATGACAGGCACGGCCAGCAGGATGTCTTGTGGACGGCCTGTGTGGGTGATGTCGGGGTTGGCGGCCACCAGACGGCGGGCGGCCTGCTGCCGGGCATCGGCCCATGAGCGCGGCGTGGCGGGGGGGCCCAGCATGGGCTCGCGCGAAACCCCGCTGGATGAAGCGGCGCCTCCCGGCTTGACCGTGGGACGTGAGGCCTCCTTGCCACCCGGGCTGCCTGCGCCGCCCTGGGGGGGCGGTGAGGACGTCCCGCCCAGAAGGGCGCAGCCGCTCATCAGGCCCGCCCAGCCCGCCAAGGCACCAGTGGCCAGCGCCACGGCGGTGAGACGTCTTTGAATGCGTTGTTCAGCGGGTCGGTCAGTGCGTCGGTCAGTGGAGTGCACGGTAAATCTCCTCGGCCAGGTCACGCGAAATGCCGTCGACGCTGGCCAGTTCGTCGATGCTGGCGCCCTGCACACCGCGCACGCCACCAAAGCGTTGCAGCAGGCGGGCACGCCGTTTGGGGCCCACGCCCGGGATCTCTTCGAGTTTGCTGCCGCTGGTGCGCACGCTGGCGCGTTTGGCACGCATGCCCGTGATGGCAAATCGGTGGGCTTCGTCACGGATGTGCGCCACCAGCATCAGCGCCGCCGAGGTGGGAGCCAGCTGCAGCTTGGGCCGTCCGTCGGCAAACACCAGCTCTTCCAGGCCGACCTTGCGGCCTTCGCCTTTCTCGACGCCCACCAGCAACTCCAGGCTCAAGCCAAGGCCTTCGAAGACCTCCCGGGCCATGGAGATCTGCCCCTTGCCACCATCGACCAGCACCAGGTCGGGCATGCGCTCGAGCCTGCCGCCCCCGTAACGACGCAACAGCACCTGCTTCATGGCCGCGTAGTCGTCGCCGGGTGTGATGCCGTCGATGTTGTAGCGACGGTACTGGCCAGGCTGCATCTTGTGGCCCTCGTACACCACGCAAGACGCCTGGGTGGCTTCGCCCGCCGTGTGGCTGATGTCGAAACACTCGATGCGCAGGGCGGCCATGGGGTCGCCCTCGCCTTTCTGCGGGTCGAGCGCCAGGTCCAGCGCTTCGACCAGCGCCCGGGTGCGCGACTGCTGCGAGCCTTCTTCGCTGAGCAGGCGGGTCAAGGCCAGGTCGGCGCCCTGCACGGCCATTTCGAGCCAGGTGCGGCGCTGTTCACGCGGCTGATGCACCACCGTGATCTTGCGTCCCCCCTGCTCGCCCAGCGCGTCGATCAGGGCTGGGGCCACCGGGTGGCTCAGCACCAGCAGGCTGGGAGCGCCACCGTCGAGGTAGTGCTGCGCCAGGAAGGCCTCCAGCACACTCACTTCCACGGCGTCGGCACTGTCCACGGCCACGGCCTCTTCTTCGCCTTCGGCCAGGGCCACGTGGTCCTGCACATGCACGGGGAAATGCGCGCGGTCGCCCAGGTGGCGGCCACCCCGCACCATGGCCAGGTTCACGCAGGCCCGCCCGCCCTGCACCTTCACGGCCAGGATGTCGACGTCTTTTTCGATGCCGGTGTCGACCGACTGCTGATGCAGCACCTTCGACAGCGCGCCGATCTGGTTGCGGATCTCGGCGGCCTTCTCGTATTCCAGCTTCTCCGCGTGGGCCATCATCTGCTCTTGCAGACTGCCCAGCACGGCCTCCTGCTCACCGAGCAGGAAGCGCTCGGCCTGGTTCACGTCACGCCGGTAGTCGTCTTCCGAAATGAAGCCCACGCAGGGACCACTGCAACGCTTGATCTGGTACAGCAGGCAGGGGCGGGTGCGGTGGTTGTAGACGGAGTCTTCGCAAGTGCGCAGCAGGAACACCCGCTGCAGCAGCTGGATGGTCTCTTTCACGGCCCAGGCGTTCGGGTAAGGCCCGAAGTAGCGGTGTTTCTTGTCGACCGCGCCACGGTAATAGGCCAGGCGCGGGAAGTCGTGCGACGCGATCTTGAGGTAGGGGTAGCTCTTGTCGTCGCGGAACAGGATGTTGAAACGCGGGTTGAGCGTCTTGATGAGGTTGTTTTCCAGCAGCAGGGCCTCGGCCTCACTGCGCACCACCGTGGTCTCCAGCCGCTGAATGCGCGAGACCATGTGGCCGATGCGGGTGCCGCCGTGGTTCTTGTGGAAGTAGCTGGAGACGCGTTTTTTCAAGTCGCGCGCCTTGCCCACGTACAGCACTTCGCCCTTGGCATCGAAGTAGCGGTACACGCCGGGCAGGCCAGGCAGGCTGGCCACCTCGGTCAGCAGGCGCTGCCAGACTTCATCGGTCTGGGCGGATTCGGGGGCTGGTGGAACAACATCCTCGGTCATGGCCGCGAGGATAATCCACCGCCATGCGCTGGGACATCTTCTGCAAGGTCATCGACAACTTTGGCGACATCGGCGTGTGCTGGCGGCTGGCCTGTGACCTGGCCGAGCGCGGCGAACAGGTCCGCCTGTGGGTGGACGACGCCTCGGCCCTGGCCTGGATGGCGCCCGGTGGCCACGCGAACGTGCAGGTGCTGCCCTGGCACACCCTGCCCGATGGCACCTGGCAGATGCCGCCAGAAGTGCACAACGCTCCGTGGCCCGATGTGCTGATCGAAGCCTTTGGCTGCGAGCCACCCGGCGAATGGCTGGCCAGCCTGCCTCGCGAGCCCCAGGGCACGCCCCCGGTGTGGCTGAACCTGGAATACCTGAGTGCTGAAGACTATGTGGAACGCAGCCACCGGCTGCCCTCCCCTGTGTGGCACGGTCCTGGCGCCGGGCTGCGCAAGGTGTTTTTCTACCCGGGCTTCACCGCGCGCACCGGAGGGCTGCTGCGCGAGCCAGGGTTGATCGAGGCGTGCGACGCCTGGCAGGCCAACGCCGAGGGCATGCTGCAGTGGTTGAGCCAGTTGCCCTGGCAAAGCGGCAAACCGCGCGCCCACGCACGGCGGGTCAGCCTGTTCTGTTATGCGCCTTCGCCCGTGGGGCCCCTGCTTCAAGCCTGGGCCGACATGGCCACTCCACTGGACGTGCTGCTCACCCCGGGGCAAGCCACACAGGCCGCCCTGGCATGGGCCTCAACGCCCGAGGGGCAGGCCGCACTGGGCCTGGGCACGATGCAGCTTGTGCCCCTGGCCACCGCGCTGCCCCAGCCCGATTTCGACCGCCTGCTGTGGTCGTGCGACCTGAACGTGGTGCGCGGCGAAGATTCGGCCGTGCGAGCCCTGTGGGCCGGGCGGCCGCACCTGTGGGACATCTACCGCCAGGACGATGGGGTGCACGCCGACAAGCTGGCGGCTTTCGAGCAACGCTGGATGGCCAACTGGCCCGCAGCGCTGCAAGAGGCCGTGCACCACGTGCAGGCGGCGCTCAACGGACTGGACCACCGAACGGGCGAGCGCCAGTCCGTGGCGGCCGCCTTGCACTGGCTGATGGGCCCCGAGGGATGGCCGCAGTGGCAGGCCCACCAGCGCGCCAGCCGGCAGGCACTGGCCACCCAGCAGGACCTCTGCACTCAGTTGCTGGCCTTTGTCACTTCTGCGAGGTAGAATCGCAGGCTTTGGACAGTTTTCGCCTGGTGGCAGCGCCTGCCGCCGAGTTGCGTGTCCTTTCACCGTGAACGTCAACCGACGTCAGTAACGTCAACGGAGTTGCCCGGGCGCACGCTTTGAAACGCGCTTTGAGGGCCCCACAGATTCGGGAACCGTACCCATGAAACTCGCACAAGAAATCCGCGCAGGCAATGTGATCATGCAAGGCAAGGACCCGATGGTGGTTCTGAAGACCGAGTACAGCCGTGGCGGCCGTGGCGCCGCCACCGTGCGCATGAAGATGAAGAACCTGCTGAACGGCTCGGGCGCCGAAGTGGTGTTCAAGGCCGACGACAAGATGGACCAGATCATCCTCGAGAAGAAAGAGTGCACCTACTCCTACTTCGCCGACCCGATGTACGCCTTCATGGACGCCGAGTACAACCAGTTCGAAGTTGAAGCCGAGAACATGGGCGACGCCATCAACTACCTGCAAGACGCCATGGCCGTGGAAGTGGTGTTCTACGAAGGTCGTGCCATCTCGGTGGAACTGCCCACCTCGGTCGTGCGTGAAATCGAAACCGAACCTGGCGTCAAGGGCGACACCTCGGGCAAGGTGATGAAGCCTGCCCGCATCGTCGGCACCGGCTTCGAAATCTCGGTGCCCCTGTTCGTGGAATCGGGCGACAAGATCGAAATCGACACCCGCACCCACGAGTACAAGAAGCGCGTCTGATCCCACGGGTCTCACCCACGCCCAAGAAGCACCCCAAGGGGTGCTTTTTTCATGTCCATGTTGCCTACAGGGAGTTGCTCAAGCGACAAGTGCCGGCGCCGATAACGAGAACGTCAGGCTCTACGCGCAGTACGCCCCATGCAATCTCACCCGATGAACATCCTGCTGGTCGATGACCAGCCATCCGTTCGGCTGCACCTCGCCCAGCAACTGCGGATGAAGGGGCACACCACCCTGGAGGCTGAGTCAGCCGATCAGGCACTCCAGTTGTTCGGCGAACACAAAGTCGACCTGGTGCTGCTGGACGTGATCATGCCCGGCAACGATGGCTACTGGCTGGCCCGCCAGCTGCGCGAGCGCGAGGGCAGCCGCTGGACGCCCATCATCTTTCTGTCGGCGCTCGACAAGGAGATCGACCTGTGGCGCGGCATCCAGGCTGGCGGTGACGACTACCTGATCAAACCGATTTCACCGGTGGTGCTCAGCGCCAAGCTGCACGCCATGCAACGCCTGATCCGCATGCGCAACCAGCTGATGCGCACCTCGGAAGAATTGCACATTGCGAACCAGCGCCTGACCCACATTTCGGTGCAAGACCAGCTCACCAAACTGGGCAACCGCCGCGGCTTCGACGACCGGCTGCACGAAGCCGTGCGCCAGTGCCGTCGCGACCAGCACGCCCTCACCCTGATCTTGTGTGACGTGGACCACTTCAAGCGCTACAACGACACCCTGGGCCATGTGCAGGGCGATCGCTGCCTGGAGCACATCGGCCGCATCCTGAGCACGGTGTGCCGCCGACCGATGGACTATGTGGCGCGCTATGGTGGCGAGGAGTTCGGCATGATCCTGCCCAATACCTCGCGCTCAGGGGCCATGACCTTCGCGCGGGCCCTGCTGCAGCTGATGGGCAACCAGCCCATGCCGCACCCCGACTCACCGGTGTCGAATGTGGTGACCATTTCGGGCGGCATCACAACCGTCGTGCCTGACGATGACACCAATGTGCAGCACCTGCTGATGCGAGCCGACGAAGCGCTTTACAGCGCCAAGGCCCAGGGGCGCAACCGCTTCTTCAGCTTCGAGATGCAGATGGACACCTTCGAGCACCTGATGGCGCCTCCAGCAGCCACCCTGACTGCACAGGCCACGCCCTGAGCCCCCAGGTCGGGACAAGCTGCGTCAGGCTTCAGCGGCCTCAGCCCGTGCCGGGCGCTGGTGCGCCAGTGCCATCACCTCGTGCACTGCGTGGTGCTTGAGCTTGTGGTCTGACCACACCTGACGCCAGCGCCGCGCACCGGGCAGGCCGT
The DNA here is from genome assembly GCF_004310865.1 of Aquabacterium lacunae. Classification (GTDB taxonomy): domain Bacteria; phylum Pseudomonadota; class Gammaproteobacteria; order Burkholderiales; family Burkholderiaceae_C; genus Aquabacterium; species Aquabacterium lacunae. The sequence continues at coordinate 9,360 of NZ_SIXI01000002.1, forward strand.
TGTACAGGCCCAGCACGTGTCGCATGACCTGCGGCCAGCGCACCTCGCCATGGGCCAAGCCCTGGGTGCGCACCATTTCGGCGGCGGTGTAATCCACGATGGCAGCTTCGGCCATCTCGCGTGTGTAGCCTTCTCGCGGCGCCTCTCCGAAGAACAGGTGGTCCCACTCGGCCATCATCCAGGGCGTGTGATACGCCGCGCGCCCCACCATCACCCCATCCAGCGCCACGTTGGGCAACACGGCTCCGGGCTGCAACTGGGCCAGGCACTGGTCGTTGGTGGCCAACCCCCCGTTGATCACGATGATGAGGTGCGGAAAGTCGCGCTTGAGCTGGTGAACAAACTCATAGCGCAGCGGCGGAATCTCGCGATTTTCTTTGGGACTCAATCCCTTGAGCCAGGCATTGCGGGCGTGCACGATGAACACCTGGCAACCCGCGGCCGCCACCGTGCCCACGAAATCGCGCACGTAGTCGTAACTTTCGATCTGGTCGATGCCGATGCGGTGCTTGACCGTGATCGGCATGCGCGCATCGCCCCCTGTCGCATCGACCATGGCCTTGACGCAGTCGGCCACCAGCGTGGCCTCGTTCATCAGGCAGGCGCCAAACGCACCACGCTGCACGCGCTCGCTGGGGCAGCCACAGTTCAGGTTGACCTCGTCGTAGCCCATCTGCTGCGCAATGCGCGCGCACTGGGCCAGGTCATCGGGCTCGCTGCCGCCGAGCTGCAGGGCCACCGGGTGCTCCTGCTCGCTGTATTCAAGAAAGCGGTGCATCTGCCCGTGGATGATGGCACCCGTGGTGATCATCTCGGTGTAGAGGCGGGCATGGCGGCTGAGCTGGCGGTGAAAGACCCTGCAATGCCTGTCAGTCCAGTCGAGCATGGGTGCCACGCAGGCACGCCAGTCGCGCGGGTCAAGGGTGGCTTGAGACAACAATGCTTCCTCAGCCCTGGGGCGCGTTGATCTTGCTCAGCGGGTTCATGGCCTGCTGCTGCGCGCTGCTGTTGGCCGACAAATCGGGCTGGTCGCCGTCCCAGCTGGGGTCAGGGATCGAATCGAACACCTGGCGCAGGCGCTGGCCCCAGGTGCTGCGGATCATGCGGAAGTAGGCATTGCTCTCGTCGATGTTGACCAGCTGATCGGCCTTCAGGCTGTTGGCGGTGTAGACCAGCATGTCCAGCGGCAGGCCGACCGACAAATTCGACTTCAGGGTCGAATCCATCGAGATCAGGGCGCACTTGGCGGCCTCTTCCAGCGGTGTGTGTGGCGTGACCACACGGTCGATCACGGGCTTGCCGTATTTCGACTCACCGATCTGGAAGTAGCACACGCCATCGATGCCGGCTTCCACAAAGTTGCCTGCGGCGTAGACATTGAACAGGCGCATGGTTTCGCCCTTGATCTGCCCGCCGATGATCAGGCTGCAGTTGAAGTCGATGCCGTGTTTTTTCAGGGCCTCGGCATCACGCGCGTGCACTTTGCGCACGGCACTGCCCACGATGCGGGCCACGTCGAACAGAGTGGTGGCAGTCCACAGCGTGACCGCTTCGCCATCGGGCCCTTCGATGCTCTCTTTGTCGAGCAGCTGCTTGACGGCCTGGGTGATGGCCAGGTTGCCGGCGGTCATGAGCACCAGCACGCGCTCGCCGGGCTTTTCGTACACCGTCATCTTGCGGAAGGTGCTGATCTGGTCCATGCCCGCGTTGGTGCGCGAGTCGGACAGGAAGACGAGACCGGCGTTGAGCCGCATGGCGACGCAGTAGGTCATGATGTGATCACCGATTTGAGTTGATACAGCGCATCAAGCGCTTCACGAGGGGTCAGGGCATCGGGGTCGATGCGGGCCAGCAGATCGAGCGTGGCGCGCTCGGCCAGACTGGCTTCCAAGTGTGCAGGATCTGCGCCAGCCGTGGGCAGTTCGGGCATGGGCAAGGCCGTGGCACTGCCGCCAAAGTCGGCGAACAGGTCGATCTGGTCGTCGTCGGCCTTCTGCTGCGACTCGAGCGCATCGAGCGCGGCACGGGCCTGGCGGATCAGGCTGGGCGGCATGCCGGCCAGGCGCGCCACCTGCACACCGTAGCTGCGGCTGGCCGGGCCCGCTTGCAATTCGTGCAGGAACACGATGTCGTCACCGGCTTCGGCCACGCCCACGTGCACATTGCTGGCCCGGGGGTGCTTTTCGGGCAACGCGGTCAGCTCGAAGTAGTGCGTGGCGAACAGGGTGAAGGCCTTGTTGCGGTCGTGCAGGTGGCTGGCGATGGCGCCGGCCAGGGCCAGGCCGTCGAAGGTCGAGGTGCCACGGCCGATCTCGTCCATCAGCACCAGGGAATGCTCGGTGGCCGTGTGCACGATGGCGGCGGCCTCGGTCATTTCCATCATGAAGGTGGACTGGGCGTTGGCCAGGTCGTCGGCCGCACCGATGCGGGTGTGGATGGCGTCGATCGGGCCCAGGCGGCAGCTGGCCGCGGGCACGTACGAGCCCATGTAGGCCAGGATGGTGATGAGCGCCACCTGGCGCATGAAGGTCGATTTACCGCCCATGTTGGGGCCGGTGACGATCAGCATGCGGCGGTTGGCGTCCAGCCGGCAGTCGTTCGGGATGAAGGCCGCGCCACTGGTTTCCATCAGGCGCGCTTCGACCACAGGGTGGCGGCCTTTCTCGATCTCCAGGCAGGGCATGTTCACGAACTCGGGCTGGGTCCAGCCCAGCGAGGCCGCACGTTCGGCCAGGGCCGCGATGGCGTCCAGCGTGGCCAGGGCCCGCGCCAGGTGCGACAACACGGCGATGTTGGCCTGCAGTTCGTCGATCAACTGCTCGAACAGGAACTTCTCGCGCTGCAGGCTGCGCTCTTGCGCCGACAGGGCCTTGTCTTCGAAGGCCTTGAGTTCGGGCGTGATGTAGCGCTCGGCGTTTTTCAGGGTCTGGCGGCGCTGGTAGTCCAGCGGGACCTTGTCGGCGTGGCTTTGCGTGATCTCGATGTAAAAGCCATGCACCTTGTTGAACTGCACGCGCAGATTCGGGATGCCGGTGCGGGCCCGCTCGCGCGTTTCCAGGTCGAGCAGGAAAGCATCACAGTTGCTGGAGATGGCGCGCAGCTCGTCGAGGTCGGCATCGAAGCCGGAAGCGATCACGCCCCCGTCTCGCAGCAGCACGGCCGGCATCTCGGCGATGGTGCGCTGCAGGCGCTCGGCCAGGGCCGGGTCGGGCTGCAGGTGCTGGTGCACCTGATCCAGCAAGGGGGTGCCGGTGGGCACGCAGGCACGCAGCACGGGCAGGTTCATCAGCGTGTCGCGCAGGCCGGCCAGCTCGCGCGGGCGCACCTGGCGCAGCGCAATGCGCGAGGTGATGCGCTCGGCGTCGCTCATCTGGCGCAGGGCCTCGCGCAGGGCGTCGAGGTTCTGGCTCAGGTCGGGCGGGTTGAGCAGCAGGTCGATGGCGGCATGCCGCTCTTGCGCATGGCGGCGGTCACGCGGTGGGTTGGTCACCCACTGGCGCAGGGCGCGGCTGCCCATGCCGGTGCGACAGGTGTCGAGCAGCGAGAGCAGCGTGGGCGAATCTTCACCCCGCAGGGTCTGCACCAGCTCCAGGTTGCGCAAGGTGGCCGGCGGGATCTCCAGCAGGTCGCTGCTGCGCGGCACCGTGAGCGTGGTCACGTGGGCCAGCGCCCTGCCCTGAGTGTGCTCGGCAAAGCTCAGCAAGGCGGCCGCCGCGGCATGGGCCAGGGCCATGTCGTCGGCGCCAAAGGCTTTCAGGCTGGCCACCTTGAGCTGCTCGGTCAGCTTGCGCTCACCCAGGCCGGCGTCGAACTGCCACGTGGGGCGCGGCGTGAAGGCCACGCCGCGCGGCTGCGACAGCATGGGCGCCAGCGCGGGCGGCACGCGTTCGCGGTCGAACAGCACCTCGGCCGGTTGCAGGCGGGCCAGCCAGCCCGGCAGGTCGCGCTGGGTGCATTCGGTGATGCCCAGCTGCCCGCTGGACATTCCGAGCCAGGCCAGGGCGCAGGGGGTCTGGTCTTTCGCATTGGCCAGGCCACCGCGCACGCTGCCGGCCACCACGGCCACCAGCAGGGAATCGGCCCGTTCGCTGAGCAGTTCGGAATCGGTCAGGGTGCCGGGCGTGACCACGCGCACCACCTTGCGCTCGACGGGCCCCTTGCTGGCGCCCACCTCGCCCACCTGTTCGGCAATGGCCACCGATTCGCCCAACTTGATCAGCTTGGCCAGGTAGGTTTCCACAGCGTGCACGGGCACTCCGGCCATCACCACGGGCTCGCCAGCCGATTGCCCACGCACCGTGAGCGTGATGTCGATCAGGCGGTTGGCCTTGCGGGCGTCTTCGTAGAACAGCTCGTAGAAATCGCCCATGCGGTAGAAGACGAGCGTGTCCGGGTACTCGGCTTTGATGCCTAGGTACTGGGCCATCATCGGCGTATGGGCGCTGAAATCGGTCAAGGCGGTGTCCGCAAGGTCAAACCGTTGATTTTAAAGCGTTCTGAACGCAAAAACGCCCCGACAGCCGGGGCCTCGGGGCGATGCCGTCAGGCGCCTTGGCGCCTGTCAGAGGCAGATGGGCGCCTGGTTCAGAACGGCGCGTCGTCGCGGTTGCGGCGCGGGGCGCGTGGCTTGGGCTCGAAGCGGGCCTTCTCGATGTCTTCCTGGGCCTTGGCCGCGGCCGTGATGCGGCGGCGCACCGGGGCCTTGGGCTCTTCGGCGGCGGCCGCTGCAGCGGCTGCGGGGCTGGCTGCGTCTTCTTCGTTTTGCAGCAGGGCGATCAGGGCGTCGTCTTCCTGGGCCTGCTCGGCATCCACCTCGTCACCGGCTTCGGCACGGTCTTCACCGTCGGCCGCAGGGGCGTCGGTGATCACGCGGCTGTAGGGTGCCAGGGTCTTGACCAACTGGCCGTAAATGCGGGGGGTACCGCACACGATCTCGCGCTGGTACAGGAAGTCGGCTTCACCCGTGAAGTTGCCCACCAGGCCACCGGCCTCGGTGATCATCAGCGAGCCTGCGGCGATGTCCCAGGGGTTCAGGCCGGTCTCGAAGAAGCCGTCGTAGTAGCCGGCGGCCACGTAGCACAGGTCGAGGGCGGCAGCGCCCGGGCGGCGCACACCGGCGCACTGCACCATCACCTCTTCGAACATCTTCAGGTAACGCTGGAAGTTGTCGCCCTTGCGGAAGGGAAAGCCGGTGCCGATCAGGCTGTCGAGCATGCGGGTGCGCTTGGACACGCGGATACGGCGGTCGTTCAGGAAGGCGCCCTTGCCGCGCGAGGCATAGAACAGGTCGTTGCGGGCGGGGTCGTACACCACGGCCTGCTGCACCTGGCCGCGGAAGGCCAGCGCGATCGACACGGCGTACACGGGGAAGCCGTGGATGAAGTTGGTGGTGCCGTCCAGCGGATCGATGATCCAGACGAAGTCGCTGTGCTTGTTGCCGCGGCTGTTGCCCGACTCTTCAGCCAGCATGCCATGCGACGGGTATGCGCCCAGGATGGTTTCGATGATGGCCTCTTCAGCGGCCTGGTCCACCTCGGTGACGAAGTCGTTGTGCGACTTGGCCACCACCTGCAGACGCTCGATGTCGAGCGATGCCCGGTTGATGATCGCCCCGGCTGCGCGAGCGGCCTTGATGGCGATGTTGAGCATGGGGTGCAAGGCTTGGGACATGGTGAAACCTGTTCAGACAATGAGACCCACGCAGACCGGACGCACTGCGGGCACCGAGGGAGGGCTCATCGGGCACGGCTGCCGGGCGACCACCACACCGTCTGCCACCCCCATGGGTGCTCCAGACTGGCGGTCAAGCCACTTTGGCAAGCCAGCGCACGACGGCACACAGCCATCGCATCCTGACAGGCATTCCGGGCCAGCAAAGGCCGAAATGGGGCGCAACGAAGACAAAGAACGAGCGAGAATCCGAGATTCTACTGAGTTCGTTGCCAAAATGCACCCCCCTTCGCCTCGCGTGCCCGCCGTGTCCGTTGATCCGACGCGTTTCATCCTGGTGGACACCAGCCACCCGGGCAATGTGGGCGCAACGGCCCGGGCCATGAAGGTGATGGGCTTTTCCGAGCTGGTGCTGGTGCGCCCCCGCTTTGCCGATGTGCTGAGCCAGGAAGAGACCGTGGCCATGGCCAGCGGTGCCGCCGACATCCTGGTGCGCGCCCGCGTGGTGAGCACCCTGGCCGAGGCCCTGGAAGGCGTGCACCACGCCATCGGCACGGCCATGACCCCGCGTGATTTCGGCCCGCCCACACTCACCCCGCGCGAGGGGCTGGCCGCCCTGGCTGGCGAAATGCCCCGTCCCACCGTCGGCTTCGTGTTCGGCAGCGAACGCTATGGCATGGCCAATGAAGACGTGTACCGATGCCATTCGGTCATCAGCATCCCGACCAACCCGGCTTATGGCTCGCTGAACCTGTCGCAGGCCGTGCAGGTGCTGGCCTACGAATGGCGCATGGCCCAGGGCGGGTTCCCGGTCGAGGCCCGCACACCCACGGTCGAACTGGCCGATGGCCAGGCGGTGCAAGGCACGCTGGAACACTGGCAGCAGGCCCTGGTGGACATCGGCTTTCTCGACCCGGCCGCGCCCAAGAAACTGGTGCCGCGCCTGAACCAGTTGCTCAACCGCGCCGCACTGCGCACCGAAGAAGTCCACATCCTGCGGGGCATGGCGCGTGCGGTGCAGGCCCTGGTCAAGCCGCGCCAGCCCTGAGCCCTGCAAGGGTCAGCCCCCGGCGATACACTGGCCGCCTCATTCGAAAAACGCATCAGCTTCTGCCGTCCATGTTCTTTGCCCGTCTGAGAGAAGACATCGCCTGCATCCTGGAACGCGACCCTGCGGCCCGCACCGCCTGGGAAGTGCTGACCTGTTACCCCGGTCTGCACGCCCTGGCCATGCACCGCGCCGCGAACTGGTGCTGGCGCCATGGGCTGAAATGGCTGGGCCGCTGGATCTCGCACTGGGGTCGCTTCCTCACGGGCATCGAGATCCACCCGGGTGCCACCGTGGGCCGCCGGGTGTTCATCGACCATGGCATGGGCGTGGTGGTGGGCGAAACCGCCGAGATCGGTGACGACTGCACCATCTACCAGGGCGTGACCCTGGGCGGCACTTCATTGAGCAAGGGCGCCAAACGCCACCCGACGCTGGGCAAAGGCGTGATCGTGGGCGCGAATGCGCAGGTGCTGGGCGGCTTCACCGTGGGCGATGGCGCCCGCGTGGGCTCGAACGCCGTGGTGGTCAAGCCGGTGCCGCCAGGGGCCACGGCCGTGGGCAACCCGGCACGCATCATCGTGGGCAAGCAGCAGGTGATGGACGAGAAACAGGCCGAGCGCGAAGCCACGGCCACCCGCATGGGCTTTTCAGCCTATGGCGTGACCGAGGGCGACGACCCGCTGTCGCAAGCCCTCAAAGGCCTGATCGACAACGCCGGTGGGCACGAACACCAGATCACGCTGCTGTGGCAGGCCGTCGAGAAACTGGCCGCCTGCGCACAGAGCGAAGTGGGCCGCGACTGCATGCCCAGCGATGCGCTCAAGACCGAGCACTTTGATGCCGAAGGGCTGAACCGCCTGGTCAAGTGACAGGCGGTGAGCCTCAGCACGGGCTGAAGCGCTTCAGCCCTCGTGCCGTTCAGCCCAGCAGGTAGCCGCCGTCCACGTTCAGGCAGGCGCCCGTGGTGTAGCTCGACGCATTCGACGCCAGGTACAGCACGGCACCGGCCATCTCCGACGGGTCGGCCACGCGGTTCATGGGCGTGTGGCCCATCACCAGCTTGAGCACCTCGGGGTTGGTGGTCAGGGCCGACGCGAACTTGGTGTCGGTGGCGCCCGGCAGCAGCGCGTTCACGCGCACTTTCATGGAAGCGCATTCCTTCGCGAATGCGTGCGTCATGCTGATCACCGCGGCCTTGGTGATGCTGTAAATGCCTTGCCACATGCCCGGCGTGATGCCATTGACCGAGGCCACGTTGATGATCGAGCCGCCACCGTTCTTGGCCATCAGCTTGGCGCCCTTGGCGCACATGAAAAAGTAGCCCCTGATGTTCACATCCACCGTTTTCTGGAAGGCGCCCAGGTCCGTCTCGGTGATGTGGCCGAAGTAGGGGTTGGCCGCCGCGTTGTTGACCAGGATGTCCAGCCGGCCGAAGTCGCGCTCGATGGCCTCGAAGGTGGCGTCGATCTGCGCGGGCTCGCCCACGTGACAGGCCAGCACCGAGGCCTTGCCACCGGCCTCGCGGATGGACGCGGCCACCGCCTCACAGGGCTCGGCCTTGCGGCTGGAAATGATCACGTGCGCACCGTGCGCGGCCAGCAAGCGCGCGGCGGCTTCGCCAATGCCGCGGCTGGAACCGGTGACCAGGGCCACTTTGCCGGTCAGATCGAAGGTGTTGGGGGTGTTGGCGGTGTTCATGGGGTGTCTCCTGTCATGTTGTTGGGCACTCGGTGTTGAAAACTCACAGGCTGGACGCCGCCATGATGCGTTCGCAGCGCTGCCCCAGGTAGTCGGCAAAGGGCCCGAAGGTGGCAAACACCGGGTTGCGGGCGTTGCCTTCCTTGAACCGCTTGTAGATCTGCTGGACGATGCCCATCAGGCGGAACAGGCCGTACACCTCGTAGAAATCGAAGTTGGCCACGCTCCAGCCGGTCTTGGCGCCGTAGTACTCGATCACCTCGCGGCGCGTCAGCATGCCCGGGGCGTTGGTGGGCTGGCGGCGCGAGCCCAGCATGAACATGTCGTCATCGGCCTGCACCCAGTAAGCCAGCGAGCTGCCCAGGTCCATCATGGGGTCCCCCAGGGTGGCCATTTCCCAGTCGAGCACGCCGATCACCTTCAAGGGGTCTTGCGGGTCGAGCACCACGTTGTCGAAGCGGTAGTCGTTGTGGATCAGGCGGATGGCCACTTCCTGCTTCGGCTGCTTGGCCTCCAGCCAGGCCATCACGGTCTCGAAGTTGCCCACGTCATCGGTGTGCGCGGCACGGAATCGCTTGCTCCAGCCTTCCACCTGACGGGCCACATAGCCCTCGCCCTTGCCCAGCGTGTCCAGGCCGGCCTGGGCCGGGTCGAGCGTGTGCAGCTCGATGAGCTTGTCGAGCACGTTCAGACACAGCTGGCGCGTGCGCGGCGCATCGAGGTTCATCTCGGGCGAGAAGTTCTGCCGCGGGATGATGCCCACCAGGCGCTGCATCACATAAAACGGCGCGCCGATCACGTCCACGTCTTCGCAGATGGCGTAGATTTCGGGCACGGCCGGGTACACCGGGCGCAGGGCCTGCATGATGCGCGCCTCGCGCACCACGTCATGGGCCGACTTGGCGATGTGCCCGAAAGGCGGGCGGCGCAGGATCAGGTCGATGTTGTCGTAGCGGATCAGGTAGGTCAGGTTCGACGCCCCGCCGGGAAACTGCTGCAGGCGGGGCTCGCCCACCAGCACCATGCCCTGTGCGCGCAGGTGGTCGCCCACGCGGGCCAGGTCGACTTCTTCGCCAGCCCGCACGTCCACCGCGCCATCGATCAGGGGTTTGCTCTTGCTCATCAGGGTTGCTCCAGGGTGTTCGTGTGAGGGTCAGGCTTCGCCACGGGCCAGGCGCTGGCGTGCGAGCTCGAATTTCGCGACCACCTTGCGGTGCACTTCGTCTGGGCCATCGGCCAGGCGCACGGTGCGCACATAGGCGGCCAGCGTGCTCAGCGGGGTGTCGAGCGTGACGCCCAGGGCACCATGCATCTGGATGCCCGCATCGATCACGGCCTGCGCCATGTTGGGCGCCACCACCTTGATCATCGAGATCTCGCTCATGGCGGCCTTCACGCCCACGGTGTCCATCATCCAGGCGGCTTTCAAGGTCAGCAGGCGGGCCTGCTCGATGGCCATGCGCGCATTGGCGATCACATCGACATTGCCACCCAGCTGGTTCAGGGGCTTGCCAAAGGCCACCCGCTGGTCGCCACGCGCCGTCATCAGTTGCAAGGCGCGCTCGGCGCCCCCGATGCAGCGCATGCAGTGGTGGATGCGCCCCGGACCCAGGCGGCCCTGGGCGATCTCGAAGCCACGCCCCAGGCCGGCAATGATGTTCTCTTTGGGCACGCGCACGTTGTCAAAGGTGACTTCACCGTGGCCGAAAGGCTCGTCGTACACGCCGAAGGCTGGCAGCATGCGCTGGATCTTCACGCCGGGCGTGTCCAGCGGCACCAGGATCATGGAATGGCGCTTGTGGCGTTCGGCCGTGGGGTCGGTCAGGCCCATGAAGATCAGCACCTTGCAGTTCGGGTGCCCGATGCCCGAGCTGAACCACTTGCGGCCGTTGATGACCACCTCATCGCCTTCGGGCACCGCCGTGGCGGCCATGTTGGTGGCATCCGACGAGGCCACCTCGGGCTCGGTCATGCAGAAGGCCGAGCGGATCTTGCCCTCCAGCAGGGGCAGCATCCACTGCTGTTGCTGCGCATGGGTGCCGTACATGTGCAGCACTTCCATGTTGCCGGTGTCGGGCGCGTTGCAGTTGAACACCTCCGCGGCCATGGTGTTGTGGCCCATCAGCTCGGCCAGCGCGGCATATTCGACCACGTTCAGGCCTGCGCCATGGTGCGGGTCTTTCAGGAAGAGGTTCCACAGCCCGGCGGCACGCGCCTTGGCCTTGAGGTCTTCCATGATGGCGGGCTGACGCCACTGGCGCCAGTCGGGGCTGCCGGTCATCTGTGCGTGGTAGGCCGCCTCGGCCGGGAAGATGTGGTCGCGCATGAAGGCCTGCACCCGCGCGATGTAATCCTGGGCCCGAGGGGAATGACCGAAATCCATGCTTGTCTCCTGATGTGAAAACGCCGTGCGGCGCCAGTGTAGGAAAGGCACGACCATCCATCCAATGAATTCTTTGAATCCGATACCATCAACGGCGTGAATCTCAGCAAGATCGACCTCAACCTCTTCCCGGTGTTCGACGCCATCGTGCAAACGGGCTCGCTCACGGCGGCTGCGCGCGAGCTGCACCTGAGCCAGCCGGCCGTCAGCCATGCCCTGGCCCGCCTGCGCGAACACCTGGACGACCCGCTGTTCGTGCGGCAGGGCCGGCGCATGATCCCCACACCCTACGCCCGCCAGCTGATGCCCGTGGTGCGACGCGCGCTGACCAGCCTGCAGGCGGGCATCAAATCGCCCCAATCGCTGGGCTTCGTGCCCGAGACCTCTGACCGGGTGTTCACCATCGGCATGCGCGACATCCTGGAATCGCTTACCCTGCCCGGCCTGATGGCCCACATCCGGCAGCATGCCCCGGGGGTCAGTGTGCAGTGCGTGCAGATCGAGCGGGCCGACCTGGCCGACGCCCTGCGCCAGGGCCGTGTCGACGCCATCATCGACATCGCGCTGCCCGTGGCGCCTGAGGTGCAGCACACCCGCCTGGTGCTTGACCGGCTCGTCGTGGTGGCCCACCGCGACCACCCCCTGATCGGTGCGGGTCCGGTGCACCTGGACACCTACCTGGCCGCCTCGCACGTGCTGGTCTCGGCCCGCAAGCAGGGCCTGGGCATTGAAGACCACGAGCTCAGCCGCCAGGGCCTGCGCCGGCAGATCGGCCTGCGTTGCCGCCACTACTTCGCGGCCTGCCGTGTGGTCAGCATGACCGACATGCTGCTGACCATGCCCGAGCAATACGCCCGCGTGGCCAATCGGCAGTTCGACAACCGGCTGCACCCCTTCCCCTTGATTTCGGCCCAGCTGGACGCCCACCTGTACTGGCACAGCAGCGCCGAAGACGACCCCACCAACCAATGGCTGCGCCAGCGCATCCTGCAGACCGTGCAGGGCGAACTGGCGCAGCTGGAGCACACTGCATGAGCCGTTTGAACCGCTTGAACCGCATGAGCCGCATCCGCCCCACCCTGCTCGCCACCTTGGTGATCTCCTTGGCCCTGACCGGCTGCGGCACCCAGGTGCGCAACCCTGTGACCGGCCAGCTGCAGCGCACCGTGATGGACGAAAAGCAGGAAGTGGCCACCGGCAGCAAGAACCACCAGGAGATCCTGAAGGAATACGGCCAGTACCCCGATGCGAAGCTGCAGGCCTATGTGAACGAGGTGGGCCAGAAACTGGCGAAGCAATCGCACCGCGCCGAACTCACCTGGCACTTCACCGTGCTCGACAGCCCCGTGATCAACGCCTTCGCTCTGCCCGGCGGCTATGTGTACATCACCCGCGGGCTGATGGCCTACCTCGACAGCGAGGCCGATCTGGCCGGCGTGCTGGGCCATGAAATCGGCCACGTGACCGCACGGCACGGCGCGCAGCAGGCCACGCAGCAGCAAACCGCGTCCATCGGCGTGCTGGCCGCCTCGGTGCTGGGTGCGGTGCTGGAAGCAAAAGGCGTGAGCGGTGCGGGCCGCATGGCCAGCGACGTGTCGCAAAGCGTGGCCTCGGGCCTCATCGCCAGCCACAGCCGCGAACACGAGACCGAAGCCGACCGACTTGGCGCGGAATACCTGGCCCGCAGCCGCTACAACCCGGCCAACATGGTCGACGTGATCCAGGTGCTCAAGAACCAGGAAAGCCATGCTGCCGACCAGGCCCGCGCGCAAGGGCGCCAGGCATCAGGTGGCAACGACTGGCTGGCCACCCACCCCAGCAACGACAAGCGCCTGCAGGACATCCGCGAGGTGGCCGCCCGTTACCCAGGCCCCGACCAGGGCCGCTATGCCGACGACGGCAGGCAGCGCTACCTGGCCGCCATCCAGGACATGGCCTTTGGCGACAGCCCCGAACAAGGCCTGGTGCGAGGCGCCCATTTCCTGCACCCTGGCCTGGGCATCGCCCTGACCGCCCCGCCTGGCTGGCGCATCCAGAACGGCGCCGACACCCTCACGGTGGCCACAGCCGACGGCAACGCTGCCCTGGTGATGAAACTGGCGCCCGCCTCGGCGGGCCGTGACCACGCCCGCATCATCCAGCAAGCGTTGCAGCCCACGGCGGGCCGCACCCAGCCCAGCCAGCTCAATGGCCTGAACGCCACGCGCTTCATGGGCCAGAGGCGCAACAGCCAGGGGCAGGTGCAGGAGGTGCAGGCCACCGTGGTCGACGGCCCCAAAGGGCAGGTGTACCTGCTGGTGCCCATGGCGCGCAATGCGCAGGCCTACAGCGTGAATGGCCAGGCGCTGGCCGCCGCCGAAGGAAGCTTCCGGCCGCTCGGCCCAGCCGATCAGGCCCTGGCCAAGCCTTGGGTGGTGGTGAAAGACACCTTCCCGAAAACCGGCTGGAGTGGCCTGGTCGCACGCAGCGCGCTGGCAGGCAGTGGCAGCCCGGCCGAACCGGCACTGCGGCTGCTCAATGGGTACTACGGTGGCGGCGAGCCCCAGGTGGGCGCCAGCGTCAAGAACGTGGTGGCCAAGCCCTGATTGGCAAGGCCCGGATCCACGCCGGGCCCCGCGCTGAAACTCAGGCCTCGATCACCACACGGCGTGCCGTCTTGGGCCGGAAGGCCTCGCACACCTCAGGGCGGGTGTCGATGTAAGGGCCGCCGATCAGGTCGATGCAGTAGGGCACGGCCGCAAAGATGCCCGGCACCACCGAGCGCCCTTCGGCATCGCGCAGCCCTTCCAGCGTTTCCGCGATCGACTTGGGCTGCCCCGGCAGGTTCAGCACCAGGGCCTGCTTGCGGATCACGGCCCTCTGCCGCGACAAGATGGCCGTGGGCACGAACCGCAGGCTGATCTGGCGCATCTGCTCGCCAAAGCCCGGCATTTCCTTGTCGGCCACATCCAGGGTGGCATCGGGCGTCACGTCGCGCACCGCCGGGCCTGTGCCGCCGGTGGTCAGCACCAGGTGGCAACCGGCGTCATCAACCAGTTCACGCAAGGTCTGCGCGATCACGGCGCGGTCGTCAGGGATCAGGCGGGGCACCCACTCCACCGGGTTGCGCACCGCACGCCCCAGCCAGTCCTGCAAGGCCGGCAGGCCCTTGTCTTCATAGACACCGGTGCTGGCGCGGTCACTCACCGACACCACGCCAATGCGCACGGGCTGCAGCACCACGGGCGGCAGCTCACTCATCGTCGCCCTCGGGCTCAACGATCTCATCGGTGGCGCCCGCGTCACCGGCCAGCAGGGCCGCCTTGATCAGCTGGAACAGCTCGCGGAAGGCCTTGCCATTGCGCTTGTCGGGCGTCAGGGCGGCGTCCTTGCGGGCATTGCGGATCAGCGTACGCAGCTGCTGCACATCGGTGCCCGGATGCTGGGCCAGCCAGTCGTCCAGCGCGGTCTTTTCGTCATCGATCAGGCGGCGGCGCCAGGCCTCGGCCTCGTGCAGGGCCAGAGCGTCCTGGGCATGGCCCAGTTGGAAGGCCGCCACAGCTTCGCGAAGAGGCTCGGCATCGACGCTGCGGATCACCTTGCCGATGTACTGCAGCTGGCGGCGCTTGCCTTCGAACGACCGGGTGCGGCGGTAGTCGGCCAGCGCCTCGCGCAGGTTCTCGGGCATGCCGATGGCATCGAGGCGGCTGTCGGGCAGATCGAGCAGCTGCTTGCCGAGTTTCTGCAGGTCGTCACTGGCGCGTTTGAGCGCGCTGCGGCTGGGCGCCATGTCGGCCAGATCGTCGGGAGCCGACTTCGGGCCTTTTGAAGGGTGGTAATTCGGGTTCATGTCATCGCTATGATACGAGGCACCTCTTCAAGGCACCAACCCATGGCCACCCGCAAGACCGCTTCTGCCTCGCCCCGCACCCCTTCGACCAGCGCCAAGCGCCCTGCATCCCCCACTGCGAAACACGGCGCACAAGCCAGCGCCAAGCCGGCCGCAGGCTTTGCCTACAGCCGTGACGAGTTCAAGGACCTGATCGAGCAGACGCTGGAGCTGGCCCGCAAGATGGGCGCCTCCGATGCCGGTGCAGAAGTGTCCGAAGGCGCCGGCCTGAGCGTGTCGGTGCGCAAGGGCAAGCTGGAAAACGTCGAGCGCAACCGCGACAAGTCCATCGGCGTGACGGTGTACCTGGGTCAGCGCCGTGGCAACGCCAGCACCTCTGATTTCTCGCCCGCCTCCCTGGAGCAGACCGTGCGCGCCGCCTACGACATCGCGCGCTTCACGGCAGAAGATCCCATGGCCGGCCTGCCGGACGTGGAAGACATGGCGATGGGCAAGGCCGCCCTGCGCGACCTGGACCTGTTCCACCCCTGGAACATCACCGCCGACAAGGCAGCCGAACTGGCCATGCGGGGCGAGGCGGCTGCGCTGGCGGTCGACAAGCGCATCACCAACTCGGAAGGCGCTTCGGTGTCGGCGCAGCAGTCGCACTTCTTTTCTGGCAACAGCAGGGGCTTTCGTGGCGGGTACGCCAGCTCGCGGCACTCGCTGTCGGTCTCGCCCATTGCGGGGCGTGGCAACGACATGCAGCGCGACTTCTGGTACACCTCAGAGCGCTCGGCCAAAGACATGGCCCGCCCCGAAGCCGTGGGCCGCTACGCCGCCGAACGCGCGCTGTCGCGCCTGAAGGGCCGCAAGATCGCCACCTGCGAAGTGCCCGTGCTGTTCGAAAACACCCTGGCCGCCGGCCTGCTGGGCGCCTATGTGCAGGCCACGAGTGGGGGCGCGCTGTACCGCAAGTCGACCTTTCTGGTCGACTGCCTGGGCCAGCAGGTGCTGCCCAAACACATCGACATCCTGGAAGACCCCCACGTGCTGCGCGGCAAGGGCAGCGCCCCCTTCGACGACGAGGGCGTGCTCACCCGCAAGCGCAAGGTGGTGGCCAGCGGCGTCACGCAGGCCTATTTCCTGTCGAGCTACTCGGCCCGCAAGCTGGGCATGAAGACCACCGGTCACGCCGGCGGTTCGCAGAACCTGACCCTGCGCAGCCGCCTCACCAAGCCCGGTGACGACCTGCCCGCCATGCTGCGCAAGCTGGGCACCGGCCTGTTCGTGACCGAACTGATGGGCCAGGGCGTCAACTACGTCACGGGTGATTACTCGCGCGGGGCCTCGGGGTACTGGGTGGAAAACGGTGTCATCGCCTACCCTGTGCACGAGATCACCATCGCCAGCAACCTGCGCGACATGTTCCAGCAGATCGTGGCCGTGGGCGCTGACGCCTACACCTACGGCAGCAAGACCATCGGCTCGGTCCTGATCGAGAAAATGAAGATCGCGGGCCACTGAGCCCTCGGCACACACCACCACTCCAGGAGACCCTCATGCAACGTCGTTCCTTCATCAACCACGCGGGTCTGGCCGGCGTGCTGGCTGCGGGTGCCGCCCCCGGCATCGTCCATGCCCAGACCCAGATCCGCTGGCGCCTGGCCTCCAGCTTCCCCAAGTCGCTGGACACCATCTTTGGTGCAGCCGATGTGTTCGCCAAAAAAGTGAACGAGATGTCGGGCGGCAAGTTCCAGATTTCGGTGCACGCGGGTGGTGAACTGATGCCCGCCTTCGGCGTGGTCGACGGCGTGCAGAACGGCACGGTCGAAATCGCCCACACCGCGCCCTATTACTTCGTGGGCAAGGACGAAACCTTCGCCATCGGCTGCACCATCCCCTTCGGTCTGAATTCTCGTCAGATGTCGGCCTGGATGTTCGAAGGCAACGGCATGAAGCTCATGCGCGAGTTTTACGCCCAGTACAACATCATCAACTTCCCGGGCGGCAACACCGGCGCGCAGATGGGTGGCTGGTACCGCAAGCCGGTCAAGTCGCTGGCCGACATGAAGGGCCTGAAAATGCGCATCGGTGGCTTTGCCGGCCGCGTGATCGAGCGCATGGGCGCCGTGCCCCAGAACCTGCCAGGCGGCGAGATCTACCAGGCCCTGGAAAAAGGCACGATCGACGCGGCCGAATGGGTGGGCCCTTACGACGACCAGAAGCTCGGCTTCCACAAGGTGGCCCCGTACTACCACTTCCCCGGCTGGTGGGAAGGTGGCCCGCAGCTCGACTTCTTCATCAACACCAAGGCTTACAACGCCTTGCCGGCCGAGTACAAGGCCATGGTGGAAGCTGCGGCAGCGCTGGCCCACAATGAAATGCAGGCCCGCTACGATGCCCGCAACCCGATGGCACTCAAGCAGTTGGTGGGCAGCAAGACCCAGCTGGTGCAGTTCCCCAAGGAAGTGATGGACGCCGCGTTCAAGCACTCCATGACCATCTACAGCGAGCTCAACGACAAGAACCCGAACTGGAAGAAGGTGTACACCGACTACGCCAAGTTCCGCGCCGACCAGAACATGTGGTTCCGCTTCACCGAGGCCACCTTTGACCGCTTCATGCAGTCGGCCAAGCTGTGAGCTTGCCAGAGCGCAGACACCAGGGGCCTTCGGGCCCCTTTTTCACGCCTGCTCCCGCCTCAAGAAGGTGGTGATCGATTTTGTGCAACGTGGCCAGAAGCTTTTGCAATTGGACCGGCCACCCATGCCGGCCTACAGTGCACCCATGGCGCGCCACGCCTCGTGCAGGAACCCCTTGCGACATCGGGCCCGCACCTTGACGCAACCGTGACACAGTTGCGCGGCGTGGGGCACACAAGCGGTTTGTCCAGATCAATTTCTGCGCGCGCCACCCGAAGAACCTTGTAAGCTGGAGTTGTCAGGAGCTGCCCATGAACGCCGCGAGAAACGCCACCACCGCCCTGCCCTCAGCCATCGTTGCCCCGGCCCGCACGGCCGACTGGGGTGACCGGGCCCTGGCCCGCACCTGGCGCACGTTCGGCATGCTGTGTTTCGGCATCGGAGTGGTCAACGCCTTCATCCCCCTGATGCCCACCACCGTGTTCCTGCTGATCGGCCTGTGGGCCTACGGCAAGGGCGACCCGGCCCTGCGCGAACGCCTGCTCAGCCACCCCCGCTACGGTGCCAGCCTGCGCCTGTGGGTGGAACACCGCCAGATCACCCGCAAGGGCAAGGTGGCCGCCACACTGGGCATCGGTACCAGCCTGGCCCTCACGGCCTGGGCGCTGGGCAACAAGCCCGTGCTGTGGGCCGTGGCTTGCGGCCTGATCGCGCTGGTGGCATTCATCGTCAGCCGCGAAGAACCGGCTGCCTGAGTCTGGCCAGCGCCCAGCAAAAAGCCCTCCGCCGGAGGGCTTTTGTGCTTTCGACCGATCATCTGAAGAGATGACCGAGGAGCGACCATCAGGGCCGCAGCGTGTTGGGGTCGATCAATGAGGGGTCGGCCATGTCTGCCGCGCTGGGTACCGGCTCGGCCCCAGATGCCGACTCCTCAACCATCGGGGCCAGCGGATCCGCCCCCGTGTCTTCGATCTGCATCTCGATCTTCACATCGTCGACGTTCACGACCTCTTCCTTGTCGAGGAAGGCCGTGACCGACTCGGGCCAGAAAATCACGATGGCCACCAGCGACAGCTGCAGCAGCACCCAAGGAATGGCACCCAGGTAGATGTCGCGCGACTGGATGGGCCGCGCAATGGCCCCGCTCTTGTGGATCTGGTCGGCCACCCCACGCAGGTAGAACAGCGCAAAACCAAAGGGCGGGTGCATGAAACTGGTCTGCATGTTCACGCACAGCAGCACGCCGAACCACACCAGGTCGATGCCCAGCTTCTGCGCCACCGGCGCCAGCAGCGGCACGATGATGAAGGCGATCTCGAAGAAGTCGAGGAAGAACGCCAGGAAGAACACGAAGATGTTCACCGCGATCAGGAAGCCAATCGGGCCGCCTGGCAGGTTGGTGAGCAGGTGCTCGATCCAGATGTGACCGTCCACACCCTGGAACACCAGCGAGAACACGCTGGAGCCCAGCAGGATGAAGATCACCATCGTGGTGACACGGAAGGTGCTGTCCATGGCCTGCCACACCAGAGCCCAGCTCAACCGCTTGTGCAGCGCGGCCAAGGCCATGCCACCCAAGGCGCCCAGGGCGCCCGCCTCGGTCGGCGTGGCCAGGCCCATGAACAACGTGCCCAGCACCAGGAAGATCAGCACGACAGAGGGCACCATGCCCCACAGCACCCGCTTGAGCAGGGCCGAGCCTTGCAAGGTGCGAGCTTCGGGAGGCAGGGGCGGCACCCAGTGCGGGCGGAACACCACCACGGCCCAGGTGAACAGCAGGAAGATGGCGGTTTGCAGCAGCGAGGGGCCAATCGCGCCGAGGTACATGTCGCCCACCGAACGGCCCAGCTGGTCGGCCAGCACCACCAGCACCAGCGACGGCGGGATCAGTTGCGTGATGGTGCCTGAGGCTGCGATCACGCCTGTGGCGAAGCGCATGTCGTAGCCGTAGCGCATCATGACTGGCAGCGAAATGACGCCCATGGCGATCACGCTGGCGGCCACGGTGCCCGTGATGGCACCCAGGATGGCGCCCACCAGGATAACGGCAAAGGCCAGGCCACCCGGCTTGCTGCCGAACAATTGCCCCGTGCCTTCGAGCAGGTCTTCGGCCAGGCCGCAGCGCTCTAGGATGGCGCCCATGAAGGTGAAAAAGGGAATGGACAGCAGCAACTCGTTGCTGAGCACCCCGTACAGCCGGATGGGCAGGTTGCCCATGAAGGCCTCGGTGAAAAAGCCCTGACTGACGGCGAAATAGCCAAAGCCCAGGCCCAACCCGGCCAGTGAGAAGGCCACCGGGAAGCCCAGCAGCATGACCAGGATCAGCGCCCCGAACATGACGGGGGCCATTTGCTCCATGGCGATCATTGCAGCGGCCTTTCGTACTGGGGCAGGTCCACGCCCTGGCCGCGCAGGTACTGAACACGTTTGAAGAATTCGGCCAGGCCCTGCAGGGCCAGCAAGGCAAAGCCCACCGGAATGGCCATCTTGACCGGCCAGCGGATCAGGCCACCCGCGCTGGGCGACAACTCATGCTGGTGGTAGGAATCCAGTGCAAATTGCCACGACAGGTGCACCACCAGCGCACACACCGGCAGCAGCACGAACAACAAGCCCAGTGCATCGATCCATGCCCTGGTGCGGGGCTCACGCCCGCCATAGACCACGTCAACCCGCACGTGCTCGTTCAGGCGCAACAGCATGGGCGCGCCCGCCATCACCGCCAGTGCAAACAGGTACCACTGTGCCTCCAGCCAGGCGTTCGAGCCGATGCTGAAGGCATAGCGCAGCACGGCATTGCCAGCGCTGATGGCGCAGGCCAGCAGCAGGGCCCAGGCCGCGAGCACACCCAGCGCACGCGACAGGCCATCGATCAGTCGGATGAAGGCTTGCATCGCGCCCCTGCCTGCGTCAGCCCCGCTCATCCAGGGCCTGGGCCTGCATGAACAGCCGGGTCGAACGGGCGCCACTGCGGCAGAACATCAGCAGCGGGCGCGGCAGGCTCTTGAGCAGCTCGGCGCATTGTGCGATCTCTTCAGGCGACTGGTAGCCGCCCTGCACAGGCAGGTAGGCGTAGGCCAGACCTGCCGCCTGGGCAGCGGCCTCGATGCTGGCGCTCGAGGGCTGATCAGGGCCCCCTTCCATGTCGGGACGATTGTTCATCACGGCCTTGAAGCCGGCTTCGGCCGCGGCGGCCATGGCTTCTGCCGACAACTGCGGCGCCGCGTAGACGTCTTCGGCAATGGGTTGCAGGGTGATCTGGCTCATGGGGCCTCCTGGGTGGAATGTCAGCATTGTCGTGCAGGCAACCACCTCTGGCGGCGCCTGCCGACTCGGGGTCAACCCGCCAGCGCAGCCTTCACAGCGGCCGACACCTGGCCCATGTCGGCCTTGCCCGCCAGCTGCTGCTTGGCGGCACCCATGACCTTGCCCATGTCGCCAGGGCCGGCAGCGCCCACTTCGGCCACGATGGCGGCAATGGCAGCCTTGATCTCATCGGCGCTCATGCGCTGGGGCAGGTACAGCTCCAGCACCGTGATTTCCGACTTTTCCTTGTCGGCCAGGTCAGGGCGACCACCGGCGGTGTATTGCTCGGCAGCGTCCTTGCGCTGCTTGATCAGCTTGTCGACGATGGCCACCACCATGGCGTCGTCCAGCTCCACGCGCTCGTCCACTTCCTTTTGCTTCATGGCCGCCAGCAGCATGCGGATGGTGCCGAGGCGCTCGGCTTCCTTGGCGCGCATGGCGGCCTTCATGTCGTCGTTGATGCGGGCTTTGAGGCTCATGGGGGCTCCTGGGGCGTCAGAGGTTCAGAGGACTGGGCAACACGAGGGCACTGCAGGTGCCCTGACATGGATGCCTTGAAAAAGCGAAAGCCCGCATGGGCGTCCCCGCGCGGGCTTTGGTTGCAGCACCGAGGTCAGATCATGACGCTCGGCGGCAAAGAAGGGACCGAAGCGATCAGTACAGCTTCTTGGGCAGCTGCATGCTGCGCACGCGCTTGTAGTGGCGCTTGACGGCGGCAGCCTTCTTGCGCTTGCGCTCGGCGGTGGGCTTTTCGTAGAACTCGCGGGCGCGCAGTTCGGTCAGCAGGCCCAGCTTTTCGATGGTGCGCTTGAAGCGGCGCAGGGCAACGTCAAAAGGCTCGTTTTCTTTGACACGGATGGTCGTCATTACAGATCGCTTTCAGATTGAATGCATTCAAAAGGGCCTCTGCACGGCCACTGACCGCACTGCCAACGCATTGCCACACAAGGTGAAAACCTGCCTTTCGGCCACCAGGGTCTTGGCCCGTTCCCGTGTTCCACGTCCGGATTCGCGGAGGGACACGGGCTGACCTGTCTCGGTGTGCACAGCGCCGGGTTGCAGCGCCTGTCAGTGGACTTCCTTTGCAAACATGCAGCAAGCCCCACCAACAAAGCCTGCGATTCTACTCTGAAAAAACAGCGAATTCCAGAGAAATCAGGGGCTTGGCGCGCATTCGGAGCCTTGGCACGCCCCGATCACACGTTTTTTCAGGCCGGCCACAAGGTTTCCGGCAGTTTTTCGATGCCCTGAGCCAGCGCCAGCGCACGGCGGTGGGCCATGTCGGGAACATGGGGCCAGCTTTCCAGCACCACCTCGGGGTTGTTCAACAGGGCTTTGAGCACCTCGGCCAGCGGCTCCAGCACGAACGCGCGCTGACGGTAGCGGGGGTGCGGCAGCACCAGCTCGGGGCTCCAGGTGATCAGATCGCCGTGCCAGATGATGTCGAGGTCAAGGGTGCGCGGGGCGTTGTGGTGCGGGCGCTCGCGGCCCTGAGCCAGTTCCTGGCGCTGGAGTGCATGCAGCAGTTCACGCGGACCCAGTGAGGTCAGCACCAGCAGCACGGCGTTGGTGTAGTCAGGGCCAGACGCATCGACCGGCGCCGAACGGTACAGCGACGAGCCCGCCACCAGCCGAGTGCCCGGCAGGCGGCCGATGGCCTGCGCGGCGGCCCGCAAGGCGGCCGGGCCATCGCCCAGGTTGGCCCCGAGGCCGATCCAGGCGTGGAAACTGCGCGGCCCGGCGACGGGTTGGCTCATTCGCCAGGCCCGCCCGATGCTGCGCCGCCGCGGCGGCCTTCGCCGGCCGGCTTGCGACGGCGACGACGACGCTTCTTGGCGGGGGCATCGCCCTCGCCCACATCCCCCACCTCACCCGCCAGGCCACCGTCGGTACCCGTGGTCGAAGGGGCGGCGCCACGGGCCAGGGGCGCACGGCTCTGTCGACGCTGCGACTCGGCCTCGCGGGCCTGGGCCACCAGGTCGTCGCGGGTTTCGTCGTCGGCCAGAGAGAAATCTTCCCACCAGTTGGCCAGCTCGGGCTCCACCTCACCGACCTGCCCGCGCAGGCGCAGGAAGTCGAACCCAGCGCGGAAGCGCGGCTGCTGCACCAGGCTGTACGGGCCATTGCCCACGCGGCGGTCGAAGCGCGGCTGCATGGTCCAGATCTCGCGCATGTCGGCGGCCAGCTTGCCACGGCCTGAAATGTCGCCAATGCGGGCGTTGAACACCGCGTCGGTGGCCTGCTGCAGCGCGGGGAAGCTGGGCACGCCGTTGCGCAGGTTGGTGTCCCACTCGTCGCGCACGTCGTGCCACAGCAGACAGGCCAGCAGGAAACTGGGCGCCACCGGCTTGCCCTCGCCCACGCGACGGTCCGTGTCGGCCAGGGCCAGGTCGATGAACTCGAGGCGCTCTTCGCTGGGCGGATGCTGCGGGTCGAACACCGCGTCCAGGATGGGGAACAAACCGTGGTCCAGGCCCTGCTTGCGCAACTCTTCGAGCGAGGCGCGGGCATGGCCGGTCTGCAGCAGCTTGATCATTTCATCAAACAGGCGCGACTGCGGCACGTTCGACAGCAGGCTGGCCATGTCGCGCAGCGGGGCACGGGTGCCAGGCTCGATCTCGAAACCGAGCTTGGCCGCAAAGCGAACCACGCGGATGATGCGCACCGGGTCTTCGCGGTAGCGCATGTCGGGCTCACCGATCATGCGCAACACGCGGGCACGGGCGTCGTCGATGCCACCGTGGTAGTCCACCACCACCCCCGCGATCGGGTCGTAGTACATGGCATTGATGGTGAAATCGCGGCGCGCGGCATCCTGGTCTTGGGGGCCCCACACGTTGTCGCGCAGCACACGGCCACTGGCGTCGACCACGTGCGATTTGTCGCCCAGCTCCTTGCGCGACGTTTTTTCGTTGCCGCTGACCTGCTCGGCCGCACCGGCATCGAGGTAGGCGCGGAAGGTGGACACTTCAATCACTTCGTGCTCGCGCCCGCGGCCGTACACCACGTGCACGATGCGGAAACGCTTGCCGATGATGAAGGCGCGGCGGAACAGGCCCTTGACCTGCTCGGGCGTGGCGTTGGTGGCCACGTCGAAGTCTTTCGGGCGCAAGCCCAGCAGCAGGTCGCGCACGGCGCCGCCCACGATGTAGGCCTCGTAGCCGGCATCTTTCAGGGTGCTGACCACCTTGTAGGCCCGCTCGTCGACCAGGCGCACGTCGATGCCGCAATCGGCTGCGTTCAGCTCCACACGCTCACCGGTGGGCGCCTTGCTCTTGGCCTTCTTGGCGCGGCTGCGGGGCGCCTTGGCCGGCGCTTCGTCGCCCGTGGGGGCCGACGTCTGGGAAGACGCCTTGGCGCGTGCCGGCCCGCGGGCCAGGATTTTGTTGATGAGGCTCTTGATCATTGGAAGAGGTTCAGCAGACGCCAGCCGCGGGCTTTCGCCTCGGCCTCCAGCGCCGGACTGGGGTTGGTGGCCACCGGGTCGGTGGACTGCTCCAGCAGGGGCAGGTCGTTGGGCGAATCGCTGTAAAAGCTGACGCGTTGGAAATCGGTGAGCGAATGGCCCCGTTCGGCCAACCACTGTTCGACGCGCGTGATTTTGCCCTCTCTGAAGGACGGCACACCATCGATTTCACCCGTGACGCGGCCTTCGGCGTCGCGCACGAGCTTCACGGCGATCAGGTGATCGACGCCAAACGCCCTGGCAATGGGCTGGGTGACGAACTCGTTGGTGGCCGTGACGATGGCGATCAGGTCGCCTTGCGCACGGTGCTGCTCGACCAGGGCCAGGGCCTGCGGGCGGATGGCGGGCTGGATGACTTCGGCCAGGAAACGCGCCTGCAGATCGGCCTGCTCGGTCGGGCTCATGCGGCGCCACACGCTGGTGGTGAACTCGATGTACTCGGCCAGCACCAGGGTGCCATTGCAATACTGTTGATAGAAAGCGTCGTTGCGGGCACGGTAGGCCGCGGCATCGGCCAGGCCGCTGCGGCACAGG
Organism: Aquabacterium lacunae; assembly: GCF_004310865.1. Classification (GTDB taxonomy): domain Bacteria; phylum Pseudomonadota; class Gammaproteobacteria; order Burkholderiales; family Burkholderiaceae_C; genus Aquabacterium; species Aquabacterium lacunae. The sequence continues at coordinate 33,921 of NZ_SIXI01000002.1, forward strand.
AACTCACCGAACTCGTGGTCGGAGTCAAGCGGCAGCAGGGTGTGGTCGAGGTCGAAAAGGCACAGGTTCATGCGGTCTCCAGCGCCAGCATCTGCTTGAGCAAGGGCACGGTCACGCCCCGCTGTTCGGCCAGCGCAAATCGGTCAAGTTGGTCCAGCAGCCGCATCAGGTAGCCCTGGTCACGGCGGCAGTGCGTGAGCAGGTAAGGCAGTACGCCTTCGTGCAGCTTCAGGCCGCGGCGGCGGGCTTCGTGTTGCAAAGCTTCGCGCAGGTCGTCTTCGCCCAGCGCGTGCACAGCAAATGTGAGGCCCCAGCCCAGGCGGGTGCGCAGGTCGTCGCGCACAGGCAGATCCACCGGCGGCACTCGCCCGGCGGCCACGATCGCGATGGCCACCGGCGTGCCTGCAGGGGCCTCCGCCAGGCTGGCTGCGCACTCGATGAACAGGTTGAAAGCCCAGTGTTGCTGCTGGGCATCCAGACGGTCGCAGTCGTCCATCAGCACCAGGGTCGCGGCTTGCGGCTGACCGCAGTCCCACGACTGGAAGCCGTGCGGATCCAGCCACAGCACATGCCAGCCCAGCCCCAGCGCCTGCGAGGCCAGGCCCTTGAGCAGGTGGGTCTTGCCCAGGCCCTCAGCGCCCCACAGGTAGGCGGGTGCACCGGGCGTGGCACTGTCGGGCCAGGCACGCAGCCAGGCCAGCACCTCGGCGTTGTCGCCCTGCACGAAATCGTCCAGGCCGGGCACGTCAGAAGGGCCCAGGTCGAGCGCCAGTTGCCGCATGGGGGCCCAGGCGCTTTGAAGCACTGCGCTCATGATGAAGGGCCGTCCTCCTGGAACCAGACCGAGCCCTGATAGGCCACCAGGGCCCGGCGGGCCAGCACCATCAGCAACGCGCTCACAGGCAGTGCAATCAGCACCCCCACAAAGCCCAGCATGGCGCCAAACAGCATGAGCGCCAGGATCACGGCCAGGGGATGCAGCCCGATCTGCTCACCGACCAACCGGGGCGTGAGCACGATGCTTTCGACCACCTGGCCGATGCCATACACCACGCCGACCGCCACGAACGGCCACCACCAGGCCGCACCTTCGGCACTGAACTGCAACACGCCCGACAACAGCGCCAGCACCAGCCCGAGGCCAAAGCCCAGGTAGGGGATGCACACCGCCAGCCCGGTGAACACTCCGATGGGCAGGGCCAGCTCATGGCCGAAAAGCATCAGGCCGACGCTGTAGTACACCGCCAGGATCAGCATCACCAGCAACTGCCCCCGCAGGTAATGCCCCATGACGGTGTCGGTTTCACTGGCCACCGCCAGCACGCCACGCCGCCAGCGCACTGGCACCAGGCCGGTGGCCAGCGCGAGGATGCGCGACCAATCACACAACCAGTAAAACGCCAGCATGGGCACCAGCCCCACCAGCCCCACCACGGTGAACAGGGCGCTGCCGCCCACCTTGACCGAATTGAGCACGGCCTGGGACAGCTCTTCGCCATGGGTGGAGAGGTGGCGGGCAATGAGCGGCTTGAAATCAGCCAGCTCCTGCGGCACCTTGAGACCCATTTGCGCCAGCCAGGGCTGCAGACCCAGCCAGGCTCGCTGGGCCAGGTCCGGCAACTGTTCGCGCAGGCGCGGTACCAGGTCCATCACGATGGGCACCAGCAAGGCCGCCAGCAGCACCAAGGTCACGCCTGCCCCCAGCACCGCCACGCCAGCCGCCAGGGCACGTGGCCAGCGGCGGCGCACCAGCGCCTCAACCGCAGGTTGCAGCACATAGGCCAGAGCGAACGACAACAGAAAGGGTGCGAAAACCGCCGCCTGCCGGCTCATGCCCCAGGCCAGGGCTGCCACCAGCACGCCCACCAGCCAGGGCCACCACCGCGCGGGGGGTGTCTGTGCGACGGGGGCAAGGTCATCTCGGCTCATTGCCTGAGATTCTATCGGGCCCTTGGGCCCTCACGCCGACTGTGCGCGCTCAGCGACGGCCCGCGCAGTCGGTGGCCTCGTACACGGCCTTGTGGGCAGCATCGAGGTCGGTCTCGAACTTCTTGTGGTCGCGCTGCCCCTCGGGTTGCGACAGGTACTCCTGCTGGATGACCGCCTCACGTCGCTTGTATTCGGCCAGGCAATTGGCTTCGCGCATCTCGGCGGCTTGATCGACCTTGGGCGCCACGGCCTCCAGCTGAATGCGATAAGCGTCGAGCTTGGCAGCGCGGGCGCTTTCATCGGGCTCGATGTCGTTGTAGAGCACCGCGGCCAGCATGAGGGCCTCACCGATGGTCACCTCGGACTGCTTGAGGCGCTCCGGCACGGTCTGCAGCAACTTTTCCGCCAAGGGGCGCCTCTGTTCGGGCGTGCCGTTTTCGCTCAGCTCCTGCCACTGGGTGAAGGCGCGCTGAAACCGCAGGTAATTGGCCACGCGGGCCAGCTCCTGCGCCCCATTGGGCGACTTGCCCACCGTGTCTTGGAGGCTCTTCCACTCGTCGGGCGAAAAGTCGGCCGGCCGGCCGTCATCGAGCACAGCGGGCGGGGTGCTCAGGTTGCGCAAGGCCTCGGCCGCCGACGCAGGAGGCTCGACGGGAGACACCGCGGCCACACCGCTCGCTGCGTCGGGCCCCTGTTGTTGCTGGTGCCACCACAAGCCTGCCCCCACCGCAGCACCCAGCACCAAGGCACCGCCCCACAGCAGCAGGTTCGGGCGTTTCTGACGGTCGTAGGAAATCATGGCTGGGCGGGGGGTGAATCTGAGCGACTGCATTGTCACCCCGTGCCTGCACACCCCGTCACGGGAATGTCCCCTAGCAGCGGCTACACTGGCGCGTTTTTCGAGCACCGAGCCGCGCCCCATCGGCTCACCACACCCATGGATCTGCAAGCCCTTTCCCCACAGACCCAGTCGGCCGCGGGCGCCGTGCTGGGCTACCTGATCGGTTCTCTGTCGTTTGCCGTGATCGTCAGCCGCCTGTTCGGCCTGAGCGACCCGCGCACGTACGGCTCGGGCAACCCGGGTGCCACCAACGTGCTGCGCTCGGGCAACAAGGCAGCCGCCATCCTGACCCTGGTGTTCGACGCCCTGAAGGCCTATGTGCCCATCGTGGTGGCTCAGCGCATGGGCCTGAGCCTGGACGTACAGACCGCCGTGGGGCTGGGGGCCTTCCTGGGCCACCTGTGGCCCGTGTTCTTCAAGTTCGAGGGTGGCAAGGGCGTGGCCACGGCCGCAGGTGCGCTGCTCGCTTTCGATCCGGCCATGGGCGGCCTGACGCTGCTGGTGTGGCTGGCCATGGCCGCCATCTTCCGCTATTCGTCGCTGGCGGCCCTGACCGCTTCGCTGGCGGCGCCCGTGCTGCAGTGGCACTTCAATGGCGTGGGCGTGATGTTCTGGGGTGTGGTGGTGATGAGCGTGCTGCTGATCTGGCGCCATGAGGCCAACATCCGCAAGCTGCTGGCTGGCGAAGAAAGCAAGCTGGGCCAGAAAGCCGCCCCGAAATCCTGACCCCACAGCAACCACCCATACACCGTGGCCAACCCCATCGACACCCCGGCATGGCGCCAATGGCTGGCGCCCGCCCTGATCGTGCTGGCCGTGTACCTGGGCATGCAGTGGTGGCAAGGCCGCCAGGGTGATGAAACCGGCCGACAACTGGCCGCCCTCGCCCGCCCGGGCGACATCGTGATGTACAGCACCGACACCTGCGTGTATTGCCACCGGGCCATGGACCAGCTGGAGGCCTGGGGTGTGCCCTACACCGAGTGCGACATCGACCGCGACCGCGAGTGCGCGCAGACCTACCAGGCCGCCGGTTCACCCGGCACGCCGCTGATGAACGTGCGTGGGCAATGGCAGCTGGGCTTCAATGCGCAGGGCGTGCTGAACACCCTGCAAAACGGACCTCGCCCCTGAACCCCACGCATCCGGGCAACGCCCAAGGGCTCACAGTCCCAGCGCCGCCAGCTCCCCACGCCCCTCACGCAACACCACCGCCTCGCCGCTGCTGAGGTCGACCACGGTGGTGGGCGACATGGCGCAGGCACCGGCATCGATCACGGCGGACACCTGCTTCTGCAGACGTTCACGAATGTCGTGCGCATCATTCAGCGCATCGTCTTCACCCGGCAGAATCAGGGTGGTCGCCAGCAAGGGTTGCCCCATTTCTTCGAGCAGGCCTTGAAGGGCCTTGTGGTCGGGCACGCGAAGGCCGATGGTGCGCCTTGAAGGGTGCGACACCCGGCGTGGCACTTCTTTGGTGGCCTCCAGGATGAAGGTGTAAGGCCCGGGTGTGCCCAGCTTGAGCAGGCGGTACTGCCGGTTGTCCACACGTGCGTACTGCGCCAACTCAGACAGGTCTCGGCACAGCAGCGTCAGGTGATGGCGCTCGTCGACACCCCGGATGCGACGCAAGGCATCAACAGCTGCCTTGTCGTCCAGGTGGCACACCAGCGCATAACTGGAGTCGGTCGGCACGGCCACCACCTGCCCTTGCTGCAACAGTTGCGCGGCCTGTCGAAGCAGGCGCTGCTGAGGGTGGTCCGGATGGACCTCGAACAACTGGGCCATGGGCTGTCAGGCGCGGTGGATGCGCGCCTGCAGGGCTTCCCAAACCGGCGTGACCTTGCCGGGCAGGTCGGGCAAGGTGCCCAGGTCGGTGTGGCTTTCATTGGGGTCATGGAAGTCGGACCCGCGCGAGGCCAGCAGGTCGAACTCGACCGCCATGTCGGCGTATCTGGCGTACTCGGCCACGGTGTGGCTGCCCGTGACCACTTCGACACCCAGACCGCCGTGGGCCTTGAACTCGGTGAACAGGGCGTACTCCTCGGTGGGCGTGAAGTCATAGCGTCCGGGGTGCGCGATCACGGCCAGACCGCCCGCCTGAGTGATCCAGCGAATGGCATCACCCAGGCTGGCCCAGCGGTGCTCGACATAGCCCGGCTTGCCTTCGGTCAGGTAGCGACGGAACACCTCATGGGTGTCGCCACAGGCCCCCACTTCGACCAGGTAACGCGCGAAATGGGTGCGCGAGATCAGGTCGGGGTTGCCCACGTACTTCAAAGCACCCTCGAAAGCGCCCGGTATGCCCACGCGTGCCAGATCAGCCGCCATGTCTCGCGCACGGCGCTCTCGGCCGCCCCGCGTGAAGGCCAGCCCATCGACCATGCCCGGGTGGGTGTGGTCAAAGCCCAGGCCCACGATGTGCACGGTCTTGCCTGCAAAGGTCACCGAAATCTCGGTGCCCGTGAGGTAGTCCATGCCCCGTGCGTGTGCAGCCTCCAGCGCGAACTGCTGCCCGCCCACTTCATCGTGGTCGGTCAGGGCCCACAACTGGACACCGTTGGCACAGGCACGGTCTGCCACGGCCTCGGGCGTGAGTGTGCCGTCTGACACGCTGGAGTGGCAGTGGAGATCGGCGTTGAGCAGGTGCAGGGCGGACGACATTGATGCATTGTAGGCAGCGCCGTCAGAGTGCAACGCTACTCAGCGCTCATGACCGTGACTGGCGTACTGGTTTCGGTAGGAACGCGCATAGGCATCCAGGCTGGCCTGCGTGAGTTCGCACACCAGTTTTTCATCAATCGGCTGCCGGTAGCGGAACTTGACATGCCGCATGCCTTTGCCTGCACCTTGCAGTTCAGGAAAGTCACTCAACAGCTGCACGCCGTTGAACACCTGGAGGTGGACATTGAGCTTGAACATCACGATGGCCAGCAGGTTGTCGCCATCGTTGGTGAAGACAAGATTGCCCCACTTCACTTCAGGGCGCAGCTGTGGGGCCACCGACTGGATCGCCCGCTGGACGGCTTGCGCCGTCTCTCGCTGCTCGGGGCGGACACTGTCGTAAAACGCGTTGATCAACGCGGGAGATTGCAGGGGTCGGCGCATGGGGGAAAGGCCCAGACAAAAGGTACTACCAGAGCATTGATACCCGATCGCCCCCTCCCTGAAGTCTGTAGGGACTTCCGTGCGACCCGATAGCCAGCGACGGCCTCCGTGTGGATGTCATTGTTGTTCCCGGATTTTGCCCAGGCTTCACATCGGAGCTGTCACAGCGTGCCCAAGGGCACTCAATACCGCCATTGATGTTACCGCAACTACTTGTCGTGCCCCATCCTTGGAATGGGTGGCACGTGCTTGTTTTGTCGGCCTCTGGCGCTCAGGTTTTAGGCAGGGTCACCCCATGCTGCCCCTGGTATTTGCCACCTCGGTCACGGTAACTGGTTTCGCAGACCTCATCGCTTTCAAAAAACAGCACCTGCGCGCAGCCTTCGCCCGCGTAGATCTTGGCAGGAAGGGGCGTGGTGTTGCTGAACTCCAGCGTGACGTAGCCCTCCCATTCGGGCTCGAACGGGGTGACGTTGACGATGATGCCGCAGCGGGCATAGGTGCTCTTGCCCAGACAAATGGTCAGCACCGTGCGTGGGATCCGGAAATACTCCACGGTGCGGGCCAAGGCAAAACTGTTGGGCGGGATGATGCAGCAGTCACCTTTGAAATCGACAAAGCTTTTTTCGTCGAAATTCTTGGGGTCGACCACGGTGGAGTGGATGTTGGTGAAGATCTTGAATTCGTCGGCGCAACGGATGTCGTAGCCGTAGCTGCTGGTGCCGTAGCTCACGATCTTCTGGCCATTGGCCGACTGCCGAATCTGACCGGGCTCGAACGGTTCGATCATGCCGTGCTCTTCGGCCATGCGACGGATCCAGCGGTCTGACTTGATGCTCATGCGTGCTCCTGATTCAACTGCCGGCATTGTCCCATTTCTGCCGCCTTTTCACGACCGCGCGGGCGTGCACAACGGCGGTGCGCCCCGCACCACCACCTGGCATGGCGTTTGCTTCCACAAGGGCACAACACAAGCGTGTCCCCACGAAGGTGCACGCGCAACCGCTGAGTGATCCCATGAGCAACTTCAAGACCTTCTTGCGGTCTGGCCATGCGCCGACCCTGTTCGCCTCTTTCCTTTATTTCGACTTCACCTTTGCCATCTGGGTGCTGAACGGGGCCATGGCGCCGTTCATCAGTGAGACCTTCAACCTCACACCCGCAGAAAAAGGCTTCATGGTGTCAGTGCCCATCATCGCGGGCGCGCTGATGCGCTTCCCCCTGGGGCTGCTGTCTCAGTACATCGGCCGCAAGAGCGCGGCGCTGGTCGAGATGTTCCTGATCATCTTGGCACTGTGCTACGGCTACTTCTTCGTCGATTCGCACAGCGAAGTGATCGCCATGGGTGTGCTGCTGGGCATTGCCGGGGGCAGCTTCGGCATCGCGCTGTCGCTGGGTTCTGGCTGGTTCCCACCCAAGTACAAGGGGCTGGCCATGGGCATTGCCGGCGCCGGCAACAGCGGCACGGTGCTGGCCGTGCTGTTTGCCCCACCACTGGCCGCCAAGTTCGGCTGGCAGACGGTGTACGGGCTGGCCGCCTTCACGATGGTGCTGCCCATGATCGTGATGGCCCTGATGGCCAAAGAGCCGCCCGATGTCGAACACCAGACCTTCCGCGAACACACCGCTTGCCTCTACGAGAAAGACGGCTGGGCCTTCAGCCTGATCTACGTGATCACCTTTGGCGGCTTCATTGGCCTGGCCAATTTCCTGCCCACTTACTTCTACGACCAGTTCAAGGTGACCAAGGTGGAAGCCGGGCAGCTGACCATGCTGGCCACCCTGATGGGCTCGGCCACCCGGGTGTTGGGAGGCTGGTTGTCTGACCGCTGGGGCGGCATCAACACCCTGACTGGCGTGCTGGCCTTCGTGGTGATCACCCTGGTGGTGTGCGGCACCATGGGCAGCAACCTGGCCCTGACCACCCTGCTCTTCATGCTGTGCTTTGCGGCGCTGGGTGCAGGCAACGGCGCGCTGTTCCAGCTGGTGCCTTTGCGCTGGCCCCTGACCACTGCCGTGGCCGGCTCCATGATCGGTGAGCTGGGCGCACTGGGCGGCGGGTTCATTCCGAATGCCATGGGGCAATCCAAACAACTGACCGGCAGCTACTTCTACGGCTTCCTGGCCTTCGCCGTGCTGGGTGTGGCCGTGCTGGTGATGATGCGCGTGATGCAGATCCGCTGGACACGCACCTGGGCCGAAAAAGGAGGCCGCGCGCGCACGGGCGGCACCCTGGCGCAAGCCTATGCACAAGGCACCCGCCAGGCGGGCGCCCGCTGACGCTTTCCACCGCCGCGCCGCACAAGGGCGCGGTTTTCGATGGCGCCACAAGCGCCCCTGATGCCGGACAGTCTGCGCTGTCCGGCTTTTTTGTGCCTGCTTCAGCCCCCGCGGTTCGGCAGAAACACCAGCCAATACACCAGCAGCAGGTTGAACAACAGCGACACGCCCAGGGCCAGCCTCCACACCGCAGCCGGGTCACGCTGCACCAGCGGGGTGCTGCCAGGCGCCAGCAGGGGCCGCGATGCACCGCGCTCAAGGGCCAGCACCAGCTCTTCTGCGGTTTCGAAGCGCTGCTTCGGGTCACGCGCCACGGCCTTGAGCACGATGTGGTCCAGCCAGATGGGCACGTCGGGGCGCAGGCGTGAAGGTGGCGTTGGGTCACGGCGGTAGCGCCCCATCTGGTAGGGCTCGACCTCGCCATAGGGCAGTCGGCCCGTCAACCATTCGTAAAGCACGGCCCCCAGGGCGAAGAGGTCACTGCCCGCATGGGCCCTGGACAGCTGCGGGTCGTCCGACCATTGCTCGGGGTTCATGTAGCTGGGCGTGCCTGCGTGCAGGCTTTTCAGGCACTCGGGCTCTTTGCCCGACAGCGCCACCCCCAGGTCGAGCAAGTGCCACTGCCCATCTTCGCCCAGCAGCAGGTTGTCGGGCTTGATGTCGCGGTGCACCACGCCATGCTGGTGCAAGCGCCCCACGGCGCGGGCAATCTCGATCGCGCCATGCACCACCTCGGTGACATCGAAGCGTTTGTCGCGGATCAGCAAACCCAGGGGCTGGCCGTCGCACCAGTCCTGCAGGGTGTAGAAAGCCGTGGGCTGATCGGGCTCGTGGCTGCGCACCAGGCCCCGCGCGTCGCGCTCGGTCACGCGCGCACCCAGCCAGGCCTCGTGGGCCAGCATCGCGCGCTCTTCGGGGTCGCTGGCCCGAGAGGGGTGCAAGGTCTTGAGCGCCAGAAAGCGCCCATCAGACAGGCGCTGCACCTTGCACACGCGGTGCACGCCGTTGTTGGCCACCAGCGCCAGCACCTTCAGGCCGTCGAGCACATCGCCCGCCTGGAGGCGTTCGGGCACTGGCAGCAGGCGTGAGCGGCGCTGGGCGTCGGCCAGTTCGGCTTCGGCCAGGCCCATGATGCGAATGACCAGCGCGCTGGCGTTGTCCCTGCCGCCGGAGGCCAGCGCCTTGTCGATCAGACCGTCACACACGGCCTGGGCAGACGCCAGACGCGCCAGCTCGCGAAACTGCTTGGGCCGCAAGGCGCCATGCACGCCATCGCTGGTCAGGATGAAGGTGTCGCCGATCTGGATGTCGCCCTCGCTGTGGTCCACACGCACGGCATCTTCAGCCCCCAGGGCACGGGTCAGGCCATTCTGAAACTCATGGCCGCCCATGGTGTGGTCTTGCGTGAGCTGCACGCAGTCACCCTGACGCACCAGCCAGGCGCGGCTGTCGCCCACATGGGCCAGGCTGTAGCCATGGCCGCGCAGCACCAGCGTGGTCAGGGTGGTCATGGCGATCGGGGCGTCACGGAAAGGCTGCCGACGCCGGTTGTGGTCGGTCAGCCAGGCATTGAAGCTGCCAATCAGGCGCTCCAGCGTGACCGAGGTGTCCCAGGTGATCGGTGCGGCATGGTAGTCGCCCGTCACGGCCAGCACGGCGGCCTGTGCCGCCTCCAGACCGCCCCCGCCGCTGGACACGCCATCGGCCAGCGCCGCGATCACGCCGGCCTGGGCGTCACGCCCTTGCGGCGCCACCACCGCGGCGAAATCTTCCAGCCGCTCTCGGGGCCCACGCTCGCAGCGGCAGGCCACATCCAGTTCAAAACTCATGCGCTTCCTCAGCTTGGGTGCACTGCCTTGGTGCCGCCCTGTTCAGGTGCGTGCAGCACGCAAGTTTGGTGCCTTGGCAGGTCGCTTGCGTGCAAGGTGTGCGGCCCAGCCACAGGCTCGCACGCCCAACAGGTGCGACGCAAACGGCCAGTGGCCTTGAATTTGCTTGCCACCCTGCACAAAAAGACAAGACCCGCTGAAGGATTCCACCATGAACAAGCAGAAGCTCGTGATGGTCGGCAACGGCATGGCCGGGGTTCGCACCCTGGAAGAGCTGCTCAAGCTCGCGCCAGACCTGTACGACATCACGGTGTTCAGTGCCGAGCCGCACCCGAATTACAACCGCATCATGCTCTCGCCCGTGCTGGCTGGCGAGCAGACCCTGGACGACATCATCCTGAACCCGCTGCAGTGGTATGCCGATCGCGGCATCACCCTGCACCTGGGCCGCAAGGTGGTCGAGGTCGACCGCCAGCGCCGCATCGTGCGCGCCGACGATGGCACCGAAGCGCCTTACGACCGCCTGCTGATGGCCACGGGCTCGAACCCCTTCATCCTGCCGGTGCCAGGCAAGGAACTGGACGGTGTGATCGCCTACCGTGACATTGCCGACACCGAGTACATGATCGAGACCGCTCGCCAGCACCGCCATGCGGTGGTGATCGGGGGCGGGCTGCTGGGCCTGGAGGCGGCCTATGGCCTGCGTCAGCGCGGCATGGAAGTCACCGTGGTGCACATTGCGCCGTGGCTGCTCGAGCGTCAGCTCGATCAAAAAGCCGCCGGCCTGCTGCAAAGCACGCTGGAAGGCCACGGCCTGAGGTTCCGCATCGGGGCGCAGACACAAGAGCTGGTCGACAACGGACAGGGCCGGGTGTGTGCCGTGCGCTTCAAGGACGGCACCGAGGCCGCAGCCGACCTGGTGGTCATGGCCGCGGGTGTGCGGCCCAACGTGGGCCTGGCCCAGCAGACCGGCTTGCACTGCGAGCGCGGCATTGTGGTGACCGACACCTTGCAGACGGTGACCGACCCCCGGGTGTACGCCGTGGGCGAGTGTGCCGCCCATCGCGGCATCGCCTATGGCCTGGTGGCCCCCTTGTTCGACCAGGCCAAGGTGTGTGCCACGCACCTGGCGCAGTTCGGCATCGGGCGCTACACCGGCTCGCAGATCTCGACCAAGCTGAAGGTGACCGGTGTGCAGCTGTTTTCGGCGGGCAACTTCATGGGGGGCGAAGGCACCGAAGAGATCGTGCTGGACGATCCGCAGGCCGGGGTCTACAAGAAGCTGGTGCTGGCGGGCGAGCAGCTGGTGGGGGCCTGCCTGTACGGCGACACCGACGATGGCAGCTGGTACTTCCAGCTGATCCAGGACGGCGCGAAGGTGGGCGCCATGCGTGACCGCCTGATCTTCGGGCAGGCGCTGGCCTGCGCCTGAGCACCGCGCCAGCGCCCTGCCCCAGCCATCTGGCCAAGATCTTGCATCGCCCGCAGGGCGAGCTCTCGCGGGGGCTCGCGCAACGCACACAGGCAGTTCCATGAAGCACACCGAATCGCTGAACATTTCCCGCCGCCAGGCCCTGCTCGGCGCCATGACACCCCTGCTGACACCCGGGGTCCCGTTTGCACTGAGCCTTGGGCTGACCACACCGCTGACCGTGCAGGCCCAGGTCACATCACTGAATGACGCCATCAACAAGGCGGGCCGCCAGCGCATGCTGTCTCAGCGCATGGCCAAGGCCTGGCTGGCCCTGGGCCAAGGCATCGATGCACGTCGCGCCGACAAGGTGCTGGGCGACTCGATGGCCTTGTTCGACCGCCAGCTGGTCGAACTGAAAAGTTACGCGCCCACCCCGGACATCAGGAGCACCTACCAAAGCCTGGAGGCGGCCTGGAGCGACTACAAGGCTGCGCTGGTGGGACAGTCTCCCGACCGCTCGGCCACCGGGCTGGTGCTGGGCCTGGACAGCAAGGTGCTCAAGCTGGCGCATCAAGGCACGGTGCAACTGGAGCAGCTGTCGGGCAAGCCGGTGGGCAAACTGGTGAACGTGGCGGGCCGCCAGCGCATGCTGTCTCAACGCACGGCCAAGTTCTACCTCAGCCAGCGCTGGGGTGCACAGGTGGCCGATGCGCCAGGCGAAATGGAGAAAGCGCGGCAAGAGTTCCGGTCGGCGCTGAACCTGCTGTATGTGGCCCCTCAGGCCACCCCCACGATCCGTGAGCACCTCACGTTGGCCGAGCAGCAATGGGTGTTCTTCGAAAACGCCTTGAGCCGACTGCAGGAGCCTGCTGGGGCTCAGCGCCGAGCCGAAGAGGTGTTCTCCACCTCTGAAAACATCCTGATGGTCATGGACAAGGTCACAGGCCTGTACGCCCAGCTCGGCTGACCGCCTCTTGGTGCGTCACGGGGTGTGGTGCGCTTCTTGCATGCACGGGTGACAGATCGCGCTGTCATCGCCTGTCGTTCTTTCTCGCTCTTTCCTGTTCTTTGCTCCCCTGCACAAGACACCGTCCGAAGAGTCGGTGCCCGCTGAGTTTCAACACACCGCACAAAGGCCCGCCCATGAGCAGGACCATCCCCATCCGCGCCCCTGAGGGCGAGCGCCAGCACACGCGTGCCACCTGCCCCTATTGCGGCACGGGTTGTGGCGTGATCATCGAAACCCGCCACGGCCAGATCGTCGATGTACAGGGCGACCCGGATCACCCGGCCAACTTCGGCAGGCTGTGCACCAAGGGCAGCACCCTGCACCTGACCGCGGCCCCGGCCGTGACCCAGGCCGCTCGCCTGCTGCAACCGGCCCTGCGCACGCAGCGCGATCAGGCACCGCAAGCCACCACCTGGAGCACGGCCCTCGACCATGTGGCCCAGGAGCTGGCGCGCATCGTGCGCACGCACGGCCCGGACGCCATCGGCTTTTACGGCTCCGGTCAGCTGCTGACCGAAGACTATTACGTGCTCAACAAGCTGGCCAAAGGGCTGGTGGGCACCAACAACCTCGACACCAATTCGCGCCTGTGCATGAGCAGCGCCGTGGCCGGCTACAAGGCCACGCTGGGGGTGGATGCCCCCCCGGCCTGCTACGACGATTTCCAGCACGCCCGCACCCTGTTCATCGTGGGGGCCAACACGGCATATGCGCACCCGATCCTGTTCCGGCGCATCGAGGGGGCCCGCAAGGCCAACCCGGATCAGAAGCTGATCGTGGCCGACCCACGCAAGACCGAGACGGCCGAAATGGCCGATCTGTACCTGCCCTTGCGCCCGGGCACCGACGTGGCGCTGTTCCATGGCCTGCTGCACATTGCGCTGGCCGAAGGCCTGATCGACATGGCCTACATCGAGGCCCACACCGAAGGCTTCGAGGCCCTGCGTGCCACCGTGGCCGACCACCCGCCCGCCCGCGTGGCCGATGTCTGCGGCGTGCCCGAAGCCGACCTGCTGCAGGCCGCGCGCTGGATGGGCGCTCACACGCCCACCCTGTCGCTGTATTGCCAGGGCCTGAACCAGAGCAGCCGCGGCACCGACAAGAACGCCACGCTCATCAACTTCCATCTGGCCACCGGACAGATCGGCAAGCCTGGCGCAGGCCCTTTCTCGCTGACCGGGCAGCCCAATGCCATGGGTGGGCGCGAAGTGGGCGGCATGGCCAACCTGCTGAGCGCGCACCGCGACCTGGCCAACCCGGCCCACCGCGAAGAGGTGGCCGCCCTGTGGGGTGTGGCCGATGTGCCCGCCCAGCCCGGCAAGACCGCCGTGGAAATGTTCGAAGCCGCTGCCCGCGGCGAGATCAAGGCCCTGTGGATTGCATGCACGAACCCCGCGCAGTCATTGCCTGACCAGGCCACCGTGCGCAAGGCACTGGAAACCGCCGAGCTGGTGGTGGTGCAGGAAGCCTTCGCCACGACCGCCACCGTGCCGTATGCCGATGTGCTGCTGCCGGCCACCACCTGGGGCGAAAAAGACGGCACCGTGACCAACAGCGAGCGCCGCATCAGCCGTGTGCGGGCGGCCCAGGCGCCTTCGGGGCTGGCCCGACACGACTGGCAGATCTTCCGCGACGTGGCCCGCCGCCTCGAAGCCTTGATGCCCGAGCGTCGCGCCACCTGGCGCACAGGCACCACCACCCTGTTCCCTTATGAAACCGCTGAGCAGGTGTGGAACGAACACCGCGACAGCACCCGCGGCCGTGACCTCGACATCACGGGGCTGAGCTACGCCCTGCTGGAGCAGCAAGGCCCGCAGCAATGGCCCATGCCCGAAGGCCATGCACAAGGCACCGCGCGCCTGTACACCGACGGGCGCTTCCCCACCCCCAGCGGCCGTGCGCGATTTGCCAACGTGCCCTACGAACCCGTGCAAGACCCCTGCACGGCCGAGTTCCCCATCAGCCTGAACACCGGGCGGCTGCGCGACCAGTGGCACGGCATGAGCCGCACCGGCACGCTGGGCCGCCTGTTCGGCCATGTCAGCGAACCCTGCATCGACCTGCACGCCACCGACCTGCAGCAACGGGGCCTGGCCGAAGGCGACCTGGTGGAAGTGCGCTCGCGCCGTGGCAGCGTGATCGTGCCGGTGCACACCAGCGAGGCACAGCGCCCGGGGCAGGCTTTCATGGCCATGCACTGGGGCCAGGAAGTGCTGGGCGGCACCGGGCCGGAGGGGCAGGCCCGCACAGGGGTGAACGCCCTGACCAGTCCCTTCTTCTGCCCAAAATCCAAACAGCCCGAACTCAAGCACGCGGCCGTGCAGATCAGCCCTGTGCAACTGCCCTGGCGCCTGCTGGCCCTGGTGTGGTTGCCGGCCGAGCAGGCCAGCCGCTTGCGCGAGGCCCTCAAGGCGCAGATGACCGATTTCGCTTATGCCAGCTGCGTGCCTTTCGGCCGGGAGCCCCATGCGCAAGGCCTGGTGGGCGTGCTGTTCCGTGGCGCCCGCACCGAAGCGCCCAGCGCCGAATGGCTGCACGCCATGGAAGCCCTGCTGGGCCTGGACACCCCCGACTGCCTGCGCCTGCGCGACACCGCCCGAGGCCAGCACCGCACCGTGCGCCGGCAGGCCCTTGGCGAACAGCAAGTGCTGCAAGGCTTCCTGCTGGGTGGTGACATCAGCTCCGAAGTCTGGCTGCGCCCTTTGCTGCAGGAGGAAAGCCCGGTCGACACCTTCGGGCGCAACCTGCTAATGCCCGGCGCCACGCCCCCCGTGGCCACGGCCAGCAAAGGCCGTCAGGTGTGCACCTGCTTCAATGTGACCGAACCGGCCATCGTCGAAACACTGGGCCAGTGCCAGGGCTCGCCCGACGAGCGGCTGTCGGCCCTTCAGGGGCAGCTGCGCTGTGGCACCAACTGCGGCTCCTGCGTGCCCGAACTCAAGAAGCTGATCAAGTCGCACCCGGCTCGGTGCGACAGCACGGCACCCGCGGCCTGATCGCAGCGACAATGCCCGCATGAGCATTGCCGCCTACATCAAGGAAATCGGCCGGGGCAAAGAAGGCGCCCGGCCGCTGTCGTGTGACCAGGCCCGTGACCTGTTCGACCAGGTCCTCGACGGCCGTGTGACCGACCTCGAGGTCGGCGCCTTCGCCCTGGCCATGCGCATCAAGGGCGAAACCGACGAAGAACTGGATGGGTTCGTGCAGTCCACCCTGGCGCGCTGTATGCCGCTGCCTGCACCCCAGCCCCATGGCTCGGGCGTGGTGGTGCTGCCCAGCTACAACGGCGCACGCAAGCTGCCCAACCTGACCGCGCTGCTGGCTGCCCATCTGGCGCGCAGCGGTGTGGCGGTGCTGGTGCATGGCCCGCTGGCCGATCCCACCCGGGTCACCACGGCCCAGGTGTTCGATGCCCTCGGCTGGGCGCGGTGCCGTACACCGCAAGAAGTGGCTTCGGCCTGGCTGGCGCGCCAACCTGCCTTTGTCGACACCCACACCCTCTGCCCTGGCTTGGCCAGGTTGCTGGACGTGCGCTGGACCATCGGCCTGCGCAACCCGGCGCACACCGTGGCCAAGCTGCTCGCCCCCCTGCCGCCAGCCGTGCCCACCGTGCGTGTGGTCAACCATACCCACCCTGAATACGCCGTGTCGCTGAAGGCTTACCTGCAGCGCACCCAGGCCAACGCACTGCTGATGCGAGGCACCGAAGGCGAGCCCGTGGCCGACGCGCGCAGGCAACCCCGTTTCGATGTGTACCTGCAAGGCGAGATGGACACCAGCCTGAGCCGTCAACCCCAGGAGGGCACGCTGACCGCCCTGCCCGACCTGCCCACGCAACACGACGCTGGCACCACTGCGGCATACATCCAGTCGGTGCTGGAGGGCACACAACCCTTGCCTGAGTCGATCGGCCAGCAAGCCCGATGCCTGCGACAGGCCCTGGGGCAGGCCGAAGCCCGGCACGCCCAGCGCTGATCAGCCCTTCACACGGGCCAGCAGCACCACGCCCCCCAGGATGGCGGCCGTGCCCAGCAGCAACTGGGGCGTGATGGGCTCACCCAGCCACACAGAGGCCATCCAGAGGGTCGACAGCGGCCCGATCATGCCCACCTGCGAAGCCATCGATGCCCCCAGGTGCTTGACGCCCTGCATGACCAGCCAGATCGGCAGCACCGTGCAGGCCACGGCATTGAGCACCGACAAGGCATGGGCTTGCCAGGGCAGATGTGCCCAACCACCCGCCTGTCCACCCGAGACCTGATGCACCACCACCCACTGGACAATGCACAGCACACAGGCCATGCAGGACGCGTAGGACACCAGGCGCAGGCTGCCCAGGCGCTGCACCAGGGTGCCGCTGCCCATCAGGTACACCGCATACGACAGGGCACTGGCAAACACCAGCGCCCCGCCCAGCAACACGTCATGCCAGCCTGCGGCAACGTGCACGCCCAGGTGCAGAGACGACAGATCGTGCAAGAACACGACCACCACGCCCGCATAGGCCAGCGCCATGGCACCGACCGCGGCCCAGCGCACCCGGTGCCCCAGAAACACCACCGACAGCAACAGCACCAGTGTGGGATTGAGGTACAAGATCGCCCGCTCCAGACTGGCCGAGATGTACTGAAGCCCCAGGAAGTCAAGGGTCGAGGCCAGGTAGTAGCCGCAAAAACCCAGCGCGGCCACCTGCCAGGCATCCCGGCGCCCCAGGGGCGTTCGCCGGGCCTCCTCCGACCTCGACACCCACCAGGCCAGGGCCGCAAACAGGGGCAGCGCATAGGCCATGCGCATCCCCACGGTCGAGACCGCGTCGGCACCCAGCCGGTACATCAACTTGGCCACGATGGCCTTGCCGGAAAACGCCACGGCACCTGCGGTGGCGGCCGCAAAACCCAGTTGCCGACCCGTCAGCCCCTGCAGACTCTCCCTGGCATCGGCCAGGCGTTCAGAAACACGCATCTGGACACCATACACCAGCGGCTTGCAGGCACGGCTTGCGGCAAAATCCACGCTTTTGCGCTTGCCCCGCTGACCAGAGACACCACATGGCCTTCGCCGACAACCTCAAACAACTGCCACCCGTCGCCCACCTGTCGGCCATTGAACTGATCGACGCAGATGGACAGGTCAGCGCCCGCATCGAGAACAAGCCAGGCCAGGCGGGCTCGCTGGCCGTCTACGCTGCCCTGGCCAGCCGGCATGGCAGCATCAACGCCGCGGCGGCCCTGGAAGGCCTGGACATCTACGCCGAACACACCGCCGATGCCCGTTTGAACGCCGGCAAGCACCCCAACATCGATCGCCTGATCGCGATCGCCGCCGGCGCACCTGCGCTGACCGTTCGCACCGTCGCTGCCTGACCTCGGGTCGCGCGCATTGTGCTGCAGCCCCACGTCGCCATGAGCCCACCGCCGTCACGCCTCGGGTCGTGGCTGGCAGGCCTGTGCCTGCTGGTCAGCATGCTGCTGGCGGGTGGGTCGGTGCAATGGCACCGCGACGCATTGACGCACCAGGGGCCATCGGCCCTGGCGCCCCTCGCCGATGGCCGTGTCTGGGTGGTGGTGGACAGCGGTCTGCTGCTGCTGGACACCGCGGGCCACACCGTGCAGCAGGTGCCACTGGACAGGCTGGGGCTGCCGAAGGCGCCCGCCACGCTGTCGGTGCGCTCGCTGGTCGACCACGACGAATTGCTGGCCATGAGCCGCGGGCACCCGGATGTCGTGGTGCTCAATGGGCAGACCGGGGCCTTGACCCGCACCGTGCACCTGGACTGGCCGGCCGACCTGCGCCACCAGCTGGACGGCGCGGTCTGGCTGGCCGTGCACCTGGATGGCCGGATGGCCGTGGCCACAGGGGGCAGCCACACCGTGGTGCTGTTCAGCCCCGAGGGGCGATTGCTGGCGCGCAGCCAACCCGGCACCTTCGAATTCACGAACCGGCTGTGGTGGGAGGGCGACACCCTCTGGGCCACGGACACCAACCGCGCTGCGCTGGTGGGCCTGAGCGGGCTCGACCTGCGTCAGACCAGCCGTCTGACGCTCAAACCCACCACAGACCGGCAGTATCTGGCCTTGTCCGACACACACCCTGCGCGCGGCGTGCCGGACAGCCCCGTGGCCACCATCGCCCTGCTCGATGCCCGCATGCAAAAGGGTGATGTCGCCTTCGTGATGCCTGATGGGGCCCTCAAGGCGCTCGAACTGCCAGACACCGCCGAGCCCAGGGACCTGGCCTGGCGACGCGAAGAACTGCTGGTCATCGACGGGCATGACTGGCGCATACGTCGATTCGGTGTCGACGGTCATGCGCTGGACGACTACGCCGATGCCACCTTGCGCCATGCCCTGGCCAGCGAGCGCGCCCAGGCCGACGCGGCCATGGATCGGCACCGTCTGGCGCGCCTGGGGGCTGTGGTGGCCCTTCTCCTGGGCATGTTGTGCTGGGCTTTGCAGCGGTGGCGCCAACAGGCGCCCGCCCGGGCCGAAGCAGGAATGGAATTGCGGTTCGTGGGCACCATGCCCGAACAAGCACCACGCCGGTTGGTCAAAGCCCTGATTGCACGCGCGCCCCTGCTGATGACCCTGGCCTTCCTCGCCTTGATCGTGCAGCCAGGCTCGACCTGGCCTGTGCGGTTCGGCTCACTCGGCGGCATGCTGGCAGCCCTGGCACTGCAACCCAGCTGGCTCAAGCGCCTGGCCCGTCACCCGGCCTTCGAGTCGATGCTGAACCAGCAGGCCTTGCAATGGCTGCGCCTGACGCCCCATTGGGCCGCCGCAGCCAAGCCCGGCGAGCACGCCCGAGAGACCTGGATGATGCGCGATGGCATGCGCGTGCGCTGGATGGTGCTGACCAGCCGGCGCCTGCTGGCCTTCAGAAGCCCGCCGTCGGGGACCCAGGCGCTGGAGGCGCGCTGGTACCGCGCCGGCATCGAGCGTGTTCGCCTGGTTTCGCGCAAGCGCCTGCCCACCTGGACCCGCCTGCAACACACCTTTGCCCCAGGGGTGTGGATGCAGATCCGCATGGCCGACGGTCGCATCCTGCAGGGGCTGGTGCCGTCACAGGTCACGGCCGAACGGGTGCTGCATCACCTGGGCATTCCGGCCGCCCAGCGCGAAGAGGTGGAACCGCTCGCGCTGGACACGCTCCAGGCGCCCGGATGGGTGCCTGCCTTGTTGTCAGGCATCGTGCCCGGCGCCGGCCAATGGTGGCAACACCGCCGAGCCCAGGCCCTGCTCTTCTTCGTGTTCTGGGCCGTGTGGCTGGTTGCCGTCAGCCTGCCCGTGGGGCTGGCTTTCTGGCACCGCAGCACCGAAATCGGCACCAGTGCCTGGGTGATGGCACTGATGCCCCCCCTGTGGACTCAGGCCCTGGCGGGTCTGGATGCCTGGATCCAGCGCCCACGCAGGGCCTGACCTGGGGCGGGCGCACCGCCTGGTCTGTTGCCGATTGGCAAACCCCTGAAGCCATCGCGGGCTTTTCCGTGAAAAACGGGCGTTGCCTCGCGCCGGCATCTCGTGCGGGTCTTCTTTCCTTCATCACTCAGGGCTAATCTCGCCGGGCAACTTGGATGGAGGTGCCCCATGAAGCCCGTGCTTCGCAACGGCCTGATGGCCATCGTGGGCCTGAGCGCTCTCGCCTTCGGGGCCTTGCCCCACTTCAGCTCTCGCGCGGTGGACGAACATCTGCGCCAACTGGCCAGCACCCCTGACCCCAAGAGTGATGTGCTGCTGCGCAACCTGCAGCACACGGCGGGGTACCTGTCTTCAACAGGATCGGTCGATGTGGTGGTGCGTGACCGATGCCACACCGGCGACGGTGACGCCGACACCGTCTGGCGGCTTGACTACGAGGCCAGCCACCTCCCGAGCTTCACGGCCTCTAACCGCTTCCACTGGTCGCTCAAACCACAGGGGGAAGGCGCAGAGGTGTTCAAGCGGGTGTTCGGCAGCGACAACCCCTTGCAAGGCGACGGTCAGGTTCGTTGGACTGGCGCGATCCATTCCGACCTGAGCTTGCCTGCCATGTCGTATGCCGCAGGCGGCGAACGCCTGGAAGGCTCTCCCTCCAAAGGCAAGGTATCCTGGCACCACAAGGCGCTGCAGTTCCAGTGGCAGCTCGATGACGTCACCCTGCGTGGTACCGGCCACGCCGTGCAGGTCAAGGGCCTGGGGATCGATCTCGACCTGCAGCACTGGCAGCGCGGCATCGGCAGCATGGGCCTGAAAGTGCAGGAGATCAGCAGCCAGACGGCCACGGCCACAGGCCTGGAATTCCGCTCCATCACACTAGAAAAGAACGACCGCCTCGACTCCACGCTCACCCAGCGCCTGAGCCGTGTGCAATGGGCCGGACAGGAGCTCAAGGACATGGTGCTGGAGGCTTCGGTGCAAGGCCTGCACGCGGCCAGCGTGGAAACGCTCACCACGGTGATGGGCTCGTCATGCGGTGTCCAGGCCCTGACCCGCGAGGAAAGCCAGAAGGTGCGCCAGGCCGTGCAGACCCTGCTGGCCAGCGGCATGAAGGCGGGCATCACCCGGCTGAGTGGTCTGGGCACGCAAGGCGGCCTGGAGGGCGACTTCCAGCTGCAACTGGCTGCCGCCGCCCCCGGGCAGGCCCTCAGCACCGCACGGCTGCTGAACGCACAGGGCAAGCTGCTGCTCAAGGGTGAGCTGCTCAACGCCGACCAGCGGCAGTTCGTGCTGGCCTCGCAGATGGCGCGCGAAACCCCTGACGGCCTGCAAGCCACCCTCAAGTTCGAAAAGGGCATGCTGCAGGTCAATGGTCGCCCGCTGGATGCCGCCCCGGTGGTGGCCGCACTGGGCCGCTTCGACGAGGTGGTGATGGCCTTCCTGAATGACGAAGCGCCGATCACACAGGCGCAGGCCGAGACCGATGCGCAAGAAGCCGAAGAGGCTGCACCTGCCGAAAACGATGAAGCCATGGCACAAGCGCCCGCCGAGCCGGAGGCACCCGCACAGGCGCCCATGAGCCCACCGCCTGGCGCCCAGCCACCATTGGCTGTGGCACCCGCACAGGCGCCAATGGCTGCTGCCCCACCCCCTGCAGACTGCAATGTGCTGAAGGACTGCATGAGCATGAGCCTGCAGGCCGCCATGAGGGAAGACCTCGACACCGTGCGCACCCTGGCCGCCAGGATGCAAGCCCTGCCGAAGCCTGCACCGGGCAACCGCGCGCAGGCGCGCAAACAGAACCAGCTGGCACTGACGGCCTTGCAAGCGGGCAACTCGACCGAAGCCGTGGCCCTGCTGCGCATGGCGGTCAAGGAAGACCCCCGCGACGTCGAGATCATGGGCAACCTGGGCTTTGCGCTGCTCAAGGCGCAACAAGCACCCGAGGCTGCACAGGTGCTCACCGAGGCCCTGCTGCTCGACCCACGGCGCACCGCCACCTGGGCACCGCTGGGTGAAGCACTGGGGGCCTCAGGGCGAGGCGCTCAGGGCGCGGCGGCCCTGTGGATCGCCTGGCAATGGTCGGGCAACCGCGAGCGCACCTTGACCGCCTTCCAGGACAAGGCCCAACGCGAGATGGCCGCCCAGCATGCGGCCATGGCCGAGATGTACCAGCGCACCGCCCAGTGGGTGAGCGCCGGGCAGCGCCCTGACTTCAAGAGCCTGCGCTGATCACCCCACCCACTTGCGCGCGTTGCGGAACATGCGCAGCCAGGGGCTGGCATCGCTCAGGTTGCCGCTGGTCCAGCTCATCTGCACGTTGCGGAACACGCGCTCCGGGTGCGGCATCATGGCCGTGAAGCGGCCATCGGCCGTGGTCACCGCGGTCAGGCCACCGGGCGAACCGTTCGGGTTGAAGGGATACACCTCGGTGGGCGCGCCGGTGTGGTCCACAAAGCGCATGGCCTGGTGCACCTGGGCTGCGTTGCCGCGCTGGCTGAAATTGGCAAAGCCTTCACCGTGCGACACAGCGATCGGCAGGCGGCTGCCGGCCATGCCGGCGAAGAACAGCGAAGGGCTGTCCAGCACCTCGACCAGGCTCAGGCGGGCCTCGAAGCGGGTGCTCTGGTTGTGCGTGAACTTGGGCCAGTCTTGCGCGCCCGGGATGATCGGGCTCAGGGCCGCAAGCATCTGGCAACCGTTGCACACGCCCAGTGCGAAGGTGTCGCTGCGGCCGAAAAAGGCCTGGAACTGCTCGGCCAGCTGCGGGTTGAACATGATCGAACGGGCCCAGCCCTCACCAGCACCCAGCGTGTCACCGTAGCTGAAACCACCACAGGCAATGAAGCCCTGGTACTGGTCTAGGCGGGTGCGGCCGGCCTGCAGGTCGCTCATGTGCACGTCGAAGGTGTCAAAGCCCCCTTGCGCCACGGCGTAGGCCATTTCCACGTGCGAGTTCACACCCTGCTCGCGCAGGATGGCCACCTTGGGGCGGGCCTTGCGCACGAAGGGCGCGGCCACGTCGTCCAGCGGGTCGAAGCTCAGGTGCACGTGCATGCCCGGGTCGTTCGGCTGGCCGATGGTGGCGTGTTCGCTGTCGGCACAGGCGGGGTTGTCGCGCAGCTGGGCAATGCGCCAGCTGACCTCGTCCCAGGTCTTGTGCAGCTGCTCCAGCGGGGCCTTGAACACGTCCTTGGCATCGCGCCACACCTGCACCTCGTGCTGGCCTGCACCGCTCAGGATGGGCTTGCCGATCACGTGGCTGTGCTTGCCCAGGCCGTGTTCGCGCAGGGTCTTGAGCACGGCGTCGCGGTCGGCCGTGCGCACCTGCAGCACCACACCCAGCTCTTCGTTGAACAGGGCCTTGAGGGTCAGCTCGTTGCGGCGCTCGCCCACCTGGCCGGCCCAGTTCTTCGAATCACCGGTGTCGGCCAGGCTGTCGGAAATGCCATCGCCTTCCGTCACCAGCATGTCCACATTGATGGCCACGCCGGTGTGGCCCGCAAAGGCCATTTCGCACACGGTGGCCCACAGGCCGCCGTCGCCCCGGTCGTGGTAGGCCAGCAGCTTGCCTTCGGCGCGCAGGGCGTTCACCGCGCTCACCGTGGCCTTGAGCATCTCGGGGTTGTCCAGATCAGGCACGTCGTTGCCGAACTGCCCCAGCACCTGGGCCAGCATCGAGCCGCCCATGCGCTTCTTGCCTTCGCCCAGGTCGATCAGCACCAGCGTGGTGTCCAGGGCCTGGCCGTTTTCGCGGGTGATCAGCTGGGGCGTGAGCGTGCCGCGCACGTCAGCGATGGAAGCAAACGAGGTCACGATCAGCGACACCGGGGCCGTGACCTGCTTCGTCTGGCCGCCATCGCTCCACTTGGTGCGCATGGACAGCGAATCCTTGCCCACCGGGATCGAGATGCCCAGGGCCGGGCACAGGTCCATGCCCACGGCCTTGACCGTGTCGTACAGGGCCGCGTCTTCGCCGGCTTCGCCGCAAGCAGCCATCCAGTTGGCCGACAGCTTCACGCGCGGCAGCTCGATGGGGGCGGCCAGCAGGTTGGTGATGGCTTCGCCCACGGCCATGCGGCCCGAAGCGGGGGCATTGACCGAGGCCAGCGGCGTGCGCTCGCCCATGGCCATGGCTTCGCCGGCAAAGCCCTTGAAGTCGGCCAGGGTCACGGCCACGTCGGCCACGGGCACCTGCCAGGGGCCGACCATCTGGTCGCGGTGGTTCAGGCCACCCACGGTGCGGTCACCGATGGTGATCAAAAAGCGCTTGCTGGCCACGGTGGGGTGACGCAGCACGTCCAGGGCCACGGTGCCCAGGTTCACGCCGGTCAGATCGACCTGGCCGCCATCCCACACCACGCGCTGGACATCGCGGTGCATCTTGGGCGGCTTGCCCAGCAGCACGTCCATGGGCATGTCCACGGCCCTGTCGGCTTCAGGGCGGGTGGTGTCTTCCAGGATCAGCTCCAGCGCTTCCGTGGCGGTACCGATCACGCCGAAGGGGCAGCGCTCGCGCTCGCACATGGCGGTGAAGGTGGCCAGGCTTTCCGGCGCAATGGCCAGCACATAGCGTTCCTGGCTTTCGTTGCACCAGATTTCTTTCGGGGCCATGCCGCTTTCTTCCAGCGGCACCTTGCTCAGGTCGAAGCGTGCGCCCTTGCCGGCGCCATCGACCAGCTCAGGAAAGGCGTTGGAGATGCCACCCGCGCCCACGTCGTGAATGGCGAGGATGGGGTTGTTCGCGCCCAGACCCCAGCAGTGGTTGATCACCTCTTGGGCACGGCGCTCGATTTCAGGGTTGCCACGTTGCACCGAGTCAAAATCAAGCGCAGCCGAGTTGGTACCCGCCGCCATCGACGACGCGGCCGCGCCGGCCATGCCGATGCGCATGCCCGGGCCGCCCAGCTGGATCAGCAGCGTGCCGGCACCGAACACGATCTTCTTGGTCTGTTCGCTGCTGATGGTGCCGATGCCACCGGCGATCATGATGGGCTTGTGGTAACCACGGCGGATGCCGGCTTCGCCCTCGCCCACGGTCTGCTCGAACACGCGGAAGTAGCCGCCCAGGTTGGCACGACCGAATTCGTTGTTGAAGGCGGCACCGCCCAACGGGCCTTCGATCATGATCTGCAGCGGGCTGGCGATGTGCTCGGGCTTGCCCACCGGGTTCTGCTCCCAGGGTTCGCTGGTGCCGGGCAGGTTCAGGTTCGACACCGAAAAGCCCGTCAGACCCGACTTGGGGCGCGAACCGCGGCCGGTGGCGCCTTCGTCGCGAATCTCGCCGCCCGCGCCGGTCGATGCGCCCGGGAAGGGCGAAATGGCCGTGGGGTGGTTGTGCGTTTCCACCTTCATCAGCACATGGGCCAGCTCTTCGCGGGCCTTGTACTGCGGGGCGTTGGTGTAGCCCTCGGGCATCCAGCGCTCGATGGCATGGCCCTCCATCACCGAGGCGTTGTCCGAGTAGGCCACCACCGTGTGCTGCGGGCTGATCTTTTCGGTGTTGCGGATCATGCCGAACATCGACAGGTCTTGCGCCTGGCCGTCGATGGTGAACTTCGCGTTGAAGATCTTGTGGCGGCAGTGTTCGCTGTTGGCCTGCGCGAACATGGTCAGCTCCACGTCGGTGGGGTTGCGCTTCAGGCCGGTGAAGGCGTTGACCAGGTAGTCGATCTCGTCGTCCGACAGCGCCAGGCCGAAGGTGACGTTGGCTTCTTCCAGCGCCTTGCGGCCATGGCCCAGCACGTCCACATGGGCCAGGGGAGCGCCTTGCTTGTCGTCGAACAGGCGCGCGGCATCTTCGCGCGCCAGCAGCACGCTTTCGGTCATGCGGTCGTGCAGCACGGCGGCCAGGGCCGACAGTTCATCAGCGCTCAAGGGCTTGGCGCCACCGGCCAGGCCGCCGGTCAGCGTGCCCAGCAGGCCGGGCTTCACCGCAATGCGGAACTCGGTCACGCGCTCGACCCGGCGAATGCCCAGGCCGCAGTTGTGCGCGATGTCGGTGGCCTTCGAGGCCCAGGGCGACACGGTGCCCAGGCGCGGGGCCACCACAATCAGGTCGCCCTCGGTGGCGCCGTCATAGGCATCACCGTAAGTGAGCAGAGCGCCCAGCTTGTCGAGTTCGGCCGCCGGCAGGGCCTGATCGACCGCCACCCAGTGCACAAACCGGGCGTGCACGGCGGTGACTTTGGGGTTGATGGCTTGGAGCTTGGGCAGCAGGGCCTGAACTTGGTGGGGCGCCAGGGCGTTGCCGCCCTCGAAGTGCATCAGCTGGGTCATCGCGGTGGGGTCGGTTGCGTCAGGCAGGGCCTGAAAATGAGACCGCCCTGCCGAAGCAGGGCGTGATCGAAACTTTGGGGATTTTACCAAGGGCTGGCAGGCGAATCCGGGATAATCCTGCACCCATGAGCATCACCATCAAAACCGGCGCCGACATCGACGCCATGCGCGTCGCCGGTCGCCTCGCTTCCGAGGTGCTGGACTACCTCACCCCCTTCGTCAAGCCCGGCGTCACCACCGAGGCCCTGGACAAGCTCGCCCATGACTACATGGTCAACGAGCAAGGCACCATCCCCGCCCCGCTGAACTATGCCCCAGGCGGCCATGCGCCCTACCCCAAGTCGATCTGCACCTCGATCAACCACCAGGTGTGCCACGGCATCCCGAATGATCGCGCCCTGAAAGACGGCGACATCGTCAACATCGACATCACCGTCATCAAAGACGGCTGGCATGGCGACACCAGCCGCATGTTCGTGGTGGGCAATGGCTCGATCGCGGCCAAGCGCCTGTGCAGCCTCACCTACGAAGCCATGTGGAAGGGCATTGCCAAGGTCAGGCCCGGCGCACGCCTGGGCGACATTGGCCACACCATCCAGACCTTTGCCGAAAACCAGGGCTTCTCCATCGTGCGCGAGTTCTGCGGCCACGGCATCGGCCAGAAGTTCCATGAAGAGCCGCAAGTGCTGCACTACGGTCGCCCCGGCACCCTGGAAGAGCTGAAAACCGGCATGGTCTTCACCATCGAGCCCATGATCAATGCGGGCAAGCGCGACATCAAATCCCTGGGCGACGGCTGGACCATCGTCACCAAAGACCGCTCGCTGTCGGCCCAGTGGGAGCACACCATCCTGGTCACCGAAACCGGCTACGAAGTGCTGACCCTGTCGGCTGGCAGCCCGCCACCACCGGACTTCATCACCGCCACGCGCACCTGAGCACCGCCTGACCCGCCAGGGGCCGCCCTCGAAGTGCGCTGCCCCTGACGATCACCCCGCCGCACGCTCCCAGGGCGTGCCCAACACCCTGCTGTACCCATGCCCCTGGACATCGCCGCCCTGCGCACCGACTTCAAGGCTGCCAAAGCCGAACTGGTGAAACAGTTCGCCGACGCACGCCCCACCACCGCCTCGGCCAAACGGCTGCTGGTGCAGATGGCGCGCCTGGTCGACCGCACGCTGGGCCAGATCTGGGAAGCCAACGGCCTGCCCAAGGGTGCGGCCCTGGTGGCCGTGGGCGGCTACGGGCGCGGCGAGCTGTTCCCCCATTCCGATGTGGACGTGCTGATCCTGCTGCCGGTGTCGCCCTCGGTGCTGGGCGATGAATCGCTGGCTCCAGCGCTGGAAGGCTTCATCAGCAATTGCTGGGACGTGGGCCTGGAGATCGGCTCGTCGGTGCGCACCGTGCAAGAGTGCGTGGAAGAAGCCGAACGCGACGTGACCGTGCAGACGTCGCTGCTGGAAGCTCGCCACCTGCATGGCTCGAAGGTGCGTTTCAACGAAATGACCAAGGCCACGCGCGCCGCCATGGACGTGCCGGCCTTCGTGCGCGCCAAGACGCTGGAAATGCGCCAGCGCCACACCAAATACGAAGACACGCCCTACTCCCTGGAGCCCAACTGCAAGGAAAGCCCTGGCGGCCTGCGTGACCTGCAGGTCGTGATCTGGCTGGCCCGTGCGGCCGGCCTGGGCCGCAACTGGCAGGAGATGGCCCAGAAGGGCCTGCTCACGCCGTTTGAGGCCAAGCAACTGGCGGTCAATGAAGGGCAGCTCAAGCTGATCCGCGCGCGCCTGCACCAGATCGCCGGGCGGCGCGAAGACCGCCTGGTGTTCGACCTGCAAAACAGCGTGGCCGAAACCTTCGGCTACCGCAACACCAAGGCCCAGCGCGCCAGCGAAGCGCTCATGAAGCGCTACTACTGGGCGGCCAAGGCGGTCACCCAGCTCAACCAGATCCTGATGCTCAACATCGAGGAGCGCATCAACGGCAGCCAGGACGCCCCGATGCGTCGCATCGACGAGCAGTTCTTCGACCGCGGTGGCCTGCTGGAAGTGGCCAGCGACGACATCTACGAAAAAGACCAGACCGCCATCCTGCGCACCTTCCTGACCCTGCAGAGGGAAGACACCATCAAGGGCCTGTCGGCCCGCACCCTGCGCGCGCTGTACAACGCCCGTGGCCTGATGGACGGCGAGTTCCGCCGAGACCCGGTCAACCGCGCCACTTTCATCGAGATCCTCAAGGAACACCACGGCCAGACCCGCCTGTTCCGGCTCATGAACCAGACCAGCGTGCTGGGCCGCTACCTGTGGGTGTTCCGGCGCATCGTGGGCCAGATGCAGCACGACCTGTTCCACGTGTACACGGTTGACCAGCACATACTGATGGTGGTGCGCAATGTGCGCCGCTTCTTCATTCCCGAGCACGCGCACGAGTACCCCTACTGCACGCAACTGGCCGCCGAATGGGACAAGCCGTGGCTGCTCTACATCGCCGCCCTCTTCCATGACGTGGCCAAGGGCCGCGGGGGTGACCACTCGGAGCTGGGCGTGGTGGAAGTGCGCCGGTTCTGCCGCGACCATGGCATCGACCCTGAAGACAGCAAGCTGGTCGAGTTCCTGGTGGGCGAGCACCTGACCATGTCGCGCGTGGCCCAGAAGGAAGACCTGTCCGACCCGGACGTGATCCAGGCCTTCGCCCAGCGCATGGGCACCGAGCGGCGCCTGACGGCCCTGTACCTGCTGACGGTGGCCGACATCCGCGGCACCAGCCCCAAGGTGTGGAACGCCTGGAAGGGCAAGCTGCTGGAAGACCTCTACAAGCTCACCTTGCGCGCATTGGGTGGCGCCCGCCCCCACATGGATGCCGAGATCGAAGCTCGCAAGCAGCAGGCGCTGAAATCGCTGGCCCTGCGCTCGGCCCGCCCCGGCATGGAAGACGAGCTCTGGAAGACGCTCGACATGAGCTACTTCGCTCGGCATGACGCCTCGGACATCGCCTGGCACACGCGCTCTCTCTCGCGCCTGGTGCGCACCGAGCAGCCCATTGTGAAGGCCCGCCTGTCGTCGGTGGGCGAAGGCCTGCAGGTGCTCGTGTACACCCCCGACCGCGCCGATGTGTTCGCGCGCATTTGCGGCTACTTCGAGCGAACGGGCTACAACATCCTGGACGCCCGGGTGCACACCACGAAGATCGGCTATGCACTCGACACCTTCCAGGTGATCGCCGGGCCCAACGCCCGCCACGATGGCATCCACTACCGCGAGCTGATCAGCCTGGTCGAAAGCCAGCTGGTCGAGGCTTTGGCCACCGACAAGCCCCTGCATGAGCCCACACGGGGCCGACTGTCGCGCCGCGTGAAATCCTTCCCCATCCAGCCGCGCCTGAGCTTGCGCCCTGACGAGCGTGGCCAGCGCTTCCTGCTGTCGATCTCGGCCAGTGACCGCTCGGGCCTGCTGTACGCCATCGCACGCGTGCTGGCGCAGCACCGTGTGAACGTGCAATTGGCCAAGATCGACACCCTGGGTGAACGGGTGGAAGACACCTTCCTGATCGACGGCCCCATGCTGCGCCAGGACAAGGCGCAGCTGGCGCTGGAGACCGAGCTGCTGGAAGTGCTGTCGCCTCAGTGACGGTGCTCGTCAGGCTGGCTCTTTGGGGTCGAGCAGCAATTCGAGCTGGGTGATCTGATCACGCAGCATCAGGCGGCGCTTTTTCAGACGACGCAGGGCGAGTTCGTCCACCGGTTGCTGGTGGCCAGCACGGTCGATCAGGTTGTCGAGGTCGGCGTGCTCCATGCGGAGCTCGATCAGGCGGCGGTGGGGTGAATGCAGGTTCTCTTGCATGGTGGCAAAGGAGGGAACACCCGAGGGTCGCGCCACACTGATTTACAGGGGAAGCAACGCGCAAGCGCACTGGCCAGTCTTTTCGCGATTATAGTTTTCCCATGATCAGACAGCCATCCGGCCATCGCCTTGTGGCAGCCACCGGCCTGCACAAAGGCGACCGGAACTACCAGCAAGACCAGGTGGAAATCCTTCCCCACCCTCGCACGCAAGGTTGTGTGCTGGGCGTGGTGGCCGACGGCATGGGTGGCAAGAGCGGGGGCCGCAAGGCGGCCGACCAGGTCATCATGACCGCGCGTCAGATGTTCGACCGCTACGCACCCGAACAGGACGACCCCACCCTGGCCTTGCGGCAGCTGGTGCAGGAAGCCCACCTGATGATCAAGCTCACGGCCATCGCCTTCGAAGAAGAGCCGCACAGCACCGTGGCCGCCTTCATCGTGCACCCTGACCGCTCGGCCGCCATCGTGCACGCCGGCGATTCACGTGTGTACCACTTCCACCAGTCGGAAATGGTGCACCGCACGCTCGACCACTCCTTCGTGCAACGACTGATCAACGAAGGCCAGATCACCGAAGAAGAGGCCAACAACCATCCGCAGTCGAACCTGCTGATCGGCTGCCTGGGCACCCAGCAAGACCCGCCGCAAGCCGTGCACCTGATCGACCGACTCGACATCGGCGACACCCTGCTGGCCTGCAGCGACGGCGTGTGGCATTACTTCACCCCCCGCGAGATCGGGGCGGTGCTGGCCTCCCTGCCGCCGCGCGAAGCCTGTGAAATGCTGATCAGCAAGGCCCGTCACCGTGCACGCGGCAGCGGCGACAATCTCAGCATTGCGCTGGTGCGGGTCGAACCCGCCGCCTGACACCCAGCCTCAGGTGATCGAGGTGTCGACCACGCGTCGCTCTTCGCTCAGGTATTCCTTCGACTGCATCTCGTTCAGGCGCGAGACCGTGCGCGGGAATTCGTGCGAGAACGGGCCCTCGGTGTACAGCTGCTCGGGCGGCACTTCGGCCGAGATCACCAGCTTGCACTTGCGGTCGTACAGCACATCGACCAGCCAGGTGAAACGGCGCGCCTCCGAGGCCAACCTCACCGGCATGTGCGGCACATCGCTCAGCATCACGGTGTGAAAGCGCGAGGCCAGCTCCAGGTAATCGTTCTGCGAGCGCGGGCCACCACACAGGGTGTTGAAATCGAACCAGACCACGCCACCGGCCTTGCGACGGGCCTTGAGCACCCGGTGCTCGATGTTCAGCGCCGGGTCTTCGTCGGCGGTCTCGGCCAGCTGCGAGAACATCCGGTGCATCTCGGCCTCGTTGGCCTCATTGAGCGGCTGCAGGTACAGGTTGGCGTTTTCCAGCGCGCGGCGGCGGTAATCGTTGCCGGCATCCACGTTCACCACCTGCAGCTGCTGCTTGAGCAGCTCGATGGCCGGCAGGATGCGGTCACGGTGCAGCCCGTTGGGGTACAGGCCATCGGGGTGGAAGTTCGAGGTCGTGACGATGCTCATGCGGTTGCGGAACATGGCGTCCAGCAACTTGTACAGGATCATGGCGTCGGTCACATCGGCCACGTGGAATTCGTCGAAGCAGATCAGGCGGTGCTTGCGCGACATGCGCTTGGCCAGCACCTCCAGCGGGTCTTGCTGCCCCTTGAGCTCGTGCAGCTGGCGGTGCACTTCGCGCATGAACTCGTGGAAGTGCAGGCGGGTCTTGCGCTCCAGCGGCACCGCGTTGAAGAAGCAGTCCATGATGAAGCTCTTGCCCCGCCCCACCCCGCCGTACATGTAAACGCCCTTGGGCAGCTCGGGGTAGCGCAGCATCTTGGTCAGCGCATTGCTGCGCTTGGCCTTGTAGCCGGCCCATTCGTCCTGACAGCGTTGCAAGGCGGCGATGCCGGCCAGCTGGGCCTCGTCGGCCTTGTAGCCACGTTCGGCCAGGCTTTGCTGGTACAGCTGGGAAACAGACACGGTTTGCGCAGACATGGCGTGCAAAAAATTCAAGGCGTGAAAAAGGGCAGCCACGCTGCCCTTGGGGACTCAGTGCTGCACCGACATCAGAAGTTTAAGGTGCGCTTGTCCACGGCGAGCGCCGCTTCCTTGGTCGACTCACTCAAACTGGGGTGCGCATGGCAGATGCGCGCGATGTCTTCGGCGCTGGCCTTGAAGGCCATGGCCACGCAGGCTTCGGCGATCAGCTCGCTGGCAAACGGCCCGATGATGTGCACACCCAGGATCTCGTCGGTGGCCGCGTCGGCCAGGAACTTCACGAAGCCGGTGGTATCCCCCAGGGCGCGGGCGCGCCCGTTGGCCAGAAATGGGAAGGAACCGGCTTTGTAAGCCCGTCCTTCCGCCTTCAGGGCCTGTTCGGTTTTGCCGACCCAGGCGATTTCCGGGCTGGTGTAGATCACCCACGGAACCAGGTTGAAGTCGACGTGCCCGTGCTGACCGGCAATGCGCTCGGCCACGGCCACACCTTCTTCTTCAGCCTTGTGGGCCAGCATGGGGCCGCGCACCACGTCGCCCACCGCCCACACATTGGGCAGGTTGGTCTTGCAGTCGTCGTCCACCACGATGGCACCGCGTTCGTCCAGCTTCAGGCCCACGGCCTCGGCGTTCAGGCCGTTGGTGTTGGGCACGCGGCCGATGGACACGATCAGCTTGTCCACTTCCAGCTTCTGCGCCTCACCCTTGGCGTCGGTGTAGTTCACCGTCACGCCCTTCTTGGCCTTCTTGATCTCGCCGATCTTCACGCCCAGCTGCAGCTTGATGCCTTGCTTGACGAAGATCTTCTGCGCTTCCTTGGCCACCTGCTCGTCCACGGCCGCCAGGAAGGTGGGCATGGCTTCCAGCACGGTCACTTCGGCGCCCAGGCGGCGCCAGACCGAGCCCATTTCCAGGCCGATCACGCCCGAGCCGATCACGCCCAGCTTGGCCGGGGTTTCGGTCACGGCCAGCGCGCCTTCGTTCGACAGGATCTGCTTCTCGTCGAATTCGGCACCGGGCAGCTGGCGGGCGTTCGAGCCTGTGGCCAGCACCACGTGCTTGCCTTGCAGGGTCTCGGGCTTGTCACCGGCCACGGCGATCTCGTACAGGCCACCGTCGGCCTTGACGAAGGAGCCACGGCCATGGAAGAAGCTGACCTTGTTCTTCTTGAACAGGTACAGGATGCCGTCGTTGTTCTGCTTCACGACCGCGTCCTTGCGGGCGATCATCTTGGCCACGTCCATCTTCAGGCCGTCCACGGTGATGCCGTGGTCAGCGAAGTGGTGAGCGGCCTGCTCGTAGTGTTCGGACGATTGCAGCAGCGCCTTCGAAGGGATGCAGCCCACGTTGGTGCAGGTGCCGCCGGGGGCAGCGCCGCCCTTGGCGTTCTTCCATTCGTCGATGCAGGCCACCTTGAAGCCCAGCTGGGCCGCGCGGATGGCAGCGATGTAGCCGCCGGGGCCGCCACCGATCACGATGACGTCGAATTGTTGGGACATGGTCGTCTCCTGGTGTGTCGCGTGTGCACGCCTGCAGGCCACGCAGCCGGCATTTGCAGACGCCAGGCGAGCCCTCGTGAGGCCCGCCCGGCCGCAAAAACGGTGCAGGGGTCAGGCAATGCCTGGGTGGTGGATCAGATGTCGAACAGCAGGCGGGCCGGATCTTCCAGCGCTTCCTTCATGGCGACCAGGCCCAGCACGGCTTCGCGGCCGTCGATGATGCGGTGGTCGTACGACATGGCCAGGTAGTTGATCGGACGGATCACGATCTGGCCGTTCTCCACCACGGGGCGATCCTTGGTGGCGTGCACGCCCAGGATGGCCGATTGGGGCGGGTTGATGATGGGGGTGGACAGCATCGAGCCGAACACGCCGCCGTTGGAGATCGAGAAGGTGCCACCGGTCATCTCTTCGATGCCCAGCTTGCCGTCACGGGCCTTCACGCCGAATTCGGCGATCTTCTTTTCGATCTCGGCGAAGGTCATCTGGTCGACATTGCGCAGCACCGGCACCACCAGGCCACGGGGCGAGCCCACGGCCACGCCGATGTCGAAGTAGCCGTGGTAAACGATGTCGTTGCCGTCGACCGAGGCGTTCAGCACCGGGTACTTCTTGAGGGCGTGCACGGCCGCCTTCACGAAGAAGCTCATGAAGCCCAGCTTGACGCCGTGTTCCTTTTCGAACTTTTCCTGGAACTTCTTGCGCATTTCCATCACCGGGGCCATGTTCACTTCATTGAACGTGGTCAGGATGGCGTTGGTGGCTTGCGACTGCAGCAGGCGCTCGGCCACACGGGCACGCAGGCGGCTCATGGGCACGCGCTGCTCGGGGCGATCGCCCAGGCTGTTCGGACCGGTGGGAGCCTGCACGGCGGGCAACGAGCTGGTAGGCACGCCGGTGGGGATGGCAGGGGTGGCGGGCGCAGCAGCAGCCGGCTTGGCACCACCGGCCACGGCGGCCAGCACATCACCCTTGGTCACACGGCCGTCTTTGCCGGAACCAGCCACTTGCGAAGCGCTCAGGCCGTTGTCGGCCAGCAGCTTGGCGGCGGCCGGCATGGCCACGTCGCCCTTGCTGCCACCGGTGGCGGCGGCCACAGGAGCTGCAGCCGGCGCAGCAGCCGGAGCAGGTGCAGCAGCCGGAGCGGCTGCGGGTGCAGCGCCAGCCTTGCCTTCTGTGTCGATCTGGGCGATCAGCTGGTCGGACACCACGGTGCCGCCATTGCCGACCACGTGGGCAGCCAGTACGCCAGCGGCGGGCGCCGGCACTTCCAGCACGACCTTGTCGGTCTCGATCTCGATCAGGATTTCATCGGCCGCGACGGCTTCGCCTGGCTGCTTCTTCCATTGCAGCAGGGTGGCCTCGGCCACGGACTCGGACAGTTGGGGAACCTTGACTTCAACGATTGCCATGATGTGTATCTCCATTGCACCGAGGCGTTCTCACCTGCAGCGCCCTGCCCTTGTCGGTGGGCAGGCGCGCCAGGGACGCCGCGGCGTCAGAACCTTTACTTGGTGAGAACGAAGCCCTTGAGCTTGGCGAAGGCCTGGTCCAGCAGGGCTTTCTGCTGTTCCTGGTGCAGGTGGGCATAACCCACAGCCGGCGATGCCGAGGCCGGACGGCCTGCATAACCGAGCTTCTGCCCTTCGGCCATGTTCTCGTGGATGTAGTGCTGGACGAAGAACCAGGCGCCCTGGTTCTGGGGCTCGTCCTGGCACCACACCAGTTCGGTGGCGTTGGGATACTTCTTCATTTCCGCAGCGAACGCCTTGTGCGGGAAGGGGTACAGCTGTTCGACGCGGAGGATGGCCACGTCGTCCGACTTCTTCTCGGCGCGCTTCTTGACCAGGTCGTAGTACACCTTGCCAGAGCAGCAGATGATGCGCTTGACCTTGGCGGCGTTGATGGTCTCGTCGAGCTCGCCGATCACGGTGCGGAATTCACCGCGGGTGAACTCGGACAGCGGCGAGGTGGCGTCCTTGTTGCGCAGCAGCGATTTGGGCGTGAACAGCACCAAGGGCTTGCGGAACATGCGCACCATCTGGCGACGCAGCACATGGAAGATCTGGCTGGCCGTGGTCGGCTGCACGATCTGCATGTTGTTGTCAGCGGCCAGCTGCATGAAGCGCTCCAGGCGGGCCGAGCTGTGCTCGGGGCCCTGGCCTTCGTAGCCGTGCGGCAGCATCAGGGTCAGGCCGTTGGAGCGACCCCACTTCACTTCACCCGAGGCGATGAACTGGTCGATCACCACCTGGGCGCCGTTGACGAAGTCGCCGAACTGGGCTTCCCAGATCACCAGGCTGTTGGGGTCAGAGCCGGCGTAGCCGTACTCGAAGCCCAGCACAGCCTCTTCCGACAGGATCGAGTCGATCACCACGAAAGGGGCCTGGTTCTCGCCGATGTGCTGCAGGGGCACGTAGGTGCCTTCGTCGAACTTTTCACGGTTCTGGTCGTGCAGCACGGCGTGGCGGTGAGTGAAGGTGCCACGGCCGCAGTCTTCGCCCGACAGGCGCACCGGGTAGCCCGAGGCCACCAGCGAGGCAAAAGCCATGTGCTCGCCCATGCCCCAGTCGACGTTGATGTCGCCACGGCCCATGGCCGCGCGGTCGTCGATCACCTTCTGCACCAGCGGGTGCAGCTTGAAGTTGCCGGGGATGGTCGTGATGCGTTCGGCCAGGCGGCGGAACTCGGCCAGCGGCAGCGCGGTGTCGGCGCTGTCGGTCCACTTCTTGTTCAGGTACGGGGTCCAGTCGACGGCGTACTTGCTCTTGAAGTTGGTCAGCACGGGGTCCACGGTGTGCTTGCCGGCTTCCATGGCCGCACGGTACTCCTTGACCATGTTGTCAGGGCCGTCAGCAGGCATGGTGCCGCCGGCGACCAGGCGGTCACCATACACCTTGCGGGTGCCCGGGTGCTGGCCGATCTTCTTGTACATCAGCGGCTGGGTCATGGCAGGGGTGTCCTGCTCGTTGTGGCCCAGCTTGCGGAAGCACACGATGTCGACCACGACATCCTTGTTGAACTGCTGACGGTAGTCCAGCGCCAGCTGGGTGCACAGCACCACGGCCTCGGGGTCGTCGCCGTTCACGTGCAGCACCGGGGCTTCGATCATCTTGACCACGTCCGAGCAATACAGCGTCGAGCGGGTGTCGCGCGGGTCGGAGGTGGTGAAACCGATCTGGTTGTTGATGACGATGTGCACCGTGCCGCCCGTGTAGTAACCACGGGTCTGGGCCAGGGCCAGCGTTTCCATCACGACACCCTGACCGGCGAAGGCCGCGTCACCATGCACCTGCACGGGCAGCACCTGCGTGCCCTTGGGGTCGCCACGGCGGTCCATGCGGGCCTTGACCGAACCTTCGACCACCGGATTCACGATTTCCAGGTGGGAAGGGTTGAAAGAGAGTGACAGGTGAACCGGGCCGCCAGGGGTACTGACGTCCGACGAGAAGCCTTGGTGGTACTTCACGTCACCTGCCGGCAGGTTTTCGGGCGCGGTGTGCTCGAATTCCTGGAAAAGCTCCTTGGGCTCTTTGCCCAAGGTGTTGACCAGCACGTTCAGACGGCCGCGGTGGGCCATGCCGATCACGATTTCCTGCACGCCCTTTTCACCGGCGCGCTGGATCAGTTCGTCCATCGAGGCGATGAAGCTTTCGCCGCCTTCCAGAGAGAAGCGCTTCTGGCCCACGTACTTGGTGTGCAGGAAGCGCTCCAGGCCCTCGGCTGCCGTCAGGCGGTCCAGGATGGCCTTCTTCTTCTCGGCGCTGAAGGTGGGCTTGGAGCGGATCGACTCCAGGCGCTCTTGCCACCAGCGCTTTTCGGTGGGGTCGGTGATGTGCATGTACTCGGCGCCGATGCTGCCGCAGTACGTTTCACGCAGGGCCTGCACGATCTCGCGCAGGGTCATGTGCTCGGCCTTGGTGAAGTAGGTGTTCGTGGCACTGAACGTGATGTCCATGTCGGACTCGGTCAGGTCGTAGAACGAAGGCTCGAGCTCGGGAATCTTGGGGCGTTCCTGGCGCTTGAGGGGATCGAGATCCGCCCAGCGGGAACCGAGGAAGCGATAAGCAGCAATGAGGGATTGAACGTGCACCTGCTTGCGCGCCACATTCAGGTCAGCCGAGCTGGTCTTGACCATGAAGGCGTTGGCCTTGGCGCGCTGGGCGAACGATTCGACCACAGGCGCATGGGCCACGTCGCGGGAATCGGTGCCATCGACGGCGGGTACGTTCTGGAGGGCGTCGAAGTACGAACGCCAGTTGTCAGGCACGGAGCCTGGGTTGTCGAGGTATGCCTCGTACAACTCTTCCACATAAGGGGCATTGCCCCCGAACAGGTACGAGTTCGACCTGAACTGCTGCATCATTTCGCTCACCTCGCTCTCAGGTTTCCTGAGAAATTGGCTGGTTGAAAAACCTTCCGCGACACGGCTTGACCGATTGGCGGATTGCGACCCGCCTCAGCTTGGAACCAGTGGCTCCGGCGTTGGCGACGGGAAGGGCTTGTTTGTGTAAAACCGCCGCCACTGTACCACCCCTGACCCACGCCGGTGCGCCGTGACCGCGAAAAAACATGTGGAAACTACGCAGTCGATTGGAGCGTTGCCACCAGCGATTCGGTCAAAGAAAAAGCCGGGCACTGCCCGGCTTGATCGGTGCCCCGCAACCCGGGGCGCACAGCCCCGGCACACCGGAGGCTGTGGCGTGAACCGGCTGGATCAGCCGAAGTTCTTCTCTGCAAACTCCCAGTTCACCAGGCTGTTCAGGAAGGTTTCCACGAACTTGGGGCGGGCGTTGCGGTAGTCGATGTAGTAGGCGTGTTCCCACACGTCGATGGTCAGCAGGGCGGTGTCGCCGGTGGTCAGCGGGGTGCCGGCCGGGCCCATGTTGACGATGTCGACCGAACCGTCGGCCTTCTTGACCAGGAAGGTCCAGCCCGAACCGAAGTTGCCCACGGCCGACTTGGTGAAGGCTTCCTTGAAGGCGTCGTAGCTGCCGAACTTGGCGTTGATGGCGTCAGCCAGCTTACCCGAAGGCGCGCCGCCGCCATTGGGCTTCATGCAGCTCCAGAAGAAGGTGTGGTTCCAGATCTGGGCAGCGTTGTTGTAGACACCACCGCTGGACTTCTTGACGATCTCTTCCAGCGACAGGCTTTCGAACTCGGTGCCGGGGATCAGGTTGTTCAGGTTGGTGACGTAGGCCTGGTGGTGCTTGCCGTAGTGATATTCAAAGGTCTCCTTGCTCAGGTGAGGAGCCAGTGCGTCGGAAGCGTACGGCAGAGGGGGAAGCGTGTGTGCCATGGTGTGTCGTCCTGTGGTTGGGAAATTCAACCGGGCGATTGTAGGCACGCTGCCCACCTCCCCGGCGCTTGTCGGGCTTTCAACCCGCGGAATCTGTGGGCTTGACGGGGTGCGTGGGCGTCACCTGCTGCACCGTGGTCTGGGCCACCCCGTCGGCCAGATGCACGGCCAGGGCCTGACCAGGGTGCAACTGCGCCACGCCGGTCACGGCCAGGCCGTCTTCACCCTCCACCCAGGCGTAGCCGCGCTCCAGCGTGCGGCGCGGGTCGAGCAGGTTCAGGCGCGAAGCCTGCAGCGCCAGCGCCCGATCGGCCTGTGCCAGCCGCTGCGACAGGGCTTGCGGCAAGCGCTGTGCCGCAGTGGCGCAGTGGTGCCGCTCGGCCAGCAGGCGCTGCGGCAGCACCTGGCGCATGCGAGCCTCCAGCGCGAACACCTCCTGGCGCGCACTGTGCACCAGGCCGCCCGGGCGGCTCAGGCGCAAGGCCAGCCGGTCCAGGCGCTGCGCCTGCTGGTCCAGCCGCCGATGCAAGGCGTCGGTCAATGACATGGCCAGGTCGTCCAGCGCCTCCAGCTGGTCGGCCCGCGGCAGAGAGCACAGCTCGGCCGCCGCGGTGGGCGTGGGCGCGCGCAGGTCGGCCGCCAGGTCGGCCAGGGTGATGTCGGTTTCATGGCCCACGCCACAGATCACGGGCACGGCACTGGCCGCCACCGCGCGCACCACGCGCTCGTCGTTGAAGGCCCAGAGGTCTTCGAGCGAGCCGCCACCACGGCACAGCAGCACGGTGTCCAGGCCCAGGCCATCGGTGCCTCGCCAGGCCTGCGCCACCTGCAAGGCCTGCACGATCTGCGGCGGTGCCTCGGCGCCCTGCACGCTGCAGGGCAGCACCAGCACGTCGACATGGGGCGCACGCCGCCGCAAGGCCGTGAGCACATCGCGCAGGGCCGCAGCACCCAGCGAGGTCACCACACCCACCCGGCGCGGCCAGGGCGCAATCGGCCGCTTGCGAGAGGCATCGAACAGGCCCTCGGCCTCCAGCCGCGCCTTCAGGCGCAGGAACTGCTCGAACAGCGCGCCCTCGCCCGCACGCTGCAGGCTCTCGACCACCAGCTGCAACTCGCCCCGGGCCTCGAACACCGAGACCTTGCCTTGCACTTCGACGCGCTGGCCGTCCATCGGGCGAAAACCCACCTGCGAAAACGCCCGGCGGAACATGGCGCACCGCAAGGCGGCCTGGCCCGATTCGTCTTTGAGCGTGAAATAGGCGTGGCCGCTGGATGCCACCGTCACACCCGACAGCTCACCCTGCACCACCACGGTGCCGTAGCGTGCCGACAAAGTGTCGGCCACCGCCTGCACCAGCGCGGCCACGCCCCACACCCGCGCCCGCGGTGCGACCTCTGCAGCGCTTCCGCGCCCGCCCCCGGAACCCACGCCAGAGCGACCACGCGCCGTGTCCTCAAGCCAGCCCATGGCGCACCACCGTCTGCTGCATCTCGGGGCATGTCCACAGTTGGTGCACGATG
The DNA here is from genome assembly GCF_004310865.1 of Aquabacterium lacunae. Classification (GTDB taxonomy): domain Bacteria; phylum Pseudomonadota; class Gammaproteobacteria; order Burkholderiales; family Burkholderiaceae_C; genus Aquabacterium; species Aquabacterium lacunae. Next base: position 74,180 of record NZ_SIXI01000002.1, read on the forward strand.
TGACATTCTCCACACCAGCACCCCCTCAAACGCAGGGAAAACATACCAAGCTGTTGATTCATATATGTTTTTTTGTGCTTAAAAATGCAGCAACCTAAGGAAAAGCACCATTTTCCGAGGGGGAACTTCGCCACTCCAGAGGTTTCCCCCAAAGTTATCCACAGGATCCGTGGATGACTCAGCCGTCACAGGCTGATCACACCGTCTGCGCCGATCGGCCCGCACGCACCACCATGCATCGTGGTCATTGCGCATCCTGAGCTGTGAAAAAGCCCCCGATAATGGCCGCTTTGGGTTCGACTCCTCAGGAGACGTCTTTGCTGTCGATCTTACAGGCCGCTGGCTGGCCGATCATTCCCCTGGTGCTGTGCTCCATCGTGGCGCTGGCCCTGATCATCGAGCGCGCGCTGACCCTGCGCCAAACCCGTGTGGCACCACCTCGCCTGGTCGATGAAGTGCTGTCGGTCACCAAGGCCGGCCTTCCCTCGGCTGACACCTTGCAGAAACTGGCCGACAACTCGGTGCTGGGCACGGTGCTGGCTCACGGCCTGCAGGCCGCCGCCGAAAGCCGCGGCAACGAAGAGCGACTGCGCTCGGCCGTCGAAGCCGCGGGGCGTCAGGCCATCCATGGCCTGGAGAAAAACCTCAACGCCCTGGGCACCATCGCGTCGGCGGCGCCCATGCTGGGCCTGCTGGGCACTGTGGTCGGCATGATCGAGATCTTCGGGGCCACAGGCGGAGCCAATGGCTCAGGCAACCCCCAAGAGTTGGCACACGGCATTTCGGTCGCGCTGTACAACACCGCATTCGGCCTGATCGTGGCCATCCCGGCCCTGATCGCCTTCCGGCACTTCCGCGCCCGGGTCGACGCCTTCGCGCTCCAGATGGAGCAAGGGGCCGAACGCCTGGTGCAACACCTGGTGCGCCCGGCCGCTGGTCGCCGCTGAGGGGCTGCGCCCATGGCCATGAACTTCCGCCCGCGTCGCAGCGAAGAACCCGAGATCAACCTGATCCCGTTCATCGACGTGCTGCTGGTCATCCTCATCTTCCTGATGCTGACGACCACCTACTCGCGCTTCACCGAACTCAAGATCAACCTGCCCACAGCCAATGCCAACGTGGCCAAGCAGCGCCCCAAGGAACTGGTGGTGGTGGTCACGGCAGACGGTCGCTACATGGTGAATCGGCAACTGGTGCAGGGCCGCAGCGTGGAGTTGCTGGCCGCGGGCCTTCAACAGGCCTCGGGCGGCCAGAAAGACACCATCGTCATCGTGACGGCCGATGCCTCGGCCACGCACCAGAGCGTGATCAACGTGATGGACGCTGCGCGCCGCGCCGGGCTGACTCAACTGACCTTCGCCGCCCAAGGGCAGGCGGGCGGTGAAGCGGCTGCAGGCACGGCCCCCTGACGCCCGCCGCGCCACGACCGCTACCACAACCCCACGCGGCACCGCATGCCTGACCGGCGCGTTTCCCTGGAGGCCTGGCTGACCCGACAGTGGCAGCAGGTCGGCCTGTACACCGCCCTGACCTGGCCGCTCCATGCGCTGATGAAAGCGCTGGTGGCCTGGCGTCGGGTGCTGTACCGCAGGGGCGCACTGCGCGCCACGGCGCTGCCTGTGCCGGTGGTCGTGGTGGGCAACCGCATTGCGGGCGGCGCCGGCAAGACCCCGACCACGCTGGCCCTGCTGGAACATCTGAAAGCCCAGGGCTGGCACCCGGGTCTGCTGACACGAGGGCACGGTGGCACCGCCAGCCGCAGCCCCGACGCCCTGGTGCTCGACGCCAACAGCGCCCCGGGGCTGAATGCAGGCATCACCGGTGACGAGCCCTGGCTGCTTTGGCAGCGCACGGGGGTGCCGGTGGCCGTCTGCGCCCAGCGTGCACGGGGCGGCCGGGCCTTGCTGGCACGGCATCCGGAGCTGGACGTGCTGGTGTGCGACGACGGCCTGCAGCACCTGGCCCTGGCCCGCGACCTCGAAATCGTGGTGTTCGACGAGCGAGGCGCCGGCAACGGCTGCCTGCTGCCAGCCGGCCCCCTGCGTGAACCGCTGAGCAGCCCTTCAGGCGCCCGCGACGGACAGCCCCCCCTGGTGCTGTACAACGCCGAGCGCGCGACCACGGCCTTGCCAGGGCACCTGGCGCAACGCCAACTGCGCCAGCCCTTGCCCTGGGCGAGATGGCGAGAAGGCGGCACGGATGGTCACAACGCGCTCACCCTCGCCCCTTCAGACACCCACGCCGAGACCACCTGGGCCGCCGCAGGCATCGCCCAGCCCGAACGCTTTTTCCGGGCCCTGCAGGCCCTGGGCCACCGCTTCCAGCCACTGCCGCTGCCCGACCACGCCGAGCTGGAGCCCCTGCCCTGGCCACCAGAGGCTCGCCATGTCATCCTCACAGAGAAAGACGCGGTCAAGCTCAGCCCCGAGGCCCTGGCCCGTCACAGCCCGCACACGCAGGTGTGGGTCTGCCCACTAGACTTCAGTCCTGAGCCTGCCTTCTGGCAGGCCCTGGACGCCCGACTCGCGCCGCACCACCCTGGTCGCAAGCGCACCACCTGATGGATTCCGCCATGGACACCCGACTCATCGAACTGCTGGTCTGCCCAGTCTGCAAGGGCCCCCTGCAACGCAGCGACGACCGCAACAGCCTCATCTGCCACGCCGACCGACTGGCCTTTCCGATCCGCGACGGCATCCCCGTGATGCTGGAAAGCGAAGCGGTCTCACTGGATGCACCCGCCCCCGCCCAGGCCTCCTTGCCCGCCGACCTGCCCTCTGCCGACTGAGCCCGCCATGTCCTACACCGTGCTGATCCCGGCGCGGCTGGCCTCGAGCCGCCTGCCCAACAAGCCGCTGGCCGACATCGCGGGCCTGCCCATGATCGTGCGTGTGGCGCGTCAGGCCGCGCGCAGCCAGGCCCGCCGCGTGGTGGTGGCCGCCGATGACCCCAGCATCGTGGCCGCCTGCCAGGCCCATGGGGTCGAAGTGGTGCTCACGCGCACCGACCACCCCACGGGCTCTGACCGACTGGCCGAAGCCTGCGAGCAACTCGGCCTGCAGGGCGATGACCGCGTGGTCAATGTGCAGGGCGACGAACCCCTGATCGACCCGGCACTGATCGACGCCTGCGCCGAGCTGCTGGCCCGCCTGAGCGACTGCGTGATGAGCACGGCCGCCCATCCCATCCATGACCCGGCCGACTTCGCCAACCCCAATGTGGTGAAGGTGGTGCTCGATGCGGCCCAGCGGGCGCTGTACTTCTCGCGCGCGCCGATCCCGTGGTGGCGCGACGCGCCCGCCCCGGCCACACCGGCCACCCATGTCTCGCCCGCGCTGCGCCACATCGGGCTGTACGGCTACCGCGCCGGCTTCCTGCGCGAGTTCCCCCGGCTCAGCGTCAGCCCGCTGGAAGGCATCGAATCACTGGAGCAGTTGCGGGTGCTGTGGCATGGGCACCGCATCGCCGTGCACATCACCCCCGACGCGCCCGGTGCCGGGGTCGACACCCCTGCCGACCTCGAACGGGTGCGTGCACTGCTCCAAACCGTGACACCCTGACCCCGTACCCGAACGCGCACTTCCCTGGCAACATGCCGCCCTTGAACGGTGGTCTGAATCGTGCTGCACAGCCGACAGACCTGCCCCTGCGTGCGGGTGGCCATTCGTTCGTGCACCAAACGGGGGCTTGCCCCCTCTAAGGAGCGAAGTGCGCGTGATATCCTCAGAGGCTTGTGGGGAATTGCAGCGCATGGCCACCAACAACGCGCGCATTCCAGTAACCGAGGAGCTACATGAAACTGATCCTGTTGGGCGCACCCGGCGCCGGTAAGGGCACCCAAGCGGCATTCCTGTGCCAGAAGTACGGCATCCCCCAGATCTCCACTGGCGACATGCTGCGCGCGGCCATCAAGGCCGGCACCGAACTGGGCCTGGCTGCCAAGAAGGTGATGGACGCGGGCGGTCTGGTCAGCGACGACATCATCATCGGTCTGGTCAAGGACCGCATCGCCCAGCCTGACTGCGCCAACGGTTTCCTGTTCGATGGTTTCCCTCGCACCATCCCCCAGGCCGACGCCATGAAGGCCGCCGGCGTGAACCTCGACTTCGTGCTCGAGATCGACGTGCCCGATGAAGCCATCATCGAACGCATGAGCGGTCGCCGCGTGCACGTGGCCTCGGGCCGCACCTACCACGTCAAGTACAACCCGCCCAAGGTGGAAGGCAAGGACGACGCCACCGGCGAAGACCTGATCCAGCGTGACGACGACCAGGAAGACACCGTGCGCAAGCGCCTGGAGGTCTACCACAGCCAGACCAAGCCCCTGGTGAGCTACTACAGCGGCTGGGCCGCCACCGGTGACGCCAACGCCCCCCAGTACCGCAAGATCAGCGGCATGGGCAGCGTCGACGAGATCACCGCCCGCGCCACCGCGGCCCTGGCCTCCTGAGCCCTGCGGCGGCGTCCTGAGCCGCCTGCCACCGAGCAGCCCCGCACGTCGGGGCTGTTCTCATTTCTGAAGCCCTGCAACCCTTGAGGGCGCATGCGGCGTCAAGCTCTGGCATCCTTTCACCCGTGATCCCACCGTCATTCATCCAGGACCTGCTGGCCCGCAGCGACATCGTCGATGTGGTGGGTCGGCACGTCACCCTGAAAAAGGCGGGCATCAACCACAAGGGCCTGTGCCCTTTCCACGGCGAAAAATCGCCCTCGTTCATCGTCAGCCCCAGCCGCCAGACCTACCACTGCTTCGGCTGCGGCGCCCACGGCAATGCCATCGGTTTCCTCATGGAACACCTCGGGGTGGGCTTCATCGATGCCGTGCGTGACCTGGCCCAGATCCAGGGCATGCCGGTGCCCGAGGAAAAAGGCGACCCGGCCGAGCGCGAAAAAGCCAAGCAGATCCGCGAAAAGCAGCAGACCCTGACCGATGTGCTGGGCAAGGCCTGCACGCACTGGCGGGGCCAGCTCAAGCAGAACCGCCGGGCCATCGACTACCTCAAGGGCCGGGGGTTGACCGGCGAAATCGCCGCACGCTTCGGGCTGGGCTACGCGCCTGACGGCTGGAAAGGCCTGGCCAGCGCCTTCCCCAAATACGACGACCCGCTGCTGGTCGAGTCGGGCCTGGTGATCGTGCCCGACGACCAGCCGGCTGACGCCACCGAGGCACGCCGCTACGACCGCTTCCGCGACCGCATCATGTTCCCCATCCGCAATGTGCAGGGGGAGGTGATCGGCTTCGGCGGCCGCGTGCTCGACAAGGGCGAGCCCAAGTACCTGAACTCGCCCGAAACGCCCGTGTTCCACAAGGGCAAGGAGCTGTATGGCCTGTACGAGGCCCGCAGCGCCCTGCGCAACAAGGGGTATGTGCTGGTCACCGAGGGCTACATGGACGTGGTGGCGCTGGCCCAGTGGGGCTTTGCCAACGCCGTGGCCACCCTGGGCACCGCCTGCACGGCCGACCATGTGGCCAAGCTGTTCCGATTCACCGAGCAGGTGGTGTTCGGCTTCGACGGGGACGCCGCCGGGCGCCGCGCCGCAGGCCGCGCCCTGGAAGCGGCCCTGCCCCATGCCACCGACACGCGTCGCATCAGCTTCCTGTTCCTGCCGCCCGAGCATGACCCGGACAGCTTCATCCGCGAGCACGGGCCCGAGGCCTTCGAGGCCCAGGTCAAGCAGGCCGTGCCGCTGTCGCGCCAGTTGCTGTCCCATGCCGCCCACGACAGCGACCTGGACAGCGCCGAAGGCCGCGTGAAGCTGGTGGCCCAGGCGCTGCCCCTGATCGCCCTGCTGCCCGAAGGTGGCCTGCAAGGGCAGATCCTGCAAGACCTGGCCCAGCAGGCCCGCGCCGACCTGGACGACCTGCGCAAGCGCCTGGCCCAGGTGGTGCAGGCGGCTCACGGTGGTGGCCGTGGCGGCGACGCCCCGCGACGCGCACGACCGTCGGGCGCGGGCGCGGGCGCTGACGCCGCCTACGGCGAAGCGCCCCCGTTCGACGATGCCGAGATCAACGCCATGGCGTCTTTCCATGGTGGCGGCGACATCGACTGGCAGCCGCCTTCGGGCGAGGCTGGCGACGGCAGCCCCCACCACCCGGGCCAGAACCGCTGGTCAGGCGGCCGCAGCGAACGTGGCGGCTGGTCAGGCCCGCGGGGCGAAGGCCAGGGGAGCTGGAAAAAAGGCCCCTGGGCCGGGGGAGACCGCGGTGGCAAAGGCCGCTGGCGCCAGGGCGGCGGCTGGGACCGCGAGGCCCGCCAGGAAATGCGCCCCCTGCCCCAGGCCGCCCGGCCGCTGGAGCGCGCCGCCTGGATGCTGCTGCACCGCAGTGAGCTCTGGGAGCAACTGCCGCCCGAGCTGTGCGACCTGCTGTGCGACCAACCCCTGCCCCTGGGCGCCTGGTTCCGCTGGCTGGACCGCCAGATCATCGACGAAGGCCCCCTGCCCGCCGCCGACCTGCTGACCCGCCTGACCGAGGGCGTGCGTGAAAGCCCCGATGAAGCCGAGCTGGCCTCGGTCGATGAACCCCTGCAGAAGCTGGCCCAGCGCCTCCAGGGCTTCCACGACATGGGCGAGCTGCCCGCCAAGGCCAGTGACCTGGTCGCCCTGATCCGCCCCATGCAACTGCAAGCCCTGAACGACGAACTCGACCTGCTGCTGCAGTCGGGCGAGCTGTCAGAAACCGCCGAACAGCGCAAGCTGGAACTCTTTCGCCTGACCCGCGACCTGAAGCTGGAAATTTCCCGTTCACGCCCCATCTCGGCTTGAGCACTGCCACACACGCTGGCACTTCGGTGCCACACCCGCCATTTCGCCGATTTTTTGACGCCCCGCGTCACTTGACGGATAATGGAGGGTTCTATATAGACCTGCCTTTTCTTTCGAAGGATCCGCATGACCGCGAAGAAAGCCGCGAAGACTGCCCTGGACGATGCCGACCTGAGCGCCGAAACCAAGACCAAGAAAGCGACTCGGAAAGCTGCCGCCACCGCTGATTCGGGTGCCACCGAAGCTGTGGAAGCCACGGAGCCCAAGAAGCGCGGCCGCAAGCCCAAGGACGCGAGCGCCACCACGGCTGCCGCCTCCAAGAAGGACACCAAGAAGGAAACCAAAAAGGCGGCCTTCGAGGAAGAAGACATCGGCGACATCGAAGCCGATCTCGAAGGTGATGTCGAGGTTGTGGAAGCCGAAAGCAGCGACGAAGCTGCCGAAGTCGGTGAAGACAAGCCCAAGGCCAAGCCCCTGCGCATGAAGGTGTCGCGCGCCAAAGAGCGTGCCCTGATGCGCGAGTTCGGCATCGACGACACCGCCTTGTCGGAAGACGAAGTCAACAAGCGCCGTCAGGAACTCAAGACCCTGATCAAGATGGGCAAGACCCGTGGTTTCCTGACCCATCAGGAAATCAACGACCACTTGCCCGAAAAGCTGGTCGAGGCCGAAATCCTCGAGGCCATCATCTCCATGTTGAACGACATGGGCGTGGCCGTGTACGAGCAGGCCCCTGACGCCGCCACGCTGCTGCTGACCAACTCGGCCACCACCACGGCCACCGAAGAAGAAGCCGAGGAAGAGGCCGAAGCCGCCCTGTCCACGGTCGATTCCGAATTCGGCCGCACCACCGATCCCGTGCGCATGTACATGCGCGAAATGGGCTCGGTCGAACTGCTGACCCGCGAAGGCGAAATCGAAATCGCCAAGCGCATCGAAGGGGGTCTGCAGGCCATGATGCTGGCCATCTCGGCCTCGCCCACCACGATCGCCGAGATCCTGGCCATGGCCGACAAGATCAACGCCGCCGAGATGACCATCTCGGAGGTGGTCGATGGCTTCGTGGCCGCCGATGAAGCCGACGACTACGTGGCCGAAGAAGACTTCGACGAATTCGACGAAGAAGACGACGACGACGGCAACGGTGGCTCCAAGGCCATGAGCAAGAAGCTCGAGGAAATGAAGAACCAGGCCCTGGCCAAGTTCGACAACCTCCGCACCCAGTTCGACAAGATGGCCAAGGCCTTCGAGAAGGACGGCTACAAGTCGGCGTCGTACAACAAGGCCCAGGAAGCCATCAGCCAGGAGCTGATGACCATCCGCTTCACGGTCAAGACCATCGAACGCCTGTGCGACGTGCTGCGCTCGCAGGTCGATGACGTGCGCCGCTGCGAACGCGAACTGCGCAAGATCGTGGTCGACAAGTGCGGCATGCCGCAAGAGCACTTCATCAAGCAGTTCCCGCCGAACATGCTGAACCTGAAGTGGGGTGAGAAGGAAGCTTCTGCCGGCAAGAACTACAGCGCCGTGCTGGGCCGCAGCCTGCCCGCCATCCAGGAACTGCAGCAAAAGCTGATCGACCTGCAGGCCAAGGCCGTTGTGCCCATTGATGATCTGAAAGAGATCAACAAGCGCATGAACAACGGCGAAAAAGCCAGCCGCGACGCCAAGAAGGAAATGATCGAGGCCAACCTGCGCCTGGTGATCTCGATCGCGAAGAAGTACACCAACCGCGGCCTGCAGTTCCTGGACCTGATCCAGGAAGGCAACATCGGCCTGATGAAGGCGGTGGACAAGTTCGAATACCGCCGCGGCTACAAGTTCTCGACCTACGCCACCTGGTGGATCCGTCAGGCCATCACGCGTTCGATCGCCGACCAGGCCCGCACCATCCGCATCCCGGTTCACATGATCGAAACGATCAACAAGATGAACCGCATCTCGCGCCAGCACTTGCAGGAATTCGGCTTCGAGCCGGATGCTCCCACGCTGGCCGAGAAGATGGAAATGCCGGAAGACAAGATCCGCAAGATCATGAAGATCGCCAAAGAGCCGATCTCCATGGAAACGCCGATCGGGGACGACGACGACAGCCACCTGGGCGACTTCATCGAGGACACCAACAACACCGCGCCGATCGAAGCCGCCATGCAGGCTGGCCTGCGCGACGTGGTCAAGGACATCCTCGACAGCCTCACCCCGAGGGAAGCCAAGGTGCTGCGCATGCGCTTCGGCATCGAGATGTCCACCGACCACACGCTGGAAGAAGTGGGCAAGCAGTTCGACGTCACCCGTGAGCGCATCCGCCAGATCGAAGCCAAGGCCATCCGCAAGCTCAAGCACCCGAGCCGCAGCGACAAGCTCAGGACCTATCTGGACAACCTGTGATGCGGGGGCGCCTGGCGCCCTTCGCCACAAGGCTCACGCACGCTGCGCACACACGGTGCACACGACAACGCCCGGCATGCCGGGCGTTTTTCATGGGCCTTGTCCGTGTGTCGTCATCCCAGAGGCCATCACGCCGTGCGCGACACCTCGGTCAGGCCCATGCCGAGCTGCGCCCGCCGGCGCAACCACGGGCTGGCGCGGTATCGCATGTCGCCCGTGCTGGCCAGCAGCTCGTCCAGCACCTGCAGCACCCGGGCCGGGCCCAGTCGGTCGCCCCAGGCCAGCGGGCCAAAGGGGTAGCCTAGGCCCAGCTGTACGGCCTGGTCGATGTCGGTAGGCTGCGCAATGCCCTGCTGGGCCATCTCGCTGGCGATGTTCACGATGGTGGCCACCACCCGTGCGGCCACCATGCCCGCGCTGTCCTGCAGCACCGTCACAGGCACCCCATCGTGGCCCAGCAAGCCACGGGCTTGGGCCAGGGCCTCGGGGGCGGTGGCTGGCGAGGCCATCAGCACCCGGCGCTTGTGCGTGTCGAACAAGGTGCACAAGCCCACGGTGCGTTGGGGCGGCAAACCCTGCTGAAAAGCCAGGGTGCTCACGTCATGCCCCAGCGGTGTCACCACGCACAGGCTGTCGGGCCCCGGCTGTGCACCGGTGTCCAGCACCGCGCCCAGGTTGTGCAGCAAGGCCATGGCGCGTTCGGCACCCGTGGCGTCAGCCTGGCTCACCCAGACGCGGGCGGGGCGTGCATCGCCCGTCGGGGGTTCGGGGCTGCGCTGCGGCTGGCCGTCGGCGTAGCGGTAAAAGCCCTGGCCACTCTTGCGGCCCAGCAGGCCGGCGGTCAGGCGCTGGCGGGTGATGCCCTGCGGCCTGAAACGCGGCTCCTCGTAGTACTGGTGATAAATCGACTCCATCACGGGGTGCGACACGTCCAGCCCGGTCAGGTCCATCAGCTCGAACGGCCCCAGGCGAAAGCCCGCGGTGTCCCGCAGCACGCGGTCGATGTCTTCCAGGGGCGCCACCTGTTCGGCCAGCAGGCGCAGTGATTCGGTGCCATAGCCCCGCCCTGCATGGTTGACGATGAAGCCTGGCGTGTCCTGGGCCTGCACCGCGGTGTGGCCCATGCGACGCCCCAGGGCCAGCAAGGCTTGCACCACCGCGGGTTCGGTGCGCACACCGCCGATCACTTCCACGATCTTCATCAGCGGCACGGGGTTGAAGAAGTGAAAGCCCGCCACACGCCCCGGGTGCTGCAGCCCCGCCGCAATGGCCGTGACCGACAGCGACGACGTGTTGGTGGCCAGCACCGCCTGCGCGGCGACCGCGGCTTCCAGCTCGCGCATGAGGGCCTGCTTGGCGGCCAGGTCTTCCACGATGGCCTCGACCACCAGTTCACAGCCTGCCAGGTCGGCCACCGTTTGCACGGGCTGCAGGCCTTGCCGGGCAAAAGCCAGCTGTTCGGCACTCACCTTCCGTTTGGCGGCCAGGCCCTCCAGGGTGCTCAGCAGCCGCTGCACGCCCTCGGCTGCCACGCCCTCGCGCGCGTCCAGCAAGCGCACCCTCAGGCCCGCCAGCACGGCGATCTGGGCAATGCCCAGGCCCATCACGCCGCTGCCCACCAGGCCCAGGGTGTGGAAGGTGTGTGTGTCAGGTGTCATGTGCTGTCCTTTGTCCGTGGCCACTGCCTGGCTTCGCGTGCGCCCCACGTTGACGCTGGGGCACTCGCCATGCATGATGCCAGCCATATTCCGCAAAGCAACCCAGCATTCTGCTGCTCAGAACTCGCCATGCCGAATCTCCCACACCCCGGCGACCTTGCCCCTGACGCCGACCCCGCCGAAGACCGCCATTTCGTGACCGCCCTCGCCCGCGGGCTGCAGGTGCTTTCGTGCTTTCGGGCCAGCGACAAGATGCTGGGCAACCAGGAGCTGGCTCGCCGCTGCGGCTTGCCCAAATCCACCATCTCGCGCCTGACCTACACGCTCACCAAGCTGGGTTATCTCGAACACGATGCGGAAGTCGGCCGTTACCGTCTGGGGTCGGCCACGTTGTCGCTGGGCAGCACCATGCTGGCCCGCATGGACATCCGGCAGATGGCCCGCCCCATGATGCAGAAGATCGCCGACGAAACCCAGACCATGGTGTCGCTGGGCACACGCGATCGGCTCAGCATGATCTACGTCGAAAACTGCCGCAGCGACTCGGCGCTCACGCTCAGCCTGGATGTCGGCTCGCGCATTCCACTGGCTACCACCGCCATGGGCCGCGCCTACCTGGCCCGCTGCGATGAGCGCACCCGCGCCGAATTGCTCGAACGCGTGAAAGAGCTCGACGAGTACGCCTGGCCGTCGGTGCGCCGGGGCATCGACCGGGCCGTGGAAGAGCTCAACACCATCGGCGTGTGCTGCAGCTTTGGCGACTGGCAGCCCGATGTGAACGCCATCGCGATTGCCTTCTACACCCGCGACACCCGCACCCTGATGTCGCTGAACTGCGGTGGACCGGCCATCCACGTCAGCAAGGAGTTGCTGCTCAATGTGGTGCGCCCCCGCCTGATCCAGATCGTTCAGAGCCTGGGCGTGAACTGAACGGCTTGCCGTGCCGGGCAAATTGGCGTGAAATCGATCACGTTCTGAGGCTTTACACCGCGCCACATTGCGCGAAGATGGCATCCCATGGGCACGCCGCGTCAACGCGCCGTGTTGTTTGCCGACCTGCGCGGCAGCACGGCGCTCTACCTCAAGCTGGGCAACAGTGAAGCCGCCACGGTGGTGACACACAGCCTCGCCATGCTCGGGCAGATCATTGCCCGAAGCGGCGGCACGGTCGTCAAGACCCTGGGCGACGGCCTGATGGCCGTGTTCGACGACCCCGAGCAAGCCGTGGAATCGGCCGCCGGCCTGCACGACGCGCTCGACCGCATCGCACCCGTGCCCGCAGGCCTGCCCGGCCATGCCCCAGCCTTGAAACTCAAGGTGGCCCTGGCCTGGGGCGAGATCGTCGATGTCGACGACGACTGCTTCGGTGACGCGGTGAACGTCGCTGCCCGCCTGCTGGACCTGGCCGGCGACAACGAAACCCTGACCACGGGCCCGCTGGTGCGCAACCTGTCGTCGGACATGCAGGAACGCTTTCGCAGCCTCGACCGCCTGCACCTGCGAGGCCGCGCCGAGCCCGTGGCCGTGATGCGCATGGAAGGCGTGCGCTTTGGCGACACCGAATCGACCTTGCAGATGAACCCGATGGGCTCGGCCCTGCCCGACGGCATCCGCGTGGCCTGGCAAAAGCAGGAACGCATTTTTTCATCGGTGCAGGTGCCGGTGATGCTGGGACGCAGCCCCCAGGCCCAGGTGTGCGTGGCCGATTCGCGGGTGTCGCGCTCGCACGCCAAGATCGAAGCGCACGGTGGGCACTTCTACCTGACCGACGAAAGCTACAACGGCAGCTACGTGCAGTTCGACCACGATGCCCAGGTGCTGAGCCTCAGGCGCAGCACCTGCACCCTGCATGGCAGCGGTGTGATCACGCTGGGCTCGCCGCCGCATGACCCTGATGCCACCCGCATCAGCTTCGAAGTGCTGAGTTTTGCCGACACATTGCCTCAGTGGTAGCCCTTGTACCGGTAAATCCGGTCTGCAAAACTTCACGCATGGGCTAGAGTGCTTTGGTTGCCCCGCACAAGCCCGAGCATGAACACCGCCTCACCGGTAGGTCCGCAGGACATCCTTGAAAGCGAACGCCTGGCCACGCTGGTGGCCCTGAAGTGGCTGGACGCGTCTGCTCCTGCTTCGCTGGAAAGCCTGGTGCGACTGGCCGCGCGCCTGACCGATTGCCCTGTGGCCTGCGTGAACCTGGTCGACGCCCACCGGCTGTACGCGCTGGCCAGCCACGGACTGGGCCAGAAGCACGCCACTCGAACCGGCTCCTGGTGCGATCAGACGATCCGCGGCAACGGCCTGCACATGACCCACGGCCAGTCCACCGACCGATGGAAGTTGTACGCGGGCGTGCCCATTGGTCTGGACAAGCTGCACGTGGCCACCCTGTGCGTGATGGACGATCGGGCACGCGCACTGACCGAAGCGCAACAACAGTCATTGCAAGATCTCGCACGTGTGGTGCAAGGTGCGTTCGAAGCACGGCTGGAGTTTCGTCGGCTGCGCCGCGAAAGCGCGCGCGTGCGCGGCGCCACCACCGCGGGCAGCGACTGGCTCTGGGAAACCGACGCTGACGGGCGCCTGCAGTGGCTGTCGGCCAGCCTGCGTCACCACACGGGGCTCGATCCCATCGCCGAAATGGGGATGTCGGCGAAGGACATCTATTCGCCCTGCACCTACGACCATGGCGCTTCGTGGCAGCGCTACCAACAGGCCAGGTTGCAACGACAGGCCTTCAGCGATGCGCTGGCCGAACGAGACACCCCGCGTGGCCGCATGATCGTCAGCATCAGCGGCGCCCCCGTGTTCAGCAAAGACGGCCGCTTCATGGGCTACCGAGGCGCAAGTCGCAATGTCACACGCCAGATCGAACTCGAAGCCCGTGCTCGCCAGCGCGATGCGCTGCTGCGCGAAGCCATCGAAAGCTTCCATGCGGGGGTCATGATCTCCAGCCCCGACGGCACCATCCTGATGGCCAATCACCACTGGCTGCACAGCGTGGGGGCCCGCAACGTGGACGAATTGCCTCGATGGCCAGACCTGTTGCGCCGCCTGATCTCCGAAGGCCACTACCCGGATGCGGTGGGCCGTGAAACCGAGTTCTACCAATGGCGTATGGCCTTGCATCAGGAGAACCGTTCCCAGGTCATTCGTCTGCGAGAACGCGTGATCCTGTCGCGAGACCACCTGCTGCGTGATGGCAACCTGCTGCACTTTTCAACCGACATCACCCAGAGCCATGCGGAATCGGAAGCGCTCGCCGGCCAGCAGAAAGCCCTGCAAGCGTCGGAAGCTCGCCTCAAAGCCGTGTTGCAAGCCTTGCCCGACCTGTGGTTCGTCGTGGACGAACAGGGACGCTATCTCGATGCACACCGGCAGCACCCGATGCTGCTGCGCCCCTTCGACGAATTGGTCGGGCGCCCCTTCGGCAGTGCGCTGAACCCTGACCAGGCTGCTGTCGAACAAGACGCGTTGCACAAGGCCCATGTCACCGGCCAATCCCAGCGCATCGAATACAGCGTCACCACCCGTGACGGCGTGCTGAGGCACTTCGAAGGCCGCATGTCGCCCATGCCCGGCGGTCAGACCCTGTTCATCACCCGGGACATGACCGACCTGCGAGCCCTGGAGCGTGACATCCGTACGCTACAGCAAGTGCTGCAGGCTGACCTGACCCTGGGTCTGGTGGTGATGGATGCCACCCAGAGCGACCATACCGTCCTGTATGCGACGCCCGGAGCTCAGGCCTTGCTGCATGTCAAGAATGGCAGCCTGATGGGCCGACCCGCACTGGATTGCTTGCGCCCACTCGGGCCCAACGAAGCAGGCCTTCAACTGCTGGCGCAGTCGATGCAGGCTGGACTGCCCTGCATGGCCATGCTCACGGCACGCAACCCGGACCGCGACGACGAACGCACGCTGGAAGTGCGCCTGACCCCGCTGAAGAACACACAGAGCCAGCGTACCCACCTGGTGGCCCTGCTGCACGATGTCACTGACCGGCAACGTGCTGCCGAGCGCCTGCGTCTGTCGGAGGAACGCTGGAAATTTGCCCTCGAAGGTGCAGGTGACGGCGTGTGGGACTGGGATCTGGGCTCAAACCGCACCTACTTCTCGGCACGGTGCATGGCCTTGCTGGGTGAAACAGAGCGAGAGTTTCGCGATGACCCCAACCTGTTGCGCAGCTGTCTTCACCCCGAAGACCTGCCTCAGATCGACGCGGCCTTCGCCGAGTACAGGCAGCGCGGACACGGCGTGCTGCAGGCTGAATGCCGACTCAAACCCAGCGCTGACCGCGAAGAGACCTGGCTGCTGGTGCGTGGCAAGGTCATGGCCCGAGGCCCCGACGGTCAGGCCAGCCGACTGGTGGGCACACTGTCCGACATCACCCAACTCAAGCAGGCCGAGCGGGCGCTGCGCGACAAGCAGGCGGCCGAACAGGCCAGTCGCGCCAAGAGCGAGTTCCTCTCGCGCATGAGCCATGAACTGCGCACACCGCTGAACGCCGTCAAAGGGTTCGCACAGCTGATCTTGCAGATGCCTTTGAAGAGCCCCCTCGGCGACAGTGCGGACAAGGTCCGATCTCATGCCGAGCGGATCGTGCACAGCAGCGAATCCCTGCAAGAACTGGTCGATGAAGTGCTTGATCTGCAGCGCATTGAAAGCGGCTCAGTCAACCTGCGGCCCGACTGGGTGGGCGTGCGCCCCCTGCTCGATCATGTGGCCGAGATGTTGATGCCCATGGCCGACAGGTTCCAGGTGAAGATTCAGGTCGAAGACACGGCCATCAAGGCTGTGCACACTGACGGCACACGGCTCAGACAGATCCTGACCAACCTGGCATCCAACGCCATCAAATACAACCGCCCACAGGGCCGCGTCACCCTGAGCGCCAAGCAACTGGACCGCCAAAACGTGCGGTTCAACGTCGAGGACACAGGCATGGGCATGAGCCCGGACCAGATCGACCGCCTGTTCCAGCCCTTCGAGCGACTGGGCCGAGACACCACCAGCATCGAAGGCTCGGGGCTGGGACTGGTCATTGCCAAATCACTCACGGAAGCACTGGGGGGAAACATTTCAATTCGCAGCGAACTTGACACCGGCACCTGCATTGCCTTTACTGTGCCCCATCAAGCCGACCAGGTCGTGCCTGACCTGCCTGCCCAGGACCCGCGTACAGCGCTCGCCGGCGTCGGGGCCACCACCTCGCCACCTGTCGCCATGCCTGCCTGTTTGCCGTTGCGTGTGCTGTACGTCGAAGACAACCGCCTCAACGCCATGCTGTTCGAAGAGGCTTTGCGCGGCCACGACTGTCTGCACCTGGAAGTGGCCGAAGACGGCCAGGAAGCCATGGTACTGGCACAAGATTTCGTGCCCCAGGTGCTGGTAATCGACGCCCACCTGCCTGGCATGACTGGCTTTGACGTGCTGCATGCCCTGCGCAAGCTGCCTGCCCTGCGCGACGTACCGGCCTACATGTGTTCTGCCGATGCCATGCCCGAAGACATCGCCAAGGCTCACCAACAAGGCTTCGTCGGCTACTGGACAAAGCCGGTGGACCTGCCCGCCGTGATCAGCACCTTGCATGCGCTGGCCGACCAACTGGCGACACGCGGCGACAATTGAGCCCATGCGCTTCGACAAAGAACCCAGCTTCGACCACGCCCGGCGCCCCACCACAGGCGTTCTGATCGTGAACCTCGGCACCCCCGAGGCGCCCACGGCCCCGGCCCTGCGCCGCTACCTGGGCCAGTTCCTGAGCGACCCGCGGGTGGTCGAGATCCCGGCCTTCGTGTGGAAGGTCATCCTGCACGGCATCATCCTGCGCGTGCGCCCGGCCAAGTCGGCCGAAAAATACGCCAGCATCTGGACACCCGAAGGTTCGCCCCTGCGCGTGTGGACCGAACGGCAGGGCAAGCTGCTGCAGGGCTACCTGGGCGAGCGCGGCCACCAGGTGCAGGTGCGCTGGGCCATGCGCTACGGGCAGCCCAGCATCGCCACCGAACTCGACGCGCTCAAGGCCGCTGGCGTCACCCGCATCCTGGTCGTGCCGCTGTACCCGCAATACAGCGGCGCCACCAGCGCCAGCGTCATGGACGATGTGTTCGCCTGGGGCCGCCGCACGCGCCTGATCCCCGAGCTGCGTTTCGTGCAGCACTTCCATGACGACGCCCGCTACATCGACGCCCTCGCCCAGAGCGTGCTGCAACACTGGCAAGCCCACGGCCGCCCCGACAAGCTGATGATGAGCTTTCACGGCATGCCCGAGCGCACGCTGCACCTGGGCGACCCGTACCACTGCGAATGTCACAAGACCGCTCGCCTGCTGGCCGAGCGCCTGGGCCTGAGCAAAGAGCAGTACCTGGTCAGCTTCCAGAGCCGTTTCGGCAAGGCCAAGTGGCTGGAGCCCTATACCGAGCCCATGCTGCGCCAGCTGGGCAAGGCCGGCGTGAAACGGGTGGACGTGGTCTGCCCGGCCTTCGTGTCGGACTGCATCGAAACCCTGGAAGAAATCGCCATGGAAGGCCGCAATGCCTTCATCAGCGAAGGCGGCCAGGAGTTCCACTACATCCCGTGCCTGAACGACCGCCCGCAGTGGATGACGGCCCTCACCCAGCTGTGCGAGCAACACATGCAAGGCTGGCCCACCCTGCGCGCCGATCAGCCCCTGGAAGGCGATCTGCTGCGCACCCAAGAGCGCGCCAAAGCCATCGGCGCCAAGCGCTGACCGAGGGCCGCAGCCAGGCTCAGCCTGCTTCGAGCAGGTCGTCGTCTGCCGCTGATGATGCGGCGCCTTGCCCCGGCAGCAAGCGCTGGGTGTCAGGCTCGGGCAAGGCCTCCACCTGCTTGAGCGCGCGCCCCATGACGCGGGTGCGCGTTTCGACCGACGAGATCACGCTGCTGGCTTCGTCCAGCTTCTTGCGGGTCTTGGCCAGCACCTCACCGAACTTGCCAAACTCGGTCTTGACGGCGCCCAGCACCTGCCACACCTCCGAAGACCGCTTTTCAAGCGCCAGGGTGCGAAAGCCCATCTGCAGGCTGTTGAGCGTGGCCAGCAAGGTGGTGGGGCCTGCCAGCATGACACGGTGCTCGCGCTGCAAGGCCTCGACCAGCCCCGGGCGGCGCAAGGCCTCGGCGTACAGGCCTTCGGTGGGCACGAACAGGATGCCGAAATCGGCCGTGTGCGGAGGCGCCAGGTACTTGTCCTTGATGGACCGCGCCTCCAGCCGCAAACGGGCTTCGATGGCGCGCGCGGCCTGCTCCACACCCGCCGCATCGGCGCGGTCTTGTGCCTCCAGCAGCCGCTCGTGGTCTTCCCGCGGGAACTTGGCGTCAATCGGCAGCCACACGGGCTGGTCTGTGCCCTGCCCTGGCAAGCGGATGGCGAACTCCACACGCGCCCCGGTGCCGGGCACGGTCTCCACGTTCACGGCGTACTGTTCGGGCGTGAACACCTGCTCCAGCAGACCGGCCAGCTGCACCTCGCCGAAGACGCCCCGCGTCTTCACGTTGTTCAGCACGCGGTTGAGAGAGCCCACGTCACTGGCCAAGCGCTGCATTTCGCCCAGGCCCTTGTGCACCAGTTCCAGCCGCTCGGCCACCTGGCGAAAGCTTTCACCCAGGCGGGTTTCCAGCGTGGCCTGCAGCTTTTCGTCGACCGTCTGGCGCATCTGCTCCAGCTTCTTTTCGTTGTCGGCCTGCAGCGACTGCAAACGCACATCGACCGTGTGGCGCACCTCGGCCAGGCGGCGCTCGTTGGCTTCTGAGAGCGTGCTCAGCTGCGCGTGCAGGCTTTGCTGAAGGTGGGCCAGTTGCTGCCCCAGCTCCAGCCGGGCGCCGCTGCTGCCCCGGGCCAGCTCTTCGCGCATGCCACGCTCTGACGCCACCAGCTGCGCCGCCAGTTGTTGACCCAGCTGCTGCACCATGTCCTGCAAGGAGCCGCGAACGGCCTCGGCCCGGTCGGCTTCACCGGCCAGGCTTCGCCAGCACAAGGCCAGCAGCAACAAACAATTGAGCCCCAGAAGGCCCCATGTGATCCAGTCCATGGGGCCATTGTGGGGCCACTCAGGCTCACCACATGAGCCTGTTCAAGGGTCGATGCAACAGGGCTTCAGACCGCCACACCCGCCGGCACATGGATGGGCGCGCCGGTTTTCTCCTGCAGCTCGGCCAGGGTCACGCCCGGGGCCAGCTCGACCAGCTCGAAGCCCTTGGGGGTCACGTCGAGCACGCACAGGTCGGTGATGATGCGATCGACCACGCCCTTGCCGGTCAGGGGCAGCGTGCACTGCTTGAGCAGCTTGTGGTCGTTGCCCTTGGCCACGTGCTCCATCAGCACCAGCACGCGCTTCACACCGGCCACCAGGTCCATGGCCCCGCCCATGCCCTTAACCATCTTGCCGGGGATCATCCAGTTCGCCAGGTCGCCCTGGTCGGTCACCTGCATGGCCCCCAGAATCGACAGGTTGATCTTGCCGGCGCGGATCATGGCGAAGCTCTCGTGGCTGCCAAAGATCGAGCTGCCCGCGATGGTGGTCACCGTCTGCTTGCCCGCGTTGATCAGGTCGGCATCGACCTCGTCTTCCGTCGGAAAGGGGCCGATGCCCAGCATGCCGTTCTCGCTTTGCAGCCACACCTCGATGTCCGAGCGCACGTGGTTGGCCACCAGCGTGGGCAGGCCGATGCCCAGGTTCACATAGAAACCATCTTGCAGTTCATGGGCGGCACGCGCCGCCATCTGGTCGTGGGTCCAGGGCATGTTCAGACTCCGGCTTTTTCAGTGATGGTGCGCTTTTCGATGCGCTTTTCGGGGTGGGCATTGACCACGATGCGGTGCACGTAAATGCCCGGCAGGTGGATCTCGTCCGGGTCGAGCGCGCCGGTCTCGACCAGGTGCTCCACCTCCACCACCGTGACCTTGCCGGCCATGGCGGCGGCCGGGTTGAAGTTGCGCGCTGTGCGGCGGAAGACCAGGTTGCCGCTCTTGTCGGCCTTGAAGGCCTTGACCAGGGCCACCTCGGGCACCAGGGCGCGCTCCATCACATAGGTTTCACCGTCGAACTCGCGCAGCTCCTTGCCCTCGGCCACGATGGTGCCCACGCCGGTCTTGGTGAAGAAGGCCGGGATGCCGGCACCACCGGCGCGCAGCTTCTCGGCCAAGGTGCCCTGCGGGGTGAACTCCAGCTCCAGCTCGCCGGCCAGGTACTGGCGCTCGAACTCCTTGTTCTCGCCCACGTAGCTGGAGATCATCTTCTTGATCTGCCGCGTGTTGAGCAGCTTGCCCAGGCCGAAACCGTCCACGCCAGCGTTGTTGGAGATGACGGTGAGGTCCTTGACGCCGCTGGCCTGCAGCGCGTCGATCAGGGCCTCGGGAATGCCGCAGAGGCCGAAGCCCCCCACCGCCATCAGCTGTCCGTCTTTGACGAGGCCAGCCAGGGCGCTGGCGGCGTCGGGATAGACCTTGTTCATCCATTCACTCCTTGGGTCGAAGGGGTCTGGTGCGCCGACTGCCCACGCCACGCAAGGGGGCACTCGTGCTGCACCGCAACATTGGCAGCGTACACCGGTTGCCAGGGCGAAATCCAGCCTGTGGCGCGAAAAAACCGCATGAAAAAAGCCACCCGAAGGTGGCTGCTTGAACGATCGGGGCGCACAACCCCGGTCAGGCTCATTTCTCGGGCAGGGCCGGCGGCTTGTCGGTGCCCGGCAAAGCCGGCAACTGCCCTTCCAGGGCCTTGATGGCAGAGGGCAGCGGCACGGGGCGACCGTCCTTCATGCTCACCCACACCAGGGTAGCGCCACCCGCCGCGTACACCGTGCCCGGCTCGTCGGCCCGCTCGATGTTCACGAAGGTGTCGATGCTGGTGCGCCCGGGGTTGGCCACGTACAGGCGCGCCACCAGGTCGCCCGGGAAGACCAGCGGGCGGTAGAAGTTGCAGAAGGTGTTGGCGATCACCGGGCCTTCGTCGTCGGAGTTGACCTGGCCGTTGTTGATCGAGGCGATCCAGGTCACGCGGGCTTGCTCCATGTAACGGAAGTACATGGCGTTGTTGATGTGGCCCAGCGCGTCCATCTCGCCCCAGTGCATGGGAAAGCGGATCTCGTGGACCAGGATCTTGTGGTCGGGAATTTCAAAACGCATGGCGGTCAGCTTGCAGGGCGAAGCAAAGAAAAAGCGCATGGCTGCCAAGGCAACCCATGCGCTTCATGTGCAGGCGGTGCGGCGGCTTTCAAGGCCCCGGTACAAGGCACTCGCACAGCCAGGGCAGGCGCAACACTCAGGCCGCGGCCACACCGTCGTCGGCCGACAGGATCGCGCCGTTGATGAAGTCGGCCTGCGGGCTCACCAGCATCACCAGGGCGGGGTCGAGGTCTTTGGGGTGCCCCACGCGCTTGCGCGGCAGCATGGCCACCAGTTTCTTGCCACCCTCGGTGTTCCAGTGGTGGTGGTTGATCTCGGTGTCGATGTAGCCCGGGCAGATGGCGTTGGTGGTGATGCCATGGCGGCCCCACTCGGCAGCCATCACCTTGGTCATGTGGATCACGGCGGCCTTGCTCATGCAGTACACGCCGATCTGCGGCAGCGTGCGCAGGCCCGCGGCCGAGGCGATGTTGACGATGCGCCCACCGGTGAAGGTGCCGGGCGCCGCGCCTTTCGAGCGCGCGATCATGCGTTTGGCCACTTCCTGGGCCACGAAAAATGCGCCACGCGTGTTGGTGTCGAACACATAGTCGTAGCTTTCTTCCGTGACATCGGTCAGGCGCTCGGTGGTGCTCACACCCGAGTTGTTGATCAGGATGTCGATCGGGCCTACCTCGGTCTCGGCGTGGGCCACGGCAGCCCTGATGGAGTCGACCTCGGTCACATCCAGGCCGACCACGTGGGCATCGCCGCCCGCGGCTTCGATTTCGGAGCGCAGGGTCTTCAGGCGCTCCACGCGGCGACCGGCCAGCACCACGGCGGCACCGGCTTCGGCCAGCGTCAGGGCGAACTGACGGCCCAGGCCGCTGGAGGCGCCGGTGATCAGGGCCACGCGGCCGGAAAGGTCGATCTGATAGCTCATGGGGATCTCAGGGGGTCTGTCGTTGTCTGTGCTTTGACCATAGCACGAAGGCCTGCCCGGTTCATCCGATGAAAAAGCCCGCTGCAAGGGCTTGTTGCACACACTCGGCGCCTGGTTGGCGACCCGGTGGCCCAAGGCTTGCTGCGAGCGATCGGCCGGGGTGAATGTGCACGATTCCCCCTTGCCTCAGGGAGTATTTCGAACGACCGTGCTTTTTTCTGCCACAATCGCGCCGCTGACACGAAAAAACACACGCAATGCCCGTTCTACAATGTCGGGTTTTGCACCGTCTTGCGCCAGCGCAAGACCACGAATCACTTTCCTTTTTCCCTCACAAGGAAACCCAGATGACGCCCCAGGAAATCCTCGAGCAGTTCGGCCCCCGCGAGTCGATGGAATACGACGTCGTGATCGTCGGCGCTGGCCCCGCTGGCCTGTCGACCGCGATCAAACTGAAGCAACTGGCTGAAAAAGCCGGCCAGGAGATCTCGGTCGTCGTGCTCGAAAAGGGCTCCGAAGCCGGTGCGCACATCCTCTCGGGCGCCGTGATGGACCCCCGCTCGATCAACGAGCTGTTCCCCAACTGGAAGGAACTGGGCGCCCCGCTGAACCAGCCCGTCACCGGTGACGAAGTCTATGTGCTGACCGAAACCGGCAGCATCAAGACGCCCGATGCCCTGGTGCCGAACTGCATGCACAACGAAGGCAACTACGTCATCAGCCTGAGCGACGTGTGCCGCTGGCTGGCTCAGCAGGCTGAAAGCCTGGGCGTGGAAATCTTCCCAGGCTTCGCCGCCGCCGAAGTGCTCTACAACGACGATGGCTCCGTCAAGGGCGTGGCCACCGGCAACATGGGCATCGACAAGACCGGCGAGCCCACGGGTGACTTCCAGCTGGGCATGGAGCTGCTGGGCAAGTACACCATCTTCGCCGAAGGCGCTCGCGGCCATCTGGGCAAGCAGCTGCTGGCCAAGTTCAATCTGGCCGAGGGCAAGGCCCCGCAAAGCTTCGGCATCGGCATCAAGGAACTGTGGGAAATCGACCCGGCCAAGGCCAAGCCCGGCCTGGTGGTGCACACCGGCGGCTGGCCGATGGACACCGAAACCTTCGGTGGTGGCTTCCTGTACCACCTGGCTGACAACAAGGTCACGCTCGGCTTCGTGACCGGCCTGGACTACAAGAACCCTTGGCTGAGCCCCTTCGAAGAAATGCAGCGCTGGAAGACCCACCCGGTCATCAAGCAATACCTGGAAGGCGCCAAGCGCATTTCCTACGGTGCCCGCGCCATCAACAACGGCGGTCTGCCCTCGCTGCCCAAGACCATCTTCAAGGGTGGCGCCCTGGTGGGCTGCAACGCCGGCTACATGAACGCCGCCCGCATCAAGGGTTCGCACGCGGCCATGAAATCGGGCATGCTGGTCGCTGAAGCCCTGTTCGAAGCCCTGAGCGCTGGCCGTCAGCACGACGAGCTGACCCGCTACCCCGAGCTGTTCGAACAAAGCTGGCTGCACGACGAGCTCAAGACCTCGAAGAACTTCAAGACCTGGTTCAAGAAGGGCTTCTACGTCGGCACCATCATGACCGCCGTCGAACACTGGCTGCTGCCCCGCCTGGGCATCAAGGAAGCCCCGTGGACCCTGCGCAACCCCGCACCGGACCACACCTTCCTCAAGCCCGCCTCGGAGTGCGCCAAGATCGACTACCCGAAGCCGGACGGCAAGATCACCTTCGACCGCCTGAGCTCGGTGTTCGTCTCGAACACCAACCACACCGAGCACCAGCCGGCCCACCTGACGCTGAAGAACGCTTCGGTGCCAGTGGCCACCAACCTGGCCAAGTTCGCCGGCCCCGAGTCGCGCTACTGCCCGGCCGGTGTGTACGAGTTCGTCAAGAAGGACGATGCCGATCAGCTGGTGATCAACGCCCAGAACTGCGTGCACTGCAAGACCTGCGACATCAAGGACCCGACCCAGAACATCGTCTGGATCACGCCGGAAGGCGGCGGCGGCCCGAACTACTCGGGCATGTGATCGCGGTGCCTGGCGCACACGACAAGGAGCCTTCGGGCTCCTTTTTCATGCCTGGCACACCAGGGATGTGGCACTTGGCGGTGGACGGCAGCGCCCTGCCCAACCCGGGCCGCATGGGCATTGGCGTGGTGCTGCGCCAGCCCGGTGGTCGGGTGCACGGCCAGTGGGGGCGCGAAGTGGGCCATGGCTGCAACAACGAGGCCGAACTGCGCGCGCTGACATTCGGCCTGCGCCTGGCGGCCGACTTTGGCGCGCGGGCGCTTGTGGTGCAGACCGACAGCACCGTGCTGCTGGAACTGCTGGCCCCTGCGGCTGGCCACGCGCCCAAGCAGATCGCACGCCTGCAATCGGTTGCCGACGAGGCTCGGCTGGCCCTGGCCAGGTTGCCTGCAGTGCAGTGGCTTTGGGTGCCAAGGCACCGCAACCGCGAGGCCGATGCACTGGCGCGTGCAGCCTTGGGCATGCCGGCGCGCGACGAAGCCAGCCTGGCCAAGGTCAAAGGCCGAGTCAAAGACCGTTCGCGCAAAAAGCGTTGAACATCCAGGCTTCGACCGGAAGTCAGTCGGGGTCGTGTTCGATGACCTGGGGCAAAGGCATGGGCTCGTCGGCAGCTGCAGGCCCAACAGGCCCCGTCGGGTGAGACTCGATCACCTCCAGCCCATCGAGCGAACGGCGGCTGGCCAGCGCCTGCCGCGCATCCCGCTCGGCCTTGATCTGTGCGCGCCGCTCGGCAAAGAACTGTTTGAGCATGGCACTGGCCGGCTCGGCCAGCACCCCGCCTGTGATGTGCGTGTGGTGGTTGAGCTGCGGCAGGCCGAAGAGATCGGTCACCGAGCCCGCCACGCCGGTCTTGGGGTCAGTGGCTGCGAACACCACACGCTTGAAGCGCGCGTGCATCAAGGCCATGGCGCACATGGCACAGGGCTCCAACGTGACGTACAGCTCGCACTCGGGCAGCCGGTAGTTCTCTAGCAGCAAGGCGGCATGGCGCAGGGCCACGATCTCGGCATGGGCGGTGGGGTCGTGCGTGGTGATCGGGCGGTTGTAGCCCGTGGCGATCACCTGCCCTTCGCGCACGATCACGGCGCCCACAGGCACCTCACCGGCCAGCCAGGCGTTCTGGGCCTGGTCGAGCGCCAGGCGCATGAAAAAGTCGTCTGATGGGTTCACGTGGTCTGTCCAGGACCGCCCACCAGGGCGGCAGCATGGCCAATGGTGTCATGACCGATGGGGCTGCGTCGACCCTCACAGGCCTTCCGATGTGCTCCAACGGGCGGCCCTTGCCCGGTGCAGCTTGGTGTAGCTGTCGATCAGGCGCTGGTGACGGTCCAGCCCTTCCAGCTGGATGCTGGTGGGTGTCAAGCCATGGAAGCGCACGCTACCATCCACCGAGCCGAGCACCGCGTCCATGCGGGGGTTGCCAAACATCCGGCGGAAATTGGTTTCGTAGTCGGCCAAGGCCATGTCGTCGTCCAGCACCACATCAAGCACCGCGTTCATGGCCTGATAAAACAGGCCGCGATCGACCGTGTTGTCGTTGTACTGCAGGAAGGCGCCCACCAGTTCTTGCGCCTCCTCCAGCTGCCCCAACGCGAGCTGAATCAGCAGCTTCAACTCCAGCACGGTCAACTGACCCCAGACCGTGTTCTCATCGAACTCGACGCCGATCAAGGTGGCGATGTCGCCGTAGTCATCCAGCTCCGTGTCCATCAACCGATCGAGCAGGGCTTGCAGTTGCTCATCACTCAGAGCGTGGATGTTCAGCACATCGGCGCGGAACAGCAAGGCCTTGTTGGTGTTGTCCCAGATCAGGTCCTCGACCGGGTAGACCTCTGAATATCCCGGCACCAGGATCCGGCAAGCCGTGGCGCCCAGTTGGTCATGCACCGCCACATACGCTTCTTTGCCCATGTTTTTGAGGATGCCGAACAGCAACTCGGCCTCCTCGGCATTGGCGTTCACACCCTGGCGAGAAAAGTCCCACTCCACGAAAGCGTGGTCGGCCTTGGCGCTGAAAAACCGCCACGACACCACACCGCTGGAGTCAATGAAGTGCTCCACGAAGTTGTAGGGCTCCGTCACGGCGTTGCTGGCAAAGGTGGGGCGAGGCAGGTCGTTCAGGCCTTCGAAACTGCGGCCCTGCAGCAACTCCGTCAGGCTGCGCTCCAGCGCCACTTCGAAGCGAGGGTGCGCGCCAAACGAAGCAAACACGCCGCCCGTCTTCGGGTTCATCAGCGTCACGCACATCAGCGGGTACTGGCCGCCCAACGAGGCATCTTTGACCAGCACCGGAAAGCCTTGCGCTTCCAGACCCTGAATGCCAGCCACGATGTGGGGGTACTTGGCCAGCACCTCTTGAGGCACATCGGGCAGGGCCAGTTCCCGCTCGATGATCTCGCGCTTGACGGCACGCTCGAAGATTTCGGACAGGCATTGCACCTGGGCTTCGGCCAAGGTGTTGCCGGCGCTCATGCCATTGCTGACAAACAAGTTCTCGACCAGGTTGGACGGGAAGTACACGACCTGACCGTCCGACTGCCGCACATAGGGCAAGGAACAAATGCCTCGCTCGGCGTTGCCTGAGTTGGTGTCGATCAGGTGCGAGCCACGCAGTTCGCCATCGGGGTCGTAGATCGCCAGGCAGTATTCGTCGAGTATCTCCGTGGGCAGTGCGTCATCGGGGCCGGGCTTGAACCAGCGCTCTTTCGGGTCGTGCACAAAAGCCGCGTTGGCCAACTCCTCGCCCCAGAACTGCCCCGCATAAAAGTGGTTGCAGCTCAGGCGCTCGATGTATTCGCCCAGGGCCGACGCCAGGGCACTTTCCTTGGTCGCCCCCTTGCCGTTGGTGAAACACATGGGCGAGTGCGCATCACGGATGTGCAGCGACCACACGTTGGGCACGATGTTGCGCCACGATGCAATCTCGATCTTGATGCCCAGGGCGGCCAAGGTCGCGGTCATGTTCGCGATGGTCTGTTCGAGCGGCAGGTCTTTGCCTGCGATGTAGGTGCCCGCCTCGCCCACCGGCGCCAGGGTCAGCAAGGACTGTGCGTCGGCATCCAGGTTCTCCACTTCTTCAATGACGAACT
Organism: Aquabacterium lacunae; assembly: GCF_004310865.1. GTDB lineage: Bacteria > Pseudomonadota > Gammaproteobacteria > Burkholderiales > Burkholderiaceae_C > Aquabacterium > Aquabacterium lacunae. The sequence continues at coordinate 101,176 of NZ_SIXI01000002.1, forward strand.
TGGGGCCGGCTTGCACCACCTTCTTGACCGTGCAACGGTCGATGGATCGCAAGATGCCCTGGCGGTCTTTTTCTGAAATGTCCGCGGGCAACTCCACCTGGATCTTGAAGATCTGCTGGTAGCGATTTTCCGGATCCACGATGTTGTTCTGCGACAGGCGAATGTTCTCAGTGGGGATGTCGCGCGTGTCGCAGTACAGCTTCACAAAGTAAGCCGCACACAGGGCCGACGAGGCCAAGAAGTAATCGAAGGGCCCGGGGGCCGAGCCATCACCCTTGTAGCGAATGGGCTGATCGGCCACCACCGTGAAGTCATCGAACTTGGCTTCCAGGCGAAGCTTGTCGAGAAATTTGACCTTGATTTCCATTCGATGAACTCCGCTTGGGCGACTTGACGCAAAAAATTCAAAAGACTGCCGCAAGGGAGCGATCACCGACCGAGGCAGGATGTGGTTCCGGCGTGACACACCACTCGCACCCGGCCAGGCGCATGAACGCGTCATCAACGGGGTTGACAGGGTTCTGCGATCAGGAGGCATGCGCCTTTGCAGGCGCCCCCTTTGGCGTGCGCGCCCCATGTGTCGTCATCCGTGCCAACGGCTTTTCAACGAACAAGTGCACCAACACGCCCGCGCAAACCGTCGACACCACAGCCAGCATTGTCACCGCATCCGCAGGCATAGCGGCCAACCAGCGCTGGACCACCTTGTACACGGCTGGCAATGCAAACACCTGAATCAGGTAGATGCTGTACGAAGCTTCACCCAGGAAAGACCCCAGCCCAGGGGCGATTTGCGGCATGCGGATCAGCCCGGCAAGCATCAACGCAGCAGGCAGCCCCCAGATCAGTGCACGCCAGGATTCGACATCAAACAAGATGCCAGCACTGGCGCACAAACCTCCCACACCGACCAACGACAGCACCATCCCCCACCGCGCCCCCACATGCAAAGTCCTCGCAACCAGAACACCCAGCACGAACTCGATCACCACCGGGGGAAGCCCAGCCACGACGCCCATCAGCAGCAGCCCTGAACACCCCCAGAGCACCAGCCGCATGTTCCGCGTCAGCAGGCACAGGGACATGGCGGCATAAAACAGCATCTCGTACTCGAGTGACCACCCCACATAGAGCACTGGCATCTGCCCGATCAACCACTGCGAGCTGAACACCAACGACGCAAGCGCGTGTGTCCATGCAGGCGGCTGCCCCCGAAACAAAGCAGGAAGCACCAGAGGCAAGAGCACCAGCAAGACCGTCAAGGTGGCGTACAAAGGCACCACCCTGCGACACCGGGCCATGAAAAAGGCGCGCGCCTGCGGCATCGTTTTGTCCACTGACAAGGTCAGGACCACCCCCGACAGCACGAAAAACACATCCACGCCGCAGCTGCCCCACTCACCAGAACGCCCGAGCCACCCGGTGTCGAGCCCGTACGTGGGCGCCATGCGCAAGGCGTGGAACATCACCACCATCATCGCGGCCACACCGCGCACAACCTGAAGGTTGAGGTACATCGAAGTCCTCAGCCAAGCTTGGGGGCTTGAGGGTGGGCTCGCGAGGGCGCGGAACCCAAGATCGGGGGCCGCGCCGTCAACCAGCGGCGGGCGGCTTGCTCGACAGGTCGCTCGACACCCCGGTGCACCAGCCAGGCCACCATGCAGCACAGAACCAGCAACAAAGGCACCTCGATCCAGGCCGTGCTTTCAACCCACGGAAATGCCTTGATGACCTGCCGGACCACCGCCATGTGCACGACGTAAAAGGCGAACGACGCCTTACCAAGCGCCTGAAGCACATCAGATGACAAGAAAGCGTGCCAGCGCGTGCGAACCTGTCCCAGATGTGCCACCAGCAGGCAAACCGCCGCAGGCAGGTAAAACAAAGAGTAGCGGAAAGGCTCAGGCACCTGCTGCCCAAACAACATGCAGGCACCCAACAAGACAAAAGCCGCCCACGCGGGCATGCGCCAGTTCAACCAACCTTGTCGCCAAAGGTCATGCAACCACATGCCCACCAGAAACTCAAGCAAACGGAAGGCCGGAAAGACATAAAAGAGCCAGTGCGCCAAGGTGTACGCCCCGGCGACCTTGGCGTCAGAGAACCAGAAGTGCATGCAAACGGCCCCTGTCAACACCACCGTCAGCAAGGCCAGCGTCAACACATGTCTGAGCCGATCTGGCCAATGCACCAACCACAAAAAGGCGAGGTAAAAGAACGCCTCATTGGACAAAGACCAGGTGGGTCCGTTGAGCGAGAAATACACCGTTGAATCGGGCACCCAGCTCTGCAACAGCAACAGGTTGGAAAGGGCTGCCACCGGGTCAAGGTCACCCCGCCTGGCTGCCAGAAAGAGGTAGGGCAAGGCCATGAACACATGCAAGGGCCAAAGACGTGCCACCCGCAGCCCCACGTAGACCCAAGGCGAAGTGTGCCCTTGGCGCAAAGGCTCCGCATACGAATGCATGAGCACGAAGCCGGACAGCATGAAGAAGAACGAGACGCCGAAAAAGCCCTGGTCGATCACACCCTGCCCCATTGGCCCGACACCCACCCAGGCGAGGTGACTGCCGAACACCATCAACGCGGCGATGAATCGCAGCCCCGTCAACGGACGGATCTGCCCCGAACGGGCTTCGTTCATGACTCACTCCCTTTGTCCTTTGAATATGTCCGGAGATGCTACCCTTTCATCACTGCAGGACGGGAGGGCATTGACCCCATGCCCCCCCGGATCCATGTGCCGGAAAAACACGGAGCGAAGTCGATCGGTCAAAGTGAAAAAATCACGGCAAACACCCTTTGGAGGAATCTGCATGCCTGGATTGACCCACCGACCGACCAAGGCCCTGTGCCTTGGCATCGCCCTGTTGACGTCGAGCGGTGCTTGGGCCACGTGTGCGCCAACGCCACTGAACAATGACTGTCAAGAGGTCAGGAACCTGACCGTGAGCAGCCCCCCACCCGTGCGCATTGACGCGCAAGCCACCGAGCGTGCCTCTGGCGGATGGGACTATCGGTACACCCTGTCGGTCGACAACACCGCGCAACTACCCTTCGTGGCTCGCAGTTGGCTGCTGCCGGTGGCGCCCGATGCCCAGCTGTCGGACATACAGGCCATGTCCTTCAGGCCCGCCGCGTTGACCGAAGCCATGCCCTTCAGCCGCACCGACGCAGGACTGCTCTTCGACATCCAATCGCCTTATCCCTTGGTCATGCCAGGCGCGGGCCGCAATCTGCTGGACCTGGCTCGAATCAGCTTTCACTCGCCCTATGGTCCACAAGCCAAAGCCGAATCGGCCATCCGCTTCGAGGGGATCACGAACATTCGCACATTCAACGTGACCGGCGTCACGGTGTATGAAACCAGCACGGGCATCACACCCAATCAGCCCTCGTGGGTCATGAGTGCCATGCCGGGTTCGCCGATTGCGCTCAGCCCTGTGCCGGAGGCCTCCGCTGCCACCCTGTCGGTGATTGGCCTGGCGGGTCTGATGGCCTTGACGCGAAGAGGCAGAAAAAAGCCCCTGCACGCAGGGGCTTGATGGGCTGCGGCCAAGCCGCAGGGTTCACTCCCACTCGATGGTGGCAGGCGGCTTGGAGCTCACGTCGTAGGTCACGCGGTTGATGCCGCGCACCTCGTTGATGATGCGGCCGGAGGTGCGCTTGAGCATGCTGTAAGGCAGCTCGGCCCAGTCGGCGGTCATGAAGTCAGAGGTCTGCACGGCGCGCAAGGCCACCACATAGTCGTAGGTGCGGCCATCGCCCATCACGCCCACGCTCTTGACCGGCAGGAACACGGTGAAGGCCTGACTGGTCAGGTCGTACCAGCTCTTGCCCGTGTCGGGGTCGATGGTGTTGCGCAGCTCTTCGATGAAGATGGCGTCGGCGCGGCGCAGCAGGTCGGCGTATTCCTTCTTCACCTCACCCAGGATGCGCACGCCCAGGCCCGGGCCCGGGAACGGGTGGCGGTAAACCATCTCGGGCGGCAGGCCCAGGGCCACGCCCAGCTCGCGCACTTCGTCCTTGAACAGCTCGCGCAGCGGCTCCAGCAGCTTCAGGCCCAGCTGCTCCGGCAGGCCACCCACGTTGTGGTGGCTCTTGATGGTGGTGGCCTTCTTGGTCTTGGTGCCACCGCTTTCCACCACGTCGGGGTAGATGGTGCCCTGGGCCAGGAAGGTCGCGCCCTTGACGCCATTGCCTGCAGCCTTGAGCTTCTCGGCCTCGGCCTTGAACACGTCCACGAACAGGCCGCCGATGATCTTGCGCTTGCGCTCAGGGTCGGTCACACCGGCCAGCTGGCCCAGGAACAGATCCGACGCATCGACGCGGATGACCTTGGCGTGCAGCTTGCCTTCGAACATGTCCATGACCATGTCGCCTTCGTTCAGGCGCAGCAGGCCGTGGTCCACGAACACGCAGGTCAGCTGGTCGCCAATGGCGCGGTGGATCAGGGCCGCAGCCACCGACGAATCCACCCCCCCCGACAGGCCCAGGATGACTTCTTCATCACCCACCTGCTCGCGGATCTTGGCCACGGCTTCTTCGATGTAGTTGCCCATGATCCAGTCGCCCTGGCAACCTGCGATCTCGCGCACAAAGCGGTTGATCATGGCAGCGCCCTGCACCGTGTGCGTGACCTCGGGGTGGAACTGCACGGCGTAGTAGCCCTTGGCTTCGTTGGCCATGCCGGCGATCGGGCAGCTGGGCGTCGAGGCCATCAGCTGGAAGCCTTCGGGCAGCTTCGTGACCTTGTCGCCATGGCTCATCCACACCTTCAGCATGCCGTGGCCTTCAGCGGTGGTGAAGTCGGCGATGCCATCGAGCAGCTTCGTGTGGCCGTGGGCGCGCACTTCGGCATAGCCGAACTCGCGGGTGTCGCTCCAGCTCACTTCACCGCCCAGTTGCACGGCCATGGTCTGCATGCCGTAGCAGATGCCCAGCACGGGCACACCCAGGTCCCACACGGCCTGCGGGGCGCGCAGCTGGTGGTCCTCGTAGGTGGAGGCATGGCTGCCCGACAGGATGATGGCCTTGGGCTTGTACGACTGGATGAAGTCGTCCGACACGTCGTTCGGGTGGATCTCGCAGTAGACGTGGGCTTCGCGCACACGGCGGGCGATCAGCTGCGTGACCTGGGAGCCGAAATCGAGGATGAGGATCTTGTCGTGCATGGCAGAACTCGGGCAAGGGCATCAGGCGCCGGCCGTGGGGGCCGGGCTGCTGCGGTAGCGGGAAAAATAGACGAAGGCGATCCAGGCCGCAATGCCCTGGAGCGCCGCACAGACGAAAAACGGAATGCCAACGCGCCAGTCTTCACGCGGCAGGTGCGAGACGGTGGCCATGAGCGGCCCCGCCATCAGCGGGCCCACCACGGCCGACAGGCTGACGATGGACGCCGCAGCCCCCATGCTTTCGCCCTGGGTGGAGGCATCGGCGGCGTTGGAGATCATGCTCTGGATGGCCGGCTGAATGCCAAAGCCCAGCACATTGCCGATGGTGATGGCGTACATCATCCAGGGCTCTTTGGCCAGGCCCCAGCAGCAGTAGGCCACCACGCTCGACAGCATCCCGATCATGGCCAAGCGCCCCACGCCCAGCTTGCGCTCCAGCGGGCGCATCAGCCCGCCCTGCATCACGGCGGCGGTCATGCCCAGGGCGAACAGCGACATGCCGTTTTCTTTCGGGGTCCAGCCAAACTGCAGGCTGGTGTGCAGCAGCCACACCGTCTGCATGGTGAACTGCGTGAGCATGGTGCAGGCCAGCGCCCACAACAGGGGCTCGACACCCTTGAGCTGGCGCAGGCGGGCCAGCGCGCCAAACGGCGAGCGGAACACGAAGGGGCGGCGGTTTTCAGGCGCCAGCGATTCAGGCAGCACGAAATAGCCGTACACCGCATTCAGCAGGGCCAGCCCCCCCGACACCATGAAAGGCAGGCGATGGTCGTCGTCACCCAGCAGCCCGCCAATGACCGGCCCCAGGATGAAACCGATGCCGAACATGGCGCCCAGCAGCCCGAAGTTGCGGGCACGGGTTTCAGGCGTCGTGATGTCGGCCACATAGGCATTGGCCACGGCAATGTTGGCGCACAGCATGCCGGCAAACATGCGCACCACCAGCAGCCAGATGAAGTCGGTGGCAAAGGCCGTGACGAAAAAGTTGATGGCCATGCCCGTCAGGCCGATCAGCAGCACGGGCCGGCGGCCGAACCGATCGCTCAATGCGCCCAGCACCGGCGCACTGAAGAACTGCAGCAGCGCAAAACTGAGCTGGATGGCGCCGTATCCCAGCGAAATCGCCGACGGGTCGGCATAGTGCGAACCCACCAGCTTGGGCAGCACAGGCGCGATGAGACCGATCGACATCATGTCGATCAGCAGCGTGATCATGATGAAAGGCATCGCGGCCTTGCGGCCTGTCACGGCGGTCATCGCGGTCCTGTAAAAAAAGCGGCCCCGCTGGGGGCCGCCTGCCGAGGTGATGTCACCTCACTCCATGCGGTAGTTCGGTGCTTCCTTGGTGATCTGCACGTCGTGGACGTGGCTCTCACGGATGCCGGCCGAGGTGATCTCGACGAACTCGGCCTTGTTGCGCATGTCTTCGATCGTGCCGCAACCGCAGTAGCCCATCGAGGCCTTCAGGCCACCGGCCATCTGGTAGATGATGGTCAGCACCGAGCCCTTGTAGGGCACCCGACCTTCGATGCCCTCGGGCACGAGCTTGTCGGCGTTCGGGTTGGTGGTCTCGTCGTTTTCCTGGAAGTAGCGGTCGGCCGAACCGGCCTTCATGGCGCCGATCGAGCCCATGCCGCGGTAGCTCTTGTACGAGCGGCCCTGGTACAGGATCACTTCGCCCGGGGCTTCTTCGGTGCCGGCAAACATGCCACCCATCATCACGGCCGAAGCGCCGGCGGCGATGGCCTTGGCGATGTCGCCCGAATAGCGGATACCGCCGTCGGCGATCAGGGGCACGCCGGTGCCCTGCAGCGCCGTGGCCACGTTGTCGATGGCGGTGATCTGGGGCACGCCCACGCCCGCGATGATGCGGGTGGTGCAGATGGAGCCAGGGCCGATGCCGACCTTGACGCCGTCGGCGCCGGCTTCGACCAGGGCCAGCGCGGCCGCGCCGGTGGCGATGTTGCCGCCGATGACGTCAACGTGCGGGAAGTTCTGCTTGACCCAGCGCACACGCTCGATCACGCCGTGGCTGTGGCCGTGCGCGGTGTCGACGATGAGCGCGTCCACACCGGCCTTCACCAGCAGTTCCACACGTTCTTCGGTGCCCTCGCCCACGCCAACGGCCGCACCCACGCGCAGCTTGCCTTGCGGGTCACGCGCGGCGTTGGGGAAGTTGGTCTGCTTGGTGATGTCCTTGACGGTGTACAGGCCGCGCAGCTCGTTCTTGTCATTGACCATGACCACGCGCTCCAGCTTGTGCTGGTGCATCAGGGCCTTGGCTTCGGCCAGCGAGGCGCCGTCCATCACGGTGATGAGGCGCTCGCGCGGCGTCATGATGTCGCGCACGGGCACATCCAGGCGGCTCTCGAAACGCAGGTCACGGCCGGTCACGATACCGACCACCTTGCCGTCATCGACCACCGGGAAGCCGGAAATGCCGTGTTGCTTGCTCAGCTCGATCACGTCGCGCACCTTGACGCCCGACGAGATGGTGATGGGATCACGCAGCACACCCGACTCGTAGCGCTTGACGCGCGCCACCTCGGCGGCCTGTTGCTTGGCCGTCAGGTTCTTGTGGATGATGCCGATGCCGCCTTCCTGGGCGATGGCGATCGCCAGACGGGCTTCCGTGACGGTGTCCATGGCAGCGGACACCAGCGGCAGATTCAATTGGATGTTGCGGGACAGGCGGGTGGCCAGCGAAGTGTCGCGGGGCAACACTTGAGAATAGGCGGGCACCAGCAGCACGTCGTCGAACGTGAGTGCTTTACCAAGCAGGCGCATGAACAGGCTCCAGACGCAAAAGCGGATTATAAACGAGCCGGGAGGCTTCTCCACCGTCGGGCAAACACGTGCACCTTGACACGCATTTGCACGCCACACCCGCCATGCCGCCACTACACTTTGCGCCATGCACCCAACCGCCCGCCATTGCCTGCCCCTGGTGGCCCTGATCACCAGCCTGTTCACCCTGGTCACCCCTGCCACGGCCCAGCAGTGGAAGTGGCGAGATGCCAGCGGCCAGATCCAGTACAGCGATCGCCCGCCACCCGCCACGGTGCCCGAGAAAGATGTGCTGGTGCGACCGCGCACCAACATCCCCTCGCCACGCCCCCTGATCCCGCAGGATGCAGCGTCTGCGGCCTCGGCCACCATGGCGGGCACGCCCGCAACGCCGACGGTGGACAAGCGTCTGGAAGCCGAGCGCAAGAAGGCCGAAGACGCCGAAAAGGAAAAGCAAAGGGCTGAAAAGGCCAAACAGGACGCAGAGCGCGCGGAAGGATGCGCAAGGGCGAAGTCCTACCAGAAAGACCTGAACGAAGGCATCCGCATTTCGCGCACGAATGCCAAAGGCGACCGTGAGATATTGGACGATCAGGGCCGTGATGCCGAAAAGGCGCGCATGCGCGAGGCCGTCAAGAATTTGTGCAAATGACCTGACACCCCGGCACGGGCTAGCGTCAGGTGCTGACCGCTTTCTTGGGTCCAGGAGACTGTGTCATGTCCTTGACCCAGTCTCGGGGGCGGTGGTACCCCTTGGGCAGCTTTTCTCCTTGGGCACGGTAGCGCTGGCGACGAGCTTCCTTGGGGTCGACCGTCAGACCGCGATAGATCTCGATGCGGTCGCCTTGGCGCACGACAGTGTCAAGTGGCGTCTTGCGCCCCCAGATGCCGACGGCCAGCCCCTCAAAGCCTTGGGAGAACCAGCCTGACGCCTTCAAAGCGTCGCCCACAGTGCTGTCCGCTGGCAGTGGCAAAGTGCGGCATTTCAGGTCGCGGGCCTGGGGGCTGTACACGAGCACCACCGTCAAGTTGGACCGTGCTGTGTCATCGGTCACCATAGACTTCCTCTGCTCTCTTGACGAAAGCGTCCACGAAGGTCGAGGCGATGCGATCGAACACCGGGCTGACCACCAGCGACAGCGACCGGCTGGAAAAACTGTAATCCAGCGAGAACTCGACCTTGCAGGCCTGTGGCTCGACATCGGGGGCCGCACCAGGACTTTGCAAGGGCGTGAAGCGCCAGGTGCCCGCCAGGTGAGAGAATGGGCCGTCCACCAGCTGCATGCTGACCTGGCGGTCGTGCTGGTTCACGTTGCGCGTGGTGAAAGACTGCTTGACCCCGGCAAAGGCAATGTGCAGGCGCGCGGTCACGCCATCGGCATGCTGCTCGATGACCTCGGCCTGGGCGCACCAGGGCAGGAACTTGGGATACTGGGCCACGTCGGTCACCAGCGCGTACATTTCGCGCGGGCTGTACCACAGCAGCACGGACTTGTGGACATGCTTCATAGAATCTGAGTATTTTACGGACCCATCGCCTTCTCATGTCGATTGCAGAAAACCGCAAAGCCCTTTTCAACTACCACATCGAGGAAAAGTTCGAGGCGGGCGTCGTGCTGGAGGGCTGGGAAGTCAAGGCCATCCGCGAGGGACAGGTGCAGATGACCGACGGCTATGTCGTCATCAAGAATGGCGAGCTGTACCTGATCGGCCTGCGAATCAATGCCTTGCGTTCGGCATCGACCCACATCAAGCCAGAGGCCGACCGCACCAAGAAGCTGCTGATGCACCGCGCCGAGATCCGGCGCCTGATCGGCAAGACCGAACAGAAGGGCTTCACCCTGGTGCCGCTGAACCTGCACTGGAAAGGCGGCCGCGTGAAGGCCGACATCGCCCTGGCCAAAGGCAAGGCCGAACACGACAAGCGCAACACCATCAAGGACCGCGACTGGGAGCGCGAAAAGGGGCGCCTGATGCGCCACAAGGTGTCGTCACCCGGGAAAGACTGATTTCCATCGTGCCCGGCTGTCGCGTTCAGCCCCCTATTTGTCGCACACGAATCTAGGCGGCAGACACGGCCTTTCCTACAGTCCAGCACATGCTGGACGCCGCACTGCCCCTTCCCTTGCCATTGGCCTTGCCGGCCATGGACACGCCCTTGCCAGGCCACAGGATCCCGCTGGCTTCGCCCAACACCTGGATCCGTGCCGCCCTGAAATGCCGATTCAATGTGCACCCGCTGATGGCGGCGGCACAGGCCGACCTCAGCCCTGAACGCCCGGCCACCATCACGCGCCAGGGCATGGTGCAACTGATGCAGCAATGTGTGGTGGAAGCGGCACCCCAGCACCACTTCCCGCTGGTGCTGGGCGACGCCTTCGCGTTCGACCACCTGCCGGCCATCGAGACCTTCCTGGCCACCAGCCCCACCCTGCGTCAGGCCCTGCCTGCACTGCACTGGGCCGAGCAGATGATGCCCACCATGAAACTGCGCTGGGAAGAAGGCACCGCCGTGTCGGCCATCGTGATCGATGTGGCCCTGCCGACCGACAGCGAGCATGTCAAAGGCTGGTTCGCCGAGGGCCTGCTGGCCGGCATCCACAAGTTCATGCGGCTGGCACTGGGGGCTGGCTCGGCCGGCATGCACCTGGAGCTGGCCCACGACCCGGGGCCTCAGCGCCGTGATTGCGAAGCCCACTTCAAGCTCCCCGTGCGCAGCATGGCAGGTCGCAACGCACTGGTGTTCCCGACTGCGGTGCTCGACCGCCACCTGCCGGGCGCTGTGCCGGGCTTGCATGTGCGGGCGCAGCAATTGATCGAGCAACAGATGCCCACACCGCCCCAGGGCCTGAGCGCCAGGCTGGACGCCATGTTCCGGCAACAACCGCAATTGCTGGGCCAGGGCATCGAGCGACTGGCCGATCGCATGGGGCTGCACCCCCGAACCCTTCAGCGCCGACTGCAGACCGAGGGCCAGCTGTTTGCCGACATCCAGGCCCGCTGCCGCTTCGACCTGGCGGTGCAGGCCCTCAAGCAATCCACCTGCAGCATCGAGGCGCTCAGCGAACAATTGGGCTTCAGCGACCGCCACAGTTTCACGCGGGCGTTCCGCCGCTGGACAGGCCTGGCGCCCACCGAATTCAGGCAGCAGCACCTGGCACAGCAGCCGGCCTCACACTGACCACGCGCCGAGCCCCTCCCGCGGTTCACTCAGGCCGGCAGGCAGTGGTTGAGGGCTTGTTGCAGGTCGGCGATCAGGTCGGCCGTGTCTTCCAGACCGATGCACAGACGCACCAGGGTGCCCGCATGCAGTGAAGGCGCGGGGTGCTGGCGCATGCTGCGCAAGTCGTATGGCACAGCCAGGCTCATGGGGCCGCCCCATGAGTAACCGATGCCAAACAGCTGCAGGGCATCGACGAAGGCATGCACCTGCTCGGCGCTGTAGCGCAGATCGAACTGAAGCGACAGCAGGCCGGCAGCCTGCGTGCACAGCCCGGCCCAATGCGAATGTCCGGGCGAGCCGGCCAGCGCTGGGTGCAGCACCTGCGCCACTTGGGGCTGCGCCAGGGCCCACTGCGCGATCTCGCGGGCGCTGCGGTCTTGCGCCGCGTAGCGCAAGGGCATGCTGGGCAGGCCCCGCAGCACCGCGGCCACATCGTCCATGCCCACGCCCAGACCCAGGCGCATGTGGCACAGCTTGAGGCGCTTGTGCAGCTCGGGTGATCGGGTGGTCACCGAGCCCATCAGCACGTCAGCCCCACCCGAGGGGTACTTGGTCAGGGCGTGGATGCTGACATCCACCCCCTGGGGCAGGCCCTCGCCCGGGTCGAGCGCAAAGGCATTGAAGGCCAGCCCGGCACCCCAGGTGTTGTCCAGGGCCACCACCAACTGCGGGTGCTGACGGCACACGCGCAACAGGCCCAGCAGATCAGGAAACTCCAGCGTGACCGAGCCGGCCGCCTCCAGCCACACCAGGCGCGTGGCGGGGGTGATCAGCGCCGCCAGCGAGGCCGCGTCCTGGCTGTCATAGCAGCGGGTGGTGACGCCCCAGCGGGCCAGTTCGACCCGCGCGAAATCTTTGCCGGGGCCATAGGCGTTGTCGGGCAGCAGCACCTCGTCGCCAGACTGCAGCAAGGCCATGTCGACCAGGCTGATGGCCGACAGCCCCGAGGGGGTCAGCAGGCACTGCAGCCCCCCTTCCAGCGTGGCCAGGCGCTCTTCCAGCGTGAAACTGGTGGGCGTGCCGTGCAGGCCGTAGGTGTAGCCGCTCTTGTCCATCCACTGCCGGCTGTGCAGGTCGGCCACGTTGCGGAACAGCACCGTCGAGCCCTTGTGCACACCGGGCACCACCGCATCGAAACCACCAGGGGCTTCATAAGGGTGGTGAATCAGCGTGGTGGCCGATGGGCCTTTGCCTGGGGCGTGCGACATGCGTCAGATCGGCATGCCGATCAGGTCGTGGCCATCGACCGACACGATGCGGGCCTTGGTGAACTCGCCCACCTTGAGCGTCTTGGAGGCTTTCTGCGGCGGCAGCAGGCGCACGGTGCCGTCGATCTCGGGCGCGTCGGCGTAGGTGCGCCCCACCCCGCCCTTGCGGCCCATGGCCGGGGCAGAATCGACAAGCACCTGCATGGTGGCGCCCACGCGGCTGTTCAGCTTGGCGATCGACACCTCTTCGGCCACGGCCATGAACTGGGCACGGCGGGCTTCGCGCACCTCGTCGGGCAAGGCGCCTGGCAATTCGTTGGCCGGTGCACCGTCGATCGGCGAATAGGCGAAGCACCCTGCGCGGTCAATCTTTGCTTCACGCAAGAAGTCGAGCAGGTAATCGAACTCGGCCTGGGTCTCGCCCGGGAAGCCGGCAATGAAGGTGGAACGCACCACGATCTCGGGGCACATCTCGCGCCACTTCAGCAGGCGTTCGAGGTTCTTCTCGCCATTGGCCGGGCGCTTCATGCGCTTGAGCACATCGGGGTGGGCGTGCTGGAAAGGCACGTCCAGGTAGGGCAGGATCAGGCCTTCGGCCATCAGCGGCACGATCTCGTCCACATGCGGGTAGGGGTACACGTAGTGCAGGCGCACCCAGGCGTCGTGTTCGCGGGCCATCTGGCCCAGGCGCTCGACCAGGTCGAACATGCGGGTCTTGACCGGCTTGCCGTCCCAGAAACCGGTGCGGTACTTCACGTCCACGCCGTAGGCACTGGTGTCCTGGCTGATGACCAGCAACTCCTTCACACCCGACTCGAACAGGGCCTTGGCTTCGCTCAGCACATCACCGATGGGACGCGAGACCAGGTCGCCGCGCATGCTGGGGATGATGCAGAAGCTGCAGCGGTGGTTGCAACCCTCGCTGATCTTCAGGTAGGCGTAGTGCTTGGGCGTGAGCTTGATGCCCGCCACACCGCGGGCTTCAGGCACCAGGTCGATGAAGGGGTCGTGGGGCTTGGGCACGTGCAGGTGCACGGCGTCCATCACCTCTTGCGTGGCATGGGGGCCGGTCACGGCCAGCACCTTGGGGTGCACCGCGCGCACCAGGTTGTCACCGCTTTCGGCGGCCTTGGCCCCCAGGCAGCCGGTCACGATCACCTTGCCGTTTTCAGCCAGGGCCTCGCCGATGGTGTCCAGGCTTTCCTTGACCGCATCGTCGATGAAGCCGCAGGTGTTGACGATCACCAGGTCTGCGCCATTGAAGGTCTTGGAGGTTTCGTAGCCCTCGGCACGCAGCTGCGTGAGGATCAGTTCGGAGTCGGTCAGGGCCTTGGGGCAGCCCAGGCTGACGAAGCCGATTTTGGGCGCGGCGCCAGCGGCTGCGGGGGAGGAAGAGGTCTGTTCTGCGGTCATGGGGCGGTATTGTCCGGGAAATCCGCCCGGGCTGGGTGCCACAATGCGCCATCGGGCCTTTCCTGAGCCCATTCACAAGACCCAAACCACACATTCGGAGGACCCCTTGGCCGCCAGCAGTCTGCTTGCCCTGATCGACGACATTGCCACCGTGCTGGACGACATCGCCGTGATGTCCAAAGTGGCCGCCAAGAAAACCGCCGGCGTGCTGGGCGATGACCTGGCGCTGAACGCCGAGCAGGTGGCGGGCATCCGGGCCGAGCGTGAGCTGCCCGTGGTGTGGGCCGTGGCGCTGGGCTCGCTCAAGAACAAGGCCATTCTGGTGCCTGCAGCGCTGGCCATCAGCGCGCTGGCACCCTGGCTGATCACGCCCCTGCTGATGGTGGGCGGCGCCTTTTTGTGCTTTGAAGGCTTTGAAAAGCTGGTGCACCCCTGGTTGCACGCCGCAGAGGCCTCGGCCCACAAGGGCGAGATTGCCGAGGCCGTGAAGAACCCGCAGGTGGACATGGTGGCCTTCGAGAAGGACAAGATCCAGGGCGCGGTGCGCACCGACTTCGTGCTGTCGGCCGAGATCATCGCGATCACGCTGGGGGTGGTGCAGAACAGCCCATTCACTCAGCAGGTGAGCGTGCTGGTGGCCATGGCCCTGGTGATGACCGTCGGGGTTTACGGTTTTGTGGCGGCCATCGTGAAGATGGACGATGTGGGCCTGCACTTTGCGCGGCGCCCTGGCACCACGCTGGCTGATGGTCTGCTGCGGCGCCTCGGCGTCGGTCTGGTATCGGCCGCTGCACCCTTGATGAAGCTGCTGTCGGTGGTGGGCATGGCGGCCATGTTCATGGTGGGCGGCGGCATCGTGGTGCATGGCATCCCGGGCAGCCACGATGTGCTGCATGCAGCCGAACATGCCGTGAGCCACCTGACTGTGGTGGGGCCCTGGCTCGCCCCGTTGGCGTCCACCCTGGTGGAAGCCGTGGGGGGCATGGTGGTGGGTGCCGTGGTGGTGGGCGCGGTGACGGCGTGGCAGCGCTTGCGGGGCAGCCACTGACACCCCAGCGGGTGCAGGCTCAGCCCAGCCAGTCGATCTGGTGGCCCAGCTTCAGGGCCTTGGTGGCCAGGTAACGCTCGTTTTCGGCCTGGTGCTGGATGCGGGCCGGCACGCGCTCGACCACTTTCACGCCATGCTGCTCCAGCGTGGCCATCTTGCGCGGGTTGTTGGTGATCAGGCGCACACCCGTCACACCCAGGTGGTCGAACATGCGGGCCGCGACTACGAAATTGCGGAGGTCGGGCGCAAAGCCCAGGCGCACGTTGGCCTCGACCGTGTCCAGACCTTCGTCCTGCAGGGCGTAGGCCTTGAGTTTGTTGATCAGGCCAATGCCACGGCCTTCCTGGCGCAGGTACAGCACCACACCCTGCCCAGCTTCACCGATCTGTTGCAGGGCCGAGTGCAGCTGTGGCCCGCAGTCGCAGCGCAAGGAGGCAAAAACATCCCCGGTCATGCACTCGCTGTGCACGCGGGCCAGCGCGGTGCCCGCCACCTCGCCCATCACCATGGCCACATGCTCGAGGCCGGTGGCTTCTTCGCGGTACACCTTCATGCAGAAGGTGCCGTACGGCGTGGGAATGCGGGCCTCGGACATGAACGTCACGCAGGTGCTGCCCGATGGCACACCTTCGGCGGCATTCGGGGCATCGTTCATGGACTCGGCGGGAGCGGGGGTACTCATCAGCGTGGCTTATTGGGGATCTGGCAGCAGGCGTTGCAGGAACGCGCTCACCCGTCAGCCAGTCCGATAGTCTAGCAAAAGCCCCTGCGCCATGCTCGGGTTGTCACGGATGTCCCCCGAGGCCTGCCGATGGGCTCAGGGCTGGGCCAGCCAGGTGGCCAGCTCGGCTGCGGAACGAACCCCCAGTTTCGAGAACACCCGCGCACGGTGAACCTCTACCGTGCGCACCGCGATGTGCAATTCATCGGCAATGATCTTGTTGAGCTTGCCAGCCGCCACGCGGTGCATCACCTCGCGCTCACGATCGCTCAGGCTGGCCAGTCGCGCGTCTTTCTCGGCCTGACGGGCATCGTCAGTGCGCATGGCCTGCTCGACGGCCAGGGCCTGCTCCACCCGATCGACCAGGGTGTTGTCGCTGTATGGCTTTTCCAGGAAATCGAAGGCGCCTTTTTTGAGCGCCTCGACCACCATGGGGATGTCGCCATGACCACTGAGGAACAACAAAGGGTTGCGAACGCCTTGCTCCAGCAAGGTTTCGTGCAGGATCAGCCCTGACATCGGCTCCATGCGCACATCGACCAGGAACACGCCACGCACAGGCTTCGGTACGGTGTCGAGGTACTCCAGCAAAGCGGGCGCCGAGGGGAAGCTGTACACCAGCAGACCGCGCGAGCCGAGCAAGAACGCCAGGGCGTCACGCACCACGGCTTCGTCATCCACGAGGAACACGGTACCGGCACTGTGAGGGGTCATGCGGTCTCCTTCATGCAAGGTCTGCGCGGGCATGGTCGTCGGCGCTGCGGTCCAGCCGTGGGCGACATGGCACCGAGAACGACATCACGGCGCCGCCACCCGGTGCATCGTGCGCATCAAGTGCACCATAGTGCAATTCCACGATCGATCGACAGATGGCCAGGCCCATGCCCATGCCGTCGCTCTTGGTCGAGTAAAAAGGTGCGCACAGGGCCTCGATGGTCTGCCCCTGCAGACCAGGCCCGTTGTCGGTCACCACCACCTTGACGAACTGTCCGCCCTGGGCCAACTGGGTTTGCACCTGCAGTCGCCTGGGCCCTTTCTGCGTGGCCATGGCGTCGCAGGCGTTGCGGATGAGGTTGGCCGCCACCTGCTCGATCAGCACAGGGTCGGCCTCGATCTGGGGCAGTTGGCGGTCGAGCTGCATGGACACGGCCACGCCATGGCGCGTGATCTCACGCAACAGAAGGCCCATGGCCGATTCGACCACCTCGTTGATGTTGCAAGGTTCGCGTTGCGGTTCACGCCGGGTCAGGAACTCGCGGATGCGCTTGACGATGCGCCCGGCGTGCGAAGCCTGCTCACCCATGCGCTGGATGGCGTTGAGCACCAACGCATCAGAAAAACCTTGTCGCTGCAGCGCGTTCTGCACGCCGGCGTTGTAGCTGGTGATGGCCGACAGGGGCTGGTTCAGCTCATGGGCCAGTGTGGAGGCCACCTCGCCTAGCATGGTCAGGCGGGCGTGGTGGGCCATGGCCTCGGCCTGCTTGCGCTCGCGCTCTTCCATGCGCTTGCGCTCGGTGATGTTCACCACCGAGGCCATCCAGCCGATCTGCTGACCCTTGGCATCGACCAGCGGCGCCTCGTACACCATCACCTCGACAGGTCGGCCGTCGCGGTGCTGCCAGCGGGACTCGTAACCGTCACGGGGCGCCGCACCGGCCATGTTGCGCTGGTGGCGCTTCATGGCCAGCTCGATCTCGTCCTTGGGCCAGTACGGCATGGGGGGCATGACACCCTCCAGTTCTTCCGGGGTGTAGCCCACCATGTCGGCCATGGTGCGGTTCACGTAGATCAGACGACCATCGAGGTCACGGGCGCGGATGCCCACGGCCAGGGAATCTTCCATGGCCTGACGCCAGGCGGCTTCGGTGCGCCAGGCCTCTTCGGCACGGGCCACGCCCTGCATCTGCTGGCGCAGCATCCAGGAGGCCACGGCCAGCAGCGGCACAAAGCCGGCCATCAGGGCCATCGGTGCCGAGCGCCACCAGGGCACAAGGCGCTCACGGGTGGCCAGCTCCAGCCAGCCCCCCTGCATGCTGCCACCCAAAGATTTGCGGTACCAGATCTGATCGGGCTGCCGCTCGCCATCCGCAGTGGCTGCTACCACGTCTTCCTGGGCGTCGAGCAGGCGAATGTCGTACTTGCTGGCCAACCACCAGGGCACACTCTGGCGCAGCAGGTTGGCCGTGGAGTACCGAGCCACCAGGCTGCCGCCACCTTCGATGTCCACCGACACATGCGCGGCCATGCCGGTGTCGGTGTCGCGGTACACCGAGCGCGGCGGCAACTGGTCATCAGGCACCTGGGCGGCAATGCGTCCCCGGGCATCCACCCAGGTCACACTGACCCAGAACCTGCGCATGCCATCGAGCACCAGGGCCTGATTGTCGAAGGTGTCAGGCAATACCGCACCGGAAGCCACCAGGTCGGCCAGCACCTGCAGGCGGCGGGCCTCGCCGTCGAGCCACCCGCTGATCTGGGCCTCCAGCGACAGCACGTCAGAGATGGTTTCGGCCTGCCTTGCCTCGCGCTCGTCCAGATCGGCCTTGGCCAGCCAGGCCATCACGCCCAGCACGAACACCAGAGAGAGCACGAAAGGCCAGGCCCAGAGGGTGGCCAGGTGGCGCCAGCGCATGCCCAGCAAGGCGGTGCGGGGCTTGGGCGGCAGGGCCATCTGCGGCAGCAATGGCGCACTGGGTGGGACCTTGTTCATGCTTTCAGTCTAGGCCTTCACGCGATGTGGGAGTCCACAATATGTACCGCGTTCAAGGCTCATGAGAATGGCGTCACTCGCACCGCGCCCATCCCCATGCCATTGAACGTCACCAGATCAGCCTTTGTCCGCCTGTTGCTCCTGGCGGCCGGTATCGGCCCGCTGACGGCAGCCCAGGCGCAGGCACAGCCGCCCATCGTCATCAAGTTCAGCCATGTGGTGGCCACCGACACACCCAAAGGCAAGGCGGCCGACCACTTTGCTCGTCGAGCGGCCGAACTGACAGGCGGCAAGGTGCGGGTGGAAGTGTTCCCCAACAGCCAGCTCTACCGAGACAAGGAAGAGATGGAAGCCCTGCAGCTGGGCGCCGTGCAGATGCTGGCCCCCTCCCTGTCGAAGTTCGCGCCGCTGGGCGTGAAAGAGTTCGAGGTCTTCGACCTGCCGTTCATTTTCGACAACCCGCAAGAGCTGCAGAAGGTCACGAATGGCCCGGTCGGCCAGGCCTTGCTCGGCAAGCTGGAAACACGCGGCATCACGGGCCTGGCCTACTGGAACAACGGTTTCAAGGTGATGTCGGCCAACCGCCCACTCAAGACCGTGGCCGACTACCAGGGCCTGCGCATGCGCATCCAGTCGTCAAAGGTGCTGGGCGCCCAGATGCGTGCGCTCAAGGCCACGCCTCAGGTGCTGGCGTTCTCGGAAACGTATGCCGCATTGCAAAACGGCAGCGTCGATGGCACCGAGAACCCCCCATCGAACCTGTACACACAGCGCATGCACGAAGTGCAAAAGCATGTGAGCCTGACTTACCACGGTTATCTCGGTTATGCCGTGGTGGTGAACAAGCGATTCTGGGACGGGCTGCCCAAGGACATCCGCGCGGCGCTGACCCAGGCCATGGCCGAAGCCACGCAAGTGGCCAACGAGAGCGCCAGCAAGGACAACCAGGCCGCGCTGGTCGCGATTCGCGCGTCCGGCAAGACACAGATTCACCAGCCGTCGGCCGCTGAAAGGGCCCAGCTCAAGGCGGCGCTGCTGACCGTACACAAAGAAATGGCCGGACGCATCGGCGACGAGACGATCCAGGACATCTACCAGGCAACCGGTTTTCACGCCCCTCGCCCCCATTGACCCCCGACTAGGAGACACCATGTCATCGAACCAGCAACGACGCTTTGCACTGTTGGCCACCGCCGTGACCCTGACTGGCCTGATGGGCCAGAGCGCCTGGGCACAGGCATACCCGGAAAAGCCGATCACCATGATCGTGCCCTTTGCGGCGGGCGGCCCCACCGACACGGTGGCGCGCATCTTCGCGCAGTCGATGACCGGCTTCCTCAAGCAGCAGGTGATCGTGGAAAACGTCGGTGGCGCCGGTGGCACGCTGGGTGCGGCCCGCGTGGCCCGCAGTGAAGCCAACGGCTACACCATCTTCCTGCACCACATCGGGCAGTCCACCGCGCCGGCCCTGTACCGCAAGCTGAGCTACAACGCGGCCGACGATTTCACCCCCATCGGCCTGGTGGCCGATGTGCCCATGACCCTGGTGGCCCGCAAGGACTTCCCGGCCAAGGACCTGAAAGAGCTGGTCAGCTACGTGCAGGCCAACAAGGACAAGATCACGTACGCCAACGCTGGCGTGGGCTCGGCCTCGCACCTGTGCGGCATGCTGCTGATGTCGGCCATCAAGGCCGACCTGACCACCGTGCCTTACAAGGGCACCGGCCCCGCCATGAACGACCTGCTGGGCGGCCAGGTGGACTTCATGTGCGACCAGACCACCAACACCACGGGCCAGATCAAGGCCGGCAAGATCAAGGCTTACGCCGTGACCACCAAGGCGCCTGTGGCCTCGTTGCCGAACCTGCCCACGGCCTCTGCCGCTGGCCTGCCTGGCTTCGAGATCGCCGTGTGGCACGCCCTGTACGGTCCGAAGAACCTGCCCAAGCCGGTGGCCGACAAGCTGCAGGCTGCCCTGCAGCACGCGGTGAAGGACCCCATGGTCAAGCAAAAGCTGGCCGACCTGGGCACCGAGCCGGTGGCCCCGGCCCGCGCCACCCCTGCCGCACTGGACCAGTTCCTGCGCGCTGAAATCGTCAAGTGGACCCGCATCATCAAGGCTGCGGGCGTCTACGCCGACTGATCGGGGTGTCTGGCATGTCCAACTTCATCCGCAACCCCAAGGACTTCCTGTCCGGCCTGATGTTCCTGGGCTTCGGCGGTGGCGCCATCTTCCTGGGACAGGACTATGAGGTGGGGCAAGCCATCCGCATGGGCCCGGGGTACTTCCCCCTGGTTCTGGGCGCCCTGCTCTGCCTGGTGGGTGCCGCCTGTGTGGCCCGCTCGCTGGTGCTGGCAGGCGCCCCCCTCGAGAAGCTGGCCTTCAAGCCACTGATCCTGGTCGTGGTGTCCACGCTGGTCTTCGGGGTGCTGCTGCGCAACGCGGGCCTGCTGGCCGCGTTGGCCACTTCCATCCTGATCAGCTCGCTGGCCAGCAGCCAGTTCTCCAAGCGCACCACGGCGCTGACGATCGTGCTGCTGACCGCCTTCTGCTACCTGGTCTTCCTCAAGGGTCTGGGCCTGCCCATCCCCGTGCTCGGCCCCTGGCTGGGCGGCTGAGCACCTTTCGGAGAACAACAACATGGACCTCCTCGGAGACATCGGCCTGGGCGTGCAGACCGCCCTGAGCCTGCACAACCTGCTGTACTGCCTGTTCGGCGTGTTCCTGGGCACCGCCATCGGCGTGCTGCCGGGCCTGGGCCCCATCGCGACCATCGCGATGCTGCTGCCCATCACCTTCGGCCTGGATGCCACCGCGTCGCTCATCATGCTGGCGGGCATCTATTACGGCGCCCAGTACGGGGGCTCGACCACCGCCATCCTGGTGAACCTGCCGGGTGAATCGTCATCGGTGGTCACGGCGCTGGACGGCTACCAGATGGCCCGCAAAGGCCGCGCCGGTGCCGCACTGGCCACGGCCGCCATCGGCTCGTTCGTGGCGGGCACCATCGCCACCGTGATCATTGCCCTGTTTGCGCCGCCCCTGGCCGACATCGCGCTGAAGTTCGGCCCCGCCGAATATTTCTCGCTGATGGTGCTGGGGCTGGTGGCCTCGGTGGTGCTGGCGCACGGCTCGCTCCTCAAGGCCATCGGCATGATCCTGATGGGCCTGCTGGTCAGCACGGTCGGCACCGACGTGAACTCGGGCACCCAGCGCTACACCTTCGACCTGCCCGAAATGGCCGACGGCATCAGCTTCGTGGTGATCGCCATGGGCATGTTCGGCCTGGGCGAGATCATCCGCGAGCTGGAAAACGAGCACACCCGCAGCGTGCTGCTGACCAAGGTGACGGGCCTGATGCCCACCCGCGATGACTTCAAGCGCATGACCGGTCCCATCGTGCGTGGCACGGCCCTCGGCTCGCTGCTGGGCATCCTGCCAGGTGGTGGCGCCATGCTGGCATCGTTCTCTGCCTATTCGCTGGAAAAGAAGATTTCCAAGAACGGTGCGGAGTTCGGCAAGGGTGCCATCGAAGGCGTGGCCGCCCCTGAATCGGCCAACAACGCCGGCGCACAGACCTCGTTCATCCCCATGCTGACGCTGGGCATCCCGTCCAACCCGGTGATGGCCCTGATGATCGGCGCCATGATCATCCAGGGCATCCAGCCTGGCCCCGCGGTCATGACCGAGCAGCCTGCACTGTTCTGGGGAATGATCGTGTCGATGTGGGTGGGCAACGTGTTCCTGGTCATCCTGAACCTGCCCATGATCGGGCTGTGGGTGAAGATGATTTCGATCCCCTACCGCGTGCTGTACCCGATCATCCTGGCCTTCTGCGCCATCGGCGTGTTCAGCGTCAACAACGCCACCTTCGACGTCTACCTGATGGCTCTGTTCGGCGTGGCCGGCTACATCTTCTCGAAGCTGGAGTGCGAACCCGCCCCGATGCTGATGGCCTATGTGCTGGGCTCGATGATGGAAGAGTACCTGCGCCGTGCCCTGCTGCTGTCGCGCGGTGACCCGATGGTGTTCATCGAGCGCCCCATCAGCCTGACCATGCTGATCCTGGCCGCCGCTGCCCTGATCGTGGTGCTGCTGCCGGCCATCCGCAACAAGCGCGAAGAAGCCTTCGCTGAAGAAGACTGATCGACCTTCAGCACGAACGAATCGCCCACCAGGGCCAAAGAATCGGCGTTCTCCACCCCCGAGGCACTGTGGCCAGTGTCAAAGGGTGCCGATGTTGGAAAGGCCGCGAGGGGTGAGGGTCCCTCGCGGCTTTTTTTCTTTTGCGCGCCTGGCTCTACTACAATGTGGGTCTGCCAGGAGAGAACAGCATCCCGAACAGGGGCTGTCGCCGAAGGCGCAGGGCCATGCCAGACCGCATCGCCCGAACGCTCAGGCAAAAGGACTGGCAGACATGCAGGCGTGAAACCCCTGCATGATCCTCACTGGAGAGAGGCCGATGGCCCGGGCATTGCCGGGGCGTGTTGGCCCACCGAAGGGGCAAGCCCGAAACGCGGCCATCAACCGGTCGCGATGGGTCAATCTCTCAGGTAAAGCGGACAGCGAGGGCAGCACCACCCGACGGGATCACGGCCAGCCGTGCGCCTGCTGGGCGGAACACTCAGCCCTCACTGGCAGGCCCTGGCCCGCCGGGAAAACCGCCATGTCCGCACCTGACACCCCCCTGCTGACCACCCCGCTGCACGCATTGCACATCGAACTGGGCGCCAAGATGGTGCCCTTCGGTGGCTACGACATGCCCGTGCAGTACGCCACCGGCATCCTGACCGAGCACAAGCACACCCGCGCGTCTGTCGGGCTGTTCGACGTGTCGCACATGGGCCAGGTCCTGCTCAAGGGCGACGGAGCCGCTGCTGCCCTGGAAACCCTGGTGCCCGTCGACATCGTGGGCCTGGCCCCGTTCAAGCAACGCTATGCCCTGTTCACCCATGAGCAAGGCGGCATCCTCGACGACCTGATGGTCACCCGCCGCGAGAACGACCTGTTCCTGGTGGTCAACGCCGCCTGCAAGGTGCAGGACATCGCTCACCTGCAAAGCCGCATCGGCCATCTGTGCGAGGTGGTGCCCCTGCCCGAGCAGGCGCTGCTGGCCCTGCAAGGCCCTCAGGCCGTGACCGCTCTGGCCCGACTGAACGCCGACGTGCACAAGCTGGTCTTCATGACCGGTGGCCATTTCACCCTCGACGGCATCGACTGCTTCGTGACCCGCTCGGGCTACACCGGCGAAGACGGTTTCGAGATTTCCGTGCCGGCCGACCGCGCCGTGCAACTGGCCCGCGCCCTGCTGGCCCAGCCCGAAGTCAAGCCCATCGGCCTGGGCGCACGCGACACCCTGCGCCTGGAAGCCGGCCTGTGCCTGTATGGCCATGACATCGACACCACCACCACCCCGGTGGAAGGCGCCCTGACCTGGGCCATCCAGAAGGTGCGCCGTGCCGGTGGCGAGCGAGCGGGCGGCTACCCGGGCGCCAGCGTGATCGACACCCAGCTGGCCCAGGGCGCAGCCCGCAAGCGTGTGGGCCTGGTCGGCACTGAACGCACTCCAGTGCGCGAAGGCGCCAAGGTGGTCGACGCCAACGGCACCGAAGTGGGCGTGGTCACCAGCGGCTCGCCCAGCCCCAGCCTGGGCCAACCGATCGCACTGGCCTGCGTGCGCACTGACCTGGCCGCCGTGGGCACCGCGCTGTTCGCCGTGGTGCGCGACAAGCAGGTGCCCATGACCGTGACCGCCCTGCCCTTCGTGCCCAACCGTTACCACCGCGGTTGATTGACCGCGGCTGACCGAACGCGGCTGCAACGCGCACCTGCACCGCATGTTCGGGTGTGCCACGGGCCTGAAAAACCCCATCGAACGCTGAGACAATCTCGCCCGTTCACAACATCTGCCGCGCCTTGGCGTGCGTGTTGACCTTCAGGCCGTTCCAGCCACACCGAATCCGAAAACCAGTTTTCAAAGGACTTCACCATGACCCTCAAGTACACCCCCGACCACGAATG
Organism: Aquabacterium lacunae; assembly: GCF_004310865.1. GTDB lineage: Bacteria > Pseudomonadota > Gammaproteobacteria > Burkholderiales > Burkholderiaceae_C > Aquabacterium > Aquabacterium lacunae. Next base: position 125,482 of record NZ_SIXI01000002.1, read on the forward strand.
GCTCCAGGTCGACGGCGACATCGCCGTGGTGGGCATCACCCAGCACGCCCAGGACGCCCTGGGTGACGTCGTGTACGTGGACCTGCCCGCCGTGGGCGCCACGCTGAACGCCAAGGACGTGGCCGGCGTGGTCGAGTCCGTGAAGGCGGCCGCCGACGTGTACATGCCCCTGACCGGCGAAATCACCGAAGTCAACGAAGCCCTGCGCGACGACCCCTCGCTGGCCAACAGCGACCCCATGGGCGCCGGCTGGTTCTTCAAGGTCAAGCTGGCCAATGCCGCCGACCTGGCCGGCCTGATGGACGCCACGGCCTACGACGAACTGCTGAAAAACAGCTGACCCGCGCCAGGTGCTGCCAGGCCTGGCCGGCAGCACCTCACGCGTGTCTCACGCGACACGGCCAGGCGGCCCGGAACACCGCCTGCACCGCACCGAACCTGAAGGCTGAACACCATGTCGAACACCGCCCAGACCGCGCTGGCACAACTTGCCGCGCTTGAAAACGCCACCGAATTCCACGCCCGCCACATCGGCCCTGTGGCGGCTGATCAAAACGCCATGCTCAGCGTGGTCGGCGCCGCCTCGCGCCAGGCCCTGATGGACACCATCGTGCCGGAAAGCATCCGCCGCCCGGCCGCCATGGACCTGCCCGCACCGCTGACCGAAGCCCAGGCCCTGGCCGAACTCAAGGCCATTGCCCAACAGAACCAGCTCAAGCGCAACTTCATCGGCCAGGGCTATTACGGCACGCACACGCCCGGCGTCATCCTGCGCAACATACTGGAGAACCCCGCGTGGTACACGGCCTACACGCCCTACCAGGCTGAAATCTCGCAAGGCCGCATGGAAGCCCTGGTGAACTTCCAGACCATGGTCACCGACCTGACGGGCATGGCCATTGCCAACGCCTCCATGCTGGATGAAGCCACCGCTGCGGCCGAAGCCATGACCCTGGCGGCCCGAGGCGGCAAGAGCAAGAGCACGCGCTTCGTGGTGTGCCATGACGTGTTCCCGCAGACCCTGGAAGTGATCCAGACCCGCGCCAAGCCCCTGGGCATCACCGTGGATGTGGTGCACGCCGCACAGCTGGCCCAGCACCTGGAAACCAACGACTGCTTCGCCGCCCTGATGCAGTTCCCGGGCGTGAATGGCCAGGTGCGTGACCTCAAGCCCCTGATCGATGCCCTGCACGCCAAGGGCGCCCTGGCCATTGCCTCGGCCGACCTGCTGGCCCTGACCCTGCTGACGCCCCCGGGCGAGCTGGGCGCCGACATCGCCTGCGGCACCACCCAGCGCTTCGGCATGCCCATGGGCAACGGCGGCCCGCACGCCGCCTACCTGGCCACCAAGGACGAGTTCAAGCGCTCCATGCCCGGACGCCTCGTGGGCGTGAGCGTGGACAGCCACGGCCACACCGCCTACCGCCTGGCCCTGCAGACCCGCGAGCAGCACATCCGCCGCGAAAAAGCCACCTCCAACATCTGCACGGCGCAGGTGCTGCCGGCTGTGGTGGCCAGCATGTACGCGGTCTACCACGGCCCCGAAGGCCTGCAGCGCATCGCCCTGCGCGTGGCCACCTACGCCGCTGTGCTGGCCGCTGGCCTCAAGCGCCTGGGCCAGCAGATCGTGCACACCACCTGGTTCGACACCTTGCAGGTGCTCACCGGTGACACCGCCGGCCGCGATGCCCTGATGGCCCGCGCCGTGAACGCCGGCATGAACCTGCGCGCCGCCAGCCCCGACAGCGTGACGATTTCGCTCGACGAAACCACCACCCGCCAGGACATCACCGACCTGTGGGCCGTGTTCGCCAACGGCGCCGCGCTGCCCGATTTCGACGCCTGTGTGGCCGAGGCCCAGCTGGGTCTGCCCGCCGCCCTGCGCCGCACCAGCGCCTTCATGACCCACCCGGTCTTCCACAGCCACCATTCGGAAACCGCCATGCTGCGCTACCTGCGTGGCCTGGCCGACAAGGACCTGGCCCTGGACCGCAGCATGATCCCGCTGGGCTCGTGCACCATGAAGCTCAACGCCACCAGCGAGATGATCCCCATCACCTGGCCGGAGTTTGCGCACATCCACCCCTTTGCCCCGCGTGAGCAGCTCAAGGGCTACGACCTGCTGAACGAGCAGCTGTGCAGCTGGCTGACCCAGGCCACCGGCTATGCCGGCATCAGCCTGCAGCCCAACGCCGGCTCGCAAGGCGAATACGCCGGCTTGCTGGTCATCAAGGCCTGGCACGAATCGCGTGGCGAAGGCCACCGCCACATCTGCCTGATCCCTGAAAGCGCCCACGGCACCAACCCGGCCTCGGCCCAGATGGTGGGCATGAGCGTGGTGGTCACCAAGTGCGACGCCAATGGCAACGTCGACCTCGACGACCTGAAGGCCAAGTGTGAACAGCACAGCGCCAACCTGGCCTGCGTGATGATCACCTACCCGTCCACCTATGGCGTGTTCGAAGCCCGCGTGACCGAGCTGTGCGCCCTGGTGCACCAGCACGGCGGCCGTGTGTACGTGGACGGCGCCAACATGAACGCCCTGGTCGGCCTGGCTGCACCGGGCCAGTTCGGCGGTGACGTCAGCCACCTGAACCTGCACAAGACCTTCTGCATCCCCCACGGCGGTGGCGGCCCCGGCGTGGGCCCCGTGTGCGTGGTCGATGACCTCAAGCCCTTCCTGCCCGCGCACCGCTCGGCCGGCATCGGCACCGAAGCGCAAGTGGGTGCCGTCAGCGCCGCCCCGCTGGGCAACGCCGCCGTGCTGCCCATCAGCTGGATGTACGTGCGCATGATGGGCGCCGACGGCCTGAAGGCCGCGACCGAGGTGGCCATCCTGAACGCCAACTATGTGGCGGCCCGACTGGCCGACCACTACGACATCCACTTCAGCGGCGGCCATGCCGGCGTCAAGGGTGGCGGCGTGGCCCACGAGTGCATCCTCGACCTGCGCCCCCTGAAGGACAGCAGCGGCATCAGCGCCGAAGACGTGGCCAAGCGCCTGATCGACTACGGCTTCCACGCGCCCACGCTGAGCTTCCCCGTGGCCGGCACGCTCATGGTCGAGCCCACCGAAAGCGAGTCGAAGGCCGAGCTCGACCGCTTCTGCGACGCCATGATCGCCATCCGCGACGAGATCCGCGCCGTGGAAGAAGGCCGCCTGCCGCGCGAAGACAACCCGCTCAAGAACGCGCCGCACACCGCCGCCAGCCTGATGGCCGGCGACTGGGCTCACGCCTACAGCCGAGAGCAGGCTGCCTACCCGGTGGCCTCGCTGCGCCTGCAGAAGTACTGGTCGCCCGTGGGCCGCGTGGACAACGTCTACGGTGACCGCAACCTGTTCTGCTCGTGCGTGCCCGTCGCCGACTACCAGTGAAGCAGGCGCCTGCGGGCGCCTCAGCAGGCAGGCCGCACTGGGCGGGTCACAGCCTCACCGCCGCGGTGGTGATGCTGGGGCTGGCATCGGCCCTCGCAGGTTCTGCCCTGCAGCCCCCCGTGCCGCTAGACGGCGAACGACAGGGGCCCGTGTGGGTGGGCGTGCTGCTCCTGGCTGCCTGCGTGGCGCTTGGCGCGTGGCGCTGGGCGAAAGACGCCAACCAGCGCGCCATCGCAGCGGTGGTGGCCGTGTTCGTGCTGCCGGTCATGGGCGCCACCAGCGTGCCTGACCTGCTGCACGCGGCCAACGCCGACCTGCCATGGCCGCACGCCCTCTCCAGCGAGGCCCGCCGGCAGGCCAGCCGCACCGAGGCCTTCGTGGCCCTTCAGACGCGGTCGTTGGGCAAACACCGCACGGCTCACCTGCTCGTGACACAGGTGTCAGCCGAGGCCCCCACCCTTCATCGCCAGATCAGCCGGCATCAGCTGGCAGCCTTGCAAGCCCTTCAGGACACAGGCACCCTCAAGCCCGGCATGCCGGTGCACGTGACGGTTGAACAAGGCCTGCTGGGCTGGCGCTTTGTGCGCCGCATCGACACGGCCGCGCCATAGGTCAGGCCATCAGTAGATCAGCCGATCCGGCTTGACGTCACGCAAGATGGTGGTGGCGATCTCTTCGATCGACTTGTGGGTCGAGGACAGCCATGCAATGCCCTCGCGGCGCATCATGGCCTCGGCCTGCTGCACCTCGTAGCGGCAGTTCTCCAGGCTGGCGTACTTGCTGCCTGGGCGGCGTTCATTGCGGATCTCCGACAGGCGATGCGGCTCGATGGTCAGGCCAAAGCATTTCTTCTTGAAAGGCTTGAGCATGGGCGGCAAAAAACCACGGTCGAAATCTTCCGGGATCAGCGGCACGTTGGCGGCCTTCACCCCATGTTGCATGGCGAGGTAGAGCGACGTCGGCGTCTTGCCACTGCGGCTCACGCCCACCAGCACCACGTCGGCCATCTCCAGGTTGCGCGACGACTGCCCGTCGTCGTGTTCCATCGAAAAATTGATGGCCTCGATTCGGTCGTTGTACTCGCGATCGACCGCCACATCCGAAAAGCGCCCCACCCGGTGGTTCGACTTCATGTTGAACTCGGTTTCCAGCGGCTCCACGAAGGTCTTGATCATGTCGAAGACCTTGCCCTGGCAGCCCCGGATGATCTCCAGCGCCTCTTCATTGACCAGGGTCATGAACACGATCGGGCGCTTGCCTTCGCGCTCGGCCACGTGGTTGATCTCGCGCACCACCTGATGGGCCTTGTCCACCGTGTCGATGAAGGGGCGGCGCACATGGCGCGGCTTGATGGCGAACTGCGCCAGGATGGAGTTGCCGAAGGTTTCGGCGGTGATGCCGGTGCCATCGGAGATGAAAAAGACGCTGCGATCGGACATGGTGCGCTGTGGAGCCAAGCTCTGGGGCCAGAAAGGCATCGGGGCACAACGCCCGATGCGAAGTGCCCCGATTGTGGCTCAGACGTGGCTCAGACGTGGCTCAGACCCGTGCAAGGGTCTGTGCAAACTGCATCACACCACGGTCAGCGTCACGCTGATGTTGCCGCGGGTGGCGTTCGAGTAGGGGCACACCTGGTGTGCGGCGGCCACCAGGGCCTCGGCGGCCGCTCGGTCCATGCCCGGCAGCGTGATGTTCAGGCGCACGGCAATGCCAAAGGCATTGGGGATGGGGCCGATGTCCACTTCACCGTCGATCTTGGTGCCAGCCGGCAGGGCCTTCTTCTGCTGGCCGGCCACAAAGCCCATGGCGCCCAGGAAGCAAGCCGAGTAACCGGCAGCGAACAGCTGTTCGGGGTTGGTGCCTTCACCTTTGCCGCCCATTTCCTTGGGCACCGACAGCGCAGCGTCCAGCTTGTTGTCGTTGCTGGTGGCGCGGCCGTCACGGCCTCCAGTGGCGGTGGCGTAGGCGGTGTAGACGACTTTTTCGAGGGCTTGCATGGCGATGGCTCCTGAGGGTGGGGTGAGACGGGGGGTACTGCGGCGATTCAATTGCGCGCAATTGAATTTAACGCAACTCTACAAGAAACTGACGCGCGATGCGCATGCTGCAACGAAGCCATTTCACCCGCAAGGGCATTGCATCACGCAGGGCCCCTGGCGGTGTCGGGCGCCACGTCAGCGTCAGCCATGCGCTGGCGCAAGGCATGCAAGGTGGTGCGCAAGGCCACCAGTTCGGCATCCGAGCCGCCCATCAGGCATCGCATGGCCTGGGGCACGGCACGGGCCTGGCCTTTGAGGGCCAATCCCTCGGGGGTCACCGTCACACGCACCCGGCGCTCGTCCACACTGTCGCGCGTCCGCGTCAACCAGCCTTTGCCCTCCAGACGTTTCAGCAGCGGCGTCAACGTGCCGGAATCCAGACTGAGGCGAGCACCCAGGTCACTGACCGCCAGACCATCCTGCTCCCACAACACCAGCATCACCAGGTACTGCGGGTAGGTCAGGCCCAAGGCATCGAGGTGGGGCTTGTACTGCTTGGTCACCTGCAGCGACGCGCTGTACAGCGCAAAGCACAGTTGCTGATCCAGCAGCAAGGCCAGGTCTTCTTTCGCGACATCGCGGGAAGCCGGTGCGACGTTCGGGGCGCCTTTTTTCATCTGGCCATCCTAATCGTTTCAAACAGCCCTGCAGAAGCCTTTCGCCAACCCTAGAATGTCAGTCATCTGTCCCACATTGGTGCAGGGCACACAAGCACTCCAACACGCCCACACCCGCGCGGGACCCCGGTTTTTCATCATCTGGAGTTTTTCATGTCTCAACGCTTCGAGCCGACCGCCCTGGTCGTCCCGTTTGAACAGCTGCGCATGTCCGACGTCGAGTCGGTCGGGGGCAAGAACGCCTCGCTGGGCGAGATGATCTCCCAGCTGCCCGATGGCGTGCGCGTGCCCACCGGCTTTGCCACCACGGCCCACGCCTTCCGTGAATTCCTCAAGCACGACGGCCTGACCGAGCGCATCAACCAGCGCCTGGCCACGCTCGACACCGAAGACGTCAAGGCCCTGGCCGCCGCCGGCGCCGAAATCCGCGGCTGGGTCGAAGCCCAGCCCTTCCCTGCCGACCTGGAACAGGCCATCCGCGAAGCCTTCGCCACCCTGGCGGGCGACAACCAGCAGGCGTCCTTCGCCGTGCGCTCGTCGGCCACCGCCGAAGACCTGCCCGACGCCTCGTTCGCCGGTCAGCAGGAAACCTTCCTGAACGTGGTCGGCATCGAAGACGTGCTGCACAAGATGAAGGAAGTGTTCGCCTCGCTGTACAACGACCGCGCCATTTCCTACCGCGTGCACAAGGGCTTTGCCCATGACGTGGTGGCCCTGTCCGCCGGCGTGCAGCGCATGGTGCGCTCCGACCTGGGCGCCGCTGGCGTCATGTTCACCATCGACACCGAATCGGGCTTTTCCGACGTGGTGTTCATCACCTCCAGCTACGGCCTGGGTGAAACGGTGGTGCAAGGCGCCGTGAACCCCGACGAGTTCTACGTGCACAAGCCCACCCTGAAGGCCGGCAAGCGCGCCCTGATCCGCCGCAACCTGGGCTCCAAGCTGATCAAGATGGAGTTCAGCACCGCCGAAGAAAAGGCTGCCTCGGGCAAGCTGGTGAAAACGGTGGACACCCCCACCGAGCTGCGCAACCGCTACAGCCTGACGGACGACGACGTGCTGGAGCTGGCCCGCTACGCCCTGGTGATCGAGCAGCACTACGGCCGCCCCATGGACATCGAATGGGGCAAGGACGGCACCGACGGCAAGCTCTACATCCTGCAGGCTCGTCCGGAAACCGTGAAGAGCCAGCAACAAGGCAAGACCGAGCAGCGCTACAAGCTCAAGGGCTCGAGCACCGTGCTGGCGGAAGGCCGTGCCATCGGTCAGAAGATCGGCACCGGCCCCGTGCGCATCGTGCACAGCATCACCGAGATGGACAAGGTGCAGCCCGGCGACGTGCTGGTCACCGACATGACCGACCCCAACTGGGAGCCCGTCATGAAGCGCGCCAGCGCCATCGTGACCAATCGCGGCGGGCGCACCTGCCACGCGGCCATCATCGCGCGTGAGCTGGGCATCCCGGCCGTGGTGGGCTGCGGCAACGCCACCGAGCGCCTCACCGACGGCACCCTGGTCACCGTGGCCTGCTCCGAAGGCGACACCGGCTACATCTACGACGGTCTGCTGGAAACCGAGATCACCGAGGTCACCCGTGGCGAGATGCCCCACATCGGCGTCAAGATCATGATGAACGTCGGCAACCCGCAGCTGGCTTTCGACTTCGCCCAGATGCCCAACGGCGGTGTGGGCCTGGCCCGCCTCGAGTTCATCATCAACAACAACATCGGCGTGCACCCCAAGGCCATCCTGGACTATCCGCACATCGACAACGACCTCAAGAAGGCCGTCGAATCGGTGGCCCGCGGCCATGCCTCGCCTCGCGCCTTCTACGTCGACAAGCTGGCCGAAGGTGTGGCCACCATTGCTGCGGCCTTCTACCCCAAGCCCGTCATCGTGCGCCTGTCCGACTTCAAGTCGAACGAGTACAAGAAGCTGATCGGCGGTTCGCGCTACGAGCCGGAAGAAGAAAACCCGATGCTGGGCTTCCGTGGCGCCTCGCGCTACATCTCGAAGGAGTTCGGTGAAGCCTTCGCCATGGAATGCGAGGCGCTCAAACGCGTGCGCAACGACATGGGCCTGACCAACGTCGAGATCATGGTGCCTTTCGTGCGCACCCTCAAGCAAGCCGAGCGCGTCACGGGCATGCTGGCCGACCACGGCCTGGTGCGTGCCGCCAAGGGTGGCAGCGACAACCTGCGCGTCATCATGATGTGCGAAGTGCCCAGCAACGCCATCCTGGCCGAGCAGTTCCTGGAGTTCTTCGACGGCATGTCGATCGGCTCGAACGACCTGACCCAGCTCACCCTGGGTCTGGACCGCGACTCCGGCCTGGAGCTGCTGGCCCACGATTTCGACGAGCGTGACCCGGCCGTCAAGGCCCTGATCGCCCGGGCCATCGCCGCCTGCCGCGCCACGGGCAAGTACATCGGCATCTGCGGCCAGGGCCCATCCGACCACCCCGACTTCGCCGACTGGCTGGCCGACGAGGGCATTGTGTCGATCTCGCTGAACCCCGACACGGTGGTCGACACCTGGCAACGCCTGGCCGCCCGCTGAGCGTCATTGCTGCCTGCCCCAAGCAGCCGCCCCACGGGGCGGCTTTTTCATGCTAGAATCGCAGGCTTTTCGACCGGCGGGTTTGCTGTGTCATTGCCAGAGGCCACGCGCCTCAGGGCGATGCGCGGTGCATTCGCCAACCTTGCCGCCTGCGGGTTTGACGCTTCGCGACGGCTTCCACCACCTGGAATCCACAAGGAGACTCCATGCGTCACTATGAAATCGTGCTGCTGATCCACCCGGATCAAAGCGAACAAGTTCCGGCCATGCTGGAACGCTACAAGGGTTCGATCACCGCCGCCGGCGGCAAGATCCACCGCGTGGAAGACTGGGGCCGCCGTCAACTGGCTTACCAGATCAACAAGCTGGCCAAGGCCCACTACCTGTGCCTGAACATCGAAGCCTCGAAGGAATCGCTGGCTGAACTCGAAACCGCTTTCAAGTTCAACGACGCCGTTCTGCGCCACATGACCGTCGTCAAGGAGAAGGCCGAAACCGCTCCTTCGATCATGATGAAGCAAGTCGAGCGCGAAGAGGCCCGCAAGGCCGCTCAAGACCAGCAAGCCGCTGCCTGATGCCTGGCGCATCAGGGCGTGACGTCTGGCCTGCACGATGACCGATCCGGTTCAGCCGAGCTTCAATGAAGTCCTGCTGAGCACCCAGATCGTCGAACGCAAGGCCCTGCGCTACACCCCAGCCGGTCTCCCAGCACTCGATCTGCGCCTGCACCACGAATCAACCGTCGTGGAAGCCGGCAAGCCCCGCAAGGTGGCCTGTGATCTGAACGCTGTGGCGATGGGCCCCCTGGCCGAACGACTCGGTCGCACCGACATCGGTGCCGAGCTCACGCTCAAGGGGTTTCTGGGCATGACGCGCAACGGACGCGGCGTGCTGCTGCACATCATCGAGCTTCTTTGAATTCAATACATTTCTGCACACAAGAGGTCAACCATGGCTATCACTCGTGGCAAGGGCAAGTTCTCCAAAGACCGCAAGGGCAAGCGCAACACCCAGTCGCTGCTGTTCCGTCGCAAGCGTTTCTGCCGCTTCACCGTCGCTGGCGTTGAAGAAATCGACTACAAGGACGTCGACACCCTGCGCGATTTCATCTCGGAAAACGGCAAGATCATCCCTGCTCGCCTGACCGGTACCCGCGCCATCTACCAACGTCAACTGACGACCGCCATCAAGCGCGCTCGTTTCCTGGCCCTGCTGCCGTACACCGACCAGCACAAGGCCTAAGGAGTCACTGACATGCAAATCATCCTCCTCGAAAAAGTCGCCAACCTGGGCAACCTGGGTGATGTCGTCAAGGTGAAGGACGGCTACGCTCGCAACTTCCTGATCCCTTCGGGCCGCGCTCGTCGCGCCACCGATTCGGCCATCAAGGAATTCGAAGCCCGTCGCGCCGAACTGGAAAAGGCCCAAGCTGAAAAGCTGTCCGCCGCTCAAGCCACTGGCGACAAGCTGTCGGGCAAGACCGTTTCCGTCAGCCAGAAGGCTGGCGTGGACGGCCGTCTGTTCGGCTCGGTCACCAACGCCGACATCGCTGACGCCCTGAAGGCCGCCGGCTTCGACGCCTCCAAGCAGCAAGTTCGCCTGCCCAACGGCCCCCTGAAGACCACCGGCGAGCACGCCGTGTCGGTCGCTCTGCACACCGATGTCGTCGTCGACATCACCGTGCAGGTGGTGGCTGCCGCCGAATAATTTCGGCCCGGCAACCCTGCCCACACAAAGCCGCCTTCGGGCGGCTTTTGTTTTTCCCACGTTGTCCACGGCTTTCCACCTGATTTCCCAAGGCTGCCCACAGCCTTATCCACAGGGGCCTGTGGGCAACGCCCGTATGATCAAGCCATGGCTGCCGTACTCCCCGAATCGACTCCCCTGCCCACGCCCGGCACCAGCACAGGCAGCGCCGACATCGCGCGCCTGCGCCTGCCACCGCACTCCATCGAGGCCGAGCAGAGCGTGCTCGGTGGCCTGCTGCTGGACAACTCGGCCTGGGACCGTGCCTCTGACATCCTCAACGAGACCGACTTCTACCGCCGCGAGCACCAGCTGATCTTCACGGCCGTGCAGAAACTGATCAATGCCAGCAAACCGGCTGACGTGATCACGGTGTACGAGCAGTTGCAGACCCTGGGCAAGGCCGACGAGATCGGTGGCCTGAAGTACCTGAACGATCTGGCGCAGTCGGTGCCCAGCGCGGCCAACATCCGGCGCTACGCCGAAATCGTGCGCGAGCGCGCCGTGCTGCGCAAACTGGTCACGGCCGCTGACGAGATCGCGACCCACGTGTTCGACCCGCAAGGCAAGTCGGTGTCCGACCTGCTCGACGCCGCCGAAGCCAGCATCATGAAGATCGGCGAAGAGGGCAACAAGGGCAAGCAGGGCTTCCACAACATGGACACCCTGGTGGTCGACCTGCTCGACCGCGTGCAGGAACTGGCCGACAACGGCCTGGACGACGTGACCGGGGTGCGCACCGGCTTCATCGACCTCGACAAGATGACCGCTGGCCTGCAAAAGGGCGACCTGATCATCCTGGCCGCGCGCCCTTCCATGGGCAAGACCGCCTTCGCCCTGAACATCGGCGAAAACGTGGCCGTCAACGAAGGCCTGCCCGTCTGCATCTTCTCGATGGAAATGGGTGCCTCGCAGCTGGCACTGCGGATGGTCGGCTCGATCGGCCGCATCAACCAGCAGAACCTGCGCACAGGCCGACTGACCGATGACGAATGGAGCCGCCTGAGCGAAACCGTCGAGCGCCTGAAAGACGCCAAGGTGCACATCGACGAAACGCCCGGCCTGTCGCCCAACGAACTGCGGGCCCGTGCGCGGCGCCTGGCGCGCCAGTACGGCGGCACGCTGGGCCTGATCATCATCGACTACCTGCAGCTGATGAGCGGCTCGGGAGGCAACGAGGAAAACCGCGCCACCGTGATCGGTGAAATCTCGCGGGGCCTGAAGGCGCTGGCCAAAGAGCTGCAGTGCCCGGTGATCGCGCTGTCCCAGCTGAACCGGTCGGTCGAAACCCGGCCCGACAAGCGCCCGATGATGTCCGACCTTCGCGAATCGGGCGCCATCGAGCAGGACGCCGACGTGATCATGTTCATCTACCGCGACGAGTATTACAACCGCGACTCCAAGATCCCCGGCACGGCCGAGATCATCATCGGCAAACAGCGTAACGGCCCGGTGGGCAGCATCCACCTGGCCTTCCTGAAATCGAACACGCGCTTCGAGAACCTGGCGCCTGGCACCTATGTGGGCGAAGGCGATCAGTACTGATTCTGCCCAACCCTGGCCCCATGAAAAAAGCCTCGCACTGCGAGGCTTTTTGGGTTGGCGACGGGACGCAGGTCAGTCGTCGTTTCCGCCCAACACGCCCAGGATCTGCAGCAGCGAGGTGAACACGTTGTACACGCTCAGGTAGATCGACAGGGTGGCCGTGACGTAGTTGGTCTCGCCGCCATCGATGATGCGCTTGAGGTCGTACAGGATGAAGGCCGAGAAGATCACCACAGCCAAAGCCGAGATGGTCAGCATCAGGGCAGGCATCTTCAGGAAGATGTTGGCCACGGCAGCCACCATCAGCACGACGGCACCGATCATCAGCCATTTGCCCAGGCCGGCCAGGTCACGCTTCATGGTGCTGGCCATCGTGGCCATGCCGGCGAAGACCAGCGCGGTGCCACCGAAGGCCGTGGCGATCAGTTGGGCGCCATTGCTGAAGCCCAGCACGGCACCGATCAGGCGCGACATCATCAGGCCCATGAAGAAGGTGAAGCCCAGCAGCAGCAACACGCCCACGCCGGAGTTCTTGAACTTCTCGATGGCAAAGAAGAAGCCGAAGGCAACGCCCATGAACACGAGCATGCCGATCAGGGGGCTGCCCGCGAAAAAACTGAAGCCCATCTGCACGCCCAACCAGGCACCCAGCACGGTGGGCACCATCGACAGGGCCAGCAGGGCGTAGGTGTTGCGCAGCACGCGCTGGCGTTGGGCCGACAGCGCACCGCCGTAAGCCACATCAAGAGTTTTCAGGGATTGGTCCATGGTGATCTCCGTTCAAGCACCGAGGCTTGCCAGTTGGCATGCAGCCTCTGCAAGTTTCGGTTCATTTTAGTACCAGAAACGCATGCGTATGTCAGACAAGACGCCGACGCATCGATTCATACAGGCAAATGGAGGCGGCAGCCCCCACATTCAAGGATTCTTCACCGCCCGGCTGCGGAATGCCCACCGTCATGGCGCAACGGGCCATCAGTGCGGCCTGCACACCCTGCCCTTCATGCCCCATCACCCAGGCGCAGGGTTCGGGCAAGGGAGCCTGGTGCAGTTGATGATCGGCGTGCGAACTGGTGGCCACCAGGGGCACTTGCAGGGCATCCAGCGCCTCCAGGGGGCTCTGTTCCACCAGGTGCAAGGCCCAGTGCGCGCCCATGCCGGCCCGCAGCACCTTGGGCGACCACAAGGCCGCTGTGCCCTTGAGCGCCACCACCTGCTGCACACCAAGGGCCGACGCACTGCGCAGCACCGTGCCCACGTTGCCCGCATCCTGCAGCCGGTCCAGCACCACCGTGCGCAGACCCGGGCGAACGGCCGTGTCTTGCGGCAGGGGCAGCACGAAGCCCAGGCGTGCGGGTGATTCCAGCGACGACACCGTGCGCATCAGGGCCTCGGGCAACACCACCACCTTGCGGGCCTGCTCGGCCAGCTGGCTCAAGCGTTGGGCCACCGGGTCGGTGGTGGCGCCCTGCCCCTGCTCGCCGCACCAGGCGGTGTCGGCGATCACGGCCAGCGGCACGGCTTGCCCACGTTGCAAGGCAGCGTCGCACAGGTGGTCACCCTCCACCCACAGCTCGCCCAGCTTGCGGTAAGCGCCGGGGTCGGCCACCAGCTTGCGCAACTTCTGCAGCAGCGGGTTGTCGCGGGAGGTGATGGCTTGAACGATGGGCATGGGGGTGAAACGGGCCACTCAGGCGCGTGCAGCGGCGGCCACGCGCACAGGCGCGAAGCTTTGGCGGTGGTCAGGGCAAGGCCCCAGGGTCTGCAGGGCTTGCAGGTGGTCGGGCGTGGGGTAGCCCTTGTGGGTGGCGAAGCCATAGCCCGGGTGGCGGGCATGCAGGTCGTCGCACAGGCGGTCACGGTGCACCTTGGCCAAAATGGACGCCGCCGCGATGCAGGCCACCTTGGCATCGCCCTTGACGATGGCCTCGGCCGGTACATTCAACACCGGGATGCGGTTGCCGTCGACCAGCACCTGGGCCGGCCGCAGGCGCAGGCCCTCCACGGCCCGGCGCATGGCCAGCATGGTGGCCTGCAAGATGTTGAGCTGGTCGATCTCCGCCACGCTGGCCTCGGCGATGCTGCAACACAGCGCCTTGGCCCGGATCTCGTCGAAAAGCTGCTCGCGGCGGGCGGCCGTGAGCTTTTTCGAGTCGTTCAAGCCAGCGATCGGGTGCTGGTCGTCCAGGATGACGGCAGCGGCCACCACCGGCCCGGCCAGGGGGCCACGGCCGGCCTCGTCCACCCCGGCGATCAGGCCCGAGGGCGTCCACAGCAGGTCCAGCTGCTGGGGCTCAGCGGCTTTCAAGGACTTTCGCGATCGCATCGCTGGCGCAGCGGCCGGTGTCCCGGCGCAAGGTGTTGTGCATCTCGGCAAAGCGGCCCTGCACCGCCTCCATGCGAGCCGGCTGATCAAACCACGCCAGGCAGTCCTGGGCCAGTTGCTGAGGGCTGGCGGCATCCTGAAGGCGTTCTGGCACCACGAAATCACGGGCCAGGATGTTGGGCAGCCCCACCCAGGGCAGGTAGCCCATGTGGCGCATCAGCTGCCAGCTCATCCAGCCCAGGCGATAGGCGATCACCATGGGGCGCTTGAACAAGGCCGCCTCCAGGGTGGCGGTGCCACTGGCGATCAGGGTCACGTCGCAGGCGGCCAGGGCCTCGTGCGAACGGCCGTCGAGCACCTGCAAGGGCGCGTCGGGGCAATGCTCGCGCACCATGGGTTCGACCATGTCACGCAGGCCGGGCACCACCGGCATCACGAACTGCATGTCAGGGCGCTGGCGAGCCAGCACGGCCACGGTCTGCAAGAAGGCCGGTGCGATGTGCTGGATTTCAGAGCGGCGGCTGCCCGGCAGCACGGCCAGCACCGGGGCATCGGCTGTCAGGCCCAATGCAGCGCGCGCGGGCGCCTTCGGCGCTTCCATCGGGATGGTGTCGGCCAGGGGGTGGCCCACGAAAGTGGCCGCAATGCCCTTGGCCTGGTACAGCTCGGGCTCGAAAGGGAACAGACACAGCACATGGTCGGTCGAGCGTGCGATCTTGTCGATGCGCCCACCTCGCCAGGCCCAGATCGAGGGGCTGACGAAATGCACCGTGCGAATGCCGCCCTCTTTCAGTCGACGCTCCAGCCCGAAGTTGAAATCGGGGGCATCGACCCCCACGAACACATCGGGCCGCTCGGCCAGCAGGCGATCGCCCAACTGGTCACGGATGCCTGAGAGCTCTCGGTAATGCCGCAAGGCATCGACAAAGCCGAACACCGACAGCTTGTGGTGGGGCCACCAGGCGTCAAAGCCCTGAGCCGCCATCTTGGGCCCGCCAATGCCGAAGGCCGACATGCCCGGGAAACGCTGCTTGAGCCCACCCAGCAGCAGGCCGGCCAGCAGATCACCCGAGGCCTCGCCGGCCACCATGCCCATGCGTGGTGCCATGGGCTCAGCGCACGATGCCGCGCGTGGCGGTGGCCAGGAAGTCGATCACCGACTGCACATCGGCCTGGGCTTCAGGGCGGGCCAGGGCCAGCTCGGCCAGCTGGGCCTTGGCGGCCTCCAGGGTCAGGCCCTGGCGGTAGATGATTTTGTACAGCTGCTTGACCGCGGCAATGCGCTCGGCCGAGAAGCCGCGGCGACGCAGCCCTTCCACGTTGAAGCCGCTGGCCTCACAGGGGTTGCCCTGCACCATCATGAACGGCGGCACGTCTTGCGCCAGGCGGGTCTGGAAGCCCACCATGGCGTGCGCGCCAATGCGCACGAACTGGTGCACGCCGGTCAGGCCGCCCACGATCACCCAGTCGCCCACGTGCACGTGGCCCGCCAGGGTGGCGTTGTTGGCCAGGATCAGGTGGTTGCCCAGCTGGCAGTCATGGGCCACGTGCACGTAGGCCATGACCCAGTTGTCATCGCCCACGCGCGTGATGCCTTCGTCCTGCGTGGTGCCGGTGTTGAAGGTGCAGAACTCGCGGATGGTGTTGCGATCACCGATGATCAGCTGCGTGGGTTCGCCCCTGTACTTCTTGTCCTGGGGCGCCGCACCGATGGAGGCGAACTGGAAGATCTGGTTGTCGCGGCCGATGGTGGTGTGGCCTTCGACCACGCAATGCGCGCCGATGGACGTGCCTTCGCCGATCACGACATTCGGGCCGATCACGGCATAAGGCCCCACGCTGACCGAGTCGGCCAGCTGGGCCTTGGGGTCGACCAGAGCGGTCGGGTGGATGGTGGCCATCTTGCCCCCTTCAGTCGATGCGACGCATGGTGCACATCAGGTCGGCCTCGACCGCCACCTGCTCGTCCACCAGGCCCTTGGCCTTGAACTTGTAGATGCCCGCCTTGGCGCGTTCGATCTGCACATCCAGGATGAGCTGATCACCCGGCTCGACCGGGCGCTTGAAACGCGCGTTGTCGATGCCCACGAAGTAGTACACCGACTTGTCGTCGCTGACGATGCCGCGGGTGGAAAACGCCAGCAGGGCCGCGGCCTGGGCCAGGGCTTCGAGCATCATCACGCCCGGCATGACCGGACGGTGCGGGAAGTGCCCCTGGAAGAAGGGCTCGTTGAACGTGACGTTCTTCAGGGCACGGATGCGATTGTGATCGTCCGTGATCTCCAGCACCCGGTCCACCAGCAGGATGGGATAGCGGTGGGGCAGGAGTTCCAGAATCTTGTGGATGTCCATCATTCGTTCTTGTTGCATGCTTTCTCCAGCGCGCGCAGGCGCTCTCGCAACTTCGCGAGGTTCTTGACCGTGGCCGCGTTCTTCTCCCAGTCGGCATGGGTGTCGAGTGGGAAGACGCCGGTGTAGTGGCCCGCCTGGTTGAGCGACCGCGTCACGGTGGTGGCCACCGAGATGTGCACGCGGTCGGCCAGTTCCAGGTGGCCGATGATGTTGGCCGCACCGCCCACGGTGCAGTGCTTGCCAATGACCGTGCTACCGGCCACACCCACGTTGGCGGCCATGGCGGAATGCTCGCCGATGCGCACGTTGTGGGCGATCTGAATGAGGTTGTCGAGCTTCACACCCTGCTCGATCACGGTGTCGCTCAGGGCGCCACGGTCGATGCAGGTGTTGGCGCCAATCTCGACGTCGTCGCCGATGTGCACGGCGCCGAGTTGTTCGATTTTTTCCCAGCGGCCCTGGTGCGGCGCAAAGCCGAAACCGTCTGCACCGATCACCGCCCCGCTGTGCACGATGCAGCGCGCGCCCAGCACGCAATCGAAGCCGATGGTCACGCGGGCCGACAGGCGGGTGCCTGCACCGATGCGAGCGTTGCGACCGACCACGCAGTGCGGGCCGATCACGGCGCCCTCGCCCACCACGGCACCGGCTTCGATCACCGCCAGCGGCCCGACCGACACGCCAGCGCCCAGCACGGCCGAGGCGTCGACCACGGCGCCGGGGTGCACCACGGCGGTCGCCGCCGGACGCACACGACGCGCCCACCACTGGGTCAGGCGTGCGAAATACAGGTAGGGGTCGGGCGTGACGATGGCCGCGCCACGGGCAGCGGCTTCATCTTTCACCGCCGGCGCCACGATCACGCAAGCGGCCCGGGTGGTCTGCAACTGGGCCTTGTACTTCGGGTTCGCCAGAAACGAAATGCAGCCGCTGTCGGCTGCATCGAGAGAGGCGATCTGGCGAATCGTCTGGTCGGGCGACCCCAGAAGCTCGCCTCCCAGCTCGGCCACCAGGTCCCCCAGGCGCACCGGGGGATCAAGCTCGGCAACGCTCACTTGGCCGGGGCTCCCAGGGCCTTGATCACGCGGTCGGTGATGTCCACTCGGGGGCTGGCGAACACGGCTTCCTGCAGAATCAGGTCGTACTTTTCCTGGTCGAAGATCTGCTTGACCACCTTGTTGGCACGGTCCAGCACACCCGACAGCTCTTCGTTCTTGCGCTGGCTCAGGTCTTCCTGGAACTCGCGGCTTCGGCGCTTGAGTTCGCGGTCTTGTTCGACCAGGTCGCGCTGACGGCGAGCACGCTCGGACTCGGACAGCGTGGGCGCGTCCTTTTCGAACTTGTCGGAGGCGGCCTTCAGACGCTGAGCAGCATCGTTGAGCTCTTTTTCTCGGCGGCTGAATTCCTGCTCCAGCTTGGACTGGGCAGCCTTGGCCGGTGCGGCATCGCGCAGCACGCGGTCGATGTTCACGTAGCCGATCTTGATTTCCTGGGCGGCCAGGCTGGTTGCCCCGAAGGCAAGCGCCAGGGCGCACAGGGAGGAAGCAATCCGTGTCATGGTCAGAAGGCGGTCCCGATCTGGAACTGGAGTTTCTGGATTTTATCCTGATCGAACTTGCGAACGGGCTGGCCGTAGCTGAGCTTGAGCGGACCGATGGGCGAAATCCAGCTGATGCCGATGCCCACGGAGGCGCGCAAATCGTCGACCGAAGGCGTCTGGTTCTCACCCCAGACGTTGCCCATGTCGGCGTAACCGAACAGGCGCAAGGTGCGGTCATTGCCCGAGCCGGGGAACGGCACGTACAGCTCGGTGTTGACGTTCACGCGCTGCGTACCGCCCACGTAGGAACCTTCGATGTCGACCGGGCCCAGCGAGTTCTGGTCGAACCCGCGCACCGTGCCCAGGCCACCCCCGTTGAAGTTCTTGAACACCGGGTACGGCTTGCCCGACAGGCCCTTGCCGTAGCCGAATTCGGCATTGAAACCCAGGGTGTAAGCCTTGGACAGCGGCCAATACTGCTGGAACTGGTAGTTCGACTTCACGTAGCGGGTGTCACCGGCCACGCCCAGCTCGACGTTCACGCGCTGGTAGCGGCCATCGGTGGGCACCAGCACACTGTCGCGACCGTCTCGCTGCCAGCCCACGGTCAGCGGGATGCTCAGGCTCTTGTCGCCGAACTGCTGGCGGTAGCGCTCGTAGCTCACGGGCAGGCCAATGCCACCCACGATCTCGGTCTGCTCGGCACCCACGCCGAAGAACACGGTATCCAGTTCGGTGAACGGCACGCCGAAACGCACGGCCGCACCGGGAGTGATCAGCTCGTAGGTGCCGCCCTGGCTGGTCAGGGGCTTGGTGGTGCGGTAGAACACATCGACCGACCGCGAAATGCCGATGTCGGTGAAATACGGATCGACCGTGGAGACCACCAGCGTGCGGTTCGAGCGAGAGGTGTTCACTTCCAGGCCGAGGTAGTTACCCGAGCCGAACACGTTTTCCTGTTTGATCGAGGCCGACAGCGAGAGCTTGTCAGCACTCGAGAAGCCAGCGCCCAGCATCAGGTTGCCCGTGGGCTTTTCTTCCACGCTCAGCGTCAGGTCGACCTGGTCCTGCGTACCGGGCACTTCAGCCGTGTCCACCGACACCTGCTTGAAGTAGCCCAGGCGGTCCACGCGGTCACGCGAGGCCTTGATCTTGGCGCCGTCATACCAGGCCGACTCGAACTGGCGGAATTCGCGGCGAATGACCTCGTCACGGGTGCGCGAGTTGCCAGCCACATTCACACGGCGCACATACGCACGGCGAGATGGGTTGGCCTGCAGCACGGCCACAACCTGCCCCTTTTCACGGTCAGCCTCGGGCTTGAAATCAACGCGGGCGAAAGCGTAGCCGAATGCCGCGTACTTGTCGGTGAAGGCCTTGACCGTGGCCGCCACGTCTTCGGCCTTGTAAGGCTGACCTGGCGTGACGGTGACCAGCGAGCGGAACTCTTCTTCCTTGCCCAGGAAATCACCTTCCAGGCGCACCTGGGTGACGGTGTATTTCACGCCTTCGACCACGTTGATGGTGATCGAAATGTCCTGCTTGTCAGGCGAAATGGCCACCTGGGTCGATTCGATGCGGAAATCGAGGTAACCGCGATTCTGGTAGTAGGCGCGGATGGTTTCCAGGTCGGCGTTGAGCTTGGCGCGCGAGTACTGATCCGACTTGGTGTACCAGCTGAGCCAGCCGCCGGTCTGCAACTCCATCAGGCCCCTGAGCGTGCTTTCGCTGAAGGCCGAACTGCCGGTCACCTTGATCTGGCGGATCTTGGCCACTTCGCCTTCGTTCACGCTGAAGGTGACGTTGATGCGGTTGCGCTCGACAGGGGTGATGGTGGTGACCACTTCGGCACCGTACAGGCTGCGCGACAGGTACTGGCGCTTGAGCTCCTGCTCGGCGCGGTCGGCCTGGGCCCGGTCAAACGGCATGCCTTCGCCGATGCCGATGTCCTTCAGGGCCTTGACCAGCACGTCCTTGTCGAATTCCTTGGTGCCCGAAAACTCGACCCGAGAGATCACAGGGCGCTCTTCCACGACGACCACGACCACATTGCCGTCGATCTGGATGCGCACGTCCTTGAACAGGCCGGTGCCGAACAGGGCACGCAGGCCCGCGGCCCCCTTGTCGTCGGTGTAGGTGTCGCCCACGCGGAAGGGCAAGGCCCCGAACACGGTGCCGGCGTCGGCGCGCTGCAGGCCCTCGACACGGATGTCCTTGAGGACGAAGGGCTCGACGGCCCAGACCGACACATGGGACATCGCAGCGAACAGGGCTGCGGCAAAGGTCGGCTTGAGCCGGAACGATTTCTTCGTTTGCATGAAGTTCAGTGCATGCCCAGGATTCGGGCCAGATCGTTGTAAAGAGCCAGTGACATCATGAAAAGCATGACGGCCACGCCGCCACGCTGCAGCCGCTGGAGCCACAGCTCGGAGACTGGCCGTCCGGTCACGCCTTCGAAAAGATAATACATGAGGTGCCCACCATCGAGGACCGGCAGCGGCAACAGGTTGAGCACGCCCAGGCTCACGCTGACCACCGCCAGAAAGCCCAGGTAATAGCTCAGGCCCAGTTCGGCCGACTTGCCAGCGTAGTCGGCAATGGTCAGCGGGCCGCTCAGGTTCTTGAGCGAGGCCTGCCCGATCAGCATCTTGCCCAGCATGTCGAGCGAAGTGACCGACATGTCCCAGGTTTTCTGCAAGGCGCGCCCGAGACCTTCGGTGAAGCCGTAGCGCACGTCGATCATCTCGGGGGCGCGCCCCACTTCGGCCTGGATGCGGGGCACCATGCGTGAGCCGTCGTCTTTCAGCGTGGGCAGCACCTGCAGCGTCACCACACGGCCCTGGCGCTCGACCACGAATTCCACCGAGCGGGCCTTGCCGTCGACCGCGCTGTCGCGGATCAACTGGCGGGCACGGGCCGCGTCGCCCACGGCCTGGCCATTGACCTTCAAGATGACATCACCCGTGCGGAGCCCGGCCTGCTCGGCAGGGCCGCCTTCGAACACCTTGCCGATCACGGGAGGAGCGTAGGGGCCTGCCAGGCCCAGGCGATCCATCAGGCGTGCATCGACATCGGCGGGCGGCACGCTGGAGGTGGCCATCTGCAGGATCAGGGGCTCACCCGCTTGTCGACGAACCTGCAGCCACAGGTCGTCACCGGCCAGCACAGCCTGGGTGAGCTGCCACTGCAGGTCGCTCATGGAACGCAGGCTCTGCCAGTCGCGGGCATCGGCGGCATCACCCTGCCCCGGCATCAGCGCGCTGCCCTCGGTCTTCACCGCCACAGCCTGGATCTCATCACCGGCTTTCAGACCGGCCTGGGCCGCCACCGAGGCCACCACGGGCTCGGCCATGCGCGGCACCAGCTCTTTCACGCCCAGCCAGTTCACCAGCGCATACAGCAGCACGGCCAGCAGCAGGTTGGCGGCCGGGCCTGCGGCCACGATGAAGGCACGCTGGCGCAACGATTTGTTGTTGAAGGCACGGTCGCGTTCGCCAGAGGGCACTTCGCCCTCGCGCCCGTCGAGCATCTTCACGTAGCCACCCAGCGGCAGGGCAGCCACGACGAACTCGGTTTCCCCGCGCTGGCGGGACCACAGCACGCGGCCGAAGCCCACCGAAAAGCGCAGCACCTTCACATTGCAGGCCACAGCGGCACGGTAGTGCCCGTACTCGTGGATCACCACGAGCACACCGATCGTCACCAGAAATGCCAGGACGGTCATCAGCATCTTCGAACTCCTGCGCCCGGTGGGCGCATCTGCGTCAGCGAGATGGTACTGCAGGCCTCAGCGGAGGCCGGCCACCACGCTGTCGGCCACACGGCGGGCCTGGGCATCCAGGGTCAGCAAGCCTTCCACCGACGTGGTCAGGCTGGCATCGATCGACAGGCGTGCAAGCGTGTCGGCATTGACCGCATGGATCTGGTCAAACCGCAGGACGCCCGCCAGAAAGGCGGCCACGGCCACTTCGTTGGCGGCATTGAGCACGCAGGTCGAGCCTTCGGGGCCGCGCAGGGTGTCCCAGGCCAGTGGCAGACCGGGGTAGCGTGCGGCATCGGGCTCACGGAAGGTCAGCGCCTGCAACTGCATGAAATCCAGCAGGTCAGCACCCGACTCGATGCGCTCCGGCCACGACAGGCCGTAGGCAATGGGCACGCGCATGTCGGGCGTGCCCAGCTGAGCCAGCACCGAACGGTCACGGCACACCACCATCGAGTGGATGATGCTTTGCGGGTGCACCACCACGCGGATCTGCTCGGGCTGCAGGTCGAACAGCCAGCGGGCTTCGATCACCTCCAGCGCCTTGTTCATCATGGTGGCCGAGTCGACCGAAATCTTGCGCCCCATCACCCAGTTGGGGTGCGCGCAGGCCTGCTCGGGCGTGATGCCGGCAAAGGTGGCCGGATCGCGGTCACGGAACGGCCCGCCCGAGGCGGTCAGCACGATGTGGTCGATGCGCTGCGCCCAGGTGCTGCGGTCTTCCGGCAGGCACTGGAAAATGGCCGAGTGCTCGCTGTCGATGGGCAGCAAGGTGGCACCGCCCTCCTCCACCGCCTGCATGAACAGCGCACCACCCACCACCAGTGCCTCCTTGTTGGCCAGCAGCAGACGCTTGCCTGCACGCGCTGCCGCCAGGCAGGGCGAAAGGCCCGCGGCGCCCACGATGGCCCCCATCACCATGTCGACCTCGGGCAGCGAGGCCACGGTTTCCATGGCCGCGGGGCCGGCCAGCACTTCGGTGGGCAACCCTTCCTGGCGCACCGCTTCGCGCAGGCGGGCCGCCGCCGATTCATCGTGCATGACGGCGAAACGGGGCTTCCAGGTGCGGCACTGGCTCAGGATTTCGTCCACACGCTGACCGGCCGTCAGCGCCACGACCTCGAAACGATCGGGGTGACGGGCCAGCACATCGAGCGTGTTGGTGCCGATCGAGCCGGTGGAGCCCAGGATGCACACACCCTGGCGATGGCCTGCAGAGGCGGAAACAGCGGCGTCAGACTTCGACACGGTCAATCCTTCATCCATGGCACAGGGTGGTCAGGGCCAGGGCCACGGGCAGCACCGGCAACTGGGCATCGATGCGATCGAGCACACCGCCATGGCCCGGCAACAACTGGCTGCTGTCCTTGGCTCCGGCCACACGCTTGATCATGGATTCGATCAGGTCACCGGCGACGCTCACGGCGGTCAGGGCCGCCACGGCCAGCGCCAGGCCCACCGGCCCCAGCCCCATCAGCAAATGGCTGTACAGGCTCGGCGAGTCGACCCCCAGATGGCGATCAGCAGCCACCCAGGCCACGGCCAGCACCAGGGTGGACACCGCGCCGGCATACACACCTTCCCAACTCTTGCCCGGGCTGATGGTGGGTGCCAGCTTGCGCTTACCGAAGGTTCGGCCACCGAAATAGGCGCCGATGTCGGCAGCCCACACCAGGCTCATGATCGACAACAGGTAGTTCAATCCATGCTGCTTCGCTTCGGTCATGGCCAGCCAGGCAGTCACCAGCAGGCCCAGGCCAATCAGACCGCGCGGCCCCATGCCCAGGGCCTTCCAGTGTGTCGGGCCGAAGCGCAGTGCCCATGCACCACCCAGCACCCACACGGCGGTGGCGCACCACCACCAGGTGGCCGGCACGGCGAAGCCCACCAGGGGCTCGCCCAGGGCATGCACGTGGCCTGCGGCACCATGGGCCGCCGCCACGGCGGTCGAGGCGCCGCCCAGAACAGGCAGCCCCAGCTTCTGGGCCACGGCCAGACAGCCTCCCACCACGCCCAGGGCCAGTGCCCAGGCACGCCAGCCCGGCGCGTCATTCAGGCGGGCCCACTCCCACCCGGCAGCTGCCACAAACAGCAGGCTGAGCGTGGCGAACGGCCACAGCGCATCGGCCCACAAGGCCGGCAGCAGGATGGCCATCAGAACCAGGGCCGTGATCACACGTTGCTTGAGCATGCCAACCTCACGAGGCAAGGGGTTCGGCCGGATCGGCGCCCACGTCACCAAACCGGCGTTCGCGGCGGCGGTAGTCGGCGATGCAGGCGTCCAGCTGGGCGGCGTCGAAATCGGGCCACAGGCAGTCACTGAACACCAGCTCGGCGTAAGCGCACTGCCACAGCAGGAAATTGGAAATGCGCACCTCGCCGCCGGTGCGGATCAGCAGGTCGGGGTCGGGCGCGTAGGCCATGGCCATGTGGCGGGCCAGTGTGGCCTCGTCCAGTGCCTCGGGCGCCACACCTTCGCGCAGGGCCTTCTGACAGGCCTGAACAATGTCCCACCGTCCGCCATAGTTGAACGCCACCGTCAGCGTGAGACGGCTGTTGTGGGCGGTCTTCTGCTCGGCATCCAGCAGGGCATCGCGCACCTTGGGCGAGACATGGGCCAGGTCACCGGCGATGCGGATGCGCACACCATCGGCGCTCAGGCGCACGAGGTGTTTGGACAGCGCCACCAGCAGCAGGCTCATCAGCCCCGACACTTCTTCTTCCGGGCGCTTCCAGTTCTCGGAAGAGAACGCGAACACCGTCAGAAACTCGACATTCCGGTCGGCGCAGGCCTGCACCACCTTCACCAGCGCGTCCACGCCGGCCTTGTGGCCCATGCCGCGCGGCATGAGACGTTTGCGGGCCCAGCGGCCATTGCCGTCCATGACGATGGCGATGTGCCGGGGATTGCTTGCTGCAGAAGACGCCATGAGGGGGTGGCTGAACGAAGAGGGGTTGAAAACAGGAAGAGGCGGCCATGCCGCCTCTTTCGGAGCCCGAGGAGCGGGCTGCGGCCTCAGACGGCCATGACCTCGGCTTCCTTGGCCTGCACCAGCTTGTCGATGTCGGCGATCACCTTGTCGGTCAGCTTCTGCACGTCGTCTTGCGAACGGCGCTCTTCGTCTTCCGTGATTTCCTTGTCCTTGAGCAGCTTCTTGGCTTGCTCGTTGGCGTCACGGCGCAGGTTGCGCACAGCCACCTTGGCGTCTTCGCCAGCGTTCTTCACCACCTTGGTCAGCTCGCGGCGACGTTCTTCGGTGAGCGGGGGCATCGGCACGCGGATCAGGTCACCCTGGGCGGCCGGGTTCAGGCCCAGGTCCGACTCGCGGATGGCTTTTTCGATCTTGGGAGCCAGACCCTTTTCCCAGGGCGACACGCCGATGGTGCGGGCGTCGACCAGGGTCACGTTGGCCACCTGGCTGATGGGCACCATCGAGCCGTAGTAATCGACCTGCACCTGGTCGAGGATGCCCGGGTGGGCCCGGCCGGTGCGGACCTTGGCCAGTTCGTTCTTGAAAGCGTCGATGGACTTGGCCATCTTCTGCTCGGCGTTCTTCTTGATGTCGGAAATGCTCATGGTGTGTGCTCCATTGGGGGCCAGGTCACGGCTCGGGCCGACTCGTCAACACGTCGTTCAGCGACGCGGTCGAGCAGCCTGCCAGACTCAGACGTGGACCAGCGTGCCCTCGTCTTCGCCCATGACCACGCGCTTGAGCGCGCCGGGCTTGAAGATCGAGAACACCTTCAGGGGCAGGTTCTGGTCGCGGCACAGCGCGAAGGCCGTGGCGTCCAGCACCTGCAGATTCTTGATGAGGGCTTCGTCGAAGGTGATGGTGCTGTAGCGCGTGGCCGACGGGTCTTTCTTGGGGTCGGCGGTGTACACGCCATCGACCTTGGTGGCCTTGAGCATCACTTCGGCACCGATCTCGGCGCCGCGCAGGGCGGCGGCGGTGTCGGTGGTGAAGAAGGGGTTGCCCGTGCCGGCGGCGAACACCACGACCTTGCCCTCTTCGAGGTACTGCAGGGCCTTGGGGCGCACATAGGGTTCGACCACCTGGTCGATGCTGATGGCCGACATGACGCGGGCGGTCATGCCCTCCTGGCGCATGGTGTCGGCCAGGGCCAGCGAGTTCATCACGGTGGCCAGCATGCCCATGTAGTCGGCCGTGGCGCGGTCCATGCCCACAGAACCACCCGCCACGCCGCGGAAGATGTTGCCGCCACCGATCACCACAGCGACCTGGGTGCCCAGTGCGGTCACCTCCTGGATTTCCTTGACCATGCGCACGATGGTCGCGCGGTTGATGCCGTAGGCATCATCGCCCATCAGGGCCTCACCGGAGAGTTTCAGAAGGATTCGCTTGTAGGCGGCCATGCAATCGTCCTTGGGGTGTCATCGGGCGGCTGTCACCTGATAGCTTAAACCAGGCAGGCGCAGCGCCTCTTTGGAGTGGAGAGGAAGGCAACAGTTCCGCCCTCCTCATGCGACAAGGGGGCTTTTCAGCCCCCTTGCAATGCCGGGCTGATCAGCCCTTGGCGGCAGCCATCGTGGCGGCCACTTCGGCAGCGAAGTCGTCGACCTTCTTCTCGATGCCCTCGCCCACCACGAACATGGTGAACGACTTGACGGTGGTGCCGGTGGACTTCAGGTAAGCCTCGACGGTCTGCTTGCCGTCGGCGGCCTTCACGAAGACCTGGTTCAGCAGCGAGACTTCCTTCAGGTACTTCTGGATGGCGCCTTCGATCATCTTGGCAGCGATGTCGGCGGGCTTGCCCGATTCGGCAGCCTTGGCGGTGGCCACGTTGCGCTCGGTTTCGATCAGGGCGGCCGGCACGTCGTCCGAAGACAGCGACACGGGCTTCATGGCGGCGATGTGCATGGCCACGTCCTTGGCAGCCACTTCGTTGCCGTCGAACTCGACGACCACGCCGATGCGGGCGCCGTGCAGGTAAGCAGCCAGCTTGCCGCCGTCAGCGTAGCGCTTGAAACGACGGATCGACATGTTTTCGCCGATCTTGCCGATCAGGCCCTTGCGAACTTCTTCCACGGTGGGGCCGAAGCCGTCTTGCGACAGGGGCAGCTCACCCACGGCGGCGACGTCGGCGGGGTTGTTCTTGGCAACCAGTTCGGCAACCGACTTGGCGAAGGCCAGGAACGATTCGTTCTTGGACACGAAGTCGGTTTCGCAGTTGATTTCGACCAGGGCACCGTTGGCGCCGTCGACGAACGAGGACACCACGCCTTCGGCGGTCACGCGGGAAGCGGCCTTCGAAGCCTTGCTGCCCAGCTTGACGCGCAGGATTTCTTCGGCCTTGGCCATGTCGCCATCGGCTTCGGTCAGGGCTTTCTTGCACTCCATCATGGGAGCGTCGGTCTTGGCGCGCAGGTCAGCAACCATGCTGGCGGTGATGGCGGGCATATGGATCTCCGTTGGTTACGACGCGCTGTCATCAGCGCGTCATGTCAGATTCAGTTTGTAAAAAGGGGGCCACTCGGACCCCCTTTGGATCGGGCCGTTCAGCCCAGGACGCCGGGATCAGGCAGCGTCGTTGACTTCCA
This sequence comes from Aquabacterium lacunae, assembly GCF_004310865.1. Lineage (GTDB taxonomy): Bacteria > Pseudomonadota > Gammaproteobacteria > Burkholderiales > Burkholderiaceae_C > Aquabacterium > Aquabacterium lacunae. The sequence continues at coordinate 152,902 of NZ_SIXI01000002.1, forward strand.
CGAACTCGTCTTCGCCAGCCGCAGCGGCGACCACTTCGTTCACGGCGTTGGCCTTGCCTTCCAGCACGGCGTCAGCCACGGCCTTGGCGTACAGGGCCACAGCCTTGGACGAGTCGTCGTTGCCGGGGATGACGTAGTCGATGCCTTCGGGCGAGTGGTTGGTGTCGACCACGGCGATCACGGGGATGCCCAGCTTCTTGGCTTCGGCCACGGCAATCTTGTGGTAGCCAACGTCGATCACGAACAGGGCGTCAGGCAGAGCAGCCATGTCCTGGATGCCGCCGATGTCCTTTTCCAGCTTGTTCAGCTCGCGTTGGAACAGCAGGCCTTCCTTCTTCTTCAGGTTGTCCAGGCCAGCTTCCACTTGAGCCTGAGCGTCCTTCAGCTTCTTGATCGAACCCTTGACGGTCTTGAAGTTGGTCAGCATGCCGCCCAGCCAGCGCTGGTTCACGAAGGGCATGCCGGCGCGGTCGGCTTCAGCGGCGATGATGTCGCGGGCCTGACGCTTGGTACCGATCATCAGGATGTTGCCGCGGCGAGCCGACAGCTGCTTGATGAACTTCAGGGCCTCTTCGAAGGCGGGTTGCGTCTTCTCGAGGTTGATGATGTGAATCTTGTTGCGATGGCCGAAGATGTAGGGGGCCATCTTGGGGTTCCAGAAGCGGGTTTGGTGACCGAAGTGGACACCGGCTTCCAGCATTTCGCGCATGGACACGGACATGTGAGACTCCAAAGGTTGGGTCTGGAAACCACCGTAATCGGCGGCCACGTCGGCGCGCGTTCAACACGCACACCGCGCGGCCTGCCAACACCTTGGTGCGGCGGTTTCGCGATTGATGAAATAACTTGCGTTTGAAACCCGATTAGGGCCAAACCCGAAGATTCTAGCATGAAAACAGGCAGCCCCGCCAGGGCTTGCCTTGCCCATGCACGGGGACGGAGACGGGGCCGCCAAGGCCGGCGAGCGAATCGCCCCAGCCTGAACAGGCAGGGCCTCAGCTGCGGCGACGCACGCTCTTGCGGCTGGGCGCCTTCTTGCCGGCGGCTTTGCTGCGCGGCAGGCCTTCCACCCGACTGGCGCCCTGCTCCACCTTCTTGCCAGACGATTTCCCGCCCGGTCGGGCCGATCGCTTGACATCGCGGTCGCGCTGACGCACCTCGGCGAGCTCGTCCTGGGCCGAACGCAAGCCGGTGTCAGCCAGCTCGTCGCGCTGACCGTCGCGCGCACCCCGCCCGTTGCGGCGGCGCCCACCGCCACTCGGCTCGGAGGCTTGCGCGCCCTCGCGCACCAGGCGGAAATCGATCTTGCGGCTGTCCAGGTCAACGCGGCTGACCTGCACGCGCACCCGGGCCCCTGTGGCGTAACGCACGCCCGTGCGCTCGCCTCGCAACTCCTGGCGTGCCTCGTCGAACTTGAAATAATCCCCGCCCAGCTCGGTGATGTGGATCAAGCCCTCCACAAACAAGCCATCGAGCTGCACGAACAGACCGAACGGTGTCACGGCACTGACGGTGCCGCCGTACTCTTCGCCCAGGCGCTCGCGCATGAACATGCACTTGAGCCAGGCCTCGACGTCACGCGATGCTTCGTCGGCGCGACGCTCGTTGGCACTGCAGTGGATGCCTGCGGTTTCCCAGTCTTGCGCCTCGGCCGGCGTGATCTTCACCTTGGCCTTGCCCTTGGCGTTCTTGGGTGCCACCGGCAGCCCCCGCGTCAGCTTGGCGCCACCCTTCTTGAAGCTGCCCGGGTTCGACTCGACCGGCGGCAACACCAGACCGTACTTGTCACGCAACAGCAGCGACTTGATCACACGGTGCACCAGCAGGTCAGGGTAACGGCGGATCGGGCTGGTGAAGTGCGTGTAGGCCTCATACGCCAGGCCGAAGTGGCCGCTGTTGACCGGCGTGTAGATGGCCTGCTGCATCGAGCGCAGCAGCATGGTGTGGATCTGCGCGGCGTCTGGCCGCTCTTTCGTGGCCTCGGCGATGGCCTGGTAGTCGCTCGGCTTGGGCTCTTCGCTCAAGGTCACACCCACGCCCACAGCCTTCAGGTAGTTCTTGAGGGTCTGGCGCTTTTCGGGCGTCGGGCCTTCGTGCACGCGGTACAGCGACGGGTGCGCGAACTTGGCAATGAACTCGGCCGAACACACGTTGGCCGCCAGCATGGCCTCTTCGATCAGGCGGTGAGCCTCGGTGCGCGTGCGCGGCACGATGCGGGCGATGCGGCCGTTGTCATCGCACACGATCTGGGTTTCGGTGGTGTCGAAATCGACCGCCCCACGCACGCCGCGGCCCTTGAGCAGCGCGCGGTACACGTCATACAGGTTCAGCAGGTGCGGCACCAGGTCGGCGCGCTTGGCCGCTTCCGGCCCCTTGGTGTTGCCGATGATGGCCGCCACCTCGGTGTAGGTGAAGCGCGCGTGCGAGCAGATCACCGCGGGGTAGAACTGATAGGCGTGGATCTCGCCGCTGGCGTTGATCAGCATGTCGCACACCATCGACAGGCGATCGACCTCGGGGTTCAGCGAGCACAGGCCGTTCGAAAGCTTCTCGGGCAGCATGGGGATCACGCGGCGCGGGAAATACACCGACGTGGCTCGCTCGTAGGCGTCACGGTCGAGCGGCTCGCCAGGCTTGACGTAATGGCTGACATCGGCAATGGCCACCAGCAGGCGCCAGCCATTGGGCTTCTTGCCACGCCCCAGCACGGCGGGCTCGCAGTACACCGCGTCGTCGAAGTCACGGGCATCTTCACCGTCAATGGTGACCAGCGGGACGTCGGTCAGGTCGATGCGCTGCTTGCGATCGGTCGGACGGATCTTGTCGGGCAGCTTGGCGGCCTGGGCCAGGGTGTCGTCGTTGAACTGGTGCGGTACTTCGTACTTGCGCACCGCGATTTCGATTTCCATGCCCGGATCGTCAATGCCACCGAGCACCTCGGTCACGCGGCCCACGGGCTGCGCGTGCAGAGAAGGCTTTTCCGTGAGCTCGACCGCGACCACCTGCCCTGGTTGGGCGTTCGCTGTGGCTTTGGCCGGGATGAGGATGTCCTGCCCAAAACGGCGGTCTTCCGGCGCCACCAGCCAGGCCCCCCCCTCATGGAGCAAGCGGCCGATGATGGGGGTTTTGCGGCGCGCGATGATTTCCAGCACCTGGCCTTCCGGTCGACCTTTGCGGTCAAAACGGATCACCTTGGCCCGCACACGGTCCCGGTGCAGCACCGAGCGCATCTCCTGGGGCGACAGATACAGCGAAGTCTCGCCGTCGTCCGACACCACGAAGCCGTGCCCATCGCGATGTCCTTGGACTGTGCCCTCGATTTCGCTCATCAAGTTCACCAAAAGTTTTGTGTTGCTTGCCATGCGTGAGATTTTGATGCTATAGTTGAGGTCTTCGCTGATTGCAGCGAAGAAATAGTTGAAGCAGGCAAGGCAGCCGCCCTGAATGCAACAACACAAGTACCTGCCCAGGTGGCGGAATTGGTAGACGCACTAGTTTCAGGTACTAGCGGGTAACTCCGTGGAGGTTCGAGTCCTCTCCTGGGCACCAGATGCAAGCCGCATGATCGAAAGGTCATGCGGCTTAATTCTTTGGGCGCCGCCTTTTGTGGTGCCCGGTGTTGTGTCGGGTGTTGTGCCCCAAGTTGTGCCGGCGCGCCTGGCCAGCAGGCTGCCTGATCATCCCCCTGATGCAGCACCGGCGATTCAACGCACCGGGTCAAGCCAGACACCGCGCCACCCGGTGCGATACATGCTGTGCAGCCGCTGCGGCCAACCAACGCGCGCTTGCCGCGGGGCGACCCCACAGCCCACCAGGGCGCGTGCTGCACAAACAACAAACCACACATACACACCATGCGCTCCAGCGTAACGCATGCACCGGCCTCACCATGCCTTTCAAAGCACGCGAAGCACAAAAACATCGCCTGAGTGTGCTGTGCCAAGCCGCAAGACGCGGCCAAGACACTTTTTTGATAAATTTTCACAGAAAGCTTGCAGCCAGAAAAAATGCTGTGCTATAGTTTCGTTCTCGACGCGATGCACAGCAAGCAACGAAAGAAGCAAGCTGATTGTGACGAGAAAGTACCTGCCCAGGTGGCGGAATTGGTAGACGCACTAGTTTCAGGTACTAGCGGGTAACTCCGTGGAGGTTCGAGTCCTCTCCTGGGCACCAAGATGCAAGCCGCATGACCGAAAGGTCATGCGGCTTAAGTCTTTCTGGGGCCGAGCACTTCCTGATCGGCCTTTCGACATTGCACGCACCACCCTGCCCTCTGGTGAAACGGCAGGCGTCGCAGCACTGAGCGCACGCAACACCCATCCGGCGCGCATAAAAAAGCCCCGCAGTGCGGGGCTCTTTCATGAAGGCGGTGGGCCCTGCAACCTCAAGGTTGCGCAGCTGTGCGTTCTTCTTGACGCCAGCGCGCCTCGAAACTCAGCCCGCCGGTGATGTAGTCGATCAGGTACTCCGTGACATAGCGCGGGTCTTGCTGATACAGGTGCCCCACCACCGGGGAGGCACTGAGCAATCGCGAACTCGACAGGCCGTGAATCAGATCGATGATGGCAAACAGACACTTGATCTGCAGCGCCTCGCGCGACTGATTCGGCATGGTGCGTGCCAGGTGCGATTCGAGTCGCCCGAAATATGGCCACAACAGGTTCTCGACCATCTGGAAGCCCTGCGAGTGGGCCTGCCAGGTCATGCGCGACAGGAACTTGATCGACCAGCGTCCCTCGTCCGACTTCGCATACGTGAGCACAAAAGGCATCACCGCCGTGGCCACCACGTCGCGGGGCGTCAGCACCCCGCGCTGAAACAGCACGTCGAGCCGGTGCAGGGCTTCGTCCTGGCTGGGCAGCAGCAGTTGCGCCACATGCCCCAGCACGGCCTCGATCAGACCTTCCTTGTTCAGGAAGTAATACTGCACCACCGACTGGTTCGACTGCCCGGCCTCCTGCGTGATCTGCCGCAGCGACACCCCTTCGATGCCGTTGCGCGCAAACAGGCGCAACGCCGTGTGAATCAGCAGTTCACGGGTGTCCAGTTCGGTCTTCTGGGTCGACATCGCGGGCCTTCCGTGCGTGTCGGCTCAGTCCTGGGCGTGACGACGGGCCAGCACCTCAGGGCGCAGGGTGTCGTACTCCTCGAAGGGCTGATGGATCCAGGGACTGGTGGGCAGCGCGTCGACGTAGTACTCGGGCGTGTAAGTGGACACACCCTTCACCCAGATCACGGCCGAGCGCAACTCGGCAATCGACGGCATGGCGCGCAGCCGATCGACCACGGCATTGAGCGTGACGCCCGAATCGGCCAGGTCATCGACCAGCAACACGCGACCGGCCAGTTCACCCTTGGGCATGGTGATGTACTTGGCCATGTCCAGGCGACCCTGCAGGGTGCCGCCTTCGTCACGGTAGGAGCTGGTCGACATGATGCCCAGCGGCTTGTCGAAGATGCGCGACAGCACGTCACCCGGGCGCATGCCCCCACGGGCCAGACACAGGATCTGGTCGAACTCCCAGCCCGATTCGTGGATCTTGAGCGCCAGGCGCTCGATCAGCTGGTGGTATTCGTCCCAGCTGACATGCAGGTGCTTGCCGTCGTCGGTGAGCATGTGTCGGTCCTTGTGATCTTGACGCGTGGTGATCGGTGCGTGGCGCCGTGTTCAGCCCTTGTAGGGGTGACGCAGCAGGATGGTGTGGTCGCGGTCGGGGCCGGTCGACACCATGTCGATCGGGGCACCGATGAACGACTCGACCCGCTTGAGGTAAGCACGGGCGTTTTCAGGCAGCGCATTCCAGTCGGTCACACCGAAGGTGGTGCCTTCCCAGCCCGGGAAGGTTTCGTAGATGGGCTGGCAGGCCACGATCTCGTCAGCATCCAGCGGCAGGATGTCGATGCGTTCGCCGTTGAGCATGTAGCCCACGCACACATTGATTTCCTTCAGGCCGTCCAGCACGTCGAGTTTGGTGATGCACAGGCCCGACACGCCGTTGATCAGCACCGAGCGCTTCAGGGCGGCGGCATCGAGCCAGCCGCAGCGGCGGGCACGGCCGGTCACGGTGCCACGCTCCTGGCCCACGGTGGACAGGTGATAGCCCACGGTGCCTTCCTTGTCCCACTCGAGTTCGGTGGGGAACGGGCCACTGCCCACGCGGGTGGTGTAGGCCTTGGTGATGCCCAGGATGTAGTGCAGCTTGTCGGGACCCACACCGGAACCGGCGGCGGCGTTGCCTGCCACGCAGTTCGACGAAGTCACGTAGGGGTAGGTGCCGTGGTCGATGTCCAGCAGCGTGCCTTGCGCACCTTCGAACAGCACCGAGCAACCCGCCACGTTGTGGCCGTGGATCTTGACACCCACGTCAGCCAGCATCGGCAGGATCTGCTGAGCGGCGGCCATGGCCTGTTCATAGATGGGCTCGAAGGCCAGCGCTTCACTCTTGAGGTAGCCTTGCAAAGCGAAGTTGTGCAGCTCCAGCAGTTCGCGCAACTTCTTGGCGAAACGGTCGGGGTGCTTCAGGTCTTGCACGCGCAGGGCGCGACGGGCCACCTTGTCTTCGTAGGCCGGGCCGATGCCCTTGCCCGTGGTGCCGATCTTGCCCGAGCCGCTGGACTCTCGCAGGGCCTCTCGGGCCTTGTCGACCTCCACGTGGAACGGCAGGATCAGCGGACACGATTCGCTGATGAACAGGCGCGAACGCACGTCCAGGCCCGCGTCTTCCAGGCGCTTGATTTCCGACAGCAGGTGCACAGGGTCGACGACCACACCGTTGCCGATGTAGCAGGCCACACCTTCGCGCATGATGCCCGAGGGGATCAGTTGCAGCGCGGTCTTCTTGCCGTTGATCACCAGGGTGTGACCGGCGTTGTGGCCGCCCTGGAAACGCACGACGGCGGCGGCGTGGTCGGTCAGCCAGTCGACGACCTTGCCCTTGCCTTCGTCGCCCCACTGGGTTCCGACCACGACGACATTGCGCGCCGACACGTTGTTGCTTTGCATGGTGAATTCCTGTTCGCTAGAGAAGGCCCTGGGCTCAGAGAGCGCGCAGCGACCAGCGGCCGTCCACGAGGACCAGTTCCTGGTCGCACTCGAATTCCTGGACGTCGTGTTCATGTCCGGGCAGCACGCACACCACGGTGTGCCCTTGCCCGCGCAATTCGCGCACTGCCTGGCGCAGCGCGGCATCCTGGCCCCAGGGGGCGCGGATGGCCGATCGCACAGCAGACGCACCAGCGCCCGCCAGCAACTCGGCCAAGATCTTGAGGTCGAGGCTGAAGCCCACGGCCGGACGGCGGCGACCGAACACAGCCCCCACCTCGTCGTAACGGCCGCCACGCAGCAGCGCATCGGCGTGGCCTTGCCCGTACACGGCAAAGCGGATGCCGCTGTAGTAGGCATGGCCGCTGAGGTCGGACAAATCGAACCCCACCACCAGATCAGGCTGGGCTTCACGCAGGTGGCGAGCCAGCCAGGCCAGATCGTTCAGGGCAGCATCGATGGCCGCGTGGGCTGGCAGCACCTGCCGCGCCCGAGTCAGCACCTCATCGCCACCGAACAGCGTGGTCAGCGACTGCAGGGCCTGCAAGGCGCCTTCGCTGGTGCCCAGGTGGCCGGCAGCCCCCAGATCACGCAGCGTGCCCACGTCTTTGGTGGCCACCGCCTGCACGATGGCCTGCTGCTGGGCCAAAGACACCTTGTCGAGACCGAAAGCGGCCAGCACGCCCTGTACCACGCGCACATCGGCCATGTCGATCACCAGGCCCTTGATGCCGCAAGTCTGCAGCCCCAACAAGGCCAGCTCGGTGGCTTCCAGCTCGGCTTCCAGGCCGGCATGGCCATAGATTTCAGCGCCCATCTGCAGCGGCTCACGCGTGGCGTGCGGGCTCGCAGGACGGGTGTGCAGCACAGGGCCGCAGTAGCACAGGCGGGTGACGCTGTCGCGGTTCAGCAGGTGAGCGTCAATGCGAGCCACCTGCGGGGTGGCATCGGCACGCACACCCAGCGTGCGACCGCTGAGCTGATCAACGAGCTTGAAGGTCTTGAGATCGAGCGCCTGGCCGGTGCCCGACAGCAGCGACTCGATGTGTTCGAGCAGCGGGGGCATCACCAGTTCGTAGCCGTAGACCCGAGCGGCGTCCAGCCACACGCGACGCAGCTCTTCCATGCGACGCGCCTGAGACGGCAAGACGTCAGCGATGTGCTCTGGCAACAGCCAAGCAGACGACATAGAAAACCGGGGGAGGGGTTAAAAACGAGATTCTACCGGGTTACGGGCATCAACCCAAGCACCACAGCAGGAGCAGGCCGCACACGATGCTGGCCAGTCCCACGAAACGCAGCTGCCCGTCGTGCAGTTGCAGCACCTGGGTGAACATCTTTCGCCAGGCCGCCGGGTTCAAAAATGGCATCAAGCCCTCGATGACCAGCATCAGAGCGAGCGCCATCCAGAGCGAGTGAAGCGAATCGCCTTCGAACATCGGCCTTCTTTCAAAGAAAACGGGCCCGAAGGCCCGTGTTCATCGGGGTTGCGTCAAGAGCACCTGTGTCACTTGCCGCCAGCGCCCGACGAGCGCATCGACTTGAAGAAGTCGCTGCTGGGGTCCAGCACCATCACGTCAGACTTGCTGCGGAAGGTGGTGCGGTAGGCCTGCAGGCTGCGGTAGAACGCAGCGAATTGCGGGTCCTTGCCGAACGATTCAGCATAAATGGCCGAAGCTTTGGCATCGCCCTCACCCATGGTCTTTTGCGCATCGCGGTACGCTTCAGCCACGATGATGTCGCGCTGACGGTCGGCGTCGGCGCGGATCTTTTCGCCTTCGGCAGCACCGGTCGAACGCAGTTCGTTGGCCACGCGTTTGCGCTCCGACTCCATCCGGCGGTAGACCGATTCGGTGATGTTGGGCGAAAAGTCCACGCGCTTGATGCGCACATCGATCACTTCGATGCCGAAGGATTTGGCGTCTTCGGTCAGGCGCTTGACCACACCTTGCATGACCTTCTCGCGTTCGGTGGACAGCACGGCGGCCACGGTGCGCTTGGTCACTTCTTCGTTCAAGGCGGCCTGAACGATCGGCGCCAGGCGGTTCTCAGCCAGACGCGGGTCGGTGCCGGCGTTGCGAATGAACTGCTTGGGGTCTGTGATGCGCCACTTCAGCAGCCAGTCGATCACCAGGCTCTTCTTCTCCGCGGTGAAGATGGGCTTGGACTCGGGGCTGTCGAGGGTCTGCGTGCGGCGGTCGAGGATGACCACGTTCTGCAGCGGTGCGGGCATCTTGAACTTCAGGCCCGGCTCGCTGATGACTTCCTTGATCTCGCCCAAGGCGTAGACCACGGCAAACTGACGCTGGTCAACCACAAACAGGGTTGAGCCAAGCACCACGAGGGCCAGCAGTGCGCCAGCCAGGATGGTTCCAATGCGATTCATGATGGCGTTCCTTCCCTTCGGCTTCAGCGAACGTCGCGATCACGGCTGCGCTGACCGTCGCGCGAGCGCGAATCGACCATGCCGCCCGTGGCGCCTGAGGTGTCTGGTGAGGCCACCGCCGAGGCGGCAGGAGCGGCCGACAAGGCAGCACCTGCATTGCCGCCAGCCTGCTGCATCAGCTTGTCAAGCGGCAGGTACAGCAGGTTCGAACCCTGGCGGGAATCGACCATGACCTTGGTCACGTTGCTGTAGATCTGCTGCATGGTGTCGATGTACAGGCGATCACGCGTGACCGCAGGCGCTTTCTGGTACTCGGCCAGCACCATCTTGAAGCGCTGTCCGTCACCCTCGGCCTGCGCAACCACCTTGGCCGAGTAACCCGCAGCTTCTTCGCGCAAGCGCGCAGCCGTGCCTTGTGCCTTGGGGATCACGTCATTGGCGTAGGCCTGGCCTTCGTTTTTGAGGCGCTCGCGGTCGGCACCGGCCTTGAAGGCGTCGTCAAAGGCCGCCTGCACCTGCTCGGGGGCCTGCACGCTCTTGACGTTCACATTCACCACGGTCACACCGGCCTTGATCTTGCGAAGTTGCGTCTGGATCGACTTGGTGAGGTCCACCGCGATGGCATCGCGTTGCTCGTACAGCACCGAATCCATCGTGCTGGCGCCCACGATCTCGCGCACAGCCGACTCGGCGGCCTGCAACACAGCTTCGTCAGAGTTCTTGTTCTCGAACAGGTACTGGCGGGCGTCTTCCAGGCGGTACTGCACCGTGAACTGGATGTCGATGATGTTTTCGTCGCGCGTGAGCATGGACGAGTCACGCAAGCCAGAGCCCTGGGTGACCGACGACGAGCCGACATCGACCGAGCGCAGTTGCGTCAGGTTGACGATCTCATGACTCTGGAACGGGTAAGGGGCGCGCCACTGGAAACCAGCTTCGGCCGTGTGGCTGAAGCGACCGAACTGCATGATCACGGCCTGCTGGCCTTCCTGCACGATGAAAAAGCCACTGCCCAGCCACACCAGGGCCACCAGGCCCGCGATGACGCCCAGGCCGATGCCGGCACTGGCCGGATCGGGCGACATGCTGCCACCCGGGCCGTTGTTGTCACCACCACCGCCCTTTTGCTGGTTGAACACGCCGCTGAGCTTGCGATTGAAGTCGCGCCACAGTTCGTCGAGGTCGGGAGGGCCGTCGTCGCGGTTGGCCTGCATGACCTCGCCACGCGCCACCAGCGGCAGCCGACGGTACAGCGGGTGCGAGAGTTTCCAGACCATGCGGCCTGCGGCCGAGGTCAGGAAACCGACCGACAGCCAGGCTGCCTGCGCCGCCTGGGACAGGCGGAACGACGGGATCGAGGTCCGGCCCTTGCCGGTCTGAGCCGACTCAGCGGTGTTCTGGGTCATGTTTCTGCGTCGTTGATGAATGGGTCGCCTGCAAGACTGGGTTCAGCTTCAGGCATGTCACTTGTCAGATTGTGCACGGGGATTGCATGCCCCGATGGCTGAAAGGGCCAGTTTTCGGGGCCCACACCTTCGATTGCCGCCCGGGACAGCACCTGACGCAACACGTCAAGGCCCTGCCCTTCGATGGCACTGACAAACACTCGACAGGCGCGGGTGCCGTCGGGCAGTTCGTACACATCCTGGCTGTGGCGGGGCTGCTGGTGCGGCTCGAGCGCATCGACCTTGTTGAAAACAATGACCTGCGGGATGTGCCCCGCGCCGATGGTCTGCAGCACACGCTGCACTTCTTCGATCTGTTCCAGCAACACCGGGCTGGCGGCATCGACCACATGCAGCAGGATGTCGGCCTCGGTGGCCTCCAGCAGCGTGGCCTCGAACGATTCCACCAACGTGTGCGGCAGGTCGCGGATGAAGCCCACGGTGTCGGACAGGCTGACGCTGCGCTGGGCCTGCGCCAGATACAGCTGGCGCGTGGTCGTGTCCAGCGTGGCGAACAGCTGATTGGCCGCGTAGGTACCCGCCTTGGTCAGCGCGTTGAAGAGCGTCGATTTGCCCGCGTTGGTGTAGCCCACCAGAGAAACGCGGAAGGTGCCGTTGCGCTCGCGGCCACGTCGCTGGGTGTTGCGCTGGCGCTTGACCTTGACCAGCTGCGCTTTGAGCGACTTGATCTTCTGCTCGATCATGCGGCGGTCCAGCTCGTACTGCGACTCGCCCGGACCACCGCGATGCCCCACCCCGCCGCGCTGGCGCTCCAGGTGGCTCCAGCGGCGCACCAGGCGGGTGGACAGGTACTCCAGGCGCGCCAGTTCGACCTGCAGCTTGCCTTCGTGGCTGCGCGCTCGGGCGCCGAAGATTTCCAGAATGAGACCGGTGCGGTCAAGCACCTCGACACCCAGATGGCGTTCAAGGTTGCGCTGCTGCGCGGGTGAGAGGGACTGGTCGAAAATCACCCCATGGGCCTGCTCGGCCTGCACGAGGAACTTGATTTCGTCGGCCTTGCCGGAGCCCACAAAGAGGGCGGCGTCGGGGGCCTTGCGGCGCGCAATGACGCGGGCCACAGGGGCATCGCCGGCCGATTCGGCCAACAACGCCAGTTCGTCGAGGGTGGGGTCAAACGAAGACCCCGGCCCGAAATCGACTCCCACCAGCACCACCCGGGGCGGCCCGGGCTCGCGAGACTGGCTCAAAGAGGCATCACTCAAGGTGTGGGTGAAGGGTGCGGTGGGAAGAGGGAAACGCCAGACGGATCAGGCGGGGGTTTCGTCGTTGGCGTGGAAGTTCACGGCACGACCCGGCACCACGGTCGAGATGGCATGCTTGTAAACCATCTGGGTGACGGTGTTGCGCAGCAGGACCACATATTGATCGAAAGATTCGATCTGGCCCTGGAGTTTGATGCCGTTGACCAGGTAAATGGACACCGGCACATGCTCTCTGCGCAGAAGGTTCAGGAACGGGTCTTGTAAAAGTTGCCCTTTGTTGCTCACGATATGCTCCGTGATGGAAAGTTGGAGAGAACACACCTTATCACATGCGACTCCCTCTTGCGAGGGAAGGGTTTGCGCAAAGCTGTGTCAGGATTGATCAAAGGGATTGGCCGAGAGTTTCATTTCAATGCGCAAAGGCGTGCCTGAGAGCTTGAAATGTTCACGGAAACGGCTTTCAAGGAAGCGCTTGTAGGCCTCGGTGACATGTTCCAGTGCATTGCCGTGGATGACGATGACCGGCGGGTTCTGGCCACCCTGGTGGGCATAACGCAGCTTGGGCCGCGACGTGCCGGCCCGCTTGGGCTGCTGGAACTCGACCGCCTCGTGCAGCAGGCGCGTGAGCACCGGCGTGGGCATCTTGCAAGTGGCCGAGCGCCAGGCATCGCCCAGGGCGGCCCACAGCGGGCCCAGCCCCTGGCGGCGCTTGGCCGAGATGTTCAGGATGGGCGCAAAACGCAGGAAAGCCAGGCGGGTTTCGATGGACCGCTGCAGCATTTCGCGCTGGTAGGTGTCCACGGCATCCCACTTGTTGATGGCCACCACCACCGCACGGCCAGACTCCAGGATGTAGCCAGCGATGTGGGCGTCCTGGTCGGTCACGCCCTGGGTGGCGTCGATCAACAGCAGCACCACGTTCGCATCGGAGATGGCCTGCAGGGTCTTGACCACCGAGAACTTTTCGATGGCTTCGAACACCTTGCCCTTGCGACGCAAGCCCGCGGTGTCGATCAGCTCGTAGCGCTGACCGTTGCGCTCGAACGGCACCGAGATGGCGTCACGCGTGGTGCCGGGCATGTCGAAGGCCACCAGGCGCTCTTCACCCAGCCAGGTGTTGATCAGGGTCGATTTGCCCACATTGGGGCGTCCGGCCACCGCCAGGCGGATGGGACGGTTTTCGTCATCGACCTCGTCTTCTTCGTCTTCTTCATCGAAGAAGCCTTCCAGGGCCATGTCCAGCAGGCTGCGAATGCCCTGCCCGTGCGCCGACGACACCGGAATGGGTTCGCCCATGCCCAGTTCGTAGAACTCGGAAACCAGGGGCGACTCGCTCATGCCCTCGGCCTTGTTCACGGCCAGCAGCACGCGCTTGTTGGCGCCGCGCAGGTATTGGGCAATGTCATGGTCCTGACCCGACAGGCCCGCACGCAGGTCGACCACGAAGATGACGGCATCGGCCTCGGCCACGGCCTGGCGCGTCTGCTTGGCCATCTCCTGGAAGATGCCGGACGAACAATCGGGCTCGAAGCCACCGGTGTCGATGACAATGAATTCACGGCCGCTCACGCGGCCCTCGCCGTAATGGCGATCACGGGTCAGGCCGGCATAGTCGGCCACAATGGCGTCACGGCTTTTCGTGAGGCGGTTGAACAGCGTCGATTTGCCCACGTTCGGGCGACCAACCAACGCAATGACGGGTTTCATTCGGTTCTCAACAATCGTTGGCTGCAGCCGCTTCAGGGCGTGCGCAGCGCGTAAAGGGTGCCGGCACGGGTGGCCACCAGCAACAGGCCGTTGACCACACGGGGTGCCCCGTTGACCGGACCGTCAAGCGACACACGGGCCACGGTGCGGCCGTCCTGGGCGGCCAAGAAGTGCAGGTAGCCCTCCTGGTCACCCACGGCCACCAGGCCGTTGGCGTAGGCTGGTGTGCCCAGGCCGCGGTACTGGAATCGCTCGACGCGCCACAGCACTTCGCCGGTGTCGGCATTCCAGGCCGACAGGCGGTCGGCGCCATCGGCGCCCACCACCAGGTCATTCGATGCGGCCACACCCTGGGTGCCTGCCTGCGGGCGGGTCCAGCGCACAGCGCCTCGGTTCATGTCGATGCAACCGGCAGACAGCTGGAAAGCGCGAACGCACAGGTCATCTTCGGCACGGACGGCCGGGCCGATCAGGTCGGCCAGACGCTCGACTTCGTTGCTGCCACGGGGAACGCCCAGGCTGGCCTCGAAGCGCACGGTGCCACGGGCAGGGTCGAGACCGACCAGCCGCGAGCCCACACCCACGACCAGGGTGTCGCGAAAGGCCGTGAGCACACCCTGCTGGCTCAGGGCCAGCGGTTCGCCGCCTGGGCGCTGAAACTGCCAGATCCAGCGGGCGTCGAGTGCGTCGTAGGCGCGCACGCTGCGGTCAAGCAGTTGCACGAACACGCGCTCGCCCGCCACCAGAGGCGCCGTGATGGCGCGGCCCGGCAGGCGCTCACGCCACTTGACCTGAGCGCCCTCCAGCACCACCAGCTCGTTGTCGGCCGTGACCACAGCACTGAAACGACCGTCAGAGCCCACACCCGCGGCCACCGGAGCCCCGATGGCGGCGCGCCAGCGTTCCTTGCCTGTGGACGGGTCCAGCGAGACCAGAGTGCCGTCGGCAGACGCCATGTGCACCTGCCCGTCGGACGTGGCCAGACTGAGCGTGCCCTGGGCTGCACCGACCTTGGCCGACCAGACCACCTGCGCAGAGCGCGAGGGCTTGAAGTCTTCCAGCGGAGTGGGCTTGGGACGGCCTGAACCGCTGCACGCGGACAGCAAGGCCAGTACGGCAGCCGACAGGGCCATGCGCGCGGCTTGGCCGCGAGAGAAAGAGGCTCGGCGTGTGGACAGGTTCATGGGCGATCAGTTCTGGGCCGGCAGGCTCACTTGAGGCGACATCGACTTCAGCTGGCCATCGGCCGGCGGCTCACCCAGGGCGGTCAGCTTGCCCTCGATGAAGCGGCGGTACTCGACTTGGGGGTCCATGGATTTATAGGCGTCCTGGTAGGCCTTGAGCGCTTCATCCTTCTTACCCTGGGCTTGCAGGATGTCGCCACGGCGGTCATCCGTCAGGGCCTGGAATTCTTGGGGCACGCTGGCCGACACGGCAACCAGGGCGTCGTCGTACTTTTTCAGGTCGAGCAAGACTCCGGCCAGACGCAAGCGGCCAACGGCCACCAGGTTCGGATTCTTGCCGGAATCGACCAGCCACTGCAGCGCAGCGCGGCCTTCGTCGGTCTTGCCCTTGGCCACCAAAGTCTGGGCGGCCAGCAGCGCCCCCTGCTCGGACAGCGTGGTGCCACCGTACTGACCCTTCAGGTCGGAAAAAACGCGCTGCACCTTGTCGGCATCGCCCTGCACAGCGGCACGGTCGAGCTCCTCGTACATGCCGGCGGCCTTGGTGGCCCGGTCGGTCTGCCAGTACTGATAGCCGGTCCAGCCCGCATAAGCGGCAACAGCTGCCGCCACCAACCAGCTGATCAGGTTGCCATAGGTTTTCCAGAAATGCTTGAACTGGTCCAGCTGTTCCTGCTGCTCGAGGTCGTACGTCGCCATGGTTCTGATTGTTCTCTCGAAGCCAATTGAAAGGGTGGCTGATTATGACCGATGCGCCTGCAGGCGCCCGGCCCACTGCGCTGCCATGGCCAGCGACTCGGTGCACTGCTCGCCATTGCCACGCAGGGGCTTGACGGTGACCAGGCCCTGGGCCACTTCGTCAGGGCCGAACACCAGGGCAAACTGGGCGCCGCTGGCATCGGCCTTCTTGAACTGAGACTTCATGCTGGCCGGGCCCTCTTTGCCTGCAGGGTTCAGGACGACCCGCACGCCTTGGGCACGCAGGGCTTCCAGCGTGGTCATGACCTGGGCCACCGGCACGCCAGCCAGCGTGATGGCGAAGGCATCGGGCGCGTCGGGCTGCGGGGCCTTGCCCAGCTCTTCAACCAGGAGCAACAGGCGTTCGATGCCCAGCCCCCAGCCCACAGCCGGTGCAGGCTTGCCGCCCAGTTGCTCGATCAGGCCGTCGTAACGCCCCCCCCCACACACCGTGCCTTGCGAGCCCAGGCGCTCGGTGACCCACTCGAACACCGTGAGGTTGTAGTAGTCCATGCCGCGCACCAGGCGAGGGTTGACGCGGTAGGCAATGCCCGCGGCATCCAGCGTAGACTTGACGGCATTGAAATGGGCCAACGAGGCCTCACCCAGGAAGTCGATCAACTGCGGCGCCGCTTCGACCACGGCCTGCATGGCCGGATTCTTGGTGTCGAGGATGCGCAGCGGGTTGGTGTGCAGACGGCGCTTGCCGTCTTCGTCCAGCAGGTCGGCGTGGACCTGCAGGTGCTGAATCAGGGCCTCGCGGTGGGCCCGCCGCTCTTCCGGCTGGCCCAGGCTGTTGATCTCGAGCCGCACGTCGGTGCCCACCTCGATGCCCAGGTCACGCCACAAAGCCGCACTCATCAGGATGATTTCAGCGTCAACGTCAGGGCCGGCAAAGCCCAGCACCTCGGCACCCACCTGGTGGAACTGGCGATAGCGCCCCTTCTGCGGGCGCTCATGGCGGAACATCGGGCCGATGTAGTACAGGCGCTTGCCGCCTTCGTAAAGGAAGCTGTGCTCGTTCATGGCGCGCACCACGCCGGCTGTGCCTTCGGGGCGCAGGGTGAGTTTGTCGCCATTGAGGCTGTCTTCGAAGGAGTACATCTCCTTTTCGACGATGTCGGTGACCTCACCGAGGCCGCGCACGAACAGGGCCGTGGGTTCGACGATGGGCGTGCGCACGTTCTGGTAGCCGTAGCGGCGCATCAGGGCGCGCACCTTGTCTTCCAGCCACTCCCAGCGCGCCGAGTCCGGCGGCAGGATGTCGTTCATGCCTTTGATGGCTTTGAGCTGTTCAGCCATGGGTCTTTTCTTGTGCAATGCGGTTCTGAGGGCTGGCGCACAGCGCCCTGCCCTGCGGGTTCAGGCCGAAGCCTGGTTGCCGAAACGGCGCTCGACGTACTGGTTGACGAGGGCCTGGAATTCCTGGGCGATGCCCTCCCCGCGCAGGGTCAGGGCTTTCTCGCCGTCGATGAACACGGGCGCCGCGGGGGCTTCACCGGTGCCGGGCAGGCTGATGCCGATGTCGGCATGCTTGCTTTCGCCCGGGCCATTGACGATGCACCCCATCACGGCCACCTTCATGCCCTCGACACCAGGGTAGCGGGCCCGCCACACAGGCATCTGGGCGCGCAGGTAGTCGTCGATCTGTTTGGCCAACTCCTGGAAGGTGGTGCTGGTGGTGCGGCCACAGCCTGGGCAGGCCGTGACGCTGGGCACGAACACGCGCAGGCCGAGCGACTGCAGGATCTCGGAGGCCACCACCACCTCTTGCGTGCGGGCCTCGCCGGGCTGCGGTGTGAGCGACACCCGAATGGTGTCGCCAATGCCCTCTTGCAACAGGATGGCCAGAGCCGTGGCAGAAGCCACTGTGCCCTTGGTGCCCATGCCGGCTTCGGTCAGGCCCAGGTGCAAGGGGTGATTGCAGCGTTGCGCCAGCGCACGGTACACGCTGATGAGGTCCTGCACGCCACTGACCTTGCACGACAGGATGACCTGCTCGGGACGCATGCCCAGCTCGACGGCCAGATTGGCGGACTGCAGAGCCGAGGTGACCAGGGCTTCGTACATGACCTGGCGGGCTTCCCAGGGCTGGCTGCGCTGAGCGTTCTGGTCCATCAGGTGGGCCATGATTTCCTGGTCCAGGCTGCCCCAGTTCACGCCGATGCGCACCACCTTGTCGTACTTCAGCGCGGCCTCGATCATCTGGGCAAACTGGCGATCTTTCTTGTCGCCCTTGCCCACGTTGCCGGGGTTGATGCGGTACTTCGACAGGGTCTCCGCACAAGCCGGGAACTCGCTGAGCAGGCGATGGCCGTTGTAGTGGAAGTCGCCCACCAGCGGCACGTCGATGCCCATGCGGTCGAGTTGCTCGCGGATGTGCGGCACGGCCTGCGCGGCCTCGGGCGTGTTGACGGTGATGCGCACCATCTCGGAGCCGGCCAGCGCCAGCTCCTTGACCTGGATGGCGGTGCCGATGACATCCACCGTGTCGGTGTTGGTCATGGACTGCACGCGCACCGGCGCATCGCCACCCACGGTGACCACGCGGTCACCCCAGGTCACGCGGGCCTGCAGGCTGCGGCGTGGGGCTGGTGCGGCCACCAAAATAGGCTCGGAGCAGTTCGAAATCATGGGCGGAATGTCACTTCAGTTCAAGCCGCGCGACGTTGTTGCGCGTGAAGGCGGCGAGTTCGATGGGCTGGCCGCGGTACTGCACACGCACACCGTTGGCATTGCCAATCTTGACAGTGAGCGCCTGGGGCGCGTCCAGGCTGACAGTTTCACCAGGCTGGAGGTGGCGCTGGAGCACCTTCTGCCCGCCTGCCAGCTGGCGAACTTCCACCCAGGAGCCTTCATCGGCGCTGAGCACCAGAGCCCCTTGCACAGCTGCGACCGCACCCATGGGGACCACGGGAGACAGCGGGGCGCTGGGCACCGCCATGGCAGGCACTGCCGCCACCCCTGGCTGCGCGCCCGAGGCAGCATCTGGGCCCTGCGCTGCGGGCAGGCCCAGGGCGGACGCCGCGGCAGAGGCGTTCGCCGAGGCCAGGGGCATGGAGGGTTGCGCGAGCGTGGGCACCCCTTCTCCGCTGGCAGCCTGTTCGCTGGCCAATGCATTGCGCTCTGCCAGCGCCTCGGGCAGGGCAACAGAGGCCGCCAGCTCAGGGGCTGACGCCGCCGGCACCGGCCATCCGAGAGTGCCCCAGTCTGCACCCTGCGGCCAGAAGTGCAGCAAGGCCGCTGCAGCCAAAATGCCAGCCGGCACCAGCCAGCGCACCTGCAGCAGCGGCTGCCAGTTCCAGCCGGTGTGAGCATCGAGATTCAAACGAGCCTTGGTCGCCTTGAAAGGCACCCCCTTGGGGTCACTCGCCGCCAGATTCACAGGCTGAGCACTTGGCAAAGAGGCCAGCACGGGCTCTGGATCCAGACCCAACTGCCGGCAGACGGTCTTGGCCAGGGCGCGGGCAAAAGCCAGATCCGGCAAGGCCTCATGCGCACCGTTCTCAAGAGCCTGAAGCTTGGCAGGTGACACCTTGAGCATGGCCGCCAAAGACTCGATCGACAAGCCACGCTGCTCACGGGCGCTCCGAAGTAGCGCTCCACCAGAAGCGGAGGTGTCAGGCATCTCACTCATCAAAACGTCCCAATTCCAGCGAATTGATTTCGCGCGCGTTCGGAAACTTGTTGCGCAGCAAGCTAGCCAACTCTTCCTTCTCGGCTGAATTGTGGAGCTTGTGAGCGATTCGGATGCCCAACCAGAGCGACTCTGGATTGGCCTGCTCAGGCACATTGTTCACGCGGCGGATGTAAAAACGGGCGCGCTCGACATTGCCATTCACGTAAAGCGCCAAGGCCAGGTTGTATGCGGTGGCAGGATTGGATGGCTCCTGCTCATAGGCACGCGCCAAGGTTTTTTCGGCATCTGTGGCTCGCCCATCGCGCATCTGGCAAACACCCTTGACCAGCAAGGTCTTGGCTGGCGAGACGCTGGATGGCAACGTCAGCGCCCGATCAAACATCGCGTCAGCCTCGGTGTAACGCTGTTTGCGACACAGATACCAGCCATGGTTGTGCGAGACACTTCCGTTTCGAGGATCGAGTTGGGACGCACGGCGAAAGCTCTCTTCAGCCAGCACAGGCTCACCCATGAGGTCATAGATCAAACCCCGCAGCTCCATCGCATCGGAAAAGCCGGGTTCGATGGCCAGCACTTGCTTGACTTCATCCAGCGCCGTGCGCAAGTCACCGCGGGTGTAATAGGCCGTGGCCAACTCCAGACGGATCCGAGCCCGACGACGCGTTTCAGACTCATCAGACTGTGTCGCGATGTCTCGACCCACAGACGAGGGCTGCGGCCGTGGAACGGGGGACTCGGACGTTGGCAGCACGCGCGAGGGCACAGTGCCAGTCTGCGCACAGCCAGCCAGCAACAACGCCAGGATCCAGGTGGCCAGTGCCGTGAATCGGTACTTCATTCGCATCTCACCCTCGGTTCAATGAGACGCCCCACCGCCCCCTTGCACGGGGGTGATTGGAATGGGGCGACGGAGCATGCGCTCATGGGCCCGGGTGCGGTCTTGCACCTCACCGGCCAGTTGCCCGCAGGCGGCATCGATGTCGTCACCGCGGGTCTTGCGCACGGTGGTGACAATACCAGCCTCAATCAGGATTTTTGCAAAGGCTTGTACCCGGGTGTTGCTGGAGCGTTTGAGCCCCGACTCAGGGAAGGGGTTGAAAGGGATCAGGTTGAGCTTGCAAGGCACCTTGTGGCGCACCAGCGCGATGAGCTGGCGGGCATGCTCTTCGGTGTCGTTCACACCGTCGAGCATGCAGTACTCGAAGGTGATGAAATCACGCGGGGCGGCCTGGAGGTAATCCACGCAGGCGCCCATCAGTTCGGCGATGGGGTACTTGCGGTTCAGCGGCACCAGCTCGTCACGCAGCGCATCATTCGGCGCATGCAGCGACACCGCCAGCGCCACAGGGCAATCGGCCTTGAGGCGCTCGATCATGGGCACCACACCGGAGGTGGACACCGTGACGCGGCGACGCGACAGGCCGTAGCCATGGTCGTCGAGCATGGTGCGCAGGGCGGGCACCAGGGCGTTGTAGTTCTGCAAGGGCTCGCCCATGCCCATCATGACCACATTGCTGATGACGCGCTCGGACTGGCCCAGGCGCTGACGCAGGTTGTGCTCGGCAAACCAGAGCTGGGCGATGATCTCGCCGGTGCTGAGATTGCGCGAAAAACCCTGGTGACCGGTGGAGCAGAAACGGCAGCCCACGGCGCAACCGGCCTGGGAAGACACGCACAGCGTGGCCCGGTCGTCTTCAGGAATGTAGACACTTTCCACGGCATTGCCACCGCCCACATCGAACAGCCACTTGATGGTGCCGTCGGAGGAGACATGCTCGCTGATGACTTTCAGCGGCGTGATGGTTGCCGACCCTTGCAGCTTGGCGCGCAAGGATTTGGCGAGATCCGACATCTGATCGAAGTCGGTCGCGCCCTTCTGGTGGATCCAGCGGAACAACTGGACCGCGCGAAAGCGCTTTTCGCCCAGTTGCTCGCAGTACGCCGTCAGCCCGTCGAGGTCAAAGTCCAGCAGGTTGACAGCGCTCATGGAAACACCTTGTTCGCCGGGATCAGCGAGCGTAGACGTTCATGCCAGGGAAGAAGAACGACACTTCGACGGCGGCGGTTTCGGGAGCGTCCGAACCGTGCACGGCGTTGGCGTCGATCGACTCGGCGAAGTCAGCGCGGATGGTGCCGGGGGCAGCCTTCTTGGGATCGGTGGCGCCCATCAGGTCACGGTTCTTCTGGATGGCGCCTTCGCCTTCCAGCACCTGAATGAACACGGGGCCGGACACCATGAAGTCCACCAGGTCCTTGAAGAAAGGACGGGCAGCGTGCACAGCGTAGAACTGTTCGGCTTCAGCGCGCGACAGGTGCACCAGCTTGGCAGCGGCGACCTTCAGGCCAGCGCCTTCAAAGCGGGCGACGATTTGACCGATGACGTTCTTGGCAACGGCGTCAGGCTTGATGATCGACAGGGTGCGTTCGATGGCCATGAAAAGAGCTCCGATTGTTGGATTGGGAAAACCCGGCATTGTACTGTGGCCGGGTGAAGGAATGAAGAAGGTGTGCGGGCGTCAAGCTGGGCTAACCCTGTGACACCCCCGCACACCCGGGGAAATGACCGGAAACCGGCGTGGCGATTGCCCGGATCAGCGACGACGACCGCCGCCACCGCTGCGGTTGCCACCCCCACGGTTGCCGCCACCACCGCCCGACTTGCCAAAGAATGCGTCGGCGCCGATGTAGCCCACCGAGGTCTGCAGCGGATCGGGCTCACGCGGGCCGCCGCCCTTCTTGGCACCGCCACCGCGCTGCTGATCAAACTGGTCCGGTCGACCAAAGCCCGAGGCAATGCGCTTGGAACCCTTGGCGAAGCGACGGTCGAAGGTCTGCTCCAGCGGGTTCGGGATGCGGGTGAAATCTTCCTCGTCGTCGTCGTGGCGGGCCTCGTGGGCACGGTCGTCACGCGGCGGGCGATTGGGCTGCTGCGGGCGGTCGTTGCGCTCGAAACGCTGCTGCCCCCCCTGCTTGGGGCCGCCTTGCTGCGGGCGCTGTTGACCTTGATGGCCTTGCTGACCCTGACCGAAGCCCTGACCCTGCTTGCCGCCGTGTTTGCCGCCCTGCTTGCCACCTGGCTTGCCGCCCTGGCGGTCACCCTGGCGATCGCCCTGACGGTCGCCGCGCTGGAACTCCTGATGACCTGCCAGCGACTTCACGGCACGCACATCGGACTCACCCAGCTCGACCCACACGCCGCGCTTGAGGCCGTGCGGCAGCACGATGGAGCCATAACGCACGCGGATCAGGCGGGACACCGTCAAGCCCACAGCGTCGAACAGCTTGCGCACTTCGCGGTTGCGGCCTTCGGTGATGACCACGCGGTACCAGCGGTTCACCCCTTCGCCCCCCCCTTCGTCGATGGACTTGAACGAGGCCTGCTGGCCTTCGATCTCGACACCATTGAGCAGGGTGTTGCGGGTATCGGGCGTGAGCGAGCCCAGCACACGCACGGCGTACTCACGCTCCACACCGAAGCGCGGGTGCATGAGCTGGTTGGCCAGGTCGCCGTTGTTGGTGAACAGCAGCAGGCCTTCGGTGTTCAGATCCAGACGGCCCACCGACTGCCACTTGCCGTGCTGCAGCTTGGGCAGGCGGCGGAACACCGTGGGGCGGTTCTGCGGGTCTTCGTGGGTGACCACTTCGCCCACGGGCTTGTGGTAGGCGAGGATGCGGGCCGGCGGCGGCTGGATGCGCACACGGATGAGCTTGCCACCCACGGCGATCTTGTCACCGAACGACACGCGCTGACCGATGTGGGCCACTTCACCGTTCACGGAGATGCGGCCTTCTTCGATCATCTGCTCGATGTCACGGCGCGAGCCCACACCCGACTGGGCCAGCACCTTCTGCAGCTTGGGGGCATCGGGTTCGGGGCGCAGCACACGCTTGGTCTGCGCAGCCTCTTCCGATTCTTCCTGCTCTTCCTGGTGCAGTTCGTCGAACTGGCCTTCCAGCAGTTCCTGGAACACGGCATTGGCCTGCTCGGCCGCGATCAGGGCGCGGCGCGAGGGGCGGTCGTCTTCCGAACCCTGACCTTCGGCCGATTCGGCACCGCCTGCGCCCTCGGCGGCACGGCGGTCTTCGAGGGCAGCGGCTGGTGCGTCGGCGTCACGGCGCGGGCCGCGGCGCTCGTCGCGCGGGCCACGGCCACCCTCACGACCACCATCACGGCGCTCACCTCGCGCCGGACGCTCGCGGCGCGGGGGGCGCTCGCCATCTTGCGCGGCCACCTCGGAGTCGGCCGACGCCATCGCGGCTTCAGCCGGCGCATCCGAGGCCGAACCCAGGCTCAGCACGCCATCGGCTGCAAGCTCCACGGGCGCTGCTTCGGGCGCCTCGGCGTCGGCCACGCGCTTGCGCGGCGCACGCTTGGGTTTGACGGGCTCGGCACCCTCTGCCGACTCGTCAGCGGGCGCGGCCACCGGGGCCGCAGCACTTTCGGCCTCGACCACCTTGACGGCACGCTTGCGGGCCACCTTGCGGGCAGGCGCGGGCTCGTCTGCCGAAGCCTCGGCCGGAGCAGCGCCCTCGGCGCTTTCGGTACCGGGCGTCGCGTCAGCCTTGGGCTTGCGGGTGCGCTTGGGCTTGGCGGGTGCCGCCTCGGCGGCGTCGGCCGCAGAACCTCCCGAGACGGGGTTCAGGTCATCAGGTTCTTGCATGGGGATGTCGTTGCTCATCAAAGGGAGGGAGAAGGGGGCACCGGGCCGTCGTCCGGCGCTGGCCCATCGGTCAGCGTGTCGGACGAATCAGGCGCAGGGTCAACCTGGCTGGGCGCATCGGCGGGGGTCGCATCGGCCGCCGCATCGGGCGGGGCGACAAGGTCATCAGAAGCAGCGTCAAGCACCTCGGGAAGCGCTGGGGCTGCCTCGCTGTCCCCCAGGGCTTCGGCCAGCAGTTCGGCTTGTGCCGCATCGGCCTGGGGGTCGGAGGTGGCCTGTTCGGCCGCCTCCAGTTCGGCCAGGTGGGACGCCACGGCGTCGGCCACCTCGCCTTCAAGGCCCGGCAGCAGGCTTTGCGCCCCCACCAGTCCATCGAGTTCGGGCAACTGGCTGAGGCTGGCCAGGCCCATGTCGTCCAGGAATTGTTTCGTGGTGGCGAACAAGGCAGGTCGACCAGGCGCTTCGCGGTGGCCGATCACCTCGATCCAGCCGCGGTCTTCCAGCTGTTTGACGATCTGGGCGCTGACGGTCACGCCGCGGATGTCTTCGATGTCACCCCGGGTGACCGGCTGCTTGTAGGCAATGATGGCCAGGGTTTCCATCGTGGCGCGCGAATAGCGGGGCGGCTTTTCGGGGTTGGCGCGATCGAGCCAGCCCTGAACTTCCGGCCGGGTCTGAAAACGCCAGCCGGTGGCTGTTTCCCGCAGTTCAGCGCCGCGCCCCTGCCAGCGCCCGATCAAGGCAGACAGCAAGGCGCGCACGGCGTCGGCCGACAGCATGTCGTCGAACAGGCCGCGCATGTCGCGCAGGGTCAGCGGTTGATCGGCACTCAGGAGCGCCGCCTCCAGGATGCATTCAGCGTCCCGGCTGTCGAGAATGTTCATCTCTCCGGTCACGTTCGGCCGACGCATGCACCTGAGGCTCTCCAAAAGAGAGCAGGATGTTCAGGCGGTGCATCGGGGGCCTGGGCCCAGGGCGTGGTGACACCTTCTTGTGGGCACCCGGGCACGGACAGAGCCTGCGGGGTGCCTGGCTGCGGCGTCAGGCAGGACGAGGGGAATCACTCCCAGTCGTCGTCGAATTCGTCGTCGAAGTCTTCGTCGTCGAAACCGTCGAACGCTTCGTCTTCCAGTTCATTATGCACCACCTGCTGCCACGCGGTGGACAGATCTTCCGGCATGGCCGCACGGAAGGTCAGCTTCTCGCCGGTGATGGGGTGATCGAACGACAGGCGGAACGCGTGCAAGGCCTGGCGCTCCATGCCCAGGGCCTGCGGCCCGCCGTACAGGGCATCGGCCACCAGCGGGTACTGTCGGTTCGACAGGTGCACGCGGATCTGGTGGGTGCGCCCCGTGTGCAGGATGCACTCCACCGCGGCCACCTCGCCACGCACCACCCCCTTGGGCGTGCGGAAGCGGTGATCGACCTCCAGCAGCCCCTTGACCTTCACGTCGGTGCGGGCCGGCTTGCCCGTGCGCACCACGGCCATCTTCACGCGGGAGACGGGGTCGCGGCCGATGGGGGCGTCGATGGAAAACTGGATGGGCGGATCACCCCAGACCAGGGCGCGGTACTGCCGGTGCACCTTGCGGTCGGCGATGGCGCGGGTCAGGCGGGTGCAGGCTTCGAGCGTTTTGCCCACCACCATCAGACCGCTGGTGTCCTTGTCCAGACGGTGCACGATGCCAGCGCGTGGCAGCACCACGGCTCCGGCATGGTGGGCCAGCAGGCCGTTGAGCAGCGTGCCGCTCCAGTTGCCGGCGGCCGGATGCGCCACCAGCCCCACCGGCTTGTTGACCACCAGCAGGTCGTCGTCTTCATAGACCACGTTCAAGGCCATGGGCTCGGGCGTGAACGACAGGCTCTGGGCCGTGGGCCGCAATTGGGCCTGCACGCGCTGGCCGGCCTGCACCTTCTTCGAAGGCGAGGTCAGCGGCTGCCCCCCCACCGTGACCAGGCCATCTTCGATCAGTTGTTTGAGGTGGTTGCGCGAGTAGTGCGGAACCACCAAGGCCAGGAACTGGTCGAGTCGTTTGAGGTGATGGGCTGCGTCGACGGTGACATCCACCGCCTCGGGCACGAACGCTGCGGTATCGGCGCCATGAACAGCCTCATCGTCGGCATCAGGCTCGCCTTCATCGGCACCCTCCCCGTCGACCAGGTCCAGTTCGTCGAAAACCCCTTCTTCCGAGGGCGCGGGCCCTTGAGGCAGCGCCGACTGCGAACCCGCGATTTCCTCGGGCAGAACGACAGCAGCAGATTTGGCTTTGACAGACTTGGGTTTGGGCATGTGAGAGGCTTCTATACTGCAGGGTGTTTCGCACAAACTGCGCCCTGCGCAACAGACCAGTGAACGTTTTCAAGCAATCGCCGACCGGCATCGTGAACAAAAGCCTGTGGGCGGCCCTGGTGGCCGTGTCGCTGACGATCGGACTGGCGGGCTGTGGCTCGACGCCGCAAGACGAATTCGCCAACGTCAGCACCGACAAATTGTATGCCGACGCCCGCGAAGAGGCCTCCGCCGGCAATTTCGAGGCGGCCATCAAGCGCTACGAAAAGGTCGAGGCGCGCGCTTCGGGCACGCTGATGTCCCAGCAAGCCCAGCTGGAACTGGCATACGCCTATTACAAGACCAATGAGCGCGCCCAGGCCCTGGCCAAGATCGAGCGCTTCATTCGCCTGCACCCGACCAGCCCGGCCATGGACTACGCCATGTACCTCCAGGGCCTGATCAACTTCAACGACGACCTGGGCATCTTTGGTCGGCTGTCGAAGCAGAACATGGCCGAGCGCGACCAGCAGGCCTCCCGCGACGCCTATGACGCCTTCAAGCAGCTCACCGAGCGCTTCCCGACCTCGAAGTACGCTGCCGACGCCCGTCTGCGGATGAACTTCATCGTGAACACGCTGGCCGAAGGCGAAGTGCTGGTGGCGCGCTACTACTACCGCCGTGGCGCCTACCTGGCCGCGGTGAACCGTGCCCAGGTGGCCGTGACCGAGTTCCGCAATTCACCGGCCGTGGAAGAAGCCTTGTTCATCATGGCGCGCAGCTACGACCAGATGGCCATGCCGCAACTGCGCGACGACGCCCTGCGCGTGCTCAAGACCAACTTTCCAAACAGCACGCTGCTGAGCCAGGGCTACCAGCCGGTCAGCAAGCCCTGGTGGCAGGTGTGGTGAGCTGACGCGCACGGCGGGCGAGCCAGCCCTTGGCTGCGCGTGCGCCATTCGGGCGCCCCAGCGCCTCGCTGATGAATTGCCCGGCATCGACCAGGGCATCGAAGTCGATGCCGGTGTCGATGCCCAGGCCCCGCATCAGGTAAGCCACGTCTTCGGTGGCCACGTTGCCCGTGGCGCCGGCCGCAAAGGGGCAACCGCCCAGGCCGCTGATGCTGGCGTCGAACACGTGCACCCCCATCTGCAGGCTGGCCAGCACATTGGCCAGCGCCTGCCCATAGGTGTCGTGGAAATGACCCGACACCTCGTGCAGCGGGTAGTGCCTGAGGGCACGCTCCATGGCCGACTGCACCTGGCGGGCCGTGCCCACACCAATGGTGTCTGCCACACCCACATGGTCCACGCCCATGGCCCGGTAGGCCTTGACCACGCGCTCGACCTCTTCAGGTGAGACATCGCCCTGGTAAGGGCAACCCACGGCGCATGAAATGGCGCCACGCACGCGAAGGCCAGCGGCTTTGGCGCCGGCCACCACGTCGGCAAAGCGCTCAAGCGAGGTGTCGATGCTGCAGTTCAGGTTGCGTTGACTGAAGGCCTCGCTGGCCGCCGCGAAAATGCAGACCTCGTCGGCGCCGCTGGCCAGGGCCCCCTCCAGCCCCTTGGCATTGGGTGCCAGCACCGAGTAACGCACGCCAGGCTGGCGCTGGATGCGCGCCATGACCTCGGCCGCATCGGCCATCTGGGGCACCCACTTGGGACTGACGAAGCTGGTGACCTCGATCTGGCGCAGGCCTGCAGCCTGCAGGCGCTCGACCAGTGCCACCTTCAGGTCGGCCGGAACCGGCTGGGCCTCGTTCTGCAACCCGTCGCGCGGCCCCACCTCCAGGAGCGTGACGCGGTCAACCAGCATCTGAGCCCCCGGGGGTGAAACCGGTCAGTCGCCCCTGGTCATGCACCGTGCCGCCCAGCGGCTGGACATCGACCGGCTCGTCCACGGGCGCCTCGTCACCGGGTTGCGACGCCAACTGCGCGCGCTGGTGCTTGAAGCGCTTGGCACGGTCATACGGGAACACATCGTGCACGTAACCGGCCTGGATGCGCTCCTTGTACTGCTGCCAGAAATCGGGTTCGAGCAGGTCTGCGTGGTGCTTCATGAAAATGGCACGCACGCGCGGGTCACCCAGCAAGAAGGGGCCGAAGGTTTCGGGGAACACATCTTTCGGGCCCACCGAATACCAGATCTCACCCGACATCTCGTCTTCCTCGTTGCGCGGCTCAGGCACCTTGCGGAAGTTGCAGTCGGTGATGTATTCGATCTCGTCGTAGTCGTAGAACACGACCTTGCCGTTGCGGGTGACACCGAAGTTCTTCCAGAGCATGTCGCCCGGGAAGATGTTGGCGGCCACCAGGTCTTTCAACGCGTTGCCGTACTCGATCACGGCATGCTCCAGTGCCTCGCCCTCGGCCTCCTGGATGTAGATGTTCAACGGCACCATGCGGCGCTCGATGTACAGGTGCTTGAGGATCAGCACCTTGCCGCCCTCTTCCTCTTCCATCACGCTGGGCGCGAACTTGCGGATCTCTTCGATCAGCTCGTCTTCAAAGCGGTCGCGCGGGAAGGCCACGCTGGTGAATTCGAGTGAGTCGGCCATGCGCCCCACGCGGTCGTGCTGCTTGACGAGCTGGTACTTGCTCATGATCATCTCGCGCGTGGTTTCCTTCTGTGGCGGGAAGTAGTCCTTGATGACCTTGAACACGAAGGGGTACGACGGCAGGTCGAACACCAGCATGACCATGCCCTTGATGCCCGGCGCGATGCGGAACTTGTCGCTCGAGTGCTTGAGGTGGAACAGGAAGTCGCGGTAGAACAGGTTCTTGCCGTGCTTTTGCAGGCCGATGGCGCTGTAGAGCTCGGCGCGCGGCTTGCGTGGCATCAGGGTGCGCAGGAACTGCACGTAAGCCGAAGGCACCATCATGTCGACCATGAAGTAGGCGCGGGCAAAGCTGAACAGGGCCAGCAGGTCATCTTCCCCGAACAGGGCGGCATCGATGTACAGCTGCTGCTTGCCGTTGTGCAGGATGGGCAGGGCAAAGGGCAGGCTGCGGAAGCCATTGACCACCTTGCCCACGATGTAGGCCCCCTTGTTGCGGTAGAACAGGTTGGCCAGCACCTGGATCTGGAAGTTGGTGCGCAGGCGCACATTGCCCACCTGCTCACGCAAGGCGTCGTACACGTGGTCGACGTCGCGGTCGAGGTTTTCGAAGGGGATGGCCAGGTCGTAGTTCACGACCATCTGGCGCAGCATGTCGCGCAGGTTGTCCTTGTTCGGGTAATAGGCCAGGAAGCTAGTCTGCCCGTTGCTGTCTTCGTCGTCGATGTACTCGGTCGACACCGCAGGCCGCAGGAAGATGAAGTCGTTCTGGTAATACTGCCGATGCAGGATCTTGATGGTGACCGAGTTGAAAAAGGTCTCGGCCAGCTCCGGCTGCGGGTGCCCGGTCAGCAAACCGATGTAGAACAGCTTGACCTGCTGCCACACCTCCATGGGCAGCTCGCTGGCCTGGTAGCGGGCCTCCAGGGCCTCGATGGCCTCGTCCACGCGCAGGTCATAGAACTCGATGCGGGCGCGCTGGGCGTCTTGCTGGCCATGCCAGTCGGCCTGCTCGAAACGCTGCTTGGCGCGACCGCTGGTGGTGCGGAAGATCTGGTAATGCTTGTCGAAGCCATCCAGCAAGGCCTGAGCAATTTCGAAAACGCGGGTGTCGGTGAGCTGCTGCGGAAACATGGGCGAAACCGTCCTGTGGGTGTTGAGGCCTCGGGCGGGCTGGAAATGCCCGAGACCGGATCTGAAAGGTCAGTCCTGCGCGGCGGCCGGCAGCTGGGCTGCATAACGCGCCCGCAGGGAGCCCAGCGCCTGAGCGTAGGCTTCTGGCACATCTTCGCTGCGGTTCACGCTCATGCGGATGTCCTTGAGCAAACCGTTATGCAATCCATAGACCAGGCCATGCACTTCCACGCCCTGCCCCCGGGCCCAGGCGTCCTGCACCACGGTGGTCTGGCACACATTGAGCACCTGCTCCAGCACATTGAGCTCGCACATCGCATCCAGGCGCACCGGCCCTTCGGGCAGCGCCAGCAGCCAGTCGCGGTGCTGGTTGCGCACGTCCTGCACATGGCGCAACCAGTTGTCGGCGATGCCCACGCGCAGGTTGTTCATGGCAGCGTTCACGCCGCTGCAGCCGTAGTGGCCCACCACCATCACGTGCTTGACCTTGAGCGAGTCGATCGCGAACTCCATGACCGACAGGCAGTTCAGGTCGGAGTGCACGACCACATTGGCCACGTTGCGGTGAACGAACAGCTCACCAGGCAGCAGGCCCACGATTTCATTGGCCGGAACGCGGCTGTCGCTGCAACCGATCCAGAGGTACTCCGGGTTCTGCTGCTTTTGCAGGCGAGTGAAGAAACCCGGCGTGCGTTGCTCGATGTCGCGCGCCCAGGCGCGGTTGCTCTCGAAAAGATGTGTCAATGCCATGTCGCCAGTGTAGACAATGGCTGGCCCCCTGGGGCGAATAGCCCCCAAGCCTCGCGCGCACCTGCAGTCCTTTAGGATGCCCCCCATGACCATTGAACGCACCGAGGCCGCTGCACCCACTGCCGCCCCTGCCCCCTTGCAGTTTCCCTGGGGTGACGAACGCCCTGCCGTGGGCCAATGGCTGACACTGCAGCCGGGCCTGCACTGGGTGCGCATGCCCCTGCCCTTCGCGCTGGACCACATCAACCTGTGGGTGCTGGACGACGCCCTGCCTGCATCGGCACCCCATGGCCTGCCGGGGTACACCGTGGTCGACTCAGGCGTGCACACTGCGGCCATCCAGGAGGCCTGGGTGCAGTTGTGGGCCGGCCCCATGGCCGGTGGCGCACTGGCCAAGATGGTGGTCACGCACATGCACCCCGACCATGTGGGCAACGCCCAATGGCTGATCGAGCGTTTCGGCTGTGCCGAAGCGCCGCCCCTGTGCTGGATGAGCGCCACCGACTGGCTGGCTGCCCGCGTGGCCAGCGAGACCACCTCCGGACACGGCGGGGAGCGTGCTGCAGCCTTCTTTGCCAGCCACGGCCTGACCGAGGCCCAGGGCCTGGACAAGATCCGTGCGCGCGGGGATTACTACGCCTCGATGGTGCCGCAGGTGCCCGGACGGCACCGCCGCCTGCTGGATGACATGGCAGTGAGCATCGGCGGTGACAGCTGGCGCTGCATCGCGGGGTATGGCCATGCGCCCGAGCACATGGCCCTGTACTGCGCCAACCGGGGCGTGCTGATTTCGGGCGACATGCTGCTGCCACGCATTTCCACCAACATCAGCGTGATCGAATCAGAGCCCGAGGCCGACCCGCTGGGCCTGTTCTTGCATTCGCTGAGTGCCTACGAGGCCTTGCCAGCCGACACCGTGGTGCTGCCTTCGCATGGCCTGCCCTTCGTGGGCATCCACGCGCGGGTGGCGGCGCTGCGCCAGCACCATGCTGACCGCCTGGACGACATCCTGCAGGCCTGTGCCACCCAGGGCAGCCTGACCGCCGCCGCCCTGCTGCCCGTGCTGTTCAAGCGCGCGCTGGACCTGCACCAGACCAGCTTTGCCATGGGCGAAGCCGTGGCCCACCTGAACCACCTGTGGCACCAGGGCCAGCTTCAACGCCACCAGGACGACGGCGGCGTGTGGCGCTTCACTCGGGGATGACCGCGTGCCGCAGTTGCTCGAGCGGCACCTCGTAGTCGGGCAAGGCCTCAGCCACCACCTGCCAGAAACGCGGGCTGTGGTTCATCTCGCGGAGGTGAGCCAATTCGTGCACGACCACATAGTCGATCACGGCCGGTGAAAAGTGCATCAGCTTCCACTGCAGGCGGATGGTGCCATCGACGCTGGCACTGCCCCAGCGCGTGCGGGCCGACGACAGCTTGAGCGCCTTCATCTGCACGCCCATGGCTGGGCTGAAATGCGCCAGACGCTCACGGTAATGCGCCAGTGCCTGGCCCTGGAGCCAGCGCAGCACATGCTCGCGCATCCAGGTGACCGCACGGGCTGGCTCGGCGGCCCACTGCACCTGCTCGGCAGCAGGCACGCCCACATGCAGCACCCGCTGTGCCACGCCCGGCAAGCCATGCTGCTGCTCGACCAGGGTGCAACCCTTCTGGCCCGGGGCCCACATCATCACCAGCGGCTCACCCAGGTAGGGAATGCTGCCGCCTTCTTCCCATGTGATGCGTGCAGCGGCCTGCCTTTGGCCCTTGTCGCGCTGATCGACCAGCTTGGCGCAGATCCAGCGCGACTTGTCGCTCAGGGCCTGCTCGATGTCGTTCCAGGTGGCCCATCGGGGCGCACGCACGGTGAGACCCTCAGGGCTGACCACCATGCCAATGCTGCGGCGCTTGCAACGCAACAACTCGAAGCCCACCAGCACCTGCCCGAGCAGCATCTCATGCTGCGCCGACGGATGACGGAACACCGACAAAGCCGCCGCAGGCGCAGAGGCCTCGGCCGTGACCGAATGGCGCAACAAAGAAAACTTGGGAGGAGGCGTCATGCCGTCAGAGGAAACGTCAGAAACGGGAAAACCGGAGGGGTCGGTGGGCGAATCATGGGGCGCGTGCGGCGCGGTGCGTGTGCTCACGTGGGTGGGGGCCTCCAGGGGCTCCCCCCACCAGGGCAGCAGCATCTGCTTGAGGTTCATGCCGTCTGCCCCCGGTAGGCGTCTGGGTCCAGTCGGCGCATGTCGGCTTCGATCCAGCGCTCGACCTCGTCCATCAGGGCCTGGGCATCGCGCCCCTGCGGCGGGATCGGACGGCCAAACGACACATCGATCACCCCGGGCTCGATCACCCACCGGGCTTTGGGCCAGCAACGCGCCGACGTAACCGCCACGGGCAGCACCGGCGTGTCGGTCGCCACCGCCAGCCGGGCGGCGCCCAGCTTGTAGGGCAGTTGTCCGCCACGGGGCCCTCGCGTGCCCTCAGGAAACAGGATCACCCAGTTGCCGCGGTCCATCATCAGTCGCCCCTGTTCGGCCACCTTGCGGGACGCCTGCTGCCGGGCCGAACGGTCGATGTGCACCATGTCCATGCGGGCCAGGGCCCAGCCAAAAAACGGCACCCACAGCAGCTCTTTCTTGAACACATAGGCCAGCGGGCGGGGCATGGTGGCCAGAAAGAAAAAGGTCTCCCAGGCCGACTGGTGCTTCGCACAGATCACCAGGCGCTGGTTGGCTGCATGGGCCGAGGCCACATGGTCCCAGCCGTGCACGCGCGCGTGAACCCCGGCGATGCGCTCGGCGCCCCACAGGGCCAGCTGGCACCACAAGCGCGCAAAAGCAAACAGCGCCTTGCCCCGAACGAAGGCGGAAGCCAGCACGATGGACAAGGCCACCGGAACGACGGTGGTGGTCAGCCAGACACCCAGCATGACCGTGCGAATCAGGTTCAGCATCGGCGCTTCAGGTCAGCTCGCCCATGTGCGTGGCCACAGGAGCCTCTTCACCGTGGGCCTTGCGGTCACGCAAGATGACGAAATCTGCAAACGACGACAGATCAGGGTGAATGGTCAGGTCAGGCACCTGCTGGCGCAGCGCCACCAGTTCGGCTTCCGTCATGCTGGCGGCCTGCCCGGTGCGCACCAGGTGCGGCTCGCAGCCCACCGACTGGGCAGCCAGCACGTCACGCGGCAGGTCACCCACCATGGGCACGCCATCGAGGGCCACGCCAAACCTTTCACCGATCATGTTGAACAGGCCCGGCTGGGGCTTGCGGCAGGTGCAGTGGTCTTCCGGTGTGTGGGGGCAGAAGAACACGGCATCGACCCGCGCCCCGTGCCGCGCCAGCATCTGGTGCATCTTGGCGTGCATGGCATTGAGTGCCGCCATGTCGAACAGGCCGCGGCCGATGCCCGACTGGTTGGTGGCGACGACCACATGCCAGCCGGCGTGGTTCAAGCGCGCAATGGCTTCGATGGCGCCTGGCAGCGGCACCCACTCGTCGGCCGACTTGATGTAGTCGTCACGCTCGTGGTTGATGGTGCCGTCGCGATCGAGGATGACCAGCTTCATGCCTGCCAGTATGACGCAGTGATGACCAAAAATACGCGCTGCAAACCCGGCCTCAGGCGGCCAGGCGTGACAGGTCGGCGACCTGGTTCATGGCGCCATGCAGGGTGGCCAGCAAACCCAGGCGGTTGGCCTTGAGTGCGGCGTCGTCGGCATTGACCATCACGCTGTCGAAGAAGGCGTCCACCGGGCCCTTCAACACGGCCAGGGCCTTGAGCGAGGCGGTGTAATCACCCTGCTCGAAAGCCTGTTGTGCCACCGGTGCAGCCGCTTGCAGGGCCTCGTACAAGGCAGCTTCGGCCGCTTCCTTGAGCAAGGCGGTGTCCACCACGGCCTTGACCTCGCCATCGGCCTTCTTGAGGATGTTGCCCACGCGCTTGTTGGCCGCCGCCAGCGAAGCCGCCTCGGGCAGTGCCGCGAAGGCACGCACAGCCTCCAGGCGACGGGGCACGTCACCCAGGCGAGCTGGCGACAGGGCCAGCACCGCATCGACCTCCTGAGCGCTGTAGCCCTGCTCGCGCAGGGACACGGCCAGGCGGTCGGCAAAGAAAGTCAGCAAAGGCTGCGAAGGGTCCTGGATCAGCTCGCCAAAGGCGGACAGCGCGGCCTGGATCAGGGCGGGCAGCTGCACCGGCAGCTTGTTCTCGACCAGGATGCGGATCACGCCCAGCGCATGGCGGCGCAGCGCGAAGGGGTCCTTGTCGCCGGTGGGCAATTGACCGATGCCGAACAGGCCGATCAGAGTTTCCAGCTTGTCGGCCAGGGCCACCACGGTGCCTGTGTGGTTGCGAGGCAGCGCATCGCCTGCAAAGCGCGGCTTGTAGTGGTCTTCGATGGCGATGGCGACGCCGTCGCGCAGACCTTCATGGCGGGCGTAGTAGCCACCCATGATGCCCTGCAACTCGGGGAACTCGCCGACCATGTCGGTCAGCAGGTCGGCCTTGGCCAGTCGCGCGGCTTCCTGGGCCTTGCTGTCGAGCACATCGAAGTGGTCCTTCTGGTCGGCCGTGAACGGCACGGTGCCCAGGCTCCACTGCTTGACGATCTCGTGGGCGATGGCGCGCACGCGCTCGGCACGCTCGCCCTGGCTGCCCAGCTTGCCGTGGTACACCACCTTGGCCAGGCCATCCAGGCGCGAGGCCAGCGTCTTCTTGCGATCTTGATCGAAGAAGAATTTCGCATCGGCCAGGCGGGGGCGCACCACGCGCTCGTTGCCCTGGATGATGGCGCTGGGGTCGGCGGGGCTGATGTTGCTCACCACCAGGAACTGGTGGGTCAGCTTGCCTTCGGTGTTCAGCAGCGGGAAGTACTTCTGATTGGCCTTCATGGTGAGGATCAGGCACTCTTGAGGCACTTCCAGGAAGGCCTCTTCGAACTTGCCGATCAGCACGTTGGGGCGCTCGACCAGGGCGGTCACTTCGTCCAGCAGGGCGTCGTCTTCGATGGGCTTGAGGTTGGCGCCGGCCTGGGCTGCGGCAGCCGCCAGCTGGCGCACGATCTCGGCGCGGCGGGCTTCAAAGCCGGCGATCACGGCACCTTCGGCCAGCAGCTGCTCGGCGTAGGTGTCGGCCGTGCGAATGACGACCGGGTTCACGGCCGCCTCGAAACGATGGCCTTGCGTGGCACGGCCCGACTTCAGACCCAGGGTGCCGATCTCGACCACCTGGTCACCGTGCAGGGCCACCAGGCCGTGGGCCGGGCGCACGAAGTTCACGCTGGTCCAACCGGGCTTGAAGCCGGCGCCTTCGCCCTGCTCCAGCTGGTAGGTCATGACTTTCGGAATGGGCAGCTTGGCGATGGTTTCGTCCAGGGCCTTTTGCAGGCCCTCGGCCAGCGTGGCGCCGGCCTTGACGCTGTCGAAGAACAGGGCTTCGGCCTTGCCGTCGGGCAGGCGCTTGAGCGAAGGCACCACCTCGGCACCAGCGCCGACGGCGGCCAGCTTCTTGAGCAGTGCGGGCGTGGCCTGGCCATTGGCATCCAGGCCCACGGCCACGGGCATCAGCTTGAGCTGCACGGCCTGGTCGGCGGCCTTGGCAGCCACCTGGGCCACGTGCACGGCCAGACGGCGCGGCGAGGCATAAGCGGTCACGGCGGCATCGACGGCGGCCAGGCCCTGGGCCTTCAGGCTGTCGGCCAGTGTGGTGGCGAAAGCATCACCCAGCTTGCGCAGGGCTTTGGGGGGCAGCTCTTCAACGAACAGCTCGACCAGCAGGTTCGCGGTGTGGGCAGTGGTCATGCTCAGGCAGCCTTCTTGTTGTTCAGTTGTTCGATCACTTCGTCGGCCCAGTCCTTTGGGGCCATGGGGAAGTCCAGGCGCGCACGGCTGTCGAGGTAGGCGGCGGCCACGCTGCGCGCCAGGTTGCGGATGCGGCCGATGTAGGCGGCACGTTCGGTCACAGAGATTGCGCCGCGTGCGTCCAGCAGGTTGAAGGTGTGCGCGGCCTTGAGCACCTGTTCGTAAGCCGGCAAGGCCAGCTGCTGCTCCATCAGGTACTTCGCCTGGGCCTCGTAATTGCTGAAAGCGCCCAACAGGAACTCGACATTGCTGTGCTCGAAGTTGTAGGTGCTCTGCTCGACCTCGTTCTGGTGGAACACATCGCCGTACTTGATGCCCGGCGCGTAGACCAGGTCATAGACGTTTTCAACGCCTTGCAGGTACATGGCCAGGCGCTCCAGGCCATAGGTGATCTCGCCCGTGATGGGCTTGCAATCGATGCCGCCGACCTGCTGGAAGTAGGTGAACTGCGTCACTTCCATGCCGTTGAGCCACACCTCCCAGCCCAGACCCCAGGCGCCGAGCGTGGGGTTTTCCCAGTCGTCTTCCACGAAGCGAACGTCGTTCTTCTTGAGGTCGAAGCCCAGGGCTTCCAGCGAGCCCAGGTACAGCTCCAGGATGTTGGCCGGCGCGGGCTTGAGCACCACCTGGAACTGGTAGTAGTGCTGCAGACGGTTGGGGTTCTCGCCATAGCGGCCGTCTTTCGGGCGACGGCTGGGCTGCACGTAGGCGGCCTTCCAGGGCTCGGGGCCCAGGGCGCGCAGGAAGGTGGCAGTGTGGCTGGTGCCGGCGCCCACTTCCATGTCATAGGGTTGCAGCAGGGCGCAGCCTTGGGCGTCCCAGTAGCTTTGCAGACGCAGAATCAGTTGCTGGAAGGTCAGCATGTCGATCGCCTTGAATTCGTGGGCCGCTGCATGAAGGTGCGGCAGCGGCAAAACGCGTTATTTTACGGGCCGCCAGACCAGGGCCAGCAACAGCGCCAGCGCAGCGGCGATCAAAGGCCACAGGCCGAAGGGGCCGGCCCAACGCGCAAAAGGCGTCAGGCCTTGCGTGCCCTGCACGGAGGCCTGCAGCACGCCGCGCGTGTTGGGCGGCTGCATGGCCACCACCTGACCGCGGTGATCGATCACCACCGTGGCCCCGGTGTTGGTGGCACGCAGACTGGGACGCTGAAACTCCAGCGAACGCAAGCGTGCTATCTGAAGGTGCTGGAAGATGATGACCTCCTCACCGAACCAGGCCAGGTTGCTCACATTGGCCAGGATGGTGGGCGGCGGTGTGGGCCCCTGCGTGAAACGCGCGGCGAGGTCTTCGCCAAAGAGGTCTTCGTAGCAGATGTTGGGCGCCACCCACTGCCCTTTCACCTCGAACGAAGGCGCATTGGCCGGCCCACGGGTGAAATCACCCAGCGGCATCTGCATCAGGTCGACGAACCACCGGAAGCCCCAGGGAATGAATTCACCGAACGGCACCAGGTGGTGCTTGTTGTAGCGGTAGTACCCCCCCGGCTGCTGCACCGTGCCTGCCGAGATGCCGACCACCGAGTTGGTGTAACCCGCCTTGAAACTGCCCAGCGGCACACCGAACAGTGCCGCGGTACCGCCCTGCTGAAAATGACGCACCAGGGGCGGCCAGAAGTTGTCAGGGAGTTGCTCGGGCAGCAAGGGGATCACGGTTTCAGGCGCCATGACCAGGTCAGAACGCTGAGCCAGCATGGCGTCGGCGTGCCAGCCCATGGCCTGGATCTGGAACGAGGCCTCGAACTTTTCGTTCTGGGGCACATTGCCTTGCACCAGGCTGACCGACAGGGGCGCTCCGACGGGCTGGGCCCATTGTCCGACGCCACCCACTTGCGCTGCTTGCATCGCCAGCATCAGGCCCAGCACCATCGCTGCAGCCCTCACCAGCCCACGGCGCAACACCGCGGCCAGCGCCAGGGCCGCCGCCAGGGTGGCCGCCACCCAGCCGATGCCGTACACGCCCAGCCAGGGCGCCAGGGCCGCCAGCGGGGTGTCCACCTGCGAATAGCCACTGGACGCCCAGGGAAAACCGGTGAAGATCAGGGCGCGGGCCACCTCGGCCAGGCACCAAAGGGCTCCAAAAAGCGCCGCATCAGCCCACCACTGGCCGCGTCGCCAGCGCACCCACAAAGCCCCCGCCGCGGCCATGTAAAGCGCCAAAGCACCTGACAGCAGCACGATGGACAGCACGGCCAGCCAGGAGGGCAGCCCTCCGAACTTGTGCAAGCTGACATACAACCAGGCCGTACCACCCGTGAACCAGGCCGTGGCAAAACCCCACAGCAGCCAGCCGCCCTGCCCCGGCCGCGCCGCCCGCGACAGCATGGCCACCAAAGCAGCCAGCACACCCATGGCGAGCAGGCCAGGCAGGGCTGCTGAACTGCGGTGCACCCAAGGGGTGAAGGCCAGCGCCATCAGCGCCCCCAACACCAGGCCAGGCAAGGTCCAGCGCCAGCCAGACAAGACAACAGTTCCCATGAAGCACAAATGTGAAGAATGCGGCGCAGAGCGCCAGCGAGAGCCCACTCAGGCCGCGTCGTCGGCAGCCTGAGGCTCCGGCACCGACTGTGGCTTGCGCGTGACCTTGAACCAGCGCACAGAACCACCACGCGCCAGCATCACCGTGAAACGCAAGCCCTGGAGGTCAAGCGCCTCACCCCGTCGGGGCACCCGGCCAATCTCATGGGCCACCAGCCCCCCGATGGTGTCGAACTCCGCTTCAGGCAGGTTCGCCCGGAACACCTCGTTCACTTCCGCAATCGTCGTGTCACCCGCCACGCGCTGGCTGCCATCGGCGAGCGTGAAGATCGACGAATCACTCGACTCGTCGTCGAACTCGTCCTCGATCTCGCCCACGATCTCTTCAAGCACATCCTCGATGGTGATCAACCCGGCCGTGCGACCGAACTCGTCGATCACGATGGCCAGGTGGCTGCGGTTGGTCTTGAAATCGCGCAACAACTCATTGAGCCCGCGAGATTCAGGCACGAACATCGGCGGACGCAGCAACGTGCGCAACTTCAGCTCAGGCGCGCGCTGCAACTTGAGCAGGTCTTTGGCCATCAGCACACCCACGATGTTGTCGCGGCTGCCTTCGAACACCGGAAAACGCGAATGCCCGGTGTCGATCACGCGCGCCAGCAGGTCGTCGTAGGGCATGTCGATGTCGAGCATGTCCATGCGGCGCACCGCCACCATCACATCACCGGCGGTCATGTCCGCCATGCGGATCACACCCTCCAGCATCACCCTCGACTGCGGCTCGATCAGCTCGCGCTGCTCGGCGTCGGCCAGCGATTCGATCAGTTCGTCGGTGGAATCCGGGCCTGGGTGCAGGAATTCAACCACCCGATCGAAGAGGGAACGACGATCGCGGCGCGCCAGGGGCGCATTTCTGGGTTCAGCCCGAGGGGGCCGACTCTGGGAGGGTTCAGACACGGCAGCGGTGTCGCAGTTGAGACACAGCAAGAATAGCGCACCCGTGTGGCTGCCGGGGTGCACCAGCAGGGCTACACTTGTGGTATGAGCCTGATTCCCGTCACCATCCTTACCGGTTTTCTCGGCAGCGGCAAGACCACGCTGCTCAAGCGCGTGCTCACCGAGTCGCACGGCCAGAAAATCGCTGTCATCGAAAACGAGTTCGGTGAAGAAAACATCGACAACGACATCCTGGTGGCCGACACCGAGGAGCAGATCATCCAGATGAGCAATGGCTGCATCTGTTGCACGATCCGGGAAGACCTGCGCGCCACCCTGACCGATCTGGCTTTCAAACGCCACGAAGGCAAGCTGCAGTTCGACCGCGTGGTGATCGAAACCACCGGCCTGGCCGATCCAGGCCCTGTGGCCCAGACCTTCTTCATGGACGACGACATTGCCGAGCAGTACCTGCTGGACGCCATCGTCACCCTGGTCGACGCCAAGCACGGCCATCAGCAGCTGGACACCCGTCAGGAAGCGCGCCGCCAGGTGGGCTTTGCCGACCAGATCTTCATCAGCAAGTCCGACCTGGTCACCGAAGCCGAGGCCGACGCGCTGGCCCACCGCATCAAGCACATGAACCCGCGCGCGCCACAGCGTCGCGTGCACTTTGGTGAAGTGGCCATCAGCGAGGTGTTCGACCTGCGCGGCTTCAACCTGAACGCCAAGCTCGACATCGACCCCGACTTCCTGAAAGACGACGGGCACCACCATCACCATGATCACGGGCACGACCATGGACACGACTGCGGCCATGACCATGCACACGGCGAACACTGCGACCACCCGCACCACCACGCCCACGACGACGATGTGAAATCTTTCGTCTTCAAAGCCGACAAGCCCTTCAACCCCAGCAAACTGGAAGATTTCCTGGGCTCGATGGTGCAGATCTACGGCCCACGCATGCTGCGCTACAAGGGTGTGCTGAACGTCAAGGGCATGGAACGCAAGGTGATCTTCCAGGGCGTGCACCAGATGATGGGCAGCGACGTCGGCCCCGCCTGGGCCAAGGGCGAAGCGCGCATCAGCAAGATGGTGTTCATCGGCATCGACATCCCCCAGGACCTCTTCAGGGCAGGTCTGGAGGGTTGCCTGGCCTGAACGTGGCTACAATGCCGCGCGCTCACCCCATGCAATGAGCAGGCGATGGAGCAGTACCGGCCATGCGTCACCCAAGAAATGTCAGCGGATCGCTGGACAAGAAGGAGGTTCCTGTGACCAAGACCACGGCCAAGACTGCCGCGCCAGCCACCAAAAAAGCCGCCACCAAGGCAGCCACCGCAGCACCGAAAAGCGCTGCGTCCAGCAACAGCTCGTCTGAATCCCCCAACAAAGTCGCCAAGGCGGTCAAACCCGCCCCCTCGGCGACTCAAGCTTCGGCCAAACTGGCCGAACCCGCAGTACCAGAGTCCAAGGTTTCCAAGAACATGCCCACCACCGCCACCAAGGTTGACAGCAAGCTCGCCAACGCTTGGAAGACCAAGTCCGGCGCCCAGCTGACCGAGCAGGAACTGCTGGCCATGCCCGACGCCGAGTACATGAACGACAAGCAATTGGAGTTTTTCCGCACCCGTCTGGAAGCGCTGAAGGACGACCTGCTGAGCAACGCCGGCGAAACCACCGAGCACCTGCGCGAAGACACCTCGATCGTGCCTGATCCGGCCGATCGCGCCACCATCGAGGAAGAGCATGCCCTGGAGCTGCGCACCCGCGACCGCGAACGCAAGCTGCTCAAGAAAATTTCACAGGCGATCACCCGCATCGAATCGGGCGACTACGGCTTCTGCGACGAAACCGGTGAACCCATCGGTCTGGGCCGGCTGCTGGCCCGTCCGACCGCCACCTTGTCGATCGAGGCTCAACAGCGCCGCGAGCTCAAGCAGAAGATGTTCGGGGACTGAGCCCTGACACCCCCCTCACAGGCAGTCCCCACATGAGCAACGACGCAGGAAACTTTCTGCGCAAGATGGTCAAGTTCGTCGCCAACCCGACGACGGACTGGACCGAGCTTGACGGGGCCACCGAGGGCGACCGCGCCAGCGAGTTCGCCAAGGCCGAAATCAAGGCGATGATCGAGCGCAAGCGCCGCAACGATTTCGTGCGCAAGCGCGAACTCGACATGCTGCGCAAGATCCGCAGAGAGGGCCTCAGCCAGGACGCCGCCCTGGCGCTGACAGCCCCCTCGAACCTGGACGGAGACAGCCGCTCCAATTCGGGCGCCCGGTCGGACATTG
Source organism: Aquabacterium lacunae (assembly GCF_004310865.1). Lineage (GTDB taxonomy): Bacteria > Pseudomonadota > Gammaproteobacteria > Burkholderiales > Burkholderiaceae_C > Aquabacterium > Aquabacterium lacunae. The sequence goes on from NZ_SIXI01000002.1 coordinate 195,213, forward strand.
CCGTGAAGGCCAAGATCGACGAGATCGAACAGCAGATGGTGGGCGCCAGCTCTTCGCAGCGCTCCACGGACGCGCCGCAGCCCGCCGCAGCCACCCGCCCGCTCAGCAGCCTGCCCCCAACAGCATCGCCGCCCGCGGAAGGCACCACGGCGCAACGCCCGCCAGCCCGCGAGCTGCCGCCACTCAGCCTCGACATTTCTGATGAAGTGTTGCAGGTGGCGCGACAGCAACAGCCTCGCACGGTGCATGACCCCCGACCAGCGGCCTCGCCGATGGCACCCAGCGGCTTTGCCAACCCCTTTGCTGTCGATGTGTGCGAAGTGGTGCACGACCCCGACCTGGACGAAGCCGTGATCGCGTTCGCCAACGCCGACTTCGAACAGTGCGAGCAGAGCCTGGTCAACCTGCTGCAGCCTGGCGGCATCAAGCACGAACAGGCCGAAGCGTGGATGGTGCTGTTCGATCTGTACCGTGCGCTCGACCTGCCTCAGCGATTCGACGCCCTGGCCACGGCCTACGCGCACCAGTTTGGCCTGTCGGCACCCCATTGGTACTCCCTGCCCGAGCGCGTGTCGCACCACCTCAGCGAGCAGCCGGGCAACAGCAGCAACCAGCCGCCCACGACGCCACGCCCGCCAGCCGACAGCCAGTTGCCCACCACCCTGGAGGGCTGGATTGCACCGCCTTTGCTGGATGCGGATGGCGTGGGCCGCCTGCGCTGTGAGGTATTGCAGTTGCCCCGCCCCTGGGCCATGGACTGGGCCGGGCTGGAGCGCCTCACCCCCGAAGCCGCAGGGCAACTCAGCCAGTTGTTCCGCCAGTGGGCTCAGGGCCAGGAGCAGATGACCTGGATCGGCATCGACCGCCTCGACGAGGTGCTGAGCGAAGCAGCCCCCACCGGCACCCGCGACGTCGACCCGGCGTTCTGGATGCTGCGCCTGGAAATGCTGCGCCTGTGCAACCGCGCCGACCGCTTTGACGAGGTCGCCATCGACTACTGCGTGACGTATGAACAGTCACCCCCGTCATGGGAGTCGACCAGCTGCCACGTCAAGCTGATGGCCGACGCCACCTGCACGCAAACAGTCTCGCTCAGCCACATCAGCGAGGTGTCGACCAATTTCGTCGAATCACAACTGGCTGACGAAGACATCGCCATCGTTCAGCAAGCCAGTCTGGAGCTGGCCGGGCAACTGGTGGGTGACATCGGCAGCACCCTGAGCGAGCTCGATCGCCAACTGGGGCACAGCCCCCTGGTGCAATTGGACTGCGCCCACCTGATCCGGGTGGACTTCATTGCAGCAGGCGACCTGCTGAACTGGGTGCTGGCACGCCGAGCCGAAAACCGCCAGATCACCTTCCTGAACCCGCACCGCCTGGTGGCCCTGTTCTTCGGCGCCATGGGCATCAGCGAACACGCGAAGATCACGCTGCAGATGCACTGAGGCAGTTCACCCGGTGGGGCCGAAGCCCCAACCGATCAGGCGCCCAGTTTCTGCTCGTGGGCCAACACCAGCAGCCCCTCAAAGATGAGGTGGTCGATCACCTGCACAGGCAGGTCTTCGGCCAGGTGCATGAGCTTGGGGGCCGCGCCACCACTCATCAGCAGCAGCGGCTGGCAGCCCGTGCGCGAGGCCAGGCGCCTGAAATTGCGTTCGATGGCCCCGGCGATGGCGTCCGTGCCGCCGCTGGTGAGTGCGTCGCTGGTGTTGGTGGGAAAGTCGCAGGCCTCACCCATGGGCACTTTCAGGCCGGCGGTGCCGGTTTCCAGCGCCCGCAGCATCAGGCCGAAGCCCGGCATGATCGAGCCACCGAGGAACTTGCCCTCAGGGTCGAGTGCGTCGATGGTCACGGCCGTGCCCACCATGATGACCAGGGCCGGCGCTGACTGACGGCGCGCATGCTGACGAGCGCCCACGAGGGCGGCCCAACGGTCAGCACCCAGGCGCTGCGGGTGGTCGTAGCCGTTGACAACGCCGCCAGCCTCGACACTGGAGACAAGCCAGCGAGGCCGTTGCCCCCAGCGAGCCAGCTGCTCTTCCACCCGTCGTTTGATGGCGTCACCGGCCACCACACACCCCAGCATGCCTTGCGGTTGCGGGTGATGGCGCCAGGCCGTCTCGAACAGGCTGTCGATGTCTTCCAGCACCACCGCGCCGTGATCCAGCAAGGTGGCTTCTGGCGCGACGCGATCGAACAACCCCCACTTGAGGCGAGAGTTGCCGATGTCGATGACCAGGAACGTCATGAATGCAATGAAGTTCGGACTGCGTCTCCACTGGCTGCGCAGGCCCGGATGTTGGCGGCTTGCCTGCCTTGTGTCGACAGGTCGTGGACATTGTGCCTGCGCCCGACAGGGGCTCGACAGCCCCCTCTCTTTTTTTTGGTCGCAACTCCGCCGCTCGGGTGCACGCACGGTGTGAGGTGGGCCCGACACAACGGATTGCCCCAGTGCCTGACTTGGGTTAAATTAGGGTTAACACTGACCCCAAAAGAACCATGACAATCAAACCCATGATGGCCTGGCTGATCGCAGGCCTGTGCGCAGGGCAGGCCCTGGCCGCGGTGAACGTGCGCGGCGTGCAGTTTCCCGACACGGAAGAGGTGGCACAGCAGCACCTCACCATCAATGGTGCCGGCGTGCGTGTGAAGGTGGTGTTCGACATCTATGCGGCCAGCCTCTACCTGCCCAGCAAGCAAAGCACCGCCCAAGGCGTGCTGCAAACCCCCGGCGCCAAGAGCGTGCAGGCGGTGCTGCTGCGCAACCTGACGGCTGACGAATTTGTCGACGCGCTCGTCAATGGCTACCGCGCCAACAACCCAGAGGCCGAGCAGCAGCGCTACAAGGTGCAACTGGAGCAGCTCGAAACCATGATGCTGGGCATGAAGCAGGCCCCCAAAGGCAGCCGCGTGCGGATCGATCTGGTCCCGGGTATCGGCACGCGCATCTACCTGAACGGCCAACGCATGGGTGCTGACATCGCAGGCGAAGGGTTTTACCAGAGCCTTCTTCGCATCTGGCTGGGCCCCAAACCTGTCGATGAAGAGCTGAAGTCGGCCTTGCTGGGTCAACCCTGATTCAGTTCAGGCCCGAGCGGCCGACAATTCAGGCATCGCCCCCTGGGCTCCCCGCCTCGGACACGATGCTCGAACAGCCATTACGCGACCTCGACGCCTGGTGCCGCCACCTGGTTCAGGCTGAACTGCCTGTGATGCAGGATTCGATCGACGAGATCGCCCTGCTGGCCGAGGCCGAAGAGGCCCGGGGCAATGTCGATGCGCACACGCTGGCCCAGGCGATCGGCGGCGACCCCCTGATGACCCTGCGGGTGCTGGTGCATGTGTCGCGCCTGTGCACTCGAAAAGGCGCAGAGCCCCCCGAAACCCTGACCGGCGCCCTGGTGATGCTGGGCATCGCACCGTTCTTCAGGGCTTTTGCCGACTTGCAAGGGCTGCAAACCCACTTGACCGAGCACCCCGAGGCCCTGGAGGGACTGCAGCGCACCTTGATGAGGGCTCGCCGCGCAGCCCACCACGCTTACCACTGGGCCTTGCACCGGCAAGATGAAGACGCCGAAATCATCTACCAGGCCACTTTGCTGCACGATGTGGCCGAACTGATGATGTGGTGCCATGCGCCCCGACTGATGCTGCAGGTCGAGCGCCAGCTGGCCGCTGACCACACGCTGCGCTCGGGTGATGTGCAGCAAGCCATGTTGAACGTGAACCTGAGCGACCTGTCACAGGCCCTCATGCGCCAGTGGCACCTGCCCGGCCTGCTGATCGAAGTGACCGACGACCGGCACGCCGAGCACCCGAGGGTGCGCACCGTGATGCTGGCGATGAGGCTGGCTCGGCATACCCAGTATGGCTGGCTCACCCCGAACGCGCAGGCAGCGCTGCCGGACGACATCCAGGACATCGCCCGCCTGTTGAACCTGTCAAACCAGGCGGCTTTGCGCAAGGTGCAGGACACTGACCTCAGCCTGGGCCTGGCCCACGGCGGTGAGACCTCAGCGCAGGGTGACGGCTGAGCGCATGGCCTGAACGGCGCCAGCGCCAATCGAGGCACCAAAACGCTTGGCCAGGCGTTCGGCCAGGTTTTCCTTGACCGTGTAATCGATCACGTCTTCGGCCTTGATCACATCGCGGGCAATCTTGTCGAGGCTGCCCAGGTGGTCGGCCAGGCCCAACTGAACGGCCTGCTCGCCATTCCAGAACAGGCCAGAGAACGTGTCTTCGTTTTCCTTGAGACGCTTGCCACGGCCTTCTCGCACCACCTTGATGAACTGCTGGTGGATCTGGTCCAGCATGGCCTGGGCATAGGCCTCCTGCTGCTCGTTGCGCGGCGAGAACGGGTCGAGCATGCCCTTGTTGGCGCCAGCCGTCATGAGGCGGCGTTCCACGCCGAGCTTGTCCATGACCGAGTTGAAGCCGAAGCCGTCCATCAGCACACCGATGGAGCCCACCACCGAGGCCTTGTCCACCCAGATCTCGTCAGCGGCCACCGCGATGTAGAAGGCCGCCGAGGCGCACATTTCCTCGCACACGGCATACACCTTCTTCTTGTGCTTGGCCTTCAGCCGCCGGATCTCGTCATGGATCAGGCCCGCCTGCACCGGGCTGCCGCCCGGAGAATTCAGCCGGATGACGACGGCTTTGGCGCCCTCGTCTTCGAAGGCGCTGACCAGCGCAGCGTTGAGCCCATCGGCGTTGGCCTCCGATTCGGTGGCGATCTCACCGCGCACTTCGACCAGGGCCGTGTGGGGGGTGACCGGCGCCGTGGCCGAAGGCATGGACTGGTGCGTGGCCCACAGGCTGGACAGCAGCAGCCCCGCGAACAGCACACGCCAGAACCAGCGCCAGCGGGCCTGGCGCTTCTGCTCAGCGAGGTAGGCACGGGCGAACTCAGCGATCAGCTGCTGCTGGGCTGCGGGGGTGGGGTCTTCCAGGCTCATGGCACAGAGGCTTCGGTGAGGTCAGAACACAGGTTGGAAACGGTCGGAAGGCAGCCAGAACACCTGACCACCCTCTTCTTTCAGCGGCACGGACACCAGGCGCTTGCCGGTGCAGGGCCCCATCAGACACTGGCCATGGGCAGGCTCGTACAAGGCGCCATGCACCGAACAGATGATGAACTTTTGCTCATGGTCCCAGAACTCGCCGGGTTGCCAGTCGAGTTCGGTGGGCACGTGGGCGCAGCGGTTCAAGTAGGCCACAGCCTGCTGGTTGGCGCGCACCGCAAAAGCGGGGGCCGTGCGCCCGTATTCCAGCACCTCGAACAGCACCGAGCCCTCGCGCTCGCGCAAATCGGCCGACACGCACAGGAACTGGGGCGCCAGGTTCAGATCAGGCATGGTCCTTCAACCACTGGTGCAACTCGGCCACCGAATGGGCCACCAGGCGGGTGTCGAAGCTGGCGAAGGCGTCGGGCTCGTGGGCACCGTAGCTGACGGCGATCGACGCCGTGCCTGCGTTGGCTGCCAGCTGCAGGTCGTGGGTGGTGTCGCCGATCATGAGCGTGCGCTCAGGGTCGACGCCGAACTCACGCATGAGTTCCTGCAGCATCTGCGGGTGGGGCTTGGAGCGGGTTTCATCGGCCGTTCGGGTGCCATCAAACATGCCGCGCAGTTCCACGTGCTGCAAGGCCTCGTCCAGGCCCTGGCGGCTCTTGCCGGTGGCCACGGCCAGCCAGTGCTGGCGCGCGCGCAAGTCGGCCAGCATGGGCAGGGTGCCGTCGAACAGGCTCAGCATGTGCTGGCTGGCGAAGTAGTGATGCCGGTAACGGTGCCCCAGTTCGGGCACGCGGGCCGGCTCCAGGGTGGGTGCCACGTGGGCCAGTGCGTCGTGCAGGCCCAGGCCGATCACGTAAGCAGCATCGCTTTTCGGGGGCACCGGCAGGCCCAGGTCGCGGCAGGCGTTCTGGATGCAGCCCACGATCAGGGCAGTGGAATCGAACAGGGTGCCGTCCCAATCGAAGACGATCAGGTCGAACTGGCGGGGGCGGAAATCACTCACAGCAGGGCCTCGCGGTACGACATCAGGCGCCAGACGCGGCCTGGCGGGCCTGGAGATGATCCACCAGGCCCTGACATTCTGCAGGCAGAGGGGCTTGCAGGCTGACTTCTTCACCCGTGGCCGGGTGGGGAATGCGCAACGAGCGGGCGTGCAGGAACATGCGGTCGAACTTGGCACCGGGCAGCTGCTGCCCGCGGGCCATGGCCTTGTTCAGGGCGAAATCTCCGTATTTTTCGTCACCGACGATGGGGTGGCCTTCGTGGCACAGGTGCACACGGATCTGGTGGGTTCGGCCGGTCTTGATGGTGACGTCGAGCAGGCTGAAATCACCGAAATCGTTCACCACATGCACCAGGCTGATCGAGCGGCGGCCTTCGTCGGGGTCGGCAACGGCCATCACCCGACGCTCGCCTTCGGCGGTCAGGAATTTGTGCAGCGCCACATCGACCACCTTCTTGCTGCGCGGCCAGGCGCCGATCACCAGCGCGGCGTAGGTCTTGTGGGCGGTGCGCTCGCGGAAGCAGTCTTGCAGGCGGGTCAGCGCACTGCGCTTTTTGGCCACCAGCAGCACGCCCGAGGTTTCCTTGTCGAGTCGGTGCACCAGTTCCAGGAACTTGGCCTGGGGGCGGGCGCGGCGCAATTGTTCGATCACGCCAAAGCTGACCCCGCTGCCCCCATGCACCGCCACGCCGGCGGGCTTGTTGATGGCCAGGAAATGGTCGTCTTCGAACAACACCGGAAATTCGCGAGCCGGCACGCTGCTGGCTTCGGTTTGCGGCTCGGGCAGGCGCACCGGGGGCACACGCACCTCGTCGCCAAGGCTCAGGCGCGTGTCGGCCGAGGCCCGGGCCTTGTTCACCCGCACCTCGCCGCTGCGGATGATGCGGTACACCAGGGGCTTGGGCGCCCCCTTGAGAATCTTGGTGAGGAAGTTGTCCAGACGCTGGCCGTCGCTGCCCTCGTCAATGCGCACGTATTGCACCGACGCCACAGGCTGTTTCACTTCTTGAGACGATTTTTTCGCGCCTATAATGGGTTTGGCCACGTTCGAGTGCTGTGTTGTGATTTGATGAATTGCAATGCAGGCCAGGCCCGGTGGACAGTGTACCTTTCAGAACTTCGGTACGTCGCCGGTTGCCTCCATGAGAACGGGCTGCGGCAGGTGCGCCTGCCAACGTGAAAGATGGTGATGCAGCACCCCTGCCCCCGTCGAGAAGCCCGCCCAAGGTGCGGTCTTGCGACGCCGGTGGTGGTGTCAGATGACACATCGATCGAACTCATACACAAGGTTTTGGGCGCCAGCGAGCCCGCCGGTCTCCGGCAAGACGCTGGCACCCGCGTCAACAGTCGAACGCAAGATGGGGCCTTTCAAGGCAAGCGCTGCTGATACCCCTCGCCTGGCCGCCCGCCGTACCCCGGTGGGGCTTGCCTGTGAGCGAGTGTGGTCGCCGCTTCCCGTGGTGAAACGCCCCATGCCCCCCGCCCTCCCCCTGCCCGATCAACCCTCCGGTGGTGCTTCTGCGCCCCGGGCGGCGTTTGGCCGTGGGGCGAGCGGGCCTGCGTTCACTCTGCTGGCGCACGCGCCCCTGCTGCACTGACCTGCGCTTCACCGCCAGCACGCCAGTTCCAGCCCAGGCAATTCCTTCACCGGTTCGTTCGTGTTGATTCGTGCATGACAAGGGTTGCCGGCCCGCAAGGCTGGCAATTGAATGAGGCTGCGCCCGGCGCCATCCCGGGCAGGCCTCGTTGTGTCACTGGAGTGCACATGAAGCGCATGCTGATCAACGCCACGCAGCCCGAAGAACGGCGCCTGGCCATTGTTGACGGACAGAAACTGCTCGACTTCGAGACCGAAATCGAAGGGCGCGAACAGCGCAAGGGCAACATCTACAAGGCCGTGGTCACCCGGGTCGAGCCCTCGCTCGAGGCCTGTTTCGTCGATTACGGCGAAGAACGCCACGGCTTCCTGCCGTTCAAGGAAATCTCCCGCCAGTACTTCAAGGAAGGCGTGGAAGTTCGCTCGGCCAAGATCCAGGACGTGATCAAGGAAGGCCAGTCGCTGCTGGTGCAGGTCGAGAAGGAAGAGCGCGGCAACAAGGGCGCTGCCCTGACCACCTTCGTCTCGCTGGCCGGCCGTTACCTGGTGCTGATGCCCAACAACCCCCGCGGGGGTGGCGTGAGCCGTCGCATCGAAGGCGACGACCGCGAAGAGCTCAAAGAAGCCATGGATCAGCTCGAATACCCCAAGGGGATGAGCCTGATCGCCCGCACCGCCGGCATCGGTCGCACCGCCGCCGAGCTGCAGTGGGACCTGAACTACATGCTCAAGCTGTGGACGGCCATCGACGAAGCCTCCCGCGAGGGCAAGGGCGCCTTCCTGATCTATCAGGAATCGTCGCTGGTGATCCGCGCCATCCGCGATTACTTCACCTCCGACATCGGCGAGATCCTGATCGACACGGACGACATCTACGAGCAGGCCAAGCAGTTCATGCTGCACGTCATGCCCGAGACGGCCAACCGTGTGAAGCGTTACCGCGATGACGCGGCACTGTTCTCGCGCTTCCAGATCGAGCACCAGATCGAAACGGCCTTCAGCCGCACCGTGAACCTGCCTTCGGGCGGCGCCATCGTGATCGACCACACCGAAGCCCTGGTGGCCGTGGACGTGAACTCGGCGCGCGCCACCCGTGGCGGTGACATCGAGGAAACCGCCTTCCGCACCAACCTGGAAGCGGCCGACGAAATCGCCCGCCAGATGCGCCTGCGCGACCTGGGTGGTCTGATCGTGGTCGACTTCATCGACATGGAAGAGAGCAAGAACCGCCGCGAAGTCGAGCAGCGCCTGCGTGACGCCCTGCGCTTCGACCGTGCCCGCGTGCAGTTCAGCACCATCAGCAAGTTCGGCCTGCTGGAAATGTCGCGTCAACGCCTGCGCCCTGCGCTGAGCGAAGGCAGCCACATCACCTGCCCGCGTTGCAACGGCACCGGCCACATCCGCGACACCGAGTCGTCGGCGCTGCAGATCCTGCGCATCATTCAAGAAGAATCGATGAAGGACAACACCGCCGCCGTGCACGTGCAGGTGCCGGTGGAAGTGACCTCTTTCCTGCTGAACGAAAAGCGCACCGAGATCACCAAGATCGAACTCAAGCAGCGCGTGACCGTGCTGCTGGTGCCCAACCGCCACCTCGAAACGCCCAACTACAAGCTGGAGCGCCTGCGCCATGACGACCCGCGCCTGGAAAACATCCAGGCCAGCTACGCCATGGTGGAAGACGTCGAGGAAGACGTGGGCATCACCCGCCGTGAAAAGAGCGCCAAGCCCAAGCAGGAGCCGGTGATCAAGGGCGTGCTGCCCGACCAGCCGGCGCCCGTGGCACCGCCCAAGCCTGAACCCGCTCCGGCGCCGGCCCCTGTGGCCGTGGCGCCGACACCGGTGGCGCCTGCCCCGGTGGCCCCCGCCCGCAACGGCGGCTTCTTCGGCTGGGTCAAGCGCTTGTTCAGCGCGCCTGAGCCCTTCGTGGCCGCACCCGCACCCGCACCGGCACCGGTGGCCGCCCCTGTGGCAGCCCCTGCCGCCGACACCGACAGCGAAGGCAAGAGCGGTGGCCGTGGCCGCCGTGACGGCCAGCGCCAGGGTGGCCGCGACGGCAACCGAGAAGGCCGCCGCGGTGAGCGTGGCGAACGCAGCGAAGGTGGCAACCGCCGCAGCCGCGAAGAGCGCGCCGACCGCCCGGCCAGCGCCGAAGGCGAAACCCGCGAAGAGCGCGGCAGCCGCAACCGCCGTGGTCCGCGTGAAGAGCGTGGCGACCAGGCCGGCACCGAGACCCGCGCCGAAGGCCAGGCCCGTGACGGCAACCGCCGCCGCCGTGAACGGGGTCCGCGCGAAGCCCAGGCCGAGGGCCTGAGCAGTGAAGCACTGGACACCCGCGTGAACACGCTGGTGAACGCCGAAGGCGTGGAGGTGCCAGTTGCCAGCGCCGATGAAGCCGCAGCAGAGGCTCGTGAAAATGGCCGTCGCCGTCGTCGTGGTGGTCGTGGCCGCGGAGGCGAGGGCAGCGAGGCACAGGACGGCGCAGAGAACGGTACAAACAACGGCACCGAGCTGAACACTTCGACCGACAACGCCTCGGAGGGTGCGGAAGGTTCTGCCCCGGACGCCGAAGGCGAAGACGGTGGCCGCCGTCGTCGCAGCCGTGACCGATACCGCCGCGGCGAACGCCGTGAGCGCACTGAAGGTGATGGCGCTGATGCCGGCGAAGCCGCTGAAGCCGGCCTGTCGCTGGCGCTGCCGTCGGGCACCGACGACACCGGACCGTTCAGCCTGGCGCCTTCAAGCGAACCGACAGTTCAGGCGGATGTCACGCCGGCCGCCGCCGATGCGGCGCCGATCGCTGCGCCGCTGGTGCAGGCCCCAGAGGCACCCGCTGCCGCTGCCGCTCCCGTGGTCGAGGCCTACACCCTGAACCTGGAAACCCTGAGCCAGCTGGCCCAGAGCGCAGGACTGGAATGGGTGAACTCGGACGCAGACAAGGTGCGGGCGGTGCAGGAAGCGATTGCCGCTGAGCCCAAGCCGGTGCATGTGCCGCGTGAACGCAAGCCGATGGTGGTGGTGGACGATGGCCCGCTGATTCTGGTCGAGACCCGCAAGGACCTCAGCCAGATCAAGCTGCCGTTCGAAGAGAGCGCCGCCTGACCGGCCTTGGTCTTCTGTGACCACGAAAAAGCCCGGTGCATGCACCGGGCTTTTTTCATGGGCTGCGGATTGGCTGCCGCGGGCGCTGAGTCTCAGGGCCGCGCGGCGACCTCTGGCACCAGTGACGCGTCCTGCACCGCAGGACAAGCCATCTGGAATCGCATGCCCTTCAGGAACGCACGTCGGGCCGTGCCTGCAGTGATGGCTGCCTGCACCTTGCGCGAATGACGCTCGGCGCCGCTGAGCTTGCGAACCCACCCACGGAAGGGCACGATGCCCTCGGTGGTGTTGCGCAGCGCCCCCACCGCGGCCTTCTTGGCCTCTGCAGTGCCTTTGTCAAGCAGGCTCTCTTCAGCCCCAGGCGGGGCATCGTAGTCAGGCCCCAGGACTTCATTGAGTGCCTGCAACTCGGCAGTCAAGCCAGGGCAATCGGAGGTGACAGGGGCGGCATACGGCCCTTGCTGGGCCTTGATCAGAGGGGCAGGGATCTCCGCCTTGAGCAGGTTCAGGTCACTCAACGGCGCGGTGGCCGCGTCTGTCACACTTTTCTGGTCGCGGCTGGCACATGCCGCCAGGCTGGCCACCGCCAGCACCAGCAGGGCATGGCGGGCCATGCGCAGGGTGGTTTTCATCAGTTCTCCCGAGGTTTCAGACGAGGCACACGCCGCACGGTGCAGCACACGCCCTGGCTTCACAGGATACGACCTTGCAAGCCCAAAGCGATGGCCTGACTGCGTCGCAGACGCCACACCCGGGTGCCTTCGTCGTAGGTGGCACCCGCCGCCTTGAGCTTGCGGTGCATCTGGCGCTCGGCCAGGCCCACCTTCAAGGAGACCAGGTCATCGGCCCCCGCACCGCTGGCGGGTGGCTCCGGACGCTGCACCGCCGCAGCCAGCGGCTCATCGGGGTGCTCGGCCAGCAGCTCGACCGTGGTGTAGCGCTGCCCGCTGCGCGGGTCGATGCGCACGCGCACGGCCACCAGGCGGTCACCATGCTGGCGCACCCAGGCCGCAGCACCTGGCTGGCCGGGTAACCACGTTTCCATCAGGGGCGCAGACAGCACGCTTTCGTGCACGGGGCGTTGGTCGGCCACATGGGGCGCAGGCAGATCATGGGCCTGCTCCACCCCGGTGGTCAGCGACGAATCAGCAGGTTGGTGCATGAGCCCCCTCCTCTCAGCGCGGCAGCTTGCTCAGCGCCTGCAGGTAGGGCCCGTGCACCATCAGTTCGTCCCAGGCCATGGGCGCAGTCTGAGGCAGCAGGTCGAGGCGGCGGGCTTCGCTGTCGGCACTGGCCTCCCATTCACCGCGGGCCAGAGCGGCTTGCAGGCCATCGAGCAGGGCATCAACGGCCTGGCCGCCCTTGAGCGACTGGTTGCACAGCAGCACCAGGTCACAGCCTGCGTTCAGCGCTGCAATCGCACCCTGGGTGTGGCTGCCAGCCACGCTGGCGCCTTCCATCGACAGGTCGTCGCTGAAGATGGCGCCCGTGAAGCCCAGTTGAGCCCGCAGGATGTCCTGCAGCCATTTCTTGGAAAAGCCTGCCGGGGCCGCATCGACCTTGGGGTAGATCACATGGGCGGGCATCACGCTGGTCAGCACCGTGCTGAGCCATTCGTAAGGCTTGGCATCATCGGCCAGGATGGCCTTGAGGCTTCGCTTGTCGACCGGGATCTCGGTGTGCGAATCAGCGGCCACAAAGCCATGGCCGGGGAAGTGCTTGCCGCAGTTGGCCATGCCAGCGTGCAGCAGCCCCTGCATCACGGCGCGGGCCAGCATGGTCGCCACCCGGGCGTCGCCGTGGAAGGCACGGTCACCGATCACGCCGCTGGGGCCCCAGTCGAGGTCGAGCACCGGGGTGAAGCTCATGTCCACACCGCAGGCGCGCAGTTCGGCGGCCAGCACATAACCACAGGCACTGGCGGCATCCATGGCCAGCATGGCCCCCGTGCCTTCTGCCTTGCGGCCATCATTCATCCACATCTCGCCCAGGGCGCGCATGGGCGGCAGGTGCGTGAAACCATCGGTGCGGAAACGCTGCACGCGGCCGCCTTCGTGGTCGACGCTGATCAGCACATCCGGGCGGATGGACTTGATCTCGGCACACAGGGCTGTCACCTGGGCACGGCTTTGCCAGTTGCGCCCGAACAGGATCAGGCCGCCCGTGAGCGGGTGCTGCAGCCGGCGGCGGTCGTCGTCGTTCAGGCTCAGGCCTTCGATGTCGAGCACCACGGGGGCGTGCGCCACAGCGTCACGGGTGGGCTTGGATGCAGGCTTGGCGGCGGTCTTTGCAGCGGTTTGGACGGCAGAAGGCTTCTTGGACATGGTGTTCACAGGGTTTCAACCACGACGAAGGCCAGGGCGTGATCGACCTCGTCGGTCACGGTGACATGGGCCTTCCACTGGTGCTGGGCGAACCAGTCGGCCAGCTCGTCGTGCAGACGGATTTCAGGGCGCCCGCTGGGGGCGTTGAGGATCTCGCAGCGCCGCCACGTCATGGGCATGCGCATGCCCAAGCCAATGGCCTTGGAAAAGGCCTCCTTGGCGGCGAATCGGGTGGCCAGGTAACGCACGCCACGGGCAGGCACCTTGGCCAGGCGCTGCTGGAACACCAGCAGCTCGTTGGGACCCAGCACCTTTTCAGCGAATCGCAGCGTCTTGCGGTCCAGCGTCTGCTGGATGCGGCGGATGTCGCACAGGTCGGTGCCGATGCCCACGATCATGGCTGGCGGCTCCGGATGATCTCGGCCTTGAAGTCGGCAATGGCCCTGGACAGGCCCACCATCAGGGCATGGCCGATCAGGGCGTGGCCGATGTGCAGCTCTTGCAGCTCGGGCAAGGCAGCCACCAGGGCCGTGCTGCTGGTGCGCTGGGCCGGGGGCATCCAGGGCATGGCCGGGCCGGTGTCGCTCAGGGCCAGCCCGTGGCCCGCATGGGTGCGCAGGCCCAGGCTGTGGGCGTGGGCAATGCCAGCCTTCAGGCGGGCCAGTTCGGCCTGCACGGCCGCTTCGTCTTGCGCCCACCAGGCATTGGCCAGGGCGCCGGTGTGCAGCTCGATCACGGGGGCGCCCGCCTCGGCCGCCGCACCGATCTGGTCCAGGTCGGCACCGATGAACAGCGACACGCGGCTGCCCACGGCGGCCAGGCGCGCGCAGGCATCTTTCACGCGCGGCAGTTGACCGCGCACGTCCAGACCGCCCTCGGTGGTGATTTCCTGGCGGCGCTCGGGCACCAGGCACACGTGCTCGGGCTGGATGCGCTCGATCAAGGCGACCATTTCGTCGGTCACGGCCGCCTCGAAATTCAGCGGCGCCTTGATGTGGGCCTTCATGCGCTCGACATCCACGTCCTTGATGTGGCGGCGGTCTTCGCGCAGGTGGAAGGTGATGATGTCAGCACCGGCTTCCACAGCCACCTGGGCCAGGGCCACCGGGTCGGGGTACAGACCACCCCGCGCGTTGCGCACGGTGGCCACGTGGTCGATGTTCACGCCCAGCAGCGCGCTGGGGGCATGGGTCCATTGCAGGGGGGACAGGCTCATGGTGCTTGGGTGATGTCCAGCATCAGCTGGCGGGTGCGCAGGGGCTGTGGCCCCACATGATAGTGAAGGACGGCCCGCAACAAGGTGCGCAGATCAGACGAACCCTGTGCACACACCTGCAACAGGGCCTCGGGCATGGGCGACGGTGCGCCATGCAGAAACACGGGGGCCAGTTCAGCCTCCAGGCGCTTGAGCAGCCAGCCGGCCACGGCAGGTTCGTCGTGCGCGGCTTCGGCCACGCCCACATCGGCGCGCACGGTGTACAGCACGTCGTCGTCGAGTTCGGTATTGCGCGCGCTGTGCCGGGCCAGGTCAGGCAAGTGCCCCAGCTGACGCAACAGGATCAGCTCGAAGGCCCGCAACGAAGCGTGCAAGGTGCCCGGGTAGGTCAGCGCAGGCAGCAGGTGGGCGTAGGCATCCCACAACAACGTGAGCTGGTCGTGGCGCGGCAGCAGCCGCATCAAAATTTCATTGGCATAGAAGGCCGGCAACAAGGCCGCGCCACCGGGCCAGGCCGGCCCGCCACCCCACTCGGCCAGGCGCAGCAGCCACACCTCGACCTCGGGCCCCGTCTTGGCACCAAAGCCCACCACGATCTGGTGGAAAGGCATCAGCACCGGGCGCAGCTGCGAATGGGGCCGCTTGGCCCCTTTGGCCACGGCCGACACCCGGCCGAAATCGCGCGTGAACAGGTCGACGATCAGGCTGGACTCGCTCCAGTCGTGGGCGTGCAGCACATAGGCCAGTGTGGGTGGCCGTTGAACCGAGCGCGTGCTCACAGGGCTGGCTTATTCGTAGCCGTAGGCGCGCAGGCGGGTGTCATCGTCGGCCCAGCCGGAGCGCACCTTCACCCAGATTTCGACGAACACCTTGGTGCCCATCAGGCGCTCCAGCTCGGTGCGGGCTTCGGTGCCGATGCGCTTGAGGCGCTCGCCCTTGTCGCCGATGACGATGCCCTTGTGCGAATCGCGCTCGACGATGATGGATGCGGCCACCTTCACCATGGGCGATGCCCCGGGGCGCGGCGAAGGCTCTTCGCTGTAGGTGTCGATGACCACCGTGCTGGTGTACGGCAGTTCGTCACCCGTGAGGCGGAACAGCTTTTCCCGGATGATCTCGCTGGCCAGGAAGCGGTCGGTGCGATCGGTCAGTGCCTCGGCGTCGTACCACCACGGTTGCTGCGGCAGATAGGGGCGCACGATGTCAGCCAGGCGGCGGATGTCGTCGGCCTTGTTCGACGACATGGGCACGAACTCGGCAAAGGCATGCCTGGTCTGCATGGTCTGCAGCCAGGGCAGCAGGTCAGCGCGGCGGTGGATGGTGTCGAGCTTGTTGGCCACCAGGAACACCGGCTTGCCGGCCGGCATCAGGGCCAGCACTTTTTCGTCGTCGGCCGAGAACTTGCCGGCTTCGACCAGGAACAGCACCACATCGACATCGCCGAGGGTGGCCTGCACGGTCTTGTTGAGGTTGCGGTTCAGGGCCGAGGTGCCGCGGGCCACATGGCGGGTCTGGAAGCCCGGCGTGTCGACGAACACGAACTGGCTGTCGCCGTCGGTGCGGATGCCGGTGATGCGGTGGCGGGTGGTCTGGGCCTTGGCCGAGGTGATCGACACCTTCTGGCCCACCAGCGCGTTCATCAGGGTGGACTTGCCCACGTTCGGGCGGCCCACGATGGCCACTGCGCCACATCGCTGCTGATCGGCCGGCACGGTTGCCTCAGCGCCCTGCCCCTCGCCCTGTCCCTCGCTCTTCTTGGCCATGGCCAGGTTGGCCAGCATGGCGTCGAGGTCGGGGTTGGTGTTGTCAGAAGGTTGGTCGCTCATGTCGGGCTGCCGTCGGCAAGACGGAAAAAGAAATAGGGATGGACCACAGACAAGCGCTTCAAGCGCCCTGCTCCAGCCGTTGGAGGGCTTGCTGCGCCGCCACCTGTTCAGCAGCACGGCGTGTGGGGCCTTCGCCGCGCACCGACCAGCCGGCCGACGGCACGTCACAAACAACTACGAACACCTGCTCGTGGGCCTTGCCCCGGGTGGCATCGATTCGGTACTTGGGCAATGCCAGCTTGCGCCCTTGCAGCCATTCCTGCAAGGCCGTCTTGGCATCCTTGCGCCAGACCTCGGCCGTGGTCTGCCCCACCAGAGGCTCGAACAGACTGAACACGAACCTGCGCGCAGGCAAAAAACCTGCATCCAGGTAAAGCGCGCCGATCAAGGCCTCGACCGCATCGGCCAGGATGGAAGGCCGCTGGGCCCCCCCCCCTTTGGCCTCGCCGTCACCCAGGCGCATCACACGGGGCAATTCCAGCTGCAAGGCCAGTTTGTGCAGGGTGTCCTGGCGCACCAGATGAGCCCGAACCCGGGTGAGGTCGCCCTCATCCTGCTGCCCAAACTGTCGGTACAGCAGGTCGGAAACCGCCAGGTTCAGCACCGAATCGCCCAGGAACTCAAGACGCTCGTTCTGATCGGCACTGTGGCTTTTGTGGGTGATCGCCCGCTGCAGCAGCGCGGGGTCGGAAAACACATGGCCCAGGCGCTGCTGCAGCGCGATCAGGGCAGGGGCAGGTGCGGCCTGGCCGCTGGCACTCACTTCGATTGACCTTTGAACTTGAGGAGCAGGGACACGGGGCCGAACAGCTCGATTTCTTTTTCGTACGCAAAGCGCACGACGATGCGCTCGTCTTCTTTGGTGATCTCGAGGTCTTGTGCCTGGATGGACTCCACCCCATATTCGACAGCCTGAAGCTTGCTGAAGGCCGAGCGGATCTCAGGAACGCTGTTGCCCCCGTCGCGAGCCACCTTGGTGACCATGCTCTGGATGGTGTTGTACTCCACGACGGGTTGGAACACCTTGATGCCGATGAGGCCGAAAAATCCGATCACGAAGGCCCAGGCCATCAGCCCCACCAGGGACAGGCCACGCTGGGCACGGACCTTGGAACTCGATTGCAGAACGCTCATGTCACCCTCGCTCACTGGAAGAAGCCGATGCGCTTGATGTTGCCGAAATTCATCCACACCATGAAGGCCCGACCGACGATGTTCTCTTCAGGCACGAAACCCCAAAAACGACTGTCCTGCGAATTGTCGCGGTTGTCACCCATGGCAAAGAAATGACCCGGGGGCACTTTGCACACCACCCCTTCGCCACTGTAACGACACTGGTCACGGAAAGGGAAAGGCTCAATGGCCGGCTCAGGGATGTAGCCGGGCCGATTCTTGTCGACCAGGATACGGTGCTTGCGCCCCAGGAGGTTCTCTTCGAATTGCAGGCTGTAGGCCATGCTCTCTTCGTCGTAAAACTCGGGCAGGGGCTGCATCTCCAGCACCTTCCCGTTGATGGCCAGTTTCTTGTTCAGATAACTCACCTCGTCACCAGGAACGGCCACCACACGCTTGATGTAATCAATGCGCGTGTCCACCGGGTAACGGAAAACAACCACGTCTCCCCGTTCTGGCTTGTGGTTCTCGACGACAAGCTTGTTGATCACAGGGAGGCGAATGCCATAGTGGAATTTGTTGACCAGAATGAGGTCACCCACCAGAAGGGTGGGGATCATGGAGCCCGAAGGAATCTTGAAGGGCTCGAAGAGGAACGAGCGCATGAAAAACACGGCGCAGATCACCGGGAACAACCCGGCGGTCCAGTCCAGCCACCACGGCTGCTGCAGCAGATTCTGGCGGGCCGCTTCCATATTGGCCAAGTCACCATCGACCTGGCTGATGCCCTTTGCCGCCAGTTGGGCTCGTCGAGCCTGCATCTCTTGCGTCAGGCGGTCGGCCGCGGCACGGCGGGCCGGCGCAAACTTGTAGCGCTCAGCCAGCCAATAGACAAAAGTCACGACCGTCATCAGGAACAGCGCCAGGGCAAAATTGCCCTGCCACTTGCCGATGTACCAGCCCCCCAGGTACGCGAGCAGCGCCGCGTACAACACACCGGTGATCAAACTCATCAATCGTCCACTTGAAGGATGGCCAGGAACGCTTCTTGGGGCACTTCGACAGAGCCCACCTGCTTCATGCGCTTTTTACCGGCCTTTTGTTTTTCGAGCAGTTTCTTCTTGCGGGTGATGTCGCCGCCGTAGCATTTTGCCAGCACGTTCTTGCGCAAGGCCTTGATGTTTTCGCGGGCAATGATGTTGCCGCCAATGGCGGCCTGGATGGCCACGTCGTACATCTGGCGCGGGATCTGCTCGCGCATCTTGGCGGCCACGGCGCGGCCACGGTAGGCACTTTGCGCGCGGTGCACGATGATCGACAGGGCATCGACGCGATCCCCGTTGATCATCAGGTCGACCTTGACCACGTCAGAGGCGCGGTACTCCTTGAACTCGTAGTCCATCGAGGCATAGCCGCGCGACACGCTCTTGAGCTTGTCGAAGAAGTCCAGCACGATCTCGGCCAGCGGCATGTCGTAGGTCAGCATGACCTGGCGACCGTGATAAGCCATGTTCAGCTGCACGCCACGCTTCTGGTTGGCCAGGGTCATGACCGGACCCACGTAATCTTGCGGCATGTACAGATGCACGGTGACGATGGGCTCGCGGATCTCGTTGATCTTGGCCACCTCGGGCATCTTCGAGGGGTTCTCCACCTCGATGACTTCACCGCCGTTCAGCTCGACCTGATAGACCACGCTGGGCGCTGTGGTGATCAGGTCCTGATCGAACTCGCGCTCCAGGCGCTCCTGCACGATCTCCATGTGCAGCAGGCCCAGGAAACCACAACGGAAGCCGAAGCCCAGAGCCTGCGACACCTCGGGCTCGTAACGCAGCGAGCTGTCGTTGAGCTTGAGCTTTTCCAGCGCGTCGCGCAGCTGGTCGTATTCACTGGCTTCTGTGGGGTACAGGCCGGCGAACACCTGCGGCTGGATCTCCTTGAAGCCGGGCAGCGGCTGCTCGGCAGGCCCAGCGTTGTTGGGCAGCTTCTTTTCCACCGTGATGGTGTCGCCCACCTTGGCCGCGGCCAGTTCCTTGATGCCGCAGATCACGAAGCCCACTTCGCCCGCATTGAGTTGCGGACGGTCCACCGACTTGGGCGAGAACACGCCCAGGTGATCGATCGGGTACACCGAGTTGGTGGCCATCAGGCGAATGCGTTCACCCCTGCGCAGCACGCCGTCAACCACGCGCACCAGCATCACCACGCCCACGTAGTTGTCGAACCAGGCGTCGATGATCATGGCGCGCGGCGGGCCTTCAGGGTCACCCTTGGGCGGGGGCATCTTGGCCACCACGGCCTCGAGGATGTCTTCCACACCCATGCCGGTCTTGGCCGAACACGGAATGCCGTCCGTGGCGTCAATGCCGATCACATCTTCGATCTCGGCCTTGGCCCGGTCAGGGTCGGCCTGCGGCAGGTCCATCTTGTTGAGGACCGGGATCACTTCCACGCCGAGGTCGAGCGCGGTGTAGCAGTTGGCCACCGTCTGCGCTTCCACACCCTGGCTGGCGTCGACCACCAGCAGCGCACCTTCACAGGCCGACAGCGAACGCGAGACTTCGTACGAGAAGTCGACGTGACCCGGGGTGTCGATCAGGTTGAGGTTGTAGACCTTGCCGTCGCGCGCCTTGTACTCCAGGGCTGCGGTCTGAGCCTTGATGGTGATGCCGCGCTCTTTCTCGATGTCCATCGAGTCCAGCACCTGGGCTTCCATCTCGCGGTCACTCAGGCCGCCACAGCGTTGAATGATGCGGTCGGCCAGGGTGGATTTTCCGTGGTCGATGTGGGCAATGATCGAGAAATTGCGGATGTGGTTCATAAAAAAAAGGCACGTCCAAAAAAGAGACGCGCCTTCCAACAAAAACGTATGGCAACTGCTTGTTGGGCTTTCATTGTAGCCAAAAGCATCTGCCAGCAAGTCGGTTTCAGGGGTGACAGGGCTTGGGCAGAACCCACCAGAAAACAAGTTGTCAACAAGTTATCCACAACCCTGATCGCACACCCCGAAGTGAGCGCGAAGCCGCGATTGTAGCGGACCCCCTCCTCTTTCTCGGGCTGACACATGCACTGACAGTGAAACGGGGGCCTGCCGCTACCGACGGCCCCCCCTCTTTTCAGTTATCAACAGCACCGCGCGCCTGTTGCCAGGGCGCCATAGCCCCAGCACGGCACAGGGAATTGCCGCTTGAGTGTCAACGCTCCGGGCGGATCAGCACGTAGCCGGTCGAGTCGCTGCGGCGCACCAGCAGCGGAATGGTTTTCTGGCGGTCGACCCTGGCCAGCACGGCTTCGAACTGACGCACATTGTCGATCTGGGCGTTGGCCATCTGCAGGATGACATCACCGGCGCGCAGGCCAGCGGTTTCGCTGGGTCCATCCACATCCTGCACCAGCACACCGCCTTGCACCTTCAGCTCGCGCTTTTGTTCGGCAGAAAGCTCGGCCAGCGTCAGGCCCAGCGCCGACTTCGCCAGTGCGGCCTCAGCCGGCTTGGCAGGCTGCTGCTTGGCCTCAGCGGCCTTCTGTGCCGGCTCGAGTTCGACGATGCCCACATTCAGGTCCTTGTAGGCACCCCGTCGGAACACCGTGACCACGCCCTTGCTGCCGGGCTTGGTGCTCCCAACAAGGCGCGGCAGATCGCCGGCCTTTTCCACCGGTTGACCGTTGAACTTGACGATCACGTCGCCGGCCTCAATGCCAGCCTTGTCGGCAGGACCTCCAGGCTCGACCATTCGCACGACCGCACCTTCTGGCTTCTTGAGGCCCAGTGACTCGGCCAACTCCTTGGAGATGGGCTCGATCTGCACCCCGATGCGGCCGCGGGTGACCTTGCCATTGGCTCGCAACTGGTCGGCCACCTTCATGGCATCGTCGATGGGGATGGAGAAGGAAATGCCCTGGAAGCCGCCTGAGCGACTCAGGATCTGGGAGTTGATGCCCACCACCTCGCCGCGCATGTTGATCAAAGGTCCACCCGAGTTACCGGGGTTCACCGCCACATCGGTCTGGATGAAGCGAATTTCTTCGCCGGTGTCGCGAGACTTGGCACTCACGATGCCAGCCGTGACGGTGTTCTCCAGACCAAAGGGCGAACCGATGGCCATGACCCACTCACCCACCCTCAGACGGCCAGCCTCACCAATGCGCACCGCCGGCAGGCTGGACGCTTCGATCTTGACAACAGCCACGTCGGTGCGCTTGTCGGCGCCGATCACCTTGGCCTTGAATTCTCGCTTGTCGGTCAGGGTGACGTACACCTCGTCAGCGCCTTCGATCACGTGGGCATTGGTCATGACGTAGCCGTCAGAGGTCAGCATGAAGCCTGAGCCCACACCGCGCGGGCGCTCTTCGCCTTTTCCTTCCCCGTTCTTTTTGTTGTTGCCACGAGGTTGCGCGGGCTGACCGGGCATGGGCGTGCCAAAGAAGCGGCGGAAGAACTCCTGCATCTGCTCGTCCATGGGGTTGGCTTCTGCGCCACCCACGTTCACGCGCTGCGTGGTGCGGATGTTGACCACAGAGGGCCCCACCCGCTCGACCAGCTGGGTGAAATCAGGCAGGCCACTGACCACATTGGGGGACGCGACCTGAGTGCCCTGGGCACTCAGCGGTGCGTTCTGCTGCGCCTGAATCGGGTGAGGAAACAGGCTGGAGCTCAACACGAACCCCACTGCGGACACCACCGCCCCCACGACCAGGGTGCGGCGAACCACTTGATGCTGGAAGATGCTCGACGAAGTCGACATGGACATACCTTGGATCCAGAAAGTTTGGATGGTGGACACGTAACGTGTGACTCTGCCACGGCGCTGACAGTTCATTCATGCGGGTTGGCGACATGCAACTTTGCATTTCGCATGCACAGCCGCACAGGCAAGGCCCCAAGCTACAGCGTGGTATCAGATGGAGGCACCTCACACAAAAAAAAGAGCACCCGGTGACGGGTGCTCAAAAACATGTGGAGGAGAGACAAGCAATTCAGCGCTTCAGGGGGCGCTGGCCCCGAAAGAAACCGGTTGGACCTGGGCGCCACTGAGGCTTCGACTGGCGCCCATTTCGCGCTGGGCAGCCATGAGCTGATCCAGCTGGTCATCGCGCATCAGCACGAGGTAATTGCGACGCCCCTCCGCTTTTTCAGTGAAAGACGGCGCAGCATCTGACAAACCCACCTTGTGGGTGTTGAGACCCAGCATCATGCCATCGGCCTGAAACCCTTGTGCCAGCGACAAGCCTGCATTCGGCACGGGCGTGACTGCCTGGGCGACGGTGTCCGCCGACGTCCCGGTCACGGCATCGCCATTGACCATGGAAACCACAGCCGACAGAACCATCACGAAACCAGCTGCGACAGAGATGGGACCGGACCACCGACGACGGCGCAACTCGCGAGCAGCATCCAGCGAGACCACATGGGGCGTTGGAGCCACCACCTCGGGCATTTGAAAGGCCTGGGCCTGTTGCACGGCCACGGCAGCCTGAGGGGCCAGCACGACAGGCTCGGCATCGAGACGACTCCGCAGGCTGGACAGGAAATCGGCATCGGTGCGCCCACCTCGGGCCATGCCTTCGGCGCGGAGGGCGTCACCGATCAGCTGGTAGGTGCTCCAGCGCTGGCGGGCTTCCGGTTGATCGCGCCAAGCCAGCACCGCGCGTTGCACTTCGCGGTCGGTGGCTTCGTTGTCGACCAGGGCCGACAGGGATTCGAAGGAGATTGCGTCGTCTTGCGAGCGGTCTGCCATGCGTCACCTCGTCTGGGATTCAGGGGCCTGGCATGACCCCGCATGGTGACTAGACGCCCTGATTGCAGAAAAGTTCAACCGGGTTTCGACAAATTTTCACAACCAAGGGTTACCCCCTGGTTACCAGCGCTGTCCCTGGCGCGTGTCCAGCAGTGGACGCAGCTTCTGAGCGATCGATTCGCGCGCACGGAATATGCGGGAGCGCACGGTGCCGATGGGGCAATTCATGAGCTCGGCAATTTCTTCGTAGCTCAGGCCTTCGATTTCGCGCAGGGTGATCGCCTGGCGCAGGTCTTCCGACAGGGCCTCAATGGCCTGGTTGACCGTGTCGGCGATCTGCCGCGTGGCCAGCACCGACTCAGGCGTTTCACCATCGGTGATGTCGTGCTCGACGCGCGGGCCGTCGTCATCGTCATCGCCATGCCCACCCAGGGCCGATTCGGTGAGCACCGGGTCGCGTTTGAGTTGCACCATGGCCTTCTTGGCCGTGTTCACCCCGATGCGATAGAGCCAGGTGTAGAACGCGCTTTCACCGCGAAACTGCGGCAAGGCCTTGTAGGCACGGATGAAGGTTTCCTGGGTGATGTCTTCCACCAGATCGACATCGCGCACCATGCGCGCGATCAGGCGTTCGATGCGGCGGCGGTACTTGACCACCAGCATCTCGAACGCCCGCTGGTCACCACGCTGAACACGTTGTACCAGCGGTGCGTCGACATCGACAAAGGGCTGGGGAGCGGCCACGGCGTCGAGGTCACCGCCCACGAGCCCCATACCCTCCGGAAGACCGTTGGTGGGGCCCTCACCCGACTGGCTCACGCACGCCTCCGCCGAGAGGCCACCTCGGCAGGGTGACCCTGACCTGGGGTGGAGGGGAAGCGAGTTGACTGCACCAGAGCACTTTCGGAATCGGAATGTCCCGATGATGCCACTGCTTGCCCCTTTCCGTGAAAGAGTCGCCACCTCAATGGTGGCGAAAGCTGCTCGGCAGACACCAGCCGCCAGTGCCAGCGCCCCCCAATGCGGCAGCGCAGCCACAACCAGGGCCCGATGTCGGCCAGCACCTGCACACGCGCTGGCGTGCCCTGGGGTGTGAACCAGCCGGCACGGAAATCGTCATGGGCAGGCACCCAGTGCAGCTCAATGGGCAAGGCCTCCAGCAGGTGGCGCACCTGGCGCTGAACCTCCAGGGCCCACAACCCCAGCACGGTCAGCGACACGGGGATGGCCACCACGGCCATGCGCCCCTTGAAGATGTCCCACATCAGGGAGACCCACCAGGCAGTGGCCACCGTGGCCAGCACCGCACAAAGCACCCGAAAGACGAACACCTGCCGCGCCGACGGCGCAGGCAGGTGCCAGGTCAGGGTCTGAGCCCTGTGATCGTTCGGTGTGTCGGGCATGTCGATCGGTCAGACCCTGGCGCCCAAGCCCGCAGCGCCAGTGTCAACGCAGGCTGCAAGCAGCCGGAAGGCTCATCAGACGCGCTTGAACACCAGCGAGCCGTTGGTGCCACCGAAGCCGAAGTTGTTCTTCAGCGCCGCATCGATCTTCATCTCGCGGGCGGTGTTGGCACAGTAGTCCAGGTCACATTCCGGGTCTTGGTTGAAGATGTTGATAGTGGGGGGCGACACCTGATGGTGGATGGCCAGCACGGTGAACACCGACTCGATGCCACCGGCACCACCCAGCAGGTGGCCGGTCATGGACTTGGTCGAGTTGACGACCAGGTTCCTGGCATGGGCACCGAAGGTGTTCTTGATGGCGTTGGTCTCGTTGACGTCGCCCAGCGGCGTGGAGGTGCCGTGGGCGTTCAGGTACTGGATCTCGTCGGCGTTGACGCCAGCATTGCGAAGCGCTGCCTGCATGGACCGGCTGGGGCCGTTCACATCAGGAGCGGTCATGTGGAAGGCGTCGGCACTCATGCCGAAACCGGCCACCTCGGCGTAAATGCGCGCACCGCGGGCCTTGGCGTGCTCGTACTCTTCGAGCACCATCACGCCAGCGCCTTCGCCCAGCACGAAGCCGTCACGGTCTTTGTCCCAGGGGCGAGAAGCCGTCTTGGGGTCGTCGTTGCGGCTCGACAGGGCGCGGGCGGCGGCAAAGCCACCGATGCCCAGCGGCGAGACGGTCGATTCGGCACCACCGGCCACCATGACGTCGGCATCGCCGTATTCGATCATGCGGGCGGCCTGACCGATGCTGTGCAGGCCCGTGGTACAGGCGGTCACGATGGCCAGGTTGGGACCCTTGAAACCGCAATGGATGGACACATGACCCGAGATCATGTTGATGATGGAAGCCGGCACAAAGAACGGCGAGATGCGGCGCGGGCCCTTCTCGGTGTAGTCCTTGTGGGTGGCTTCGATCATGGGCAGGCCGCCAATGCCGGAGCCGACCATGCAGCCAATGCGTTCGGCCAGTTCGGGGCTCAGGGCTTCGCCTGTGGGCAGACCGGCATCCTGCACGGCCTGCAGCGACGCTGCCAGACCGAAGTGAATGAAGGTGTCCATGTGGCGGGCTTCCTTGGCGGGGATGTAATCCTCGATCTTGAAGCCCTTGACCTCACCGGCAAACCGGGTGGCCATGGCAGAGGCATCGAACCGGGTGATGGTGTCGATGCCGGACTGTCCGGCCACAAGGTTCTGCCAGGACTCGGCCACCGTGTTGCCCACAGGTGTGACGAGGCCCAGGCCGGTGACGACGACGCGACGACGGGTCATGTGCAGAGATTAAATGATTGAATACAGACAAGGCCCCGAAGGGCCCTGCGCGCATGAAGAAGATCAGGCCTTGGCGTGTGCCTTGGCGTAATCGATCGCCAGTTGCACGGTGGTGATCTTTTCAGCTTCTTCGTCGGGGATCTCGATGCCGAACTCGTCTTCGAGGGCCATCACCAGTTCGACGGTGTCCAGGGAGTCTGCGCCCAGGTCGGCCACGAAGGCCTTTTCGTTGGTGACTTCAGACTCGGCCACACCGAGTTGTTCGGCAATGATCTTCTTGACGCGTGCTTCGATATCGCTCATGACTCCTCCAGGAGGGTGAAAAACAGGGGTGATTCTACCGGCTGAAACAAGACAATACGTTTTCAGCCGGAGCGGATGAAAAAGAGGCTCCCCTTGCAAGGCCTCGATCACATGAACATGCCACCGTTGACGTGCATTTCCGTCCCGGTGATGTAAGCGGCCTTGTCCGAGGCCAGGAAGGCCACGGCTTCGGCAATGTCTTCCGGCTGGCCCAGACGGCCCAGCGGGATCTGCGCCTTCAGCGCGGTGTGCTGCTCTTCCGACAGGGACTTGGTCATGTCGGTGTCGATGAAACCCGGGGCCACGCAGTTGACCGTGATGTTGCGGCTGCCCAGCTCGCGGGCCAGCGCGCGGGTCATGCCGGCCACACCCGCCTTGGCGGCGGCGTAGTTGGCCTGGCCAGGGTTGCCGCTGGCACCCACCACCGAGGTGATGTTGACGATGCGGCCAAAGCGCTGCTTCATCATGGGGCGCATGACGGCGCGGGCGCAACGGAACACGGCCTTGAGGTTGGTGTCCAGCACGGCGTCCCAGTCGTCGTCCTTCATGCGCATGGCCAGGGTGTCGCGGGTGATGCCGGCGTTGTTCACCAGCACGTGCAGGCCGCCGTATTCCTTGACGATGCCGTCGATCAGGGCTTCAACGGCTGCGCCGTCGTTCACATTCAGCACGACGCCCTTGCTGCCCTCATGGGCCGACAAGGCCGCCGAGATGTTCTGCGCGCCGCCTTCCGAGGTGGCGGTGCCGATGACCTTGAAGCCCTGCTGGGCCAGGGTGGCGGCGATGGCGGCGCCAATGCCGCGGCTGGCGCCGGTGACCAGTGCAATGCGGGGGGTGCTCATGCTGCTCCCTGGATCAGGCCCTTGGCTTCCTGCAGGGAGGCCGGGTCAAAGATGGTGGTGGAAACGAGTTCGCCGTCGATGCGCTTGACCATGCCGGCCAGCACCTTGCCGGGGCCGCACTCGATGACATGGGTGATGCCACGGGCCTTCATGGCCTGGATGCTTTCCACCCAGCGCACGGGGCCGAAGGCCTGGCGGTACAGGGCGTCGCGGATGGCGTCGGCCTCGGTGGCGGTGGCCACATCGATGTTGTTCAGCACGGCGATGGCCGGGGCGGCAAAGGCCGTGGCAGCCAGCTGGCCCTTCAGGCGCTCGGCCGCCGGCTTCATCAGGCTGGAATGGAATGGGGCCGACACCGGCAGCGGCAGCGCGCGCTTGGCACCTGCGGCCTTGAGCACTTCGCAGGCTTTTTCCACGGCGGCCTTGGTGCCCGCGATCACGGTCTGCTTGGGGTCGTTGAAGTTCACGGCCTCGACCGGCTCGCCCACGGCGGCAGCGGCCTGGGCGCAGCCGGCCTTCACGGCCTCGGCGTCCATACCCAGGATGGCGGCCATGCCACCGGTGCCCACGGGCACGGCTTCCTGCATGGCCTGGGCACGGAAGCGCACCAGCGGCAGGGCGTCTTTCAGGCTGAGGGCACCCGCGGCCACCAGGGCCGAGTATTCACCCAGCGAATGGCCGGCCACCAGGGCGGGCTGCAGGCCGGTTTCAGCCAGCCAGGCACGCCAGCAGGCCACACCGGCCGTGAGCATCACGGGCTGGGTGTTGGTGGTCAGGTCCAGGCTTTCTTTCGGGCCTTGGGCGATCAGGGCGGCGATGTCTTCGCCCAGCGCCTCGGAGGCCTCGGCCAGGGTGGCACGCACAGCGGGGTGGTCACCCCAGGCGTCCAGCATGCCCACGGCCTGAGAACCCTGGCCGGGGAAAACGAAAGCGAATGCGGTCATGGTCTTGCTCGTTGCTCGAATCGTTGTTCTGGTCGTGTGTTTTTCCGGCGGCAGGCCCGAGAACGTGCCTTTGGCCGGAATGTGGCGCGCATCTTACTGGTCAAACCAGACGATCCCGAAACCGGCGCACACCCACACAGGGCTGTTGACAATGAACATTGTCAATAATCAATCAGCACCCCACCCCACGTGAAACCGCCGCCCATGCCTTCCAGCAGCAAACTCTGGCCGCGGGTGATGCGCCCTTCGCGGATGCCGAAATCGAGCGCCAGCGGGATGGAAGCCGCCGAGGTGTTGCCGTGGCGGTCGACCGTGACCAGCACGCGCTCCATGGGCAGCTTCAGCTTCTTGGCGGCGGTCTGCATGATGCGGATGTTGGCCTGGTGCAGGATCAGCCAGTCGACCGACTCGACCGAGCGGCCCGCCTGGGCCAGCACTTCGGCGGTGGTGGTGTCCAGGGCCGACACGGCCAGCTTGAACACGGCCTGCCCTTCCATGCGCAGGAAAGGGTCGCCCAGCACCTGCCCACCCGAAATGGCACCTGGGGTGCACAGGATGTCGGCGTGGCGGCCATCGGCATGCAGCGCGCTGGCCACGATACCCGGCTCGCTGGCGGCTTCCAGCACCACGGCGCCGGCGCCGTCACCGAAGAGCACGCAGGTGGTGCGGTCCTTGAAATTCAGCAGGCGGGAAAACACCTCGGCCCCCACCACCAGCGCCTTGCGGGCTGCACCGGTGCGGATCATGGCGTCGGCCAGGGTGAGCGCATAAATGAACCCCGAGCACACAGCCTGCACGTCGAAGGCCGGGCCGCCACTGATGCCGAGTTCGCGCTGGATCAGGCAGGCGGTGGACGGGAACACCATGTCCGGCGTGGACGTGGCGCAGATGATCAGGTCGATGTCCTGCGGCTGGCAGCCAGCGGCCTCGATGGCACGGCGGGCCGCCTCGGCGCCCAGCATGCTGGAGGTGACGTCGGGCTCGGCAAAGTGGCGTTGGCGGATGCCGGTGCGTTCCACGATCCAGGCATCGGAGGTTTCGATGCCGTCTTGCGCGAGCTGATCGGCCAGGGCCTGATTGCTCAGGCATCGGGGTGGCAGGTGGCTGCCTGTGCCGGCGATGCGCGCGAACACCCGGTTGGCGGGGTTCGCCACGCCCCCGCCTGGCACCAGGGGGGAAGTGGTCATTGAGTCGAGGTCAGGCCACGCGCCCCACGGGGGTCTGTGGGGCACTCGCGGCGACAGTACCTTGTGAGTTGTCGACGGATTCGACACCAGTTGCAGGCAAGCTGCTCACGGCCGCGGCGATGCGGTCCTGAACGCGGTCCAGCAAACGATGTCGGGCCGCATCATAGGCGCGATTCAGGGCATGCTCGAATGCATATGCATCAGCCGAGCCGTGGCTCTTGAAGACCAGGCCACGCAAACCCAGCAGCGCCGCACCGTTGTAGCGACGGTGATCCATGCGCTTTTTGAACGACGAAAGCACCGGAAGCGCGACGATGGCCACCAGTTTGGTGAAAATGCTGGAGGTGAACTCCTGCTTGATCACGTTGGCGAACAGCGTGGCCAAGCCTTCAGCGGTCTTGAGCGCCACGTTGCCGACGAAGCCATCGCACACCACCAGATCGGTCGTGCCCTTGAAGATGTCATTGCCTTCGACGTTGCCATGGAAGTTGATGACACCGGCCGCATGGGCCTTGCGCAGCAACTCGCCGGCCTGCTTGATGACCTCGTTGCCCTTGATGACTTCTTCACCGATGTTGAGCAGCCCGACAGTGGGGCTGTCGCGCCCCTCGACCGCCGCCACCAGCGCAGAACCCATCAAGGCAAACTGCAGGAGGTGCTCGGCCGAACAGTCGACGTTGGCCCCCAGGTCGAGCACCGTGGTGTAGGCGTCTTTCTGGTTGGGCATGACAGTGGCAATGGCCGGGCGGTCGATGCCTTCGATGGTCTTGAGCACGTAGCGGGCCACGGCCATCAGGGCGCCGGTGTTGCCGGCCGACACGCACGCGTGCGCAGCGGCCGAGCCATCAGCCACCTTGACCTGGCTGATGGCCACGCGCATGGAGGAATCGCGCTTGCGGCGCAAGGCCACTTCGACAGAATCGTCCATGGTGACGACTTCGGAAGCCTCGACCAGGGTGACGCGCGGCCAAGCTTTGGCCGGGGCGATGGCATCGGGCAGCCCCACCAGCACCAGGTGGGCCTCAGGGTGCTTGTCGAGGAAGGCCTTGCACGCGGGCAAGGTCACGGACGGACCATGGTCTCCGCCCATGCAGTCCACGGCGATGCGCACGGGGCCTTGCAAATCGGGGAGAGCGGACCGCGCCGCCCCTGCCACAGCAGGAGACACGGGGACAGTGTTGGTGCTCATGGGTACGGTGCGTTGGGCACGAGAAGAGGCCGAGGCCGGCGCATGCCGGTCAGCCCAGGAAATGACCACGGGCCGGAGAACCGACGACAATGTCGGCTCAACCAGCCCTGGAGGTGCGACCGCTGGTTGAAAACCAGCCTCACACAGATCAAAGGATTTCGCAAGGGCAGCGTGCAACCACCCTTGAATCACCCGTGAAAATCAGGCGTCGGCCTTGGTCTTGAGGACCTTGCGACCACGGTAGAAGCCGGTGGGGCTGATGTGGTGACGCAGGTGGGTTTCGCCGGTGGTGGGCTCCACAGCGGTGCCCGGGGTGACCAGGGCGTTGTGCGAGCGGTGCATGCCACGCTTGGAGGGCGACTTTTTGTTCTGTTGAACGGCCATGATGGACTCCGAAAGACCAGGGCACCTGCCCCGGCATGAGCACCAGATCCACCAGCGGCAGCCCTTGGTGTGCACCTTGCTGCAAGCCTGAAATGAACAGGGCTTTGCTCGAGGCGCACAGGCTGATCGCGTCAAACCTGGCACGGGTTGATCTCGAAAACCATCGATTCTAGCATGAAACCAAGGGTTTTCTCAAGGCAGGGTTCAGCCCCCGCTCGACCCCTCGTCGGAATCGTCGGCTTTTCGGGTCTTGAGCTGGGCCAGAACCGCGAAGGGGTTGGGCTTGCCTCCACGGGATGCGGCTGCGCCATCGGCATCTGAGGAGCCCTCGGCAGCGGCGTCTGACGCTTCATCGCCGTCGAAATCGGCATCTTGCACCGACATGCGCGGCTGCTCAGGGCATTCATCGTGGAAAGGCACGATGGGCGACTCCATGATCAGCTCATCTTCGACCAGCTCGAGCAGATCGAAACTGCGGCTGAGTTCGAGCACGTCTTCGTCAGATTCGGCATCCAGGCTGGCAGCGAGCGATTCATCTGCCACAAAACGGATGCGGCGGCTGACCTCGATCTCGATCTCGACCGGATGCAGGCAGCGCTGACAGGTCCAGGGCAGGCGGGCCTGGGCCTGCAGGTTCAGCCACAGGTGCGGGGCACCCACGCGCTGAGGCACCAGTTCGCCGACCGCCTCCCAGTGCACCGGCGACATGTCGGCAGCGGGCACTTCAGGCGCCAGCCCGGCGGCCAGGCGTTGCGCCTCGGTCAGCGGCATCTCGCCCGCCAGAGGGGTTTGCGTTTCAATGAAGGCCCCGATGTCCAGCTTGCGTGGGTTCAGGGGGCGAGGTTCACGGGATTTCATGGGCGCAAGTGTAGGCGCAGCGCAGGTGTCGCGAGCGCCCAGGGCCGCTTGCAGGACAATGCCACCATGCACGCCACCGCCCTGCCCCGCCTGGTGCTGGGCTCCAGCTCGCCCTACCGGCGCGAACTGCTGAGCCGACTGCACCTGCCCTTTGACACCTGCAGCCCCGACATCGACGAAAGCCCCCTGCCCGGCGAAGCGCCACGGGCACTGGCCGCGCGCCTGGCCCAGGCCAAGGCGGCCCGCGTGGCCGAGCTGCAGCGGGCCGCCGGGCACGCGGATGTGCTGGTGATCGGTTCTGACCAGGTGGCCGACCTGAACGGCCAATGCCTGGGCAAGCCAGGCCACCATGCAGGCGCCACCGCCCAGTTGCGCGCCATGAGTGGCCAGACCGTTCACTTTCACACCGCCCTGACGGTGCTTCGCACCGGCACCGGGCAGGCTGCCACCGAAGTGCATTCGGTGGCCGTGACCTTCCGCGAACTGACCGACAGCACCATTGCACGTTACCTGGCGCTGGAGCAGCCCTACGACTGCGCCGGCAGCGCCAAGGTGGAAAGCCTGGGCATTGCCCTGCTGAGCCGCGTGCAGTCGGACGACCCGACCACCTTGATCGGCCTGCCCCTCATGGCCGTGGCCCGCCTGATGCGCGAGATGGGCCTGGACCCTCTGGCCGCCTGAACATTCACCGGTTCACACCGACACCCCATGACCCGCCCCACCGGACGCCTGTTCCTGATCCCCAACACCCTGGACCTGGGCTGTGTGCCCGAGGGTCAGCCGCAGCCACCCCTGCAGGCCGTGCTGCCGCAGGGCGTGATCGAAGCCGCTGCGCAGCTCACGCACTGGGTGGCCGAAAACGCCAAGACCACCCGGGCTTTTCTCAAACGCGTGGATGCCGTTTGCCCGTTGAAGGCCCCCCTGCAGCAGCACGACGTGCAGGTGCTGCCGCGCCCGCCCAAGGGGGGCCGAGGCACCGCCCCAGACCCCAAGGCTCAGCACGCCGCGCTGCAGGCCTTGTTGAAGCCCGCACTGGAGGGCCATGACCTCGGCCTGATCTCGGAAGCGGGCCTGCCCGGCGTGGCAGACCCCGGCGCAGACCTGGTGCAGGCGGCCCATGCGGCTGGCGTGCAGGTCGTGCCGCTGTCGGGACCCTCGTCTTTGATTCTGGCGGTGGCGGCCAGCGGTCTGAATGGCCAGAGCTTTGCCTTCGTGGGCTACCTGCCGACCGATGCCGCGCAGCGCACCCAACGCATCCAGCAGCTGGAGCAGACCTCGCGCAAACAGCGCCAGACCCAACTGGTGATCGAAACGCCCTACCGCAACCAGGCCCTGGCCGATGCCCTGCTGGCCAGCCTGCAGCCCGACACACGCCTGGCCGTGGCCTGCGGCCTGACCCTGGCCCAGGGCTGGAACCGCACCCTCACCGTGCGGCAATGGCAACAGGCTGGCCTGCAGATCAGCAGCGAGATTCCAACGGTCTTTGCCTGGCTGGCCGGTTGAGCGCCCGGCATTCTTGCCACAATCACATCACCGCCCGACACCACACAGGGCCCGCTGCTTCACCTTTCTGATCGACGTGACCACCTCCAGCACCCCCTCCTACCGGCAGGGCGACCCTGCCCAGGCCCACCCGGGCGAGCTTGCGCGCAAGCTTGGCTATGCCGGCCTCATCCCCTTCGTGGGTGGCGCCCTGTTCGTGTGGCTGCTCACCGGCCGCATCGACCGCGAGCCCTTCATTTTCCTGGTCAACGCCATCACGGGCTATGCCGCCCTGATCGTGTCGTTCCTGGGGGGGCTGCCGTGGGGGCTGGTCATGCGTGACGCCGCCGAGCCCGACGACACCGTGCGCAAAGCGCTGTGGTGGGGCATTGCCTATTCGCTGCTGGCCTGGGTGGCGCTGTGCATGCCGGCGCATGCCGGCCTGGTGGTGCTGGGCACCCTGCTGATCGTGGCCTACCTGAACGACCGCAAGCTCTACCCCGCCCTGGGCGTGGAGCACTGGCTGACCCTGCGCTTTCAGCTGACCGCCATCGCCAGCCTGAGCTGTTTCCTGACCGCCGCCCAGATCTGAGGCCCGCATGATCGACTACCGCATCGACCTGAGCCAGGCGCATGCCCACCGCTTTGTGGTGACTCTGAAAATCGCTCGGCCGCAGGCCGAAACGCGGGTCAGCCTGCCAGTGTGGATCCCGGGCAGCTACCTGGTGCGCGAGTTCGCACGCCACCTCAATGGGCTGAGGGCCGAGCAGGCAGGCCAGCCCTGCGCGGTGGTGCAACAGGACAAGGCCAGCTGGCGGGTCCTGGCGAACACCGACGGCCGCCGAGGTGCACTCACCCTGCATTACGAGGTGTACGCCAACGACACCTCGGTTCGCGCCGCCTTCCTGGACAGCCGGCGCGGTTTTTTCAACGGCACCAGCGTGTGCCTGCAGGTCGAAGGCTTCGAGAACGGCCCCCATGCGCTGGGCCTGACCGGGCTGCCCAAAGGCTGGCAGGTGGCCACCTCGCTGCCCGCTCAGGGAGGCAAACACCGCTTCGAGGCGCCGAACTACGACGAACTGGTGGACCACCCGGTTGAACTGGGCACCTTCTGGCGGGATGCATTCGAGGTGCGCGGCGTGACGCATGAACTGGTGGTGGCCGGCCACCACCCCAAGGCCGACCTGGCCCGCTTGCTGAAAGACACCCAGGCCATCTGCGAGGCCGAAATCGGCTTCTGGCACGGGCGCCGCAAGCCACCGTTCGATCGCTATGTGTTCATGCTCAATGTGGTGGAAGATGGCTACGGCGGCCTCGAACACCGCGCCAGCACGGCCCTGATCTGCTCGCGCAAGGACCTGCCCGAACAGGGCGACAAACAGGGCATTGACGCCCGCAGCGAGGGCTACACCACCTTGCTGGGCCTGATCAGCCACGAGTACTTCCACACCTGGAACGTCAAGCGCCTGAAGCCCCGCGAGTTCGCCCCCTACGACTACACCCGCGAGAACTACACGCGCATGCTGTGGTTCTTCGAAGGCTTCACCTCCTACTACGACGACCTGCTGCTGCTGCGCGCCGGCCTGCTGAGCCCGGCGGCCTACGTGAAGCTGCTGACCAAACCTGTCAACCAGGTGCTGGCCACCCCGGGCCGGCAGCACCAGAGCGTGGCCCAGGCCAGCATGGACGCCTGGATCCGCTACTACCGCATGGACGAGAACACGGCCAACTCGACCGTGAGCTACTACACCAAGGGCTCGCTGGTGGCCTTGTGCCTCGACCTGAGCCTTCGCCTGTGCGCCTCGGTGGCCAGCCCGCCTGTGCGAGGCAAGGCCGCCGCCAGCCGGCAGCCCAGCCTGGACGGCGTGATGGCACGCCTGTGGGCCCTGCAGCGCCCCATCGAAGAAGCCGATGTGGCCCAGGCCCTGGCGGCTGAAGCCGACACCCTGGCGCCGCCCAGCCAGCCCGGGGTGCCCGGCTTTGCCGACTGGCAGGCATGGCTGCAGCACCTGGTGCACGGCACCGACGAACTGCCCCTGCCCGCCTTGCTCAAGGCCTTCGGTGTGGACTGGACCGCCAAGCCGCCCTCGCTGACCCAGCAATGGGGCTTGCGCACCACCGACAAGGCCGGCGCGCTGGTGGTCGGCGCCGTGATGCGTGGCAGCCCGGCTGAGCGCGCAGGGCTGAGCGCCGGTGATGAATTGCTGGCCCTGAACCAGTGGCGGGTGCGCAAGCCTGACGACCTCAAGCAATGGCTGCAACCGGGCCAGCCCCAGCAATTGCTGGTCAACCGTGACCAGCGGCTGTTCACCGCCACCCTGCCCGAGGCCGTACCCGAGGTGCAAGGCTGGGGTCAGAGCGTGGTGCTGAGCCTGCCCCCTGAAGACCGGCTGGATGGCGCCACCCTAGGCCGACGCGCGGCATGGCTGAAAACCTGCTGAGCCAGACCCGCTCGCACCGCAAGGTGTTTGGCGCCATCGTGCTCGTGGTGCTGCTGGTGCACGCCCTGGCCACTCAGGGCGTGCTGCACGAACTGGCCGTGGCACGGGGCGACGAGGCGTCCAGCATCGACCGCATGGAAGCCACCTTCGACACCGACATGCAGCTCACCGAGCCGCCCGTGGTGGTGGCCCAGGCCGACACGGCCGAGCCTGAAGTGGCCGAGCCAGAACCCGAACCCGAGGCGCCCGAACCGGCCGAACTGCCGCCGTCAGCCCCAGAGAAAGCCAGCAAGCCCGAGGACAAGGCCTCAGCGCCAGAGCCTGCGGCGTCAGCCCCCGAAGCGAAAGCCTCGGAGCCCGACAAAGCCGCCAGCCAGGCCTTCGCGGCAGCCTCGGCCCCCGACAGCGCGCTGGCCCCAAGCCCTCCGGCCTCACAGGCCTCTGTGCAGGCTGGCAGCAATGTGTTCCAGTGGCCAAAAGCCACGCGAGTGAGCTTCAAGCTGAGTGGCTACCTGCGGGGCGAAATCCACGGCTCGGCCAAGGTGGAGTGGGTGCGCCAGGGCAGCAAGTACCAGGTGCACGTCGATGCGATCGTGGGGCCGTCGTTTGCCCCTCTGGGCTCTCAACGATGGACCAGCGAAGGCTACCTCACCAAAGACGGCCTGGTCCCCGAGCGCTTTGAGTCGATCAACAAATTGCTGATCAAAAGCAACCCTTCACGGGTGGTGAGCTTCACGCCAACCACGGTGGTGCTGTCCAGTGGTGAGCAGGTGCCCAAACTGGAAGGTGTTCAAGATCCGGCCAGTCATTACATTCAGATCGCCTACCACATGATCCTGGACAACTCCCCACTGGTGGTCGGCAACGTCATCGGGGTGCCCATGGCGTGGACCAAAAAACAGGAAATGATCGTCTACAGCGTGGCCGCTGAAGAAACGTTGAAGACCCCGCTAGGCGACATCAACACGTTCAAGCTGGTGCCCATGAACGTGACGAATGTCAAAGGCGGCGATGTGTTGGCCGAAATCTGGATCGCGCCACAACTGCAATACTTGCCGATACGGATGCTGATCAGACAGGGGCCTGACACCTTCCTTCAAATGGAAATGGACAAGCCCCCGCAACAGACTCCGGCGGACGACCCCCCAGAGCAACAGGTGCGAGAACCGACGCCCCAGTTTTGAGCGCCCGCGCCGGAAAAATTTCAGCGCCCGGCCGCTTTGCGCAAACGCTTTTCGACCTCGGAGGCAGCCGCCGCAGAAGCCAGGCGAGAACCGTCCTCAAAGATCATGGCGGGCGTGCCGGTGATGCCGAACTTCTGAGACATTTGCAGGTTGCGCTGCAGCGGACTGGCGCACATGCCCAAAAGACGCGGGGGTTGGGTGTTGGACAGCATCCAGTCACGGTACGCCTGCGTGCGATCTCGGGCACACCAGATCCGCTCGCCCAGCGTCTTCGAGTCTTCGCTGAGGATCGGAATGATGAAGGTGTAAACCGTCAGGTCCTTGATGGTCTGCAATTCGGCTTCAAGCTTTTTGCAATAACCGCAATGGGGATCGGAAAAGATCACCAGCTTGCGTTGTCCCGTGCCGTTCTTCCAGACCACCGCATCTTTCAACGGCAGGCTGGCGAAATCCACGCGGTTGATCTCGTCGAGGCGCTCCTGCGTGAGGTTGCGGTGATTGTCGAGGTCGGTGATCTGGCCCTCGATCAGATAATCGCCTTTGGCATCTGTGTACAACACAGCGCCAGGCAGTTCGATTTCATACAGACCTTTGACAGGCGAAGGCCGGATCCCCTTGATGGCAGCACCGTCGTTGACCAGGCGCCCGACCAGCGCCTTGCGCAGTGCAGTCTCCTGAGCTGCGCTGAGCGCCTGGGCCTGAGCCGGAGCCACACCCGTAACGGCCGCCAGGACGACCATGCATGTGGCAGCCCAGCGGCCCACTTTCACATCAAACATCACATTGAACCTTTCATGCATCGAGCGCACGGCCCACCAGCCAGCGCTTGAGGGGGGTGGCACGGTCCAACAGGGCCATGCCGACATTGCGAGCGTCCTTGAATGGCGCAGGCGTTGCAGCAAAGAGATTGAGCAACCCATCGGTCAGTTGCCCCATGGCCTGGGTGGGCAGCCAGCGGGCGCGGTCGTAACGGCGCAGCAGTTTGGCATCGCTCAGTGCTCGCCAGGGCTCATTGGCCCGCGCCTGAACCAGCACGCTGGCCAGGGCATCGACGTCGGCAAGCCCCAGATTCAGACCCTGCCCCGCCAACGGGTGGACCTGATGCGCCGCGTCACCCACCAGCACCCAGCCATCTCCAGACCAGGGTCGGGCCTGCGCGATCGCGAGCGGCCAAGTGGCGACGGGTGCCGCAAGGGTCAGCCCCCCCAATTCATTGACCACGCCAGGCGAACTGACCTCCAGGGCAGCGCACAACTGCGACATGAACTCCCCCTCCGGCAGAGCCGCCAGTGACTGCGCAAGCCCTTCAGGCAGCGACCAGACCACGCCATACGATGCGCCCGCCACGGGGGCGTGAAACGGCAACAACGCCAGCACATCGGGGGAGCGAAACCATTGGCGAGCAGTGCCCGCGTGCGGCCGGCCTGCCACCACCCGCGTGGCAAGACCGTGATGTCCGTAGGCGTGTCGGTCGAAAGTGGCACCGAGGGCCTCACGAGACCTCGAATGCTTGCCTTCGCAGATGGCCCACAAATCGCAGGCAACCGGCGCATGAGCGCTGTCTCCTTGCGGTGGCACCACCGTGATGTTGGGGCTGAACTGGATGGCGTCGGCCAACAGGCGGTCGAGGGCTGATGCATCGACGATCCAGGCCAGGTCCGTCACGCGTTGCTCCCACGCAGAAAAGAGCAATCGGCCACCGTGATCCCCACGGATGTCCATCTCGTGAACGGGGTGACCATGCTGGCGCAAGGGAGCGCCTACGCGGATGTGGTCAAGCAGTGCGAGGGAACGTGCGTTGAGCGCATAGGTGCGAACGTCAGAGGAATTCAGCTGCAAGGCGCCGGGCGAACAGGCCAGGGCCACCTTGAAACCATGTCCGGCCAGCACCAACGCCAAGCTGCGGGCCACCGCGCCACCACCGCTGACGCACACATCGAAAGTTGGAGAAACCATGGGCCCATTCTAGGCGCCCGGTCCGATGCCGCAGGTGCTGGATAATGCGGGATTGGCTGCGAAAACGCGGCAACACCCCGGCCCTTGACGATCCACAAGGCGCCACGAGACACAGGATTGCACCATGAGCCTCAAATGCGGCATCGTGGGCCTGCCCAACGTCGGCAAGTCCACCCTCTTCAACGCCCTGACCAAGGCCGGCATCGCGGCTGAAAACTACCCCTTCTGCACCATCGAGCCCAATGTGGGCGTGGTGGAAGTGCCCGACCCGCGCCTGAAGGCTCTGGCCGACATCATTTCGCCGGAGCGCATCGTGCCGGCCATCGTCGAATTCGTGGACATCGCTGGCCTGGTGGCGGGCGCCTCCAAGGGCGAAGGCCTGGGCAACCAGTTCCTCAGCCACATCCGTGAAACCGACGCCATCGTGAATGTGGTGCGCTGTTTCGAAGATGACAACGTGATCCACGTGGCAGGCAAGGTCGACCCGATTGCCGACATCGAAGTGATCCAGACCGAGCTGTGCCTGGCTGACCTGGGCACCGTCGAGAAGAGCCTGCAGCGCTACACCAAGGCTGCACGTTCGGGCAACGACAAGGAAGCCGCGGCCCTGGTCAAGGTGCTGGAGAAGTGCCAGGCGGCGCTGGACCAGGCCAAGCCCGTGCGCTCGATCGACTTCAGCAAAGAAGAACTGGCCGTCCTCAAGCCCCTGTGCCTGATCACAGCCAAGCCCGCCATGTTCGTGGGCAACGTGTCGGAAACCGGTTTCGAGAACAACCCCTTCCTGGACCGCCTGCGTGAATACGCTGCCGCACAGAAGGGTGAAGTGGTGGCAATCTGCGCCAAAACCGAGGCTGAACTGGCCGAGATGGAAGACGAAGACCGCGCCATGTTCCTGGCCGAGATGGGTCAGGACGAACCGGGCCTGAACCGCTTGATCCGTGCAGGTTTCAAGCTGCTGGGCCTGCAGACCTACTTCACGGCCGGCGTGAAGGAAGTGCGCGCCTGGACCATCCGCATTGGCGACACGGCCCCTCAGGCTGCTGGCGTCATTCACACCGACTTCGAGCGCGGCTTCATCCGTGCGCAGACCATTGCCTACGACGACTTCATCCAGTTCAAGGGTGAAGCTGGCGCCAAGGAAGCCGGCAAGATGCGCGCCGAAGGCAAGGAATATGTCGTGAAGGACGGCGACGTGTTGAACTTCCTGTTCAACGTCTGACGCCCATCGATCAGGCAAAGCGCGTGCTGCTCTGTCAGCGGCACGCCGTGAGGCTGGCGATCAGCGCCGCCAGCTGCTCTCGACCCGATCCAGCGCTGCCCGCCAGGGTGCAATCGCGGCGCTGCCCACCGGTCGAACCAACGTGACGGTGAGCCAGTCGGGCTCACCGGGTACTTCTCGCACGCACAGGCGGGCATCGTCCACACCCAGCTCAAGCACCTGGCCGGACAGGTGTGCCACCTTGGCCGACATGGCCTGAGCCTGCGCGCGGTGCCAGGTCTGGTGCAACAAGGGCACCATGGCCGGCAACAGCCCCTCTTGGGCCTGACCTTCCGCATGCGCCACGCGCCCTTGCGCACGGCTCAACAGCACGGCACCACCCTTGGGGCTGAGTCCGGCCAAGGCTGCGATCAAGGCGCGAAGCCCGTCCGACACGGGCAGCGAGGCCACCGCCCCGGGCGACACGCTACGAGGCGCCTCCGGTTGGCCCATCGGGGCTGCCACTGAAACCCCGGGCAACACCTTCACGGCCAACGGTGCATCGGGCGCCCGGGCGGGCTGGCGTCCCATGTCGAATTCGAGAGGGGGTAGCTCGGCGCCGGGAATCGCGGCAGGCTCTGCCACCTTGAAGATGCTGGCAGGATCCACCGGGCCACGGCGCACAGTGCTGCCAGGCACAGCGCTGCTTGTGTGAGAACCCTGGGGCTCGGCGCTGGTGGGAGCAACAGGGCGCCGAACATCGGCCATGAGGCGCCAGGTGGAAACCAGGAAAGGCCAGGCGTCGGCCGCACGGGGGGATGCTGGCGCGCGGCGCAACTGCAAGCCCATCGCTGTTTGCCATGTGGTGCTCCAGGGACGCTCATGGGCATGCGCGCCCCATGGCACCCACACCCAAGGTGCATGGGCCATCACGGCCCCTGAAGGCACCGCATCACGCAACCATGCTGTGGCCACCGGCGGCGGCTCGGGCGCTGCCGCATCGAACACCACCACCCGCACGACGGCGTGAGCGAGCATGACGTGCACCAAACCCGGCCAATCCTGAGGGACAGAGCACTGCTCGAGCGCCATCAGGCGCAGCGGCTGCTCACCCTGCACCAGCTCCAGCCACACCAGACTGGCCAGATCGTCTCCATGACCCTGGCGACGGATGCGCAAATGCTGGAGCGGGCGACGACGCTCTTGCGCCAGCGCGGTGAGGTAACGAGCCCCCACCGCGGCGTGTGGACCGTGAACAAACAGGTAACAGTGCTGCTTGAGGGAAAACTGCAACTGCAGGGCGTCGGCAGCCGCGCAAGTGACGAACAGCTCCCACTGATCGGGCCCGACCTGACGACCGATGTCAGGATGAGCAGCCGACTCGGGCGATTCGTCATCCCAACGAGCTTCCAGGCGTGTGGCCAGCTCGGTGGGAACGTTCCAGGGGTCAAGAGGCGTGGGGGACGACATGTCGCAAGGCTTTCTGAAGCGCAAGGCGGGCACCGTGCCCTTGCGCAGAACTTCCCACATCATGATCAGCGATGAACGCTGAATCAATCACCCAAAGAGCGGTCAATTGCCGCCAGATGCAAATCGATTGCAAACTGTGGACTGAAGCTGTTCAAGAATCGGACCAGACTGGCCGAAGTACAGGCGCATCCCCACTGCTCAGGAAGGAGCTCTCGCATGCACGCACGTCACCTGTTTGGCTGTCTGACCATCGCCGCAATGGCCATGCCTGTCCACGCCGGGCGCCCGCTGTCGGTGGAAGACGCTGGCGTGAACCCCGTGGGTCAATGCCAGGTCGAGGCCTGGGCCGAGCGGGCGCAGGCCTCGGGTTCGGACACACTCTGGGTGGCCGCTCCCGCCTGTGGCGTGATCGAAGGCCTGGAGGTGGGGGTCGAGTTCGGCGTACCGAGTCATCGGCGCCAAGGCGACGCGCACCGCAGCGTGGCACTGAAATGGGTGCCGGAAGCGGCCCAATGGGGCGCCTGGCACTTCGGGGCCAAGCTCAGCGCAGGCAGCGAGCGTGTGGCCAGCGAAGAAAAATGGTCGGACACCCCGGTGAGCCTGCTCGGCATCGGCTCCTGGCAAGCCCAGGAGCAACTGACGTTGCACGTGAACCTGGGGGTGGACCACCGCCGCAAGCCCTCGGACACCACCGGCCATGCCGGGCTGGCTCTGGCCTGGCAGCCACACGAACGCTGGCTGGTGTTTGCCGAACTGACCGCAGAGGAAAAAGTGACGCCTGTGAGGGGTGCAGGCCTTCGCCACTGGCTGGTGCCTGAGGTGCTGGGGCTGGACTTCACGGTCAGCCGCAGCAATGCCGTGCGCGACAGCACCACCTACACGGTGGGCATCGGCTGGTATGGCATCAAGTTCTGACGGGCCAGGCCGATAAGCCACACAGAGACCAGACCGCACGGTCTGGCGCCACAGGATCCACCGAGGAACCGCCCCATGGAAACGCTTCACGACGCCTCCACCGCTGCCCCCACCGGCCAACGTGCCAACCCTTCCTTCGGCTTGGGCGCCAAGGGCCTGACGCCCAAGCAGGCCACCCGCCACGCCACCAACGGTCGCGAGTTCCTGACCTTCCGGCTGGGCAGCGAAGAATACGGCATCGACATCCTGAAGGTTCAGGAAATTCGCTCGTACGAGCCCCCCACCAAGATCGCCAATGCGCCGGCCTACCTCAAGGGTGTGGTGAACCTTCGCGGCGTGATCGTGCCCATCGTCGACCTGCGGGTGAAGTTCAACTGCGTCAACGAGATGGGTGAAGCCGAGATGAACAGCTTCACCGTGG
Organism: Aquabacterium lacunae; assembly: GCF_004310865.1. GTDB lineage: Bacteria > Pseudomonadota > Gammaproteobacteria > Burkholderiales > Burkholderiaceae_C > Aquabacterium > Aquabacterium lacunae. Next base: position 237,644 of record NZ_SIXI01000002.1, read on the forward strand.
TGATCGTGCTGAACGTCAAGGGCCGCGTGGTGGGCGCCGTGGTGGACTCGGTGAGCGACGTGATGCAGCTGGCCGAGCAGGCCATCCAGCCTGCGCCAGAAATGAGCGCTCACGTGATCGACACCTCGTACATCACCGGCATTGCCAACGTGAACGAGCGCCTGCTGATCCTGATGGACATCGAAGCCCTGATCGGCAGCGCCGAAATGGGCCTGATCAACAGCCTGAGCCCGAACTGAGGCGAGTCAGGCCGCCCCCTCGGCCTGCGCCCTGCGACACAAAACCCCGCCGAGGCGGGGTTTTGTCATGGGAGGCACGGACATGAAGGCGCTGTGCTTGCACCGTCAGGCGATTGTCACCTGGCGCCTGGCTCACGCATCTTGCTGGCGCAGCATGGCCAGCACAGGGCGGTTCAGCAGGCCACGCAGGCTCCACCAACCGGCCAGCATGACCAGGGCCATGCCCGCCAGACCGCCAGCCACCGGTCCCCACCAGGGAGGCGCCCAGGCAAACTCGAACACCTGTGCGGCCAGCACGCCACCGATCGCAATGGCCGCTGCGGCCGCCAGCCCACCCGACAGCAGCCCGACACCCGCCAGTTCCAGCCGCTGGATGCGGGCCAGCTGTTCGCGCGAGGCACCGAGCGACCGCATGATGGCCCATTCGGCCGCACGCCGCTCGCGCGACGACCACAACCCCGCCAGCAACACCAGCACGCCGGCGCTGAGGGTGAACAGGAACAGGAACTCGACCGCGGCGATCACCTGGGTGAGCACACCCTGCACCTGGTTGATGGACATGGTCACATCGACCACCGTGACATTGGGGAAGCGCTGCACCAGGGCACGGTCCAGGCCGGTGCCCTCGGGGATCCGGAATGCCGCAATGTAGGTTTCGGGCCAGCCCTCCACGCGGGCCACCGGCGCCATCACGAAGAAGTTCACGCGCATCGAGCCCCAATCGACCTTGCGCACGCTGGTGATGCGGCCCTCGCTGACCTGTCCGGCCACGTCGAAGCTGAGGCGATCGCCCAGTTTCAAGCCCAAAGTTTTCATCAGGCCTTCTTCGACACTCCATTCGCCCTGTCCGGCAGAGCCATCTTGCTTGTCGGCAGCACTTTGGCGGTAGGTGCCTTGCACCACCTCGTTGTGGCCCGGAGCCTGCTCGGCCACGCTGAGGTTGAACTCGCGGTCAACCAGGCGCCGAGCCCGATCCTCGGTGAAGCTGCTGGGCTTGACTTCCTGGCCATTGATGCGCACCAGGCGGCCGCGGATCATGGGGTACCAGTCAAAGCGCCCCACCCCGGCTTCCTTCAGGGTGCCCTGAAAACCGTCGACCTGGTCGGGCTGGATGTTGATGACGAAACGGTTGGGGGCATCGGGCGGCGTGGCATTGCGCCAGCTGGCCACCAGGTCGGTGCGGATCAGGATGAGCAGGAACAGCGCCAGCAGGCCCAGCGACAGGGAGGCCACCTGCACCACCGTGGGCACCGGCTGGGCCACCATGCCGCGCACGGCCTGACGCCAGGGCAAGGGCGCTTTCAGGGCCGATGCCGAGGCCAGCCAGCGTTTGAGCAAGGCCAGAAGGCCCGCGGCCACGCCGCTGAGCACCAGCACGGCCGCGGCCACGCCGCCCAGCGCGATGCCCGCCAGTTTGAGATCGCGCACCACCAGCGTGAGCAGCAGGGCCAGGGCTGCGACGCCCGACCCCAGCACCAGCACCGAGGCCACACGGGGGGCGCCCAGCTGCCGACGCAACACCCGCAGCGCGGGCACACGGGCCAGTTGCAACAGCGGGGGCAGGCCAAAACCCAAGGTCAGCACAAGCCCCACGCCCACCGACAGCACCGCAGGCCAGGGGCCCGGCCACGGCAGGTCGGCATTGACGAGGTCCGCCAGCATCCACACGAACACCTGGTGGAAAGCGCCACCCAGGGCCAGTCCCAGCAGCGAGGCGCCCAGGCCCACCAGCAGCAGCTCCAGCGCATAGGCGCGCACCATGTCGCCTTGCGAAACACCCATCACACGCAACAAGGCACAGTCGTCCAGGCGCTGCTGCGCAAAGTCACGCGCCACCGTGGCCACCACCACCGCCGCCAGCAAAGCCGCCAGCAAGGCCACCAGGCGCAGGAACATGCCTGCGCGGTCGATGGTGGAACGCATTTCCGGGCGCCCGTCATCGAGGGTTTCGACACGCACACCACGCCATTGCTCGGCCTGCTGCCGCAGCGTGGCCGCGAGTTGCTGCAGCGCGGCCGGGGCATTGGCGCCCGACGCCGTGGCCGGCGTTGCCGGCTGTGCATCGGTGGCACGCGCAGGGCCCGCCACCAGCACCCGCCAGGTCACGCGGCTGGCGGGTTGGATGAGGCGGGTGACCGCCAGATCGGCCTGTCGCAGCATGACGCGAGGCGAAAAGCTCACAAAGCCGGCCCCACGGTCGGGCTCTGAGGCAATGACCGCATCGATGCGGAAGCGGGCATCGCCCAGCCACAGGCTGTCTCCGAGCTTCAGGCCCAGGCCCTGCAGCACGGCCGGATCCAGCCACACCGAACCGGAGGGCGGCCCACCCGCGGGTGCTGGCCCAGCGGGCTTGACCGTGCCATCGGGCTGCACCCGGCCCAGGGTGAGGCGACCACGCAAGGGGTAGCCTTCGCCCACGGCCTTGACCGCCACGAGGCGGGTTTCGCCGCCTTGCTCGTCGGGCGCACGGGCCATGCTCGGGAACACCGCGGTCTCGGCCACACGCAGGCCTGCCTGACGCGCCTGCTGTGTGACGGCGGGTGGCAAGGGCTGGTCGCCCAGCACCACCAGGTCAGCACCCAGCAATTGCGCAGCGTCACGCGTGATCCCGCGCTCGATGCGGTCGGCGAACAGACTCACCGCCGACAGTGCCGCCACGGCCAGGGCCACGGCCATCCACAGCCAGCGCAAAGCGCCCGAGCGCAGGTCTCGCCAGACCATGCGCCACACCCAGGGTCGGATCAGCATGTGTGCCTTGGAAGGAAAAGGTTGTTCAGGCCGCCGCGGCCAGGAAGACCTGGTCGAGCTGCTTCACCCAGGCGGCCTTCTGGTCGTCAGAGGCGAAGCTCTTTTCGAAGCTGTTGCGCGCCAGGGTGTAAGCCTCTCTGGGGCCCAGCTTCAGCGCCTCGAAGGTTTCCAGGAAATTCTGGTTCAGATAGCCGCCAAAATAAGCCGGGTCATCGGAGTTGATGGTCACTTTCAGCCCGGCATCGAGCAGCTGCTTGAGGTTGTGCTCAGCCAGGGTCTGGAACACACACAACTTCACGTTCGACAGCGGGCACACGGTCAGGGCCATGCCCTCGGCCGCCAGGCGCTGCACCAGGGCCGGGTCTTCCAGGCAACGCACGCCATGGTCGATGCGCTCGACCTTCAGCACATCGAGTGCGTTGTGGATGTATTCGGGCGGGCCCTCTTCGCCGGCATGGGCCACCAGGCGCAGGCCCAGCGCCTTGCAACGGGCGAACACGCGGGCGAACTTCTCGGGCGGATGGCCTTTTTCGCTGGAATCAAGACCCACGCCGATGAACAGGTGGCGGAAGGGCAAGGATTGCTCCAGGGTGGCCAGGGCCGACTCTTCCGACAGGTGGCGCAGGAAGCACATGATCAGGCTGGCGTGCACCCCCAGCTCGGTGCGGGCACGTTCGCAGGCACGGGTCAGGCCCTGAATGACCACTTCAAAAGGCACGCCGCGGTCGGTGTGGGTTTGCGGGTCGAAGAAGATCTCGGTGCACAGCACGTGCTCGGCCTGACAGCGCTGCAGGTAGGCCCAGGCCATGTCGTGGAAGTCGTCTTCCTTGAGCAGCACCGAAGCGCCAGCGTAGTAGATGTCGAGGAAGGACTGCAGGTCGGTGAAGGCGTAGGCAGCGCGCAGGGCCTCCACGCTGGGGTAGCTCAGCTGCACGCCGTTGCGCTGCGCCAGCGCAAAGATCAGCTCGGGCTCGAGCGAGCCCTCGATGTGCATGTGCAGCTCGGCCTTGGGCATGGTCTGCAACAGCGAAGGCAGGCGGCTGGCGGGGATGGCGTCGAATGTGGCGGCAGTCAGGCTCATGGTGTTTTTGTGTGAATTCAGGCGCCGCAGCAAGCGGCACGGCTCACCGTAGCAGAAAAACAGAAACCGCCGCCAGCACAGGGCCGGACGGCGGTTGCGGGGGGCTGCACGGGGCCTGGCCCCGTGTGGCGCAAGCCCGATCAGTTGCCGGCCGGCACCTTGCCTTCCACGCCCTTGACGTAGAACTTGATGCCGCCCAGGAACTTGTCGTCGGCCACGGCGTCCTTGGCCAGCACTTCCTTGCCGTCCTGGTCAACGACGGGGCCCTTCCAGATCACGAAGCTGCCGTCCTTCAGGCCGCCCTTGATGGTGTCCACCTTGGCGCGGATGTCAGCAGGCACGATCTCGGGGACGCCGATCAGGTCGATGGCGCCTTCCTTGACGCCCCACCACACACCGCCGGTCTGCCAGGTGCCTTCCAGCGCGTCCTTGGTGGCCTTGATGTAGTACGGGCCCCAGTTGATGATGGCCGACCCCAGGTGGGCCTTGGGGCCGAACTTGGACATGTCCGAATCCCAGCCGAAGGCGTACTTGCCGGCCTTTTCGGCGGTCTGCAGCACGGCGCTGGAGTCGGTGTTCTGGAACAGCACGTCGGCGCCCTGGTTCAGCAGGCTTTGCGCGCCTTCGGTTTCCTTGGGAGGATCGAACCAGGCGTTGACCCAGACCACCTTGGTCTTGATCTTGGGGTTCACGCTCTGGGCGCCCAGGGTGAAGGAGTTGATGTTACGGATCACCTCGGGGATGGGGATCGAGCCGACCACACCCAGGGTGTTGGTCTTGGTCATGCTGCCCGCGATGACACCGGCCATGTAGGCGCCTTCATAGGTGCGCGAATCGTAGGTGCGCATGTTGGCCGCGGTCTTGTAGCCGGTGCCGTGCTCGAACTTCACGTTCGGGTGGTCGGCGGCCACCTTGAGCATGGGCTCCATGTACCCGAAGGTGGTGCCGAACACCAGGGTGTTGCCCTGGGCCACCAGGTCACGGATCACGCGCTCGGCCTCGGGGCCCTCGGGCACCTTCTCGACGAAGCTGGTCTTGACCTTGTCGCCGAATTCCTTTTCGACGGCCAGGCGGCCCTGGTCGTGGGCGAAGGTCCAGCCGGCATCACCCACCGGGCCCACGTAGGCGAAAGCGATTTTCAGCGGGCCGGCAGCCGCGGCCGAAGCCGCCGATGCGGGCTCCGAAGCGGCCGAGGCAGCCTCGGGTGCGGCCTCTTTCTTGCCACAGCCCACCAGTGCGGCGGAAGCGGCCAGGGCGCCCCAGGCGGTCATCTTCAGGATGGAACGCTTGGACAGGTTCAGTGTCATGTCAACTCCAGGTTGGGAACAGCGAAACGGAGAGGGAAACAGCGAAACAGACTGGGCAGCACAGCATCGGCCATCATGCCGACTCAGGCCCCCGGATGGAAGGGTTTGCCCAGGGATGCGGGCATGTTGATGCGAATCCACGTCGGATTGCGCGAGATCAGCACCAGCACCACGATGGTGGCCAGATACGGCAGCATGGTCAGCCACTGGCTGGGCACCTGCACGCCCTGCCCTTGCAGGTGAAATTGCAGCATGGTCACGCCACCGAACAGGTAAGCCCCCAGCAACACGCGTGCCGGGCGCCAGGTGGCGAAGGTGGTCAGGGCCAGCGCGATCCAGCCCTTGCCGGCCACCATGCCCTCCACCCACAGCGGCGTGTACACCAGCGACAGGTAGGCTCCGGCCAGACCGCACAGCGCGCCCCCGGTGACCACGGCCAGCAGGCGGATGCGGCGCACCGGGTAGCCCAGCGCATGGGCCGATTCGGGCGATTCACCCACGGCGCGCAGCACACGGCCGGCGCGGGTGCGCATCAGGAACCAGGTCAGGCCCAGGGCCAGCACGATGGTCAGGTAGACCATGGGGTGGTGCTTGAAGAAGGCCGGGCCCGCGAAGGGCAGATCGGCCAGCACCGGGATCTCGAAGTGCGGGCGCTCGGGCAGCTTGAGCTGGGTGTATTTGATGCCCACAAATGCGCTCAGGCCCGTGCCGAACAGCGTGAGCGCCAGGCCCGAGGCGTACTGGTTGGTGTTCAGCCAGATGACCAGCCCACCCAGCGCAGCCGCCAGGGTGGCCCCGGCCGCAGCGCCCGCCGCAAAGCCCCACCAGTCGCTGCCGGTGTGCACGCCCGCGGCAAAGCCGGCGATGGCGGCCACCAGCATCATGCCTTCGGCGCCCAGGTTGACCACGCCAGAGCGTTCGTTGATGAGCAGGCCCAGGGCGGCCAGGCCCACCACCGTGCCGGCGTTGAGGGTGGCCGCGATCAGCAGGGCCAGGGAATCAGCAGTCATGCCGGTCATGCGGTCTTCACCCAGCGGATGCGTTGATGAATGAAGGTGTCACAGGCCAGCAGCGCGAACAGCAGCAGGCCCTGGAACACCCCGGTCAGGGCCTTGGGCAGGCCCAGGCGAGACTGCGCCAGCTCGCCCCCGATGTAGAACATGCTCATGAGCACGGCCGAAAACACGATGCCCACCGGGTTCAGGCGCCCCACGAAGGCCACGATGATGGCCGCGAAGCCATAGCCCATGGGCACATAGGGCGTGAGCTGCCCCTGGGGCCCCGCCACATCCAGCGCGCCGGCCAGCCCGGCCATGGCCCCCGACAGCAGCAGGCCCGTCCACAGGGCCTTGCGCGACGAGAAGCCCGCGTAACGCGCGGCCTGGGGCGCCAGCCCCCCCACCTGCATCTGAAAACCCGCGAAGGTGCGGTACATGAACACCAGGAAAACCACCACCGCCACCGCGGCCACGCACAGGCCCACGTTCATGCGCAGCGTCGGCACGAACTTGGGCAGGCGGGCGTCAGGCAGGAAGGTGATGGTCTGTGGGAAGTTGTAGCCGTTGGGGTCTTTCCAGGGGCCGTAGACCAGGTAGCTCAGCACCATTTCGGCCACGTACACCAGCATCAGGCTGACCAGGATCTCGTTGGCGTTGAAGCGGTCGCGCAGCAGGGCCACCAGGGCCGCCCAGAGCATGCCGCCCAGCATGCCGGCCAGCACCACCCAGACCACGAAGTGCGCACCGGCGCCCGGCTCGGCCCGCATGGCCACGCCCCCGGCGAACACTGCGCCCAGGATGAACTGCCCCTCGGCCCCGATGTTCCAGAGGTTGGCCCGGAAGCACACGGCCAGCCCCAGGGCAATCAGCACCAGGGGCACGGCCTTCAGGCTGAGCTCGGACAGCGCGTAGGCGCTGCGCAGAGGCTCGACAAAGAACATCTGCAGGCCGGCCAGCGGGTCTTTGCCCAGGGCCACGAACAGGGCCACACCCACCAGCACCGTGATGGCCAGGGCCAGCAGCGGCGAGGCCACGCTCAGCAGGGTCGAAGGCGCCGGGCGGGGTTCAAGCTTGAACATGCGCGGCCTCCGTGTTCCACAGGCCGCTCATCCAGGCGCCGATCATTTCCACGGTGGCCTCGGCCACCGGCACGCTGGGCGACAGGCGCCCCTGGGCCATGACCATCAGGCGGTCACTGATTTCGAACAATTCGTCCAGCTCCTCGCTGACCACGAGCACGGCACAGCCGGCATCGCGCAGTTTCAACAACTCGCCCCGGATCTGGGCTGCAGCGCCCACATCCACCCCCCAGGTGGGCTGCGACACCAGCAGCACCTTGGGGCGGGCGTCGATTTCGCGGCCCATGATGAACTTCTGCAGGTTGCCGCCCGACAGGCTGCGGGCCAGGGCATTGGGCCCACCGGCCTTGACCTTGTAGCGCTCGATCAGCTCCTGCGCCATGCCCTTCATGCCGTGCACGCGCAACCAGCCCCCAGGGCCGATGGCGTCGTGGCGGGTGAGCAAGGTGTTCTGCGCCAGCGACATCGTGGGCACGGCGCCCCGGCCCAGGCGCTCTTCGGGCACGCTGTGCAGGCCCATCTGCCGGCGCCGCGCCGGGTTGGCCTGGGCGATGTCCTTGCCGAACAGGCGGATGCTGCCCTTGCGGGCGCGGGGGTCTTCGCCACTGAGCGCGGCCATCAGGGCCTGTTGCCCGTTGCCCGACACCCCGGCAATGCCGACGATCTCGCCGGCGCGCAGTTGCAGGTCGATGCCCTGCAGGCTGACGCCGAAGGGGTCGGTGCGCGGCAGGTCAAGCGCCTTGATGTCGAGGGCGACATCGCCCAGCACGGGCGCGCTGCGCTCCAGCTCAGGCGGCTCCGAGCCGATCATCAGGCGCGACAGGCTGGCATTGCTTTCCTGGCGCGGGTCGACCTCACCGGTCACCTTGCCGCCGCGCAGCACGGTGCACTTGTGGCACAGCGCCCGGATCTCGTCGAGCTTGTGGCTGATGTACAGGATGGCGCAGCCCTGGTCGGCCAGTTGCCGCAGGGTCACGAACAGCTTGTCGACCGCCTGGGGCGTGAGCACCGAGGTGGGCTCATCCAGGATCAGCACCTGCGGTCGGGTCAGCAAGGCCCGCACGATCTCGACCCGCTGGCGCTCGCCCACGGTCAGGGTGTGCACCACACGCTCGGGGTCGACCTCCAGGCCGTAGGTGCCCGACACCTCGCGGATGCGGCGGGTGACCTCGTCGAGCGACATGCCCTTGTCCAGGCCCAGCCACACGTTCTCGGCGGCCGTGAGGGTGTCGAACAGCGAAAAATGCTGGAAGACCATGCTGATGCCCAGCGCGCGCGCCTCTTGCGGCGAGCGCACCTGCACCTTCTGGCCGTTGAACCGGATCTCGCCGGCGTCGGGTTTGACCGCGCCGAAGATGATCTTCATGAGCGTGGATTTGCCGGCACCGTTTTCACCCAGCACGGCATGGATTTCGCCGGGCATGACGGTCAGGCTGACGTCGTCATTGGCGCGCACCGCCGGGTACTGCTTGGTGATGTGCTGGAGTTCGAGCCTTGGCGTCATGCTGCGTGCTTCTTCTGGTATCGGGTCTGCCCGGCGACCAGGGTCTCGACCAGGTTGCGGTCGTCTCCCAGGGTCAGCCAGGCAAAGATTCTCTCGTGCAAGGAAGATGCCAGATTGTCGCGGTGTCGGGCCACCTCATCGGCCGCGACATCCCAGATGCACAGGTCGGCCAGCAAACCGGGCTCGATGCGACCCATTTCTTCGGACAGCCCCAGCGATTGAGCCGCCCCGGCCGTGGCCGTGTGCAGCGCTTTCCACGCTGTGAGACGGTGGCCTTGCAGGGCCTGGATCTTGTAGGCGTCGCCCATGGTGCGCAGCATGGACAGGCTGGTGCCGCCGCCCACGTCGCTGGCCAGGCTCACGTTCACGCCCTGCTGCTGGGCCTGCGGCCAGTCGAACAGGCCACTGCCCAGGAACAGGTTGGACGAGGGGCTGTGGGCGATCTGGGCCCCGTGCGCACGCAGCACGGCGCGGTCCTCGTCGTTCAGCCAGATGCCGTGGGCCAGCACGGCGCGCGGGCCGATCAGGCCATCGCGGTCGTACACGTCGAGGTAGCTGCGGGCGCTGGGGAACAACTCGGCCACCCACCGCACTTCGTCGCGGTTTTCGGCCACGTGGGTCTGCATGTAGACACCGGCATGGCCCTGGGCCAGCTGGCCGGCCATGACCAGCTGCTCGGGCGTGCTGCAAGGGGCAAAACGCACGGTCACGGCGAAGGCCTGGCGGTCACGGCCATGCCAGCGCTGGATCAGGTCGACACAATCGCGCTCGGCCTGTTCCACGTCGTCGCGCAGGCCGTCGGGCGCGTGGCGGTTCATCAGCACCTTGCCCGTGACCAGGCGCATGCGCACGGCCGCGGCATGCTCGAACAGGGCCTCGGCGCTGCATTTGTGCACGGTGGGGAACACCACGGCCGAGGTGGTGCCTTGCGCCCACAGGGCATTGAGGAAGCGCTCGGCACCGGCCTGGCTCACGGCCGGGTCGGCGTATTTGCGCTCGGCCGGGAAGGTGTAGGTGTTCAACCAGTCGAGCAGCTCGGTGCCGAAGCTGGCGATCACGTCCAGCTGCGGGCAGTGCACATGGGTGTCGATGAAGCCCGGCAGCAGCAGGCGGCCCCGGTGGTCTTCTTCGGGCACCTGGGCCCAGGCGGCCAGCTCGGGGGCCGACAGGGCTGGCGGGTCATCGGGCAGGGGCTGCCAGCCAGCCGCCGCAGGTCGCACGGCCACGATGCGGTCACCCTCGATCAGCACCCGGTGGTCAGGCCGGTGGCGCACCCCAGGCGCCTCGGCCGGCGGCACAAAGCCGGGGTCGGCCACGAAGTCGAGCAGGTCGGCGCGCAGCACGCGGCGACGGGCGCCCGATGGCGTGGCTCCAGGCAGGTGGGGGCTGGCAGGCGGCAAAGACATGGTCAGGAGGCGCGAGGGCCGTTGGAGGCGTCACCGCGCCAGGGCGGGCGAACGTGTTGGAGGTTGCGCACCACCTCACGCACCTGCTCGCGCAACCAGCGACTGCCGGCCGAGTGGTGGGTCAGGTCATGCCACAGCTGATAGTAGTTCATGGCCGGGAAGCTGACCGGGCACTTGATGATCTTGACGCGCAGCTGCTGGGCGTAGCGCTCGCAGAAGCGGCGGCCGGTGGTCAGCACCAGCAGCGAGCCGGCCACCATGTAGGGCAGCTGGGCGAAGTGGGGGTTGCGCACCGCGATGTTGCGCTTGAGGCCCTGCATGGCCAGGTGTTCGTCGATGACGCCGATGCCGCCGGGGTGCAAGGCGGGCGGCGCCACGTGCTCGGCCTGCAGGTACTGCTCGAGCGACCAGGCCCGCTTGCCCTCCTTGGGCAGGCGCGCGGCCGGATGGTCTTCAGACACCAGGCACACCACTTCGTCGCTGATCAGGCGGCCCAGGTGCAGCTCGTCAGACGGCTCCAGCCAGTTGCCGATGACCAGATCGACCTCGCCACGGGCCAGGCTGCGGCGGTAATCGAGGTCGCCCGACAGGGGCACGAACTCGAGCCGCACGTTCGGCGCCTGCCGCTTGATCTGCAAGGTGAGTTCCGGCAGAAAGAAGGGGTCGAGGTAGTCGGTGGCCGCGATGCGGAAGGTGAGCTGCGTGGTGGCCGGGTCGAAATCACGCACCGTGTTCTTGCTGCCGAACATGGCCTGGGCCTGGTGCAGGATGATGGTGGCCGGCTCGAGCAGGTTCAGCGCCACATCGGTGGGCGCCATGCTCTGGCCACAGCGCACCAGCAAAGGATCTCCGGTCAGCTCGCGCAGGCGCTTGAGTTGCGCGCTGACGGCAGGCTGACTGGTCTGCAGGCGGATGGCCGCCCGGGAGACGCTGCATTCGGTGATCACAGTGTGCAAGACCCTGATGAGAGAGATGTCGATCTTGTCGAAAACAGCGTTCTTGTTCATATGTGTATGGTGATACCGCTTATCAAGCACATGCTATACCGCAAGCACCGGCACGCCTTACCCTCAGAAGGTGGAATGGCCCTTGCGTGCAGGGATGCAACCCAGCGCCCGGCCGCCGACACCAGCCCCTGAATGCCCATGCCTGACACCCCGATCACCCCCACCGAACGCCCCGTGCACTTCCTGCACCGCGGCCAGCTGCAACAGGTCGGTGGCCTGCCCCCAACCACCACCGTGCTGCAATGGCTGCGTGGCCATGCGCACTGCACCGGCAGCAAGGAAGGCTGCGCCGAAGGCGACTGCGGTGCCTGCACCGTGGTGGTGGCCACGCCCGATGCCCAGGCCCCGGGCGGTGTGCGGCTGGACAACGTGAACGCCTGCATCCAGTTCCTGCCCACGCTCGATGGCAAGGCCCTGTACACGGTGGAAGACGTGGCACCCACGCCCGACACGCTGCACCCGTGCCAGCAGGCCCTGGTGCAGTGCCATGGCTCGCAGTGCGGCTTCTGCACCCCGGGCTTCGTGATGTCGATGTGGCAGCTCTACCAGGCGCACGACCAGGCCCCGCCCCGTGAGGCCCTGGCCGACGCCCTGAGCGGCAACCTGTGCCGCTGCACCGGCTACCGCCCCATCCTGGACGCGGCCCAGCAGATGTTCGACGCCCCCCGCCAGGTGCTGGACACCGCCCCCGTGGCGCAGGCACTGGCCGCCCTGCCCGACAGCACCCTGGTGCTGGGCCGTGAGCCCGGACAGCGCTTCATCGCCCCCCGCAGCCTGGCCGAGTTCGCGCAATGGCGGGCCGCCCTGCCCGAGGCCCGCATCCTGGCGGGCGCCACCGACATCGGCCTGTGGGTGAACAAGCAGTTCCGCACCCTGGGCGACATCCTGTACGTGGGTCAGGTGCCCGAACTGCGGGCCATCACGCCCTGGGCTGACGGCAAGGGCCTGAGCATTGGCGCGGCCGCCAGCCTGGAGGCGGCCTGGAGCGCCTTGGCCGAGCGCCTGCCCGCGCTGAAAGAACTGTGGCTGCGCTTTGCCTCGCCCCCCGTGCGGCGCGCGGGCACTTTGGGCGGCAACGTGGCCAATGGCTCGCCCATTGGCGATGCGCCGCCGGTGCTGCTGGCCCTGGGGGCCGAGCTGGTGCTGCGCCACGGCGAACACACACGCCGCGTGCCCCTGAGCGGCTTTTACCTCGACTACATGAAGAACGACCTGCAGCCCGGCGAGTTCCTGCAGAGCATCGAAGTGCCCTGGCCCACGGCCGGCCAGATGGTGCGCGCCTACAAGGTCAGCAAACGCCGAGACAGCGACATCTCGGCCGTGTGCGCGGCCTTTGGCCTGACGGTGGAGCATGGCGTGATCACCGAAGCCCGCGTGGCCTACGGCGGCATGGCCGCCACCGCCCGCCGCGCAGCGCTGGTGGAACAGGCCCTGGTGGGCCACCCCTGGAACGAAGCCACCGTGCAACGCGCCCAGGCCGCCCTGGCGCAAGACTTCACCCCCCTGTCCGACCTGCGCGCCAGCCAGGGCTACCGCCAGCAGGTGGCCGCCAACCTGATCCGCCGCTGTTGGCTGGAAACCCGCCCACAAGCCCCGATGGCGGGCGACCAGGTCGAAGTGTGGCCCGCTGTGGTCTGAAGGAGAACGCCATGAACCAGACCGTTGACGCTGGCGTGAAAGCCCTGAGCCAGGCCACCGCCTCCACTGCGGCAGGCCAGTCCCGCCCGCACGAATCAGCCCACCTGCACGTGGCCGGTGCCGCGCCCTACATCGACGACCTGCCCGAGCTGCAAGGCACCCTGCATGCCGCCCTGGGCCTGTCGCCCGTGGCGCATGGCCGCCTGCTGCACATCGATGTGGCGGGCCTCAAGGCCCTGCCCGGCGTGGTCGACGTGATCACCGCCGCCGATATCCCGGGCACCAACGACTGCGGCCCGGTCATCCACGACGACCCCATCCTGGCCGACGGTGTGGTGCATTACCTGGGCCAGCCGGTGGTGGCCGTGCTGTCGCACGACCGCGAACTGGCGCGCCGTGCCGCCGCCCGCCTGAAAGACTTCGTGCAGATCGAGCCCCTGCCCCCGGTGCTCGACCCGCTTCAAGCCCATGCCCAGCAGCAGTACGTGGTACCGCCCATGCACATGGCCCGCGGCGACGTGCCCACGGCCCTGGCGCAGGCACCGCACACCGTGCAAGGCCGCATCGAGCTGGGCGGGCAGGAGCAGTTCTACCTGGAAGGCCAAATCTCTTATGCCGTGCCGAAGGAAAACCGCGGCATGCTGGTGCACTGCTCCACCCAGCACCCCAGCGAGATGCAGCACGCCGTGGCCCATGCCCTGGGCCTGCACGCGCACCATGTGCAGGTGGAATGCCGCCGCATGGGCGGAGGCTTTGGTGGCAAGGAGTCGCAATCGGCCGTGTTCGCCTGCGTGGCCGCCGTGGCCGCGCGCAAGCTGAACCGCCCCGTGAAGATGCGCCCCGACCGCGACGACGATTTCATGATCACGGGCCGGCGCCACTGCTTCGTGCACGACTACACCGTGGGCCACGACGCCGAGGGCCGCCTGCTGGCCGCCGATGTGGACATGGTCTCGCGCTGCGGGTATTCAGCCGACCTGTCGGCCCCGGTGATGGGCCGCGCGCTGTGCCACTTCGACAATGCCTATTGGCTGCCCAATGTGCAGATTGATGGGTTCTGCGCCCGCACCAACACCCAAAGCAACACCGCCTTCCGGGGCTTTGGCGGCCCCCAAGGCGCCTTCGCGGTGGAGTACATCCTCGACACCGTGGCGCGCCGCCTGGGCCGCGACGCGCTCGATGTGCGCATGGCCAACCTGTACGGTCAGCACGAGCGCAACGTGACGCCCTATGGCCAGGTGGTGGAAGACAACGTGCTGCAGGCCCTGATCGGCCAGCTGGTGCACAGCAGCGACTACCGCGCCCGCCGAGAGGCTGTGAACGCCTTCAACGCCACCAGCCCCGTGCTCAAAAAGGGCCTGGCCCTCACGCCGGTGAAGTTCGGCATCTCGTTCAACCTGGTGCACCTGAACCAGGCCGGCGCCCTGGTGCACGTGTACAACGACGGCAGCATCCTGGTGAACCATGGCGGCACCGAAATGGGGCAAGGCCTGAACACCAAAGTGGCGCAGATGGTGGCGCACACCCTGGGCGTGTCGCTGGAGCGGGTGCGCGTGAGCGCCACCGACACCAGCAAGGTGGCCAACACCTCGGCCACGGCCGCCTCCACGGGCTCAGACCTGAACGGCAAGGCCGCGGCCGATGCAGCCCAGCAGATCCGCCAGCGCCTGCTGGCCCACCTGGCGGCCAAGCACCAGGTGCCTGTGGACACGGTCGATCTGGCCCATGACGTGGCCACGGTGAACGGCCAGACCGTTTCCTTCGAAGACCTGGTCATGTCGGCCTATGTGGCGCGCGTGCAGCTGTGGTCGGACGGCTTTTACGCCACGCCCAAGCTGCACTGGGACCGCAACACCATGCAGGGCCGGCCCTTCTACTACTTTGCTTATGGCGCCTCGGTATCGGAGGTGCTGGTGGACACGCTCACGGGCGAGCACAAGGTGCTGCGCGCCGACGTGCTGCACGACGTGGGCCGCTCGATCAACCCGGCACTCGACATTGGCCAGGTGGAAGGCGCTTTCATCCAGGGCATGGGCTGGATGACCACCGAAGAACTGGTGTGGCACCCGACCAGCGGCAAACTGCTGACCCACGCTCCGTCCACCTACAAGATCCCGACCGCCAGCGACTGCCCGGCCGACTTCCGCGTGAACCTGTTCACCAATGAGAACGTAGAAGATTCGGTGTACCGCTCCAAGGCCGTGGGCGAACCGCCACTGCTGCTGCCGTTTTCGGTGTTCTTTGCCATCCGCGATGCCATCTCGGCCGTGGGCCAGCACCGTGTGGACCCGCCACTGCGCGCACCGGCCACCGCAGAAGCCATTCTGGAGGCGATCACGGCGGTGCAGGCCAGCGCATGAACAGCCACACCGCGGCCGCCCTGCGCGCCCAGGCCCAGGCCTGGGTGCAGGCCGGCGTGCCCGCCCTGGTGGTGCAGGTGCTGCAGATCCAGGGCAGCACGCCGCGCGAAGAGGGCACGCGCATGCTGGTCAGTGCCGACCAGCTGTGGGGCACCATCGGCGGTGGCCACCTCGAATGGGAAGCCATCGCGCTGGCCCGCCACACGCTGACCGAAGCAGGCACCGCATGGCCGCAAGCCCCTGCCGTCGAGAAGCGCTACCCGCTGGGCCCGACGCTGGGCCAGTGCTGCGGCGGCGTGGTGGTGCTGCGCTTTCAAGCGCTGAACCAGGAGGCGCTGTCGGCATGGCCAGCCGCCCCCGCACGCTTTCACCTGGAGCTGCATGGCGCCGGCCACGTGGGCCAGGCCATCGTGCACCTGCTGCGCGACCTGGACTGCACCGTGCGCTGGATCGACCAGCGGGCCGACGACACCGAAGCAGCCGAGGCCGCGCACGGCGACCCTTTGCTGAACGATCGCACTCGCCTGCCCTCGGCCGCCCTGCTGGCCACCCTGCCCCCGCACATCACTTGGCACCCGCAGGACGACCCGGCCAGCGCCGTGCGCGATGCGCCCGCAAACGCCTGCCACCTGGTGCTGACCCACCGGCATGACCTCGACCTGCGCATCATCGACGCCGTGCTGCGCCGTGGCGACTTCGCCTTCGCCGGGCTGATCGGCTCGCAGACCAAGCGCGCGCGCTTCCTGCACCGGCTGGAGGCTGCGGGCCTGCCACCCGACACCCTGGCCCGCATGACCTGCCCCATCGGCCTGCCGGGCCTGGTGGGAAAGGAGCCCGCGGTGATCGCCGTGTCGGTGGTGGCCCAACTGTTGCAAGCCTTTCCGCCGTGACCTCCAACACCGACACCCTCTTGCTGATCCGCCGCGCCGACTGCGTGGTGACCATGAACGACGCGGGCGATGAACTGCCCCAGGCCTCCGTGGTGATGCGGGGCCCCGAGATCGTGGCCGTGGGCCCCAGCGACACCGTCGATGCCCAGTGGCTGCCGCACGCCACCGAGGTGATCGACGCCCAAGGCCATGTGGTGATCCCCGGGCTGGTGAACACCCACCACCACATGTACCAGAGCCTGACGCGGGCCATTCCCGCGGCGCAAAACGCCGAGCTGTTCGGCTGGCTGCGCACGCTCTACCCCCTCTGGGCCGGGCTGACCCCGGAGATGGTGGCCGTGTCCACGCAGCTGGCCATGGCCGAGCTGCTGCACAGCGGCTGCACCACCAGCAGCGACCACCTGTACCTCTACCCCAATGGGGTGCGGCTGGACGACAGCATCCACGCGGCCCGCGCCATCGGCATGCGCTTTCACGCCAGCCGCGGCAGCATGAGCGTGGGCGAAAGCCGGGGCGGTTTGCCGCCTGACCACCTGGTCGAGCGCGAGGCCGACATCCTGGCCGACTCGCAACGCCTGATCGAAGCCTTCCACGACCCGGCCCGCTTCGCCATGGTGCGCATGGCCCTGGCCCCGTGTTCGCCGTTTTCGGTCAGCCCGGCACTGATGAAAGAGTCGGCCTCGCTGGCGCGCCAGTACCGCATGGGCGTGCGCCTGCACACTCACCTGGCCGAGAACGACCACGACATTGCCTACAGCCGCGAGAAGTTCGGCCAGACCCCCACCGAATACGCCGAAAGCCTGGGCTGGCTGGGTGATGACGTGTGGCACGCGCACTGTGTGAAGCTCGATGCCCACGGCATTGCCCGCTTTGCCGCCACCCGCACCGGCGTGGCGCATTGCCCGTGCAGCAACATGCGCCTGGCCTCGGGCATTGCGCCGGTGCGGCGCATGCTGAACGCCGGCGTGCCGGTGGGGCTGGGGGTGGACGGCTCGGCCAGCAACGATGCGGGGCACCTGCTGGCCGAGACCCGCCAGGCCATGCTGCTGGCGCGCGTGGGGCGCAGCCTGGAGCCACCGGGCACAGGCCCCGATGGCCGCCCCAGCTTCGGTTGTGACCAGGGCCCGCGCGACATGAGCGCCCGAGACGCCCTGCGCCTGGCCACCCGCGGTGGTGCCGAGGTGCTGGGCCGCGACGACATCGGCCAGATCACACCCGGCTTTGCGGGCGACCTGGCCCTGTTCGACCTGCGCACGCTGGGCATGGCAGGCGGCGCCGTGCACGACCCCGTGGCGGCCTTGATGTTCTGCCACAGCGCCCACACGGCCTACACCGTGGTCAATGGCCAGGTGGTGTGCGAGCAGGGCCAGCTGCGCACCCTCGACCAGCCGCGCCTGGTCGAGCGCCACAACCTGCTGGCGCGTCAGCTCATTTCAGGGGGCTGAGCCGGTCGGCGATGGCGCGGGCCAGTGAGGCCGCCTCTTCGGCATGGTGGCCGAGGGCATCGTCGTCACTCAGGCGCACCACCACCACGTTCTGCCGAGGCGAGACATAGATGGACTGCCCGCGGATGCCCAGGGCGGTGAAATCACCCCGGTCACCCTCCATGGGCCACCAGTGGTACCCAAAGCCGAACAGGTTCATGCGCTTGCCCGTGCGGGGCACATCGCGGGCCCGCCACACGGTGGGATCCGCAAAGCTGCCGGACAGCTGCACCCAACGCGCAGGCACCACCTGCCGGTTCTGCCAGCGCCCGCCCTGGGCCATCATCTGGCCGATGCGGGCGTAGCTGGCGGCGGTGGCGTGCAGGCAGCACAGGGTGTAGGCCTCGCCCTGACCGTCGGTCAGCAAGCGGGCCGCATCGGGCATGTTCAGCGGCTGCCACAGTCGGCTTTGCAGGTACTTTTGCACCGGCTCACCCGTGGCGCCTTCCAGCGCCAGCTGCAGCACCTGGGTGGTGATGCTGGCGTATTGGTAGCGTTTGCCCGGCTCGGCCACCCGCTGGCGATCGGGTGACAGCAACTGCTCGACCACGGTGGCACCGGCATGCCCGAAGGTGCCCCGGTTCAGGGCGGCCTTGACAAACAATTGCACACGCTCGCGGTCTTCGTCGTAGGCCACGCCGGTGGCCATGTGCAAGGCCTGGCGGAAGGTCACGCCGGCAAAGGCTGTGCGCTTGAGGCCGGGGGCGTACTGGTCCAGCGGGGTGTCGATCGAAGCGATCTTGCGCTCGTCGATCGCAATGCCCACCAGCAGGCCCAGCACCTGCTTCATCATGGAAAACGACTGGTGCAAGGTGGCCGGGCCATTCTGGCTGGCATGGTGCTCGTACACCACCTGCCCCTGGTGCAGTACCAGATAGGCCTGCACCTTGCCCTGGGCCAGGAACTCGTTGAGGGTGCCAGTGCCCGAGGGGTGGTGGTACAGCACATTGCCCAATTCGGCCCGTGGGCCTGCCACCAGGGGCACGGGTGCAGGCGATGCAGCCACCGTGGCCTGGGGCAGCACCCACTCGGGCTTGTAGGCCCAGGTGGGCAAGGTCAAGGCTCGCGCGGCGTCACCACCCAAGCCGAGCAGCAGCGCCAGCCCGAGGCCCAGGCAACGGCCCATCAAATGTGCATTTGATCCATTCATGGTGTGCAATGTTAGGGCAAGCGGCCCGCCAAACGGCAAGCAAGTGCATCCCATTGTCACCCAGCGTATCTGCATGCGGTGCGGCCGCCCATCGCTCGGCCGGGGGAAGGGGTGGCCCTCCCCCCAGTTTGAAGTCAGGCGGGCTGCGCCTGTTGGGCCCGGGCCACCGCGTTGCACAGGGCTTTCACCGACGCTGTCACGATGTTGGCATCGATGCCGGCCCCGAAGGCCGCCTGCCCGTTCACGGTCACTTCGACGATGGCACAGGCCTGGGCGCTGCCATCTTCACGGGGCGCGGCCAGGCTGCGTTCCTCGTAATGGCGCAATTCAACCGCCACCCCGGCCTGGGCCATGGCCTGCACCGCCGCGTGGAGGGGGCCATTGCCATGGCCGCGCCACACCTGGTGCGTGCCATGCACATTCACCTGCAGTTCGGCCGTCTGCCCGCCGTCCTGCTCGACCACGTGCAGGGCCTGGCAGCTCAAGGCCGGCAACGGTGCGGCGTAGGTGTCCTGCCAGATCTGCCAGATCTGGTCGGCGCTGAATTCACCGCCCTGGGCGTCCATCACCTGCTGCATCACCTGCGAAAACGCAATCTGCATGCGGCGGGGCATCACAACGCCATGGTCGGTCTCCAGCAGGTAGGCCATGCCGCCCTTGCCCGACTGGCTGTTGACACGGATGACCGAATCGTAGCTGCGGCCCAGATCGGCCGGGTCAATCGGCAGGTAGGGCATGTTCCAGAGGCCCTCGGGCTGGGCGCGGCGGGCGGCAAAGCCCTTCTTGATGGCGTCCTGATGCGAGCCTGAAAAGGCCGTGAACACGAGGTCGCCGGCATAGGGGTGGCGCGGGTGCACGGGCAACTGGTTGCAGTGCTCGACCGTGCGCACCACGGCGTTGATGTCCGAGAAATCAAGGCCGGGGTGCACGCCCTGGGTGTACATGTTCAGCGCCAGCGTCACGATGTCGACATTGCCGGTGCGCTCGCCATTGCCGAACAGGCAGCCTTCCACGCGGTCGGCGCCGGCCATCAGGCCCATCTCGGCCGCGGCCACCCCGGTACCCCGGTCGTTGTGCGGGTGCAGGCTGAGCACGACGCTGTCGCGGCGGGCCAGGTGGCGGTGCATCCACTCGATCTGATCGGCGTACACATTGGGTGTGGTCAGCTCGACCGTGGTGGGCAGGTTCAGGATCACCTTGCGCTCGGGCGTGGCGCCCCAGGCGGCGGTCACCGCATCGCACACCTCGAGCGCGAAATCGAGTTCGGTGCCCGTGAAGGTCTCGGGGCTGTACTGCAAGATGACCTCGGTCTCGGGCATCTGGGCGGCCAGGTCCCGGATCTGGCGCACCGCGGCCACGGCCAGGTCACGCACCTCGTCGCGGCTCATGTTGAAGACGATCTCGCGGAAGGGCTTTGACGTGGCGTTGTACACGTGCACGATGGCCCGCTTCGCCCCACGCACCGATTCCATGGTGCGGCTGATGAGGTGCTCGCGCGCCTGGGTGATCACTTCGATGGTGACGTCGTCCGGGATCTCGCCTTGCTCGATGAGCTGACGCACAAAGTCGAAATCGGTCTGCGAGGCCGATGGAAAGGCCACCTCGATTTCCTTGAAGCCGATCTGCACCAGCTGGCGGAACATGCGCAACTTGCGGTCGGCGTTCATGGGCTCGAACAGCGACTGGTTGCCGTCGCGCAGGTCGGTGCTCATCCAGATGGGTGGGCGGCTGATGACCTGGTCGGGCCAGGTGCGGTCTTTCAAGCCCACGGGCGGGAAAGCGGCGTACTTGGTGGCGGGGTTGGCGAGCATGGCGGGGTCCTGTGGGGTGGGCGGTGACTCTGCGTTGGCACCCGCTATGGCGTGTGCCGATGACCGATAGCTTATGCCCAAGCCCTTGGCAGGTGCTGCCATTTGATGGCATGCTTCACCAAATGTTTGGCATTTTCTGCCAACAATGCACCCACCATAGCAATGGACCACGAACTTGACCGATACGACCGACAGATCCTGTCGGCGCTGCAGGCCGATGGGCGCATCAGCAACCAGGAGCTGGCCGACCGCATCGGCCTGTCGCCCTCGCCCTGCCTGCGGCGGGTGCGCATGCTGGAAGACGCCGGCATCATCGCGGGCTACCGGGCCCTGGTGGACGCGCGCAAGCTGGGCCTGACGCTGATGGCCCTGATCGGCATTTCGATGGACAAGCACACGCCCGAACGCTTCGACAGCCTGGAGGCCGTGATCCGCGACATCCCGGAGGTGCTGGAATGCCTGCTGATCACGGGGCAGCAAGCCGATTACCAGCTCAAGGTGGTGGTGCGCGACATGGACGCCTACCAGCACCTGCTGCTCAACCAGATCACGCGCATCGAAGGCGTGACCGGCGTGCACACCAGCTTCGTGCTGCGCCGTGTGGTGGACCGGACGGCGCTGCCGGTTTGACCGCCGGCATGTTGGCGTGGCTCAGGGCTTGGCCTGGCGGGCCTGGAACCACTGGCCCAGCAAGGCACGCTCGGCATCGGTGATGCCAGTGGCGTTGTTCATGGGCATGGCCTTGAGCACCACCGCCTGCTGGTAGATGCCCTGGGCGTGCTGCTCGATCAGGGCGGGCTCGTGCAGCATGACGCCCTTGTTGGCCAGCTGGGCGTTGTGGCACATCACGCAGCGTTGGGTGATGATGCCCTGCACCTGGGGCAGCAGGCTGGCGGCCGTGGGCGCGCTGGCCGCCGCCGAGCCGGCAGAGGCGCCCGCAGCGGCAGGCTGTGGCGCGGGAGCCAGCCACACGGCCACACCCAGCAACAGCGCAGCCCCTGCGGCAGCCCAGCCCCACGGCGCGGGGCGCCCCGCCACTTCGGTCTTGTGGCGGGCCACAAAGAACTGCCGGATCAAGGCACCGGCCAGCATGATCAGCACCAGCACCAGCCAGTTGTGCGAGTGGCTGTAGGCCCAGCTGTAGTGGTTGCTGAGCATGGCGAACAGCACCGGCAGCGTGAAGTACGTGTTGTGCACGCTGCGCTGCTTGCCGCGCTGCCCGTGCACCGGGTCGATGGGCTCGCCGGCCTTCATGGCGGCCACCACCTTGCGCTGGCCAGGAATGATCCACATGGCCACGTTGGCGCTCATGGCCGTGGCCATCATGGCGCCCACCAGCAGGAAGGCGGCGCGCCCGGCAAACAGCTGACAGGCCAGCCACGACGCAAACACCACCACGGCGAACACGCAGGCCCCCACCACCTTGTCACCATGGGGCCCCTTGCCCAGAAAGCGGCAGATCAGGTCGTAGACCAGCCAGAAGCCCACCAGGAAACCCAAGGCAGCATGCACGGCCACCACCGGCTTCCACGCGTACACGCTCTGGTCGATCAGGAAGGTGCCCGCATTGAACAGGTACAGCACCGTGAACAGCGCAAAGCCCGTCAGCCAGGTGGAGTAGCTTTCCCAGTAGAACCAGTGCAGGTTCCTGGGCAACTGCGGCGGCGCGCCCAGGTACTTCTGCGGGTTGTAGAAGCCGCCCCCGTGCACCGCCCACAGCTCGCCGCCCACGCCCTTGTCGCGCAACTTCGGGTCTTCGGGCGGGGTCAGGCTGTTGTCCAGCCACACGAAGTAGAACGACGAGCCGATCCACGCAATGGCCACGATCACGTGCACCCAGCGCAGCAGCAGGTTGGCCCAATCCAGGGCATAGGCCATCAGGGGAGAGAACTCCATGGCACCCCCCTCAGCTGCCGCGGTAGGTGGAATACGACCACGGGCTCACCAGCAGGGGCACGTGGTAGTGGCCGGCGCCGTCGGCAATGCCGAAATCCAGTGGCACCTTGCCCAGGAAGGCCGGGCTGGGCAACTGCGCGCCCTGCGCCCGGAAGTAGCCCTCCACATCAAACACCAGTCGGTAGCAGCCCGGCTTGAAATCGTCACCCGCCAGCAAAGGCCCGTCGATGCGGCCATCGTGGTTGGTGCTCACGGTGCGCAGGCACAGCCAGCGGCCGTCGGCGCAGCCGTCGGGCGAGGTTTCGCGCACATACAGTTCGATGGCCATGCCCACGGCAGGACCACCCTTGACGGTGTCGAGCACGTGGGTGGACAGCCTGCCAGTGGCGGCGCCCAGAGAGGCGCTGGAAGGGGTGTGTTCGGGGGCCTGCATGGAATGTGCTTGCAAGGTTGTCAGCGGTTCACAAAACTGTATACACTTTAACCACGATGACCGCATCACGCAAGAAAACCTCACCCCCTTCAGTGGCTGAATCGGCCAACGACCCGGCCGCAGCGCAAGCTGTGGGCAACACCACCGAACACATCGTGGTGGCCGTGACCCGCGCCATCGTCGAGCACCGCCTGCTGCCTGGCGCCAAGCTGGTCGAACAGAAACTGGCAGACCGTTTTGGTGTCTCGCGCACCATCGTGAGGCAGGCGCTGTTCAGGCTGTCGCAACTCAAGCTGGTGCGGCTGGAGCAGGCCCGGGGCGCCTTCGTGGCCGAGCCCTCCATCGAAGAAGCGCGCGAGGTGTTCGCCGTGCGCCGCATGGTCGAAGGCCAGATGGTGCGCCAGCTGATCGCGCAGATCAAACCAGCCGACCTGAAGCTGCTCAAGGCCCACCTCAAGGCCGAGCGCGACGCCGTGGCTCGCATCGACGTGGCCACCCGCACCAAGCTGCTGTTCGATTTCCATGTGTGCATGGCGCAGGCCCTGGGCAACCAGGTGCTGGTCGACCTGATCCAGGAGCTGGTGTCGCGCTGCTCGCTGATCACGCTGATGTACCAGTCGGCCGATGACGCCGAGGCCTCGAACGCCGAACACGTGGACATCCTCAAGGCCATCGAAGCCCGCGACGCCGACCTGGCCGCCGACCTGATCGACCGCCACCTGCTGACGGTGGAACGCCAGCTGACCGAGCGCCGCCGCGTGCCCACGCTGCGCATCGAAGACGCCCTGCTTGATTGACACCCCATGAGCCTTTACGACAGCACCCAGCCCTATCCCCGTGACCTGGTCGGCCATGGCCGCGACGTGCCGCACGCACGCTGGCCGGGTGGCGCCCGCATTGCCGTGCAGTTCGTGCTGAACTACGAAGAAGGCGGCGAAAACAACGTGCTGCATGGCGACGCCGGCAGCGAGCAGTTCCTGTCCGAGATCATTGGCGCGGCCAGCTTCCCGGCCCGCCACATGAGCATGGATTCGATCTATGAATACGGCTCGCGCGCAGGGGTGTGGCGTCTGCTGCGCGAGTTCGAACAACGCGGCCTGCCACTCACCGTGTTCGGCGTGTCGATGGCACTGGCACGCCACCCGGAACTGACCCAGGCCTTTGTGCAAGGCGGTCATGAAATCGCCTGCCACTCGTGGCGCTGGATCCACTACCAGCACATGGACGAGGCCACCGAGCGCGAGCACATCGCCAGGGGCACCGAGATCATCCGCGAGATGACCGGGGGGCTGTGGCCCCAGGGCTGGTACACCGGCCGGGACAGCCCCAACACCCGTCGCCTGCTGGTGGACCACGGCGGCTACACCTACGACAGCGACTACTACGGTGACGACCTGCCCTTCTGGATGAAGGTCGAGAAGACCAATGGCGAGACCGTGAACCAGCTGGTGGTGCCCTACACGCTCGATGCCAACGACATGCGCTTTGCCGCGCCCCAGGGCTTCAACACGGGCGAGCATTTTTTCGAATACCTGCGCGACAGCTTCGATGTGCTGTATGCCGAAGGTGACCCGCAAGGCCTGGACCGCCCCAAGATGATGAGCATCGGCATGCACTGCCGGCTGCTGGGCCGCCCGGGCCGCATGCGGGGCCTGCAGAAGTTCCTGGACCACATCCAGGCCCATGCCGATGTGTGGGTGTGCCGCCGCATCGACATCGCCCGCCACTGGATGGCCACCCACCCCTGCCCTGCACCATGAGCACCCTGACCTTGCACGCCCTCAATGCGCTGGACCGCGCGGGCTTCGTGGCGGCGCTGGATGGCGTCTACGAGCACTCCCCCTGGATCGCCGAGCGGGCCGCTGCCGCACGCCCCTTCCGCACCCTGGCCCACCTGAAGCACGCACTGGCCCAGGTGGTGCGCCAGGCCAGCGAGGCCGAGCAGCTGGGCCTGATCCGTGCCCACCCCGAGCTGGCCGGCAAGGCCGCAGTGGCCGGAGAGCTCACGGCCGAATCGACCCACGAGCAGCGCACCGCAGGCCTGACGCACTGCACCCCGGCCGAATTCGAGCGCCTGCAGCAACTCAACCGCGACTACAACGCGCGCTTCGGCTTCCCCTTCATCCTGGCCGTGCGAGGGCCGCGTGGCCTGGGCCTGAGCCGCCAGCAGATCATCGACACCTTCGCCCGCCGCTTGCGCCACAGCCCGGCCTTCGAGCGGGCCGAATGCCTGCGGCAGATCCACCGCATTGCAGAGATCCGACTGAACGACAAGTTCGGCCACACGCCCACCCAGGGCAACCAGGTGTGGGACTGGGCCGAGGCCCTGGCCGTGCACACCGAGGGCGAGCCCGGCGTGCTGACCGTGACCTACATGACCCCGGCCCACCAGGCCTGTGCCCGCCAGTTGCAAGCCTGGATGCAGGCCTGTGGCTTTGACGAGGTGAACATCGACGCCGTAGGCAATGTGGTGGGCCTGTACCACGGCACCGACCCGCAGGCCCCACGCCTGCTGACCGGCTCGCACTACGACACCGTGCGCAATGGCGGCAAGTACGACGGCCGCCTGGGCATCTTCGTGCCCATGGCCTGCGTGCAGGCCCTGCATGTGCAGGGCAAGCGCCTGCCCTACACCCTGGAGGTGGTGGGCTTTGCCGAAGAAGAAGGCCAGCGCTACAAGGCCACCTTCCTGGGGTCGGGCGCCCTGATCGGCGCCTTCAACCCTGCCTGGCTGGACCAGGCCGATGCACAGGGCATCACCATGCGCCACGCCATGCAGGCCGCAGGTTACTCGGCCCACCTGGCCAACATCCAGGCCCTGCAGCGCGATGCCAGCCAGTACCGCGGCTTTGTCGAGGTGCACATCGAGCAGGGCCCCGTGCTCGACGAAATCGATCAGCCCCTGGGCGTGGTCAGCGGCATCAATGGCGTGATGCGCCTGACCGGCCGCGCCACCGGAGTGTCCTGCCACGCCGGCACCACCCCCATGCCCATGCGACATGACGCCGCGGCGGCCGTGGCCGAGTTGCTGCTGTACGTCGAACAACGCGCCCTGGCCGACGCCGCCTCGCCCCACGGCCCCTCGGTGGGCACCGTGGGCGTGGTGCACGTGCCGCACGGCGCGGTGAACGTCGTGCCCGGGCTGTGCGATTTCACGCTCGACCTGCGCGCGCCCACCAACGCACAGCGCGACGCCCTGTGCGCCGACGTGCTGGCCCAGGCCCAGGCCATTGCCGAGCGCCGCGGCGTGCAGATCGACATCGAAGAATCGGTGCGGGCGGCCGCTGCGCCCTCGCACCCGGCCTGGCAAGCCCGCTGGGAAGCCGCCGTGCAGCATGTGGGCCTGCCCGTGTTCCACCTGCCCAGTGGCGCGGGCCACGACGCCATGAAGCTGCACGAGGTCATGCCTCAGGCCATGCTGTTCGTGCGCGGCGGCAATGCCGGCATCAGCCACAACCCGCTGGAAACCATCACCAACGACGACGCCCAGTTGTGCGTCGACGCCTTCATGCACCTGCTGGAGCACGCATGACCTCGCCTTCTTCCCCCGCCTCGCTGGACGCGGCCTACGCCGAACTCGACCGCTGGATCGACGCCCATTTCGACGAAGAAGTGCGCTTCCTGCAGGCCCTGGTGCAAGTGCCCACCGACACGCCCCCCGGCAACAACGCGCCCCACGCCGAACGCACGGCCGAGCTGCTGCAGTCCTTCGGCTGGCAGGCTGAACAACACCCCGTGCCCGAGGCCGAGGTCAAGGCCTATGGCCTGACCAGCCTGACCAACCTGATCGTGCGCCGCCCGTTTGACAGTGGCCCTTCTCGCAGTGGCCCAGGCCGCACTGTGGCCCTGAACGCCCATGGCGATGTGGTGCCCCCCGGCGAAGGCTGGACCCACGCTCCCTATGGCGGCGAAGTGGTCGACGGCAAGCTGTACGGCCGCGCCTCGGCCGTGAGCAAGAGCGATTTCGCCACCTTCAGCTACGCCGTGCGCGCCCTGGAAGCCCTGGCCGCCAGCGCTCAGGCCCCCGCCCTGAAAGGCGCGGTGGAGCTGCACTTCACCTACGACGAAGAGTTCGGCGGCGAGCTGGGCCCGGGCTGGCTGCTCAAGCAAAAGCTCACGAAGCCTGACCTGCTGATCGCGGCCGGCTTCAGCTACGAAGTGATCACCGCCCACAACGGCTGCCTTCAAATGGAAGTGACCGTGCAGGGTGTGATGGCCCATGCCGCCATTCCCGAAACGGGGGTGGATGCGCTGCAGGGTGCGGTCACCATCCTCAATGCCCTGTACGCCCAGAACGCCCTGTACCGCCAGGTGATATCCAAGGTGCCGGGCATCAACCACCCTTACCTGAACGTGGGCCGCATCGAAGGCGGCACCAACACCAACGTGGTGCCGGGCAAGGTGGTGTTCAAACTGGATCGCCGCATGATCCCGGAAGAAAACCCGGTCGAGGTCGAGGCCCGCATCCGCCAGGTGATCGCCGAATCAGCGGCGTCTTTCCCCGGCATTCAGGTCGAGGTCAAACGGCTGCTGCTGGCACATTCCCTGAAGCCCCTGCCCGGCAATGCCCCGCTGGTGCAGGCCTTGCAAAAGCATGGTCTGGCCGTGCTGGGCGAGCCCTTGCCTGAAAAGGGCACACCGCTGTACACCGACGTGCGCTTGTACTGCGCACAAGGCGTGCCGGCCGTGATTTATGGCGCAGGCCCACGCACCGTGCGCGAAAGTAACGCCAAGCGCGCCGACGAGCACCTGGTGCTGGAAGACCTGCGCCGCGCCACCAAGGTCGTGGCCCGCAGTCTGTGTGACTTGTTGCACACCGCTGCCTGAAATTGACGCTTTACGCCCCTGGTTTCCACCAGATGAAGAGGGCTCAAGGCGCCTCACAGCCTGTCGATAACGCCGCAGAGCTGGGTTTTTTCCGGTAGCGCGTGGTGCGTGGTGCACCCGCCCTGGAACTCCCGCTCGGCAGGAGTTCCGGCATGGCCACCTCGATCCCCAGTTTGACCACCGCGCAGATTGCGTCGCTGTCCACCCGCACCATTTCGCTGCTGGGCACGGAAGACTGGGCTGCCTTCAGCACGGCACAGATTGCCGCGCTGACCACCGCACAAATGCTGGCCATCACGCCAGTGGGACTGGCGGCCATTGGCACCGAACAGATCGCTGCCCTGGAAACCCAAGACCTGAGGGTGCTCGGTGCGCCGGCCATCCGGGCCCTGACCACGGGGCAACTTGGCGCCCTCACCACCGAACAGGTGGCTGCCCTGACCACCACGCAGGTTGCAGCCCTGACCACCACCCAGGTGCCCGCCCTGACCAGTGACCATGTGGCTGCGCTGAGCACCCAGCAGGTGGCTGCGCTGACGGTCACGCAAGTGGGGGTGCTGACCACCCAGCAGGTCAGCGCCATCGAAACGCAAGACATTCAGGCCATGACCAGCCTGCAAGTGCGGGCCATCAGCACGGCGGGCATCGAAGCCCTGACCACCGACCAGGTGGTGGCCCTGACCACACAGCAGGTGTCCGCCCTGACCACCACCCAGGTGGTGGCGCTGCAAACGGAAGACATCGCGGCCATGGAAACGCGTGACGTGGTGGCCCTGAGCAATGCGCAGGTGCGTGCCCTGACCACGCAGCAGGTGGCAGCCGTGACCACCGAGCAAGCCAGCAGCCTGACGTCGGCCCAGCTCAATGCACTGGGCTCGACCCAGGTGGTGGCGCTGGACACGGCCGCCGTGGCCGCCCTGACCACCCAGCAGGTGAGCAACCTGGCCGCCACCCAGGTGGCCGTGCTGAGCACCGCCCAGATCCAGGCGCTGGAAACACAGGATGTGGCCGTGCTGTCGATCAACCAGGTCAAGGCCCTGACCACGGCCCAGGTGGGCGCCTTGGTGACTGACCAGGTGGTGGCACTGACCACCACCCAGGCCACTTCACTGACCAGCACCCAGCTGGCTGCCCTGGGCACCCACCAGGCAGCAGCGCTGGAAACCCAGGACGTGGCCGCGCTGAACACGATCGCCCTGAAGTCGCTGAGCACCGCGGCCGTGGCCGCATTGGGCACCGAGCAAGTGGCCGCGCTGACCAGCGCCCAGGCCGCCAACATCACCAGCACCCAGGTGGCGGCATTGGCCACCGAGCAGGTCGCGGCCCTGAGCACAGCGGCCGTGGCGGCGCTGAACACCGCCAACGTGCGCGCGCTCGACACCGAAGGGGTTGCCGCGCTGACCACACAGCAATCGGCAGTGCTCAGCGCCACGCAGCTCACCGCACTGAGCACGGCCCAGGTGGCCGCGCTCAACACCGACAACGTGGCGGCCCTGAGCTCTCAGCAGATCAACAAGCTCACCACCGCCCAGGTGGCGGCGCTGGAAACCCAGCAGGTGGTGGCCATCACCACCGACAACGTGGCCGCGCTCACCACGGCGCAGTTCCGCGCGCTGAGTTCGGCGCAGATTGCTGCGGTCACCACCGAGCAGGTGGTCGCTTTCACCACGGCGCAATCGGGCGTTCTGAGCAGCCAGCAAGCCGTGGCGCTGAGCACCGAGCAGCTCGTGGTGATCGAAACGCGTGACCTGGCGGCCATCCAGTCGGGCGTGATCGGCGCACTGGCCAGCAACGCCATCGCCTCGCTGACCAGCACACAGGCCGCCACCCTGACCAGCCAGCAGATCAGCGCACTGAACACTGCCCAGGTGTCGGCGCTCACCACCGAACAGGTGCAGGCCCTGACCAGCGCACAACTGGCCCGCCTGAGCACGGCGCAGGTGTCGGCCCTGAGCACTGGCCAGGTCGAGGCCATCGAGACCGCAGACCTGCGCGCACTCAGCACGGCGCAGATCCGTGCCCTGTCCACGGCGCAGGTCGAGGCACTGACCTCGGCACAGACCGCTGCCCTGGGCACCGCCCAGCTGGTGGCCCTGACCAGCGCGCAATTCGCCGCCCTGGCCACCGACGACCTCAACGCCCTGAGCACGGCACAGTTTGCAGCCCTGGCCAGCGCCCAACTGACGGCACTGACCACAGCCCAGGTCAACAGCCTGGAAACCGATGACCTGCGCGCGCTGACCACACTGCAACTGCGCAACATCGGCACAGCGCAACTGGCGGCCCTGACCACCGAACAGGCGGCCGCTCTGACCACCGCCCAGGTCGGCAGCCTGAGCACTGCACAACTGCAGGGCCTGGGCACCGACCACATCGACGCCCTGACCACGGCACAGGCCCGCGCCCTGACCGCAGCGCAGCTCAGTGCCCTGGGCACCGCACAGGTGGCCTCGCTGACCACCGACAACGTGGCCGTGCTGAACACCACCCAGCTTCGCGCGCTGGGCAGCGCACAGATCCAGGCCTTGACCACCGAGCAGATCGTGGCATTGACCACGGCGCAGTCGGCCTCGCTGAGCTCGACACAGCTGGCTGCATTGAATTCCGAGCAGCTGGCTGCCTTTGAAACTGCCGACCTCGCGGCCCTCAACACCTTCGCCATGCGCTCGCTGAGCACCGCCGCACTGGCGGGCCTCACCAGCGACCAGGTCGTGGCCTTGACCACTGCCCAGGCGGGCACGCTGACCACCGCACAGGTGGCGGCCTTGAGCACCGAGCAGGTGGCGGCCCTGGAAAGCCGCGACCTGGCGGCTTTGACCTCCAACGCCGTGGCCGCCCTGGGCACGGCGGCTATCGCGGCGCTGACCACAGAACAGGCGCCTGCGCTCACACTGGCCCAGGTGGGTGTGCTGACCACCGCCCAGGTGGCCGCGCTGGACACGGAAGATGTGGCTGCACTCACGTCGGCCCAGGTCGGCCGACTCAGCACGGCCCAACTGCGTGCCCTGACCACCGAACAGATCGTGGTCCTTGAAACCCAGGACCTGCGCGCCTTGTCGTCGCTGCAGATCCGGGCTCTGCGCACCGACCAGATCGCTGCACTCGAAACCAGCCAGATCGTGGCCCTGAGTTCGCAACAAGCGGCAGCCCTGACCTCCGACCAAGCGGCACAACTGAGCAGCGCCCAGGCCGCTGCGCTGGAAACCGCCGATCTGGTGGCACTGACCACCGCGGCCCTGCGCAGCCTGAGCACCGGCGCCATCGAGGCACTCGGTTCGGCCCAGATTGCCGCCCTGACCACCGGCCAGGTGGCCGCGCTGACCACCGAGCAGGTGGCGGCCATCGAAACCGCCGACATGGCCGCCTTGAGCACTGCCCAGGTTGTGCGCCTGAGCACGGCCCAGGTGCAGGCACTGACCACCGACCAGGTGGCCGCACTGGAAACGGCTGACCTGTCGGCCCTGAGCAGCGCGCAAGTGCGCAGTTTCTCGACCGCACAGCTGGACGCCCTCAGCACCGAGCAGGTGGCCTCGCTGACCACCGGGCAGGTGGCTGGGCTGAGCACCACCCAGGTCGCCAGCTTGTCCACCGACACGGTGGCGGCACTGACCAGCCGACAGATCGCCGCACTCACCAGCGCCCAGGTGGCCGCACTGGACACCGCCCAGGTGGCCGCGATCGAGTCGGCCGACATGGCCGCCTTCAGCACCTTGCAGGTCTCGCGCCTGAGCACCGCCCAGGTGGCCGCCCTCACCACTGACCAGGTTGTGGCCTTGGGCACGGGCCAGGCCGCCGCACTCACCTCGGCGCAACTCGCCGCCCTGAACACCGAACAGGCTGCAGCCCTGGAAACACAAGACGTGGCCGCGCTGAATGCAGCACAGATCACGCACCTGAGCACCGCAGCCGTGGCCGCACTCAGCACGGCGCAGGTGGTGGCCCTGACCACCGCCCAGGCCGCAGCGCTGAACAGCGCGCAAGTGGCTGCGCTGACCACCGAGCAGGTGGCCGCGCTGGAAACCCGTGACCTGGCTGCCCTCAAGACCGACGGCATCGCGGCCCTGGACACCTCGGCCGTGGTGGCCCTGAGCTCCAGCCAGATGGCGGCACTGAACTCGGCCCAGGTTTCTGCCCTGACCACCCGCCAGGTGCTGGCCATCGAAACCGAAGACCTGGCGGCCATGACCACGGCACAGTTCGCCCGCTTCAGCAGCACCCAGGTGGCGGCGCTGAGCACCGATCAGATCGCGGCCATTGACACGGCCGACCTGCGCGCCCTCAACGCCGTGCAAGTGCGTGCCCTGGGCACGGAACAGGTGGCTGCATTGACCACCGACCAGGCCACGGCCCTGAGCAACATCCAGCTGGCGGCCCTGAGCACCCAGCAGGTGGCGGCACTGGCCACAGCCAATGTGCAGGCCCTCAGCAGCGCGCAGTTCACGGCCCTGACCACGGCACACATGGCAGCCCTGGGCACCGAGCAGATCCAGGCCATCGAGACGGCCGACCTGCGCACCCTCAGCTCGGTGCAGCTGCGTGCCCTGAGCACACAACAGGTGGCGGCACTGGGCACCGACCAGGTGGCCTCGCTCACCACGGCCCAGGTGGCCAGCCTGGGCACTGGCCAGGTGGCCGCCTTGACCACCGAACAGGTCGTGGCACTGGGCACGGCCCAGGTGGCCAGCCTGACCACGGCCCAGGTGTCTGCACTGGGCACGGCCCAGGTGGTGGCGATCGAGACCGCTGACCTGGCGGCCCTGACCTCGGCGCAGATCCGCGCCCTGGGCACCAGCCAGGTGGCCGCGCTGGGCACTGAACAGATCGAGGCCCTCACCACCACCCAGGCCAGCCTGCTGAGCGCCAGCCAGGTGGCGGCCCTCACCACCGCCCAGGCGGTGGCCTTGCAGACCGCCGACCTGGCCGCCATCGGCAGCCTGGCCCTGCGCAGCCTGAGCACCGACGCGGTGAAGGCCCTGACGTCCGATCAGATGGCCGCCCTGACCACAACCCAGGTGGCTGCACTCACCTCGGCCCAGGCCCAGGCGCTGGAGACCACGAACATCGCAGCGCTGACCACCGCACAGGTGCGCGCACTGGTCTCGACCCAGCTCAACGCCCTGAGCACGGCGCAGGTCGCTGCCCTGGAAACCCAGGACGTGGCTGCCCTGCAGACCGGGCAGCTTGCCTTGCTGAGCAGTGCGCAAGTGGGCGCCCTCACCAGCGAGCAGGCGGGTGCACTGACCACGGCACAGGCCTTCGCCCTCAGTTCCGCCCAGGTGGCCGCGCTGAGCAGCAGCCAGGTGGCCGGGCTGGAAACGGCTGACCTGGCGGCCATCAAGGCCACCGTGATCCGCAGCCTGGCCACTGAAGCCGTGGCCGCGCTGAGCACCGCCCAGGTCGTGTCCTTGACCACGGCCCAGGTGGCCAGCCTCAGCACCGCCCAGGTGGCGGCACTGAGCACCGAACAGGTGGCAGCGCTGGAAACCGCCGATCTGGCGGCTCTGACCACCGCTGGCGTGCTGGCCCTGAACAGCGCGCAGATCCAGGCGCTGACCACGGCACAGGTCGAGGCCCTGACCTCGGCTCAGGTGTCCGCACTGGCCACCGAGCAGATCGTGGCCATCGAAACCGAAGACATCCAGGCCCTGACCTCCGGACAGTTCGCCCGTCTGAGCACCGACCAGGTGGCCGCCCTCGACACCGCCCAGGTGGCCGCCATTGAAACGGCCGATCTGCGCACCCTCAGCGCTGTGCAGGTGCGGGCGCTGCTGACCGACCAAGTGGCCGCACTGAGCACCGACCAGGTGGCCGCCCTGACCAGCACCCAACTGGCCGCGCTGGGCACGAACCAGATCGTGGCCCTGGACACCGAAGACATCGCCACCCTCAGCTCGGCCCAACTGGGTGCCTTGACGGGTAACCTGCTGGCTGCGCTGACCACGGGCCAGGTGCAGGCCATCGAAACGGCCGACCTGGCCAGCCTGAGCACCACCCTGCTGCGCTCGCTCACCGCCGATCAGGTCGAGGCGCTCACCACCGAGCAAACCACGGCCCTGAGCAGCACCCAGCTGAACAACCTGACCTCGGCACAGGTCCAGGCCCTGGAAACCTCTGACCTGGCCGCGTTCAGCAGCGCACAACTCAGCAACCTGAGCACCGTGCAGTTCGCCCTGCTGGCCACCGACCGCATCGCCGCCATCGAAACCGCCAACATCGCGGCACTGACGACCCAGCAGGTGCGCTCGCTGACCACGGCGCAAGTGGCCGCGCTCACCACCGACCAGGTCGTGGCGCTGGGCACCGCCCAGGCGGCCGCCTTGCAGGCCACCCAGACCGCCGCACTGGGCACGGCCCAGGTGGCCGCACTGGAGACCGCCGACCTGGCCGCATTGAGCACCTTCGCCCTGCGATCGATCAGCACCGCTGGCGTGGAAGCCTTGACCAGCGATCAGGTGGCCGCACTCACCACGGCCCAGGCCCAGGCCCTGACCACGGCGCAGGTGGCCGCCCTGACCACCGGTCAGGTGGCCGCTCTGGAAACCGACGACCTGGCCGCTTTCACCACCGCCAACCTGCGGGCCCTGGGCACCGCCGGGCTGGAAGCGCTGACCACCGCACAGGTGCAGGCGCTGAGCACCCAGCAGCTGGTGTCACTGGGCACCGACCAGGTCCAGGCCCTGACAACCGCCAACGTGCAGGCCCTCACCACCCAGCAGGTGGTGCAGCTCACGGCAGGCCAGGTGGCCGCGCTGGCCACCGAACAGGTGGTGGCGCTGGAAACCCAGGACCTGTCGGTGCTGACCAATGCCCAGGTGCAGGCCCTGACCACCGCGCAGCTTGATGTGCTGACCTCCGACCAGGTGGCATCGCTGACCACCCGCCAGGTGGCCGCCCTCACCACCGCGCAGGTGGCGTCGCTTGACAGTGACGCCCTGACGGCCCTGACCACGGCCCAGGTGGCATCGCTGACCACCGCGCAGCTCAATGCCTTCTCGACCCAGCAGATCATCGCGCTGGAAACCGAAGACATCGCAGCCCTGACCACCGCGCAGATCTCGCGTCTGAGCACCTCGCTCATCGCGGCCCTGGGCACCGAGCAGATCGCCGCGCTGGAAACCGCCGATGTGGCGGCCCTGACCACGGCGCAGGCCCTGGCCCTGACCACCGCCCAGATCGTGGCCTTCACCACCGACCAGATCCCGGCGCTGGAAACGGCCGACATCGCGGCCATGACCACCGACCAGCACCTGGCCTTCGAAGGCGATGACGTCGCCGCCATGACGGCTGCACAACTCGACACCTTCCTGCTGACCTCGCCCATCGTGCTGGACCTCGATGGCGACGGCGTGCGCACACTGGCCGCAGCCCAGGGCGTGAACTTCGACCTGGGTGCCACCGGCACGGCCCACCAGGTGGGCTGGGTCTCGGCCACCGATGCCCTGCTGGTGCGCGACCTGAATGGTGACGGCCAGATCAACGACGGCACCGAGCTGTTCGGCACGGCCACCCAGCTGAACAACGGCCAGCGCGCCGGTGACGGCTTCACGGCCCTGGCCGAGCTCGATGGCAACGCCGACGGGGTGGTCGACGGCCACGACGCCAGTTTTGCCACGCTGCGCCTGTGGATGGACGCCAACAGCAATGGCGTGACCGACGCCGGCGAGCTGCACGGTCTGACCGAGCTGGGGGTGGCCTCGCTGAACGTGGCCGCCAGCACCGGCACCGCCATGGACAACGGCAACCTGCTGGGCCTGGTGTCGAGCTACACCCGCACCGACGGCAGCAGCGCCGACATGGTTGACGTGTGGTTCGCCAAGGACACCACGGCGCCTGCCGTCGGTGACCTGCTCACCGCACCCTCGGCCGACATGGGCCTGCCAGGCGGGGCGAGCACCCCGGGCAACGCCCTGGGCGGAACCACCGCCAGCACCCCCACGGCAGACACCTCAGCCGACCAGGCCGCGGTGGCCCTGGCGCGCAGCCTGCAAGACGAACAGCAACGCGCCAGCCAGCTGCCGCTGATCTGACCGCCACACCCAGACACCCGGGCGGCTGAAAACCGCCCGGTCTGATCTGTCACAAGAACCCCCTGGGTGCCTGGGTCGGGTTTCTTGCGACAATTTCAGCCATGTCTGCCCCCGCCCCTGCCGCTTACCTGCACAGCTCGTTCTACAAATTCGTGCGCCTGCCCGACCCCGATCACGTGGTCGAGGTGCTGCGTGAACTGGTGGCCCCACTCACCGGCAGCATCCTGGTGGCCGAAGAAGGCATCAGCGGTGCCCTGGCGGCCGAAGCCGAGGCCCTGGCCACCTTCGAGCACGCCGTGCAGCACGACCCACGCCTGAACGGCGCTTTCGCCGGCATGGTGTTCAAGCACAGCGCCTGCGCCACCCGCCCGTTCTGGAAGGTGCGCGTGCACCGCAAGAAGGAAATCGTGGCCCTGGGCGTTGAAGGTGTGACAGGCGTGGCCGACACCGAGCCCCGCCAGCGCACCGACCGCACCCATGTCAGCCCCCAGCAGTGGCGTGAGCTGATCCAGCGCGACGACGTGGTGGTGATCGACAACCGCAACCACTTCGAATACCGGCTGGGTCGTTTCAAGAACGCCATCGACCCCAAAGTCGACAACTTTCGTGATTTCCCCAGCTACCTGCAGGCCATGGCCCCGCAATGGAAGGCCGAAGGCAAGCGCGTGGCCATGTACTGCACCGGCGGCATCCGCTGCGAAAAAACCGGTGCCTGGATGCAGAACGACCTGGGGCTGGACGTGTTCCAGCTCGACGGCGGCATCGTCAGCTATTTCCAGGCCCTGCCCGATGCCGACCGCGACTGGGAGGGCGAGTGCTTCGTGTTCGACAACCGCGTGGCCATCGACACCCGGCTGCAGGAAACAGGCACCACCGCCGAGCAGGTGTACAACAACAGCCCGGACGAAGCCTGGCGGCTGGCGCGCGCTCGGCGGCTCGACTCGGCAGAACCCAAGTCTTCGTGAATCTTCTCAAAACATGCCGTCAAATAGGGAAACAGTGCTCATAAGCCATTGATCTGAAAAGGTTAGGTCACTTAAAATGGCCTCAATAATCTTCTCAGAACATGCGCCCTCGCCTGCAAAACGCCCGCGACGACCTGCTGACCGTCCTGCGCCAGCACCGCGCATGCTCGGCCTCTGAACTGGCCACAGCACTGGGCGTGAGCGTGCCCACCGTGCACCGACTGCTGGCCGAAGCGGGCGAGCAGGTGGTGCGGCTGGGCCAGGCGCGGCGCAGCCGCCATGCGGCTGTGCGCCGCTTGCGGCACGACCGCGGTGGCACCGGTGTCATCCCCATTTACGAAGTGCTGCCCAGCGGCCGGGCCCAGCCGGTCAGCCAGCTGCAAGGTGTGGCGCCTTTCGGCACGGCCAGCCCCTGGCCTGCCGCGCACTGGCCTCTGCCCGCTGAATCGGCCGACGGCTGGTGGGACGGCCTGCCCTGGCCCCTGCAAGACATGCGCCCCCAGGGCTACCTGGGCCGCCAACTGGCCCGCCGGGAACACCAGGCCCTGGGCCTGAGCCCCAACCCGGCCGAATGGGACGACGACGACGTGCTGCACGCGCTGCAGCACCGAGGCGAAGACTGCAGCGGCAGCCTGATCGTGGGCGCCCAGGCTTACGAACGCTGGATGCAGCAGCGCCTGACCGCGCCCGCCGCCCTGCCCGAGGCCGGCCACGCCAGCGCTTACGCCCACCTGGCCGAGCAAGCCGTGGCCCTGGGCGTGCCGGGCTCCAGCGCCGCCGGTGAGTTCCCCAAATTCAGCGCGCGCCGCCTGCTGAGCGGGCGCCCCACCGAGCACGTGCTGGTCAAGTTCTCGGGGGCTGACACCTCACCCACCGTGCGGCGCTGGGCCGACCTGCTGGTGTGCGAGCACCTGGCCCTGCACAGCCTGCAGCACCATGGCCTGGGCCCCGCGGCCCACACCCGCGTGCTGCAGCATGGCGGTCGCACCTTCCTTGAGGTGGAACGCTTCGACCGCCACGGCACCTGGGGCCGCAGCCGCCTGTGCAGCCTGGACACCGTGCAAGGCGCCTTCCTCGGCAGCCGTGCCACCGATTGGCCCAGCCTGTGCCGTGCGCTGCACCAGCAGGGCTGGCTGGGCGCCGAAGCTCTGGCCCAGGCCGAGCGCTGGTGGTGGTTCGGCCGCCTGATCGGCAACACCGACATGCACCTGGGCAACCTCAGCCTGGTGCCGGGCCCTGGTCAGGGCCCGTCGGGTCAGTCACCACGGCCTGGCTTCATGCTGGCCCCCAGCTACGACATGCTGCCCATGCTGTACGCGCCCCTGGCCGGCGGCGAAGTGCCGCCCCGTCAGTTCGAACCACCCTGGCCCCTGCCCGAGCAGCGGCCCGCCTGGCAAGACGCCTGCCGCGCCGCGCTGCACTTCTGGCAAGCCGCCAGCACCGAGCCGCGCATCAGCCCGGCCTTCCGGGGCGAATGCGCCCACAATCTGCAGCGCCTCCAGGCCCTGCACACCCAGGTGTGAGCCGCCATGGGCTTTGCCAAAGTGCCCCACCAGGTGCCCACGCGTGACGGGGTCAGCCCCAGCTGCGTGGTGGTGCCCGGCCCGCACTGGCCCGACTGCCTCAGCTTCCTGGCCGAGCGCATCCCCGCCGTGCCCAAGACCGACTGGCAGCAGCGCATGGCGCAAGGCGATGTGGTCACCGCCCAGAACCAGCCGGTGCCACCCGATGCGCCCTGCACACCGGGCATGAGGCTGTATTACTGGCGTGAAGTGCCCTTCGAACACGAGGTGCCTTTCCCGGTGGGCATCGTGCACCAGTGCGAGCACCTGGTGGTGGCCGACAAGCCGCACTTCCTGCCCATCAGCCCCAAAGGCCGGCATGTGCAGCAAACCCTGCTGGTCAAGCTCAAGCGCCTCACAGGCATTGACACCCTGGTGCCGCTGCACCGCATCGACCTGGAAACCGCCGGGCTGGTGGCCTTCAGCGTGCAACCCAGCGAACGTGCCGCCTACCAGCGCCTGTTTGCCGAGCGGCAAGTGCGCAAGGTGTACGAAGCGATCGCCCCTGTGCGCCCTGAGCTGAACCTTCCCCTGCGTTGCCACACGCGGCTGGAAGAAAGCCCGCACTTCATGGCCATGCACACCGTGCCCGGCGAGCCCAACGCCGACACCCTCATCGAGCTGCTGCGCACCTTCATCGGGCCAAACGGTCACCCCCTGGGGCATTACCGACTGCACCCGCACACGGGCCGCAAGCACCAGCTGCGTGCCCAGATGAACCACCTGGGCCTGCCTTTGCTAAACGACCGCATCTACCCGGTGATGCGGCCCGAGCCGCCCGTCACCCAGGCGCCTGATTTTTCAAAGCCGCTGCAACTGCTGGCCAGCCAACTGGCATTCCAAGACCCCTTCACCCATCAGCGCCGTCACTTCGTCAGCCAAAGGCCGCTGCCGTCGTGTCCAGGGCTTCTCGACGACATCGAATGACACCGCACCACGGCGCCACGGCAAGGGGCGTCGCATTCGGCTCATGGGGCCTTGCAGATCAAGCCACCCATCGCATGGGCACATAACGGATGCCATCGGTTCGAATCTCGGTGCCCTCACGCTGAAAGCCAAAGCGCTCGTACACCGGCACAGCCACGGCCGACGCATTCACCGTGATGTGCTGGCCCTTGCCTGCAGCCTGGGCGGCTTTCACCAAGCCCACCCAAAGGCGGCGGGCCAGCCCTTGGCGCTGCGCCTCAGGTGCCACGAACAGGTGAAACAAGTGGGTGTGATCACGCATGCCCGCCACACCCGCCAACACCTCGCCCTGCCAGGCTGTGAGGTAATGGAAATGCGGTGAGGCCATCAAAGCATAGAGCTCAGCGGCCGACGTCGAGGCCATGAATCGCTCCGCGCCCTGCCCGCCAGGCAAGAGAAAAAAATGATGCGACAAGCTGCGTATGAGCCGGCTGGCCGCTGGGGCGTCGTCTGGATCTGCCACGCGAATCAGTGTCTCCATGGCCCGATGGTAGCCACAGACACTCGCCACGGCAATCCTGCCATACCAGAAGGCTTCAGACCTGCTGGCCGTGGTGCCAGTTCAGCACAGCGTCTTCCAGCAGGGCATGCCGGTCGGCTGGCGCCATCAAGGCAGACAAATAGCCATGCAAATGCCGTGTTTCCGGCACCGCCGCCAGCTGCTGCCACACCAGCTGCAACCAGCTGGGGTCGATGGTCTGCGGAGCCACCGGCAGCGGCTTGACCGCTGCACCCAAAGCCACCAGCTGGGCCATCTTTTCGGCATTGACCTGCAGCTGGGTGTCCAGCTCCTGCACACGATGGCGCAGGGCCGCCTCCACCTGGGTCAGGCACAGCGCAGCCGCGGCGCGGCTGGCCTTGCGCGGGCTGCTTCCTGCGGCTGCGGCGTCCGCATGCACGCCGTCCACAGCCGCCAGCAACCTGGCTCGCTGACCACTGCACATCGAGACCAAAGGTGAGCGCAAGCGCTTGAGCAGGTCTTCGGTGGCTGTCATCCACTGCAGCACCGCAGGGGCAAACGAGGCATCTTGCGCCTGGTACAGCCCGATCAGGTCGGGCACCAGCATCAGGCGCTCCAGCAAGGTTTCACGTGTGTAGAGCTGCATGGTTCACTCGGGGGTCAGCATCACCGACGACGAGCCATCGGCCCGCTTCACGTCCTGCCACTCCATGCCTTCCTCACGCAGCACCAGCTTCAGACGGGTCACCGTGTCGGGGTTGGTTCGCTCTTTGATCTCGCTGGTCAGCACACTGGTCTTCAGTGTGGCTGCCCGCCCAGGCTCCTTGATGGCTGACAGCCTGATGGCCTCCTTGGCCGCCGTCAACACCGCCGCGCGGATCACGAGCGGGTCTTTCTGGACCGCCGCACCCGCATTGAGGCCCGCGGCTGTCGCTGCACGTGTGGTGGCGGCTGGCAGATCGGCTGCACCGCGCAGCTTGCGGCTGCTGGCCGCGATCGACGCCTTGTTCAAAGCCGCGACGCGCGTGTCCACAGTGTCACGCACCGGAGTCATCAGGGCCTTGTCAGTGGCCTCTGCCAGTTGCTCACGCAACAAGTCAGGGGCCAGCTTGCCAGCCTGCCCTGCCTGCAGCACCTGCTCGAAACTGACCAGCAAGCTGCGGCTGATCTGTTCACGCAGCGCGGCACTCACGGGCACATCGGCTTGCTGGGCTTGTTGGATGGCCGCATCGACCGCCAGAGTCGACAACTCTTTCGGGCTGGCAAACACAGGCGGTCGGGCCGCCTGCACTTCGTCAATGATCAAAGGCACATCCACCACCACCTCGGGCAAGCGGATGCGAGGCACGGTCATGCCCTTGAGCAGTGGGCTGCTCTGGTAATACTGAGCGATGGCAGAGGTCTGCTCATCGGCCATGCGACGGGCCTGCGCAAGACTGCTCAACACCGCGCCCAAAACCTGGTCCAGTTCGGCCATGGTTCACCTTTTCAAATCAATGCCATGTGCAGGGACCAACGCCATCAGGCGGCGGCAGCTTCCTTGATGCTGTTTTCCAGGATGGAAAGCAGACGCTCGGTACCGGCAGGCAGCTCATCCTGCACAGCGCGCACATGCACGGCCATCGAGTAGGTGCGCTCGGTCTTGGACGAGGCGCTGGTGGACTTCTTGTAAGAGAAGCTGGTCTTGAGCTCGGCAGACACCGGGCCCCAACCGGCCTTGGCGGCCAGCGAGGTCTTCAGGTCGGTGGAGCTGGTGGTGGTGCTTTCCTGCACCGAATTGATCTTCGCGTTGAAATCGATGGTGGTTTCTTCGACGCGAATGAACGGAATGGGCAGCATGGTCAGCAAGGGCACTGACAGCTTCTGCTTGGTCTCCACCAGCTCCGCGGTGGGATTGCCTTGCGCGTCCTTTTTGGGGACCATCTTGTTGTAGCTGAACTCGACCTGCTCGACGTTGCCGTCCTTGTCGAAGCCCACCGACTTGATGAAGTCGACCGACGTGATGGCCGACTGGGCCTGCGCCTTGATGACCGCGTTCAGCGGGCCACCGATCATTGCCGAGAAATCGAGGCTGGAGAGTTCGTCACCGATTGCCATGATGCATTCCTGAAGGTTGTGAGAAAAGAGGTTTTGCGTACTGCGAGACGCATTGTCAAAACCCCTGATCGATCGCAACAGCCCTCCAGGGCCCGCGCCCCCTAACTTGAAGCGCGGGCAGCGCACACATCCCTGAGCAAGCTAGGGGGGTGGGTTTGTGACATCAAGCCCTGGGGCCCAAGGCCAAGGTCCAGTACCCGATGTCCAGCCACTGGCCGAACTTGAAGCCCACCTGCTTGAGCCGGCCGCTGGCCTCGAATCCCAGCGACTGATGCAGGGCCACACTACCCTCGTGCGGCAGTGCAATCACGGCCACCAGCGTTCGGCACCCTTGCTCAGCCAGCATCGGAATCAGCGCCTTGTACAGAGCCCGCCCCAAGCCCTGGCGCTCACAGCCCGCCTTCAGGTACACCGACGCTTCCAGCGTGTGCCGAAAGGCCGCGCGGGCATGGAACTTCGCCCCGTAGGCGTACCCCAGCACCTCGGTGCCACGCACACACACCAGCCAGGGGTGATGCTGTCGGTAGGCGTCAATGCGCTCGCGCATCTGAGCCGGCGACAAAGGTTCTTCCTCGAACGTGACCGTGGTGTGCAGGATGTAGTGGTTGTAGATGGCCGCGATGGCGTGTTCGTCACCGGGCGCAAAGGGGCGGATCAAACTGGGCTGCATGCAGGCCAATATAGCCAGTGCGTCGGGGCTTTCAATGCCAGGACAGCAACAGCACCGCATTTGCGAGACCATGTCGGGATGAACTCTGCATATGCCTGTCTGGCCGTGGCCATCGTGGCTGAAGTGATCGCCACCAGTTGCCTGAAAGCCTCGGAAGGCTTCACCCGCCTGTGGCCCAGCCTGGCCACCGTGGCGGGCTACGGCACCGCCTTTTACTTCCTGTCGCTCACCCTGCACACCATCCCCACGGGCGTGGCCTACGCCATCTGGTCGGGCGTGGGCGTCGTGCTGATCTCGCTCGTGGGCTGGCTGGCGTTTCAGCAAAGCCTGGACGCCGCGGCCGTGATCGGCATGGGCTTGATCGTTGCCGGGGTGGTGGTGATCAATCTGTTTTCAAAGGTGGGGCATTGAACACAGGCTCATGCCTCGATTAATAGCTTCATAGTTTGAACACCTCGACAGTCACTATTTCCTGGGCCCCCAAGCCAAAGGTTGTGGGGTTGGCCACCAGCAGCTGGCCGGTGATCGTGAACGTACAGATTTGACTGTATACCTTGACCTCACCAGACTTGCCACAGCCCTGGCTGTCACCCACCCAAGTAACCACAACCCCAGACGAGGAGCTAGTGACATTGGCCTTGTAAGTGCCTGGCGTGAGCCTCATAGAGAAGCTTGCCCCCTCTTCAAGGACCTTTGACTCTCGAAGGACCAGATCATTGCTTGCGGTACTGCCTGCGCCATCCCCTCCCCCGCCACATGCGGCAAGGAAGCAAAGAGGAGCAAGGATGGCGATGGATTTCAACTTCATGGCAAAAAAGTTTGATGATCCCTGCACCAGGTTGCGCCGGAATGAGCGCCCATGAGCCAAAAAGCCCAGGCCTGCGTTACCTGAGAGAATCCTGGGTCAGATCATCGTTACGCACACCAAGGCCCACCCATGAGCATGAAGAAGACCGACCTCTACAAGGCACTGGCCAAGAAGGTTGGCGGCCAGCAGAAGGCCGAGCGCACCCCCGAACGTTTCGGCAAGGCCGCCAAGGCGGTGGCTGTGGAAGA
The DNA here is from genome assembly GCF_004310865.1 of Aquabacterium lacunae. GTDB lineage: Bacteria > Pseudomonadota > Gammaproteobacteria > Burkholderiales > Burkholderiaceae_C > Aquabacterium > Aquabacterium lacunae. Next base: position 281,305 of record NZ_SIXI01000002.1, read on the forward strand.
GCCCAAGGCGCCCGCGGCACCCAAGCCCGTGCAGATCACGCTGCGCCTGCCACCGGCCCTGGTGGCGCAACTGCGCGAACAGGCCCTGAGCCACGAAGACGGCATCAGCGGCGTGGTCGCAGACGCCCTGCAAAAACACTTCAAGCCCACGCGCACGCGCAAGAAGGCCGAACCGGAGGCCTGAAGCGGGAGCCGAGGCTGCTCAGGCCTTTTTCACGAACTCCGACTTGAGCTTCATGGGGCCAATGCCGTCGATCTTGCAGTCGATGTTGTGATCACCCTCGACCAGGCGGATGTTTTTGACCTTGGTGCCCACCTTCACCACCTGCGACGAGCCCTTGATCTTCAGGTCTTTGGCCACCGTCACGCTGTCGCCATCGGCCAGCAGGTTGCCGCTGGCGTCTTTCACGACCAGGGCGGTGTCTTCAGCGGCGGCTGAGGCGCCAGGCTGCCATTCGTGGCCGCATTCCGGGCAGACCAGCTGGCTGCCGTCGTCGTAAGTGAAGGCCGATTGGCACTGGGGGCAAGGAGGAAAGGTGCTCATGCGCCATTGTCTCACCCGCGTGTTTCGCAGGCTGTCAGACCGAGCTTGGCGCTCTACCCTTCACTGATTCCACGGCAACTTGCTGCAATTGGGCGAAGCCAGCTTCTTGCCGCGCTGGCGCGCGCGCATCACGGCCTCGAAGCCGGGTTGGCCACCATGCCAGATGCTGTTCAGCAAACCTTGGATGTCGTCCACAGAAAACGTGGCGAATTCGGGCCGCAACTGCCGCAAGGCGGCGGCCAGCTTTTCGCGGGCCACACCCTGGTGGGTGGCCAGCACGATCCACACCGCCTGGAACAGATCGGGCGTGTGCTCGCAGATGAAGCGGATGCGGCCCAGGGCCTCAGCCGGTGCGCCATGCTGGCCGGGCAGCACCCAGCCCACCAGGGCGTCCACCGATGTTGCAGACTCGGTGGTGTCTGTGACTGCTTCCTGCATGGCTGTACCTCACACCCATGGCCGCAACCTTTGCAGTTTCGGCCATGTGGCGGGGGGCTGGAGTGGCCAGCCACTGCAGGCGGGGCGCAAGTGTGCGGTTTTCACCCCCGGGCAGCATGTGGCGCTGCGCATTGCCACACTTCGGCGGCATACACCTGCTCATGCCCCGCCACCGCCACAGGCTGCACGCCCACACCCTGCAGGAACAAGGCCTTGCCCGGGGTCAGGTCACCACTGCCTTGCACATGCACGAACCAGGCGGGCTGTGCGCGCTCAGGAAAGCGCTGGAAGTATCGCGCCCGTTCAATGAACAGCCAGCGCAGGAAGACTTCGTTTTCACCCAGGCCCAGGCCGAAACACAACAGCGGCTTGTGAAAGAACACCTGCAGCCAGGTGTGCGCGCCCGGCCAGCTGGCCATGTGCTGCGGCTTGTACAGCCGGTTGCCCGCCTGCGTGAGCCACCCCCGCACACGCTGCACCGCGCCCATGTAGTGCGACAGGCCCAGGCGCACGCTTTGGCGGTAATGCGCCATGCCGTGCACATGCCAGATGGCAAAGGCCTGCAGCGGGTCAGCCACCGGGCCGGGCGCAAAGCAGCGCCCCCAGGGGTAGAAGGCCGTGAACGCCTGCCGCTGCGGGCCAGACCGCTGCAAGGTGCAGCCCGCGGCCTGCGCCAGTGAATGCTCGAAATTGGTGGTGAGCACCGGCGCCTGCGCCTGCTGCGCCCAGCGCATGATGTGCCCATGATGCGGCAGTGGCTGCCACTGGCCCATCAGCTCGCAAAACTGCGCCTGCAAGGCCTTGTGACCCGTGCTGCGCGGTGCGCCAGGCGGGCGGTGCAAGGCCAGCTCCAGCACATCGAAAAACTCCGTAGGCGACACGCCCGCGGGCACGCCCTCGTGTTGTGGGTTGAGGTGCTGGCGGGCCAGGGCTGTGAGCAAGGCTTCCCACGAGTTGGTGCCGGGCGCGGCGCCAAAGCGGTTGATGCCATTGCCCACCAGCAAGGCTGGGCGGTGTGGCAGCAAGGCGGCCAAAGGGTTCTCAAACTTCATGGTGTGCACCCACCAGCCTCAGCCCCACAACTGCACATCAGGCAGGTTGGCCAGCACCTCGGCATAAGTGCCATAACGCTGCAGGCAGGCCACCACCTGGGGCAAGGGCTCGGCCCACACCTCGGGCAGGTCGCGCTCAAAGGGCGGGTGCACGGCAAAGGCCAGTTGCTCGTGTGGCGGGTTGAACTCGGCCTGCACGCCGGGCTTGTTGCCACGCGCATCAACCCTGAACCAGCCATGCCCCGGCAACCACACGGCATTGAGCCCGTGCAGGCAATACGGCGCGCCCTGCCCATCCACCGACAAGCGCTGGTAGCACAGCCCCGTGGCAATGCCCTGCGCCCTGAGCAGCGCCGCCAGCAAGTGGCTTTTGGCATAGCAATAGCCCGTGCCATGCAGCAGCACATCAGACGCCTTGCACGTGACCGGGTTGCGCTTGAAATCAGCGCTGTGCTGGATCTGGTCGCGCACAAAGTGGAAGGTGCGCGCAATGGCCTGGTGGGGGCCCGCAGCACCCTCGGCCAACTGGCGGGCCTGGGCCGCCACGGCCGGGTGCTGGTGGTCAATGAATTCGCTGGCTTGCAGGTAAGCGTTCACAAGGCGCGCAGGCACTTCATGGTTGTGCATGGCTTACACATTGATGTTGAAGCCAAGATCAACATCAGAGGCCGGCTTGCCGCCTTGAACGCCCCAGTTTTCTGGAGGGTGCTCTCTCAAATTGATGATCACATCCGACGCCTGGATACCGAGCGCTGACAGGTTTCTGACGATTGCCGAATAGAGCGCGCGCTTTGCTTCAATTGAACGCCCCGAGAACATGTCAAACGTCACCAAGGTGTACCGATCAGATTTCCCCGGCGGGCTGGTGAAGCGGTGAGGCTCGTGAACGACGAGACGAATGTTCTTGTCCCACTCTGGCGTCTTGATGCCCTCCATCATTGCTTGGTGAACGGCATCGATGATGGCGATCTCTTGCTCGGTGGTGTAGTTGTGCTTGACTTCGATGGTCACCGTTGGCATTTCTGTTTCCCTTGCTGCAAGTTGCCGCAGCAACTATGGCTGGTAAGCGCGAACGCTTTCTTGTTCGCTCGCATCCGTGCGAGACACCAGCGCAATGGCCTCTGAGTCTTGGCTCAAATTGACGGGCTGATGCGGCAGGCCAGAGGGGATGTAGAGGAAGTCTCCTTGTTTGTTTATGCACGACTTGGACAGACCCTTGCCATAAAAGGTTTGAACTTCACCCTTCAGTATGTAGATCGCAGTCTCGAACCCATCGTGGTAGTGCGGTTGTGCCTTGGCGCCCGCAGGAATGATCACGATGTTCATCGATATGCCTTTTGCGCCGGCTGTCTGACTTGAGATGCCCACATAGTTGGGCAACTTCTGCAGGGTGTCGATGGCGACATCGGGTCGCACAGTGATGATTTCGCCGTCGAGATTCATGAGGGCCTCCGATGAGTGGGTATTGGCTGTTAATTGCCTTGATGCACGGGACTGGGGCTGCCTTAGACGCCTGACGCCCAATTTAAGCTGTGCAATAAGTAGCGAAACTTATAAAGGGAACCAACCGTAAGCTTCGCGTCCGCGTTGAACCGACAGCTAGGCTGGGGCGCGGAGTGGAAATTTTTCATGCCGCACTGACCGACAGTGTTGGGTGCTGCATTTCATGTATCAATCCGCGCGTCGCGCTTGTTCCGGTTTTTTACTCATTGTCTGCAAAGGGTCACCGTACGCCGCGCCGAGCAGAAATGCTGCAACTATGGCGGAGCATAGTGCGCCCACAACAAGTAGTAACCAAGGCCATCTTTGAAAGTAGCTCTCTCTTGCAATGAGGCGTAATCTTTCTGGAAGCGTTTTGCCGCGCTCATTTGCACGTTCCATTGCCGCCAAAGCACCGCTCAATAGGGCTGCCTGCCCAGCGGGATCTGAGTCGATGTCGCTCGCAGCTTGTATGCTAACTCTGAAAGCATTGATATTGTTATAGGTATACGCGAGATCATCTGCAAGTTCAGGTCCAAGCAAGCCTATTTGTGCCACGCAACTATCAAAAACTCGATCATTAGGTTTTTCTGTTTTTGGAATTCTCAGCTTGGCGCCAGACGCCGCCAATTCATAGATTTTTTTGACGTTTGAGTGGGCAAGAGGCCAGGCGTCGCTGTATGAGCCAAGTTCGCCAGCGAGAGCGCCAGCTAAGGCGGTTCTATTACAGTGACGACGGTAGTGCTCAGACACGAACGTGCTCAGAAAGCCTGCTATTAGTGTTCCCACTAGCGCCAAAAGCGCGCTAACTATCGAGTTATCCAAGTACGCTCTCCCAAGATTTTCGCTCGTGACAATAACTGAAAAGCCTAACGTAAAGCTAACCGGCGAGCCAAAGCTACGCTTTGGCGAGTCCAGCGACCGAAGGGCGCGAGGTTGAGCGCCATGTTAGAAAACTGTTTCACCAGTAACGCTATGATGCATTGACTCATAAATACCCATCAATTTATGGCAAGCAAAAATTGCTGAGTTGTGGTTTTCTGTATAGCCAGGTTTTCCATTTTCCAAGGAAATCTCAATGTCGTTTGCAACCACGGCCTGACTTTCTCCCTTGTGAATCCCTAGGTTATGTATGGTGTTTCTTTGATTTCTATAAAAATTTAAAAAAGTACGCACCTCGTCTGCTTCCTCCTTTTGAATTCCAGATTTATATAACACGTACTCTATTTTTTCAGAGCTGGACACATAGAAAGAAATTCTTTTTATCTTTTCCAAGATCGAGGCTTTTTCGTCATTGTCACTGATTTCGGAGTATTTCCCAATTAATTCAATAAGCTTCTTTTCCTTCTTGTCGCTTCGTGGCTTGTTGAGTAATAACTTTTCGTACAATTCCTCAACATGTTTCTCAAAGGCGGAAAATGTGTTTACTTTGAAATCAAGAAAATTTGAACCAATGATGAAATCAGTCCTGTTTGCAAAGAGGTCTTGCAAATCATTCTCCGCATATTGCAGTCGCTTAAAGTGCTCATCACTATAGTGGTTATCTTTAACCTCTTTAATTAAATTTATTAAGGGGCCTCTTTCAAGCAGTGATGCACTTATTTCGTCATTTATAAAATAAATAAGAAGAGGGTCAACCTGATCGGAAATTGCAGTAAAAAAATTACTATATGATTCGGCGCTTATACTACTTTGGCGCATTGCTAAAAAATGCCCCTTCAGCAAGGCCTCACCCTTTAATACCAATAGATTGTATATTCTCTCTTTGTTGTTTTTATCGAACTTATTGATTTGTTGGTGCATAAATTCTTGCCGTTTTCTAACGTAATTTATACGTCTTCATTGACGGCTTAATTGGTTATGGCGATCACGAAGCACAGATAACCAACCAGCCAAAGAGTTATCCATCACAAACAACATATCCCACCTCCCTCATTGACAACGGCCGCCCAAGCCAGCCGCGAAATTTTTTTCACTTCCCAACATCTTAACGCCCCCCATCCCCCACGCAACGTTCGCGCCACCCCCACGCAAAAACGCCGCCTCCCGTGCTCCCACGGGGGCGGCGCTGCCGTTGTTATGGGCCGCTCAGCGCCTGGGCGCCGGGCCGTTCACTTTCACCAGTTGCCCATCACCTCACCCATGCGAATGGCGCGGGTGGGCTGCCATTGCGGGTTGAATTTAAAGGCGCCCTTGGGCAGCAGCATCACCACGGTGCTACCCAGCAAGAAGCGGCCCATTTCGTCACCCTGCTGGAAGGTGATGTTCCGGTCGTCATAGCGCCATTCGCGCACCTGCTTGCTGCGAGGCGGGTTCACCACGCCGTGCCAGGTGGTGGCCATGCTGCCCACCACGGTGGCGCCCACCAAGGTTTGCACAATGGGGCCAAACTCGGTGTCGAACACGCACACCACGCGTTCGTTGCGGGCAAACAGGCCGGGCACGCCACGGGCGGTGGCGGGGTTCACGCTGAACAATTCACCCGGCACGTAAATCATGCGGCGCAGGCGCGCGGCGCACGGCATGTGAATGCGGTGGTAATCCTTCGGGCTGAGGTACAGGGTGGCAAAGTGGCCGTTTTCAAACTGGGCGGCCAGCTCGGCGTCACCGCCCACCAGGGCGCGCGTGCTGTATTGGTGGCCCTTGGCCTGGAAGATCTGGTCGGCTTTGATCGGGCCAAACTGGCTGATGGCGCCATCCACCGGGCACACCAGGCTGGCCTGGGCCAGGGGGCGGGCACCGGCCTTCAAGGGGCGCGTGAAGAATTCGTTGAAGGTGGGGTAGCTGGCCGGGTCGGGGTTGGCCGCTTCCTGCATGTTCACGCCATAGCGGCCAATGAACCACTCAATGAACCGGGTGGTGAACGCCCCGCCTTTGATGTTGGCGGCGTGGCCGGCCGCGGCCGTCAGGGCCACCTTGGGCAACACATATTGCGAAGCAACGAACAAGCGCTCAGACACGGGTGCACCCCACAGGCAGAAATGGCAAAACGGCAAAAGAGGCGCCATTCTAAAGACGCCGGTGTACAAACACGGCTGCACCCAACCTGCTTGATCATTCACGCCATGCTTCGCCCTCTTCATGTGTTGGCCGCCCGCGCCCTGGTGCTGGCCTCGGCCGCGGTTTCCACAGCAGCTTCGGCCGCGCCTTTTGTTTACCTGACCAACTGGTACGCCCAGGCCGAGCACGGCGGCTTCTACCAGGCGCAGGCGCAGGGCCTGTACAAGCAGGCTGGGCTGGAGGTGGCCATTCGCATGGGCGGGCCGCAAATCAACATCATGCAGCAGATGCTGGCCGGCAAGGCCGACTGCATCATGGGCTACGACGTCGAAACCATGAAGGTGTGGGAGCAAGGCATCGAGGCCGTCACCGTGGCCGCGGTGTTCCAGAAAGACCCGGCCGTGCTGGTGGCCCACCCGGATGTCAAACGCATGGAAGACCTCAAAAGCCGCACGCTGCTGATCGGCGCGGCCAGCCGGGTCAGCTTCTGGCCCTGGCTGAAGGCGCGGTATGGCTTCACCGACGAGCAAACCCGGCCCTACGCCTACAACATCCAGCCCTTCCTGGCCGACAAGAACATTGCGCAACAGGGCTACCTGGCCTCTGAGCCCTACAGCATTGAAAAGGCCACCGGCAAGGCGCCCAAGGTGTTCGTGCTGGCCGACCACGGCTGGCCCCCTTACGCCACCACCGTGGTGTGCAGCCGCAAGACGCTGCAGCAGCGGCCCAAAGAGGTGGCCGCCTTCGTGAAGGCCTCGATGCTGGGCTGGAAGAGCTACCTGCAGGGTGACCCGACCCCGGCCCACACCCTGATCAAGAAAGACAACCCCAACATGACCGATGACCTGCTGGCCTACGGCATCGGCAAACTCAAGAGCGAAGGCGTGGTGCTGGGCGGTGACGCCGCCACGCAAGGCATCGGCACCCTGACCGACGCCCGCATGAAGGCCACGTTTGACCTGCTGGTGCGCCACAAGCTGATCGACCCCGCCAAGGTGGATGTGCGCAAGACCTACACCACCGAGTTCGTGAAGAACCTGAAGGTGCTGCCCTGAGCGCCCTGCCCGCCATTGAAACCACCGGCCTGCAGCTGCGTTACCCCAACGGCACGCAGGCCCTGGCCGCCCTGAACCTGCACGTGGCCGAGGGCGAGTTCGTGGCCCTGCTGGGCCCATCGGGCTGCGGCAAGAGCACGCTGCTGAACCTGGTGGCCGGCTTGCTGCAGCCCAGCCAGGGGCAGGTGCGCCGTGCGGCCTCTGAGGCCGATGTGTCGTATGTGTTCCAGGCGCCCACCTTGATGCCCTGGGCCAACGTGGCTGCCAATGTGCGCTTACCGCTGGACCTGGCCCGCGTGCCCCGCCACGAGGCCGAGCCCCGCGTGCAGCAGGCCCTGGCCGCTGTGGGCCTGGGCGATGCCGGTGCGCGCCACCCGCACGAGCTGTCGGGCGGCATGCAGATGCGCGTGTCGATTGCGCGGGCCTTGGTCACGCGCCCTCGCCTGTTGCTGATGGACGAGCCCTTTGGCGCGCTCGACGAGATCACCCGCCACAAGCTGGACACCGACCTGCGCACCCTGTGGCAACAGCAGGCCAGCAGCGGCCAGCCCCTGACGGTGCTGTTCGTGACGCACAGCCTGGCCGAAGCGGCCTTTGTGGCCAACCGCGTGCTGGTGATGGCGCCCAAGCCGGGCCGCGTGGTGGCCGATGTGCCCGCCTGCCCCGAGCAGCCGCGTGACGAATGGCTGCGCACCAGCGCGCCCTTCAATGCCCTGGTGCGCCAGCTGCACCAGTTGCTGAAAGAGGCCAGCGCATGAGTGCCCTGCCACGCCTGATGCCCCGCTTGATGCCCTGGCTGGTGGCCGCTGCCCTGCTGGCGCTGTGGCAGGCCGCCTGCACCTGGGCCAAGGTGCCCGAATACCTGCTGCCCACGCCGCTGCGCATTGCCGAAACCCTGTGGGCCGACCGCGCCTTGCTGGGCGCCGCCTGGCTGACCACCTTGAAGATCACGGCCGGTGCGCTGCTGGCCGCCACCACGCTGGGCACGCTGGTGGCCTTTGCCTTTGTGCAAAGCCGCTGGGTGGAAGCCGCGTTCTTCCCGTATGCCGTGCTGCTGCAGGTGACCCCGGTGGTGGCGCTGGCCCCGCTCATCATCTTGTGGGTGCCCGAGCCCACGCTGGCCCTGGTGGTGTGCGCCACCGTGGTGGCCGTGTTCCCCGTGATCTCGAACACCACGCTGGGCCTGCGCAGCGTGAACCCCGAGCTGGCGGCCTACTTCCGCCTCAAAAAAGCCAGCCGCTGGCAAACCTTGTGGCGGCTGCAACTGCCTTCGGCCCTGCCCCACTTTTTTGCGGGGCTGCGCGTGGCCGGGGGCCTGGCCCTGATCGGCGCGGTGGTGGCCGAATTCGTGGCCGGCACCGGCGGCACCAGCAGCGGCCTGGCCTACCAAATTCTGCAGAGCGGCTACCAGTTGCAGGTGGCCCGCATGTTCGCGGCACTGGCCCTGATCACGGCCACGGGCGTGGCCATCTTTGCCTGCATGAACGCCCTGGCCCGCTGGGCCATGGGGGGCTGGCACCCCACCGAACGCTCGGCACACGACTAAAACCCCTGGGTCAGCTCGGGTTTGAAGGCGTGCCACGCACTTCAAGACGACTGGTCATATTATTCGCCCATGCCGCGCACCGCCGACCCCACCGACATCCCCAACCGCCTGCTGGCGGCGGGGCACCTGCTGTTCAAGCAGCAGGGCTACAACGCCACGGGGGTGTCCGAGCTGGCCGCTCAGGCCAAGGTGCCCAAGGGCTCGTTCTACAACCACTTCGAGAGCAAAGAGGCTTTCGCGGTGGAGATCATCCAGCGCTATGCGCAGGGCATGGACGCCACCTGGGACGCAGCCATGGCCACCCTGCCGGCAGCGCGCCAGGCCTCGCCGCTGGCGGCCATTCGCCACCTGTTTCAAACCTTCATTGCGCACCACGAGCAGGCCACCTGCCCCGGCTGCCTGGTGGGTAACTTCTCGGCCGAACTGGCCGAAAGCAGCCCGGCCTGCCGCGAGGCGCTCGACACCGCCATGCGCCACTGGCACCAGCGCCTCACGGCCCTGATCGAGCAGGCCCAGCAGGCCGGTGAGGTGCGCCGCGACGTGCAGGCCAAGGCCTTGTCAGCCTTCTTCTGGAACGCCTGGCAAGGCGCCCTGCTGCGCATGAAGGTCACCCACAACGCCAAGCCGCTGAAAGAGTGCCTGCGCCTGATGCTGGACCACTTCTTTCAGCCCACTGACGTGTCTGAAGTTTCCGATTCCTGAGCTTGTCGTACTGAAGTTCCCTCGGGGCGGTCGCCGCCTCACCCACTTCCTTCCACTGGAGCACCCCATGGCACTGAGCCAAGCCGACATCGCCAACAGCGCACTGTTTCAACCGTTCAAGCTGGGTGAGATCACCCTGGCCAACCGCATCGTGATGGCCCCCCTCACCCGCAACCGCGCCGAGCCCGGCAACGTGCCTGGCCCACTGACCATCGAGTACTACGCCCAGCGCGCCAGCATCGGCCTGATCATTGCCGAAGCCACCCAGGTGTCGGCCCAGGCCCAGGGCTACATCGCCACGCCCGGCGTGCACACCCCCGAGCAGATCGCCGGCTGGAAGAAGGTGACCGACGAAGTGCACGCCCGTGGCGGCAAGATCTTCGTGCAGCTGTGGCACACCGGCCGCATGTCGCACACGGCCTTCCAGCCGGGCGAAAAGGCCCCCGTGGCCCCCTCGGCCCTGCGCGCCAATGCCAAGACCTACATCCCGGGTCAAGGCTATGTGGACACCTCGGAGCCCCGCGCCCTGGAAACCAGCGAGATTGCTGGCATCGTCGATGACTTCCGCACCGCAGCGCGCAACGCCATCGAAGCGGGCTTTGACGGCGTGGAAATTCACGGCGCCCACGGCTACCTGCTCGACGCCTTCCTGCGCGACGGCTCGAACAAGCGCACCGACGCCTATGGCGGCAGCATCGAAAACCGTGCCCGCTTCCTGCTGGAAGTGATGGCCGCCGTGACCGCCGAGATCGGCGCGCACCGCACCGGCGTGCGCATCTCGCCCGTGTCGCCCGTGAACGATTCGAACGAGAGCAACCCGCAGCCGCTGTTCGAGCACGTGGTGCGTGAACTGGCCAAGATCAACCCCGTGTACGTGCACGTGGTGGAAGGCTTCACCGGCGGCCCGCGCGACAACGCCCCCTTCGACTACGAAGCCATTCGTGCCCTGTACAAGGGCGTGTGGATGGTGAACAACGGCTACACCCGCGACATGGCCATCGAGGCCATCGCCAATGGCAAGGCCGATCTGGTGTCGTTCGGCCGTGCGGCGCTGACCAACCCCGACCTGCCCCGCCGCTTCAAGGAAGGCGCGCCCCTGAACGAATTGTTCAAGGACGCCCCCCTGTACGGCGGCCAGGGTGCCCACGGCTACACCGACTACCCGGCCCTGGCATGAACGGCCCCCGGCAGCCCTGACAATCGTTAATTGACAACAACTCTTGTCAGACTAGAATGCAACGGCCTCAGGCACCCGCCTGGGGCCGTTTTTCCTGCTGTGGAGACAAGATGACGATTGCAAACACCTGCGTGCTGGTGGCGGCTGTGCTGCCGATCGTGACCGTGGGCCTGGCCAAGGGCTCGACCGCCGGCAAAAAGCGCCGCGACGGTGGCTACGACAACAACCACCCTCGCCAATGGGAAACCAAGCTGGAAGGCTGGCAGGCCCGTGCCGCCGCCGCGCAGAACAACGGCTTTGAAGCCCTGCCCCTGTTCGTGTTTGCCGTGCTGGCCGCGCAACTGGCCGGCCTGGACCAGGCCCGCACCGACATGCTGGCCATGGCCTTCATTGGCGTGCGCGTGCTGTACACCGTGACCTACCTGGCCAACCTGGCCGCGCTGCGTTCGCTGGTGTGGGCCGCAGGCCTGGGCGTGACGATTGCCATCTTCGCGCCCACGCTGAAGCTGCCGCTCTGATCAAGCCCGATCAGGCCTGACCAGACAAAGGGGCGCTCACCACTCGATGGTGCTGCCGTCCCAGGCCTTGAAGCTGCCCGATTCGGTGGCCGTGTCGATCACGGCCAGCAGTCGGGCAGCGGCGTTTTCAGGGTGCATCAGGCCGGGCTGCTCGGGGCCATCGGGCACAAACGGCTTGGACAGCGGCGAGAACACCGTGCCCGGGTGCAGGGCCAGCAGCACGGCCTCCGGGCGCTGTCGGGCCACCTCGATGGCGGCGGTGCGCCACAGCATGTTCAGCGCGGCCTTGCTGGCGCGGTAGGCGTACCAGCCGCCCTTGCGGTTGTCACCGATGCTGCCCACGCGGGCCGACAAGGTGGCCACCACACAGCGGCCCTGGCGCGGCAACAGCGCCACCGCATGCTTGAGCCACACCGCCGGGCCCAGGGCATTGATGGCCAGCACCTGGGCCATGTGCTCGGCGTTCAGGTCGGCCAGGCGCTTTTCAGGGGGGACGCCGTTCAGACTCAACACCCCGGCGGCATTGATCAGCACATGGAAAGGGCCGTGCACGCGCAAGGCCTGCATGGCGGCTTCGATGCTGGGCTCGTGGCACAGGTCCATGGGCAGCAGCTGGCTGGCCGCATCAGGCTGGCGGGCCGTGCCCCAGACCCCGCCGCAGCGCGGGTCGGCCTGCAACCGGGCCATCAGGGCCGCGCCAATGCCACCCTGGGCCCCCACCACCAGGGCGCGGTAGCCCTCTGGCAACGTGCTCAAAGTGCTCAACATCAAGGCGCCACCATCAGGCGTCGCCAGCCTTCCAGGCCCAGGCGGCGCAGGGTGGCCATGTTGGTGTCGTAAATGTCGGCCGCATCCGGGAAGGCCTGCGTAGCCTGCTCGATGCTGCTTTCACGGATCAGGTGCAGCGTGGGGTAAGGCGAGCGGTTGGTGAAGTTGGTGATGTCGTCCACCTCGGTGCCCTCGAACTGGTAGGCCGGGTGGAAGCTGGCGATCTGGATCTCGCCATCGAGGCCCATGTCCACCAGCACCTCGTCGGCCTCTTCCAGGAAGTCGTTGTAGTCCAGGAAGTCTTCCAGCACATAGGGGTGCACCAGCAAGGTGGTGTCGGTGCGGGCGGGATCAGCGCTGGCCAGCAGTTCCAGCTCGCGCACCAGCTCACGCGCCAGGCTTTTGGCACTGGTGGCGGGCGAGACCACATAGCGCACCTGCTGCTTGACGTGCACCGCCTTGGCAAAGGGGCACAGGTTCAGGCCGATCACCGCCTTCTCCAGCCAGTGGCGGGTGGCCTGCACCACCGGCAGTTCGTCGGGGTGGGCCTGCAGGTTGTGCGCGGGGATGCCGAGCCGATCGTCGGGCGGGGTGTGAGGCAAGGTGTCAGGGGCGCTCATGCGGCCATTGTGCATGCCATGATGCGGGCTAGGCACCCTGCCCTCGCCTGTCCGTCCATCAGCCCTGGCTTGTCCACCCCGCTTGTCCACCCCATGCACGACGCCGTCACCCTGCGCCAGCTGGTTCAGCAGTTTCCCCGCCCCGGGCGGCTGGAAACCATCGTGTTGCGCCCAGAGCGCCTGGCCCCTGTGCGGGTGGTGCCCGAGGTGCAGGCTTTGGCGGGCCTGGGCCTGGCCGGTGACCGCATGGCCAGCAAGAAGCCCAGCCGCGGCGCAGCGGCCAGCGGCAAAGGCAGTGCGCGGCAGGTCACCCTGATCCAGGCCGAGCACCTGGCCACCCTGGGCGCGCTGCTGGGCGAAGGGCCCATCGACCCCACCCGACTGCGCCGCAACCTGGTTGTGTCGGGCCTGAACCTGCTGGCGGCCAAGGCCTTGTTCAAGGACCAGCCCGTGCGCCTGCGCCTGGGCCCCGACGTGCTGCTGGAACTCACAGGGCCCTGTGACCCCTGCTCGCGCATGGAAGCCGAACTGGGCCCGGGTGGCTACAACGCCATGCGCGGCCATGGCGGCATGACGGCACGCATCGTGCAGGGTGGCTGGCTGCAGCAAGGCTGCACCGTGACCGTCGAGTTCCCGACACCTGAACCCACTGAAGTACCGAGTTCCCCATGAGCTGGCTTGGCCACCTGACGCTTGACTACCGCCGCGACGGCGAACGCACCACCGCCCACGACCGCCACGATGGCCCCTTGCGGGTGCTGCAGCGGCTGTACCCCGAAGGCCCGGAGGTGTGCCACCATGTGCTGGTGCACCCGCCCGGTGGCATCGTGGGGGGCGACGTGCTGAACGTGCAGGCCACGCTGGCAGAAGGCACGCACGCCGTGATCACCACGCCGGGGGCCACGCGCTTTTACAAAAGCAGTGGCGCCACGGCCGAACAGAGCCTGGTGGCCCGAGTGGCCGATGGTGCCCGCCTGGAATGGCTGCCGCTGGAAACCATTGCCTACCGGGGCTGCAAGGCGGTCAACCGCATGCGCTTCGAGCTGGCACCTGGCGCCGAGATGATGGGCTGGGACCTGCTGGCCCTGGGCCTGCCCGCTGCCAACGAAGCCTTCGACAGCCCGGACCATGCCGACGCGTTTTTCACGCAAGAGATCGAACTGCCGGGTGTGTGGCTGGAGCGCGGCACCGTGAAGGCATCGGACCACCGGCTGCTGGACAGCCCGCTGGGCTGGGCCGGCCGCCGGGTCAGTGGCACCTTCTGGTTCGCCACGGGCAGCGCCATGCCCAATGCACGCCGGCAGCAGCTGCTGGACCTGGCCCGCACGCACATCGATGCCCTGCCAGCCGATGCGCCTTGTGTGGCCGGCGCCACCAGCACGCATGAGCGGGCGGTGGTGGTGCGGGCGCTGGCCGCTCGGGTCGAGCCCATGATGGGCCTGCTGGCCGCCATCTGGGCCGACTGGCGCCAGCACGGGTGGCAGGTCACGCCCTGCCCGCCGCGGGTGTGGAAAACCTGAAGCCCAGGCCACCCCGCCAACCGCTGATCAGACCTTGGCTTCTTGCCACTCCAGGCTTTGCACCTGGTTGCGGCCGCTTTCCTTGGCCACGTACAGGCCCTGGTCGGCGCGGTCGATCAGCTGCTCCAGCGTGAGCGCACCGCCCTTGCCCAGCTGCGCCACCCCAAAGCTGGAGGTGATGCGCAGGTTGGGCACTTCCGTGATCGACGAGCCAGCCTCGGCCTCGATGGCCGCGCGAATGCTTTCGGCCACCCGGGCGGCCTGGTCCAGCTTCATGCCGGGCAGCAAGATGCAGAACTCTTCGCCGCCATAGCGGCACAGCACGTCTTCGGGCCGCATGGCGCGCTTGAGCAGGCGCGAGACCTGCTGAATGACCAGGTCACCCACGGCATGGCCATACGTGTCGTTGAAGTTCTTGAACTTGTCAATGTCGCTCATGAGGCAGCTCAGCGGCTCGCCGCCGGCTTGAGCCTGGGTCATCAGTTCATGGGCGCGGTTGAAAAAGGCGCGGCGGTTGAAGCACCCTGTCATGGGGTCGCAGTTGGCCAGTTTCTGCAGTTCGTCGTTCTGCTGCTGGATCTTGTCGCGCGAGGCGTGCAGCTCGCTCAGGGTCTGACGCAACTGGGCATTGGCACGGTCGAGCGCGGTCACGTCATCGAGCGTGACCAGGCAGCCGCGCGGGTTGCCGGCCGCGTCTTTGATGGCCGCACAGTTCATCAGCACGCGGCGGTGGCTGCCATCGGGCGTGCTCAGGTCCACCTCGACCCCGATGATGGGCTCCGGGGATTCGATGGCCTGCTGCCACGGTGGGCTGTCGTGCTGCCCCCGGATGCCGTCGAGCAACCAGGCCTGGTGCCCGATCTTCTTGCCCAGCAGCGAGGCACTGGCCGCACTGGGGTGCAGGTTGCGAAAAGCCTCGTTCACCATCAGCATGTGCCCGTCAAGGTCAAGCACGATCAGGCCTTCGGTGAGGGTGTCGAAGGCCACGCGCACCCGCTCGGGAATGGCCTTGGACGGGTCAAGGTGTTGCAGCACCCGCCGCAGGTACAGGTAAAAAGCCACGAAGCAGGCGGCACTGAGCAGGCCCACCAGCTGCACCGTGGGCTGCTGCAGAAAACCGATCAGCGTAGTGGCCCAGGGCGAGGTGAAGGCCACCTCCAGCTGCCCCCAGCGGCCCTGCGGCGTGTTCAGCGGCACCACCACATGCGTGATGGTGGACAGGCCTCCGGCGGGCTGCTGCCAGGCGGTGGGGTGCTGCAGGGTCTGCGCCACCAGCTTGCCGTTGACCATGCGAACACCCACCGAGCGCACGTCATCGCTCTGGCTGACCACCTGATCGAAGAGGTTCACCAGACGTTGGGGCTGCGGCGACTCGGCCAGCATCTGGCGCACCTGAAGGGCCAGATGCACCGACACCTGTTCGCGCACGGCCAGGGTGATGCTGCGCTGGTCGGGCAGCAGCTTGAAGACGAGGTCGAGCACCATCAGCAAGCCCACCAGCAGGGAGATCAGCCCCAGCGTGATGCGCGTGGTGGGACTGAAATGGAGGAACTTGAACTGCGGCAGGCGCATGGGGCTCAGGTGCCGGGCTTGGGGGCTGGGCGGGCGCCGCCCAGATCGAGCTTGCAGCGCAGGCCCGACGGAATGCGTTGCTCGGGGTTGGGCAGGCTCAGGCGCACCCGGAAGCTGTTCGATGCGGGGTCGATCACGCGGTCAACCAGCACCACGGTGGCTTCGAGCAGAGGGAACATGGGCAGGTCGGTGCGCACGCGTGCCACCTGACCGGGCTGCACCGAGCCGAACTGCGAGGCTGGCACGATGGCCTCCACACGCAGCGGGTTGATGCGCGCCACCCGCACCACGGGCTCGCGCTCGATGCGCTCGCCCTCGGTGCGATAACGTTCGACCACCACACCGTCAAAAGGGCTGCGCACTTCACGCTGCTTGAGCTGTGCGGTGGTGAGCTTGAACTCGCGCAGTGCCACACGGCGTGTTTCACGGGACTGGGCCACACGCTGCTCGGCCACACGGGCCTCGGCCTCTGCCTGTTCCAGCGCTTGTGGCGACACGAAGTTCTGCTTGAGCAGGTCGCGGTTGCGCTGCAGCTTGCTCATGGCCAGGTCGTAGGCGGCCTCGGCCTGACGCAGCTCGGCATCGGCCGTGGCGCGGGCCTCGGCCACATTGCTGGAGGCCTGCTCGACATCATTGGCCAGCCGTGCGATCAGCTGGCCCGTCTTGACCGAATCCCCCCGCTCGACCTTGAGGGCTTCGATCACGCCGACCGCCTGGGCACCCACGTCGGCCACCCGGTCGGGTTCGATGAGACAGGCCATCGCCTCGGCGCTGTGCGCCGTCGCAGCGGCCAACATGACGCTGCATGCGGCTGCGCACTTCAGGGCCCACGGTTTCACTGCTGATCTCCTGTTCGATGCCACAACTGCCGCATCACCCGGGGCTTTTCGACCATCTGGCGAAAATCTTGAGGCGGCTGACGCAAGCGTGCTGTTGCATGTTCCACCATGCAACATGCTGCAAAAGGCCGAAAAAGCGGGAGAACAACCCAGGTCGTGACAAGCTGCACAGCCACGGCATGCGGTGGGCGCCAGGGCTCACAACCAGTCGTCCTTGCCCGACCAGCGCAGCTGTTTGCGCAAGCTCTGCGCGGCCAGCAACTGCAGCCAGCGTTGGGAGGCTGCCTGACGGCCCTCGCTGCGCTGCAGCCACCGGCAGGCCAGACGCAACAGCACAGGCCAACGGGCCAGGGGTTGCAAAAGGCGTCGTGCCACGCCCAGCCGGCTGACCAGGGTGGGGTCATCCAGGTGGAGGCAGGTGCAGCACGACCCGGGCTGCCCTTGGCGCGCCGACCGCCCGATCAGCTGACGGTCAATCCGGCCCGAGGTGTTCAGACGGGTGTTGATGACATGCAGCCCACCCTGCTGCAACGTGGCTTCGTGCAGATGGATGTCGGTGCCACGGCCCGCCATGTGCGTGGCGATGGTGATGGCACCGGGGCGGCCGGCGTCGGCAATCAGCTCGCGTTCGCGGGCCCCTTCTTCGCTGTCCACCCGGGCATTGAGCAGGGTGTGGGCCACGCCATGCGCCTGAAGGAGGGCCGACAGGGCCTCGCTGGCCTGGACCGAATCGGTGCCGATCAGCACGGCCTGCCCCGCCGCTGCGTGCGCCTGGGCCTGCTGCAGCACACGCTGGTGCTGGGCCGCTTCGTTGAGGTCAAGGTGCCAGCCCAGGTCGAGCCGCCGGCTGGGCTGGCGCAAGGGGGCCCGCCACACGGGCAGGCCATACAGCGCCATCAGTTCGGCGCGTTCTTCCCACAGGGTGCCACTGAGGCCGCACAGGCGGTGGTAGCGCGGGAAAAAGGCCTGGTAGGTGGTCTGCGTCAGGGTCTCGGTGTCGGGCGGCAGCGGCAAGCGCTCTTTCAGGCACACCATGTGGTGAAGACCGCGCGACCACACTCGCCCCATGGCCTGCCGACCGGTCACGCCATCGACGATCACCACTTCATCGTCCTGCACCAGGTAATCGACATCGCGCTGCAAGCTGTGCAGCGCCATCAGTGCCAGCTGCACCTGCTCTTCTCGGTAGCGTGCCAGGCGCCAGGGCCCGTCATGGCTCTGCGTGAGCTGGGCCAACCGAGCCCTGCCCGGCGGGGTCAGCTGCACCAACCGGGTGGGCTGAACAGCGTAATGATGGCCGTTGAGCAGTTGCTGGGCGAGGAACATGGCCACGCGCTGCGGCCGGTCGCGCCCTGCCGGCTCCACGGCCTGCGACAGCACCAGCGGTGTGCAGGCTTCGTCGATCAGGATGGAGTCGGCTTCGTCCAGTATGGCCAGGCACAGCCCCCGAAGCACCACCTGGTCATGCGCGTTGCTGGCCAGCGCCGCCTGGTCACGCAGGTGGTCAAAAGCCACTTCACGGGCCGTGACGTGCACGATGTCGCAGGCGTATGCAGCGCGGCGTTCAGGTGTTTGCATGGACGCGAGCACGCAGGCCGCGCTCAGGCCCAGGGCGTCGTACACAGGCAGCCAGGCGTCCAGGTCGCGGCGCGCCAGGTAGTCGTTGGCGGTCATGGCGTGCACGGGCACGTGGGCCAGCGCAGCCACAGTGGCCGCCAGGGCCACCACCACCGATTTGCCCTCGCCGGTGGCCATTTCCACCAGGCGGCCGTCCAGCATCCAGCGGGCAGCCAGCCATTGCACGTCATGCACGGCCCAGCCCTTGTGGCGCTGCAGCACCACGCCCACAGCGGCCATGGCCTCGGCCACCAGATGAGGCTTGAAGCCCCGCATGGCCAGTTGCCCCCGCAGCTGCAGCAGTTGTTCGCGAAAGCCACGCGCATCCAGCAAGCCCCACTTCAGCAGGCCTTCCTGAACAGCCATCAGCCAGCGCCGCTGGCCGACATGTGGCGGCGTGGGCGGCGCCTGCAATGCCTGGCGCATCCACAGCCAGACCCAGCTCTGGCCGTGCTCGGGGTAAGGGCGAATGGGGTAGCGGCCATGCACAGGGCCTGGCACTGGCAACCCGGCCTGCCACAGGCGCCCGGCGGGTGCCTGGCTGATGCTCATGGCTGCACGCCGGCAAAGTGGCGCAACATGAGCTGACGCAAGAGGCGCAGGGCAGAACTGGCCAGCGATTCGGCCCGCAACTCCAGCCGCACGCGCGCCAGCCCCCCTGCACGCGGCAAGGGCTGGATCAGCTCGATGTCGACCACATGGCCTGGCAGCAGCGGGCGCTGGCCTTCCGGGTCTTTCGGGTCGGTGGGGACGCGTCCGCCCACGCGGTCGGCCATGGCCGGGCTGGGCAGTGCATCGGTGGCCGTGGGCACTTCACGGTACATGCGGGCAGGAAACAATCGGCCAGGTTGTTCGTCGAGCATCACGTCGATGCGCTTGAGCCGGCGCCGCACTTCTTCCACATCGGCTTGGGGCACCACGGCACGCACCACGGCGTCGGTGGGACGGAACACATAGGCCAGCAGATCGCCCTGGCGCACCTCACGGCCCTCCAGGTCTTCCGCGCGGGCCACCGCAAAGGTGCCGTCACGGCTGGCGCGCACGACCAGTCGGGCCAGATCGTCTTCCACACGTGCCAGGGCCGCACGGTCACGCTCCAGGGCCTCGCGTGCATTGCCCATCCTGAGCGGGTCGGTCAGGAAGGCCGCATTGAACTCGCTTTCGCCGCGGTCGATTTGCAGCAGCAAGGCCGCCCGCTCGGTCTCGAGCGTGTCCGACACCATCGCCAGCAAGGGCGTGCCTTCGCGCACAGCCTGATCAGGGCGCACCTTCAGGCTGTCGATCCGGCCATCGACCCGGGCACGCACCTGTGCCTCTTCGGGCAACCACACCACGCCTTCCACCACACGGCTGGAAGGCAGGGGCAGGAACATGACCAGGGCCAGCAGCAAGGCCGTGCCCCCCATGAGGAATGCACGCACGCGCCCTTGCGCGGCCACGTACGACGGCAGGGTCCGGATACCGGACAGCAGGCTTTGACATGGCTTGAGCAGCAGGCTCCACAGGCCCCACACCGCCACCACCAGGCCCAGGGCAGGCACCTGATCGGCCGCCCACCCCACGATCATGGCGGTGACCAGCCCTCGGTATGCCCAGGCCAGGGGCGAGTACACCTGCAAAGCCAGTCGCTCCAGCACATCGCTGGCGGCCACGGTCTGCGCCTCGGGCGGGGCCTCAAGGCCCAACAGCCGGGTCAGGCCCTTGCGCCAGCGCTGCTGCCACTGCTGGCTGCTGCGGGGCGCCAGGTTGGGCAGGTCGAGCGCATCGATCATCACGTAATAGCCGTCCAGCTTCATGAGCGGGTTGCCATTGATCAGCAGGCTCGACAGCCCGCCAATGCTCATCACCACAAAGGCCACCTGTCGCAGCCAGCCGTCTTCCACCAGCAACCACACCAGGGCGCCCAGCGCCGCCAGGAACAGCTCCACCGCAATGCCGGCCACGCTGATGCGACCGCGCTGCCATCGGCTGGCCAGGCGGTTGGTGGCCGACGCATCCACATAGGGCAAAGGCACGAACAGGAAAAAGGTGACCCCCACCTCGGGCACTTCGCAGTTGTATCGGCGCAGCGTGAGGGCATGCCCCAGCTCGTGCAGGCCCTTCATCAAGGGGTAGATCAGCCACGCCATCGCCAGGTAGCCCGGCGACATGAAATGGATGCGGCCGTACGCATGCACAGCCTGCCAATGGGCCAGCACGGCCCCCAGGGCGCCCAGCACCACCACCAGCCACAGGGCCTGTGCCCAACGTGACCACATCCATCGGCTCCAAGGGCGGATGCGCTCGAGCATGCCGGAAGGGTCGAACAGGCCCATCCGGAAAGCCAGGGGGTTCAGGCGCGCCCGCGCCTGCCGCTGCTGCGCCTGCTCGTGGGCCTGCACGTGCTGGCGCACATCGGGCGTGACTTCGGCCTGGATGAGCCCGGCATCGGTCATCTGCCCCAGGATACGGATCACGTCATGCTGGGTCGGGGCGCGGTCACCTTGCAGGGTCAGCAGGGTCTGCCAGACCTGATCAACGCTGAGGCGCCCGTCGAGCCGTCCCACTAGCTGATAGGCCTGCGCATTGACCCGGTGGTGTCGGCCTGTGGCATGGTTGTAAAGCACGTACCAGGCCTGCCCGCGCGTGGTCTGCATGCGCACCGACACATGGGGGCGCAAGCGCGGGTGCAGGCCCGAGATGCGGTACCACTGCGGCGAGAGCATGGCGTCCTGCATGGCCACGGGCTCCTGTCAGAACCAGGTCCAGCGCAGCAGCTGCCAGCGGGCCCACAAACGGTTGCACCAGCGCACCAGCAAAGGCTGAGACGCCAGCTCCACCTGCACCACACCTTGCAGCCCTGGGCGCAAGCCGGCCAGCCCGGCGCCACGCCCCGTCGGCGCGGCCTCCACCTCGTAGCGCACGCCGGCGTCGGTGCTGGTGGCCACGGGCGTGACCCGCTCGATCTCCAGGCCAATCACCTGATCGGGCATGGCCGCCAGTCGCAGGCCGGCACGCTGCCCCGGGGCCAGGTCGGGCACGTCGGGTTCTTCCACGGCCATCACCACGCGCCAGTCCAGGCCGGGCGCCAGCGTGAGCAACACCTCGCCGCGCTTGACCGGCGCGCCCAGTTGCTGCCGCAGGTCACCGGCGATGACGACGCCATCAAAAGGCGCCACCAGCCGCAAGCGCTGCAATTGCTGATCGACCAGGCCCAGCTGTGCCCGGGTTTCGCCGAGCTTGGCCTGGGCTTGCGCCGCGGCCGCGCGGTCGCCACGGGCAAACGCTTCGGCGAACGCGTTTTCGTGCTGGACGATCTCGGCCTCTCGGGCACGCCGGGCATTGCGCAGGTCATCATCGGCCAACTCGGCCAGCAACTGCCCGGCCTTGACCACGTCACCGGGACGCACATGCACCGCCCTCAGGAAGCCGTCTTGCGAGGCGCTGAGCACCCGCTGCACGGCACCTTCAAGCCGCGCCTGGGCGGTCACATGCATGGGCACCGGCACCAGCAGGCCGGCAGCGAGCACCAGGGCGGCGGCTGCCACCCCCAGACGCAGCTTGCGTTCTCGGGGGTCACGCAGGCGGTACAGGGTGACCCAGAACAACGCACGCAGACGTTCGCGCCAGGGTCTGTCCAGCTTGTGGCGGATCACAAACAAGGGCGACAGGCTCTCGGCCAGTTGCTCCAACCACACACGTTCGGCAGGGGTGAAGGCCACATCGCCGGCATTGACCTGTGGCTGCGGCGAGAGCGGGTCAGACACCACCGAGCGCTCGAAAGTGAGCACACCTGCGGGGCGGCCGTGGTGCGCCATGGGTACGCTCAGCACGGCGGCCAGCCCCTGGGTCTTGTACAAGGCCTGATGCGCCAGGGTGATGTGGACCCCCGGCTTGCCGTGCGGCGGCCAGGTCAGCGTGACCTGCTGGTGCAAGGCCTCCAGCATGGCCTGCTGTAACTCGGGCAGGGCCGCACCGTCGTCCACCACCACACCGTCAGACAGGGCCACCACGCGCAACTGGCCGCTCACCATCCAGCCCATCGACACGCGCAGGCAACGCATCTGACGGTTCAGCTCGGAGGTGACTTCGGCGGTGCAGGCGGTCCAGTCATGGGCTCGCAGCGCCACCTGCAGGCAGGCCAGCAGGTCGCCACAGCTTTCCGGCACGGCACGCGCTGCGGCCTGTGGCGCCACGGGCGGCGCCACAGGCGCAAGGGGTGCCGGGCGTTGGGTGACGGGGGTCATGCGAGGGTGTTGGGTACAGCGAGATCCAGGACGTGCCCTATCATCTGGCCTTGGCCGTGCTTCAAATGAGGAAAAAGCACGGAAAACACGAACCAAAGCACGAACACGGGCTGCTGTCGCACGGCAGCCACCAAGGAGCTGTCATGAAAGTCCTGCTGATCGACGACCACCCCCTGATCCTGGCCGCACTGCAATCGGTCATCCAGGGCCTGGGCGACAACGTCGTGGTGTCGTCGGCCTCCAGCGGCAAGGCGGCCCGCGAGGCCCTGCGCAACGACAGCAGCTTCGACCTGGTGCTGCTCGACCTGCACCTGGGGGACGCCGACGGCTTCGACCTGCTGACCGAGTTCCGCTCGCAATACCCGGCCGTGCCGGTGGTGGTGATCTCGGCTTCTGACCGCACCTCTGACGTGATCCGGTCGATCGACATGGGTGCCATGGGCTTCGTGCCCAAGCGCTCCAGCAACGAAACGCTGGTCGAAGCACTGCAGCAGGTGGTCTCGGGTGGTGTGTACGTGCCGCCGATGAACATGGCCAGCGACGTGATCGGCACGGCCAGCACGCCCGCCCAGCGCGTGCAGAGCGAGGCTTACGAGGCCGGCTTCCAGACCACGCCCTCCCTGTCGCAGCTGGGCCTGACGCCCCGCCAGACCGATGTGCTGGCGCTGCTGCTCAAGGGCCAGCCCAACAAGCTGATCGCCCGCGAACTGGGCCTGTCGGTCGAAACCGTGAAAGACCACGTGGCCGCCGTGCTGCGTGCCCTGAACGTGAGTTCGCGCACGCAGGCCGTGATCGCCGTGAGCCAGATGCTCAAGCTGCAAGGCAGCGGCACGCCGGGGGGCTTCTCGGCCTGGAACCCCGTGCGTCGCTGAATTCAGACATCCGCCCGGCCTCAGGCGCCCAGCAGCGCCTGCCGGGCTGCCAGGTAGTCGCGCTGCAACTGCGCGATGCGTTCGGCCGCAGGCACCACGGCCTTGACCGCGCCAATGCCCTGCCCCGCCCCCCAGATGTCCTTCCAGGCCTTGCGGGCCTGGTTGGTGTGCCCGCCTTCGGCCGTGGAGCCGTAGTCCATGCGCGCCGGGTCGGAGCCTGGCAGGTGGTCGGGGTCGAGCCCCGCCGCCACGATCGAGCCTTTCAGGTAATTGCCATGCACTCCGGTGAACGCGTTGGTGTAGACCACATCCTGTGAGCTGCTGCCGACCACCATCTGCTTGTGGCCTTCGGCCGCCCGGGCCTCGTCGGTGGCAATGAAGGCCGAGCCGATGTAGGCGAAATCGGCACCCATGGCCTGCGCGGCCAGGATGGCCCGCCCGGTGGCGATCGAGCCCGACAGGGCCAGCGGCCCGTCGAACCACTCGCGAATTTCATGCACCAGCGCAAAAGGGCTGGTGGTCCCTGCGTGCCCCCCTGCCCCGGCGGCCACCGCCACCAGGCCGTCGGCGCCCTTCTCCACGGCCTTGCGGGCAAAGCCGTTGTGGATCACATCATGGAACACCAGGCCGCCCCAGGCATGGGCCGCCTGGTTCACCTCGGCCCGCGCACCCAGCGAAGTGATCAGCAGCGGCACCTTGTGCTTTTCACACAAGGCCAGGTCGGCCTCCAGCCGGTTGTTGCTGCGGTGCACGATCTGGTTGATGGCAAAGGGCGCCGCCGGGGCTTCGGGGTGGGCACGGTCGTGCGCCGACAGTGCCTCGGAGATTTCGTGCAGCCATTCATCGAGCTGCGACGAGGGCCGGGCATTGAGGGCCGGCACGGAGCCCACGATGCCGGCCTTGCACTGCGCGATCACCAGCGCCGGGTGGCTGATGATGAACAGCGGCGAGGCGATCACAGGCAGACGCAGGTGCTGCAGCAGCGGTGGAACCATCGGGCACTCCATTCATGCGGTGTGGGGCAGATGCAAAAACGGCCACCCGAAGGTGGCCGTTGAACGTGGGCTTTTGAAGCTCAGCGTGTGTTTCAGAAGGCTTCCACCGGCATGGCGGTCACGCTGTCGCCACCGTCCAGGATGGCGTCGCGCAGCGAAGCGATGCGGGCCAGGATGTGGTCGCCGTAGAAGCGGGCGGTCGCGATCTTGGCGGTCATGAAGGGCACTTCTTCGCCAGCGGCCAGCTTGTCTTCGGCCACCATCAGCGCACGGCCCATCTGCCAGCCTGCCACCAGGTTGCTGGTCAGCATCAGGTAGTTCACCGAACCGGCGAACACGGCGTTGGGGTTGCCCTTGGCATTGGCGCACACGAAGTCAACCACTTGCAGGAAGGATTCGCGAGCGGCCTTCAGCTGCTTGGCGTACTTTTGGCAAGCCGCGCCGCGAGCGGCCAGCTGGCCTTCGCAGTCAGCGATCTGGCCAGCGATGGCCTTGGCGGTGGCGCCGCCGTCACGCGAGGTCTTGCGGCCCACCAGGTCGTTGGCCTGGATGGCGGTGGTGCCTTCGTAGATCGGCAGGATGCGCGAATCGCGGTAGTACTGGGCAGCGCCGGTTTCTTCGATGAAGCCCATGCCACCGTGCACCTGCACGCCCAGCGAGGTCACTTCCACCGAGTTCTCGGTGCTGAAACCCTTGATCAGGGGCACCAGGAATTCGTAGAAGGTCTGGGCCTGCTTGGCCACCGCGGCATCCGGGTGGTTGTGGGCGGTGTCGTAAGCGGCGGCACCCACCAGGGCCATGGCACGTTCACCTTCGATCAGGGCACGCATGGTCATCAGCATGCGCTTGACATCGGGGTGGTGGATGATGGCCACCGACTCCTTGGCCGAGCCATCGACCGGGCGCGACTGCACGCGGTCACGGGCGTAGGCCACGGCGTGCTGGTAAGCGCGCTCGGACACGGCAATGCCCTGCACGCCCACGTCGTAGCGGGCGGCGTTCATCATGATGAACATGTACTCCAGGCCGCGGTTTTCTTCGCCGACCAGGTAGCCGATGGCACCAGCGCCCACTTCACCCTTGTCGTCGCCGTACACCAGCACGGCGGTGGGCGAGGCCTTGATGCCCAGCTTTTCTTCGATGGACGCGCAGTACACGTCGTTGCGCTTGCCCAGCGAGCCATCGGCGTTCACCAGGAACTTGGGCACCACGAACAGCGAGATGCCCTTGACGCCTTCGGGCGCGTCAGGGGTGCGGGCCAGCACGAGGTGAACGATGTTCTCGGTCATGTCGTGCTCACCGTAGGTGATGAAGATCTTCTGACCGCTGATGCGGTAGGTGCCATCTTCCTGCTTGACCGCCTTGGAACGCACCAGGGCCAGGTCGGAACCGGCTTGCGGCTCGGTCAGGTTCATGGTGCCCGTCCACTTGCCGGACACCATGTTGGGGATGTAGCGGGTCTTGAGCTCGTCGCTGCCTGCGGTCAGCAGGGCTTCGATGGCGCCACCGGTCAGGATGGAGCACAGCGAGAAGCTCAGGTTGGCGGCCATGGTCTGTTCGACACAGGCGGCACCGATGGTCTTGGGCAGGCCTTGGCCACCGTACTCGGTGGGCTGACCCAGGCCTTGCCAGCCGCCTTCGGCCAGGGCGGCGTAGGCTTCCTTGAAGCCCGGCGAAGCCTTCACGACGCCGTTGTCCCACGAACCGTGGTCCTGGTCGCCGCTCCAGTTCAGCGGGGCCACGACACCCTCGTTGAACTTGGCCGATTCTTCCAGAACGGCCTGGGCAGTTTCAAAGCCAGCGTCCTCGAAACCGGGGATCTGGGCGATCTGGTCGATGCCAGCGAGTTCCTTGATGCAGAACAGCTGGTCCTGGACGGGAGCGCGGAAGGACATGATTTTCTCCAAACAAAAGCACAAGAGGGGTGCCTGACAAGGCACCCCCCTGAGGTCAACAGATGGCAGACGCAGGGTCTGACATGGCTGCTACAACCGTATTACAGAGCCTGGATCAGCTCAGGCACAGCCGAGAACAGGTCGGCTTCCAGACCGAAGTCGGCCACCTGGAAGATGGGGGCTTCGGGATCCTTGTTGATGGCCACGATGACCTTCGAATCCTTCATGCCGGCCAAGTGCTGGATGGCGCCGGAGATGCCGCAAGCCACGTACAGCTGGGGCGCAACGATCTTGCCGGTCTGACCGACTTGCAGGTCGTTGGGGGCGTAGCCAGCGTCCACAGCGGCGCGCGAGGCACCCAGGGCGGCGCCCAGCTTGTCGGCCAGGGGCGACATGACTTCGTTGAACTTGTCAGCCGAACCCAGGGCACGGCCACCCGACACCACGATCTTGGCGGCGGTCAGTTCAGGGCGTTCCGACTTGGTCACTTCACGGCCCACGAAGGCCGAGGTGCCCGAATCGGCCACAGCGGCCACGGTTTCGACAGCAGCCGAACCACCGTTACCGGCGGCTTCGAAAGCGGTGCCACGAACGGTCAGCACCTTGACGGCGTCGGCCGATTGCACGGTGGCGATGGCGTTGCCAGCGTAGATGGGGCGCTGGAAGGTGTCAGCCGAGACCACCTTGGTGATTTCCGACACTTGCGACACGTCGAGCTTGGCCGCCACGCGAGGGGCCACGTTCTTGCCAGCAGCGGTGGCGGGGAACACGATGTGGCTGTAGCCCGAAGCCACGGCCAGCACCTGGGCGGCCACGTTTTCGGCCAGGCCGTCGGCGAACTGGGCGCCGTCGGCGTGCAGCACCTTGGTCACACCAGCGATCTGGGCGGCAGCAGCGGCAGCGGCGCCAGCGTTCGAGCCAGCAACCAGCACGTGCACGTCACCACCGGCTTGCTTGGCAGCGGTGATGGCGTTCAGGGTGGCCGACTTGATGGAAGCGTTGTCGTGTTCAGCGATGACGAGAGCGGTCATTTTCTCGAACTCCTTAGATCACTTTGGCGTCGTTCTTCAGCTTGGAAACCAGGGTGGCCACATCGGGCACCTTGATACCAGCGGAACGCTTGGGCGGCTCTTCGACCTTCAGGGTCTTGATGCGCGGGGCCACGTCCACACCCAGGTCGGCCGGCTTGACGGTCTCCAGGGGCTTCTTCTTGGCCTTCATGATGTTGGGCAGCGTCACGTAGCGGGGCTCGTTCAGACGCAGGTCGGTGGTGACCACGGCCGGCAGGCTCAGGGCCACGGTTTCCAGACCGCCGTCGACTTCACGGGTGACGTTGACCTTGCCGCCAGCCACTTCCACCTTCGAGGCGAAGGTGCCTTGGGGCAGGTTGGTCAGCGCAGCCAGCATCTGGCCGGTCTGGTTGCTGTCGTCGTCGATGGCTTGCTTGCCCAGGATGATCAGCTGAGGCTGTTCCTTGTCGACCAGTGCCTTGAGCACCTTGGCCACGGCCAGAGGCTGCACTTCTGCGTCGGTCTCGACCAGGATGCCGCGGTCAGCGCCGATGGCCATGGCGGTGCGCAGGGTTTCCTGAGCCTGGGCCGGGCCGATGGAGACGGCGATGATCTCGGTGACCACGCCCTTTTCCTTCAGGCGGGTGGCCTCTTCGACGGCGATTTCGTCGAAGGGGTTCATGCTCATCTTGACGTTGGCGATGTCGACACCGGTGCCGTCAGACTTCACGCGAACCTTCACGTTGTAGTCCACAACACGCTTGACTGGAACCAGAACCTTCATGCGTTGTTCTCCTGCGCAATGAGGAAGTTGATCGAAGTGTGCCGTGCTGTTCAAAATAGCACGATCGTTCGATTCTAGCCTGAAGTTCTGCGCTTGCGCGAGCGTGCAAGCGTCAGAACGGGGGAAAATGGTACTTTTGCGATGATCCCGCGGGCGCCGCCTCGCTGACCAGCCCCTGCCCCAGATGAGCCTGCCCGCTGTCGAACACCTTGCCCCTTCACCCGCTCCGGCCATCGGCCTGTTCGACTCGGGTCTGGGCGGGCTGTCGGTGTTGCGGGCCATGCGGCAGCACCTGCCCGAGGCCCCGCTGCTGTATGTGGCCGATTCGGCCCATGCACCCTACGGCGAGCGCAGCGAAGCCTTCATCATCGACCGATCCCTGCGCATCGCACAGTTTCTGCTGGAACAGGGCGCGCAGGTGCTGGTGGTGGCCTGCAACACCGCCACCGCAGCGGCCGTGCGTGAAATCCGCACGCAACACCCGCATGTGCCGGTGGTGGGTGTCGAGCCCGGCGTCAAACCGGCGGTGGCCTTGAGCCACAACGGGCGGGTCGGCGTGATGGCCACGCCCGGCACGCTGGGCAGCCAGAAGTTCCGCGACCTGGTGGCCGCGCATGGCGGCTCGGCCCGCGTGGTGCTGCAACCGTGCCCCGGACTGGCCCGCGAAATCGAAAAGGGCGAACTCGACAGCCCCGCATTGCGCGACCTGGTGGACGGGTTCTGTCAGCCCCTGCGGGCCGCCGATGTGGACACGGTGGTGCTGGGCTGCACGCACTACCCCTTCGTGGCCCCGCTGATCCAGCAGGCCATGGGCCCGCAGGTGCACCTGCTGGACACCGCCGATGCCGTGGCGCGGCACACCACACGCCTGATCGCCCGGCTGCCAGCCGAGCCGGAACCGCTGGCGCAGGGTGTGCATTTGTGGACAACCGGCGACGCCCAACACCTGACCCAGGTGGCTGGAAGCTGGTTGAATCTCACAGCCCCAACCACCCAACTGAGGGTGTAAGCGCACCCTGTTCAGGGCTTCGACTGCGCCACATGAAATCCGGGCGCGGGCTTTCGTGCATGCGTCACGAAGCGCAGGCCAAAGTGAAAAAACCGGGGTGAAATGGCAGAACCCGCAAGCCGGGTGTGACTCAAGTCCCGAAAGCAAGGGGTCGATAAAGCCGACAGTGGTGGAAGGTATGGCCTTCCGCCTTGAGCAGTCTTTGCGCCTGTCGGAGTACCCGCATGCCTTCCATCATCACTTCGCTGACCACCGCCCAGATCGCCGGTCTGTCCACTTCGTCGATCGCGCGGCTGACCAGCACCGACTGGCAAGCCTTCACGACCGAGCAGATCCAGGCGCTCACGGCCACGCAGATGGCGGCGATCACGACCAGCGGCTTGCGCGCCATCAGCAACGCCAACATTTCGGCGCTGACCACGGCCCAGATCGACTCGCTGGCCACCAACCAGCTGCAGGCGCTCAGCACCACCCAGATCGCTTCACTGCAATCCGACCAGATCGGGGCGCTGGAAGGCACCGACATTGCCGTGCTGAGCAATGCGCAGATCGTGGCCTTCAACACCGCCGGCCTGAGCCACTTCAACACCGAACAGATCCAGGCGCTCACGACGGGCCAGGTGGCCGGCCTGAGCACCCGCCAGATTGCAGCGCTGAGCAGCACGCAGATGGCGGCCATGGAAACGGCCGACCTGCGCGCCCTGACCGCCACCCAGGCGGCCGCACTGACCACCACCCAATCGACCGCGCTGACCACCGAGCAGGTGGCCTCGTTGACCACAGGCACCATTCGGGCCCTGAGCACCACCGCCCTGTCGGCCATGACGTCGGACCAGGTCGAGGCCATCACGACGGCGCAATTCACCGCCTTGAGTGCCGGCCAGGTCACGTCGTTGACCACCGAGCAGGTGGCGGCCATCAACACCGATGCCATCCGCGTGATCTCGGTGACCCAGATCGCAGCCTTGAGCACCGCCCAGGTGGCCGCACTGGAAACCGTGCAGGTGGAAGCCCTGACGGCAGGCACCGTGCGGGCCCTGAGCACCGCACAGGTCGCCGCCCTGACCTCCGGGCAGGCCAGCGCCCTGACCACGGCCCAGGTGGCCGCCATGGAAACCGCCGACGTTCGCGCACTGAGTACCGCATCGGTCGCTGCACTCAGCACCGACCAGGTGATCGCGCTGACCAGCAGCCAGGTGGGCGCCCTGAGTTCAACCCAGATTCAGTCCCTGCGCAATGACCAGGTCAGCGCCATCGAAACGCAGGACATCCGAGCACTGAGCAGCACGCAGGTGGCAGGCTTGTCCACCGCCCAGGTGGCAGAGCTGCAGTCCAGCCAGGTGGCTGCGCTGAACACATCGGCCCTGCGCGCCTTCAGCAACGATCAAGTCGACGCCCTGGAGACCGAACAGATCGCCGCCCTGACGACGGGCCAGATGAGCGGGCTGACCACAGCCCAGATGGGGTGGCTGAGCAGCGATCAGATCGGTGCCCTGGGCACCGCCAACGTGGCAGCCCTGCAGACCGCCCAGGTGCGCTCGATCGACACCGGCGCACTGGCTGGCCTGAGCACCGACCAGGTGGTGGCCCTGACCGCCGGCCAGGTGGCGGCCATGAGCACCGCTCAGATCGAAGCGCTGGACACCACGCAGGTGGCCGCGCTGGAAACCGCCGATGTGCGGGCCTTGACCACCGCACAGGCCGCGGTGCTGAGCTCGGCCCAGGCCGCAGCCCTGACCACGGCCCAGGTGCAAGCCCTGGAAACCGTGGACCTGCGCGCCCTGCAGACCGCCAGTGTGGCTGCACTGACCACCGATCAGGTGACGGCCCTGACCTCCAGCCAGGTCAGCTCGCTGACCACTGCGCAGGTGGTGGCCCTGAGCTCCACCCAGGTCAGTGCCATCGACACGCAAGACGTGGCTGCCCTGACCCTGGCACAAGCCACTGCCCTGACCTCGGCCCAGGTGGCCGGTCTGGATGCTGACCAGGTGCAGGCCCTGAGCACCGCCAATGTGCGTGCCCTGAGCACGGCCGCGGTGGAATCGCTCAGCACCGACCAGATCCAGGCCCTGACCACCCGCCAGGCGGCCGCCTTGAGCTCGGCCCAGCTGGGCGCCTGGTCGACCACCCAGGTGCAATCGATCGAAACGGCCGACCTGGCAGCCTTGTCCACGGGGCAGATGGCAGGCCTGACCTCCGACCGCATTGGCGCCCTGGTCACCGACCAGGTGGTGGCCCTGACCACCGCGCAGGTGGCCGGCCTGAGCACCCGCCAGTTCAGCGGCCTGACCTCCGAGCAGGTGGCCGTGATGGAAACGCAGGACCTGGCCGCCATCACCACGGCCCATGCCGGCGTGCTGAGTACCGAGCAGGCCAGCGCGCTGTCGGCCGCCCAGGTTCAGGCGCTTGAAACGGCCGATGTCCGCGCCATCGGCACGACCACGCTGAGCAGCCTCAGTTCCGACCAGGTGGCTGCACTGACCACCGCCCAGGTGGCCAACCTGGGCACCGCTCAGGTGGCCAACCTGACCACCACCCAGGTGGCCGCACTGGAAACTGCCGACGTGGTGGCCCTGACCACCGCCCATGCCGCAGCCCTGACCACCGCACAGGTGGTGGCGCTGCAGACGCAGCAAGTGGCGGCCATCGAATCGGGTGACTTCCGTGTGCTGAGCACCGCCAACATCGCGGCGCTGACCACCGAACAGATCCAGGTGATGACCACCGGTCAGACCGCTGCCCTGCAGACACAGCAGGTGCGCGCGCTGACCACCGCCCAGGTCGAAGCCATCACCACCACCAATGCTGCGGTGCTGCTGACCGGTCAGATCAATGCGCTGAGCACCGCGCAGATCGCCGCGCTGACCACCGACCAGGTGCGTGAGCTGACCTCAGCCCAGGTGGTGTCGCTGCGCACCGACCAGCTGCGCGCCATGAGCACGGCCCAGATCGCCGCCATCGAAACCGGCGACGTGGCCCGCATGACGCTGGCCCAGGTCAGCTCGTTCACCTCGGAGCAGGCTGCTGCGCTGGAAACCGGACAGATCCAGGCCCTGACCACCGCCAATGTGCGTGGCCTGACGACCGCTGCCGTGGCCAACCTGTCGACCGAGCAGATCGAGGCCATGACCAGTGCCCAGGTGGGCGCCCTGAGCTCAGGCCAGCTGACCGCCCTGAGCACGGCCCAGCTGGTGGCGATCGAAACCGCTGACCTGCAGGCCATCGGCACTGCGGTGTTGTCGCGCCTGACTGGCGGCAGCGTGGCCGCACTGACCACAGACCAGATCGCGGCACTGACCACGGGCCAGGTGGCCGGCTTGACCACGGCCCAGGTGGCGGCCCTGACCACCGAGCAGATGGCGGCCATCGAAACCGCCGATGTGCGTGCACTGACCACGGCCCAGGCCATGGCCCTGAGCACGGCCCAGAGCACCGCACTGACCACGGCACAGGTTGCCGCCCTCGAAACGGCCGACCTGCGGGCCCTGCGCACCGAGAACATCGCGGCCCTGACCACCGACCAGATCCGTGCCCTGACCACCGCGCAAGTGGCCAACCTGCAGACACAGCAAGTGGCAGCCCTGACCACCGAACAAGCCCTGTCGATGGAAACCGCCGATGTGGCGGCCTTGACGGTGCAGCAGGTGGTGGCCCTGGGCAATGCCAATGTGGCGGCGCTCGACAGCGCCCAGATGGCCGCTTTCAGCTCTCGACAGGTGGCCGCCCTGAGCACCGGCCAGGTGGCCGCCATCACCACGGCGGTGCTGGAGACCCTGACCACCGAGCAGGTGCGGGCCCTGACTTCCGGCCAGGTGGCGGCACTGACCACCGAGCAGTTGCAAGCCGTCACCACCGCCCAGTTCGCGGCGCTTGACGCCCTTGACGTGCGCGCCATGGGCACCGACCAGATCGCCTCGCTCACCACCGCCCAGGTGGTGGCGCTGACCACCGCGCAAGCCCAGCAGCTGACCACCGCACAAATGGCAGCCTTGACCAGCAGCCAGCTGGAGGCTCTGGAGGTGGCGGACCTGATCACGCTGAGCACCGCCCAGGTGGCGGCCATCAATTCGGATCACTTCGACGCGCTCACCACCGATCAGGTGGCTGCACTGACCACGGCACAGGCGGCCGCACTGACCACCGGTCAGGTCAGCACCCTGACCACCGAGCAGATCGCAGCGATCGAAACCGCCGACATCCGGGCCCTGCAGGCTCGCCACATCGCAGCCCTGAGCACCGCCCAGGCAGCGGCACTGACCGCCGACCAGGTGGCCGCGATCGAAACCGCCGACCTGCGTTCGCTGAGCACAGACGCCGTGGCGGCCCTGGGCAGCGCCCAGCTGCAGGCCCTGACCACGGCGCAAGCCACCGCCCTGACGTCGCAGCAGCTGCGTGCCTTGAGCACCGAACAGCTGCAGGCCCTGGAAACGCGTGACGTGGCGGCCCTGACGGTGGCCCAGCTGGTCACCCTCGCCACCGAATCGGTGGCGGCGCTGAGCACCGCGCAGATCGAGGGGCTGACCACCACCCAGGTGGCCGGCCTGAGCACCCAGCAAGTGCGCGCACTGACCACCGAGCAGATGGCCGCCATGGAGGGTGTGGACGTGCGTGCCCTGACCTCGCAGCAGGCCGCCGTGCTCAGCTCCGAGCAGGTGGGGGCTCTGACCACCCAGCAACTGGCCTTCCTGGAAGTGACCGACCTCAAGGCCATCCAGAACGCCAGCCTGGCCGGTCTGGAAACCGCCGCCATCGTGGCCCTGAGCACCGCGCAGCTGGCCGGCCTGGGCACCGCCCAGATCCGATCCCTGAGCACCACACAGATCGCCGCCATCGCCACGGAAGACGTCTCCGCACTGACCACGCAGCAACTGCAGGCCCTGCAGACCGACAGCACCAGCGCGCTGACCACGGCGCAGGTGGTGGCACTGAGCAGCCAGCAAGTGGCCTCCTTGAGCACCGCGCAAGTTGCAGCCCTGCTGACCGATCAGGTCGCCGCACTGGAAACCCAGGACCTGCGGGCCTTGTCGGGCATGCAGCTGGGGGCGCTGAGCAGCGCACAAGCTGTGGCGCTGACCACGGCGCAGGTCGCTGCACTGACCTCGCTGCAGATCCGCAGCCTGAGCACCGACGCGGTGGCCGCCCTGGAGACCCAGCAGATCGAAGCGCTGGGCACCCAGCAGATGCAAGGTTTCACCACCGCGCAACTGCAAGCCCTGAGCACCGACCAGGTGCGTGCGCTGGAAACCCAGGACTTTGCCGCCCTGAGCGCCAGCCAGGTGCAGGCCCTGGGGGCCACACGCGCCCAGGCCCTGACCACAGACCAGATCCAGGCCCTGACCACCGCACAGGCTGCCGGCCTGAGCACGGCCCAGGTGGCCGCACTGAGCACCGAACAGGTGGCCGCGCTGGAAACAATCGACCTGCGGGCCATGGGCACGGCCCAGTTTGCAGCCTTGTCGAGCGAGCAGGTGGCCAGCCTCACGGCCGGTCAGGTCACCGCACTTGAAACCGCTGACCTGCGCGCCATCATGACCGGTGGCATCGCTGCGCTGGCCACCGACCGCATCGCCGCCTTGACCACCGCGCAAGCGGCTGCACTGGGCACCGACCAGGTGCAGGCCCTGACCAGTGACCAGGTGGGCGCACTGGGCACGGCCCACATCCGCGCCCTGGGCACCCAGCAGTTCACGGCCCTGACCACCGCCCAGGTGGAAGGCCTCAGCGCCGACCAGGTGGCCGCGATCGAAACCGTCGACCTGCGCTCGATGAGCACGGCAGCCGTGGCCCACCTCAGCAGCAGTCAGGTGGCCGCACTCACCGCCACACAGGTGGCAGCACTGACCACGGCTCAGGTGCAGGCCTTGACCACCGAGCAGCTCGGCGCGCTGGACACGGCAGACATCCGCGCCATGATCAGCACCCAGTTCGGTGTGCTCAGCACGGCACAGTTCGCTGCCCTGTCGACCGCACAGATCGACGCCATCGAAACCGCTGACTTGCGCGCAGTGACCACGGCCGCCATCGCCGGCATGACCACCGAGCAGGTGGCCGCGCTGAGCAGTGCACAGGCTGCAGCACTCACCAATGCCCAGGTCGCCGCGTTGAGCACCGAGCAGCTGGTGGCTGTCGAAACCAATGACCTGGCCGCCCTGGGCACCGCCCAGATCCAGGCCCTGGGCACCACGGGCGCCGCTGCGCTGACCACCGCGCAAGTGGTGGGCCTGACCACGGCCCAGGTGGCCGGCCTGAGCACGGCCCAGATCAGCCGCCTGACCACCGACCAAGTCGCGGCCATCGAGACCGCCGACATCCGCGCCCTGCTGGCCTCGCAAGTGGCTGCGCTGAGCAGTGACCAGGCGCAAGCCCTGACCACCGCGCAAGTGGCCGCACTTGAAACGCTGGATCTGCGTTCGCTGAGCACCTCTGCCTTCGCGGCCCTCAGCACCGAACAGGTGGGGGCCCTGACCACGGCACAGACCGCCAACCTGACCTCTCAACAGGTGGCCGCCCTCACCGCCACCCAGGTCGAAGGGCTGGAGGTGGCTGACCTGGCCGCGGTGTCGGTGGCCCTGGTGCCGCAACTGAGCACCGCCGTGATCGCAGCGTTGTCGACCGCTCAGCTGCAGGGCCTGACCACGGCCCAAGCCGCAGCACTGAACGCTGGCCAGCTCGCGGCGCTCTCTTCCACCCAGCTCTCCGGCATGGAAACGGCCGACATCAAGGCCCTCAGCGGCACCCAGCTGGGCACGCTGAACACCGAGCAGATCGCCAACCTGACCACCGCCCAGGTGGCTGCGATCGACACTGCCGATCTGCGGTCGCTGGGGTCTGCCGCCGTGGCCGCACTGACCACCGAGCAACTGGTGGCGCTGGACACGGCTGGCATCCGGGCCTTCACGGCCACACAGTTCCAGGCGCTTCACAGCGAACAGCTGGTGGGCCTGACCACGGGACAGGTGGCGGCACTGGATGTCACGTCGATCCGTGCCATCGCCACCGATGAATTCGCTGCCCTGAGCACCGATCAGATCCGCGCCTTCACCTCGGCGCAGATGGCGGGCTTTGGCACCGAACAGGTGGCTGCCCTGACCTCTGACCAGATCGTGGCCATCGAAACGGCCGATCTGCGTGGTTTCACTGGCACCCAGTTCGCCAACCTGCAGACCAGTGCCATCGAGGCCCTGACCACCGACCAGGTGGCGGCCCTGGGCACGGCGCACATCGCGGCACTGACCACCGCCCAGGTGGTGGCGATCGAGACCGCCGACCTGGTGGCCCTGACCACCACACAGATGCGTGCACTGAGTGTGGGCTCGATCGCGGCGCTGACCACCGACCAGGTCACTGCCTTCGAAACCGGTGACCTGGCCGCGTTGAACATGATCCAGGTCTCGGCCTTCAGCGGCTCGCAGCTGGCCGCCATGAACGCCGACCAGATCGACGCCCTGCTGTCAGCCTCACCCATCGTGCTGGATCTCGACGGTGACGGCGTGCGCACCCTGTCGACCCAGGCTGGCGTGCAGTTCGACCTGAACGCCACCGGGCGCGCCAGCACCGTGGGCTGGGCCTCGGCCACCGATGGCCTGCTGGTGATGGACCGCAACGGCGACGGACAGATCAACGATGGCCGCGAGCTGTTCGGCAGCGCCACCTTGCTGGACAACGGCCAGCGCGCCTCGAACGGCTACGAAGCCTTGCTGGCCCTGGACAGCAACCATGACCTGCGCATGGACGCGCAAGACGCGGCCTGGGCCACGCTCAAGCTGTGGGTGGACGCCAACAGCGATGGTGTGACCGATGCCGGCGAGCTGCACGGCCTGAACGAAATGGGCGTGGCCTCGATGGACCTGCAGGCCCTGACCGGCACGCAGATGGACCAGGGCAACCTGCTGGGTCTGGTGTCGAGCTACACCACCACGGGCGGTGAACAGCGTGACATGGCCGACGTGTGGTTCGCCCGGGAAGCCACCACGGTGAGCACCGACGACCTGCTGGCAGGCCCCACCGACAGCGGGCTGGGCCATGCACTGGTGTCTGACGGGCAAGCGAGCCCCGCCAGCGCCGGTCAGGCCACAGCGGCTGTGGTGAGCAGCAGCCCGTCGCTCAGCAGCGACCTCAGCGAAGAGGCCCGCCGCAACCTGCTGATTTGAGCCCGAGGGGCCCTTCCCGCGGGAGGGGCCCGAAGCTTCAGGCCAGTCGGTCGATCAGCGCCAGCAGCTGGTCGACCGCACGGGCCCACGACATGCGCTGCGCCAGGTCCATGGCATGCACCGCAAAGTCGGGGTGCTGTGCACGCCACCCCTGCACGTGAGTCTCGAGGGCCTGCAACAAGGCATCGGGGTCCACCTCGCGGAAACGGCCGCCAGGGCGCCCCTCTGCATCGGGCTGCTGCCCTTCGCGGGCCTGCACCCGCGAGCCCACGCCATCGACAAAAAAATCATCGGTGGCGCCGCCGTCGGTCACCACCACCGGTGTGCCGCAGGCAATGGCCTCCAGCACAGGCAGGTTGAAGCCTTCACCCCGGTAGGGCGACACATAGCAATCGGCCAGTCCATACAGCAGGCGCAGCTCTGCTGGCTGCAGGTTGGTCGGGATGAAGCGCAAGGCCGCCAGGGTGTCGGCCGTGAACAGGCTCGGGTGCTGTGCGGCCAGGTCTTTGAGCATGGGCTCGACCGAGATGCCGTAGAGGTCTCGCTGGTCTTTGAGGATCAGGCGCACCTGCGGGTGGCGCTGGCGCAAGCGCGCGAAGGCCACCAGCAACAGATCGAGCCCCTTGTTCCAGGTGGCCACACCCAGGTTCAGCAGCACGAATTCATCGGGCTGGATGCCCAGGCTCTGCCGGTTGTGGGCACGCTCCTGCGCCGACAAGGGGTGAAAGGTGGACAGCCGCACGCCATGGGGCACCACGTGGATGCCGCCCGGGTCCAGCCCGAAGTCGGCCAGGCGGTCTCTGGACCAGCGGGTGGGCGTGATCACGGCCCGCTGCCCGCTGGTGTAGGCCGACAAGGGCAATGCCGGGTCGGCAAAGCTGCGCGCCGTGATGCCCAGCTCGGTGACCATGAAGGTCAGCTGGGGCCCTGCCGCTTCGGTGACCGCCGCGAAGGGCGAGCCCAGCCTCAACCAGGCGTCTGCACGTTGCTCAGGCGCCGGCGCGGGCAAGGCGTCGATGGCCTCCATTTCGCCCGGCATGAAACCAGGGCTGTTGCGCTCACGGCTCCAGTGCCCCATGGCAAAAGGCAGGTCCCGGTGGCACACCTGCCAGCCAGGCCGGCGCATCAACTCGAGCAACTGGTGCTGGTTCACCAGGGCGAACGAATGGTTCACGCCGCGCCAGCCTTCAACCTGCAGGACTTTCATGGTCTGGAGTGTGCCGAGGGCCGGCCCTTGTCAAACGGTGAAAAAAGCGGCCTGAAGGCCGCATCCGAAGGGTGTGGTCCGGTTCAGGGTCCCACCCACTGGATCAGGCCCAGCCCCTGTGAGCGCAGGCTGGCGTTGGCCTGGGCCCCATCGACCAGGGCATTGATGTACGAGACGCGCTGATTGAAGTGATCGCTTTCGGCCGACATGACATCGAACAGAGAACGGCGGCCCAGCTGCGACCACTGCTGGAAGGTGAAGTTGCGCACGCGGTCGCTGTCCCGCATGACCTCGGCGTGTCGGCGTGCCCGGTCGAAAGCCGAGACCGCTGTGTCGTGCTGCTGGGCCACCTGGCTCATGCGGGCCTGCAAGGCCTCCTGACGGTTCTGGCGATAGGCCTCGGCGCGCTTGAGCGCCGCGCGGGTGGCCGCGTCCACCCCGCCACCGTCGTACAGCTGCCAGCTGAACTGCACCCCCAGCGACAACGACGAGGTGCGGCTGCCCGGCAGCTTCGACACCGACTCGCCCACCGTCCAGTTCACCTGCGGCGTGTTGCCCGTGGCCACGGCTTGTGCGTAGGCCTGCTGGGCATCGGCCTCGCTTTGCAGGCGCTGCAGCTCGGCGCTGCGTTCGATCAGGCGCTGCACCTCGTCCAGCGCGGGCGTGCTCATCAGCACCGTGGAAAAGCCTTCGCCCAGCTGCACCTGCTCGCCCACCAGCTTGCGCAGGCGGGTCTCGAACTGGCGAGCCGTGGCCATGGCCTGCTCACGCTGGATCTCGGCCTGACGACGAGACTTGCGGGCCTGCACCAGTTCGCTGGCGCGGCCCTTGTCTTCCGACACGATGATGTCCAGCGCCTCGACCAGGCAGCCCATCTTGCGGGCGTACTGCTGGTAGATCTGGGCCTGCAGGCGGTAACGGTGGCGCTCCAGGGCCGTGTAGACGGCCTCCAGGGCCACGCGCTCACTGGTGGCCCCCTGCCCCTGGCGGGCGGCTTCAGACAGGCGCTTGCGCCAGGTGTCCAGGGCATCGAGGCGCCCGCCGTCAAACAGCGGCGCGCTCACGTTCAGGCCCACGTTGCCCTGCACCCCGGTGGCATCGGGCCGCCCGGTCTGCTGCGTCAGGCCATAGGCCGCACTGCCGAACAGCGTGACGCGGGGCTTGCGAGAGGCCTGCAACTCGCTCAGGTCGAACTCGGTGGCATCGGCCAGCAGGCGGGCGGCACCCACCTCGGCACTGCGCCGGTTGGCCTCTCGCACCAGGCCCTGCAGTTGCTGCATCGGGTCACCCGCAGCATCGCCCAGGTGCTGGTGCGATGCCTGCTCGCTGGCGCGATCGAGCGCTTGCGTGCCAGCTTCGATGCAACCACTTTGCCCCGAAACACCGCCCCCAGGGCTGGTGCCTGCGGAGGATGTGGGCGCCGTTGCCGCCGCCACAGGGGCTCGCGCCTTGACCGCCGCCTGCGCGCCACCGGAAAGCCCGGCGGACCATGCCATCGCCACCAGCCAGGTGCCAGCAGCCCACTGCCACATGCGTTTTGCCATCGACTCACCTCTCCGTGAACGCCTCCCTTGATTTCAGGAGAGGCCGGAACACGTAGCTCAGCACCGTCTGCTCGCCGGTGCGAACTTCGACCGTTCCCGTCATGCCCGGGATCACAGGCAGCGGCTGACCGGCCTTTTTCAGCTCGGTGGCATCGGCCCGGATCAGCGCACGGTAGTAACTGTTGTCCTGATTGGCCGACTTCGGTTCGTCGGAAAGCGCGTCTGGACTGAGGTAATCCAATCGACCCTTCAGGCCGCCGTAGGTGTAGAAGTCATAGGCCGACAGCTTGACCTGCACCGGCATGCCCAGCCGCACGAAGCCGATGTCGGCCGGCTTGATGCGGGCCTCGACCAGCACCTGCTCGCTCACGGGCACGATTTCCATGATGGCCGCACCCGGCTGGATGACGCCACCCACCGTGCCCAGGCGGATGTGTTTGACCTGGCCACGGATGGGGGATCGGATCAGGGTGCGCGACAGCACGTCCTGCTTGACGATCATCTGCTCCTGCAGCTGGGCCAGCTCGGTCTGCACGCGTACCAGCTCGCTGCTGGCTTCCTGCCGGAAGCGGTTGATCCGGTCCTGCACCTGCAGCAACAGGTCGTTGGCCTGACGGCGCAGGCGCATCACCTCGACATTCGACAGCACGCCCTTGTCGGCCATGCGCTCGGCCATGGCCACTTCGCGCATCAGCAGGCCCAGGCTGTGGCGGTTCACGGCCACCGCTTCGTTGAGCAGCTGCCGGCGTGCATTGAACGCGTCGGTTTCGCCCTGTACCAGCGCGGGCACCGCGGCCACCTCCTCAGGGAACTCCAGCGACTTGCCCGAGGCCTCGGCCGTCAGGCGCACGATGGCCGCCTTCAGCGCCAGGGTCTTGGCCTGCCCTTCGTTCTGCAGCGCTTCGACCCGGGTCGGGTCCAGCCGCACCAGCGCCTGTCCCTGTTCGACCAGCATGCCTTCCTTGACCAGCAAGGTGCGCAAAATGCCACCTTCCAGGCTGGAGATGATCTGTTCGCGGCCGTCTGGAATCACCTTGGCCTCGGCCCGGGTGATCTGGTCGACCTTGGCCTGGTAAGCCCAGGCGAAGGTGAACCCCACGATGGCCAGCAACAGCCACAGCGTGAGCGCCACCGCGGGCGCGCCATCGATGACCTGCGCTGCCTTGGCTCCTGCCAGGAAGCGCTCGTCGCCCGGGGCGGCGCGCCTCACACGGGCCGCACCGCTCACAGGCCAGGGCCAGCGCAGGCGGAAGGCGCTCATTCAGGCACCTCCGCCGGGGGCATCGACAAATCGGGCACACCGTCGGGCAAGGTGCGGCGTTCGGCCGGGGCCACGTACGGGCGCGCCACGGAGGGCTCTTCCGACACAGGCTGGCTGAGGGTGGGCGCGCGTTCGGCCACGCCAGGCGGCGGCTGCACCACGGGAGCCGGCGCCACAGCGGCAGGGGTTGCAGGGGCAGGGGTTGCAGGGGCCACAGGACGCTCTGCGGCCACAGGCGTCACAGCCGCCACGGGGGCAGCCGGCATGGCCGCCCGAGGCGCCATCGGCCCTGAAGCCTGTGCAGCGGGCACGGCCGGCATGGCGCCAGTCTGAAGGCCCACGGGCTTGCCACCGGCCAGGGCCGCCATCACCTGCCCTTTGGGGCCGAAGGCCAGCAGGCGCCCCTGCTCCACCACGGCCACCAGGTCCACCACCTCCAGCAAGGCAGGGCGGTGCGTCACCACCACCAGGGTCTTGCCCTCGGCCACGGCCTTGAGGTGCTTGACGAACAGGGCTTCGGCCTGGGCGTCCATGGCGCTGGTGGGCTCGTCCAGCAACAACACCTGCGGGCGGGTGATCAGGCAGCGCGCCAGGGCCACCAGCTGGCGCTGGCCGCCCGACAGCAGGCAACCACCCTCGCCCACCGGCATGTCCAGGCCCAGCGGGTGGGCCGCCGCCACCTTGTCCAGCCCGGTCAGCTGAAGGATGGGCACGAGGGCCCGCACATCGGCGTGGGCACGGTCCAGCACAATGTTGTCGCGCAAGGAGCCGGCAAACAGCTTGGGCTCTTGCGACATGAAGCCCACGTGCGAACGGAAGTCCACCGGGTCGATCTGGCGCAGGTCGATGCCATCGACCTCGACCAGGCCCTCGGTCGGCTGGTACAGCCCGCCCAGCAGGCGCAGGATGGTCGACTTGCCACTGCCCATCTTGCCCAGCACCGCCACGCGCTGCCCTGGCTGGATCTGCAGGTTCAGGTCTTTCAGCACCGCGGGCGCGTGCTCGGCCCCTTGCGCCGGGTAGGAAAAACCCACCTCGCGCAGCGCCATCTGCCCACGCACCTTGTGCCGTGGCAGGTACTGCCGATCGGGCTGCCGGTCCAGCGGCAGCTTCATGATGCGGTCCAGCATGCGCAAGGCGGCCTTGGCGCCCTGGTAGCGCGTGGCCAGGCTCACCACGCTCGACAGCGGCGCGATGGCGCGCGCGCCAAACATCACGGCCGTGATCACGGCACCCGCCGAAATCACGCCGTCGTGCACCAGGTGCACGCCCCACACCAGCATGACCACGGTCACCAGCTGCTGCGCCACGCCAGCAAAGTTGTTCACCCAGCTGGTCAGGGCCCGGCTCTTGAGCGAGGACACTGCCTGGGCGCTGTTCGACTCTTCGTAGCGCTGCAGAAAATGCCCCTGGGCGCCCGCAGCGCGGATGTCTTCCAGCCCGTCCATGGCCTCGACCAGCACGCCTTGCAACTGCGCGTTCTGCTTGAGGTTGGCGCTGCTCAAACGCGCCAGCATCTTCTGGCCGGCCCATGACAGGCCCAGCACCAGGGGCACGGTCAGCACCAGCACCCAGCCCAGCGGCCCGGCAATGAAAAACGTCATGGCCACGAACAGCAGCACAAAGGGCAAATCGGTCAGCACCGCCATGGTGGCCGAGGTGGAAAAGTCGCGAATGATCTCGATCTGTCCCAGCTCATGCGCGAAACCGCCCGCCGAGGGCGGCCGGTGCTCCAGCCGGATCGACAAGGCCTGCCTGAACAGCACATTGCCCAGGATCAGGTCGGCCTTCTTGCCGGCCTGGTCGATCAGGTGACTGCGCAGCTGCCTGGCCAGCAGGTCGAAGCCGATGGCCACCGCCGTGCCAATGGCCAGCGACCACAAGGTCACCATGGCCTTGTGCGGGATCACACGGTCGAACACCACCGACGAAAACAGGCCCACCACCAGCATCAGCACGTTGCTGAGCAAGGCCGCCACCATGGCCGAGCGGTAATAGGGTGCAAAGCGGCGCAAGGTGCCCCACAACCAGTGCCGATCGGGGTCCAGCGGCACGCCATCGTCGTCGGCCGCCGCATCTGACACGCGCGGAGACGCCACCAGGGCATAGCCGGAGTACTCGGCCTGGATGTCTTGCAGGCTGGCTTCCACCGTGTGCGACTCGCCCGGCATGATCACTTCGTAGCGATCCTGGCCACGCCGCCCCGAGGCCTCCAGCCGCCGCGTGACGATGCACACATCGCCCGAGCGCAACAGCAGCACCAGCGGGAACAGCAGGCCCAGCATGCGCTCTGGTGCCCGCTGGATGACCGCCGCATGGAAGCCCGCCTCCTGCATCAGCTGCACCGCCTTCGGCGGTGTCAGCGGCAAGGTGGCCGAGGTCAAGGCCAGCAAGGACACGGCCGAGCGCTCCTGCCCGTGGTGGCGACACAGCCACAGCAGAGCCCCCAGCAAAGGGTCTCCAGGGTCACCCGTGGCGCCAGCCGGTCGAGTGGGCGGCGCCGGGTCAGGAGGCAACTGCACGTCTGTCATCCCAGCACCAGCGATTTCAGAGCCGTTTCAAGGTCCTTGACGAAGCCCGGCATGTCGAACAGCGACGAGGCCATGCGGTGTTCAGCGAGGTAGCGGCGAAGGCTGGCCACCCGCTGCGGGTTCTGGCCCAGCTGCACGGCCTTGCGTTCGTAAGACGCCATGTCTTCCGTGATCAGATCGGGTAGCCCCACGTGGTGCAGCAGCGAGCCTGCCATGCGCGAGATGTAGGTGCGCCCCGACAAGGTCAGCAAGGGCACGCCCATGAACAGCACGTCATTGGCCGTGGTGCCCGCGTTGTAGGGGAAAGTGTCGAGGAACAGGTCGGCCAGCGTGAAGCGCGCCAGGTAGTCGGGCGGTGCCACGCGCGGCGCAAAGATCAGCCGGTCGGGGTTCACGCCGTGTTCGCTGGCACAGCGCTGCATGTTGGCCTTGGCCCAGGCGTTGTCGGCCAGCAGCCACAACACGCTGTTGGGCACGGCATGCAGCACGCGCATCCACAGGCTGAACATCTCCTGCGTGAACTTGAAATTGTTGTTGAACGAGCAGTACACGAAGGCGTCTTCGGGCAGCTGGTAATCGGCCCGCCGGGGCAAGGGGCCCACCGGGCGCTGACGGTCGCTGGCCTGGTAGCAGCGCGGCAGGTACAGCGGCTTTTCGGTC
This sequence comes from Aquabacterium lacunae, assembly GCF_004310865.1. Lineage (GTDB taxonomy): Bacteria > Pseudomonadota > Gammaproteobacteria > Burkholderiales > Burkholderiaceae_C > Aquabacterium > Aquabacterium lacunae. Next base: position 325,896 of record NZ_SIXI01000002.1, read on the forward strand.
ATGTAAGGCTGCACCGACTCGGGCATGACAAACCGATCAGCAATCACCCAGTCGATGGCCGGCAGGCCCGTCGTGGCAGGAAACCCCAGGTAGGTCACCTGCTGCCTTGCCGGGCGCCAGCTCAGGATGTCGGGCCGGGCCCCGTTGGTCAGCCCCTGCAGGTCGATCAGGATGTCGATGTCGTGCGCGGCAATGGCCCGCGCGGCGGCCTCGTCCGACAAGCCGCGCAAAGGCACCACATGGTCGAAGCTCTTGAGCAGCCGCTGCCGCAGCGGCGTGCCGTCTTCCGTGCTCCAGCAGAACGCGAACACCTCAAATTCGTCGTGGTTGTGCAGCTCCAGCATGTCCACCGTCAGCAAGCCCACGGCATGCATGTGCAGGTCACCCGACAGGTAACCGAGGCGGACCTTGCCCGGGCGGCGCTGGCTCGCCGCCAGCGGTGTCTGCAGCGGCAACACCCGCTCATGGCAAAACGTGCGGGCCGTGAGCAGGTGCAAGGCGGGGTCGTCGCTGGCGCTCAGCATGGCCAGGGGCGAGGTGCCCAGCAGCAACTGGTTGGCCGTGAGTGCCCCAACCGGCTGGTACACCGGCCACTCGCACTGCTTCTGGCGGATGTGCACATAGTGCTGCACCACGCGGGGCTGCTCGGCTTTGAGGCGCAGGCTGTCGACCATGCAGGCCTCGCTCTCGTCATAGCGCCTGAGCTGCTCCAGCAAACGCGCCATGTTGTTGAGCGCGTGCAGCTTGAGCTCCAGGTCGGCCTTTTGCTCATCGACCAGGGCCAGCACCTTGCGCCAGCATGCCAGGGCCTCGTCGGGCTGCCCGAGGTGCTCCAGCTGATGGCCCAGGTTCAGGTGCGCCTGGATGAACTGCGGCTGCAAGGCCAGGGCCTCGCGGTAGGCCTGTTCGGCCTGTGCATGGCGGCCCAGCCCTCCCAGGGTCGTGCCCCAGTTGAACAGCGCGATGGGGCGCTGCGGTGACTGCGTGTGCGCCAGCCAGGTCTCGTACAGCGCGGCCGAGGCTTCCACCTGCCCGGCCTGCGCCCATTGCTGCGCCACATCGAGCAGGTTCACCAGCGGCATCTGCCCGCTGCGCGCCGTGTTCATCCACTGTGCCAGGGCCTGCGCTGCCATGGCGCCCGGGGTCTGCGCGGGCGTGGCTTGCGTGTTCAGTGCACCGGGATCGGTTCTGTCCATGGGTGATTCCTTCGCCAGACCCGACGCAGGTCTGGTACGTCACCCGATGCTAGGCAATGCCGCCCTGCCCTTAAGGCCCATAAAGGCACCCGCACACGGCCAGTTCGGCAGCATTTCACGCAGCAAAACTGCGGCATGTGTGCCAGCAGGCTGCCAACGCCCAAAGCGAGGCGCGCGCGCAACAAAAAAGCCACCCCGCAGGGTGGCTTTGAATGGGTGGAGGCGCGGGCCGGAGTCGAACCGACCTACACGGATTTGCAATCCGGTGCATAACCGCTTTGCTACCGCGCCCCGCGAAACCGCAGGATGCCACAGTTTGCTGTGGCAAAAAGAAAGCCTGGCGTTTCAAGACCAGGCTTTCAGCATCTGGAGCGGGATAAGAGGCTCGAACTCTCGACCTATACCTTGGCAAGGTATCGCTCTACCAACTGAGCTAATCCCGCATTGCTTTTCAGCACTTCGCCTTGTTGATCGCGCTTGGTTTGCGTGATCAGCGAAGACCTGAACTATACATCGATTTTCATCGAAAACTCAGGCTTCGCTGATTTTTTTGCAACAAGCTGCCGATCAGTGCTTCATCAGGTCGCCGGCAGCGGCAGCCGCCACGGCTTCGGGCTTGACCTCGACCGGCTTGGCTTCCTCTTCAGGCAGCGGCGTGGGTTGCGATTCCAGCGCCACTTCCAGCACCTTGTCGATCCACTTCACCGGCACGATCTCGATCTGGTCCTTCACATTGGCCGGGATCTCGGCCAGGTCCTTCACGTTCTCTTCCGGGATCAGCACGGTCTTGATGCCACCACGGTGGGCCGCCAGAAGCTTTTCCTTCAAGCCACCGATGGCGGTGACTTCACCGCGCAGCGTGATCTCGCCGGTCATGGCCACATCGGCACGCACCGGGATGCCGGTCAAGGCCGACACGAAGGCCGTGGTCATGGCGATGCCCGCCGACGGGCCATCCTTCGGGGTGGCGCCATCGGGCACGTGGATGTGGATGTCGCGCTTCTCGAACAGGTCGTCGGCAATGCCCAGGCGGCGAGCGCGCGAACGCACCACCGAGCGGGCCGCTTCGACCGATTCCTTCATCACGTCACCCAGCTGGCCGGTGCGGATGATGTTGCCCTTGCCGGGCATGATCGCCGCTTCGATGGTCAGCAGGTCGCCGCCCACCTCCGTCCAGGCCAGACCGACCACCTGGCCGACCTGGTTGTCCTTCGTGGCCTCGCCGTAGCTGTACTTGCGCACGCCCAGGAAGTCGTTCAGGTTCTCGTCGGTCACCACCACCTTGTCGGTGAACTGCTTGAGCGCGATGCCCTTGACCACCTTGCGGCAGATCTTGGAGACCTCGCGTTCCAGCGAACGCACACCGGCTTCACGGGTGTAGTAGCGGATCACGCCGCGGATGGCGCTTTCGGCCACCTCCAGCTCGCTTTCCTTCACGCCGTTGTTCTTGAGCTGCTTGGGCAGCAGGTAGGTCTGGACGATGTTGACCTTCTCGTCTTCGGTGTAGCCGGCCAGGCGGATCACTTCCATCCGGTCCAGCAGCGCCGGCGGGATGTTCAGCGAGTTCGAGGTGGCCACGAACATCACATCCGACAGGTCGAAATCGACCTCGATGTAATGGTCACCGAAGGTGTGGTTCTGCTCGGGGTCGAGCACTTCCAGCAGCGCCGACGACGGGTCGCCACGGAAGTCCATGCCCAGCTTGTCGATCTCGTCGAGCAGGAACAGCGGGTTGCGCACGCCGACCTTGCTCAGGCTCTGCAGCACCTTGCCCGGCATGGAGCCGATGTAGGTGCGGCGGTGGCCACGGATCTCGGCCTCGTCACGCACGCCGCCCAGGGCCATGCGCACGAACTTGCGGCCGGTGGCACGGGCGATCGACTGGCCCAGCGAGGTCTTGCCCACGCCAGGAGGGCCGACCAGGCACAGGATGGGGGCCTTGACCTTGTCGACGCGCTGCTGCACCGCGAGGTATTCCAGGATGCGTTCCTTGACCTTGTCCAGGCCGTAGTGCTCTTCATTGAGCACCGATTCGGCCAAGGTCAGGTCGTGCTTGATCTTGGACTTCTTGCTCCAGGGCAGGCCCACCAGCGTATCGATGTAGTTGCGCACCACGGTGGCCTCGGCCGACATGGGCGACATCAGACGCAGCTTCTTGAGCTCGGCTTCGGCCTTCTTCTTGGCCTCCTTGGGCATGCGGGCGCCTTCGATCTTCTTGGCGATCTCTTCGAGATCGGCGCCCTCCTCGCCCTCGCCCAGCTCCTTCTGGATGGCCTTGACCTGCTCGTTCAGGTAGTACTCGCGCTGGCTCTTTTCCATCTGGCGCTTGACGCGGCCACGGATGCGCTTTTCAACCTGCAGGATGTCGACTTCATGTTCGAGCTGCTCCAGCAGCTTTTCCAGGCGCTGGGCGGCGCTCATGATGTCGAGCACGGCCTGCTTGGCTTCGAGCTTGAGCGGCAGGTGCGCGGCGATGGTGTCGGCCAGGCGGCCGGCATCGTCGATGCCCGAAATGGACGTGAGGATCTCGGGCGGGATCTTCTTGTTGAGCTTGACGTACTGGTCAAACTGCTGCGTGACCGCGCGGCGCAGGGCTTCGACCTCTGCGGTGTAGGTGGTCTCGGGGGTGACGGGCACCACGTCGGCGGTGAAGTGCTCACCGAGGTCGTGGATGGCCGAGGTGCGGGCACGCTGAACGCCTTCGACCAGCACCTTCATGGTGCCGTCGGGCAGCTTGAGCATCTGCAGGATGCTGGAGACACAGCCGACTTCGAACATGTCGTCGGCCTTGGGCTCGTCCTTGCCGGCGGCCTTCTGCGCCACCAGCATGATCTGACGGCCAGACTCCATGGCCAGTTCGAGGGCCTTGATGGACTTGGGGCGCCCCACAAACAGCGGGATCACCATGTGGGGGAAGACCACGACGTCGCGCAGCGGCAGCAGCGGCAGCGTCAGCGGTTCAGGGGGAAGGATCGGATGTCCTGACATGGGTGGCCTCACTTTCTCAAGCTATCAGGTGGGGCCCGGGTGCCAAAACACAAGGGCCCCGTCGCGACACAAGGTTAGGCCGTGGCCTTCTTGTCGCGGTACACGAGCAACGGTTTCGCCTGCTCCTCGATGGTGGACTCGTCCAGCACCACCTTCTGCACGCCCTCCATGGTGGGAAGTTCGAACATGGTGTCGAGCAGCGATTGCTCGACGATGGAACGCAACCCGCGAGCGCCGGTCTTGCGGGCCAGCGCCTTGCGGGCGATGGCGTTCAGCGCGGCCGGACGGATCTCGAGTTCGACGTTGTCCATGTGGAAGAGCTGCTGGTACTGCTTGACCAGCGCGTTCTTCGGTTCGGTCAGGATCTGCACCAGAGCGTCTTCGGTCAGCTCGCCCAGGGTAGCGACCACCGGCAGACGGCCCACGAGTTCAGGGATCAGACCGAACTTGATGATGTCTTCGGGCTCGACCTCGCGGAACACCTCGGTGAGCTTGCGCTCGCCCTTGGTCTTGACCTGGGCCGAGAAACCGATGCCCGACTTGACCGAGCGGTTCTGGATGACCTTTTCCAGGCCGTCGAAAGCGCCACCGCAGATGAACAGGATGTTGGTGGTGTCGATCTGCAGGAAGTCTTGATTGGGGTGCTTGCGACCACCTTGCGGGGGCACCGACGCCATGGTGCCTTCGATCAGCTTGAGCAGGGCCTGCTGCACGCCTTCGCCCGACACGTCGCGCGTGATGGACGGGTTGTCGGATTTGCGAGAAATCTTGTCGATTTCGTCGATGTAGACGATGCCGCGCTGGGCCTTTTCCACATCGTAGTTGCAGTTCTGCAGCAGCTTCTGGATGATGTTTTCGACGTCTTCGCCCACGTAACCGGCTTCGGTCAGGGTGGTGGCGTCGGCGATCACGAAAGGCACATTCAGCAAGCGGGCCAGGGTCTGGGCCAGCAGCGTCTTGCCCGAGCCGGTGGGCCCGATCAGCAGGATGTTGCTCTTGGCCAGCTCCACGTCGGGCTTTTTGCCGTCCGGCCCCATGTGCTTGAGGCGCTTGTAGTGGTTGTACACGGCCACCGACAAGGTGCGCTTGGCCGGGTCCTGCCCGATCACGTACTGATCCAGGCTGGTCTTGATCTCGGCCGGGGTGGGCAGGTCGGAGCGTGCGGGCTTGGTGCCGCTGGCTTCGGCCTCGGCAGCCACCTCGTCACGGATGATGTCGTTGCACAGCTCGATGCACTCGTCGCAGATGAAGACCGACGGGCCCGCAATGAGCTTCTTGACCTCATGCTGGCTCTTCCCGCAGAAGGAGCAGTAGAGAATCTTTTCGCTGGAAGAGCCTTTTTTCTCGGGCATGGTGTTCGGCCTGGGCAGGCGGAGCTGGATTCAATTTGATGATACGTCAAAGCGCTGACGGGGCAGATGCCGAGCATCCGGGCCCCGGAAGGGGCTTTTTACCCCTTCAAAACGGCCTTCAGGCGCGTTTTTCCAGCACTTGATCGATCAGGCCGTAGGTGGCGGCTTCGGCCGCCGACATGTAGTAATCGCGTTCGGTGTCCTGCTGGATCTTTTCCAGCGGCTGGCCGGAACGCTCGGCCAGGATCTTGTTGAGCTGCTCGCGGGTCTTCAGGATCTCGCGGGCATGGATCTCGATGTCGGTGGCCTGACCCTGCGTGCCGCCCAGCGGCTGGTGGATCATGATCTTGCTGTTGGGCAGGGCGAAACGCTTGCCCTTTTCACCGGCGGCCAGCAGGAAGGCGCCCATCGAGGCGGCCATGCCCATGCACAGGGTGGACACGTGCGGCTTGATGAACTGCATGGTGTCGAAGATGGCCATGCCGGCGCTGACCGAGCCGCCCGGGCTGTTGATGTACAGCGAGATGTCCTTGTCGGGGTTTTCGCTTTCCAGGAACAGCAGCTGGGCGACCACCAGGTTGGCCATCTGGTCGTTCACGGGGCCCACCAGGAAGACCACGCGCTCGCGCAGCAGGCGGCTGTAGATGTCGTAGGCACGCTCGCCGCGGCCCGACTGTTCGATGACCATCGGGACCATGCCCAGGTTTTGAATGTCCAGTGCGCTCATGGGGTTCCTTGGGAAGAAATTCGTAAGTGCCGGCGTCGGGGTGACGCGGGGCGGTCGGCAGCAGGTGGGGCGAAAGGCCGGGAAATCAATGTGACGATTTCATTATCACCTTCTGAACGGCCCGCCCGATGCGTGGAAAAAGACGCCGACTGCGGCTGTCGTCTTTATGCCGCGTGCGATCAGCACCACAGCACCTGCAGGGCAAAAAAAAGCACCCGCCGCAGCGGGTGCTTCGGGGCGCCCGTGAAGGCGCCAGGGGCTAGCAGGGCAGCCGGTCGCCTCAGGCGCCAGCTTGCTGGCCCATCAGTTCTTCGAAGGACAGGGCCTTGTCGGTCACCTTGGCCTGGGCCAGGATGAAGTCGGTGACGTTCTGCTCGATCACGACGGCTTCCACTTCGGCCATGCGCTGACGGTCGCTCATGTACCAGGCGATGACTTGCTGGGGCTGCTCGTACGACTGGGCCAGCTCTTCGATGTGAGCCTGCAGTTGCTCGGGCTTGGCTTCCAGCTTGTTGACCTTGACCAGCTCGGCCACGATCAGGCCCAGGCGCACGCGGCGCTCGGCCTGGGGAGCGAACATTTCAGCGGGGATCGGGGCCTTGTCGGCGTCCTTGATGCCGCGGGCCTTCAGGTCGGCACGGGCGCCTTCGACCAAGCGGTCGGATTCGGCAGCCACCAGCGACTTGGGCACATCGAATTCGGCGGCCTTGAGCACGGCGTCCAGGGCAGCACCCTTGTTGCGGGCGGCCACGCGGAACTTGACCTCACGGGCCAGGTTCTTCTGGATGTCGGCGCGCAGCGATTCGACCGAACCGTCGGCCAGGCCCAGGGTCTTGATGAACTCGTCGTTCACTTCAGGCAGGTTCTGGGCTTCGATCTTCTTGACGGTGACCAGGAAGTCGGCTTCCTTGCCGGCCACGTCCTTGCCGTGGTAGTCCTCGGGGAAAGCCAGCGGGAAGGTCTTGGATTCGCCAGCCTTCATGCCGCGCACGGCCTTTTCGAAAGCTTCGAGCATCTGGCCTTCGCCGACCAGGAACTGGAAGCCTTCGGCCTTGCCGCCCTCGAACGGCACGCCGTCGATCTTGCCTTCGAAGTCCATGGTCACGCGGTCGCCTTCGGCAGCGCCTTCGGCAGCGGGGCGCTGGGCGAAGGTGCGGCGTTGCTTGCGCAGGATTTCGACGGTGCGGTCGATGGCGGCGTCGTTGACTTCAGCGGTCACGCGCTCGACTTCCACGGCCGACAGGTCACCCAGCTTCACTTCGGGGTACACCTCGAAAGTGGCGTCGAACTGCAGCTGGCCGTCCACCGGGCCGCCTTCCTTTTCGGAAATGCTGGGCTGACCGGCGACGCGCAGCTGGGCTTCAGAAGCGGCCTTGGCGAAGGCCTGACCCAGCTGGTCGTTGATCACTTCGTACTGCACCGAATAGCCGTAGCGCTGGGCCACGATGTTCATCGGCACCTTGCCCGGGCGGAAGCCATCGGCCTTGGCCGTGCGGGCCAGCTTCTTGAGGCGGGTGTCGACTTCGGCTTGCAGGGCCTCAGCGGGCAGCGTCAGGGTGATGCGGCGCTCCAGCTTTTCCAGGGTCTCCACGGTGACAGCCATGATTAACTCACTCAGATCAAAATTGTTGGCAATGAACGGTCGTCTGGTGCGCGGGGGGGGACTCGAACCCCCACACCATTGCTGGCGTCAGGACCTAAACCTGGTGCGTCTACCAATTTCGCCACCCGCGCAGGCGACCGGATGAACCCTTGCGGGATGGGCCAAACCCGAAAGCTGCCAGGCAGCCCGCGGATTTCGCCGAGATTCGGTCAGAACCCACAATTCTAGCGCGCTTCAGCGCACCGGCTTGCGGGCCGACCGTGGTGGCGGTGTGACTCAGCTGCGGGCCGCGGGTTCCTTCACGCGGAACCAGGCCGCGTACATGGCAGGCAGGGCCAGCAGGGTCAGCAAAGTGGCCACGATCAGGCCGCCCATGATGGCCACGGCCATCGGGCCCCAGAACACGCTGCGAGTCAGCGGGATCATGGCCAGCACGGCCGCCGCCGCGGTCAGCACGATCGGGCGGAAACGGCGCACCGCGGCCCCCACGATGGCGTCCCAGGCCTCGATGCCGCGGGCCCGGTCGGACTCGATCTGGTCGATCAGGATCACCGAGTTGCGCATGATCATGCCCATCAGGGCGATCACACCCAGCAGGGCCACGAAGCCGAACGGACGATTCAGCGTCAGCAGCGCCGCAGCCACGCCGGCGATGCCCATGGGGCCGGTCAGGAAGACCAGCATGGCGCGCGAGAAGCTTTGCAGCTGCAGCATCAGCAGGGTGAAGGTCAGGAACAGCATCACGGGCACGTTCACGAAGATCGAGCCCTGGCCCTTGGTGCTTTCCTCGGCCGTGCCGGACAGCTCGACCCTAAAGCCCGGCATCTCCTGCTCGAGCCTCTGCAGTTGGGGGAACAATGCGCCGCTGACGGTGGGGCCTTGCACACCAGGGCGCACGTCGCCCTGCACGGTGATGGCGTACTGGCGGCCTTCACGCCACACCACACCAGGCTCCCACACCAGCTGGGGCTTGGCGACCTGCAGCACCGGCACCATCTTGCCGGTGGCCGTGGGCACGTAGGCGTTGTCGAGCGCGCCCAGGGTGAGGCGCTCGGACTGCGGCTGGCGCAGCACGATGTCGATCAGGCGGTCACCTTCGCGGTACTGGCCGATGATGGCGCCCGAAGTCAGCACACGGCTGGCCTGGGCGATCGACTGGGTGGTCACCCCCAGGGCACGGGCCTTGTCCTGGTCGATGCGCAGGCGGATGGCCTTGACGTACTCATTCCAGTTGTCGTTCACGCCGTGCATGTCGGGGTGCTGGCGCATCATGTCCTTGGCTTTTTCGGCCATCTGGCGCAAGCCGGCGATGTCTTCACCCACCAGGCGGAACTGCACCGGGTAGGCCACAGGCGGGCCATTGGGCAGCAGCTTGATGCGGGCGCGCACCTCCGGGAACTCTTCGGCCATGATCTCGGGCATGCGCTGCAGCATGCGCTCGCGGGCCTCGCTGTCCTTGGGCAGCACGATCAGCTGGCTGACGTTGGTCTGCGGGAAGATCTGGTCCATGGGCAGGTAAAAGCGCGGCACGCCTGCACCCACCCACGAAGTGACCGAACCGATGTCGGCTTCCTTCAACAAGCGGGCTTCCACCCGGCGGGTGACGGCCTCCGTGGCCTCGAAGCTGGTGCCTTCGGGGGTCCAGAGGTCGGTCAGGATTTCCAGGCGGCTGGAATCAGGGAAGAACTGCTGCTGCACCTTGCCCATGCCGGCAAAGCCGAGGAACAGCGCCCCCACCGTCAGGCCGATGGTGACCCAGCGGTGCGCCACACACCAGCTCACCAGGGCCTTGAACCGGTTGTAGAACGGGGTGTCGTACAGATCGTCGGCGTGGCCCGATGCCTTGGGCTGGGTCTTGAGCAGCCACTGCCCCAGGTAGGGCACGAAATACACCGACACCACCCACGACACGATCAGTGCCGCGGCCGTGACCGCGAAGATGGCGAAGGTGTATTCCCCCACGGCCGATTTGGCCATGCCGATGGGCAGGAAACCGACGGCCGTGATCAGGGTGCCGGTGAGCATGGGCATGGCCGTGATGTTGTAGGCCGCCGTGGCCGCCTGCACCTTGGTGTAGCCCTGTTCCAGCTTGTGCACCATCATCTCGACGGCAATGATGGCGTCATCGACCAGCAGACCCAGTGCGATGATCAGGGCGCCCAGCGAGATCTTGTGCAGGCCCACGCCCCAGATGTACATGATCAGGAAGGTGACGGCCAGCACCAGCGGGATCGTGATGGCCACGACCATGCCGGGCCAGATGTCCAGGCGCAGCGGGCGCGTGTGGAGCCCCAGGCTGACGAAGCTCACGGCCAGCACCACCACCACGGCTTCGGTCAGCACCTTCAGGAATTCGTTGACGGATGTGCTCACGGCCTTGGGCTGGTCTTGCACCTGCTCCAGCTCGATGCCCACGGGCAGGCTGCCCTTGATCCTGTCGGCGGCCACCTGCAGGCGTTTGCCCAGGGCGATGATGTCGCCGCCCTTGGCCATGGAAATGCCCACAGCGATGACTTCCTTGCCGTTGTGGCGCACCTTGGTGACCGGCGGGTTTTCGTAGGCGCGGCGGATGGTGGCGACGTCGCCCAGCTTGATGGTGCGCGCCTGCTGCGTGGTCGGGTCGACCAGGCGGATGGGCAAGGCCTTGAGCTGATCGACTGTCTGCAGGGCGCCCGTGACGCGCATCTGCACGGTGTCCTGGGCCCCGTCATACACACCCGCACCTTCGATGCCGTTCTGCGCGTTGAGCTGCTGGATCAACTCGGGCAGGTGCAGGCCGGTCTGGGCCAGGCGGAATTGCGGAATCTCGACGAAGATCTTCTCGGGCTGCACGCCGAACAGTTCGACCTTGGCCACGTCGGGCACGCGCAGGAAGCCCGAACGCACACGGTCGGCGTACTGGCGCAACTCTTCTTCGCTGAAGCCGTCTGCCGACAGCGCGTAGATGGAGCCGTACACATCTCCGAACTCGTCGTTGAAGAAGGGGCCGATCACGCCTTGCGGCAAGGTCTGCCTCATGTCGCCGACCTTCTTGCGGGTCTGGTACCAGCGGTCGGGCACATCCTTGGGGTTGGTGCTGTCTTTCAGCAGCACCAGGGTGGTGGTTTCACCGGGCTTGGCATATGAGCGCACCTTGTCGATGTCGGGCACTTCCTGCACGGTGCGCTCGATCTTGTCGGTGACCTGCTCGGCCATGACCTGGGCCGAGGCGCCCGGCCAGTAGGCCCGCACCACCATGATGCGGAAGGCAAATGGCGGGTCTTCGTCCTGGCCCAACTGGAAAAAGGCGGCCAGGCCCAGCAGCATCAGCGCCACCATCAGGTAACGCGTCAGGGCTGGGTGGTCCAGTGCCCATTTGGACAGGTTGAACTTCTCGTCGGCCTCGTTGACGGCGGTTTGGTGCGGATCGCTCATGGGCAGTCAGGGGCGTGGGTCAACGGGCGGCTTGCGAGGCCTGGGCAGCTTGCTCGGCCTTGGCGGCATCGGCAGCTTCGGTGGCCGAGGCGATCAGCCCGGCGGCGGCAACCCGCGCCGCCTTCTCGGCCTTGGCATGCTCTGCCGCCGGGTCGATCAGGCGCTTGACCTTCTGACCGGGCTGGAGCACGTGCACGCCAGCGGTCACCACTTCCTGGCCCGGCTTGAGGCCGGCAGACACCTGGATGATGTTGCCATTGACCTCGGCCGTGATCACCTGCTGCTGGCTCACGGTCATGGTCTTGGGATCGAGCACCCAGACCGACGAACGGCCCTGGCTTTCCACCAGGGCATGCAGCGGCAGGTGCACCCCGGCCCGCACGCGCGGGGCCACACTCAGGGCGATGGTGGCGGTCTGACCCAGGGCCACGTCGGCCTGGCCAACGTCGGCCTTGACCAGCAGCGTGCGCGAGACCGGGTCGGCTGCAGCGGCCATTTCCCGCAGGGTGACGGGCACCCACTGGTCCTGGCCCCAGCGCTTCATCTTGACGGCTCCAGCCTTGCCCACCAGGGGGCGCACGGCCGGGCCCATGTCTTCAGGGATGGCGAACACGGCGTCGCGCGGGCCGTCGGCCGCGAACACCAGCACCGGCTCACCGGGCGCCACGTTCTGGCCCGGCTCGCCCAGCACCTGGGTGATCACGCCGTTGGCCGGGGCCGACAGCGTGCCATAGGCGGTCTGGTTGCCCTGCACGCCCGACTGGGCCCGCGCCTGGGCCAGCCCGGCCTCGGCCGCCTTCAGCGCCGTGAGGTGGCGGTCGAGCTCGGCCTGGCTGATGAAGCCCTGGGCCTTCAGGTCGGAAAACCGCTTGAAATCGGCCTGGGCCTGGGCCAGCTGCACCTGGGCCACGTTCACGCTGGCCTGGGCGGCGCTGGCGGTCAGGCGCAGGTCGGTGGTGTCAAGCTGAGCCAGCGCCTGGCCGGCCTTGACCGCCTGGCCCAGTGCCACCTGGCGCTGCGTGATCTTGCCCCCCACGCGGAACGACAGGCGCGATTCGGTGCGCGCCTTGATTTCGGCGGCGAATTCGCGGTCGATGAGGCCACCGGCATCGGCGAGCACCACGGTGCGCACGGCGCGAATGGGCTCGACACGCTCGACCGGCTTGCTGCAACCAGCCAACCCCAAAGAAATGAGGGACAGCCACATGACCGCCTTGCGGCTGCGGGGAAGGGTCTCAAAGCGAAGGCGCATGATCGAAACGGAGGAAGTGGCCCCTGCAGACCCCGAAGAATTCGCAGGATGAAATCACAAACGCGCCGCCAGCCCTTATTGACCAACGGGTCAGTAATGTTAGGAGGGCGCCACCGGAAATGTCAACGATTGACAAGCCACAATGTGGCCCCTGAACGCCTCAGGCCCTCTGCCAGCCCTTGTCATGTCTGTTTCGCCCGACACGCCCTTCCCTCGCCCGGGGTCTGCCCTGGACCTGGCCCTGAAGACCGCCGGCGCCCATCGGCCCCGGCTGACCGCCTGGGCCCAGTGGTGGCACGAAATCAGCCGCATTCCCTATGAAGTGAGCGACCCTGCCGTGGGCGAGAAAAAGCTGCTGTGGTGGCAGCATGCGGTGGCCGATGCGCAAGGCCAGCCGCCGCAGCACCCGCGGCTCAAGGCCCTGCTGGGCGAGAGCACGCCGCCCGACTGGGCACCGCTGCCCCCTGCAGCCTGCTGGTCGGGACAGCTTCAGGCCCTGCAAGACCTGCTACACCAGACGCGATGGCTGGACAGCGCAGGCCTGCAACGCCACATGCAGCACAGCACGGGCCTGGCAGTGGAAGGCGCCGCCTGGATCCTGGGCGTGCGTGAACCCGCCGCCCTGGCTGCCGCGCGCGACCTGGGCGTGGCCCTGCGCAAGGCCCATATCCTGACGCGGGTGGGGCAGGACGCCCACGCCGGCTGGCTGCACCTGCCGGTCGACCTGCTGCAGCAACATGGCACCAAGGCCCACGAATGGACACGGCCTGCGGCCGACGCCCCCTCAGAGGCCATGAAGCAGTTGATGCGCCAATGGCAACAGCAGACCCTGGCCGACTTGCGCGACAGCCTGGCCCGGTTGAACCAGGCGGCAGGCGCCCAGCGCCCTGCCCTGCGACCGCTGCGCGTGCTGACGGCCCTGAACGTGAAACTGCTGGAGGACCTGGACGCACACGACTACCAGATCTTGCGGCAGCGGATTTCGGTGGGGCCCTGGCGCAAGTGGTTCACGGCGTGGCGGACTCGCTGATGGCGTTGCGCGCGGCCACGCCCCGGTCGAAAGGTGCGGCCAGCGGCTCGCCCACGAACAGGCCTTGCTGAGGCCAGGCCACACTCTTCCAGTAAGCCTCCAGCGCAGTGGCGCCCTGGGCATAGAACAGCAGCAAGCCCTGGGGGTGTGGGAACTTCTGCAAGTGGGCGCAGGGTTCGCTGGCCGTGCCGTAGGTGGCGGTGGCGCCCGCTTCGATCCACGACAGGATGTTCATCTGGCCATGGGGTTTGTCCAGCACCCCCCCGAAGGACGTGAGGTGATCGGCCAGTGCGCCAGGCAGGAACTGCACCGTGTCGAGGTACTGCACCTGGGTCGATCCGGTCAGGTAGATCAACACATTGCTGGCATTGCGCAAATGCTCGGCACGGTCGAGCGAAATGTTCAAGGCCATGGCCTTGATGGGCCCGGGCGGCGGAAACAGCACGTTGCGCACGCTGCGCACGTTGTCGGCAGTGGTCAGAAAATGCACATTGGCCACCGGGCTGGTGGGCGACCCCAAAGTGCCATCCGACTTCACCCCCCGGTCGATCAGTGCCTTGGCGCTGTCGAACGACGGTGCAGCCAGCAACATGCTCAGCCGCATCTTGTGATCGGCATGCGGGCGGGTGGAGGCCGAACCGAAATAAGGCGACGGCTTGGGCATGCCGCAGGTGTTGGCACACAGCGCCGGGTCAAAACCCATGGCCAATGCGCCCGTGATGGCGTTGCACTCGACCGCGTAAGGCAAGCGCCAGGCCAGGGCCAGAGCCTGCACGCGGCCGCCATAAAATCGGTCCACCCTGCGGTTGAACTCGGCAAATTCTTCCTTGGTGAGCGTGGCACGCACGGGCAACGCCACTTTCAGGATCCGGGCATCCGGAATGCCTCGGGCCTTGGCGTAGTACTCGCCCACACGCACCGAGTAGGGGTCTTCGGTGTTGATGACCAGGCCCAGGTCGGCGGCCGTCAGACGCCCCTGCACACGCGGCACATTGAACCAGCGACGCTGGATGACCGAAGGCACCGACCAACCACCTTCGGGGGCCGACGCCGACGATGCACCACTGCTTCCGCCCGGCGCCGCAGGATTTTCTGCGGCATATGCCACGCGAAACGCGATTGCACACCATGCAAGCAGAAAGGTCAGACACCAGAATCCGAAATGTGTGTGGCGAGGCTTCATGGACACAGTCTAGGGGGTCTGACCGCGGGACAAATCACGGGCAGTGCCCGGATTATTCCGCTGATTGAAGTTGATTCCCACCTCACAGAATGGGATGTCACGGAGGAATACCCGATGAGTCAATCCGCCAATCAACAGACATCGATCCAGGTGATGAGCCGCATGTTCTCGCTGCTCGACACCCTGGCACAGGGCCAGGAAGCGGTGTCCCTCAAGCACATCAGCGCTCAGACCGGACTGCACCCGTCAACCGCGCACCGCATCCTGAACGACCTGGCTGCCGGCCAGTTCGTGGAGCGCTCGGGCCCTGGCAGTTACCGCCTGGGTTTGCGGCTGCTGGAGCTGGGCAACCTCGTGCGCGCCCGACTGGACCTGCGCGACGAAGCCGGGCCGGTGATGGCCGAACTGCACCGGCTGCTGGGCCAGACCGTGTGGCTGTACGCCCGCCAGGACCAGGACGCGGTCGCTCAGATGCGAACGGCCCAGGAACGGCACGGGGTGAGCGCACAGCGAATCACCCACCAGCGCACCCCCCTGACCGACACCGTGCCTGGCCGTGCCATGCTGGTGAAGGACTCCCCCGCGCAACTGACCCACTTGTGCAACCAGGGCGCCAGCCGCCCTGAAGCGGTGCAGCTGGATGTTCAGCAAGCGCGGCTGCAAGGTGCCCTGAGCGGGCCTGACGCCCTGACGCCCGGCCAGCAGGTGACTGCCGCACCGATCTTCAATGATGAGGGCGTGGTGATCGGCGCCCTGGCGGCCGTGGGTGCCCCAGGCCAGGAACAGGCCGACGCCGTGCGCCAGGCCGCACTGCAGGTGTCTGCCCAGATGGGCCACGTGAGCGAAACACGCTGACCTCCGCCCTGCACCCCGACAGGCACCCCACGGGGTGCCTTTTTCATGGCCTGCCATGGCCTGAGGTGTGCACAGGCGGCAGAACCGAATGCAATGCAATCTGTGGCGCTGAATGGGCTCGCACGGGCTGCAGCACAGGCCCATGACAAAGGCCGCTCACGGCGACCTGGGGTCTGTGGGAATGACAGCGTGGGCCAGCCCACGCTCGGCGGTCTCAGGAGCGCGGCGCGTCGAGGTGCCAGGCCGCCGAAGGCGAATGGCGCGGTGCTGCGGTTTCGATCCAGCGACGCACGCGCTCGGCATCGGCCTGGCGTGAATACTTGCCGCTGGAATCCAGGAACACCATGATCAGCTTGCGGCCCGCCATGCGGGCCTGCATGACCAGGCAACGCCCAGCCTCGACGATGTAGCCGGTCTTTTGCAGGCCGATGTCCCACACCGGGTTCTTGACCAGGCTGTTGGTGTTGCCGAAACGCACCTGACGGCGTCCCACCTGCACCGAGTATTCCGGCGAGGTCGACAGCTCACGGATCAAGGGCTGCTGGTATGCCGCCTTGACCAGGGTGGCCAGGTCACGGGCACTGGCCTGGTTGCGACTGCTCAGGCCGGTGGGCTCGACATAGTGCGAATCGACCATGCCCAGCTGGCGTGCCTTTTGGTTCATCAGGTTGACAAAGGCGCCCAGACCCGTCGGGAAGGTGCGGCCCAGCGCATGGGCAGCACGGTTCTCTGAGGCCATCAAGGCCAGGTGCAGGGCCTCGCCTCGGGTGAGGGTGGCGCCCACCGACAAGCGCGAGCTGCTGTTTTTCTCGGTGTCGACGTCATCTTGCGTGATGGTGATGAGCTCGTCCAGGTTCAGGCGGGCTTCAACCACCACCATGGCGGTCATGAGCTTGGTGAGCGAGGCGATGGGCAGCACCGCCTCGGAATTCTTGGCCAGCAGCACTTCGTTGGTGTCCTGGTCCACCACCAGGGCCACGCTGGAGCGCAGCTCGAGCGGGTCGGGCGTGTGGTGCAGCCCGTAGATCTGACCGAACGAAGCACCCGTGGCGGCCGACGCTGCGGGCGAGGCAATCTGGGCACGGGTGGCGGCCACGGCGGGCGATTCGATGCGAACGGGGTGCATCGGCACGCGCACATCAGAAGCCACGGCACTGACCATGCCCTGGCGGGCGCGGGGTGCATCGGCCATGGCCCGACCGCTGTTGGCGGGCAAGGCGGTTTTGGCCTGGCGAGCCGAGCGTGCGGCTTTGGCCGACAACCGGCCGGCAGCGCGGGCGCTGGCCTTGGCCTTGCTGCCCGCACGGGCCGCGGCCTTGGCAGAAGCCTTGCCCGACGCCTTGCTGGACACCTTGGTCGACGATTTGGCCGCCTTGGGGGCTCGGGCGGAGCGGGCAGCAGCTTTGGACTTGCCAGCCTTGGCGCTGGTGCGGGTGTCGTCAGAGGACTTGCGGGTGGTGGCCTCGGCACTGACCGCAGTCGCTGCCAAGAAGGCCGACACCATGACGCTGATCAGCCAGCGCAGCTTGTACTTCGTAGGCACCACAACCCATCCTTTCCCGTTCACCCGAGTGTAAAGAGAAACCCGCGCAACATCAACAACTTACGAGGGTTTCATCAAGCGGCACCTGCCCAAATGCCGCCAGCTTCAGGGTCAACCCTGGGCCGCGACCTTCTCTGCCTTGCTCTGCAGCTTGTTCAGCGCCGACAGATAAGCCTTGGCGGATGCCACCACGATGTCCGGATCGGAGCCGACACCGTTGACGACGCGGCCGCCGTGTTGCAGACGAACGGTCACCTCGCCCTGCGATTCTGTGCTGCCCGAGGTGATGGCATTGACCGAGTAAAGCAGCAATTCGGCGCCACTTTGCACCACGGACTCGATGGCCTTGAGCGAGGCGTCGACCGGGCCATTGCCGTCGCTGCTGGCGCGGTGCTCGGCGCCACCGGCCGAGAACACCACCTCGGCCTGTGGGCGCTCACCGGTTTCGGAGCGCTGCGACAGCGACTGCAGGCGGAAATGCTCCTGCTCGCTGGTCACGCTGTCATCGCCCACCAGGGCAATGATGTCTTCGTCGAAGATCTCGCTCTTGCGGTCGGCCAGCTCCTTGAACTTGGCGAAAGCGGCGTTGATTTCGGCCTCGGAATCCAGGTCGATGCCCAGCTCCTGGAGGCGCTGCTTGAAGGCGTTGCGACCCGACAGCTTGCCCAGCACGATCTTGTTGGCCGACAGGCCCACGTCTTCGGCGCGCATGATCTCGTAGGTGTCGCGGGCCTTGAGCACGCCGTCCTGGTGGATGCCCGAGGCGTGCGCGAAGGCGTTGGCGCCCACCACGGCCTTGTTGGGCTGCACCACGAAGCCGGTGGTCTGCGACACCAGGCGCGAGCCCGACATGATCTGCTGCGTGTCGATGCCCACGTCCAGGCCGAAGTAGTCGCGGCGGGTCTTGACGGCCATGACCACCTCTTCCATGGCGCAGTTGCCGGCGCGCTCGCCCAGGCCGTTGATGGTGCATTCGATCTGGCGGGCGCCGCCGATCTTCACGCCGGCCAGCGAATTGGCCACGGCCATGCCCAGGTCGTTGTGGCAGTGCACCGACCAGATGGCCTTGTCCGAGTTGGGCACCTTCTCGCGCAGGGTGCGGATGAAGTTGCCGTACAGCTCGGGGATGGCATAGCCCACGGTGTCGGGGATGTTGATGGTGGTGGCGCCTTCGTTGATCACGGCCTCGCACACGCGGGCCAGGAAGTCGATCTCGGAGCGGTAGCCGTCTTCGGCCGAGAACTCGACGTCGGCCGTGAGGTTGCGTGCAAAGCGCACCGACGCCTTGGCCTGCTCCAGCACCTGCTCGGGCGACATGCGCAGCTTCTTTTCCATGTGCAGCGCACTGGTGGCGATGAAGGTGTGGATGCGCCAGGCGTTGGCACCCCGCAGCGCATCGGCCGCACGCGAGATGTCGCGGTCGTTGGCTCGGGCCAGCGAGCACACGGTCGAATCCTTGATGATGTCGGCGATCGCCTTGATGGCCTCGAAGTCACCATTGGACGAGGCGGCAAAACCGGCTTCGATCACGTCGACCTTCAGGCGCTCGAGCTGACGGGCGATGCGCAGCTTTTCTTCGCGGGTCATGGAGGCACCGGGCGACTGCTCGCCGTCGCGCAAGGTGGTGTCGAAAATGATCAGCTTGTCGGTCATGGAAGTCTCCGCTGGGCCGAGGCACGGGCCGGATGGAACGGCCGAGGCGAGGCCAAATGAAACGGCCCGCTCGGGATGGCGGGCGGGCCGTGATGTCTTGCGCGCGATGATAACACGGGGGCCTGCCCCGCACCCCGGCTCAGCGGTGCAGACCGGCCTCGTCGGGCTCGTCGGTCGAGGTGGAAATCACGCTCACGGGCTTGCCCTTGAGCTTTTTCCAGACGAACACGGCATAGCCCGAAAAACCGTACACCACGAACACGCCGAACAGCACGATGGGCGGGTGAATGGTGATCACGGCAAAGCCCAGGGCGATGGCCACGATCACGATGAAGGGCACGGTCTTGCGGAAATTCACGTCCTTGAAGCTGTAGAACGGCACATTGGTGACCATGGTCAGGCCGGCGTACAGCGTGAAGGCAAAGGCCAGCCAGGGCATCCAGGGCAGTGAGCGCCCCTCGGGTGAGCCATCGGTGACCACCCAGATCAGGCCCACGACCAGGGCCGCCGCCGCCGGGCTGGGCAGGCCCTGGAAGAAGCGTTTGTCGACCACACCGATGTTGGTGTTGAAGCGCGCCAGTCGCAAAGCAGCGCCCGAGCAATACACAAAGGCAGCGATCCAGCCCAGCTTGCCCATGCCCTTGAGCGCCCATTCGTACACGATCAGGGCCGGGGCAGCACCGAACGACACCATGTCGGACAGGCTGTCCATCTGCTCGCCAAAGGCACTCTGGGTGTTGGTCATGCGGGCCACACGGCCATCCAGGCTGTCGAGCACCATGGCGCAGAAAATGCCGATGGCCGATTGCTCGAACTGGCCGTTCATGGCCATCACGATGGCGTAAAACCCCCCGAACAGGGCCGCCAGGGTGAACAGATTGGGCAGGATGTAAATGCCCTTGCGGCGCGGACGCTGCGCGTCGTCGGAGTCCGTGTCGGCAACAGGGGCAGGGTTCGGTGCAGGTGCGGTCATTCAGCAGGCGGCGCCGACCTTGGGCCTGCGCTCGAAAAGACTGACGCGGAGGATACCTCAGGACTTGATCTGCACCACCCGCTGGGCGAATGGAATGTCGATGCCCGAGTCGTTTAGCAGCTTGAGGATGGCCAGGTTGACCGCGGACCTGACGTTCTGCTGCCCGTTTTCAGGGTCAGCCACCCAGAAGTTGACGGTCAGCTCCAGCCCGTCGGCCGCAAACGCCGTGAGGTGCACCGCGGGTGACTGGCGCTGATCGACTCGTGGCACCTCCGACACCAGCCCCACCATCTTCGGAATCAGGCTGTGGAGGTCGGTGCCGTAGGCCACCTGCACCACCGTGGTCAGCATCAGGCTGTTGTCGGCCAGCGAAGCGTTTTCAACCCTTTGCGTGATGAGCAGCTCGTTGGGCACGATGGCCTCTCGGCCATTGGCGGCACGCAGCACCGTGTAACGGGTGTTGATGTCGGTGATGCGTCCCTCGAAGTTGTCCACCTTGACCAGGTCACCGATGCGCAGGCTCCGCTCAGCCAGGATCACGAAACCGCTGACATAGTTGGCCGCCAGCTTCTGAAGGCCAAAACCCAGGCCCACACCCACGGCGCCGCCCAGCACCGAGAGCGCCGTCAGGTCCACCCCGGCCGCCGACAGCGCCAGCATCAGGCCCAGGCCCAGCAGCATGGCCCGGATGGCGTTGGCGGCGATCTTGCGCAGCGACAGGTTGTCGGTGGCGCCCTTGAGCAGCCGCGCCTCGATGGCCGACGACAGCGACAACGAGAGCATCAGCACCAGCACGGCCGAGACTGTGCCCTCCACCACATTGCGCAGGCTCAGGGTGGTGGCCCCGATCTTCCAGGTGATCTCGCTGAGCTCGTCGAGCAGCAGCGGCAGGATGCCCGTGACCCAGAGGATGGTGCCGATCCAGGCCAGCCACGAGACCGTGCGTTCGAAGGCCACCACTGTGCTGGAAGTCGGGAAGAAGACCTTGAGCGCCTTGACGCTCAGGCGGATGCCAGCCAGCGACACCAGCACCGGGATGGCCACCCGGAACACCGCCATGGGCAAATGATCGATCAGCAAGCGCCTGGCCAGCAGGGCCAAGGCCAGCGACAGCACCGGGAACAGCACCCCATCCACAATGTGATGCCCGAACCAGATGGAGCGCGGATCGGCTTGCTGCCCTCGCCACAGACGCACCAGCAGCCAGCTCAAGGCCAGGCAGCCCAGCACCACGGCCATCTCGAGCAAGGAGCTGGGCCGGATCAGCTGATCGAACAGCCGGGTGAGTTCGTCGGCGGATACAGGGCGCGCCACCTGCACGGTGGAAGATGCGGCCAATGCCGCCGGAAGGGTCGCTGTGGTCACCATGCCCCGATTATGTCGGGGCCCGCAAAGCCCTGTGACGGGCCATGACCAAACGCCGGGCCGACGGGCGCCGGATGGTCACATCTGTCCGGACAGCACGCGCAAGTGCGCGGCCACCGAACGCGACAGGGCCGACAGGTTGTAGCCCCCTTCCAGGCACGACACGATGCGGCCTTTGGACCAGCGCCGTGCCACGTGCATCAGCTGCTCGGTGACCCAGGCGTAGTCGGCTTCGACCAGGCCCAGCCCACCCATGTCGTCTTCACGGTGGGCGTCGAAGCCGGCCGAAATGAAGATCATCTCAGGGCGGAAATCTTCCAGCGCGGGCAACCAGCGGTCCTGAACGGCCTCCCGGAAGGCCCGACCGTCAGAGCGGGCCGGCAGTGGCACATTGACCGAGTTGGTGCCCAGCGGGTGATCACCTGTGTACGGGTAAAAGGGGTGCTGGAAGGTGCCCACCATCAGCACGCGCTCGTCACCATCCAGGATGTCTTCGGTGCCGTTGCCGTGATGCACGTCGAAATCGACCACGGCCACCCGCTTGAGGCGGTGCACGTCCAGCGCATGTCGCGCAGCCACAGCGACGTTGTTGAAAAAGCAGAATCCCATGGCCTCATGCCGGGTGGCATGGTGACCGGGCGGACGCACCGAACAGAATGCGTTGGCCAGCTTGCCTGTCAGCACGGCATCGGTGGCGGCCACGGCGGCCCCCGCGGCACGCAAGGCCGCCTCGCGGGTGGCCGACATGCCAATGGTGTCGGGGTCGTAACTGCGATGGTCCTGGGCGGCTTCAAGGCGCTGCAGCGAATCGAGCGTGCCGATCACGTAGTTGTGGTCGTGGGCACGGCCCAGCTGGTCGAGGGTGGCATGGGGCACATCACCGGGCAGCAGCACCGCGTCAAGGCCCTGGGCGCGCAGGTGGTCGTCAATGGCCGTCAGGCGCTGGGGGCATTCCGGGTGCCCAGGGCCCATGTCGTGCTTCTGGCACGCCGAATGCGTGAAGTAGCCTGTGGCCATGCGCTGTCTCCGCGCCACCTGGGGTGGCCTTTTCGGTTATGGTGCAACGCATGATGCGCCACACTTCAATGTCGACCGCAGAAGCCTCTGGCGGGCAGGCTGCCGCAGCACTTCAGCGTCTTGTGGATCAGATTAGCACGATCGTGATCGGCAAACGCGAGCAGGTCGAGCTCTGCGTGATCTGCCTGCTGGCAGATGGCCATTTGTTGATCGAGGACATACCGGGTGTGGGCAAGACCACCCTGGCGCAAGCCCTGGCGCGCAGCCTGGGTCTGAGCTTTTCCCGGGTGCAGTTCACAGCCGACCTGATGCCTTCGGACCTGCTGGGTGTGAGCATTTTCGATCGCCAGACGGGGGGCTTTGCCTTCCAGCCCGGCCCGGTGTTCGCCCAGGTGCTGCTGGCCGACGAAATCAACCGCGCCGGCCCTCGCACGCAAAGCGCGCTGCTGGAAGCCATGGAAGAGCGACAGGTGTCGGCCGAAGGCGCCACGCGCCCGCTGCCCGCGCCGTTCTTTGTGATCGCCACCCAGAACCCCACGGAGCAATTGGGCACCCACCCGCTGCCCGAGTCGCAACTCGACCGCTTCGCGCTGCGGGTGTCGCTGGGCTACCCCGCACCCCAGGCCGAACGCGCACTGCTCGCCGGCCAGGACCGACGCCAGTTGATGCTGGCGCTGCCCTGTGTGCTGGCTGCGCAAGACTGGGCCGCCGCGCAGGCCGCTGTGCCACGGGTGCATGCCAGCGAACCGTTGCTCGACTACCTCCAGGCGTTGCTGCAGGCCAGCCGTAACGGTCGCTGGTTCGCCCAGGGCCTGAGCCCTCGGGCCGGCCTGTCGCTGCTGCGTCTGGCCCGCGGTAGGGCCTTGCTGCAGGGCCGCAGCCATGTGTCGCCCGAAGACCTGCAGGCGCTGTGGGTTCCGGCCGTGGCACACCGCGTGATGGCCCGACCGGGCGGCGAGGACACCTCGGCGGCCGCACGGGCCCTGCTGGACGCTGTGCCCATTCCCTGACCCGCCAGGCCGTGCCAACCGCTGATCCCGCGCCGCGCCCCCGCGCCCAGCCACCGTCAGACCCCGCGCCCCGCGGCCTGAAGGCGTGGCTGCGCCGGCGCTGGCAGCAGTGGGCCGACCAGCGTCAGCCACGCCAGGCCACGCAGGTGTTCACCCAGCGCAACCTGTACATCGTGCCGAGCGGGCAGGGAGGCACCTTCCTGCTGGTGTGCGGCGTGCTGCTGCTGGCTTCCATCAACGAGCAAGTGAACCTGGGGTACGCCCTCACCTTCTTGCTGGGGGGCGTGGGCTTTGCCGCCATGGGCCGCAGCCATGCCAACCTGCGTGGCGTGACCCTGAGCCTGCAGGCACTGCCTCGCCTGCACGCCGGGCAATCGGCCGCCTTGCCTGTGCAGCTCGATGCGCCACCCGAAGGCCGTGCAGCCCTGGGCGTGCAATTGACCTGGCCGGGTGAGCACACCGTGTGGGCCGACGCCCCAGCCCGCGGGTCCTGCGCTGTGACCGTGCCGTTGCGCATGCCTGAGCGCGGAGAGCACCTTCTGCCTCGCCTGCGTGTGCAAAGCCGCTACCCCCTGGGACTGTTCACGGTCTGGGGCTATTGGCGCCCGGCGCAGACCGTGCTGGTATGGCCCGCACCCGAATCCCCCTGCCCACCCTGGCCCAGCGCGCCGGGCGAGGCGGTCTCGGGCTCGAACCCCGGAGGCGCTGGATCGGCCACACCCGACGAATTGCGCGAATGGCAGCCTGGCGACAGCTTGCGACAGGTGGTGTGGCGCAAGTCGGCCTGGCGCATGGACATGCACCTGCCGCCGGTGGTGCGCGAACCCCAGCCCGAGCAACCCCCGAAGCGCCTCCTGCGCTGGGAAGACACCAGCTCGTTGGGGCACACCGAAGCCCGCCTGAGCCGGCTGACCGCCTGGCTGATCGAGGCCGAGCGACAGGCTGCGCACGGCGGTGGCCGTTATGCGCTCAGCCTGCCCGGCACGGCGGTTCCTGACGGGGCGGGCCAGGCCCACCTGCAGCAGTGTCTCGACCTACTCGCCAGGTGGCCACGATGAAAATCTGGCTGAACACCCTCACACGCGAGGCGCGGGACACGCTTTGGCTGCTGGGCATGCTGGCCCTGGTGCTGGTGCCGCATGTGCCCCGGCTGCCATGGTGGAGCAGCACCCTGGCCGCGCTGGCACTGGGCTGGCGGGCCTGGCTGGCCGTGCACGACGCCCCCCTGCCCCGCAGGCCTTTGCTGATGGCCCTGCTGGCCGCCACCATGGCCTGCACATGGCTGACCTTCGGCACGGTGCTGGGCCGGGAAGCAGGCACCGCCCTGGTGGTGATGCTGACCACGCTCAAAAGCCTGGAACTGCGCGCGCGGCGCGACGCACTCGTCTGCCTGTACCTGGGCTTTTTCCTGGTGCTCACGCAATTTCTGTACGACCAGGGCATTGTCACGGCCGTGCTGATGCTGGGGGCGGTGTGGGGCCTGCTGGTCAGCCTGGTGCTGGGTCAGCGCCCACTGGGGCATCCGCCCCTGCGCGAAGTGGGCGGTGAAGCCGCACGCAACATGCTGGTGGGCCTGCCCGTGATGGTGCTGCTGTTCGTGCTGTTCCCGCGCTTCGGGCCGCTGTGGGCCTTGCCCTCGGACGCGCAAGGTCGCATCGGCCTGTCCGACCAGATCAGCCTGGGCGATGTGGGCTCGCTGGCCGCCAGCCAGGAAGTGGCCCTGCGCGTGAAGTTCCAGGGCCCGCCACCGCCCATGAACCGCATGTACTTTCGTGGGCCCGTGCTCGATCATTTCGATGGTCAGCAGTGGCAGGCCCAGGTGCGCCCCCCCACCCGGCAACCCGATGTGCAGGTCGGCGGCACGCCCTGGACGTACGACATGACTCTGGAGCCGCTTCAGTTGAAAGTGCTGCCCCTGCTGGACGGCACCGGCGAAGTGGCGCCCGCACCCGGGACTCGCCTGCCAGCCCTGACGCGCCGCGGTCTGCAATGGGAAGCACCACTAACCGGTGAACGCCTTCGCCTTCAGGCCAGGGCCTGGCCCGTGGCGAACGAAGGCCCACTGGAAGACCATTTGCGGCTGCGCGAATGGGTGCAGCTGCCCCCGGGGCGCAACCCGCGCACCCTGGCCTGGGCCCTGGCTCTTCGGCAGCAGCCGGCCTGGCGGGAAGCGCCAGCGTCGGCCGTGGTCGGCGAAGTGCTTCGGCACATCCGCAGCGCCGACTTCCGCTACACCCTGTCACCAGGGCGACCGCCGCCTGGCGAACAGCACCTGATCGACCGGTTCTGGTTCGATCAGCAGGCGGGCTTTTGCGAACACTTTGCCAGCGCCTTCGTGGTGGTGCTTCGGGCCATGGACATCCCCAGCCGCGTGGTGCTGGGCTACCAAGGGGCCGAGTTCAACCCGATCGACGGTCAGTTCACGGTGCGCCAAAGCCATGCACACGCCTGGGCCGAATACTGGCAACCCGGCCGTGGCTGGGTGCGCGTGGACCCCACCGCCGCAGTGGCTCCCGAGCGCATCGAACAACCGCCGCAACTGCGCCCTTTGCAAGGTTTGCCCGGCATGATGGGTGACCTGGACCCGGCCTTCCTCAAGCGTTGGCGGCATGCCTGGGAAGCGGTTGATCACCGCTGGAACACCTGGGTGCTGCAGTACTCCAACAGCCAGCAGATGAACCTGTTGCAACAGCTCGGCATGCGCAACCCCGACGTGGGCAGCCTGCTGCACGTGCTGGGGCTGGCGCTGGGTCTGCTGGGCCTGGGCGGCGCGGCCTGGGCGGGATGGCAGGCATGGCAAGCACGCAAGGCCCCGTGGCCGCGGCTGCTGAGCGCGCTCGACCGGGCCTTGTCTGCGCGCATTGCTCCGCCGCCAGGGCCGCGTCCGGCATCACCGCTGGCCTGGGCTCGCCACCCCGCGCTGGCCAACCATGAGGCCCTGCTCACGAGGCTGCATGGCCTGGACGCCCTGCGCTATGGCGCTGACGCCCAAACGCCGACACCAGGCATGGGGCACCAAGCCAGACTGCCACGCAAAGCACGCGAACTGCTGCGCGAGATTGAGCAAATCTGTCGGCACAATCGGGGCTTCTGAATCGCCAGCAGGCAGGCCATGCGCCCAGCCTGCCCACTGCCCCATGCCGGGACCCTGTCGCGCCCTCTCGCTGTCATCGCCCCACGACACACCCACCCTGATGCGCCTGAGCTGTCTGGGCCTGGCCGCCCTTGTCCTGACCCTGGGTGGCTGCACCAGCCTGATTCGCCGGTCATCGGCCGACGCCCCCGCCCCGGTGGTTGAACGTTCGGTGCCGATGCCCCCGCAGTCCGCAGCCAGTGCCGCGACCCGCAGCACGGCCGACAGCACGCCCCAGGGGCCGGCATTGATCCGGCTGCCAGCCTACCCGCTGCCAGTCAACCCGGAGCCTGGCAGCTACGCCCTGCACCCCCGTTCGCAAGCCCTCGCCCTCAAACTGGCGCGCGAGCAAGGGCTCGATCCCGAATGGACGGTCTCCGTGCTGTCACAGGCCCGCTTCATCGAGCAGGTGCAAAAGCTCAACATGCCAGCGTCCAACCCTGGCAGCAAAAACTGGCAGGCCTACCGCGCCCGCTTCATCGAGCCCATTCGTTTGCGGGCTGGCGCCCAGTTCGTCAAGGAACACGAAGCCACCTTGCAGAAAGCTGAAGCGCGTTGGGGCGTGCCGGTCGACATCATCGCTGGCGTGATCGGCGTGGAAACCATCTACGGTCGCTACACCGGCAACATGCGGGTGCTCGACGTACTGACCACCCTCAGCCTCGACTTCCCCACGGGTCGAAGCGACAGAAGCCCCTTCTTCCAGAACGAACTCGGTCAGTTCCTGCGCCTGTGTGCCGAACAGCACTTCGACCCGATGACGGTGCAGGGCTCGTTCGCCGGTGCCATCGGGCTGCCGCAGTTCATGCCCAGCTCCATCCGGGCCTACGCGGTCGATTTCGACGGCGATGGCGTGATCGACTTGCGCAACAGCCCCGCCGATGCCATCGGCAGCGTGGCCAATTACCTGGCGCGCCACGGCTGGCAACGCGGCATGCCCACGCACTATCTCGTGGCCCCCCCCACCGATCTGGATCAACGCCAGACCCTGCTCGGTCCCGACATCAAGCCCACGTTCTCCTCCGAGGAGATGGCTCGCCTGGGTGCCGTGCTCGACGAACCCGGCAAACGCCACAGCGGCAAACTGGCCCTGGTGCTGCTGCACAACGGCGCCAACGAGCCCACCTACCTGGCGGGCACCGACAACTTTTACTCGATCACCCGCTACAACCAGTCGAGTTATTACGCACTGGCCGTGATCGAGCTGGGACGCGTGTTGTCGCTCAACGCCAAAGCCCGGAATAACTGAGAATAATTCGTATTCGTGTACCATGCGGGCATTCTTGGAGACTGCCCCATGCGCATCACACGACTGACTTCCGCCATGAACCGCCTGGCTGGCCTGGCCCGCCTGGGCCTGATCGCTGCCCTGCCTGCCGTCACACTGTCTGGCCATGCGCAAGACAACGTGCTGAACCTGTATTCGGCGCGCCACTACCAGACCGATCAGGCGCTGTACGACAACTTCACCAAGTCCACCGGCATCCGCATCAACCGCGTGGATTCCGATGACGCCGGGCTGGTGGCGCGGCTGCGCAGCGAAGGCTCGGCCAGCCCGGCCGACGTGATCTTGCTGGTCGACGCGGCACGCCTGTGGCGTGGTGATGTCGATGGTCTCTTCCAACCTGTGCGGTCGCCGGTGCTGGAAAAGCGAATCCCGGCCCACCTGCGCGACAAGGACGAGGGCAAAGGCAGCCAATGGTTCGGCTTTTCCACCCGTGCCCGCGTCATCGTCTACAACAAGCAGACCGTGAACAAGGCCGACGTGCAAACCTACGAGCAGCTGGCCGACCCCAAGCTCAAGGGCAAGTTCTGCAGCCGCTCGGGTGCCCACCCCTACAACCTGTCACTGATTGGCGCGCTCATGGAACACATGGGCCCGGCCGCCACCGAGAACTGGCTCAAGGGTCTGGTGGCCAATCAGGCCCGTGACCCCAAGGGGGGTGACACCGACCAGATCAAGGCGGTGGCCAGCGGAGAATGTGGCGCAGCCCTGAGCAACAGCTATTACGTGGCCCGACTGATGCGCTCGAGCAAACCCGAAGACCGCGCCGTGATGGAAAAAGTGGGCGTGATTTTCCCCAACCAGCAAAGCTGGGGCACCCACATCAACATTGCCGGCGGCGCTGTGGCACGCAACGCGCCGCATCGTGAGGCCGCCGTGAAGTTCCTGGAGTATCTCGCCAGCGACGAAGCCCAGGGCTACTTCGCCAATGGCAACAATGAATATGCAGTGGTGCCCGGCGTGAAACTGCAGAACCCGGCGCTCGATGCCCTGGGCAGTTTCAAGGGTGAGGTGATTCCTCTGGCCGTGGTGGGTGCCAACACGGGCAAGGTGCAACAATTGCTGGACAAGGTTGGCATGAAGTGATGCCGGGCGAGGTTTCCGTCTGAAACATTTTCAGCGGAAAACAAAATCACAAGGCGGGGCTTGCCCCGCCTTATTCATTTGTGCTTAAAATCTGCCCACAACAAGGAATTCCCGCGGCAGCGACTGGGCCGTGGGCATTTCAACAACCGGCAATTCACATTGCCCCTTGCATCACTTTGCAAAAGGAACCGCCATGTCGTCGTATCAGGATCTGCTGGCTCAAAAAGCCGCCCTCGAAAAACAAGCCCAGGAACTGGACAAGGCCCTGGCTGATGCCCGCCGTGCTGAACGCGCTGGCGTGATCGCCCAGATCAAGAACCTGATGAATGAGCATCAGCTGACCGTGGAAGATCTGGCCGCCAAGCCTGGCAAGGCCTCGTCGGCCGGCACTGCAGGCCGCAAGGTGGCCCCCAAGTACCGCAACACCGCCACCGGCGAAACCTGGACCGGCCGTGGTCTGCAGCCCAAGTGGGTTCAGGCCGCAGTGGCCGCCGGCAAGAAACTGGAAGACTTCGCCATCTGAGGCATTTCCGGTTTCTCGCGATAAAAAGCCGCGCCCTGCGCGGCTTTTTCATTCGTCACCCATTCACGGCTTGGGCGGCGTTCCCGAGGTTTCCCCCTTGAAGTCACCGGCGAAACCCATCACCAGGTCTTGGGTCTGGATGTGGCGCTTCCAGGCCTCATTGACCTGCTGCAGTGTCAAGGCCTTCAATTCCCGATCGACGCGTGCCGAGTCGGCGAACGTGCGCCCCAAAAACAGGTTCTGCACCCAACCAGCCGCAATGCGGGCGTCTTGCGCACGGGCCAGTTGCCGGAAGTTCAGCAGGCTGCGTTTGCCCGCCTCAAGTTCCTGCGCGGTGAAACCATCCTGCAGAGAGCGAGACAATTCTTCACGGAAGGCTTTTTCCACCTTGGCCCGGTTCTGGGGCGCAAAAATGGCCTCAGCCCCCCATTCCGAATTGTTTTCCACCTGATTCCATTGGACCGTGCTGTACACGTTGTAGCTCAGGCCTTCCTTTTCACGGATGCGGTTCCACAGACGTGAATCACCGCCAGCACCAAACAAATGGTTGGCCAGCATCAAGGCCGCGTAGTCGGGGTGGCGATCGCTCAGGGCCAACGGCAAGGCCACACTCATGGCCGCATTCTGCTTGTCGGGGGTGGTCAGGACCATGCGGGTCGGCTGAGGCGCCACCCAGGGCTCTGGCACACGCTGGAACGCGCTTGGGCTGCGCCACCCCTCAAAGGCCTTCTGCACGGCTGCCTGCACGGCCGCTGCGTCGAAATCACCGACCACGGCCATGTCACCGTGGCTGACCCCCAGGAACTTGTCTCGGTAGCCGCGAACCTGCGCCAATGTCAGGCTTTTCCAGTCCTGCTCGATCTCGTCGAAGGTGCGGGCATGACGCACGTCACCCCGCGGATAGGGATTGCCGTGGCGCCCGATCGCGTTGGCCAGCACAGCCTCGGGTTCCTTGCGCTGGGCTTCCAGCCCCGTCAGGGCCTGGCGGCGCACTTCTTCCAGCACATCGGCTGGAAGGCTGGCCTCACGGAGCAGCTGACCCAGCAGCTCGATGGCCTGGGGCAACTGGGCGCGGCGCGAGTTCAACTGCACCTGAATCACGCCCGGAGACTGGCCAATCGACAGATCGGTCTGCAAGGCATCCAGTCGGTCCTGCACCTGCTGACGGCTCATGCGAGCCGTGCCTTTGTCCAGCAGCGCCGCGAGGGCCGAGGGCGCTTCGCCCCATCCCTTGAGCGATGGCTCGTCGCCATGGCGCAGGGCCAGGGTCAGCTTCACGGCCTGACCACGCGTGGCCTTGGGCAGCAAGGCAAGCTTCAGGCCCGACGGCAAGGTGATGCGCTGGGTACGCGCATCGATGTTCTCGGGCGTGGCCACAAAGCTCTCACCGGCCTCGGCGGCCGCCTGAGGCTTGAAGGCCTGCATTTCACGGGATACATCGGCCATGGCAGGCGCCGGCGCACGCTGAGGTGCGGTGGTGGGCTCGTAACGGCCGAGGGTGCGGTTCGCCGGCACGAGGTACTGCGTGGCCACGCGCTGCACATCGGCCAGAGGCATGGCTTTCACCCGGTCGCGCAAGAGGAAGTAGAGGCGCCAGTCGCCCTGGGCCACGGCCTCGGACAAGGCCACCCCCACATGCTGCGGGTCGGCAAAGCCCACGTCCCAGTCCTTGAGCCACTTGGCGCGGGCCCGCTCCAACTCTTCGGCCGTGATGGGCTGCTGCGCCACCGATTCGATGGTGCGCACCAGCGCCTGGCTGGCCGCGTCAACGTCCTGACCTGGGCCCAACTGGGCGCCCAGTAGCACGAAGCCCGGGTCATGCAGGCCTTCCGAAAAGCTGAACACGGCCGAGGCCAGCTGCTTTTCGGTCAAGGCTTTGTGCAACCGTCCCGACGGCGTGTCGGCCAGGATGATGTTGAGCAGCTCCACGGCCGCATAGTCGGCCGAGGGCCCCGGCATGATGTGGTAGCCCGCGTACAGCAGCGGCACACCGCCCACGCGCCGCAAGGTCACGGCGCGCTCACCATCCTGAACGGCCTCGAGCGTGTATTGCGCCGGGCGTGGCTGCCTGGAGGCCTTCAAGGGCCCAAAGTACTGCCCCACCCAGGCCTTGACCTTGGCCGGATCGAACTTGCCCGACACGATCAGGGTGGCGTTGCCGGGCTGGTAGTGGGTGCGGTAGAAGGCCTTCAGGCGCTCGATGTTCACGCCCTCGACATCGGTGCGCGCGCCGATGGTCGACTTGCCGTAGTTGTGCCACTGGTACATGGTGGCCAGGGTCTTTTCGAACAGGATGCGGCCCGGGTTGTTCTCGCCCATTTCCATCTCATTGCGCACCACGGTCATCTCGGAGTCGAGGTCCTTGCGCGCAATGAAGCTGTTGACCATGGCGTCGGCCTGCCACTGCAGGTACCACTGCAGGTTGTCTTCGTTGGCCGCGAAGCTGGCGAAGTAATTGGTTCGGTCGAACCAGGTGGTGCCATTGGCACGCAGGCCCCGCTTGTTGAACTCGGCCCACACCGTGGGGTGGCGCGGCGAGCCCTTGAACAGCAGGTGCTCCAGCAGGTGGGCCATGCCGGTCTCGCCGTAGTTTTCGTGGCGAGAGCCCACGCGGTAGGTCATGTTGACCGTGGTGGTGGGTTTGGAGTCATCGGGGATGAGCAGCACCTGCAGGCCATTGGGCAAGCGGTATTCGGTGATGCCTTCGACCGAAGCCACCTGCTGCAAGACGCCACGGGCCACCGCGCTGGTGGCGGAGGCACCGGAAGCCTGTGCAGGGGTGGCCTGAGCAGCACCCCAGAAAGCAGGCTGGCAGGCCGCCAAGGCACAAGCCAGCGCCACATGGCGCAGGGCAGGACGAAGAACCGGAAAGGCAGGAACGCGTGACAGACGAGGGGTCATGACGGCAGGTGCAGCCCATGGGGCCGGTGAACATCGACACCCTTGAGTGTCGCACCGGCCGCATCGGTTCCCTGCTTTGCCGTCATTCATCCATGCCGAGTTCCTGAATCTTGCGGGTGATGGTGTTGCGCCCGATCCCCAGTTTCTGGGCTGCCTCGATGCGACGGCCGCGGGTCAGCTCGAGCGCGGTGTGGATGAGGCGCGCCTCGAACTGGCGGGTCAGGTGGTCCCAGACGTCGGCTCGGCCCGAATCCAGAAGGGCTTTGGCCTCGCGTTCGAGGTCATGCAGCCAGCCCCCCGCCGCCTGTCCACCGGCTGCGCCGACCGGCACGGACAGGGGCGCAGCAGCCACGCCCGCCGCCGAGGCCACGGGCGCCGCCCAGTCGGCCGACACCGCGCGCTCACCGGGTGCCGACCAGGCATCCGACGACGCCACAGCGCCCGGCGCCCCTGCGGCGGCCACGGGCAGAGGCACCAGCGGTGCGGAACCCAGCGCAGCAGGCACCACCACAGCGGAAGCCACGGGCGCCACGGGTGCGGAAGGTAGCGCACCCAAGGCTCCACCGGCCAGGGGCGTGGAGTGCATCAGCTCAGGCGGCAAGTCTTTGGGCTCCACGACCTGGGCCGGCGCCATGACCGTCAGCCAGTGGCAGATGTTCTCCAGCTGGCGCACATTGCCCGGAAAATCGAAGGCCACCAGTCGGGCCAGGGCCGCGTCGGAAATGCGCTTGGCCTCTACCCCGAGTTCACGCGCGCTTTTCTGCAGGAAGAAGCGGGCCAGCGTGGGCACATCTTCGCGGCGTTCGCGCAGCGCAGGCAGGCGCAGGCGGATCACGTTCAGACGGTGGAACAAGTCCTCACGGAACGCGCCCTGTCGCACGCGCTCTTCCAGGTTCTGGTGGGTGGCGGCGATCACGCGGACATTGGCCTTGAGCGGGTGGTGCCCGCCCACGCGGTAGAACTGCCCGTCCGACAGCACCCGCAGCAGGCGGGTCTGCAGGTCAAAGGGCATGTCGCCGATTTCATCGAGGAACAGCGTGCCGCCGTCGGCCTGCTCGAAGCGACCGCGACGCATGGTCTGCGCGCCCGTGAAGGCACCGCGCTCATGGCCGAACAGCTCCGATTCGAGCAGGTCTTTCGGGATGGCCGCCGTGTTGATGGCCACAAAAGGCCCGTTGGCCCGGGGACTGTGCTTGTGCAGCGCATGGGCCACCAGCTCCTTGCCGGCGCCCGATTCACCCGTGATCAGCACGGTCACATTGCTTTGCGACAGGCGACCGATGGCGCGGAACACGTCCTGCATGGCCGGGGCCTGGCCCAGCATCTCGGGCATCTGCTGCAGACGCTCGTCGGCCACGTCTTCGCGCACGCTTTCATCGACCGCACGGCGGATCAGCTCGATGGCCTTGGTCAGGTCAAACGGCTTGGGCAGGTATTCGAAGGCGCCGCCCTGGAAGGCCGACACGGCCGAGTCCAGGTCGGAGTATGCCGTCATGATGATGACCGGCAGGCCCGGGAAGCGCTCCTTGACCTTGCCCAGCAGGTCGATGCCCGAGCCCCCCGGCATGCGGATGTCAGACACCAGCACCTGCGGCTCGTCGTCTTCCAGCGCCGCCAGCACATCGCGCGGGTTGGTGAAGCTGCGCACCGGCAGGTCTTCCCGCGCGAGCGCCTTCTCCAGAACGAAGCGGATGGATTGATCGTCGTCGGCGATCCAGATGGGTTTCATGCTGGCCTGTTGGGTTGCACCTCATGCCCCGTCAAGAACGCCGTGCGGCTCATGGCAAGGGGATGATGATCTTGAAGACCGTCTTGCCAGGCTCGCTCTCGCATTCGATGGTGCCAAGGTGCTGTTGAACGAAAGTCTGCGCCAGGGTCAGCCCAAGACCGGAACCGCCCTCTCGCCCTGACACCAGGGGGTAGAAGATGCGGTCTCGGATGGACTCGGGGATGCCCGGGCCGTTGTCCTCAATTAGCAAGACCAGTGCCAAGCGGTGCAAGACCCGGTTCACGGTGACCCGGCGGGCCACGCGCGTGCGCAAGGCCAGCAAGGCATCCCCCTGCGCGATGCGCTCGGCCAGGGCCTGGGCCGCGTTGTGCGCGATGTTCAGCACCGCCTGGATCAGCTGCTCGCGGTCACCACGGAACTCGGGGATGGAGGTGTCATAGTCGCGCCAGACCTTCAGCCCCTTGGGGAACTCGGCCAGGATCAGCGACCGCACACGCTCGCACACCTCGTGGATGTTGACATCACCGACCACGTGGGGCCGGCGATGTGGGGCCAGCAGCCGGTCCACCAGGGCCTGCAGGCGGTCGGCCTCATGGATGATGACC
The DNA here is from genome assembly GCF_004310865.1 of Aquabacterium lacunae. Lineage (GTDB taxonomy): Bacteria > Pseudomonadota > Gammaproteobacteria > Burkholderiales > Burkholderiaceae_C > Aquabacterium > Aquabacterium lacunae. The sequence continues at coordinate 360,319 of NZ_SIXI01000002.1, forward strand.
TGGGTGTACTCGGTCAGCGAGGGGGAATCGAGCTCGAGCTGCAGCAGCTGCGCCGCACCGCGGATGCCGCCGAGCGGATTCTTGATCTCGTGGGCCAGATTGCGGATCAGCTCTTTGTTGGCCTGCACCTGGTCGAGCACACGCTCTTCGCGCTCCTGGCGGGTCTGCTGCTCGACCTCGACCAGCTCGACCACGATCAGGCCACGGTGGTCCATGCGCGTGACCAGCACCTGCACCGGCAGCGGCTCGGCGAACACATGGGGGTGGCGCTTCAGGCTTGCCTCCAGGCGGCTGGTGGCGTATTCGTTGGCAGCCACGGCGCGCACCACATCACGCAGGAGGGTGGCGTCTTCGAACCAGTCGAACAGCGATTCGCGCAGCACGCTGCGGCGCGACAGGCCCAGCTCTTCCTCGAAGGCCACGTTGGCGAACAGACATTGGCCGTCAGGCTCGATCACGGCCACCATGGTGGCCAAGTGATCGAAGGCCTCCAGGGTGCCAGGCAGCAGGGCCTGTACATCATCCGGGTGCACTTGCGAACGCCCACGGGCCACGCTTTCCTGACGCCCTTTGGCCACGGCATTGCGAGCAGACAGGGTCATCGCACACCGCCCCCCGAGGCACCGGCACCGGCGCCCCCCGACAACTTGGCCAGCTCACGCTTGATCGACGCGATGTCGGCCTCTTTGCGCGTGATGGCGTCCTTCATGTCCTTGATGCGGTCCAGGTACTTCTGGGCGTTGCGCTCGTCACCGCGTCGCTCGGGCTCGCCGTTGTTGAACTCCTTGCGCAGGGTGGCCAACGCCTCTTCTTCCTTGCGCAATTCGGCCTCCAGGATGCGCCGGGCATCGGCGTCTTTGGCTTTCGCGTCATCGCTGGCGGGCGGGCGCTCCACACCACCCGATGTGGCGGCAGGCCGGGGCGCAGGGCGAGGCGTGGCCTGAATGATGGTGACTGGCGCACCCTCCAGCGTCTTGCAGCCTTTTTCGGCCGCCTCGCGCTGCGACAGCGCGTCGGTGTAGAGGTTGCCAGGGCAGCGGTACACCTGCTGGGACTGAACAGCCAGAGGCCACACGGTGGCCTGCAGGGCACACAGGCCCAGGACCAATGAGCGTGAGCGCGCCTGAACGCGGAGCAAGGGGCAGAACGTCATGTGGCTAGTATGCCTTTGCGAAGGTGAAAGCCCGCCCGGCGCCGGGCGCTGTTTACGCAACGCAACGAGAAGCCCTGCGGCTGACCGGGCCACACCCCGCCTGCCGCCAGACCAAAAAAAAGGGACGGCCAGGCCGTCCCTTCTTCGCTACGCAGTGATCCGCAGGGAATCACAGGGCGTAGTACATGTCGAATTCCACCGGGTGGGTGGCCATGCGGAAGCGAGTCACTTCCTGCATCTTCAGGTCGATGTAGGCATCGAGGTAGGCATCGGTGAACACACCACCCTTGGTCAGGAACGCGCGGTCCTTGTCCAGGTATTCCAGAGCCTGGTCCAGGCTGTGGCACACGGTCGGGATCAGTGCGTCTTCTTCCGGCGGCAGGTGGTACAGGTCCTTCGTGGCGGCTTCGCCCGGATGGATCTTGTTTTCCACGCCGTCCAGACCGGCCATCATCAGGGCCGAGAAGGCCAGATAGGGGTTGGCCGAAGGATCGGGGAAGCGAGCCTCGATGCGGCGACCCTTCGGGTTGGCCACGTACGGGATGCGGATCGAAGCCGAGCGGTTCTTGGCCGAGTAGGCCAGCTTCACCGGGGCTTCGAAGCCAGGCACCAGACGCTTGTACGAGTTGGTACCGGGGTTGGTGATGGCGTTCAGGGCACGGGCGTGCTTGATGATGCCACCGATGTAGTACAGCGCGAATTCGCTCAGACCGGCATAGCCGTCACCAGCGAACAGGTTCTTGCCGTCCTTCCAGATGGACTGGTGAACGTGCATGCCGGAACCGTTGTCGCCCACGATGGGCTTGGGCATGAAGGTGGCGGTCTTGCCGTAGGCATGGGCCACGTTGGTGATGATGTACTTCTGCAGTTGCAGCCAGTCAGCGCGCTGGGTCAGGGTGCTGAACTTGGTGCCGATTTCCATCTGACCGGCGTTGGCCACTTCGTGGTGGTGCACTTCCACAGGGATGCCCATCGATTCCAGGATCAGGCTCATTTCCGAGCGCATGTCCTGCATCGAGTCCACGGGCGGCACGGGGAAGTAGCCCCCCTTCACAGTGGGGCGGTAGCCGCTGTTGCCGTGTTCGTATTCCTTGCTGGTGCTCCAGGCGCCTTCTTCCGATTCGATCTTGAAGAACGAACCCGACATGTCGTTGCCCCAACGGATGGAGTCGAACACGAAAAATTCGGGTTCCGGACCGAAGTAGGCGGTGTCGCCCAGGCCCGAAGCCTTCAGGTAGGCTTCAGCGCGCTTGGCCAGCGAGCGGGGGTCACGTTCGTAAGCCTTGCCGTCGGTGGGATCGATGACGTCGCAGGTCAGGATCAGGGTGGGCTCTTCGAAGAACGGGTCGACGTTGGCCGTGTTCGGGTCAGGCATCAGCTGCATGTCGGAGGCTTCGATGCCCTTCCAACCGGCGATGGACGAACCGTCAAAAGCGTGACCAGAAACGAACTTGTCTTCGTCAAAGTGCGAGACAGGCACGGAAACGTGCTGTTCCTTACCACGGGTGTCGGTGAAACGGAAATCAACGAACTTGATGTCGTTGTCCTTCACCATCTTCATCACGTCTGCGACGGTCTTGGTGGCCATCAGGTGCTCCTAGCAAGAGGCTTGTAAGTGCAAGAACTTGGGTTTGATCTGTTTCCGGATCAGAAACAGCGCGCAGTGTAATAGCGAAATCCGTGCCGACCGGGCACCCCCCGCAACTTGGCTGTCAGCCGACGCTGTAAAAAGCGCTGCGACCGGGCGCCTGCCGGCCAGGGACACGCCGGTTTCCCGTCAGGTGAACGCACCGCGATGCATCAGGCGTTCACGATGAGGGCCGACCAACCGCACGGCATGCGTCAGAGTGAAGCGCGAACCACCCACGAAGCGCACCAATATAGTGCATCACAATCAAGAACCCACTGAGCGCACCGCTTCGGTGCCATATAATGCACCAAGGTTGGTCAAGCCGGTTTTCAAGGCCTCAAAGGCCTGCGACACACTCGGCCCCAGCCCTTTGACACCCAGCTCGATGTGGCGGCCGTGCACCGGGTGGTCCACGCTGGGCAGGCTGAACACCTTGATGCCAGCAAACCGCGCCTCGATCTCGACCATCAGCGGGGTGAGCACCGACTCGATCGCGCCAGGCACGATGACCGAACGCTCCTCAGAACGGGCCTGGCCGTGCAGGTCGCGGTGCCAGGTGTCGAGCACCCAGGCCATCATGGGCCAGGCCATGACAGGAAAGCCCGGCACGAAGTGCACCCGCCCCAGCACTGAAAAACCTGGGATGCGGTTGTAGGGATTGGGAATGATGCGGGCACCCTCAGGGAACTCGCCCATCTGCAGGCGGCGCAAAGTGTCGGGCGAATGCTCGTCGTAAGGCTGCCCGGTTTCCTGCGCCAGCTCCTGCACCCGCTGAAGGATCAGAGGGCGAGCCTCGGGGTGCAGGACCAGGGGGACACCCAGCGCTCGGGCGGCACAGGCCCGGGTGTGGTCGTCTGGCGTGGCACCGATGCCGCCGAACGAGAAGACCACGTCGCCGCCGTCGATGGCGTGGCCGATGTCGGCGGTGATGCGCTCGGGGTCATCGCCCACGTAGCGAACCCAGTCGACGCGCATGCCACGCTCGCCGAGCAGTTCGATGGCCTTGCCAAGGTGCTTGTCCTGGCGACGGCCGCTCAGGATCTCGTCGCCAATGATGATGAGTCCGGTCATGGGAAAGGCTGTGGGATTCAGCCGTTGCAGCGTGAGGGCCCCATCATGCCTCGACTGTCGGGCCGCTGCTTTGCAAGGCTGCCAGACGGGGCAGCAGGTAGTGCGCAAAGCACAGGGCCGAGAAGGCGAACAGCAGGATGTAGAACCACACGAACAACCCCACCAGCACGGGCGCCCCCACCGCGAACAAGGCGCCGGCTGGCCCCAGCCAGGCGCCACCAGCCAGACCGGCCAGCAGCCCGGCCGTGACGGCACCGATCACCAGCAGATGCGAGGGCGCCGCCCCCAGGGTGGTGGCCAGCAAGCCCAGCAGCAGCAAGGGGGTGCCATGGGCCCGGCGCAAAGCGGCCGCTTCGGTGTCGCTGGCGTGGTCGGCCAACACCTCATCGCTCAGGGCACGGCTGGCCAGCCAGCCCCACACCAGGGCGGGCACCAGGGTGCCCAGCACAGGCACCCACCACAGTGGAAAACTCAGCACCAGCAAGCCCAACGCCTGCACGGTGATCACCCCGGAGCGCCACAGGGTGCGCCACCAGGGCGCCGGCGCACGCGGCGCCAGTTGCAGCCCCTGGCGCTGCACCACCCACCGCGACAGCGTGGGCACCAGGAACGCCGAGACCGTGAGCAAAGCCGCCAGCACCAGCACCGGCACAGCCAGCAAGGTGAGCAACAACGGCGCCAGCACGTGCGCCACACCCTGTGCGTCGACCGGCGGCAAGCCCAGCCAGGCCAGCACGCCCTGGAAGGCCTGCCCCTCCTGCCCGGCGAGCACACCCTCGAGTGCGCGCACCCAGGGTGCCCAGCCCCACACGGCCAGGCCACAGAACACCAGCAGTGACAACGCCATGGGCCAGCTCACGGCCCAGATCACTTGCGGGTGCAGGCAGGACCAGAGGGCCCTCCAGAAGGCCTGCCCCAGGCCCACGGCCTGATGGCCCGCATGGGCCGCGGCAGTGGATGCGGTCTGACGCAGGTCGGCCGCCGAAGCAAGACGGTCTGGGGGCAAGTGGGTGTTGGACATGGTGGCTCCCTTTCAGGCGCGGCCCAGCAGCCGCTTCAAGCCCAGCCATTGCTGCGCCAGCACGGTCTGCCCGTAATCACGACCGCCTTCGTGGGGCAGCTGATCGCGGATGCCCGTGGGCTCGATCGGGCTGCGATAGTTGGCCGTGCCGAACAGAATGTCCCAGACCGGGAACAGCACGGCGTAGTTGCAGCCGCCCAGGCTGCCCTTGCCATGCGATTCGTGTCCGATGCCGATGGCATGGTGCACCCGGTGAAAGCGTGGATCGACCAGCAGCTTGTCGAGCACGGCACCAAAGCGCAAGCGGGTGTTGGCGTGCGACAGGCTTTCCAGTGTGAGCGTGATGGCCACCACCGCCACGAACTGGCCCGGCGCCACGCCCACGGCACGGGCCGTGAACGCGAAAATCAGGTCGCGCAGCAGGTCATCGAGCAGGTGGTTGCGGTTGTCGCTCCACATGCTCATGTCGCGCTGGCTGTGATGCAAGGCATGCAGCGCCCACCAGCGGTTGCTGGCGTGCTGGCCGCGATGGATCCAGTAATCGACGAAGTCAAACACCACCAGGTACAGCAACAGACTGAACCATGCGGTGTCGGTGATGCCTTGCCACAGCGGTGCCACCAGGGCATCCAGCTGAAAACCCTGCACGCCGTGCACAGCCCCCCAGCCGAACAGCCGCTCCACCAGCGGCTCGACCATGAAGAACATGGCCACCCGGAACACGCCCAGCCGGTGCAGCAAGGTGTAGAACACATCGGGCGCCATGGCGCGCCAACGCTGCCCGGGCTCGGCCGGCCACCACCGCTGCAAGGCACCGATGAAGACCAGCATCAGCAGCAACTGGATCACGCCCACCATCAACCAACCGGTGGCGGTGTAGGCATCTTCCAGCAGGTTGCCCAGCCCCATGGGGTACATCAGGGGCTGAACCGCGGTTTCGAACAAGGCCTGTTGCAGATCGCCGAACCAGACCGAGAAGGCAGAGAGGAAATCGTCAAGCATGCGAAGCCGGTGAAACGTGCAGGTTGCCCGGGCCAAAGGGCCGGTGCGTCAGGGTGAAGGCACAGGCCCCACCATGCGGTATTGCGGATGATCGCGCAAGGTGGCGAAACAAAGCCCCTTGGCTTTGAGTCCCTGGATCAGCGGCTGGAGCACGGCGGGCGCCCAGGCGTCCTGGCGCGACCAGATGCCCAGGTGGGCCAGCAAGATGTCGCCTGCGCGCACGCGCTGCAAGGCCTGCTTGAGCAAGCGGTCATTGGGGTACCGGTCGCTGGGCAACTCATCGCCCAGGAAGCCGGCGTCGGTCCAGGGCACATGGTGCCAGCCACAACGCTGCACGGCCGCCAGCAAGGCTGGCGAGGTCTTGCCGCCGGGCGCGCGGAAGATGGCGCGCATGCGCTGGCCGGTCATCTGCTCGAAGCGCTGGGCAGGGCGAGCCAGCTCGGCGCAATAAGCCTGCGCGTCCAGCAGCACAGGCTTGCCGGGGTTGGGGCCCGCCGTGGGCACCAGCTTGAATTGCCCTTCGACCATCCCGCGGTAGATGCCATGGTCCCAGGTGTGCGAGCCGAAGTCATGGCCCTTGCGTGCCAGGGCCTTCCACCAGGGAGCCCAGTGGTCGTCGAGCGAGGTGCCTGATGGCCGCTCACCGACGGGCTGGGTGCGCTCATTGGCCAGGAAGAAGGTGGCCTTGACCTGCGCCTGGTCGAGCACGCGGTCGATCAAGGGCGCCACGCCCATGTGGCCGGTGTCGAAGGTGAGGTAGACCGGCTGGGTGCAGGCGGCCCGGGCGGGCCCCGACGCCATGGCGCAGGCCAAGGCCACGGCTGCCGCGGCACCCGACACCTTCATGCAGAAAGGGCGTTCAGCGCGGTGCATGGTCCAGGGTCCAGACCCCGTGAGGCGAACGCCCCACCGGCACCTGGCGCACCACCTTGCCCAGGGCGGTGTCGATGAACGTGACCTTGCGCGCCCAGCGAGAAGTCACCAGGATGGTCTTGCCGTCAGCCAGCAGATCCATGCAGTCGGGGCCACCGGGTGCCGGGTAGCTGGCCACCACCGCCATGGTCTGCGTGTCGATCTTGCTGATGGTGTTGGCCACGCGGTTGCTCAGCAGCACATGGCGCTTGTCGCCCCAAGCACGGAAGGCGTGGGCGCCTTCGCCGGTCTGGATGCGCTTGGTCAGCACAGGTTTGGCACCGCTGACGTCATACACCTCCACGAACTTGTCGCCGGTCAGGGCCACCATCAGGAACTTGTCATCGCGGGTCAGGTACACGTCGGCCGGCAGCTTACCCACCGGCACCTTCCATCGGGGCGCCTGGGTGGCCAGGTCGATGGCGATCAGCTCGTTGCTGTCCTGCATCGTCACATAGGCCACGGTGCTGCGGCTGTCGATGTAGATGTGGCTGGGCGTCTTGCCTGTGGGAATGCGCTTGGCCAGGGAGAACTCCCAGCCACTGCCCGGCTTGTTGACCGCCTTGTACACATCCACATGGTCCAGCCGGTTGGCTGCGGTCACGAACCACTTCATGTCAGGCGAAAACCGCAGGTGATACGGGTCGGCAATGCCGGTGATCACCTTCTGCACGGCCGCGGTGCGAGGGTCCAGGAAGGTGATCGAATCACTCAGGGCATTGGCCACCAGCAGCGATTTCTCGTCGGGCGAGAGGTACAGGTGGTGCGGCTCCTTGCCGGTCGGGATGCGCTTGATTTCCTTGAAGGTGACAGGATCGATCACGCTGACGTTGGCGTCCAGCGAGTTGAGCGCAAAGATCGGCGCAGGGGCCGCTGGCTTGACAGCCACCGCCGCAGCCGAAGACGGCACCGCAGGCCGTGCCGGTGACTGTGGCTGCGCCGAAGCATTCAGAGTCACCGCCAGCGAGGCCAGCACCAGCAACCACTCATTCATCGGACGGAACTTTCGACGCAGGGCACCCTGCAACAGACGGCTGGAAGTCAATTCATTCACCTGAAATCAAGCCGCGGAGTTTAAGCGCCCCCGCAACCTGCTTCCGCCCTCACCGGCCGCCGGCCTGCCCGCACATTGATCTGGCGCACGCTGGGGTGCGCCGATCGATGCGGCGCAAACGATGACCGCTCAGCGGTCATTCCCCAGGATGCCGCCCAGCAGACCGCCTGCACCACCCGCGGTCAGGCCACCCAGCAAGGTGCTTTCTTCGCGGCCGCCCCCTTGCTGCGGTGCAGCAGCAAAGATGCGTGAAGCCAGACGCGAGAAGGGCAAGCTTTGCAGCCACACATGGCCGGGCCCCGTCATGCGGGCCAGGAACAGGCCCTCACCGCCAAACAGCGCGGTCTTGACCTTGCCCACGTACTGGATGTCGAAGTCAACCGTGGCGGTGTAGGCCACCACGCAGCCGGTGTCCACCATCAGCACCTCGCCAGGCTGCAACTCCCGGTGCACCAGCGTGCCACCGGCATGCACAAAGGCCAGGCCATCGCCTTCGAGCTTCTGCATGATGAAGCCTTCGCCCCCGAAAAACCCGGTGCCCAACTTCTGCTGCAGCGCAATGCCCAGCGACACACCACGGGCCGCACACAGGAAGGAATCCTTCTGACAGATCAGCGTGCCCCCCAGCTGGCGCAGGTCCATGGGAATGATCTTGCCCGGGTAAGGCGCAGCAAAAGCCACCCGGCGCTTGCCCTGCCCCTGGTTGGTGTACACGGTGGTGAACAGCGATTCACCCGTGATCAGCCGCTTGCCAGCGCCCAGCAGCTTGCCGAAAAGCCCACCTTCCTGCTTCGAGCCGTCACCGAAGACCGTGTCCATGTCGATGCCTGCGTCCATGAACATCATGCTGCCAGCCTCGCCAATGGCGGCTTCGCCCGGGTCGAGCTCCACCTCCACGAACTGCATTTCACTGCCTTTGATCTCGTAGTCGACAACGTCCATCGCCATGTTGGTTGCTCCAGAAATACAACACGCGGCATCGGCGCCAAACCCTGGGACGCCCTGTCCGCAATTGACATCACAATGTGCGGGCGCATTGCTGTCGCCCTTGGCGTCTGATTGTGCGCGTTTTCCCCGGCTCCCTGACACACTGCCACCATGAACTTGCTGGCCTCGCTGCACGCCCAGACGCTGTACATCACCGTGACCGTGGTGATGTTTTCGGCTGCATCGCTGCTGACCTGGGTGGGCTTCACGCAACGCACCTACCGGGGCTTCTGGTGGTGGGTCTGGGCGCAATGGCTGAACCTGGGCAGCGCCGCCTGCCTGCTGCTGGTCGACACCCACCCCATCATGCTGGCGCTGTCGGTGGTGTTAGCCATGCAATGGCCGATCACCATGCTCACCGGGTTGCGCAGCTTTTACGTGCGCTCGGAGATGATCGCGCCGGCCTGGGTCGACCGACTGGTACTGGCCTCGGCCTTCCTGCTGTGGTCGGGCACGCGCCTGCTGCTGCCAGATGACGTGGCCGCACGCGTGGCCGCTTTTTCCATCGGCAGCATGGCCTGCTATGCCTACTCGGCGGCCATGGTGCTGTCCATGCCTGACCACCGCCGCAGCGCCAACATCCGGGCCATGGCCTTTTTCCTGATGATGGCCGTGCCCATGCAGCTGCCGCGCCTGGTGGATGCCTGGAACGCGTGGGGTGATCCTGCGGCGCATGCCAGCTTCACCGCCACCCAGCCAGCGCTCGTGCTGGCCTTGATGGTGGGGGTGCTGCTGGCGGTTTACATGGGCCTGATGCTCACCTACGAGCGCACCGAACACGATTTGCGCGAGTCACAGCGTCAGTTGCGCCTGATGGTCGAGCTCGACATGCTCACCCAGTTGCCCAACCGCGTGCATTTCATGGAAAGCGCGCGCCAGAGCATCCGGCTTTCACGGCCGGGCAGCTGCACGCTGCTGGTGTTCGACATCGACCACTTCCGCCGCATCAACGAACAGCATGGTCATGCCGCGGGCGACACGGCGCTGCGGCTGGTGTCCGGTGTGGCGCGCAACATGTTGCGGGGCCGCGACCTGATTGGCCGCCTGGGTGGCGACCAGTTCGTGTGCCTGCTGCCCGAAACCCCGGAGGCCGACGCTTTCCGGGTGGCCGAACGCATGACCCGGCTGGTGCTCGACAAGCAGCAAACCACCGAGGGGCGCGAACCCGTGCGCCTGAGCTTCGGGATCGTGCAGATGCAGGACAATGAGGGCCTGGACCACTCGATCCACCGGGCCAGCGAGGCCCTGGCGGAAGCCAAGCGCCGTGGAAGGGGCTGTGCTGTCAGCACGCGCCCGCACGACACGCAAGGCTTTGAAGTGGTTCACGTGCAGCCCCTGGCCACCGCAGCCGGCTGATCCCACCCCTGCTTCCTGTTGTTTGCCATGCCTCTTGTGGATGTCGCCGTGATCGGCGCGGGCGCCGCCGGCCTGTTCTGTGCAGGCGCCGCAGGCCAGCGCGGCCTGAAAGTGCTGTTGATCGACCACGCACCCAAAGTGGCCGAAAAAATCCGCATCTCGGGCGGCGGGCGCAGCAACTTCACCAACCGCGAATGCACGCCCGCCAACTACCTGAGCGAGAACCCGCACTTCTGCCGCTCGGCCCTGTCGCAATACACCAGCGCCGACTTCATCGCCCTGATGCACAAGCACGGCGTGCCCTTCCATGAAAAGCACAAAGGCCAGCTGTTTTGCGATCACAGCAGCCAGCAACTCATCGACGTGCTGCTGGCCGAATGCGCCCTGGGTGGCGTCGAGCGCTGGCAACCCTGCGGTGTGAAAGCCGTGCGCGCCTTGACTGCCGAGGATCAGGCCACAGCCCCCCGCTACGACATCGAGACCGACCGGGGCCCGGTGCAGGCCCGCCATGTGGTGGTGGCCACCGGGGGCCTGTCGATCCCCAAGATCGGCGCCACCGATTTCGGCCACCGCCTGGCCCAGCAGTTCGGCCACCGCATCGTGCCGCTGAAGCCTGCGCTGGTGCCATTGACCTTTGACGTCAGCCAGTGGGCGCGCTGGGTGCCGCTGGCCGGCGTGGCCGTGCCGGTGCGCATTGCGGTGGACGCGCCTGCGCAAGGCAAAGGCGGCGGCAAACACGGGGGCAAGGCCAAGACCCAGCACATCAGCTTCGACGAAGACCTGCTGTTCACCCACCGCGGGCTGAGCGGCCCGGGCGTGCTGCAGATCTCCAGCTTCTGGCAGCCCGACACGCCGCTGCACATCGACCTGGCGCCGGGCACCGAACTGGCATCCGCCATGAAGCAGGCCAAGAGCGGCAACCGCAAGCAGCTGGGCAATGCCTGGAAAGACACCCTGCCCGTCCACATCCCGCAGCGGCTGGCCCAGGCGTGGCTGGACGCCACGCGCGAGCAGGTGCCCACGCTGCGCGACGACCAGCCCGTGGCCGAGGCCCGTGACAAAGACCTCGAAGCCCTGGGGCAGGCCTTCAACGGCTGGCAGATCACCCCCCATGGCACCGAGGGCTACGCCAAAGCCGAAGTGACGGCCGGTGGCGTGGACACGAACGAGCTGTCGTCCCGCACCATGGAAAGCAAGCGCAGCCCGGGGCTGTACTTCATTGGCGAAGTGGTCGATGTGACCGGCTGGCTGGGGGGTTACAACTTCCAGTGGGCCTGGTCCAGCGGCATGGCCTGCGCCCGTGCCATGGCGAACGAACACGGCCATGTCGAACCCTGAAAACGCGCACAGGCGCTAAGATCACGCCCCATGAGCTCCACCCACTTCGGTTTCGAGACCGTCGACGAATCGCAGAAGGCCAGCCGCGTGCGCGGCGTGTTCGACTCTGTGGCCAGCAAATACGACATCATGAACGACCTGATGTCGATGGGCCTGCACCGCGCCTGGAAGGCTTACACCATCGCCGCCAGCGGCGTTCGGGAAGGCCACAAGGTGCTCGACATTGCCGGTGGCACGGGTGATCTGTCGTTGGCGTTTGCCAAACGGGTGGGTGAGCGCGGCATGGTCGTGCACACCGACATCAACGAGGCCATGCTGGGCACCGGGCGCGACCGCCTGGTCAACGCCGGCGTGATGCTGCCCACCACGCTGTGCGACGCCGAAAAGCTGCCCTTCCCCAGCGACACCTTCGACATCGTCACGGTGGCCTTCGGCCTGCGCAACATGACCCACAAGGACGCGGCCCTGAAAGAGATGTGCCGCGTGCTCAAGCCGGGTGGTCGCCTGCTGGTGCTGGAGTTCTCCAAGGTGGCCAAGCCTCTGGAAAAGGCCTACGACTGGTACAGCTTCAAGCTGCTGCCCAAGATCGGCAAGGTGGTGGCCAATGACGAAGACAGCTACCGCTACCTGGCTGAATCCATCCGCATGCACCCTGACCAGGCCACCCTCAAGACCATGATGAAGGACGCCGGTTTCGGACACGTCGACGTCCACAACATGACCGGCGGCGTGGTGGCCCTGCACATGGGCCTGAAGTGCTGATCTGAGGGCTGCGGTGGTCCACACGCTCCTGAGCGTCACGGCACTGTCCAAGGCCACTGGCGTTGGCGTGCGCAACATCCGCGCGTGGCAGACGGCCGGTCTGCTGCCGCCCCCATCCCTGCAGGGGCGGCGCGCCCTGTACAGCAGCCTGCACGCCCAGCGGGTGGAGCTGATCAAGGAGCTGCGCGGCCTGGGTTTTGGCCTGGATGCCATCGGCGCCATGCTGGCCGAAGTGCCCATGACGGCCAACACCACGCAGTCGCTGGTCACCCAGATGTTTTCGCAGGGCTTCTTCCAGGTCGAAAAGCCCGAGTACCGTACCCTGGAACAGCTGGCTTCTCACTGGGGTGAGCGTGCCACGCCCGAGCAGGTGGCGCAGCTCATCCGCAACGGTCTGTACCGCCAGGTCTCGCCCCCCGGTACGCCCTTGAACGAAGCGGTGTTCGAGGTGCTCAGCCCCAGCCTGTGGTCGATCGGCAAGCAGCTGGCCGACCTGCGCATGCCCATGAGCACCGTGCTGGGCCTGCAAGAGCGCCTGATCGAGCAGTGCCGCAGCCTGGCCAAGATGTATGTCGATCAATTCGTGGTCAGCATGGTGCAGCAGATCAGGCGCGAAACCGATTCACCCGAATTGCCACCCAGTGTGCTGAGGGGCATCCATCAGTTGATCGAACGCCTGCGCCCCATCGCGATCGGATCGGTGTCAGCCGCCTTCCCGGTGGTGCTGCAGCAGGAATTCGACCGCGATGCGCTCGATCTGATCATGCAGCAACTGGCTCAGGCCTTCTCGGACGGCAACTCGCCAGAGGGCCCGACGCCAGGCACCGACCGCTCAGAGCCCGTCTGAAAGAACTCGCCTCCGGCGATGTGATGCAGCATGTGCTGGGCAGGCTGCAAAGGCAACCAGCGCCCTGAGGCGTAAGCCCGGGCATCGGCCCACGCGGCCACCACCTCGGCCAGCACCAGGTCATGGCGCGCCAGCACCTCAGGCTCGGGCAGGCAACGGCATTCCAGCCAGGCCACGCACCCGGCCACCAGCGGGGCCCGCACCTGCTCGGCCCGGTGGGCCTGCAAGCCGGCATCCCGCCACTTGTCGAGCGTGCGGCCGGTTTCCGTGCCCACACGCCGCACGGCATCGGCCTGCCCCGCCACCGGCACGTTCAGCACGAACTCGCCAGAGGCTTCCAGCCACTCGCGCGTCAGCGTGTTGCGGTCGACCACCACAGCCACCTTGGGCGGGTTGAAATCCAGCGGCATGTTCCAGGCGGCAGCCATCACGTTGCATCGCTCGCCATGGGCAGTTGACACCAGCACCGTGGGGCCGTGGTTGATCAGACGGTAGGCCTGTGGCAGGGGCACCGGGGTCAGCCATTCGGGGCGGTCCAGCCAGACAGGAGAGGCGGTGGCGGTGTTCATGCCCGAAGTATGACAAGGCGCCGAGATGGCCCGCGCCGCATGGCTTTTGCGGCCAGAACGCCACACCGGTCACGGTGCACTGTGGCGTGCGTGCCAAGGACTGACAGAAGTGCTTGACGTTCATGCACCCGCATGAAATGCTGCGCCGCAACATGACAGGCCACGGTCATGCCAAGCACTTCAAACCCACACGCGGACACACCCTCTTCGCCATGAAACAAGCTCAGACCCTGCTGGAAAATCGCACCTACGACGAGCTCCAGCCCGGCGACAGCGCCAGCCTCACCCGCACCCTGACCCGTGAAGACATCGAGGTCTTCGCCATCCTGAGCGGTGATGTGAACCCGGCCCACCTGGACGACGCCTACGCCGCCCAGACGCCCTTCCACAAGGTGATCGCGCATGGCATGTGGGGTGGCACGCTGATCTCGACCATCCTGGGCACCCAGCTGCCCGGCCCCGGCACCATCTACGTGGGCCAGCAGCTGCGCTTTCTGCGTCCGGTCAGTGTGGGTGACGTCATCACCGTGACCGTGACGGTGCAGGAAAAGCGCGACAAGCACATGGTGCTGCTCGACTGCCTGTGCACCAACCAGGCCGGCAAGTCGGTGATCAGCGGCACGGCCGAAGTGATGGCTCCCACGCAGAAGGTGCGGCGTGAAAGTGCCCCGCTGCCCGAGCTGACCCTCACGCGCCACGAAGGCTTTGCCCGGCTGATGGCCCTGACCGCATCGCTGCCGGCCGTCGACTGCGCCGTGGTCTTTCCCACCACAGCCTGCAGCCTGCGTGCAGCCGTGGTGGCGGCACAGGCTGGCCTGGTGCGCCCCTGGCTGATCGGCCCGCGCGCCACCATCGAGGCCGTGGCCCGCGAAGCCGCCCTGCCACTGGCCGGCTGCGAATGGGTCGAAGCCGACACCGCCGAAGCCGCCGCAGAGCAGGCCGTGGCACTGGTGCAGGCCGGCAAGGTGCAGGCCATCCAGCAAGGCCAGATTGACGTGCGCCCACTGCTGCAGGCCGTGCTGACCCATGAAGGGGGCCTGCGCACCCAGGGTCGCATCAGCCACGCCGCGGTGGCCGACGTGCCGGGCTATGGACGCCCGCTGATCATCACCGACTCGGAAGTGCACATCCACCCCACGCTGGACGACAAACGCGACATCCTGAACAACGCCGCCGCCCTGGCCCGCCGCCTGGGCATGTCGCCCCGCGTGGCGCTGCTGTCGGCCACCCAGACGCTGAACACCAACCTGAGCTCGTCGATCGACGCCGCCGCACTGTGCAAGGCCTACGCACGCCAGAAGGGCGAGCACTTCGACATCGACGGCCCCCTGCCCTTCGACGCCGCCGTGAGCCCTGAGGTGGCCCGCCTGCGCCACCCTGGCTCCAGCGTGGCCGGTCGCGCCAACATCCTGCTGGCGCCCAACCTGGAAACGGCCAACCTGCTGGTCAAGCAGCTGGCGTACATGGGCCAGGCCGAAGTGGCCGGCCTGGTGCTGGGTGCCCAGGTGCCGATCCTGCTGTGCAACGACACCGACAGCGAGCGCAGCCACATCGCCTCGGCGGCCCTGGCCCTGCTGATGGCGCGCGGCGACGATGCCGTGGCCAGCGACAAGGGCTCGCCGGCTCTGCGTGTGGCGGCCTGAAGCACAGGCCTCTCCCGCCCCGATGCGAGCGAGGGCATGATCAAGGCATGAGCTGGGCATGAAAAAAGCCGCTGCAGGGCAGCGGCTTTTCCCTGGGGCCCACCGACAGGTCGGTAGGCCGGCCAGCCAGGCGATCAGTTCTTCGACTGGTCGACCAGCTTGTTCTTGGCGATCCAGGGCATCATGCCGCGCAGTTCGGCACCGACGGTCTCGATCGGGTGAACGGCGTTCAGACGACGGCGAGCGGTCATGCTCGGGTAGTTGGTGCGGCCTTCCAGGATGAACATCTTGGCGTATTCGCCGGTCTGGATGCGCTTCAGAGCGTTGCGCATGGCTTCGCGCGACTTCTCGTTGATCACTTCGGTACCGGTCACGTACTCACCATACTCGGCGTTGTTCGAGATGGAGTAGTTCATGTTGGCGATGCCGCCTTCGTACATCAGGTCGACGATCAGCTTCAGCTCGTGCAGGCACTCGAAGTAGGCCATTTCGGGAGCGTAGCCGGCTTCCACCAGGGTTTCGAAGCCCATCTTGACCAGTTCCACGGCACCACCGCACAGCACGGCTTGCTCGCCGAACAGGTCGGTTTCGGTTTCTTCACGGAAGTTGGTTTCGATCACGCCGCCCTTGGTGCCGCCGTTGGCAGCAGCGTACGACAGGGCGATGTCCTTGGCCTTGCCCGACACGTCCTGGTACACAGCGATCAGCGAAGGCACGCCGCCGCCCTTCAGGTATTCCGAGCGCACGGTGTGGCCAGGGCCCTTGGGGGCGACCATGATCACGTCCAGGTCAGCACGGGGCACGACCTGGTTGTAGTGCACGTTGAAGCCGTGGGCGAAGGCCAGGGTGGCGCCCTTCTTGATGTTCGGGGCGACGTTGTTGTTGTACACCTCGGGGATGTTCTCGTCGGGCAGCAGGATCATCACGACGTCGGCGGCCTTCACGGCTTCGTCGACTTCGGCGACCTTCAGGCCAGCGCCTTCGGCCTTGGACCACGAAGCGCCACCCTTGCGCAGACCGACGGTCACGTTCACGCCGGAATCACGCAGGTTCTGGGCGTGGGCGTGGCCTTGCGAGCCGTAGCCCACGATGGTGACGTTCTTGCCCTTGATCAGGCTCAGGTCGGCGTCCTTGTCGTAATAGACTTTCATTGTCTTAGCTCCAACAGATAACTGGGAAGATTGTTGCGGGGTCGATGGGGTGAACCGATGCGGTGTTCGCTTCAGGCTCAGACGCGCAGGATGCGCTCGCCACGACCGATCCCGCTGGTACCGGTGCGTGCGGTTTCCAGGATGGCTGCGCGGTCGATGGCTTCAAGGAAGGCATCGAGCTTGGACGCATCACCCGTGAGTTCAATGGTGTAGGTCTTGTCCGTGACATCGATGATGCGGCCACGGAAGATGTCGGCCATGCGCTTCATTTCTTCGCGCTCCTTGCCGACAGCACGCACCTTGATCAGCATGAGTTCGCGCTCGGTGTAGGGGCCTTCGGAAAGGTCCACCACCTTGACGACTTCGATCAGACGGTTGAGGTGCTTGGTGATCTGCTCGACGACGTCATCGGAACCGGTGGTCACGATGGTCATGCGCGACAGCGACGGGTCTTCCGTCGGGGCCACGGTCAGGCTTTCGATGTTGTAGCCGCGGGCCGAGAACAGGCCCACCACGCGCGACAGGGCGCCGGGTTCGTTTTCGAGCAGCAGGGCAATGACGTGTTTCATGGAATCGTCCTTTCAGGCTCTTGAGTCAGGGGCCGGTAAGCCGCCTGCCGTGGCCGTGAAGCAGCGATGAACAAAGGGGGAACAGCGTCCCGGGCCACTCCACCTGTGGGCCCCCCAGGGGCTTGAGGCTTGACCCCGAGGCGACGTGCCGGCAAGCGCGGCGCCTGGGGCCCCGAGTGGCTCGGGGTCTTGGCTTTCAGCGAGCGGTCACAGCTCCTCGGAGCCCAGCAGCATCTCGGAGATGCCCTTGCCGGCCTGCACCATCGGCCACACGTTTTCGGTGGGGTCGGTGCGGATGTCCAGGAACACGGAGCGGTCCTTGATCTTGATGGCTTCCTTGAGGGCGCCTTCGACATCGGAGGGGCGCTCGATCAGCATGCCCACGTGGCCATAGGCCTCGGCCAGCTTGACGAAGTCAGGCAGCGCGTCCATGTACGAGTGCGAGTAGCGGCCGCCGTAGTCCAGCTGCTGCCACTGGCGCACCATGCCCAGGTAGCGGTTGTTCAGCGACAGCACCTTCACCGGGGTGTTGTATTGCTTGCAGGTCGACAGCTCCTGGATGCACATCTGGATCGAGCCTTCGCCGGTGATGCAGAACACCTCGGCGTCGGGCTTGGCCAGCTTGATGCCCATGGCGTAGGGCAGGCCCACACCCATGGTGCCCAGGCCGCCGGAGTTGATCCAGCGGCGGGGCTCTTCGAACTTGCTGTACTGCGCGGCGAACATCTGGTGCTGGCCCACGTCTGACGTGATGTAGTAATCGGTGCCGGCGGTCAGCTCGGCCAGCTTCTCGACCACGTACTGCGGCTTGATGACGTCGTCAGAGGTCTTGTACTTCAGGCAGTCGCGCTTCTTCCACTCGTTGACCTGGTTCCACCAGGCCGCCAGGGCATTGGGGTCCGGGCGGGTGGTCGATTCCTTGATCTGGGCGATCATTTCCTGCAGCACGTCCTTCACATCACCCACGATGGGGATGTCGACCTTGACGCGCTTGGAAATCGACGAGGGGTCGATGTCGATGTGGATGATCTTGCGTTCGACCTGGGCGAAGTGCTTGGGGTTGCCGATCACGCGGTCGTCGAAGCGAGCGCCCACGGCAATGACCACGTCAGCGTTCTGCATGGTCATGTTGGCTTCGTAAGTGCCATGCATGCCCAGCATGCCCAAGAAGGTCTTGTCGGAGGCGGGGATGGCGCCCAGACCCATCAGGGTGCTGGTGCTGGGGTAGCCCAGCATGCCGACCAGTTCGCGCAGTTCATTGGAGGCTTCACCCAGGATCACACCGCCGCCGGTGTAGATGTAGGGGCGCTTGGCGGTCAGCAGCAGCTGCACGGCCTTGCGGATCTGACCACCATGGCCCTTGCGCACCGGGTTGTACGAGCGCATTTCCACCGTTTCGGGGTAGCGGAACGCGGTGGTCTTGAGCGAGACGTCTTTCGGGATGTCGACCACGACAGGGCCGGGGCGGCCGGTGCGGGCGATGTGAAAGGCTTTCTTCAAGGTCACGGCCAGGTCGGCCACGTCCTTGACGAGGAAATTGTGCTTGACGATGGGGCGCGTGATGCCGACGGTGTCGCACTCCTGGAAGGCGTCCAGGCCGATCGCGGGCGTGGGCACCTGACCGGTGATGATCACCATCGGGATGGAGTCCATGTACGCGGTGGCGATGCCGGTGATGGCATTGGTCACACCGGGGCCGGAGGTCACCAGCGCAACGCCGACGTCGCCGGTGGCGCGCGCGTAGCCGTCAGCGGCGTGCACAGCGGCCTGTTCGTGGCGAACCAGCACGTGCTCGATGGTGTCCTGCTTGTACAGGGCGTCGTAGATGTACAGGACCGCGCCGCCTGGGTAGCCCCAGATGAATTTGACGTTTTCGGCCTGCAGGCAGCGGACGAGGATGTCCGAGCCGTTGAGGATTTCAGCCGCACTGCCTTGTGCGTTGCCTTGAGACATGTCCATGATGAAAGAACCTTTCCGAATTTCTCTAACGAAAAACGATCGGTGCCCCTCCTCGCAACCCAGGGCCCTGAGGGCGCCCTGACTCACAGCTTCACGGTGACGGATCACCGCAAGGCTCGCCCTTGTGAGGCGGATTCGAAGCCTGCGCGGACTGCCACTGCGAGCGTATCGCGCCGCAGCTCAGCCCAGATCGGGATGACGCAAAAACGCAGATTATCGCACCAAGCCCGGCTTTCGGGTGCATTCCGGGCGAATTCGCACGGACAAGGCATAATCCGGCCGCGTCGACGTCCTCACAACCGCCTCACGGCCTGCCCTGCCTTTGCCTGCTGCTCCGTCACCCGCAGACGAACTCGATGAGTTCCTGGCCAGCGTGGAAAAGCGCGCGTTCAAGCGGGCGCTGTATGCCGTGCGCGATGAGGAAGCCGCCCTCGACATCGTGCAGGACAGCATGATCCGGCTCGTGACCAGCTACGCCGACCGGCCCGCCGCCGAGTGGCCCATGCTGTTCCAGCGCATCCTGTCGAACGCCACGCTGGACTGGTTCAGGCGCCAGAAAGTTCGCAATGCGGTGTTTCACACCATGAGCGATCTGGAAGCCACGGTGTCGGGCGATGGCGATGGCGATGTCGACCTGCTGGAAATCCTGGCGGTGGAGGCCCTGGGCACGGAAGGTGCTGAGGAAACCGCCAACCGCGGCGAGGTGCTGCGGATCATCGAAGAAGAAATTCAAAATTTGCCGGCGCGTCAACGCGAAGCGTTTCTGATGCGTTACTGGGAGGAACTGGATGTCGCAGAGACGGCTGCAGCCATGGGTTGCTCGGAGGGCAGCGTGAAAACGCATTGCTCCCGGGCCGTTGCTGCATTGGCCAAGGCCCTCAAAGGCCGAGGCATTGGCCTGTGATGTCACCAGACCCCGGCACCCACGACAGGACACGCACCATGGACACCACTGGCAAGCCCCTCACCCCGGCCCAGGTTGAAGCCCTGGAGGCCCGTTTCGCCCTGCGACTGACGGCGCGTCTGGACGACAGCAGCGCGTCGGTCGGCCACGAGGTGTCCGAGCGTCTGCGTGTGGCCCGCATGCAGGCCGTGGCCGCAGCCCGCAATGTGCGGGCCACCCAGGCCGTGGTGGCCACAGCAGCAGCCCCCCTTCGTGCACCCCAGTGGCAACTGGCAGGGCCTGCCTCGGCAGGCAGCCCCGGCTTTGCCCGCCACATCGACCATGGCCGCCGCCTGGAAGACAAGCCCACCGGCTGGGGCTGGCGCATCGCCTCGGCCCTGCCGATCATTGCCCTGGTGGCGGGGCTCTGGGGCATCCACTGGTGGCAGCGGCAACAACAGGTCGATGCGGCAGCCGACATCGACATGGCCCTGCTGGCAGACGACCTGCCACCAGCTGCCTATGCCGACCCGGCCTTTGAAGAATTCCTGCGGGCTGGCTCGCCCATGCCGGCCGTGATGCCCGCAGAAGACACCCTGCCTCAAGGTGCTGACACCCCGAACGATGCGGGCGATGCCAGCGACACCGACGAATCTGCCACCGAAACCACCGAGAGCTGAGCCCCGATGCCCCTGAACGCCTGGATCGCCCTGCCCCTGACTGCCCTGGCCCTGTGCGCCGGGCTGGTGGCTTCGGCCTGGGCGACAGGCTCGGCACACGCCAGACCCGACGCCAACACAAACGCCGCCGGCGCACCTCGCCAGGACAACGAGTGGCTGCGCCTGGGGGCCCAGGAGCGCACGGTTCTGGCGCCCCTGGCGTCTCAATGGGGCCAGATGAGCGACGATGTGCAGGACAAGTGGATCGGCGTGGCCCGCCGCTACCCGACCCTGTCGGCCGATGGCCAGGCCCGCGTGCGCGACCGCATGAAAGCCTGGTCGGCCGCCTCCCCGACCGAGCGGAACGAGGCGCGCCTGCGCTTCCAGAAAGCCCGCGAACTGGCACCGGCCGAGCGCCAGCAGAAGTGGGAGGCCTACCAGGCCTTGCCCGCCGACAAGAAAGCCGAGTTGCTGGAGCAGGCCAAGGCCAAACAGGCCGCGGCCAACCCTTCGGCCCCCTCCCCCGGGCAACGTCAGGCGGCCATGCCTGACCGCAAGACCAACCTGGTGCCGACCACCCCGACACCGCAGGCGGCCGCCCGCAAACCGGTGTCAGCCGCCGTGGTCAAGGCGGGCCCTGGCGCCACCACCCAGCTGATGACCCAATCGGCACCCAAACCACCGCTGTACCAGCACAGCGGCCTGCCCAAGATCGCGGCCACCAAGCCATTTGTCGACCCGCAGACCATGCTGCCCAAGAAGGGGCCGCAAAGTGCGGGCATGACGCCTGTGGCAACATCGAGTCCCAGCCCCTGAGCTTCATCGGGGCACCCGCCCCGTGACCCGGTGCACCCTGGTGCACACTGCCGCGCATGTTCCGTCCGCCGCCCACCCCTCCCCTGACCCACGCGCAATGCGTGGCCCGCGCTCAGCACAGCGCCCCCGCCCTGATTCGCCGCCTGGCCGCCATCGTGTATGAAAGCACCCTGCTGTTCGGGGTGGTCATGTTCGCGGGCATCGTTTTCGGTGTGCTGGTGGACCAGAAGCACGCCCTGGCCCACCGCAACGGGCTGCAAGCCACCATGTTCGCCGTGCTGGCCCTGTACTTCGTGGGCTTTTGGGTGCGTGGTGGCCAAACCCTGGCCATGAAGACCTGGCACCTGCGCCTGCTGCGTCGCGATGGCCTGCCCGTGCGCCCCCTGCAGGCGGCGCTGCGCTTTGCCTTGTCATGGCTGTGGTTCTTCCCACCGCTGCTGCTGGCCTGGGCCATGCAGTGGCACAGCGCCAAAGAGATCACCAGCCTGCTGCTGGTGTGGTTCGTGCTGTACGCCCTGTTGTCGAAGGCGCTGCCCCAAGGGCAGTTCCTGCACGACCAGATCTGCCGCACGGCCCTGGTCGACACCCGACCCGACGACCAGCTGCCCGCTCACCCCAACGCCAGAAAGCCCTGACCGTGAAAGCCCCTGCCACTTTTTCCGTGTGCGTGTACTGTGGCTCACGTGACGGCACACGCCCGGCTTACCTGGCCGCTGCCCAGGCCTGCGGCCAATCACTCGGCCAGCGCGGCTGGCAACTGGTGTATGGCGGCGGCAGCACGGGCCTGATGGGCGCCGTGGCCGACGCCACATTGCAGGCCGGCGGCCCGGTCATCGGCATCATCCCGGACAAACTCATCCAGCGCGAGCTGGGCCATGGTGGTGTGACCGAGCTGCAGGTGGTGGGCTCGATGCACGAGCGCAAGCACAAGATGGCCCAGCAATCGGACGCTTTCGTGGCCCTGCCCGGCGGCATCGGCACCATGGAAGAGATCTTCGAGATCTGGACCTGGCGTCAGCTCGGCTACCACAGCAAGCCACTGGGCCTGCTCAATGTCGATGGCTGCTACGACCACCTGCTGCGCTTCATTGACGCGCTGCGCGATGAAGGCTTCCTGTGGCCCGATGTGCAGGAGCTGCTGCTGATCGACACCGACATCGAGCGCCTGCTCGACCGACTGCACACCGAAGCCCGGCGCCTGAAAGCACAAACGCCGCCGGAGCTGCAGGTGGCAGCGCCAGGCGGCGTGGCCGACGGGACCTGATCAGCAGGCCCGGAACCAAGCGGCTGAAGGCGTCAGACGGCGTCTTCGTTGGTCTCGCCGGTGCGGATGCGCACCACCTGCTCGACCGAGGTGACGAAGATCTTGCCGTCGCCGATCTTGCCGGTCTTGGCAGCCTTGACGATGGCTTCGATGCAGCGCTCGACGTCGTCTTCCTTGACGACCACTTCCACCTTCACCTTGGGCAGGAAGTCGACCACGTATTCGGCGCCACGGTACAGCTCGGTGTGGCCCTTCTGGCGGCCAAAGCCCTTCACTTCGGTGACGGTCAGGCCAGTGACGCCCACTTCGGCCAGCGCTTCGCGGACTTCTTCGAGCTTGAACGGTTTGATGACGGCGGTGATCTGTTTCATGGTGACTCCGAAGGAACTGTCGTTATTTAAGCATGGTTGCGCAGTGCGGCACGCAATCTCGTTCGATGACACTCAGGCCCGGTAGCGAGACGTGATGGGATAGCGCCAGTCGCGTCCGAAGGCGCGGTGCGTGATGCGGATGCCCACCGGTGCCTGCCGGCGCTTGTACTCGTTGATCTTGAGCAGGCGCGTGACCTTGTCGACATCGGCCGCGGGGTACCCTGCGGCCACGATGTCTTCGATGGACTGATCCTGCTCCATGTAGCGCTGCAGGATGGCGTCCAGCACGTCGTACTCGGGTAGGCTGTCCTGGTCTTTCTGATCGGGGCGCAATTCAGCCGAGGGCGGGCGCGTGATGATGCGCTCGGGGATGGGCTCGACCTGCCCTTGCGCGCGGGCCTGGGCGTTGCGCCAGTTCGACAGGCGGTACACCGTGGTCTTGACCAGGTCCTTGATGACGGCAAAGCCGCCGGCCATGTCGCCATACAGCGTGCAATAGCCGGTGGCCATTTCGCTCTTGTTGCCGGTGGTCAGCACGATGGCACCCGTCTTGTTCGACAACGCCATGAGCAGGGTGCCGCGGATGCGGGCCTGGATGTTTTCTTCGGTGGTGTCTTCGGCGCGGCCCACGAACAGCGGCGCCAGCGACGCCTTGAAGGCTTCGAACTCGGGGGCGATCGCGATCTCGTCGTGGTGCACACCCAGGCGGTCGGCCATGTCGCGGGCGTCGATCCAGGAGATGTCGGCCGTGTAGGGCGAAGGCATCATCACGGTGCGCACCTTGTCGGCGCCCAGCGCATCAACCGCAATGGCCAGCACCAGGGCAGAGTCGATGCCGCCCGACAGGCCGATGATGGCGCCCGGAAAGCCGTTCTTGCCGATGTAGTCGCGCACGCCAGTGACCAGCGCGGCCCAGATTTCGGCGTCAGCGTCGAGCAAAGGCTCGGTGCGGGCTGGCGCCACCGTCACGGCCTGCCCGGGCCCACCCGCCTGCAGCTGCACGTGCAGCACATCGGACTGGAAACTCAGGGCGCGGGCCTGCACACGCCCCTCGGCATCGAGCACGAAAGAAGCGCCGTCGAACACGACCTCGTCCTGGCCGCCCACGAGGTGGGCATAGACCAGCGGGCAGCCGCTGCGGGTGGCGCGCACGGCCATGCGCTGTTCGCGCTCGGCGGCCTTGCCGGCATGGAAGGGCGAGGCGTTCAGCACCAGCAGGGCCTGGGCCCCGGCCGCGCAGGCGGCGTCGGCGGGCTCGTCGAACCAGGCGTCTTCGCAGATCAGCACACCCAGGCGGATGCCCTGCGCGTCGATCACCAGGGGACCAAAACCGGCGTCACGGCCGCTGACGAAGTAGCGGCGCTCGTCAAACACCTGGTAGTTGGGCAGGTCGCGCTTGGCATAGGTGCCGACCACGGCGCCGGCCTGCAGCACGCTGGCGGCATTGACCAAGCCGGGCACCGACCAGGAGCGGGTGCGGGCATCGCCCAGGCGCGAAGGCGCGGGGTGGCCGACGACCACCTGCAGATCAGGCAGGTCGGCCAGCTGTTCGGCCATGCCCACCAGGGTGCTCTGGCAGTCGTCGATGAAGCGCGGGCGCAGCAACAGGTCTTCGGGCGGGTAGCCGCACAGCGAGAGCTCGGGCGTGACCACCAGGCGGGCGCCATCGGCATGGGCCTGACGTGCCAGCGCCACCAGCTGGCGGGCGTTGCCGGCCAGGTCACCCACCACGGGATTGAACTGGATCACGGCCACTGACAGAGGGCCGTGCGAGAAAGAGTGAGGCATCGTGAAATCCGGGACGAGATGGCGCGGGGCCACCGGCTTTGCAATGGTAGCGCCTGGCCCGGATCCTGCTGGCATCTGGGACACAGATGCACCTGCATCAAACAGGACATGGGGGCGAAATGCCGTTCAAACCCCTAGATTCGGACAGAAACAAGGGTGCGAAACTGAACGGATAACGATTCCTACACGAGACACCAGGGTCCCATGGCCAACACAGACACCCCATCGACTGCGCTGCCGCCGATCCTCGACATCGAGGCGTCGGGTTTTGGCCTGGGCAGCTACCCGATCGAGATCGGCATCGTGATGCCGGACGCCCGCAGCTGGTGTTCGCTCGTGCGGCCCGAGCCGGCCTGGCAGCACTGGGACCCCAACGCGGCCACCGTGCACAACATTTCGCGCGAGCAGTTGCTGCAACACGGGCGCAGCCCGGCCGAGATCGTGGCGGTGCTGAACGACTGGCTGCGCGGCATGGTGGTGTACTCAGACGCCTGGGCCCACGACTACACCTGGCTGAACAAGCTGTACGACGCCGCCGATCGCAGCCCCAGCTTCCGGCTGGAAAACCTGCGGGCCCTGCTGTCGGATGCCGAAGCCGCGCTGTGGCACGAGGCCAAACAGCGCGTGGCCGTGCAGGCCTGCCTGCCGCGGCACCGCGCCAGCAGCGACGCGCGCCTGCTCCAGCTGACCCTGCAGTCCCTGCGCGCCGCGCAACCCGCGGCAGCCTGAGCAACCTGGCGCCCAGGTCGGGGCACCGATCAGACGCCTTCGAGGGCCTTGCGCTGGTCGGCCTCTTGCTGACGCAGTTTCACGCACTGGGCGTGCGATTTGAAACGCGGACGTTCGCACTGGCGTTTCATGCACAAGGCATGCGCAATGAAGATGCGCCCACCACAGGCGTCGGCAGGACTGCGTGCGCTGTCGGCGGAGGCCTGCGGACGTTCAGCCGTGCGCTCCGGGGCGCGAGACGGCGCGCGTTCGGTGTCTGCCGTGCGCTGCGATGCCTGTCCGGCTGACCGCTGTGCCTCACGCCTGTCCGGCTGTTCTGGCGCACGCTCGGCCACACGTTCACGCGGAGGCTCGGCTGCTGAGACCGCCGGCGGGGACACCCCTCTGGCGCCAGCTGTAGGCAGCGAAGCACCCGCCGGGGCGGCGACTGTGGCCGAAGCCGCGAGCCCGGCTTGTGGTGTCTGGGCTTGAAGGTCCGGTTGGCCTGTGACGGGTCCTCGCCCGGCCCACAGCACGGCCAGACCCACCAGCCCCATCCCCGCCAGCCCCAGGGCTGCGGCACGGAACCAGGCCGACTGCCGCAAGCCCGTCAGCATGCCCATGCCACCAGATGATGCCGATGCAGACGCCTCCGCCAGACCTGTGGCCTCGTGCGACACGGCATCAGGCCGGCTGACCAGCATCGTGGGCGCGAAGGTGGGCTCGCGGGCGGGCGCCGACGCGGGGTCAGGCCGAACTGGCGCCTGGGTGGTGCGCATGATCGACTGGGTGACGGGTGGCAAGGGCTCACCCAGCAGGCTGGCTCGCCACTGGGCCACCGAGGCCAGCCGGTGCTCGGGGCGCACGGCCAGCCCCCGGTCGATGGTCTCCAGCAAGGCCGGCGGATAGTGCTGTCCGAAATCACGCCCGAGCTCATCGGCCATGGACGACAGCGGTGCCAGATCGTCGTGCACCGCCCGGGCGGTGGATGGCACCGGGGTGCGGCCGGTCAGGCAATAGTGCAGTACGGCCGCCAGCGCGTACAGGTCGGTCCAGGCCCCCTGGCGCAGGTGGCTGGTTTCGGCGTACTGCTCGATGGGCGCGAAGCTCGGCTTGAGGATGGCCGTGAGGCTTTGGGTGTGGTCGCTGATCACGCGCCGTGCCGCGCCGAAGTCGAGGAGCACCGGGCGCATGCCTTCGGGTGCATCGGCATCGGGCACGATCAGGATGTTGTCGGGGGCCACGTCACGGTGATAGACCTGCTCCCGGTGCAACAACTCCAGAGCGCCCAGCAGGGGCTCCATCAGGGCGCGCAACCACGCCTGGCTGGGGGGAGCACTCATGGCCTTGCGGGCGGTGTAGAGCGTGGCGCCTTCGTAACACGGCATGACCATGTAGGCTGTGCCCTGGGCCTCCCAGAAGCGGAACACACGCACCAGCGAGGGGTGATCGAATCGGGCCAGCAGACGGGCCTCGTTCACGAACGACTGCAAGCCCAACTCGAAGGCTGCACGGTGCTGGGGCGACCGCAAGACGATGCCGCCATCGTCCCCGCGAGCCGCCAGCGTGACGGGCAGGTACTCCTTGATGGCGACCTGGCGCTGCAACTGCGGGTCATGGGCGCGATAGACCACCCCGAAACCACCCACACCCAGCACGCCTTCGACGACGTACTCGTTGAGCTGGAAGCCGACTGGCAGGGTGTCTCTCGACGCGGGGGGAACAGAAGACGACGTGTTCACAACGGCGCAGCTTATCAAATGACCGGCGAGCAGCCGTTCAAGCTTCGGGTTTCGTGGCCGATAACCTGGGCACTGATGTTGTTTCAGTCGGGGTGTCCATGTCTTCACGATCGATGATGACCATGGGGACGCCCACCCTGGCCCAGCACCGCTGGGTGGCCTTTTCAGGGGCTGCCCTGGCCACCACCGCTGGCGCCATGTTGCTGTCGTCTTCCAGTCCTTGGCTGGGCCATGTGGCCTGGCTGTCTGCCACCGGGTGTGTGGCATGGGCCGCGCATTGCCTGGGACGCCAGCGTGGCGAGACCCAGCAAACCCATGACCGGTACCAGGACGCCTTGCGCGCCCTTCAGGCCACCGACGCCACCGCCCCAGCGGGCGCCCACCTCCTGCAAGCGGCCTTCCAGCACTCCCAGGCGCCCATGGTGATCACTGATGCACTCGACCGCATCGTCATGGTCAACCAGGCCTTCGCCCGCCTGTGCGGCATGAGCACCGATGCCTTGCTGGGCCAGAGCGCCGAACTGCACGGGCTGGCGCCCCTGCGGCCCTCGCACCTGCCCGGTGTCGACCAGCACCTGCGTGACGGCACCCGTTGGGCGGGAGAATCGGCCATCACGGCACACGACGGCGCCGTGCACGAGATGTGGCTGGCCGTGAGTGCCCTGCGAGATGCGCAGGGCCGCATCACGCACCACAACCGCGTGTTCCAGGACATCGCGCCGCTGAAAAAACAGTTGCGCCAGATGGCCGATCAGGCCCGCCATGACAGCCTGACCGAGTTGCCCAACCGCCGGGCTTTCTCGGAGCATCTCTTCCACGCCATGGCACGTGCGCGCCGTGAACCCAAGACACTGGCCGTCATGGCTGTGGACCTGGACGGCTTCAAGGCCGTGAACGACACGCATGGCCACCATGTGGGCGACCTGCTGCTGCAGCAGGTGGCGCGGCGACTGCAAGCCTGCGTGCGCACCACCGACATCGTCTGCCGACTGGGAGGCGACGAGTTCATGGTGATCCTGGAAGGTGCGGGCATGCCGCACGAAGTCGAGCGCATCGGCCAGCGCATCCTGACCTGCCTGAGCGAGGCCTACACCCTGGAACGCCACCACGTGAAGGCCACGCCCAGCATCGGCCTGGTGGTGCACCAGCCGCACGAAAACGAGGCGGCCCTGATGCAACGGGCCGATGCCGCGATGTACAGCGCCAAACGGGCGGGCAAATGCCGCATGGTGCTGGACCTGGGTGACACACCCGCGCCTGTGGAAGGCCGCACGACAGCCCGTGTCGCATGAAACCCCGTGAACCGGGGTGGCACCAGGTTGGTGCAAATCCACACACTGTGGTCGGGTACTGGTATAAACACTGACAAGCCTCAAGCGCTGCCGTGTGGAGACGTGCAGACGCTTGTCAAAAACAACCAGACACTGACACACCCTCATGGCCGACATCCGCACGCCTGCGCCCCCTGCTTCACCTCGCCCCCGCGTCGTCATCGTGGGGGCCGGCTTCGGTGGTCTGGAGGCCGCCAAGGCCTTTGACGGTGCCGATGTCGATGTCGTGGTGGTCGACCGCACCAACCACCACCTGTTCCAACCCTTGCTGTACCAGGTGGCCACCGCAGGCCTGCCGGCCCCGGCCATTGCCAGCCCGATCCGTCACATCCTGCGCAACCAGATCGCCCGAGGCCATCTGACGGTGCTGATGGGCGAGGTCACCAGCCTCGACACGGCGTCGAACTGCGTGGTGCTCGACGGTGGCGAACACCTGCACTACGACCACCTGATCGTCGCCGCCGGCGCCACCCACAGCTACTTCGGCAACGACCAGTGGGCCAAGTACGCCCCCGGCCTCAAGACCCTGGGCGACGCCTTCACCATCCGCCGCCGCGTGCTGACGGCCTTCGAGCAGGCCGAACGCGAGAACGACCCCGTGGCCCGGGAGCAATGGCTGACCTTCGCCGTGGTGGGCGCTGGCCCGACCGGCGTGGAGATGGCCGGCACCATGGCCGAAATCGCCCAGCAGACGCTGCGTTCGGAGTTCAAGCGCATCGACTCGCGCCGCGCGCGGGTCATCCTCATCGAAGGTGCTCCGCGGGTGCTGGGCACCTTCCCGGAAGACCTGTCGGCCAAGGCCAAGGACCAGCTCGAAGGGCTGGGTGCCGAGGTGCTGACCGGCGCCAAGGTGACCAACATCACGGCCTTCGGCATTCACTACGACCTGGGCGAGAAGCAGGCCGATGGCAGCGTGCGCAACGTGTCGCACTTCCTGCCCACCCGCACCGTGGTGTGGGGCGCCGGCGTGGCTGGCTCACCGCTGGGCCGCGCCCTGAGCAAGAGCACGGGTTGTGCACTCGACCGCGCAGGCCGCGTGGTGGTCGAGCCCGACCTGACCGTGCCCGGCCACGGCAACATTTACGTGGTGGGCGACCTGGCCTCGGCCAAGAGCTACCTCGACCCCGAGAACCCCACCCCGGTGCCTGGCGTGAGCCCGGGTGCCAAGCAGATGGGCCGCAAGGCCGCCAAGAACATCCAGCGCAAGCTCAAGGGCCTGGCGCCGCAGTCGTTCCGCTACTTCGACTACGGCTCGCTGGCCACCATCGGCAAACGCGCGGCCGTGGCCATGATCGACATCCCGTTCACGAAAAAGCGCATCAAGTTCAGCGGCTTTTCGGCCTGGCTGTTCTGGCTGTTCGTGCACGTGTACTTCCTGATCGGCTTCCGCAACCGCATGGTCGTGTTCATGGACTGGGCCTGGGCGTACTTCACCTCGCAGCGCCACGCACGCGTGTTCCCCGACCCGCACGCCCTGGAGCCCAACGCCATGCTGGTGCGGGTGCCCCCCGTGGCCGTGGTGACGGGCAACAACCCCGACCTGGCCGTGAACCCGGTCAAGCACCCACCCACGGCGCCCACGGCGCCTGCTGCCTCGGCCACCGGGACCCAGGCCCCGCAGCCCAACGACGGCCAGAACCGCGCCGCCTGACCGCAGCGGCACCCCTGACCGCACAAGCCCTCGGCCCATGTGCCTGGGGCTTTGGTGGCATCATCAAAGCATGAGTGCCACCCCCATCACCCAACGCCTGCAGGCCCTGCGCGCTGCGCTGGCCGCACGCGGCATCCAGGCCGCGCTGATCCCCTCCAGTGACCCGCACCTGTCGGAATACCTGCCCGAACGCTGGCAGGGCCGGCAATGGCTCAGTGGCTTCACTGGCTCATCGGGCACCCTGCTGGTGGCCGCCGACCGCGCCGCCCTGTTCACCGACAGCCGCTACTGGGCGCAGGCCGAGACCGAGCTGGCCGGCACCGGCATCGACCTGGTCAAGCTGGACGGCGCCTTCTCGCCCGCCTGTGCGCGCTGGCTCGCCGATCTGGGCTTGTCTGGCCAGCCCGCGCTGGCCTTCGATGGCCTGGTCATGGGCCTGGCCGCGGTGCAGCAACTGAAGGAAGCCCTTCAGGCGCAGGCCCCAGCGTGGCAGGTGCAGCCGCAACTTGACGTGCTG
This sequence comes from Aquabacterium lacunae, assembly GCF_004310865.1. Taxonomy (GTDB): domain Bacteria; phylum Pseudomonadota; class Gammaproteobacteria; order Burkholderiales; family Burkholderiaceae_C; genus Aquabacterium; species Aquabacterium lacunae. The sequence continues at coordinate 391,073 of NZ_SIXI01000002.1, forward strand.
GAGGCCATCTGGGCCGACCGCCCCGGCCTGCCCACGGCCGCGGTGTACGAACACACCGCCCCTTTTGCCTGCACGTCGCGCGCCGACAAGCTGTCGGCCTTGCGCCAGGCCATGGGGGCCCGAGGGGCCAGCCACCACTGGATCGCCACGCTCGACGACCTGGCCTGGGTGCTGAACCTGCGCGGCGCCGATGTGGACTACAACCCCGTGTTCCTGGCCCACCTGCTGGTGCATGCCGATGGGGCCGAGTTGTTCGTGCCCGAGGGCAAGGTGGCACCCGAACTGGCCGAGCGGCTGGCGGCCGATGGCGTGCAACTCAGGCCCTACGCCGAGGCGCTGGACGCCCTGGCGGCCCTGCCCCCAGGCAGCGTGCTGCTGATCGACCCCAAGCGTGTCACCCATGGCCTGCGCCAGCGTGTGCCTGCTCACACCCGCGTGGTCGAGGCCCTCAACCCGACCACGCTGGCCAAATCACGCAAGACCGATGCCGAGGCCGAGCACATCCGCGAAGCCATGGAACGAGACGGCGCGGCCATGTGCCGGTTTTATGCCTGGTTCGAGCAGGCCCTGGGGCGCGAAGCCATCAGCGAGCTGACAGTGGACGAACGCCTCAGCGCCGAGCGCGCCAAGGAGGCCGATTTCGTGTCGCTGAGCTTCCCCACCATTGCCGGTTTCAACGCCAATGGCGCCCTGCCCCACTACCGCGCCACACCCGAGGCCTTTGGCCACATCAGCACGCCACAAGGCCTGGTGGCCCAGGGCCTGCTGCTGATCGATTCGGGTGCGCAGTACCTGGGTGGCACCACCGACATCACCCGGGTGTGGCCCATTGGTCAGCCCAGCGCTGCGCAAAAGCGCGATTACACCCTGGTGCTCAAGGGCACCATCGGCCTGTCACGCGCCCGCTTCCCGCAGGGCACGCTGGCCCCCATGCTGGATGCCCTGGCGCGGGCGCCCCTGTGGGCCGAAGGCATCGATTTCGGCCATGGCACGGGGCATGGTGTGGGCTACTTCATGAACGTGCACGAAGGGCCGCAGTCCATTTCCAAGGCTGTGCCAAACGCCGACATGGCCATGCAGCCGGGCATGATCACCTCCATCGAACCCGGCCTGTACCGCCCTGGGCGCTGGGGCATCCGCATCGAAAACCTGGTGCTGAATGTGGCCCTGCCACCGGTGCAAAACGCGGAGCCGGGCGAGCCCGAACATGGTCAGTACCTGGCGTTTGAAACCTTGACGCTGTGCCCGATCGACACGCGCTGCATCGACCTGACACTGATGCGGGCCGATGAAGTGCAATGGCTGAATCAGTACCACGCCGAGGTTCGCCGCCGGCTGGCGCCCCGGGTCGAGGGCGATGCACTGACATGGCTGTTGGCGCGCACCGAGCCCGTGCCGACGCACTGAAAGCCCTTCGGGGCAGGCGTCTCAGGCGGTGGCGCGCCGGCGTTCGCCCTGTCCCATCAGGGCCCGCGCTGTGCGACGGCCACCACGCAGCAGGTGCCGCCGGATCACCTTCACCAGGTCGCCCTGGTGAAAGGGTTTGGCCAGGTGGTCGTCCATGCCAGCTTCGAGGCAAGCCCTCTGATCTTCCACCTGCGCAGCAGCCGTCAGCGCGATGATGGGCAGGCGTTCGCCCCCCTTGTGCTGTTCGACTGACCGGATGTGACGGGTGGCTTCGAAGCCGTCCATCTCGGGCATCTGGCAATCCATCAGGACCAGATCCGCCTCGTGCAGGGTCAGCCACTCCAGGGCCTGCCGCCCGTTTTCTGCCGTGGCCACCACCAGGCCCAGTTGCTCCAGTTCGGCCTGGGCCACCATGGCGTTGACCGGGTTGTCTTCGACCAGCAGCACCGTGCCATGAAGCGGGGTGCGAGGCTCTGTGGGCGTGGGCCAGGTGTTGAGCGTGCCCATGGCGGTCGACGGCACAGCCAGCGCTGGTCCGGGCACCACCTTGAGCGGCAGCACGCATCTGAACAGCGTGCCCTCGCCCAATTGACTGTCGCACACCAGCTCGCCCCCCATGGCCTCGCACACCTGACGCGCAATGCTCAAGCCCAGACCGCTGCCGGGGCTCTTGCGCCGGTGGCTGCCGTCGAGCTGCTGAAAGGCGTCGAAGATGCGCTCCGTCTCGCTGGGCGCCATGCCAATGCCGGTGTCCTGCACTTCGATGTGGAACCACGACCTGTCGCCACCGGGTTCGGTGAAGCCCTGGTGCAGCCGCACGGTGATCTGACCGCGCTCGGTGAACTTCACGGCGTTGGACAACAGATTGCCCAGCACCTGGCGTATGCGGTCACCGTCGGCTTGCACCCAGACCCCGTCAGGCAGGCGATTCTCCAGCTCGACCGACAGACCTTTGTCGAGCGCCGAGACTTCGGCCACTGCGGCGGCATCGCGCACCAGCTCGTGCAGGGCCACCTGCCGCTCGGCCAGCTCCAGCTGGCCAGACTGCAGACGCGCATGGTCGAGCACATCATTGATCACGTGCAGCAGGTGCTGCCCCGCGCCCTGCAGCAAGTTCAGGCGCTGGTGAGCCTCCTGGGTCTGCAACTCGCTTCGCAGCATGCGTGAAAGGCCCAGGATGCCGTGCAGCGGCGTGCGAAGCTCATGGCCCATGGCGGCCAGGAAATGACCTTTGGCCTCCTGCAATTGCTCGGCCTCGTTCAGGGCCTGGGCTCTGGCCTCGGCAATGTGGTCACTCTGGAAACGCAACTGAAGCAGTTCGCCCAGGCGCCGGTGGCTGCGCACGGCCTCGACCCACAAGATGACGGCAAAGCCGAGCAAGGTGATGGTACCGAACAGGCCGTAGTCGGAGCCCAGGGTCAGGCAATAGCCGACACCTGGCAACAGCACTGGCGCCAGCCAGAGCGCTGCCGCACGCTGGTCGGGCATCAGCATGAGCGTGCCACTGGCCGCCATGCCTGCCACCGAGCCCAGGACAATGGCCTGAAGGTCGGTGCGCCCGTGCAAAGGCAGCATCCAAACAGACAGTCCCCACACGGTGGCATAGGCCAGGGTGTACACCAGGAATCCGCGGCGCCAGTGCGGCGCTTCGGGGTCTGCGGCGTGACGAAAACTCAGGGCGTGGTGCGCCCGAAGCAGGGACAGCAGCAAAGCACTGATCATCCAGACCATGGCCCCCCTCAGGCTGGCCTCAGGGCGCATGTGGTTGACCAGCGCCACCAGCATCACTGCGAACACGGCCGCCCAGAGAGAGGCCAAGGGCACATGGGCGTGCAGCATGCGCGTTCGGGCATGCTGCATCTGGCTCTGCATGGATGGAGGATGGGACTGGGGCGACATGGCAGATTCTTTGGAAATCGTGCTGCCAGTGTTGCAAGCGCCCCCCTCAGGCCTTCATAGCAAATCCCCTCGGGCTCCCCCACTGTCACCGTGAATTCTGGACATTCGATCCCCCCTGCCCGCGGGGGTCAGCGCAGCCGTCCCACATAGCGCTGCGACAGTTCTGCACTACGGGAGACTGACTCGCTGCGCGACTCAGGGCGCAGTTCGCTGTCGTGCCAGCGAGAAGGCACCTCGTTGGCGGCTTCGCTGGCCTTGGCCGGGCGGCGTGGGCGCAAGGGTTCAAAAGCCGCCTCAAGCCGGTCGGCCAGGGTGTTCAGGTCAGGATCCTGTTCGGCGCGGCACAAGCGCACCATGGCCAGGGCGTACTCCACATTGCTGGCCATCCATTCGGTGTCGGTGACACGACCCAGCTTGCGTCGCATGGCGACGTGCAGGTGGGCGGCGATGGCGAGGCGTTGGCTGTCTGTGCTCATGGAAACTCCCTGGTTCGGTTCTCGGCATGTGCAAATATGGTGCCAAGTTGTGACAAATGGTCAGCCTCTGCACAGGGGGTCCCCCGCGAACACGGGGCCGATTTTCAGAAGGCGCACCGAAAAGGCACACTGTGAGATCCCAGCACAGCCCCCTCACGGTTTTTCCATGCGCCTGAGCATCTCGCACAAGACCTATTCCTCGTGGTCACTTCGCCCCTGGTTGCTGATGAAGCAGCTGGGCATTGCCTTTGAAGAACACATGGTGCTGTTCGGCGACGAGCCCGCCTGGCAGGCCTACCGACAGCAGGTGCCCTCGGGCAAGGTGCCCGCGCTTCACACACCCGAAGGCCTGGTGTGGGATTCCATGGGCATCACCGAATACCTGGCCGAACGTTTTGAAGGGGTGTGGCCCGACGCCCCGGCCGCGCGTGCGTGGGCCCGTTGCGCGGCCGCCGAAATGCACAGCGGCTTTGGCACGCTGCGCACGCAGTGCTCGATGAACACGCTGCGCACCTTTGAGATGAAGGCCATCGACGCGGCCTTGCAGAAAGACCTCGACCGCCTGCAGGCGCTGTGGGGTGAAGGCCTGCAGCGCTTCGGCGGGCCCTTCCTGGCGGGCGATCGCTTCACAGCGGTCGACGCCTTCTTTGCGCCCGTGGCCTTCCGGCTCAAGGCCTACCAGCTGCCCGTGCAGCCCGAGGTTCAGGCCTATGCCGAGCGCCTGCTGGCCTTGCCGGCCGTGCAGGAATGGGTGCAGGCCGCGCGCAGCGAGCCCACCGACCCACCGCACGAAGAAGCCTGCACCGGCTGGGCGAACCCCGTCAGTCCTTGAACTGGGGCGTCTGCTTGGCCATGCTGGCCATCATGGCCGCCATCAGGTCGGACGACATCAGCATGGCCGAGTTCCAGGTGGCGATGTAGTTCAGGCCGTCGGCCACGCTGTGGTCGCGGCTGTAGTTCAGCATCTCCTTGGTGCCTCGGATGCTCAGCGGCGATTTGGCCGCGATCTGGGCCGCCAGTTCGCGCACGCCGGCCACCAGGGCCTCGCGGCTGTCGTACACCGTGTTGACCAGGCCGATGCGCTGGGCCTCGTCGGCCAGCACCTTGCGGCCCGTGAAGGCCATCTCGCGCACCAGGCCCTGGTGCCCGATCAGCTTGGGCAGGCGCTGCAGGGTGCCCACGTCGGCCACCATGCCGATGTCGATTTCCTTGATGGTGAAGTAAGCGTCGGCGCTGGCGTAGCGCATGTCGGCGCAGCAGATCAGGTCGACCCCACCGCCCACACAGCCGCCGTGGATGGCGGCCAGCACGGGCTTGCGGCACTTTTCCAGGCTGGTCAGGGTGTCCTGCAGCTCCAGCACCAGGGCGCGCAGCTTCTCGCGCGAGCGGCCATCGCACTCGTCCTTGATCTGGCCTTGCAGGCCCATCATCATGGTCAGGTCGATGCCGGAGGTGAAGTGCTTGCCCTCGCCTTCCAGCACCACCACGCGCACCTCGGGCGTGCGGTCAGCCCATTGCATGGCCGAACGGATGTCCTGCCACATGGCCCAGTTCATGGCGTTGGCCTTGTCCGGGCGGTTCAGGGTGACGGTGGAGATGTGGTCGGCCAGCGCAATGCGCAGGGTCTCCAGCTGAGGCGTTTCAATGCTCATGGCGTGCTCCTGAAGGTGTGCGCTCAAATGGCCGCGGCCACTTCGGTGCCTTGCTTGATGGCGCGCTTGGCGTCCAGCTCGGAGGCCACGTCGGCACCGCCGATCAGGTGCACCTTCTGGCCCGCAGCTTCCAGGCCGGCCTGCAAGGCACGGAAGGGTTCCTGGCCTGCGCAGATCACCACGTTGTCCACCGGCAAGGTGATGTCCTTGCCACCCACGGTGATGTGCAGCCCGGCATCGTCGATCTTGTTGTAGCTGGCGCCAGCGATCATTTCCACGCGGCGGTTCTTCAGCGAGGTGCGGTGGATCCAGCCCGTGGTCTTGCCCAGGCCGTCACCCACCTTGCTGGCCTTGCGCTGCAACAGGTAGATCTGGCGCGGGGGTGTGGGCAGGTGCGGGGCCTTCAGGCCACCGGCTTCGGCGTAGCTGCTGTCGATGCCCCACTCGTCGTTGAACAGGTTCAGGTTCAGCGAGGGGCTTTCGCCTTCGTGCGTGAGGTACTCGGACACGTCAAAGCCGATGCCACCGGCACCGATCACGGCCACGGTCTTGCCCACGGGCTTCTTGTCGCGCAGCACGTCGAGGTAGCTCAGCACCTTGGGGTGGTCGATGCCGTCGATGGCCGGGGTGCGCGGGCTGACACCGGTGGCCAGCAGGATCTCGTCGAAGCCGCCTTGCACCAGGTCTTCCACCGACACGCGGGTGTTGAACTTGGTGGTCACGCCGGTGGCCTTGAGCTCGTTGCGGAAGTAGCGCAGGGTTTCGTAGAACTCTTCCTTGCCCGGGATCTGCTTGGCCACGTTGAACTGGCCGCCCACATCGCTGTCGGCTTCGAACAGGGTGACCTCATGGCCACGGCTGGCTGCGGTGGTGGCCGCAGCCAGACCGGCCGGGCCAGCGCCCACCACGGCCACGCGCTTTTTGGCGGTGGCCGGTTCGATCTTGAGGATGGTTTCGTGGCAGGCGCGCGGGTTCACCAGACAGGAGGTGATCTTGCCGCTGAAGGTGTGGTCCAGGCAGGCCTGGTTGCAGCCGATGCAAGTGTTGATGCGGTCGGCCTGACCGGCGGCGGCCTTGTTCACGAACTCGGGGTCGGCCAGCAGGGGGCGGGCCATCGAGACCATGTCGGCGCTGCCTTCGGCCAGGATCTGCTCGCCCACTTCGGGCGTGTTGATGCGGTTGGTGGTGATCAGGGGCACCTTGACCTTGCCCTTCATCATCTTGGTGACCCAGGCAAAGGCGCCGCGGGGCACGCTGGTGGCGATGGTGGGGATGCGGGCTTCGTGCCAGCCGATGCCGGTGTTGATCAGGGTGGCGCCAGCGGCTTCCACGGCCTGGGCCAGCTCCACCACTTCGTCGTGGGTGGAGCCGCCTTCGACCAGGTCGAGCATGGACAGGCGGTAGATGATGATGAAGTTGGGGCCCACACGCTCGCGCACGCGCTTGACGATCTCCACCGGGAAGCGCATGCGGTTGGCGTAGCTGCCGCCCCATTCGTCGGTGCGGTGGTTGGTGCGGGCGGCAATGAATTCGTTGATCAGGTAGCCCTCGGAGCCCATGATCTCGACGCCGTCGTAGCCGGCCTTCTGGGCCATGGCGGCGCAGTGGGCGTAGTCTTCGACGGTTTGCCAGACCTCTTCGGTGCTGAGTTCACGCGGGGGCATGGGCGAGATCGGGGCCTTGATGGGGCTGGGGCCGACCAGGCCCGGGTGGTAGGCGTAGCGGCCAAAGTGCAGGATCTGCATGGCGATCTTGCCGCCGGCTTCGTGAACCGCGTCGGTCACCACCTTGTGCTGGGCGGCTTCTTCTTCAGAAGCCATGCGGGCGCCACCGGGGTAAGGGCGGCCTGCGTCGTTGGGCGAGATGCCGCCGGTCACCATCAGGGCCACGCCACCGCGGGCGCGCTCGGCATAGAAGGCGGCCATGCGCGCGAAGCCGTCTTTGGCTTCTTCCAGACCGACGTGCATGGAGCCCATCAGCACGCGGTTGCGCAGCGTGGTGAAGCCCAGATCCAGGGGTTGCAGCAGGTGGGGGTAAGCGGACATGGCGTTCCTGTGTGGCTGAGAAATGTCTTGGGGAAACAGACGGCTTGAAAGCAGCGGGGATCTTGACGCCTTCGGCGGCTTTCGGCCATGGGGCCGTGCCGCGTGGGCGAAAACAAACATGCAACCAGTTGCATAGTTGGCAAGCTGCAATGTAGGGCAGAAATCCGAACTATGCAACTGGTTGCATGGTGCATTGCGCGACGTACACTGTGGCCCATGTCGCTCGCGCACGCCCTGATGACGTCCCTGCTGGAGAAATCTTCTTCCGGCTACGACCTGGCGCGCCGCTTCGACAAATCGATCGGCTATTTCTGGCATGCCACGCACCAGCAGATCTACCGCGAGCTGGCGCGCATGGAGGCCAGCGGCTGGATCGCTTCCGACCTGGCGCCCGATGGCGGCAAGACCCGCAAGCGCGTGTACCGCGTGCTGGACGCCGGACGCCAGGAAGTGGTGCGCTGGGCGCAGGAGCCCACACCGCCCATGGACATGCGCGACGACCTGATGGTCAAGCTGCGCGCCGATGCGGCCCTGGGCGCCCACAGCCCCCTGAGCCTGGACACCGAAATCGAGCGCCGCCTGCAGTTGCACCGCACCAAGCTGGTGGCCTACCGCGCCATCGAGGCGCGTGATTTCCCTGCCGGCCAGCCCCTCAGCCGCGAGGCCACGATCCAGCACATGATCCTGAAGACCGGGATCATGTACGAACAGGGCTGGGCCCGCTGGTGCGAAGACGCGCTCAGGACGCTGCACACACTGTCGCCTGAAGCCTCTGAATCGCCTGCAGCCCCAGCAAGCACGCACACATCACAAACACCAGGAGCCCCCGATGATCGTGACCGTCTTTCGCTCGCGCCTGAACCCTGAGCACCAGGCCGAGTACACCGAATGGGCCGCCCGCATGGCCGCCCTGGCCCGCACCATGCCGGGCTATGTGTCGCACAAAGGCTTCACGGCCGACGATGGCGAGCGCGTGACCGTGGTGGAATTCGACTCTCTGGACGCCACGCAGGCCTGGGGCCGACACCCCGAGCACCTTCAGGCCATGAAGCGCGGCCGCGAAGCCTTTTACCTGCAGTACAGCCTGCAGGTGTGCGAGGTGCGCAAACACCACCACTTCGACACCACCCGGCCTGCAGCGGACACCCCGCCCCGCTGAGTCGGCATCGTGCTTGCATGGCGCCCAGCAGCCCCACCCCAGCCTGCCTCGCCATGACAACACCTGCACACACAGCCCACGCCTCGGCCAACCCGCCGAATCGCCCCCTGATCCGCCTGTACCAGGACTGGCTGGCCGAACACCGGGGCCTGCAGTTCAACAGCTATGGCGAGCTGTGGCGCTGGAGCGTGGACGAGCCCGAAGCCTTCTGGCGCAGCCTGTGGGACCACGATGGCTTCGAATCGCCCACGCCGCCCACCGTGGCGCTGGCGAATGCCCAGATGCCAGGCGCGCAATGGTTCCCGGGCACGCAGGTGAACTACGCCCAGCGCGTGCTGCGCCACGTGGCCGCCGCCGAAGCGGCCGGCGTGCCCGCCATCGTGAGTGACGACGAACTGGGCCAGGCCCGCGAGCTGGGCTGGGCCGAACTGCAACGCCAGGTGGCCTCGCTGGCCCTGAGGCTGCGGGCGGCCGGGGTGGGCCGCGGCGACCGCGTGGCGGCCTACCTGCCCAACATCCCGGAAACCATGGTGGCCTTCCTGGCCTGCGCCAGCCTGGGCGCCATCTGGAGCGTGTGCGCGCCCGACATGGGCACGCAGGCCGTGACCGACCGCTTCAGCCAGATCACGCCCAAGCTGCTGATCGCCACCGACGGCGTGTACTACGCGGGCAAGGCCATCGACCGCAGCGAGACCGTGCAGGCCCTGCGCGCCGCCTTGCCCAGCGTGCAGACCCTGCTGATGGTGCGCAGCCCGCATGCCCGGCAGGTGCTGCCCGCCGACATCGACTACGAAGACGCCATTGCCGACACGGGTGAAGCCGTGCAGGCCTTCACGCCCGAATGGCTGCCCTTCGACCACCCGCTGTGGGTGGTCTATTCCAGCGGCACCACCGGCCTGCCCAAGCCCATCGTGCATGGGCATGGCGGCATCCTGCTGATCTCGGCGGCCAGCGGCAAGCATTACGACATCGGCTGCAGTCACGCGGCCAACAACCTGGGCGAACGCTTCCACTGGTACAGCTCGACCGGCTGGATCATGTGGAACGCGCAGCTGGCCGGCCTGCTGGACGGCGCCACCGTGTGCCTGTTCGACGGCAGCCCAGGTGGCAGCAAGGACCAGCCCGACTGGGGCGTGTTGTGGCGCTTTGCCGCCCGCCACCGCGTGACCTGGTTCGGGGCAGGCGCGGCGTTCTATGCCAGCTGCATGAAGGCCGGCATCACCTTGAGTGACTTCGGTGACCTGCGCCGCATCCGCGCCCTGGGCTCGACCGGCTCGCCCCTGGCCGAAGACGTGCAGCGCTGGGTGAGCGACCAGTTCGCTGCACTGGGCACCCCGGACATCTGGTGGAACAACATTTCGGGTGGCACCGACTTCGCGGGGGCCTTCATCGGCGGGCACCGCGAGCTGCCGATCCAGCCCGGGCGCATGCAATGCCGCATGCTGGGCTGCGCCGTGGAAGCCTGGAGCGAGCAAGGCCAGGCCGTGACCGACGAAGTGGGCGAGCTGGTGTGCCGCAGCCCCCTGCCCTCGATGCCGCTGTACTTCTGGGGCGACGAGGGCAACGCCCGCTACCTGGGCAGCTACTTCGACACTTACCCCGGCGTGTGGCGCCATGGCGACTGGCTGAAGGTGCACGACGACGAGAGCTGCATCATCTACGGCCGCAGCGACGCCACCATCAACCGGCATGGCCTGCGCATGGGCACCAGCGAGCTCTACAACGCGGTCGAGGCCCTGCCCGAGGTGCTCGACAGCCTGGTGATCGACCTGGAGTACCTGGGCAAGGAAAGCCGCATGATCATGTTCGTGAGCCTGCGGCCCGGCTTCACGATGGACGCCGCACTGCTCGCCCGCGTGCAGGGGGCCATTCGGCAGGCGGTGTCGCCTCGCTTCGTGCCCGACGAAATCCTGCAGGCCCCCGAGATCCCGCGCACGCTGTCGGGCAAGAAGCAGGAAGTACCGATCAAGAAGGTGTTCCTGGGACAGCCCCTGGCCAAGGTGGTCAACCGCGACGCCATGGCCAACCCGGGCTGCCTCCCTTGGTACCAGGCCCGCGCCGACGAGCACCTGGCACGCCAGGGCTGATCAGGCGGTCAGGCGGCGGCCCCGGCGCAGCAGCGCATCAGCCCATCACCACGGGCCCGCCTTTGGCGATGGCCCGCTGGTAAGCCGGGCGCGCCACCATGCGGTCGCGGTAGGCCATGAGGTGCGGGTACTGCTGCGCACCGCCGGCACGCTGCAACAGGGCCTCCACGGCGAAGCTCATCTGGAAATCAGCCAGGGTCAGGTGCTGGCCCGCGAACCAGGTGTGGCGCGACAGGTGGGCTTCGATGAAGGCCAGGCTGGTGCTCAGGTTCGGGTCGATCAGCTGCTGCTGCACACGCTTGCACAACTCGCGCGCGATGGGCCGCACGAAGAACGGCATGGGCTGCGTGGGGATGGTCATGAAGACCAGCTTCATCACGGCCCAGTTCATCAGCGAGCCTTCGGCAAAGTGCATCCAGAAACGCATCTGGAAGGCCTCGGGCGTGCCGCGCTCGGGCACCAGATGGACCAGTTCATCGGGCCAGCGGCCGCCCTGAGCCAGATGACGCTCGGCGATGTGCTCCAGAATGGGCGCCGATTCGGCCACCGCCAGGCCGTCGTCCGTGACCACGGGTGATTTGCCCAGCGGGTGCACCTTCTTGAGCTCGGGCGGCGCCAGCCTGGTGACCGGGTGCCGCTTGTACAGTTTCAGTTCATAGGGCAGGCCCAGCTCCTCCAGCAGCCACAAGATGCGTTGCGAGCGCGAAGTCTCCAGGTGGTGGACGGTGATCATGGGGCAGACTTTCGATGACGAAGGACAGCTGGGCGGCGTGGATCACACCGGGCGGAACACGCGGGCCACGATGTGTCGCAGCAACCAGCGCGGCGTGAAGCGGGTGGACCACACGCCCAGCTTGTTGACCAGGCCCGGCACCACGATGGCCTGGTTGCGCATGAGTGCATCGACCGCGGTGTCGGCCACGCTGGCTGCGCTGGCAAAAGGCACCTTGTCGGCCAGCGAAATGCGCCGGGCCTTGGAGGCCACCTGCACGAACTCGCTCTGCGTCGGGCCCGGGCACAGGGCCGTGACGGCAATGCCGTGCGGCGCGAGTTCGTGGTGCAAGGCTTCGCTGTACGACAGCACATAGGCCTTGCTGGCGAAGTACACCGCCATGCCCGGACCGGGCTGGAAGGCGGCAGTGGACGCCACATTCAGGATGCGGCCCCTGCCCTGCCGCTTCATGGCCGGCAGCAGCGCGTGCGTGAGTTCGGTCAGGGCGCGCATGTTCAGGTCGATCATGCGTTGCTCGTCGGCCCACTGGTTGTCGAGGTGGTAGCCAATGTGGCCCAGGCCGGCGTTGTTCACCAGCACCTCGGGCTGCAGGCCCTGTGCCGCCAGAGCGGCGGCCAGTTGCTGCACGCCATCGGCGTCGGCCAGGTCCTGTGGCAGCACGTGGCAACGCACACCATGCTGCTGAGCCAGTTGCTCGGCCAGAGTCTGCATGGGGCCCTTGCGGCGGGCCACCAGCACCAGGTCATGGCCACGGCGGGCCAGGCTGCGGGCGATCTGCTCGCCAATGCCAGAGGAGGCGCCAGTCACCAGGGCCAGAGGTCTCGTCATGCGGAGTGCTCCCAAAAACTACCCGGCTGAAACGCCAGGCACATCGGGTGTGCATTGTGAGGCCAGCGACCCAGATTTCAGCCCGGCGTGGCGCACATGACAGACGTGATGCGAGGTCTCATGCGAAGCCTCGCACAAGAGCTCAGGGCCTGGCCTGCGCCACGGGCCCTTCGGCTGGCACATCCGCCAGCGGCACATGGCCACCCAGCGCCTGCACCAGGCCCACATAGCTGCTGAGCTGGCTGTAGCGGGCGTCGGCCAAGGCCAGTTCGGCGGTGCGGCGGGCCTCCTGGGCATCCAGCCACGCCTTGAGCGGCTCAGCCCCGGCGCGGTAGCGCGCCTCGGTCAGGCGCTCGACCTTGAGGACCTGCTCCAGGCGGGTCTGCAAGGCCTGCGTTTGCCGTTCGGCCTGCACCTGGGCCGACAGCCCCTTGTCGACATCGGACAACGCCTGGTAGAGGGTCTGGCGGAAACCGAGCACCGTGGCATCGGCATCGGCCTGGGCGATGGCCGTGTTGCGCGCCATCTCGCGGAACTGCACAAAAGGCAACAGCAGCGAGCCAGCCAGGGTGCCCACCGGGTCACGCAACACGTCCTTCAGGTCCTGGCTGCTGCCACCCACGGCCCCCGTGAGCGTGAGCCTGGGGTAGTAGGCGGTGCGCGTGGCCGTGACACCGGCGTGGGCCTCCCGCATGCGGTACTCGGCCGCGCGCAAGTCGGGCCGGCGGGCCAGCACCTCGGCCGGCACGCCCGCACGCACCACAGGCCATGGCGTGGCTGGCCAGGTGTATTGCGCTGGCAAGCTGGCCGACTGCGTGGGGCCGTCGAGCAGCAGGGCCAGGGCCTGACGGGTTTCTTCGCGGGTCTGCACCAAGGCGGCCAGGACGGCCTCCTGGGCCGACACCGCCTGCTGGGCCTGGGCCTGCTCCAGCCCACCCACACTGCCTGCCTTGTACTGCGCTGCCACCAGGGTCTGGGTCTTGCGAGCGTAGTCCAGGCTTTGCTGGGCCGACTGTACGCGCTGGTCCAGATAGGCCATCTGCCAGTACAGGCGGGCCGTGGTGCCTACCAGGCTCAGGGCCAAGGCGCGGCGGTCGTCTTCGGTGGCCTTGGCCTCCCAGACCTGCACATCGCGCAAAGCCGACACACGCCCCCAGAAATCAAGCTCCCAGGTGGCGCTCAGGGTGGCACTGCTGCTGCGGGTGGTGCTGCCACCTTCCAACGGGCGAGCCCCCTGGGCGCTGAGGCTGGCGGCCACCGTGGGCCAGCGGTCGGCATCGGCCAGGTCGGCGCGCAAGCGGGCCTGGCGAACCTTGAGCGCTGCCGCTGACAGGCTCAGGTTCTCGGCCAGCACGCGCTGAACCAGGGCATCGAGTTGTGCGTCGTTGAAGGCGGTCCACCAGGCCTCGTCCAGGGCCAGGGTGCCAGCCAGGGCGGCGGTGCCTGCAGCCTGCTGCTGCCACTGCGCAGGCACGGTGGCCCCAGCCCGCTCGGGCAGCCCGGTGCCTGCCTGCTGAGTCGCACAACCGGCCAGGCTCGTGGCCACGGCGGCCAGCAGGGTCAGGGTGAAACGAACGGTGCGCATGTTCTCTCCGGTGTTCTTGTGCAAGGTCAAGGGCGAGCCAGGGCATCGACAGGATCCAGCCGCGCCGCATTGCGCGCTGGCAGGAACCCGAAGACCACCCCGATCAGGCTGGACACGCCAAAGGCGGTCACGATGGATTGTGTGCTGTAGATCAGCTGGAAGCTGCTGCCCATGGCGGCAAACACCTCCCCGATGGCCAGGGCCAGGGCAATGCCCAGCACCCCACCAATCAGGCAGACCAGCACCGCTTCGATCAGGAACTGCTGAAGGATGTCATTTTGCCGAGCGCCCACGGCCATGCGCACGCCGATCTCCTGGGTTCGCTCGGTGACCGACACCAGCATGATGTTCATCACCCCGATGCCACCCACGATCAGAGAGATCACGGCGATCGACGAGATCAGCAGCGTCATGGTCTGCGTGGTGCTTTCCATGGTCTGGCGGATGCTGTCGCTGTTGCGAGCGAAAAAGTCCTTGCTGCCATGGCGCTGGGTGAGCAAACGGGTGATGCCCTGTTCAGCCGCCACGGCCGAGACATCGTCCTTGATGCGCACGGTGATGCTGCGCAGCGAACTGGTGCCGATCAGCCGGCGCATGCCCGTGGTGTAAGGCACCCACACGTTCAGGTTGTCGCCGAAACTGAAGGCGTTGTTCTGCGGTTGGGTGACACCCACCACGCGCACCGGCAGGCGCCCCAGGAAGATGACCTGGCCCACCGGGTTCTCGCCCGGCTGGAACAGCGCATCGCGGGTGGCCGGGTCGATCACGGCGTCTTGCGCAGCCGTGCGCACGGCCTCTGCATCAAAGGCCATGCCCTTGTCCATGGCGTAGCCCTTGACCTGGAAAAACTGCTCACCCACCCCACTGACGTTGGCCGAGGCTTCCACGTTGCCACGCCGCAAGGTGACGCTGGTACTCACCCCCGGCGAGACGCTGTCCACGTAGGGCAACGCAGCCAGCACGCGGGCGTCGTCAGGCACCATCGTGCGGATCCGGCTGGCCATGCGGTCACCGAAGTTCTTGCCCGGGAAAAAATCGATGGTGTTGGTGCCCATCGCATTGATGTTGGCCAGCACCCGCTGCCGTGAACCCTCGCCCAGCGCCACCATCGACACCACCGACGCAATGCCAATGATGATGCCGAGCATGGTCAGCAAGGTGCGCAGGCGGTGGCCGGCCATGGCCCGCAATGCCATCGTGAAGGCTTCGGTCAGGCGCCCCCATTGCGACAGCCAGCGGTCCCACCAATGCCCAGGGCCTTGACCACCGGCCAGAGGGCGCTGAGCGGCCTGAGGCGCTGGCGGCAAAGGGTCGGCCGGGGTGTGCGCGCGGTCGTCCACCACACGGCCATCGCTGACCTCGATGATGCGCTGCGCATTGCGCGCCACCTGGGGGTCGTGGGTCACCAGGATGACGGTGTGCCCCTCGGCATGCAGCTCGCGCAGGATCTTCATGACCTCCTGCCCCGAGGCCGAATCGAGCGCCCCGGTGGGCTCGTCGGCCAGGATCACATCACCGCCATTGACCAGTGCGCGCGCGATGCTCACACGCTGCTGTTGCCCGCCCGACAACTGCCCTGGTCGGTTGTTGAGCCGCTCGCCCAGCCCCAGCCGCCTGAGCAGCGCCTCCGTGCGTTCACGACGCTCGGCCTTGCCTTTGCCCGCATAGATGGCCGGGATCTCGGCATTGCCCACGGCGCTGAGGTCACCCAGCAGGTGGTAGCGCTGAAAGATGAACCCGAAATGCTCTCGGCGCAGTCGCGCCAGTTCGTCGGGCATCAGCGTGGCTGTCGACTGACCGGCCACACGGTACTCGCCACGCGTGGGGCGATCGAGGCAACCCAGGATGTTCATCAGGGTCGACTTGCCAGAGCCCGAGGCGCCAATGATGGCCACCATCTCGCCCGCGTGGATGCTCAGGTTCACGCCCTTGAGCACGGCCACCACACCATCCCCCGACGGGTACTCCCGCCAGAGGTCCTGCACCTGCAGCAACGGCTGATTCATGTGTGCTCAGCCCGTTCAGAACATGCGCGGTGGGCCACCTGCACCGCCAGCCTTCTTGCCATCGCCTGCGGCCTCACCCACCACCACCAGCTCGCCTTCCTTCAGTCCGTCGAGCACCTGGGCCTGCACACGGTTGTTCAAGCCCACCTTCACCTGGCGGGTCTCGACCCGGGCCTTCTCGCCCTCACCCACCAGCACCTTGACCTCGTAGTGCCCGCCCTTGCCGCGCTTGCCCAGCGCAGAGGCTGGAATCAGCAGGGCGTTGTCGGCCTTGTCGAGCACGATGGACACCTGCGCCGTCATGGCCACCCGCAGGCGGCGATCGGGGTTGGGCACCTCGAACAGTCCGTTGTAGTACACCGCTGCCGTCGTGTTGGTGACGGGCGTGGTGGTCTCGGTCTGCTCCGACTCGGGTGTGGGCTCGATGGCGCGCAACCGGGCTTCGTACTTGCTGCGCGTGTCACCCAGGATGGTGAAGTACACCGGCAGGCCAGGCTTGACTCGTACCACGTCGGCTTCCGAAATCTGCGCCTTGATGGTCACGGTGCTGACGTCGGCCAGCTTGATCATGACCGGCGCGCTCTGCACGGCGTTCACGGTGCGGCCTTCTTCGGCCACCAGGGCCGAGACAACGCCGTCCATGGGCGCCACGATGCGGGCGTACCCCAGGTTCACCTTGGCCGTGTCGGCCGACACCGACTGCTGCTCGCTCTGCGCATCCAGGGCCTTCACCTCGGCGCGCAGCGTGGCCACAGCGGCCCGGGCTTCTTCAAGGCTCTGGCGCGAGGTGGCGTCCTGCTGGGCCAGGTCCTGCTGGCGCTTGAGGACCAGCTCTGCCTGCTCCAGCGAGGCGAGGCGGGCCAGACGCTGTGCCTGGATGTTGCGAATCGCCGCTTCGGCATTCTTCAGGGCATTTTGCTGGGTGACCGCATCGATCTCGGCCACCGGGTCACCCTTTTTGAGCTCGTCGCCCAGCTTGACATGCAGCTTGCGGATCTGCCCGGACACCTGGGCGCCCACCGACACCTGCTTGAGCGGACGGATGGTGCCCGTGGCCAGCACCGTGTCTTCGATGTCACCGCGCTCGACGGCGGCCGTGATCACTTCAGGCGGCTTGGCCTTGGGAAACCATTGGGTCTTGACGCCCCAACCGATGCCGGCCAACACCAGGGCGGCCACCAGGCCCTTCACGGAAAACACATGGCCCACCCAGGCAGTACGCTTTGTTGCAGTCATCCCGGAAGTGTGCCCCAAGGTGTTTCATCGCTTGTGAAGCATGGATATACGCTTTGTAAAGCTGAAACACCCTCGGCCCCCTGGGCCTCAGAAGGCGGCCTGACCGGACAGGTACAGGCCCTGCTGGTTCTTGAGCGTGGCGATGTTGCCCAGGTTCACCCAGGCCAGGGTCAGGCTGGCATGGCGCCAGGGAAACCAGGCCATGAACAGGTCCCAGGCATCCTCCTCCTCGAACCCGGGCACCTGGCGCAAAGCATCGGGCTTGGCGCGGTATTCGCCGCCCAGCACCAGGTCGTCGCGCAGCATCACCGCCAGCGACATCTCGGGGTGCCAGCGGCGCCCGCCGATGTCGGCCCCGCCGAAGCCCAGCAGGCCGAACTGGTTGGCGCGGGTGTTGCGCAAGGTGACATTGGCCAGCACGTTCTTGCCACCCAGGGCGCCCAGCCACACCTTGGTGGCCGTGAGGTACAGGTCGACATCGTCGGTGGCGCGAGCGCCCAGGGCGCGGGCCAGGGCCTTGTCATCGGTGCTCTTGTACTGAATGCCCACCGACACCTGGGGCCACCAGCGGTCCTGGTCATACACCGCGTCGCCGAGCACCTTGGCCTTGGCACCCACGGAGGTCATCTCGACCGATTTGCCCGGGGCCACCTGGTCACTCAAGGTGAAACTCCAGCGCGCCATGCTGATCTCCAGCCGGTCCCGGATGCCGATGGCCGCACCGGCCGCCTTCAACTCGTACCCATCCTGGGTGCGCAACCGGGTGGTGTAGGCCGAACCGCCCACCTGGTCGCTGCTGCCTGTGCCCGCGATCACGGCCCAAGGTGTGAGACCGCCACCGGCTGCGCCCTCGACCTGCGTCACGCCCCAGGTGGCCAACAGGCGGTCACCTGCACGTGCTGGCGGTGCCATCAGCAGCGCAGCACCGATCAAGAGGCTCGTAGCCCCAAGCATCCAGCCTGCGTGGGCCACCGGTGGATTCAACAAGGGCTTGGCGCGGGCGTGGCGGGAATGTGTCATGAACAGGTCCCTGAGGGTGACGAACGTTGCTGGCTTATCGGCAGCCACGGACGCAGCTTGAGCTCAACTTTTGCCGGCACCAGCCGACAACACCTCAGAACCCTCAAGGAGCTCTGCCATGCACCGCCTGATCCTGTCCCTGCTCATCGCCAGCCTTGCCGCCTGCAGCCACACCCCATCGGTGCCGCTGTACCGGCAACTGGGCGGGCCTGATGGCATCCAGGACATCGTCGGTCGCACCTTGACCCGCGTGGCGCAGCACCCCACAGCCGGGCGCACTTTCAAAGGCGTGAAAATGCCTTTCCTGGTCGACTCGGTCAGCAAGTACGTCTGCAAGGTGGCCGATGGCCCTTGCGTGTATGAGGGCGAAAACATGGTCCGTGCCCATGCCGACCTGGGGCTGCAAGGCTCGGAATTCGATGTGATGGTGAGCGTGCTGCGCGAGGAGCTCGACCGTGCAGGCGTGGGTGACGCCGCCAAGAACGAACTGTTGCGCCGGCTTGCGCCCAGCCGCCGCGACATGGTGCAACGATGAGACAGGGCGCCACCTTCCGGGAGCTTTCCATGTCGACACTGTCCTTGCGCACCGGGCTGGCAACCGCCCTCGTCGCCCTGCCCATGGCCTGCTGCTGGGCAGCACCACAGGCCTTCACCGTGCTCAATGAAGCCGGGCAACCGCTGCCCATGGCGGTGGTGTCCGTGATCACGGCCAAGGGCGACAAAGCCAACGCAGGCGGCACGGTGATCGAAATGGGGCAGCGCAACCGCCAGTTCACACCCACCGTGGTGGCCGTGCCCGTGGGGGGGGCCGTCAACTTCCCGAACTACGACACGGTGCGTCACCACGTGTATTCGTTTTCGCCCGTCAAGAAATTCGAGATCAAGCTGTACGCGGGCACACCGAATGCACCCATCGTGTTCGACAAACCCGGCACGGCCACCCTGGGCTGCAACATCCACGACGGCATGATCGGCTACATCCACGTGGTCGACACGCCGTTTTATGGTGTGACGGATGCGCAGGGCCGGCTGACGATCGACGTGCCCGGTGGCGAACACAAGGTGCGCATCTGGAGCCCCGCCATGGGTGAAAACGCCGCACCGGTCGAATTCAACCTCAAGACCGGGCCGGCTGCCACGTACCGTGTGAAGGGCTGACCTCGGCAAACCGTCGAGCGCACGGCCACACACACAGCCACGCGCACAGCGACATTGCGCGCACTCAATCCGGCATCAACAGATCGGCCAGACCCGGCTCGGCCAGCAAGCGCTGGCGCCAGCCCTCCAGCGCCTGAACATCGGGGCCTGACACCGCCAAGGCCACACTCAGCAGCAACCGCCCTTGTGCGGGCGTGAGCCACCCCACCGCAGGCATCGCCTCATGGCCTGGCGGCGCAATACCCCCCCGCGCCACGCGGGAAGCGCGCCACACAGGCTGAGGCTGCTGCTGCAACGCAGCCAGAAGATGGGCATGTGCTGTGCCGTGTCCGGTGCAGGCGAGCAACCACCCTTGAGGCGCTGGCACATGGGCCGCCAACGCCTGCACCAAGGTGGCCTGAGCATCGGCATGCGACACGATGCAAGGCACCCAGGGCAAGGTCTCGGCATGCAACAAGGGCTGCGCGCCTGCCTGCTCGAGGCGGCCCCAACTGGGCGGCCACAGAGCCAAGGCCGGGCTGGCGGGCGGCTCCGCAGGCAGGGGGCACACGCCGCCCCCGTCAAATGCATCGATGGCCCAGCTGTGGGCCTTGCGCACGGCAAGGGCAGGCCACAAGCGCCCCTGCACCGCCACGGCCACGCCGCGTGCCTGCCCAGCCCAGGCCTGCGCACACCGCACAGCCAAGGCCAGATTGGCCGGCCCGTCGGCCTCGGCCGAAGTGGCCGGGCGCATGGCGGCCGTCAACACCACGGGCTTGACCGGCGGCAGCAGCACCTGCAGCAGCAAGGCGGTTTCTTCCAGCGTGTCGGTGCCGTGCGTGACCACCACGCCCGCCACCACCGGGTCGTTCAGCGCCTCCAGGCACGCGGCCAGCAAGAGGCGCCACTGGGGCCACCCCATGTCCTTGCTGTCCACCTGACACACCTGGTGGCACTGCAGCGGCACGCCCGCCAGGGCCGGCACGGCCGCCACCAGCGCCTCGACACTCAGGCTGGCGGCCTGGTAATCACGGTCGCGGCCCGTGTGCGACACCCCGGCAATCGTGCCGCCCGTGCCCAGAACCCTCACCACACCGGCAGAACCTGCCGCGGCCTGCGCTGCGCTCATGCATCCCCCGCTGATGCCGGAAACCGACACCCACACAAAACACTGGACAAACAAACAGCCCTGTATAGAATCACAGAAACCAACCGGGCTTCGCCATGAACGATAAACCCAAACTCACACCGCGCCAGCAGGAAATCTTCGAGCTGATCCAGCGCACCATCGCTCGCACCGGCGCACCGCCCACCCGGGCCGAAATCGCCGCCGAGCTGGGCTTCCGTTCGGCCAATGCCGCCGAAGAACACCTGCAGGCCCTGGCCCGCAAAGGCGTCATCGAGCTGGTGGGCGGTACGTCCCGCGGCATCCGCCTGAAGGCAGCCACCCTGCGCACGGTGAACGAAAGCCGTCGCACGCCTGACAACGGTGGCCTGCTCGACACCCTCAGCATGACCCTGCCGGGCCTGGAGCAACTGTCGCTGCCGCTGGTCGGGCGCGTGGCCGCCGGTCACCCCATCCTGGCGCAAGAGTCGATCGAAGCCACCTACCACGTCGAGGCCGGCATGTTCGCCAAGCGCCCCGACTTCCTGCTGCGCGTCAAGGGCATGAGCATGAAGAACGTCGGCATCATGGACGGCGACCTGCTGGCCGTGGCCCGCGTGCGCGAAGCCCGCAACGGCCAGATCGTGGTGGCCCGCATCGGCGATGAAGTCACCGTCAAGCGTTTCAAGCGCATGCCCGACCACATCGAGCTGCTGCCCGAAAACGAAGATTTCGAACCCATCGTGGTCACCCCTGAGCAGGGTGATTTCGAGCTCGAGGGTCTGGCCGTGGGCCTGATCCGCAACCAGTTCCTGAACTGATCTCTTCCTCCGGTGCGGGTGGCGGGCATTGGCCCTGGTCACCAGGGCGATCCCGCGCCGGAAGGCCCATCCACGAATCCTGCCGAACTTCTTGCTTCATCGGAGTTCACCATGATTCACCACTTTGCACGCGCTCTGGCCATCCGCGAATCGGCTCGCCATGCCCCCCGCCCCACTGGACAGCCCGCCCCCATGGCCGTGGCCAACCAGCCTGCGCGCCCCAACCCCCTGCGCATCCGCCGCGACCCGCAAGACACCCGCCGCACCGTCATCACCGGCCGCTTTGCCGATGTGTGTGCCGCACTTGACCGCCTGGTCGAGCTCGAAGCGGCCTGAGGCCCCCTCCCGGCGCCATCCGGCATGAAAAAGCCCCGGCATGCCGGGGCTTGGTGCGCGGGCTGATGCCGCTTGCACGGACACTGCCTACCCACCGGGCAGGCAGCGCAAACAGGCGTCAACCCATGTGCAGGCCGCCGTTCACCGAGAAGTCGGCGCCGGTGGCAAAACCTGCCTCGTCGCTGGCCACCCAGGACACCATCGAGGCGATTTCCTCGGGCATGCCCAGGCGCTTGACCGGGATGGTGGCCACGATCTTGTCCAGCACGTCCTGACGGATCGCGCGCACCATTTCAGTGCCAATGTAGCCGGGCGACACGGTGTTCACGGTCACGCCCTTGTTGGCCACTTCCTGGGCCAGGGCCATCGAGAAGCCATGCATGCCAGCCTTGGCGGCCGAGTAGTTGGTCTGACCGAACTGGCCCTTTTCGCCGTTCACCGAGCTGATGTTCACGATCCGGCCCCAGCCACGGTCCACCATGTCGTCAATGACCTGCTTGGTCACGTTGAACATGCTGTTGAGGTTGGTGTCGATCACGGCATCCCAGTCGGCCTTGCTCATCTTGCGGAACATGCCGTCGCGGGTGATGCCGGCGTTGTTCACCAGCACATCGACCGGGCCGAATTCGGCCTTCACGCGCTGGAAGGCTTCCACGGTCGAGTCCCAGTCGGACACGTTGCCCACCGAGGCATAGAAGGTGTAGCCCAGCGCCTTTTGCTCATCGAGCCACTTGTTGTAGTCGCGGTTGGGGCCGCAACCAGCGATCACCAGCATGCCGTCCTTGTGCAGGCGCTGGCAGATGGCGGTACCGATGCCACCCATGCCACCGGTGACGTATGCAACTTTCTTGGCCATGTCTTGCTCCTCGTTCAGGAATTGGAGAGTGAAGTGAGGCCCCCGAGCGCGGCGCGCTGCATGCGGGGCCTGTCAGTGAACCGGTGCCGAAACTCAGCGCTCGACCGTGAGCGCCACGCCCATGCCACCGCCGATGCACAGCGAGGCAATGCCCTTCTTGGCGTCACGGCGCTGCATTTCATGCAGCAGCGACACCAGAACGCGGCAACCGGAGGCGCCAATGGGATGGCCAATGGCAATCGCGCCCCCATTGACGTTGACCTTGCTGGTGTCCCAGCCCATTTCCTTGTGCACGGCGCAGGCCTGTGCCGCAAAGGCTTCATTGATTTCCAGCAGGTCGAGCTCAGACGCCTTCCAGCCGGCGCGCTCCAGCGCACGGCGCGAAGCGGGCACGGGGCCCATGCCCATCAGTGCGGGGTCCAGGCCAGCACTGGCGTACGACGCGATGCGTGCCAGCGGGGTCAGGCCCAGTTCCTTGGCCTTGGCCGCGGTCATCACCATCACGGCGGCCGCGCCGTCGTTCAGACCCGACGCATTACCGGCCGTCACCGAGCCGTTCTTGTCGAACGCGGGGCGCAGGCCGGCCAGGGCTTCGGCGCTGGTCTTCTTGTTGATGAACTCGTCGTCGGCGAAGACGATGGGATCGCCCTTCTTCTGCGGGATCACCACGGGCGCGATCTCGGCCTTGAACTTGCCGGAGGCCTGCGCTTCAGCCGCCTTCTGCTGCGAAGCCAGCGCCAGGGCATCCTGTTCTTCACGGGTGATGCCGTACTGCTTGGCCACGTTCTCGGCGGTGATGCCCATGTGGTACTGGTTGTAAACGTCCCACAGGCCGTCGTTGACCATGGTGTCGACCATGCTCCAGTTGCCCATGCGCTGGCCATCGCGGGAATTCGGCACCACGTGCGGCGACAGGCTCATGTTTTCCTGGCCGCCGGCGATCACAATCTCGGCATCGCCGTCACGGATGGCCTGCACAGCCAGCATCACGGCTTTCAGGCCCGAACCGCACACCTTGTTGATGGTGTAGGCGGGCACGCCCTGGGGCAGTCCGGCCTTGATCACGGCCTGGCGTGCGGGGTTCTGTCCGCAGCCGGCCTGCAGCACCTGGCCCATGATCACTTCACTGATCTGCTCGCCCTTCACGCCTGTGCGGGCCAGCAGTTCCTTGATGACCACGGCGCCGAGTTCTGCCGCTGGGGTCTTGGCGAGGGTACCGCCAAACTTGCCCACAGCCGTCCGCACGGCCGCCACAATCACGATGTCAGTCATTCAGCATCTCCTTTGTTGGGTGTGCCTGCGAGCTCGTGACCCGCAAGCACGGGGGGATCAGTGCAAGATTCAGGCCCGGCGCTTGACAAAGCGGCCAGGTGCCGGCTCGATGGCCGGATAGGCCTTGCTGCCGGGCTGCGCGGGAGCCTTCACCCAGGCGCCGCCGTGCTGGTCCAGCCAGGCCGCCCAGGTGGGCCACCAGCTGCCGGGCTGCTCGTCGGCCGCGGCCAGCCAGGCCTTGTGGTCGGTGGGCAGCTTGCTGCCGCTCTTGAGCGACCAGAACGAACGCTTCTTTTTCTCGGGCGGGTTGATCACACCGGCAATGTGGCCCGAAGCGCCCAGCACGAAGGTTTTTTCGCCCGTGAGCAAGCGGGTCGAGGCGTAGGCGCCGTCCCAGGGCACGATGTGGTCCTCGCGCGAGCCGTAGATGAAGGCCGGCATGTCCAGGGTGCGCAGGTCGAGCTTCTCGCCGCACACCGTGAGCTTGCCGGGCTGCTTGAGCTTGTTCTCGAGGTAGGTGTTGCGCAGGTACCAGCAGTACATGGGGCCCGGCAGGTTGGTGCTGTCGCTGTTCCAGTACAGCAGGTCGAAGGCCGGGGGCATTTCACCTTTGAGGTAGTTGCCCACCACATAGTTCCACACCAGGTCGTTGGCACGCAGGAAGCTGAAAGTGGTGGCCAGGTCGGCCCCCTTCATCAGACCGCCACCGGCCGGGCTGTTGGGACCCATGCTCATTTCGCGCATCTGCACCATGGCCTCATCGACGAACACGTCCATGGTGCCGGTGTTGGCGAAATCGAGGAAGGCCGTCAGCAGCGTCAGGCTCTTGACCGGCTTTTCACCGCGGGCAGCCAGCACGGCCAGGGCCGTGGCGATCAGGGTGCCGCCGATGCAAAAGCCCAGGGCGTTGATCTGCTCGGTACCCACGATGTCCTTGACCGCCTGGATGGCGCGGATCACGCCGTGCTCGATGTAGTCATCCCAGGTGGCCTTGGACAGTGATTCGTCGGCATTGACCCAGCTGACCACGAACACACGCTGGCCTTGCGACACGGCGTAACGCACCAGCGAGTTCTCGGGCTGCAGGTCCAGGATGTAGAACTTGTTGATGCAAGGCGGCACCAGCAGGAAGGGCGTGGCACGCACCTTCTCGGTCAGGGGCTTGTACTCGATCAGCTGGAAGAAGGCGTTTTCGAAGACCACAGTGCCTTCGGTGGTGGCCACATTGCGGCCCACCTCGAACACCGACTCATCGGTCTGCGACATGTGGCCCTGGCGGATGTCGTGCAGCAGGTGCTGAATGCCCTTGGTGATGCTTTCACCCTTGGTGTCCAGCGCCTTCTTCTGCGCTTCGGGGTTCAGGGCCAGGTAGTTCGAGGGCGAGGCCGCGTCGATCCATTGCTGCACGGCAAAGCGCACGCGCTCGCGGGCCTTGTCGTCGCCCTGCAGCTGGTCGGCCAGGGTGCGCAATGTGCGGGCATTGAGCAGGTACATCGCGGCCAGGTAGGCGCTGCCCGGGTTGCTCTTCCATTCCGGCGAGGCAAAGCGGCGGTCGTCGAGCGACAGTTCGGTGGGCTTTTCCAGCGCGGTGTTCCACAGGCTGGCAGCCTGCTGCATGTAGTCGTGCTGGATCTTGCTCAGCGCATCAGACGGCACGCTCAGGCCAGCCAGAGACTGCAGCGAGCTGAACATGCCCTGGCCCAAGGCAGCGCCCGCCTGGGGATCGAATGAGGGCGTGGGCATGGCCTGCTTGAGGGCGTCCAGGCCGGGCATGGCGGCAGCCCCCTGGCCTTGCCACAGGCGCGACCAGGCATCGGGCTTGAGCCATTCACCCATGGCACCCAAAGCCGAGGCGTCAAAGCCGGGCATGTTCAAGCCAGGCATGGCGCCCAGGCCTGGAAACCCTTGCGGTGGCGCTTGACGGGCGTCCTGGGCACTGGCACTGCCTGCACGCTCGGCGCGAGAGGCGGTGGACCGGGGGGATTCCGCTGCGCGCGCCGAGGCGCTCGAACGGGGCTTCGTGGTCGCGGTACTGCGGCGTCCAGTGCTTGCTGCCATGGTTCTCCTCTTGAACGGATCAGCGTCAGGTTTCAACGCGTTGCGAAACCATTGTTGCCCTATTCTGTCGAAGAAATTTTGACGAAAGGCCCGTGGCGGGAACTTTTCAGATCATTTCCCGAGCGGGCGTCAACCACCCGATCTGTGGGGAGCATTCCCCCGACCCGCAGACCGGGGGGTGTCCGGTGTTCCAAGTCCTTGTTTTTGTTATGTGGATCGTTGCAATCGCCTGGATGTTCGTGGCCGTTCTGATGGCCATCGCTGAAGCCACCTCACCGATTGGCACGGTGCTGGGCGCCTTCTTCACTTTGTTGCTTTATGGCATCTTCCCGGTGTCCATCGTCATGTACATCCTTTTGACACCCCAGCGACGGCGGGCACGGCTGGCGGCGGTCCAGCGAGAGGCGGAACAGGCTGCCCGCAGCGCCCAACCTGCCCAGGCGGTGACGCCCGCCGTGGCAGAGCCCCCCTCAGCGGGGCCGCAACCAGATGCAGGCGGCCTGCCGACCGGTGACCCCATCACGCCGGAACGAAAAGAACCTTGAGGGCTGGCTGACGGTGCACCAGCGCCCCCCATCCACCTGCTGCACGCCCAGACCGTTCAGGCGCTCGCGCCCCAAGGCGGGCAGATCGGCCAGCCAGCGCAACGCGCCGTCCCGCAGGCCCTGGGGCCGGAAAGCTGGGTGATGCTGCCCTGGCGCCAGGCCAAAGCCTTCCAGCACGGCGGCGCTCACTTCGAAAGCCTCCGGGCCAATGCAGGGGCCCAGCCAGGCCCGCAACTCGGCGGGCTCGCAACCCGTGGCCTCGCACAAGGCACTCACACCCGCATCGATGACACCACCGGGTGTGGGCGAACCCGCCCCGCACAGACCACGCCAGCCCGCATGCAGGGCGGCCACACCCCGCCCATCGGGCGCCGCCAGCAGCACCGGCAGGCAATCGGCCACCATCACCGTGCACACCAGGCCGGGCTCGGTGGTGAACGCCCCGTCGGCCACCGGAATGGCCGTGGGTTGCCCATCGGCACACGCACGGCCCATGGCGTCCCGGCTCAGGCGCACCACCCGCACCCCATGCACCTGGTTCAGCCAGACCGGCTCGGCACCGCAGCACTGCGCCAGCAAGGCCCGGTTGGTGGCCACGGCAGCAGGCGAATCGCCCACGTGGTCGCCGAGATTGAAGGCGTCGTAGGGCGCTGCCGACCCCTGCCCCAAGACAGGCAAGGCCCGGGTGCTCATCCACATGCCCACCTGGGGCCCGAACGCTGTCGGCCCAGGGCCGGCAGATGCATGCAACTCTGGCCACCAGGGGGCAGCCAGCTCGGTCATGGGGGGCATGAACTGGGCAGAAATCGGGTCCATGGACAGGCAAGGTGAGGGGCTATCATCGCCACCCGATGCTAACCCCGACCGCCTGACGCCGTCTGCCAGGGCTGCATGCCCCGGCCACGCCCCGCTCTCCGACATGCCCCTTGCTTTGCCCATGGGCCCACGTGCTGCCTTGCGCCTGGCCCGATCCCGGCCGCCCCGGCCGCACTGGCCCGTCACCCCGGTGGACCCGGCCCTCATGGCCTGGCTGGCCGCACCCGGCTCGCTCACGGCGCGCCTGATGGCACACGGCCCTGTGACGGTGAAGCGTTGTCGGCAAGGCACCGCCCGCCTCACAGCCCCGGAGCGCAAGGCCCTGCGGGCCACTGCAGGCCATGTGCGTGAGGTGGTGCTGAGCGTGGCGGGCCAGCCCACCGTGTGGGCGCGCAGTGCCACGCGGGCCCGCGGGCTCAAAGGCCCGTGGAAAGCCGTGCGGGGCCTTGGCACCCGGCCGCTGGCCGAATTGCTGTTCAGCCACGCCCGCGTGCTGCGTGGCCCCCTGGCGCAGCACACCTGGCGCCGCGGCAGCCCGGAGCAGCGTCGAGCCAGCAAAGACCTGGCAGCCCAGGGCGCCAGCCAGCCCCCCCGATGGGCGCGCGCCTCGGTGTTTGCCCATCAAGGCCAGCCCCTGCGCGTGATGGAGGCCTTCTTGCCCCATGTGGCAGTGTGGCGCCCCTGAGCGTGCAGCCTGACCAGACTTTGCCCTTGGCGTTGCCAGTTCGGGCAGGGCATGTCGTCATGTGAATGCCCTACACTGCCACGCATGCATTTCTCCAGGCGCATCGAACACTGCCCCATGTGTGGCACCCGGGTCGACCACCGCATTCCCGACGACGACAACCGGGAACGCGCCGTGTGCCCCGCCTGCCACCACATCCAGTACGTGAACCCTTTGAACGTGGTGGGCACCCTGCCCGTGTGGGGTGAGCAGGTGCTGCTGTGCCGCCGCAACATCGAGCCCCGCAAA
The DNA here is from genome assembly GCF_004310865.1 of Aquabacterium lacunae. GTDB lineage: Bacteria > Pseudomonadota > Gammaproteobacteria > Burkholderiales > Burkholderiaceae_C > Aquabacterium > Aquabacterium lacunae. Next base: position 419,125 of record NZ_SIXI01000002.1, read on the forward strand.
GGCTTCTGGACGCTGCCGGCCGGGTTCATGGAACTGGGCGAAACCACCGAAGAGGGCGCCGCCCGCGAAACCGACGAAGAAGCGGGCGCCCAGATCGAAATGCAAGGGCTGTATGCCGTGCTGAATGTGGTGCACGCCGGACAGGTGCACCTGTTCTACCGCGCCCGGCTGCTGAGCACCGAATTCAACCCTGGCCCCGAGACCATGGAAGCGCGCCTGTTCCACCAGAGCGAGATCCCCTGGGGCGACCTGGCCTTTCGCACGGTCAAGCTGACCCTGGAGCGCTACTTCGCCGAACGCGACAGCGGTCAATTTGACGTGCATTGTGTCGATATCACCTGACAACGTGACTTGGGCTTGCTGGGCGAGCCCCGACGCCCCATGAGCGACCCAACCCAGAACCCCGGGAGCGCTGCCCCCGCCGTGCCTCAGGCCCCGGCCTCAACGCCAGCCCCCGAGGCCGTGGGCCCCCATGCGACCTCCGAGGCCACCGAGGCCGCTGCCGCTCCGCCGGTCATCCCGCCGCAGCACCGCTTGCGCGAAGACCTGATCACGCCCGACCCTCTGCTCGACTGTCTGGTCGAGGTGTGCCGCCTGCACGGCATGGGCGCATCGCGCGCTTCGCTCACGGCGGGGCTGCCGGCCACCGAGGGCGGCCTGACCGTGCCCCTGGCCGAACGCGCTGCAGCACGCGCAGGCCTGGCCACCCGCCTGCAACGCGTGGCACTGGACAAGGTGGACGCCCTGACGCTGCCCGCCATCGCGCTGCTGCACAACCAGCAGGCTTGCGTGCTGCTGGGCATCGATGGCAAGCAGGCCCGAGTGCTGCTGCCCGACACTGGCCAAGGCAGCGTGACCCTGCCCCTGGACGAACTGCAGGCCCGCTACAGCGGCGTGCTGATGTTCGCCCGCCCGCACTTCCGCTTCGACGAACGCACCCCCAACCTGCGGCCCACCCGCAGCGGCCACTGGTTCTGGAGTTCGGTGCTGGCCCAGCGCTTCGTGTACCGCGACGTGCTGTGGGCGGCCCTGCTGATCAACCTGTTCGCTCTGGCCTTCCCGCTGTTCTCCATGAACGTGTACGACCGGGTCGTGCCCAACCACGCCACCGAGACCCTGTGGGCGCTGGCGGTGGGCGTGCTGCTGATCCTGGGTGGTGACCTGTTCATGCGCCTGCTGCGCAGCCATTTCGTCGACGAGGCCAGCGCCCGCATCGACGTGCAGATTTCGGCCCGGCTGATGGAGGCCGTGCTGGGCATGCGGCTGGAGAACCGTCCGCAGTCGGTGGGCTCGTTCGCCGCCAACCTGAGAGGTTTCGAGCAGGTGCGTGACTTCATTGCGTCGAGCACCGTCACGGCCCTGATCGACCTGCCCTTCGGCCTGCTGTTCCTGATGGTCATCGCGTGGATCTCGCCCTGGCTGGTGCTGCCCGTGGTGGTGGTGTTCCTGATCGTGCTGATCAGCGGCTACACCTTGCAGCACCGCCTGCACGAACTGTCGCAAAGCACCAACCAGGCCGCGGCGCAACGCAATGCCACCCTGATCGAAAGCCTCACCGGCATCGAGACCATCAAGGCCCAGGGGGCCGAAGGCCTGATCCAGGCCCGCTGGGAGCGCGCCAATCAGTTCCTGGCCGCCACCAATGTGCAGATGCGGGCCCTGTCGTCGACCGCGATGTACAGCACAGCCACACTGACGCAAGTGGTGTCGGTGGTCACGGTCATCATCGGGGTGTACCTGATCTCCGAGCGCATGCTGACCATGGGCGGCCTCATCGCCGTGAACATGCTGGCCAGCCGCGCACTGGCCCCAGCCAGCCAGATCGTGGGCCTGTTGATGCAGTATCAAGGGGCTCGCACGGCCATGGAATCGCTTGAGCAGATCATGGCGCGCCCGCTGGAGCGCCCTGCCGACCAGACCTACGTGCAGCGCCCGCAACTGCGCGGCGAGATCGAGTTCCGGCATGTGTCGTTCAACTACCCGAACCGCAAGGATTCGGCCCTGGACGACCTGTCGTTCAAGATCCAGCCCGGCGAGAAGGTGGCCCTGATCGGCAAGGTGGGTTCGGGCAAGAGCACCATGCTCAAGCTGATCCAGGGCCTCTACCAGCCCTCGGAAGGCGCCGTGCTGCTCGATGGCATCGACATGCGCCAGCTTGATCCAGCCGACGTGCGCCGCAACCAGGGCCACGTGTCGCAAGACGTGACCCTGTTCTACGGCACGCTGCGCGAGAACATCACCTTCGGCATGCCGCACGCGACCGACGACGCCATCGTGCAAGCCGCCGAAACCGCTGGCATGGCCGATTTCGTGGCCCGCCACCCGCAAGGCTTCGACATGCAGGTGGGCGAGCGCGGCGAGCTGCTGTCGGGCGGCCAGCGCCAGAGCGTGGGCATTGCCCGCGCCGTGCTGCACAACGCCCCGCTGCTGCTGCTCGACGAGCCCACCAGTGCGATGGATTTCTCCACCGAAGCCTTCGTCACCCAGCGCATCGGGCAGTTCGCACAGGGCAAGACGGTGGTCCTGGTCACGCACCGCACCTCCATGCTGTCTTTCGTCGATCGCATCATCGTGATCGACCAGGGCAAGATCGTGGCCGACGGCCCCCGCGAGCGGATCATGCAGGCCCTGCAGGCCGGCCGCATCGCCCGCGCATCGTGAAGGAGCCCCGCATGAAACGACTTGCCAATGCAGGCCTGGCCCTGGTGGGTGCGCTGGAACGCATCCGCCTGCTGATCTCGCCGGTGGCCAACCGTGCCATCGATGGCCTCACGGGGCCACGCATTTCCGAGGCCCAGGCCCGCGACGCTGGCATGGCCCCCTTCGAGGCTCAGGCTGAAGCCGCGATGAGCCAGGCCGCCACCTACCGTGCCCAGTCGCTGGTGCGCTGGGCCCTGGTGCTGACCGCCGCCTTGATCGTGTGGGCCGCCCTGGCCGAAGTCGACGAGGTCACCAAGGGTGACGCCAAGGTCGTGCCCTCGCGCCAATTGCAGGTGATCCAGGCACTCGACGGTGGCGTGGTGACCGACATCCGCGTGAAAGAGGGCGATGTGGTCGAGGCGGGGCAGTTGCTGCTCAAGATCGACGAAACCCGTGCCACCTCGGGCGTGATGGAAAGCGCGGCGCAGACCTTCTCGCTGCAGGCCAAGCTGGCCCGCCTCAAAGCGCTCGCCGAAGGCACCACCTTCACGCCACCGACGCCGGAAACCGACGAAGAGCGCAACGTGGTCGACGAAGAGCGCAACCTGTACGAAAACCGGCGCTTCGAATTGAGCAACCAGGTGGGCATCAGCCAGCAGCAGCTGGCGCAACGCCAGCAGGAGCTCAGCGAAGTGCGGGCCCGGCGCGAATCGGCCAGCCGCTCGCTGGAGCTGTCCCAACAAGAGCTGAGCAAGACCCGCCCGCTGCTGCAGACCGGCGCCGTGTCGGAAGTGGAAGTGCTGCGCCTGGAGCGCGAGGTGACCCGTGCGCGTGGCGAGGTCGAGCAATCGGGCGCGCAAATCGCCCGCGTGCAGGCCGCCATCTCGGAGGCCAGCCGCAAGATCCAGGAGACCGAACTCTCGTTCCGCAACGAGGCACGCAAGGAACTGTCGGAAACGCTGGGGCGCCTGAATTCGCTGAATCAAGGCGCCGTGGCCCTGGCCGACAAGGTGGACAAGGCCTCGGTGAAGTCACCTGTGCGCGGTCGCGTTCAGCGCCTGCTGGCCAACACCGTGGGTGGCGTGGTGCAACCAGGTCGTGACATTGTCGAGATCGTGCCGCTGGACGACGCCCTGGTGCTGGAGGCCAAGGTGGCCCCCAAGGACATCGCCTTCATCCACCCTGGGCAGGCCGCCACCGTGAAATTCACGGCCTACGATTTCTCGGTGTACGGTGGGCTGGAAGCTGTGGTCGACAACATCAGCCCGGACACCGAAACCGACGAACGCGGCCAGCAGACCTTCTATGTGGTGCGCGTGAAGACCAAAGCCACCAACTTCAGCGCCAAGATGCCCATCATCCCCGGCATGACCGCCGAAGTGGACATCCTGACCGGCAAGAAGACGGTGCTGTCCTACCTGCTCAAGCCCGTGCTCAAGGCCAAGGCCTACGCCCTGCGCGAGCGCTGAGACAGCCCACCAAAGCCCCTCTCAACAAGCCCCCGCAAAGACAAGGCGCCCAGACAAGGTCTCGGGCGCCTTTTTGATGACCGGAGGTGCAATGCTCAGGGCGCCTTGACCGCCGGGCCGGTGGCGCCGTCGATGCCACAGGCCCAGAGGTGGGACAGGTCGTCGACATCGTTCACGCCTTCGCCGTACACCTGCAGGCCCAGGCTGTGCAGCATGGTCACGATGCCCGACACAAAGGCACGGCGTGCGCCATCAGAGGCCACGCCCTGCACCACCGAGCCATCGAGCTTGACGTAATCCAGGCCGGCCTCGAACAGGAACTCCACGCGGGTAAGGCGATCACCCGCATGCTCCAGGCCCACGCGCACGCCCAGCGCCTTGAGCTGCTTGCACAACTCACGCACCATCGCAAAGTTGTCCACTGCCGCCGATTCAGCCACTTCCAGCCACAGCGACCGGGCGGCATCGCCCGACTCCATCAGGCGGGTGCGCAGCAGCGGCAGGAACTGGCTGTCGAGCAGCGATGCCGGAGACAGGTTCACGCCACGCTGGATGCCGTCGTCCCGAATGGCCGAGATGGCCAGGTCGACCGCCAGCAAATCCAGGCGGGCCACCAGACCGCAGCGCAAGGCCATGGGCAACCACTGCGCCGCTGTTTCATAGGGCCCCTGTGGGTCGAGCTGCAGACGCATCGGGCATTCGTGGTGGATCAGGCGCCCCTCGCGGTCGATCACCGGGAAGCGCACCAGCTGCCCACGACGCTGCGCAATGGTGTCCCCCAGACGGCGACGCCACTGGTCTTCACCCAGCATGGCGGCCTGACCGGCCTGCTGATGGGCCGACTCGACCGCGAACTCTGAACGGCTTTCGGCACGGGCCAGGGCCGAGTCGGCCAAGGCCAGCAAAGCACCCATGGCTTCACCGCGGTGCCAGCTGGCAGCGCCCACCACAGCTCGCCCGTGCACCCCTTCTTCAGCAAACAGGCGCCGCAAGGCGTCGGCCATGTGCTCGGGCTGGGGCAGCGGCACGCCACTGTCGCCCATGGCGATGGCGAAATCCGGGCCGTTGAGGCGCCCGATCAAGGTGCCCGGCACGCCCTGGGTCACCTCCTGCATCGCCGCCGACAGCCGGCGAAGGAGCTGGTCGGTCTGCTTGTGGCCCACCGACCGGTTGATGCTGGCCAGGTCCACCACGCGCACCAGCCAGATCGAACCGCCGGAGGGGCCGTCATCGCTGTTGAGCATGTTCTGCAGCTGCGCCACGAAATGGCTGCGCAGCGACACCCCTGTCAAACCATCACAGCAGGCCTGCTGACGCAGCTGCTCCACCTGCGAGGCTTGCTCGTCGAACAGGCTTTTCAGGCGTCCGACCACGGTGTTCATGGCCTGCGACAGGCGGGCCAGCTCAGGCACTCGGGGCTCTTCCACCGTGATGAAACGGCGCTCCATCAGGGCCTCGGCCTGGCTCACGGTGGCATCCAGCGGACGGCGAATGCCACGCACGCCAATCGACGCCACCACCCCGGCCACACCGCCCAACAATGCCAGCAGGAAGCCGGTCTTGAGCGCGCTTTCCCACAGCTGGTCGTAGGCGAACCCGGAATGGCTGACCACCTCGACCGAGCCCAGCGCCCGCCAGCCATCGGTGACCTGGGCCACGCCCGCTGGCGATTCGATGTTGACCAGACTCACGAACCAGTTGGGCGCACTCTGATTGGCGTGCCGCGTGGCGGCTTCGTGGTTGGACACGACTTTGCCGGCCGCATCGAGCAGCCGGATCGACCGGTAAAAGCCCGTGTCGAACTGCGCCGACACGGCCAGGTCCATCAGGGACAGGTCCCCGCGCTGCTGCGACAGGCTCAGGGCCAGAGATTGCGCGTTGTCGGCATTCTTCAGGCGCAACTGGGTTTCCAGATAGTCTCGCGAAGAGGCCATCCAGACCGCAAAACTGCCGATGAACGCCACCATCAAGGTGGCGGACAGCAACAACCAGATCTGGCGAATCAGCGACATACCGGCTCCCGGGTGAAAGTTGTCATCTCACCACCACCCTTCAGACTTGGCTTTGCTCAATACCTCTCTCCAGCGCGACAGCCGCGCCACAGGGTCGCCCGCGGTGGTCGCGCCGACGCCCTGCCACAGACCCTCGGCATTGAAGCTGAACACCGGCGCCAAGTCTGGCCGGCGGGAGGCGGGTCTGATGTCCGTGATCAGATTATCGAGAATCAGAGGCTCTGCATTGGGTTCGGCGTAATAAGCCAACACCATGTGCGCCTGGATTGTTCCGGCGTTTTGCGCGCGCACGTACACCATCCGCATTTTCGCGGGGGTTACCCCCAGGTGGATGAGGCTGAAGAATTTGGCAATCGCGTAGTCTTCGCAATCGCCCTGCCCTTTGGCCAGAAACTCCATCGGACTGGCCCAGTAATCGACCATGCCCCAGGCGTCCTTGTCTTCCCGATACTGAACCTGGCGGTTGTAGAAGGTGTTGACGGCACGCAGCTTGTCGACTTCGTCCACATTTTCAACAGCCGTCATTTCCTGCACCAGGGCCTGGGTGCGCGACGCAGCGCCGGGCCCGGCTTTCTGAGCACTCTGCAACAGGCGGGGGCCATCGATGGCGTTGCCAACCAGCAACAAGGTCTGCAGCAACGCGACCAGCCCGCATTGCCCAAAGGCACGAGAGCCCAGGCGAAGGGCCATCGCGGCCCTCGCCCACCCTCTGCCTTGCGCAAAGACCGCTTCAGTACGCCACATGTGCCTCATTCCGCCGGATCGTTGAACAGTATCGACAGCTGGCCCACCGAACTTGAGCGTGCATTTTTCACCCCATGAGGGCCCCCACTCAGGGGCTGCAACAAAAGGTGTCAACGCGCCATTGACACTAAACTACAGCTCGCAGGTTTTCGGCCGATAAAAAAGCCGTATTCCAAGGCCTGCAGACCCCTTTTGACATCCTGTTTGCAGCGCTGCAACCGGAGGCTTACCAGTGACGATCACTTCTTTCCGCCTTGCCCTGACCACCACCGCGCTGGCCGCCCTGTCCTGCGTGGCACAGGCTCAGCAAGCCGGCCTGCCGGCGGCCGCCCAGAAGGCCATCTCGACCAACCCGGAAGTCACGGCGCGCTACAACGCCCTTCGCGCAGCTGCCAACGAACAGGACGTGGCACGTGGTGGCCTGCGCCCGCAGGTGAACCTCGACGCCGAAGTCGGCCGCAACCGCGACAAGATCGACGGTCGTGCCCCCGAGTCGCAGTCGGGCTCTCGCACCGGCCTGTCGCTGAGCGTGAACCAGATGCTGTGGGACGGCCAGGCCACCCGCAAGGAAGTCGAGCGTCTGGGCCATGCGCGCCTGACCCGCTATTTCGAATTTGTCAGCGCCACCGAAGATTCGGCACTGGAAGCCTCGCGTGCCTACGTCGACGTGGCGCGCTTCCGCCGCCTGGTCGAACTGGCCGAAGACAACTACGTGCAGCACAAGTACGTGTTCGACCAGCTGCAAAGCAAGGTCAAGGCCGGCGTGGGCCGCGGTGTCGATTCCGAACAGGCCAATGCCCGCCTGTCGCTGGCCGAATCGAACCTGACCACCGAGATCGCCAACCTGCACGACGTGTCGGCCCGCTACCTGCGCGTCGTGGGTGAGCCGCCCGAAGCCAAGATGGGCTCACCGCGCGAGGTCCTGGCCCGCAACGCCTTCAAGAGCAATGCCGACGCCACCGTGCAGGCCATGGCCCGCAACTCGGCCGTGACCGCCGCCATCGAGAACGTGCGCGCCGCCGAAGCCCAGGCCGAGTCGCGTGACGGCGCGTTCCAGCCCAGGGTGGAAGCCCGCCTGCGCACTGGGGCCGGCCGCAACTACGACGGCCAGACCGGTCAGCGCAACGACACGCTGGGTCAGATCGTGCTGAACTGGAACCTCTACAACGGCGGCTCCGACCAGGCCCGCGTGCGCCAGTTCGCCGACCTGCTGAACCAGGCGCAAGATCTGCGCGACAAGGCCTGCCGCGATGTGCGCCAGACCGCCGCCATCGCCCAGAACGACATCGGCAAGCTGAAGGACCAGCTCACGGCCCTCGACCGCAACGTGCTGGCAATCGAAAAGGCCCGTGACGCCTACCGCCAGCAGTTCGACATCGGCCAGCGCAGCCTGCTGGACCTGCTGAACGCCGAGAACGAGCTGTACACCGCCAAGCGCGCCTACGCCAACGCCGAACACGATCTGATGCTGGCCCAGGCCCGCACCCTGGCCGTGACCAACACCCTGGTGTCCTCCCTGGGCCTGAGCCGCACCGACGATGGCAGCGCCGACCTGGCCGCCAACTGGCAAGCCGCCGAAGACGCGGCCCAGCGCTGCCCGAACGTGGTGATCGACCCCAAGGCCACCGCCCGCGAAGAGCTCGATGCCCGCGCCAAGCGCATGGCGGGCCCTGCCGTGGCCACACCGGTGGCCGCGCCCGCTCCCGCGGTCGAACCCATGGCCACCGAGGCGAACGTCAAGACGGTGGAAGACCGCCTGCGCGACTGGGTGGCCACCTGGATGGCCAAGGACATCAACAAGTACTTCACCTTCTACGCCAAGGAATTCGCCCCGGCCCGCTACACCTCGGCCAAGTGGATCGCCGAGCGCCGTCGCCTGGTCACCAAACCGGGGGAAATCGACATCAAGGTGTCGGACGTGAAGGCGTCGGCACAGGGCCCTTACGTGGTCACCTCCTTCAAGCAGGTCTACAACTCGAAGGACTTCAAGGACGTGAGCCAGAAGACCCTGACCTGGCGCTATGTCGACAACGACTGGATCATCTTCAAGGAAAGCAACCGCTGATCGGCGAAGGCTCCTCGAAAAGCGCCCTGCGGGGCGCTTTTTTCATGGCCTGATCACGAGGCCGCACGGGTTGCCCCTTGCGCACGCTGGCCCGGAACTCGCTACAGTGGGTTTATGCGCACGTTCCGAGATGCCGTCCAAGGCGTGTGGTGCATCAGCTGGCACCCCGAGAGCGACGACCTGCGCTTCGAAAGTCTGGCCAGCGTGCTGGCCAACAACCGCGTGGCCTTCCCGGGGCAGCACAAAGGCGTGCTGTGGGTGTTCGGCCATGACCTGGCCGACATGATGGCCCTGGGTGACGACGGTGGCGCCGAGCACCATGGCATGCGGGTACAGCAGGCCTGCACCATTTACCGCACCTTCAGGGCCCAGGGCCTGACGCCGCAGTGGTTCCCCATGGCCGTGGAAAGCGACGAACGCTGGCGCTGGCTGGTCGAGGGCTGAAGGCTCAGGCCAGGCTGGACAGGTCCCAGCGGGGCTTGACCTCGAAGGTGGCAGCGCGCTGAGGCTCGGCCAGCCCCGCCTGCAGGCGCATGGCCGCCGCCAGCGCGATCATGGCGCCGTTGTCGGTGCACAGGTGCAGTTCGGGGTAGTGCACACGCACCCCGCGCCGCTGGCAGGCCTGATTCAGCTGCTCACGCAGCAGCCGGTTGGCCCCCACGCCGCCAGCCACCACGATGCGCTTAAGGCCCGTCTGCTTGAGAGCCGCCAACGATTTCTTCACCAGCACCTCAACAATCGCGGCCTGAGCCGATGCCGCCAGGTCCACCAGGGTGGCACGGTGCTCGGGCGCGGCCAGCGCTTCAGGCTGGTCCAGCCAGCCCAGACGCACCAGATGGGTGCGCACAGCGGTTTTCAGGCCTGCAAACGAGAAGTCCAGGTTGCCGCTGTGCAGCATGGGGCGCGGCAGCTCGAACGCATCGGTGCGCCCGCCTTCCGCCAGGCGCGACAGGTGGGGGCCTCCCGGGTAGGGCAAGCCCATCAGTTTGGCCGATTTGTCGAAGGCCTCCCCTGCGGCGTCGTCCACGGTTTCGCCCAGCAGGGCGTAGCGGCCCACGCCGTCCACGCGCATCAGTTGCGTGTGCCCACCCGACACCAGCAAGGCCACGAACGGGAACTCCGGCGGGTCGGCCGACAGGAACGGCGACAGCAGGTGCCCCTCCAGGTGGTGCACGCCCAGCAGCGGGCGCTCCAGGGCCACGCCCAGGGCACAGGCCACGCCCGCGCCCACCAGCAAGGCACCAGCCAGGCCAGGCCCCTGGGTGTAAGCGATCAGATCGACCTCGGGCAGGGCCACCTGGGCCTCGGCCAGCACCTGGCGCGCCAGGGGCACCACACGGCGGATGTGGTCTCGCGAGGCCAGCTCGGGCACCACACCACCATAGGCCTGGTGCATGTCGATCTGGCTGTGCAGCGCGTGCGCAAGCAGACGCGGCGCGCCACCTGGCTCGGTGCGCACCAGGGCCACCCCGGTTTCGTCGCAGGAAGACTCGATGCCCAGCACAAGGCGGGCGGCAGTGGCATCACGCAGATCAGACATGCCCGCCAGTGTAGTTCCCCCTCCTGCCCCCGGTACGCACCAGCATCGGGCACCCCACGCCCGAAAGGGCTGGCACAGGGTTTGCAGTACATGCAGTGAGCAAGGTCAAGGGCGACCTTGCGTGACTTGGGTGCCAACGTTGGAGCCCGAGCCTTCCGGACAAAGGCGTCCCGTTGAACCCGACCGCGGCCACTGGCCGGCCGGGCACACGGAGACGCCTTTTTTGTTTTCGAACAGGAACGCTTGCATCATGAACTCGCAGGATCTGAATCTGACCCGCCGCACCCTCCTGAAGACCGCGGCCGCTGCCACCACCGTCGGTGTCGTGCCCGGTTTGCAATCGGCGGTCTGGGCCGCTGGCTCCGACAAGCCTGAGCTGGAGGAGGTCAAGATCGGCTTCATTCCGCTGACCGACTGCGCCTCGGTGGTGATGGCTTCGGTGCTGGGCTTCGACAAGAAGTACGGCATCAAGATCGTGCCCTCGAAGGAAGCGTCGTGGGCGGGTGTTCGTGACAAGCTGGTCAACGGTGACCTGCACATGGCCCACGTGCTGTACGGCCTGATCTACGGCGTGCAGATGGGCATTGGCGGCCCCAAGAAGGACATGGCCGTGCTGATGAACCTGAACCACAACGGTCAGGCCATCACGCTGTCGAAGAAGGTGGCCGATGCCGGCGGCAAGGACGGCGCCTCGCTGGCCAAGCTCATGACCACCGACAAGCGCGACTACACCTTCGCCCAGACCTTCCCGACCGGCACCCACGCCATGTGGATCTACTACTGGCTGGCGACTTACGGCATCAACCCGATGAAGGACGCCAAGGTCATCACCGTGCCGCCGCCTCAGATGGTGGCCAACATGCGCGTGGGCAACATGGACGGCTTCTGCGTGGGCGAACCCTGGAACCACCGCGCCATCATGGACGGCATCGGCATCACGGCGGCCACCACCCAGGACATCTGGAAAGACCACCCCGAAAAGGTGCTGGGCACCACCGACGAATTCGTCAAGAAGTACCCCAACACCGCCCGCGCCGTGATCATGGCCGTGCTGGAAGCCGGCAAGTGGATCGACGCCAGCCTGAGCAACAAGCTGAAGATGGCCGAAACCATTGCCGCCAAGTCGTATGTGAACACCGGCGTCGACGCCATCAACCAGCGCATCCTGGGCCGCTACCAGAACGGCCTGGGCAAGACCTGGGACGACCCCAACCACATGAAGTTCTTCAACGACGGCACCGTGAACTTCCCGTACCTGAGCGACGGCATGTGGTTCATGACCCAGCACAAGCGCTGGGGCCTGCTGAAGGATCACCCCGATTACATGGCCGTGGCCAAGCAGGTCAACAAGGTCGAGCTGTACAAGCAGGCCGCCAGCGCGGTGAACGTGCCCATCCCCAAGGATGTGCTGCGCACCACCAAGATGATCGACGGCACCGTCTGGGACGGCAAAGACCCCAAGAAGTACGCCGACGGCTTCAAGGTCAAGGCCTGATCTGGCCAGTTTCTTGCTGAAAACCTGACAGGGCCGGCACAGGCTGGCCCTTCCCTTCGACCAACTCCCCAGGAGATCACCATGGTCAGTGCCGTTTTCCACAGCCCCCTGGATGCCAGCCGAGACGTGCAGGCATCGACATCCACAGAATCCCCCGCTGCTGCTCCCATGTCCGCTGTTTCCACCCCTGCCGCTGCGACCTCGCCCGCAGCACCCAAACCTTCGAGGCCGCCCATCGACTGGGGCCAGCTGGCCTTCAATGCCCTGGCACCCGTGGCCGGCCTCGCCCTGCTGATCGGCATCTGGGCCCTGCTCACCATCAAGGGCGAGGGCGCCTTCCCCACGCCCATGGCCACCTGGGAAGCGGCTGTGGCCCTGTTCTCCGACCCGTTCTACAGCAATGGCCCCAACGACCAGGGCATTGGCTGGAACATCTGGTTCTCGCTCAAGCGTGTGGCCATGGGCTTTGGCCTGGCCGCGCTGGTGGGCATCCCGCTGGGCTTCATCATCGGCCGCAGCAAGGTGATCAGCGCCATGCTCAACCCCATCATCAGCCTGCTGCGCCCGGTCTCGCCGCTGGCCTGGCTGCCCATCGGCCTGCTGGTGTTCAAGTCGGCCGACCCCGCCGCCATCTGGACCATCTTCATCTGCTCGATCTGGCCCATGATCATCAACACGGCCGTGGGCGTGCAGCGCGTGCCTGAGGATTACCTGAACGTGGCCAAGGTGCTGAACCTGAGCGAGTGGAAGATCGTCACCAAGATCCTGTTCCCCTCGGTGTTGCCCTACATGCTGACCGGCGTGCGCCTGTCGGTGGGCACAGCCTGGCTGGTGATCGTGGCGGCCGAAATGCTGACCGGCGGCGTGGGCATCGGCTTCTGGGTCTGGGACGAGTGGAACAACCTGAACGTGCAGCACATCATCATCGCCATCTTCGTGATCGGCATCGTCGGTCTGCTGCTGGAACAGGCCCTGATGGCCGTGGCCAAGCGCTTCAGCTTCGAGTAACCCCTTCTGCCTGAACGAAACCGGAGATTCACATGACTGCTTTCATCGACGTCAGCCAGGCCGAAATGGTGTTCAGCACCAAAAAGGGGCGCTTTCATGCCCTGCGGGACATCAACCTGCAGATCCACAAGGGCGAGTTCATTGCCCTGATCGGGCACTCGGGTTGCGGCAAGTCCACCCTGCTGAACCTGATCGCCGGCCTGCTGAGCCCCAGCAGCGGTGGCCTGATCTGCGACAACAAGGAAATTGCCGGGCCGGGTCCCGAACGGGCCATGGTGTTCCAGAACCACTCGCTGCTGCCCTGGCTGACCTGCTTCCAGAATGTGTACCTGGCCGTGGAGCGTGTGTTCGGTGGCAAGGAAAGCAAGGAGAAGCTCAAGCAGCGCACCAACGACGCACTGGCGCTGGTGAACATGAGCCACGCCAGCCAGAAGCGCCCGAATGAAATCTCGGGCGGCATGAAGCAGCGTGTGGGCATTGCCCGCGCCCTGGCCATGGAACCCAAGGTGCTGCTGATGGACGAGCCCTTCGGTGCCCTGGACGCCCTCACCCGCGCCCACCTGCAAGACGAGCTGCTCAAGATCGTGGCCCGCACGCAGAGCACCGTGGTGATGGTGACCCACGACGTGGACGAGGCCGTGCTGCTGTCGGACCGCATCGTGATGATGACCAATGGCCCGGCCGCCACCATCGGCGAGATCCTGGACGTGCCGCTGGCACGCCCGCGCAACCGGGTCGAGCTGGCCGAAGACCCGACCTACATGCACTGCCGCAAATCGGTGCTCGACTTCCTGTACACCCGCCACGGCGTGGCGCACAAGACCGCGGCCTGACAGGCCCCGACACGGCAGCCCATCACCCCGGAGAAAGCTGGCACACCCTTTGCATACTTCTCCAGTGGGACGCGGGAGCTCAGAGCGACGGCGTCCTCCTCAGCGGGGGTCAGTGGGTCCGCGAAAACTCCACAGACCTCTTTACGCCCCAGGGCTCACCCCCTGGGGCGCTTTTTTTGTGCGGCCGTCAGGGCTCAGGCCCGGGCTGGTGAACGCCAGACACCTCGGTGAGCCAGCACCAGAAACAGCGCGCCTGCCCCAATCATGGGCACGCACAGCCATTGGCCCATGCTCATGTTCAGTGCCAGCAGGCCCAGGAAATTGTCGGGCTCGCGGAAATACTCGGCCACGAAGCGGAAGCTGCCATAGCCGATCAGGAACCAGGCCGCCACAGCCCCCAGCGGACGCGGCTTGCGCCCGTACCACCACAGCAGGGCGAACAGCAGCACGCCCTCCAGTGCGAACTGGTACAGCTGAGACGGGTGGCGCGGCAGCTCACCTGCACCACGGAACACCATGCCCCAAGGCAGTGCAGGGTCGGCCACGCGGCCCCACAACTCGCCATTGATGAAGTTGCCCATGCGGCCCGCAGCCAGGCCCACCGGCACACAGGGCGCCACCACGTCGGCCACCTCGAAGAAGTGCCGACGGGTCTTCCATGCGTAATAGGCCATGGCCGCGATCACGCCCAGCAGGCCACCATGGAAGGCCATGCCCCCCTGCCACACGGCCAGGATCTCGGCCGGGTGCGCCAGGTAGTAAGCCGGCTTGTAGAACAGCACATACCCCAGGCGCCCGCCCAGCACCACCCCGAGCACGCCCACGAAGAGCATGTCTTCGATCTCCTGCGGGTTCCAGGTGCCGGCATACGGGGCACGGGCTGCCCGCAGGCGGGCCAGCAGATAGAACATGGCAAACGCAGCCAGGTAGGTCAGGCCATACCAGTGCACCTGCAGCGGGCCCAGGCTCAGGGCAATCGGGTCGAATTGAGGGTGTTGCAGCATGGGCCGAACGATAACGCATGCGACACCACTGGCCGCCCTCAGGGCTGACAGGCATCACCCGCTGATACCATCGCGCGCATGAACCCGAGCACCATCCAGCTGATCGGGGCCGTCATTTTTGGCGTGGCCCTGCTGCACACTTTTTCCACCAAGTTTTTTGAACATCTGGCCCACACGCGCCCCAACCATGCGGGCCTGTGGCACTTCCTGGCCGAGGTGGAGGCCGTGTTCGGTTTCTGGGCCATGGTGCTCATGGTCATCATGTTTGCCACCGAGGGCAAGGCGGTGGCCACGGCCTACCTCGACAGCCGCAACTTCACGGAGCCCCTGTTCGTGTTCGCCATCATGGTGTGCGCTGCCAGCAAGCCCATCATCCAGATGGCCAGTGCGCTCACCCGCATCCTCACACGCCTGGTGCCCCTGCCCGGCAATGTGGCCCTGGTGTTCGTGACCTTGTCGGTCGTGCCCTTGATGGGATCGTTCATCACCGAGCCGGCCGCCATGACCTTGGCCGCCCTGCTGCTGCGCGACAGCATCTACAGCCAGCCCATTTCACAGAAGCTGCGCTATGCCCTGCTGGGCGTGTTGTTCGTGAACGTGTCGATCGGCGGCACGCTCACGCCCTATGCCGCGCCCCCGGTGCTGATGGTGGCCGCCCAATGGGGTTGGGACCTGAGCTTCATGCTCACGCACTTCGGCTGGAAGGCGGCCCTGGCCGTGGGCATCAATGCACTGGGCGTGGCCTTGCTGTTCGCCAAAGAGCTGCGCGCCGTGCCGCGCGCTGCGCTGTCGGCCGAGGCACTGCCGCCGCTGACCGTGCAGGGCATCCACCTGGCTTTCCTGGCTGGCATCGTGGTGTTCGCCCACCACCCGGCCGTGTTCATGGGCCTGTTCCTGTTCTTCCTGGGCTTCACCACCGCCTACGAGCGTTACCAGTCCCCCCTGATCCTGCGTGAGGGCCTGATGGTGGCCTTCTTCCTGGCAGGTCTGGTGGTGCTGGGCGGGCAGCAGCAATGGTGGCTGGAGCCGCTGCTGATGAGCATGGACGCCGACGCCATCTACTTCGGGGCCACGGCCCTGACGGCCATCACAGACAACGCGGCCTTGACCTACCTGGGCTCGCTGGTGCAAGGCTTGAGCCCCGAGTTCAAGTACGCCCTGGTGGCCGGTGCAGTGACCGGTGGTGGCCTGACCATCATTGCCAATGCACCCAATCCGGCGGGCGCGTCCATCCTGAAGGGCAAGTTCGACGAAGAGGCCATCGGAGCCGGTGGACTGTTCCTGGCCGCCCTGGGGCCCACCTTGGTGGCCATGGCATGCCTCAAAGGGCTGTGAGCGCGAACACGGCCGACTGCAGCAGGCCATGAAAAAAGCCCGTCCAGTGGACGGGCTTTTTCGTCAGGCGCAGAAAGCGATCAGCGCTTGATCTGCGACAGGTCGCGCACGGCGCCCGTGTCGGCCGAGGTGGTCAGCAGGGCATAAGCCTGCAGCGCAGCCGACACGTAACGCTCGCGGTTCACCGGCTTCCAGGCCTGCTCGCCCCTGGCTTCCATGGCGGCGCGGCGCTTGGCCAGTTCTTCGTCAGAGATGGCCAGGTTGATCGACCGGTTGGGGATGTCGATCTCGATGGTGTCGCCGTTTTCGACCAGTGCGATCGCACCACCGCAAGCGGCTTCCGGCGAGGCATGGCCAATCGACAGGCCCGAGGTGCCACCCGAGAAGCGACCGTCGGTCAGCAAGGCGCACTGCTTGCCCAGGCCACGGCTCTTGAGGTACGAGGTGGGGTACAGCATTTCCTGCATGCCGGGGCCGCCCTTGGGGCCTTCGTAGCGGATGATGACCACGTCGCCAGCCTGCACTTCTTCGCCGAGGATGCCTTCGACGGCATCGTCCTGGCTTTCGTACACGCGGGCGGTGCCGGTGAACTTCCAGATCGATTCGTCCACACCCGCGGTCTTGACGATGCAGCCCTTCTCGGCGATGTTGCCGTACAGCACGGCCAGGCCGCCGTCCTTGGTGAAGGCGTGCTCGACCGAGCGGATCACGCCCTTTTGGCGGTCGGTGTCCAGGGCCTTCCAGCGGCTGTCTTGCGAGAAGGCCACCTGGGTGGGGATGCCGCCGGGCGCGGCCTTGTAGAAGGTGTGCACAGCCTCATCCTTCGAGACAGTCACATCCCACTGGGCAATGGCCTCGGCCATGGACGTGCTGTGCACGGTGGGCACGTCGGTGTGCAGCAGGCCGCCACGGGCCAACTCGCCCAGGATCGACATGATGCCGCCTGCGCGGTGCACGTCTTCGATGTGCACATCAGGCACGGCGGGGGCCACCTTGCTCAGGCAAGGCACCTTGCGCGACATGCGGTCGATGTCGGCCATGGTGAAGGGCACTTCGGCTTCGCGAGCGGCGGCCAGCAGGTGCAGCACGGTGTTGGTCGAGCCGCCCATGGCCACATCGAGGGCCACGGCGTTCTCGAAGGCCTTGAAGCTGGCGATGTTGCGAGGCAGCACGCTGGCGTCGTCTTGCTCGTAGTAACGCTTGGCCAGGTCGACCACGGTACGGCCGGCCTTGCGGAACAGCTTTTCTCGGTCGGCGTGGGTGGCCACGATGGTACCGTTGCCGGGCAGGGACAGGCCCAAGGCCTCGGTCAGGCAGTTCATCGAGTTGGCGGTGAACATGCCCGAGCACGAACCGCAGGTGGGGCAGGCCGAACGCTCGACCACGGCCACTTCTTCGTCAGAGCAGTTCTTGTCAGCGGCCTTGACCATGGCGTCCACAAGGTCCAGGGCGATGACCTTGCCCTCGATCTTGGCCTTGCCGGCCTCCATCGGGCCACCGGACACGAACACCACAGGGATGTTCAGGCGCAAAGCCGCCATCAGCATGCCGGGCGTGATCTTGTCGCAGTTTGAAATGCACACCAGGGCGTCGGCGGTGTGGGCATTGACCATGTACTCGACGCTGTCGGCGATCAGGTCACGCGAGGGCAGCGAATACAGCATGCCGCCGTGGCCCATGGCAATGCCGTCGTCAACGGCGATGGTGTTGAACTCCTTGGCCACGCCACCGGCGGCCTCGATCTCGCGGGCGACCAGCTGGCCCAGGTCCTTCAGGTGCACGTGACCCGGCACGAACTGCGTGAAGCTGTTCGCGATCGCGATGATCGGCTTTTCGAAGTCACCGTCCTTCATGCCGGTGGCACGCCACAGGGCACGGGCCCCGGCCATGTTGCGGCCGGCGGTGGAGGTACGGGAACGGTACTGGGGCATGAAGGTCTCCGGAGAAACGGGCGTCTGAAAAGACCCCGATTTTATCCCGCGGCAGCCCTCAGCGCTTCTTGCGGGGGCTCATGCCCAGGGCTTCGAGCTGTTTGTCGCGGCGGTCTTCCTTGCGCTGCTCGGCGTCCTGCATGGCTTTTTTCTGGGTCCAGCCCAGGGTGTCAGACAGCCACCACCACACCAGCGCTGCCGCAAAGGGCGCGCACATTTCCATCCAGTGGGTGCTCCAAGACCAGTCGCCCACCGGCCAGATGCCCACCAGGCTGAGCACCTGGATCAGCACCCCGATCACGACAAACCACATACAAACCCCTCGCACTTTTGATGAGTTTCAAGCTCTTTGCGATTGCACCACATCCGTCAACCAACCACCACCGTAGAAGCGTTTATAAAGAGACCGTTTCCGCTGACCGATTCACCGCCCCAGAAAGGTTGAACATGACCCCACGCACCCTCTCGCTGGCCGCCGCCAGCCTGCTCGCTGTTTTCAGCACCTCGGCCCTGGCCAGCGCCGACCTGGCCCAGAAAAAGGCCTGCATGGCCTGCCACGCCGTTGACAAGAAAGTGGTGGGGCCGTCCTACCAGGATGTGGCCGCCAAGTACAAGGGGCAAAAAGGCGCTGAAGCCATGCTGGTTCAGAAGATCCTGAAGGGCTCTGACCCCAAGAAGCTGAACTGGGGCACCATGCCCATGCCGGCCAACAGCCAGGTCAACGAGGCCGAGGCCAAACAACTGGTGACCTGGGTGCTGTCGCAGAAGAAGTGATGCCCTGAAGGGTGCGGCCTCAGCGTCGCACCGCTTCACCCCATGAAAAAAGCCCCGCCGAAGCGGGGCTTTTTGCTACCCCCACCGAAGCGGGGTGCCAGGGTCAGTCACCGGCGTAGATGTCCACGTCCTTGGTTTCCTTCACGAACAGCAAGCCGATCACGAAGGTGATGCCGGCCACGATGATCGGGTACCACAGGCCGTTGTAGATGTTGCCAGTCTGGGCCACGATCGCGAAGGCCGTGGTGGGCAGCAGGCCGCCGAACCAGCCATTGCCGATGTGATACGGCAGCGACATCGAGGTGTAGCGGATGCGGGTCGGGAACATTTCCACCAGCATGGCGGCGATCGGGCCGTACACCATGGTCACGTAGATCACGAGCACCGTCAGGATGGCGATGATCAGGGGCTTGTTGACCTTGGCCGGGTCGGCCTTGGCGGGGTAACCGGCCTTCTTCAGCTCGGCGCCCACCTTGGCCTTGAACTGGCCATCGATCACCTTCACGGCAGCGGCCTTGGCATCCTTGTCGAAGGCGGCCAGGTTGGCGCCGGCTTCCTTGACAGCCTTCTCAGCAGCCTTGACCTTGTCGTCAAAGTCTTTGCCGACACCGCCAGCAGCCTTCAGGTCGTCCAGCTTCTTGATGGCACCTTCCTTGGCCTTGACGGCGGCTTCCTTGGCAGCCGGGATGTCGGCTTCGGTGACCTTGCCAGGGGTGTAACCCGAGATGGCCACATCCCCCACCTTGATCATGGCCATGGAGCCTGCGGGGCCCGCCACGTTCTCATAGTTCACCGAGTTGGAGGCCAGGTACTGCTTGGCGATGTCGCACGAGCTGGTGAACTTGGCCGTGCCGGTCGGGTTGAACTGGAACGAGCACTCGCTCTGATCGGCCACCAGGGTGACCGGGGCCGTGGCTTGCGCCTTGGCCAGGTCGGGGTTGGCAGCTTCGGTCAGGGCCTTGAACAGCGGGAAGTAGGTCAGTGCGGCGACCAGGCAGCCGGCCAGGATGATGGGCTTGCGGCCGATCTTGTCCGACAGGGTGCCGAACACCACGAAGAACGGGGTGCCGATCAGCAGCGAGATGGCGACCAGCACGTTGGCCGTGGCACCGTCCACCTTCAAGGCCTGGGTCAGGAAGAACAGGGCGTAGAACTGCCCGGTGTACCAGACCACGGCCTGACCCGCCACCAGACCGAACAGGGCCAGGATCACGATCTTGAGGTTCTTCCACTGGCCGAACGATTCGGACAGCGGTGCCTTGGAGGTCTTGCCTTCGGCCTTCATCTTCTTGAAGGCAGGCGACTCGTTCATGCTCATGCGGATCCACACGGAGATGGCCAGCAGCAGGATCGAGACGATGAAGGGCACGCGCCAGCCCCATTCCTGGAAGGCGTCTTCACCGATGATGGTGCGGGTGCCCAGGATGACGATCAGCGACAGGAACAGACCCAGCGTGGCCGTGGTCTGGATCCAGGCAGTGTAGGCACCGCGCTTGCCGTGCGGTGCGTGCTCGGCCACGTAGGTGGCGGCACCGCCGTACTCACCGCCCAGCGCCAGGCCTTGCAGCAGGCGCAGGATGATCAGGATGACCGGAGCGGCCACACCGATCTGGGCGTAGGTGGGCAAGATGCCCACAATGAAGGTGGAGGCGCCCATCAGCAAGATGGTCACCAGGAAGGTGTATTTGCGACCGATCATGTCGCCCAGGCGACCGAACACCAGCGCACCAAAGGGCCGAACGATGAAGCCTGCGGCAAACGCCAGCAGGGCGAAAATGAAGGCGGAAGTGGGGTCCAGGCCTGCAAAGAACTGCTTGGCAATGATGGCTGCCAACGAACCGTACAGGTAGAAGTCGTACCACTCGAAAACCGTGCCCAGGCTGGAGGCGAAGATGACCTTCTTTTCCTCCGCCGTCATGGGCGCATTGGACGCTGCGGTAGTTGCCATTGGAATTTTCTCCTCGTCGTTGCGGATCGAAGGCTTGTGACCTTCTTACCCCCCAATTTAGGGGGTCACGATGGAAGTCAGATCAGGGTAACCCTGTATTCCGTGTACTTTTGTGAAGAAATAACACACGGGGATTTCCCCAACCGTCGCGGGTGTGGCGCCCTTGGGGTTTACAGCGGGAGGGCGCCCTCCCGCACCAAACTCAATTGGCCTGGGCCAGCTGATCCAGAATGGCCGGGTTTTCCAGCGTGCTGGTGTCCTGGGTGACGGCATCGCCCTTGGCGATCACGCGCAGCAAGCGCCGCATGATCTTGCCTGAGCGGGTTTTGGGCAGGTTGTCGCCAAAACGAATGTCTTTGGGTTTGGCGATCGGGCCGATTTCCTGCGCCACGTGGTTGCGCAACTCGGCGGCCAGCTGGCGGGCCTCTTCACCGGAGGGGCGAGAGCGCTTGAGCACCACGAAAGCACAGATGGCCTCGCCGGTCAGGTCGTCCGGGCGCCCCACCACCGCAGCCTCAGCCACCAGGGGGTGCGACACCAGGGCCGATTCAATTTCCATCGTGCCCATGCGGTGGCCCGACACATTCAGCACATCATCGATGCGACCCGTGATCGTGAAATACCCGGTGTCCGCATCACGAATGGCACCATCACCCGCCAGATAATATTTGCCGCCAAAATCCGCGGGGTAATAACTTTTCTTGAATCGCTCCGGGTCACCCCAGATGGTGCGAATCATCGAGGGCCAGGGTTTGCGAACCACCAGCACACCGCCCTGCCCCCACGGCACTTCCTTGCCGGTTTCATCGACCACGGCGGCATCGATGCCTGGGAACGGCAGCGTGCAGGAGCCCGGCGTGAGCGCGTGCGCGCCCGGCAGCGGGGTGATCATGTGGCCCCCGGTTTCGGTCTGCCAGAAGGTGTCAACGATCGGGCAGCGACCGCCACCAATTTCTCGGTGGTACCAGGTCCAGGCGGCCGGGTTGATCGGCTCGCCCACCGTGCCCAGCAGGCGCAGGCTGCCCAGGTTGAAGTTGCGAGGGTGCACCTCGGGGGTGGTTTCAGCGGCCTTGATCAGGGCGCGGATGGCGGTGGGCGCGGTGTAGAAGATCGAGACCTTGTGGGCCTCGATCATGCGCCAGAAGCGGGCGGCATCCGGGTAGGTCGGCACGCCTTCAAACACCACCTGCGTGCCGCCGTTCGACAGCGGGCCGTAAGTGACATAGGTGTGGCCCGTGACCCAGCCGATGTCGGCCGTGCACCAGAACACGTCGTCGGGTTTCAGATCGAAGGTCCACTGGGTGGTCAGGGTGGCGTGCAGCAGGTAGCCACCGGTGCTGTGCTGAACGCCCTTGGGCTTGCCGGTCGAGCCCGAGGTGTACAGCAGGAACAGCGGATGCTCGGCGCTGACCCACTCGGGTTCGCAGGTGGCCGGCTGGGCGGCCATCACGTCGTGCAGCCACACATCGCGGCCTTCGGTCATGGCCACCTTGCCGCCAGTGCGGCGGAACACGATCACGCGGCGAATGCTGTCGCAGCCGCCCAGGCCGATGGCTTCGTCCACAATGGCCTTCAGAGGCAGCGACTTGCCACCACGCTGTTGCTCGTCGGCCGTGATCAGCAGCACGGCACCCGCGTCTTCCACGCGGTCGCGCAGGCTCTGGGCCGAGAAACCGCCAAACACCACCGAGTGCGTGGCACCGATGCGCGCACAGGCCTGCATGGCCACCACACCCTCCACCGACATGGGCAGGTAGATGACCACGCGGTCACCCTTTTGCACGCCCTCGGCCTTCAGGGCGTTGGCCAGGCGGCAGACGCGCTCAAGCAGTTCGCTGTAAGTGACCCGGGTCACGGTGCCGTCATCGGCTTCGAAAATGATCGCGACCTTGTCGCCCAGGCCGTTGGCCACATGGCGGTCCAGGCAGTTGTACGAGGCATTGAGCTGGCCATCTTCGAACCATTTGAAGAACGGGGCATCACTCTCGTCAAGGGTCTTGGTGAACGGTTTGTGCCAGCTCAGCAGTTTTCTGGCATGGTTGGCCCAGAAACCGGCGTGATCGGCTTGCGCCTGGGCGCACAGTTCGTCGTATGCTGCGCGGCTTGCCACATGGGCCTTCTGAGCAAATTCAGCAGGCACCGGCACCTGGGTGGTGGCAGCTTGTGCGTCTGTCTGATTCGATGCGGTCATCTCGATCACTCCGTTGTGTGCGCCTTGGGGCGCCATCTGTCATCCCGATGGCCCAGCAGACAACGCCGTCAGGCCACAAGCCGGACTTTCCGCGCAACCCCCTGAATTGATACTCCGTACTATCCCTGTCTCACATTGACACATATGGCCAAAACTCCTGTCAAGCTGCGCCCGCTGCCCACCGTGATCTTTGCCAGCCGCTGGTTGCAGCTGCCCCTGTACCTGGGCCTGATCCTGGCCCAGGCCGTGTACGTGTTCCATTTCTGGGTGGAACTGGTGCACCTGATCGAAGCCGCTTTCGGCAACCAGGACGCTCTGAAACTGATCTTCGAGGCCTCCGGTCAGAAGATGGCCGCGGGTGCGCCGTCCCACCTGACGGAAACCACCATCATGCTGGTGGTGCTGGGCCTGATCGACGTGGTCATGATCTCGAACCTGCTGATCATGGTCATCGTGGGGGGTTACGAAACCTTCGTCTCTCGCATGGACCTCGACGGACACCCCGACCAGCCCGAATGGCTGGACCACGTGAACGCCTCGGTGCTGAAGGTGAAATTGGCCACAGCCATCATCGGCATCTCGTCGATCCACCTGCTCAAGACCTTCATCAATGCGCAAAATTACACCGACAAGGTGCTGATCGCACAGACCGTGATTCACATTGCTTTTCTGTTCTCGGCCATGGCCATTGCTTACACTGACAAGCTGCTGCATCACGCGCACTCGGCCGATAACAAGCACTGACCCGTCACTTCCCGTCCACCCCCATGAACCGCCCCTTGCGCAAACCTGCCACCCTCTTCAAGCGCCGCGCGCGCAATGGCTGGTTCCACCTGCGCCGCCAGACCCCCGGCAAGGACGACATCCTGGCGCAGCCCTGGCTGCAACCGGTGCGCCCTTACCTGTCTGACGACCGCCTGTGGGCGCTGGAGCGCCAGAGCGTGGCCCGCGGGGTGGCCATGGGCCTGTTCATGGGCCTGCTGATGCCGGTGGCCCAGATCCTGTTTGCGGTGGCCGGCGCGGCCGTGATCCGGGGCCACGTGCCCATCAGCGCCGCCTGCACCCTGGTGACGAACCCGTTCACGGTGCCGCCCATCTATTACGCGGCCTACCAGCTGGGCGACCAGCTGCTGCCCGCCTCGCTGGATTTCAGCAGCTTCACCTTCGAGGCCCACAACTGGCTGGCCGACGGCATCAACTGGGCGATCACCCATGGCGCCCCCCTGATGACCGGCCTGCTGGTGATCGCCGCCGTCAGCGCCGTGCTGGGCTACCTGGCCGTGCACCTGTGCTGGCGCTCCAAGACCCCACGCACACCCTGATGCCGGTTGGCTCGGGGCTCGTCGCCCAGCGCCCGTCACAAACTTGGCACAATGGCGGTTTTCGCGGGCGCAGACGCGCCCATTCCCGTCCCCCCCGCCCACGGACAGCCCTAGCCCCACGAAGGCCCCTGCCATGACGACCATTCGTTACGACGACCTCGTTGAAAGCGTCGCAGCTGCGCTGCAGTACATCTCGTACTACCACCCTGCCGACTACATCGCCCACCTGGCGCGCGCCTACGAGCGCGAAGAGTCGCCCGCCGCCAAAGATGCGATTGCGCAGATCCTGACCAACTCGCGCATGTGCGCCGAAGGCAAGCGCCCCATCTGCCAGGACACCGGCATCGTCAACGTGTTCCTGAAGATCGGCATGGGCGTGAAGTGGGAAGGCTTCGGCACCCAGAGCATTCAGGAAGCGATCGACGAAGGCGTGCGCCGCGGCTACAACAACCCCGACAACAAGCTGCGCGCGTCGGTGCTGTCCGACCCCATCTTCGAGCGCAAGAACACCAAGGACAATACGCCCGCCGTGGTGTTCATGGAGCTGGTACCGGGCGACACGGTCGACGTGACGGTCGCAGCCAAGGGCGGTGGCTCCGAGAACAAGAGCAAGGTGTACATGCTCAACCCGAGCGACAACATCGTCGACTGGGTGCTCAAGACCGTGCCGACCATGGGTGCTGGCTGGTGCCCGCCCGGCATGCTGGGCATTGGCGTGGGCGGCACGGCTGAAAAAGCGGCGCTGCTGGCCAAGGAATCGTTGATGGACGACATCGACATGTACGAGCTGCTGCAGCGCGGCCCCCAGAACAAGCTGGAAGAGCTGCGCATCGAGCTGTACGAGAAGGTCAATGCCCTGGGCATCGGCGCCCAGGGCCTGGGCGGCCTGACCACCGTGCTGGACGTCAAGATCAAGACCTACCCCACGCACGCCGCCAGCAAGCCCATCGCCATGATCCCGAACTGCGCGGCCACCCGCCACGCCCACTTCGTGATGGACGGCTCGGGCCCCGTGTACCTCGACCCACCCAGCCTGGACCTGTGGCCCAACGTGCACTGGGCACCCGACTACAACAAGAGCAAGCGCGTCGACCTGAACACGCTCACGCCTGCCGAAGTGGCCAGCTGGACCCCGGGCCAGACCCTGCTGCTCAACGGCAAGATGCTGACCGGCCGCGACGCCGCACACAAGCGCATCCAGGACATGCTGGCCAAGGGCGAAAAGCTGCCGGTGGACTTCACCAACCGCGTCATCTACTACGTGGGCCCGGTCGATCCGGTGCGCGATGAAGTGGTCGGCCCGGCCGGCCCCACCACCGCCACCCGCATGGACAAGTTCACCGAGATGATGCTGGCCCAGACCGGCCTGATCGCCATGGTGGGCAAGGCCGAGCGCGGCCCCACCGCCATCGACGCCATCAAGAAGCACAAGAGTGCCTACCTGATGGCCGTGGGCGGTTCGGCCTACCTGGTGTCCAAAGCCATCAAGGGCGCCAAGGTGGTCGGCTTTGAAGACCTGGGCATGGAAGCCATCTATGAGTTCGACGTGGTCGACATGCCCGTGACCGTGGCGGTGGACGCCGGAGGCACCAGCGCCCACATCGAAGGCCCCAAGACCTGGCAGGCCAAGATCGGCAAGATCCCCGTGAAGGTGGATTGAAGCCCAGCAAGCTCAGCAAGCCCCGCTGCCACGGCCGCGGGGCTTTTCTTTTGATAGCCTGTGCACCATGAAGAACCCCCACTTCAACCCGCACAAGAAGCACCACCGGCCTGACGGCTTCCAGAACAACTACCAGTCGTTCCGCGGCAAACGCTGGAACGAACTGCTGCGCTGGCGCTGGCAGGCCTGGCGGGCCGGGCACCCGAAGGCCATCACCACGCCCATCGAGGTGGTGCGGCCCGACCTGGCCTTCATCCAGGGCAATGCCCAGGCCGGTCTGGCCATGCAGCCGGCCGCCACCTGGGTGGGGCACATCACGGTGCTGCTGCAGGTGGGCGGCCTGAACGTGCTGACCGATCCGGTGTTTTCAGAGCGCTGTTTCCCCGTGCAATGGGCGGGCCCCAAGCGCCACACGCCCCCCGGGCTGCAACTGAGCGAGCTGCCCCACATCGACGTGGTGCTGCTGTCGCACAACCACTACGACCACCTCGACGAAGGCTCGATGCGCGCCCTGGCCCGCCAGGCGGGCGGTCCCCCTTTGGTGATCTGCCCGCTGGCGCACAAGAAGTGGCTGCACCGCTGGGGCCTGCAGCGCGTGGTCGAACTCGACTGGTGGGACACCCACGTGATCGACGCCACCGAACGCAACCTGCGCGTGCCCGTGGTGCTGACGCCCGCGCAGCACTGGTCGGCCCGCACCGCCACCGACGCGCTGCGCAGCCTGTGGGGCGGTTTTGCCATGCTGTCGCCCGACTGCCATGTGTTCTTTGCGGGCGACACGGGCTACTCCAAAGACTTCGTCGACATCCGCCAGCACTTCGCGCGCGAGCACACGCCCGAGCACGGCGGTGGTTTTGACCTGGCCCTGCTGCCCATTGGCGCTTACGAGCCCCGCTGGTTCATGAAGGATCAGCATGTGAACCCGGAAGAGTCGGTTCAGATCTTTCAGGACATTGGCTGCAAACAGGCGATCAGCGTGCACTGGGGCACCTTCCAGCTCACCGATGAAGCGCTGGACGAGCCGCCCAGGGCACTGGCAAAGGCCCTGGCTGCAAGCAACATCTCTCCCGAACGTTTTGCCGTACTGCCCGTGGGGGGCAGCATGCGCGTGCCCCATCGCATGCGCTGATGTGAGCGGGTGCCGGCCTGAGTCAATCTGACGGCGGCTGGAGACTGGAGACGGCTTGCTGAAAGCTCACGGGCATCGACAGCACGCGGTTGATCAGGTCGTTCAGAGGCAGGCCGAAAATGGCCAACTGCCCGCCCTGGGCCAGCGAACTGAGGCCGTGCACCAAGCTCCACGAGGCAGCGGCCGCCACGCGCACCCGTTCGTCGTCCATGGGGGCACCCACCAGGCCGGAGGTGGCCTCCAGCAGCACCGCCATGCCACCACCACTGCAGTGTGCCATCAGGGCCGGGTCGGCCATGACCTGGTCCATGCGCTGGAACATCAGGCGGTACAGCGCCGGGTGCGCCTGGGCGAAGGCAACGTAAGCGCGCCCGGAGGCCTTGAGCCGGTCTTCGGCATGGGCCAGCCCATGCGCGCTGGCAGCCTGCGCCGCTGCAAAAAGCCGAAAGCCCTCGGCGGCCATGGCCGTGAGCAAGGCATCCTTGTCGGCAAAGTGCCGGTAAGCGGCGTTGGCGGACACGCCCAGCTCCTTGGCCAGTTGTCGCAAACTGAGTGCATCGGCTTCGGTGTGCGCCAGCGCCGCCACGCCGGCCTCGATGAGGCTGGCCTTGAGGTTGCCATGGTGGTAACTGCGGCTTTCCGGGGTTTTCAGGCGGTTCGGGTGATCAGAACTGGACACATCTTGCATGTTGACATCGTACACATTTTGGATTGGAATGCGCATGTTCACAACGCACACATTGAGGTTGCCCATGCCGAACACCGCCAGCAGCACCGCCCTGCCCCTGACCGGTCAGCCCCGTCACAGCCCCGCCGGCCGCGGCCAGGTGGCGCCCACTGCGGGCGCCACCGCAGACAATCGCTTCCTGAACGGCCCCTTTGCGCCTGTGGCCCAGGAGGTGACCCACCGGCACTTGCCCGCGCGAGGCACGCTGCCCGCTGAGCTGGACGGCCTGTATGTGCGCATCGGGCCCAACCCGCTGAAGCCGACTCAGACCAGCAAGCACCACTGGTTCACCGGCGATGGCATGGTGCATGGCCTGCGCCTGCAAGGTGGCCAGGCGCTGTGGTATCGCAACCGCTACATCGGCAGCGCTTCGGTGAACAAGGCCCTGGGCCGCGCCCAGGTGCCGGGCGAAACACGCGGCATTTTCGACACGGTGAACACCAATGTGTTCGGGCACGCTGGTCGCCTCTGGGCCTCGGTGGAAGCGGGCCCTGCCCCGGTACAGCTCGACGCCGAGCTCAACACGGTGCGCAGCGGCCTGTTCGACAGCCCGACACGGCATCCCTTCAGCGCCCACCCTCACCTCGACCCCGTCACGGGTGACCTGCATGCCGTGTGCTACGACGCCATCCAGCACCGCAAGCTGAGCTACGTGCGCGTGAACGCGCAAGGCGCGGTCGACAAGGTGGTGCACATTCCCGTGAAGCACGGCCCCATGGTGCACGACTGCGCCGTCACGCAGCGGCAGGTGGTGGTGATGGACCTGCCCGTGACCTTTTCCTGGTGGTCGATCGTGCGCCGCGACACCTTCCCTTATGTGTGGAACCCCAAGCACCCGGCCCGTGTGGGACTGCTGCCGCGCGACGGCGAGGCGCGCGACATGCGCTGGTTCGACATCGAGCCCTGCTACGTGTTCCACCCCTGCAATGCCTTCGACCTGCCCGATGGCTCGGTGGTGATGGACGTGGTGGTGCACCAGCACATGTTCAACCGTTCGCGCGTGGGGCCTGAGGACGACACGGCGCCGCGCTTCGAGCGCTGGACGCTGCCCGTCGGGGGCACCCGTGTGCAACGCCAGGTGGTGTGCGAACGCCCGCAGGAGTTCCCGCGCCTGAACGAAACCCTGGTGGGCCAGCCCTACCGCTTCGCCTATGCCACCGAGTTCACGGTGGACAACGCGGGGGGGCAGGCCTTGCTCAAGCACGATCTGCAGACCTTCCTCACCCAGGCCCTGCAGTTGGGCCCTGACCTCAAGCCTGGCGAGTTCGTGTTCGTGCCGCGGCAGGCGCCGTCAGGCCAGGGCGCGCAGCCCCTGCCCGAAGACGCCGGCTGGCTGATGGGCTATGCCTTCAACGTGCGCACTGGCCTGGGCGAGTTCCATGTGGTCGATGCCGAGCACATGCAGCCACAGGCCGTGGTGGAGGTGCCGGCCCCCATCCCCATGGGCTTCCACGGGAACTGGGTGCCGGCTGCCAACCTGCGCTGAGCCCGAGCCCGGTGCGGCTCAGTGCACCACGCGGGTGAACTCGAAGTCGCCCGTCTTGCTCACCGTCACCGGGATCACGTCCTTCGGGCCGAACTTGCCCTGCAGGATCAGCTTGGCCACGGGGTTCTCGATGCGCTGCTGGATGGCGCGCTTGAGCGGCCGTGCGCCAAACACGGGGTCGAACCCCACCTTGGCGATCTCGGCCAGCGCCTCCGGGCTGACGTCGAGCTTCATCTCCAGCTGCTGCAGACGGCCCTCGAGGCCCTTGAGCTGGATGCGGGCGATGGACTCGATGTGCGCCTGGTCGAGCGCATGGAAGACCACGACTTCGTCGATGCGGTTGAGGAACTCCGGGCGGAAATGCTGCTTGACCTCACCCCACACCGCTTCGCGGATGTCTTCCTGCGGCTCGCCAGCCATCTGCATGATGTGCTGCGAGCCCAGGTTGGAGGTCATCACGATGACGGTGTTCTTGAAGTCGACGGTGCGGCCCTGGCCATCGGTCAGGCGGCCATCGTCCAGCACCTGCAGCAGCACGTTGAACACATCGGGGTGGGCCTTTTCCACCTCGTCGAGCAGCACCACGCTGTAGGGCTTGCGGCGCACGGCTTCGGTCAGGGTGCCGCCTTCTTCGTAGCCCACATAGCCCGGGGGCGCGCCAATCAGGCGGCTCACCGAATGCTTTTCCATGAACTCGCTCATGTCGATGCGGATCAGGTGGTCTTCGCTGTCGAACAGAAAGCCGGCCAGGGCCTTGCACAGCTCGGTCTTGCCCACGCCGGTCGGGCCCAGGAACAGGAAGGAGCCATAGGGGCGGTTCGGGTCAGACAGGCCAGCGCGTGAACGGCGAATGGCATCGCTCACGGCCACGATGGCCTCTTCCTGGCCCACCACGCGTTCGTGCAGCTTGTCTTCCATGCTGAGCAGCTTGTCGCGCTCGCCCTGCATCAGCTTGCTCACCGGGATGCCGGTGGCACGCGCCACCACCTCGGCGATTTCTTCGGCGCCCACCATGGTGCGCAGCAACTGCGGGCGGCCGTCGCCCGCTTTGCCTGCGGCACCCTTGGCGCTTTCCTTGTCCTGCGCTTCCTTCAGGCGCTTTTCCAGCTCGGGCAGCTTGCCGTATTGCAGCTCGGCCACCTTGTTGAAATCACCCTTGCGCTTGAGCTCTTCGATCTGGAACTTGATCTTGTCGATCTCTTCCTTGACGTGGGCCGAGCCCTGGGCCTGGGCCTTTTCGGCCTTCCAGATCTCTTCGAGGTCGGCGTATTCCTTGTCCAGCTTGACGATCTCTTCTTCGATCAGGCCCATGCGCTTGATCGAGGCTTCGTCGGTTTCCTTGCGCACGGCCTCGCGCTCGATCTTGAGCTGGATGAGGCGACGGTCGAGGCGGTCGAGTGCCTCGGGCTTGGAGTCGATCTCGATCTTGATGCGCGCTGCGGCCTCGTCGATCAGGTCGATGGCCTTGTCGGGCAGGAAGCGGTCGGTGATGTAGCGATTGGACAGCTCGGCCGCGGCCACGATGGCCGGGTCGGTGATCTCGACGCCATGGTGCACTTCGTACTTTTCCTGCAAGCCGCGCAAGATGGCGATGGTGGCCTCTACCGTGGGCTCGTCGACCAGGATCTTCTGGAAACGGCGCTCCAGGGCGGCGTCTTTCTCGATGTACTTGCGGTACTCGTCGAGCGTGGTGGCGCCGATGCAGTGCAGCTCGCCACGGGCCAGTGCGGGCTTGAGCATGTTGCCGGCGTCCATGGCGCCATCGGCCTTGCCAGCGCCCACCATGGTGTGGATCTCGTCGATGAAGACGATGGTCTGGCCTTCGTCCTTGGCCACTTCCTTGAGCACGTTCTTCAGGCGCTCTTCGAAATCACCCCGGTACTTGGCACCGGCCAGTAGCGCGGCCATGTCCAGCACCAGCACGCGCTTGTTGCGCAGCGAATCGGGCACCTCGCCGGCCACGATGCGCTGGGCCAGGCCTTCGACGATGGCGGTCTTGCCCACACCCGGCTCCCCGATCAGCACGGGGTTGTTCTTGCTGCGGCGCTGCAGCACCTGGATGGCGCGGCGGATCTCTTCGTCGCGACCAATGACGGGGTCGAGCTTGCCGGCGCGGGCGCGCTCGGTCAGGTCCAGGGTGTACTTCTTGAGGGCCTCGCGCTGGCCTTCGGCCTCGGGGCTGTCCATCTTCTGATCACCGCGCACGGCCTTGATGGCGGCCTCCAGGGCCTTTCGGGTCAGGCCATGGTCACGGGCCACCACGGAGGCATCGCCTTTGTGGTCACACAGGGCCAGCAGGAACATTTCGCTGGCAATGAACGGGTCACCGGCCTTGTGGGCTTCTTTTTCGGCGCCCTGCAGCAGGCTGATGGTGTCGCGACCGGCCTGCACCTGGTCGGCGCCCTGCACCTGCGGCAGGCGGTCAATCTGGGTTTCCAGCGTGCTGGCCAGCGGGGCCACCTTCACGCCGGCGCGCTCCAGCAGGGCCTTGGGGCCGTCTTCCTGGCGGATCATGGCCAGCAGGATGTGGGCCGGTTCGATGTAGGGGTTGTCGCGCGTGACGGCCAGGCTCTGGGCTTCCGTCAGGGCTTCCTGGAACTTGGTGGTGAGTTTGTCGAGTCGCATGAGCACTCCTTGGGCCCCACAGGCGGGGCGATTGCTCATGAACATGGGGCATGGCCCCGTGCATTTCAAGCCCCTGGTGGCAACGTGGTTTGCGCTTCGTCAATCCGCGAGGCCTGGCGGCTGTCCAGGCGCGAGGTGCGCTCGGCCACCTGCACCCGGTTGCGTCCGGATGCCTTGGCGGTGGACAGCGCTTCGTCAGCCAGCGCCAGGTCGTCTTCCAGGGTGGTGTCGGGCTCGTGCAGGCTCAGGCCGATGCTGACGGTGGCGCGCACCGGGCCGAACTTCGATTCGCAAGGGCTGCGTTCGATCACCTTGCGCAGCCGCTCGGCCACCGCCTCGGCCTCGCGCAGCATGCGCACCGGCAGCAGCACGGTGAACTCTTCACCACCGTAGCGGGCCAGCAAGGCGTCTTCGCGCAGGCTTTCGCGCACCACCTGGGTGAGGTGGCGCAGCACCTGGTCGCCAATCTGCTGGCCGTAGCGATCGTTCAGGGCTCGGAAGTGGTCGATGTCGAGCATCAGCACGGCCACGGTGCGGGTCTGGCCACGTTGCAGGGCCAGCATGCGCTCGCCCAGTTCACGCAGGCCACGGCGCGACAGGGCGCCGGTCAGGTCGTCCGACAGTGAGCGGGCACGCAGCTGCTGTTGCAGCCGGTCATTGATGGAGGCAAACACCAGGGCGGCCACGCCCAGCGGCAACACGGCAAACGACAGGCCGGCCACCGGGCGCAGCCAGTCGGGCGCATGCAGCCAGTCGGGCGGCAACGGACCAGGCACCGTGAGGGCGTGCTGCAACACCACCAGCCACAGCAGGGCCAGCAAGCCGGCCACGGCCAGCAGGGCCAGATCCTGCGTGACCCAGTGGCGCCCCGCACGGATCAGCAAGGCCTGGTCCAGCGTCAGCGCCACCGACAGCACGGCGAACACACCCGCCACCACCTGCACGTAAGGCAACGGTGGCAACAAGGCCGCAGCGCCCAGGGCCAGCCCCACGGAGCCCATGGCGGCCGTGCCCACCCAGGGCGGCGTACGGCGTCCGTTGAGTTGACGGAAAGCCCAGCCCAGCAGCGTGATGCCCACGCCCGCCAGACCGATGGCCGCTTTGATCAAGATGGGCGCGTGCAAAGGGGGCACAAGCACCACAAAGCCCATGCCCGACAAAGCGATGAAGCCCGCACGGAAGAGGTTCAGCGCGTACTGCACCCGGGGCTGGTCGGTGCGGATCAGCCACATCAGCCCCAGGCCCAGCAGCGCGCTGAAGCCCGTGACGGCGTAGCAGGTCAACACATCGACCACTGGGGCTCCTTGAATGGGTTGCGAAGGTCTTCGGCCATTTTTCGGCCATTCCGTGACGAACTTGACACTTCAGAGGGCTGGCGGTCAAGGAACTCGCCCAGGGTTGCCCAGGCAAGCGCGCTCAGCCCGCCGAATTGGCCTGCACACCGGCCACCCCCCAGCGGGCCAGGGCGTCGTCGTCCTGAACGCGGGCGTCCACCCACTGCCCACCCTGCGTGGTGACCTCTTTCTTCCAGAACGGGGCCTGGGTCTTGAGCCAGTCCATCAGGCATTCGCAGCCCTGGAAGGCGGCATGGCGGTGCCGCGCAGCCACGGCCACCAGCACGATCTGCTGGCCCACCGGCAGCAGGCCCACACGGTGCACCACGCGCACACCGATCAGGCCGAAGCGCTCGGCCACGGCATCCATCATGGCCCCGATGCTGCGCTCGGTCATGCCGGGGTAGTGTTCAAGTTCCAGCGCCACACTGCCCTCGCCCCAGGCCCGCACATGGCCCGTGAAGCTGACCACCGCGCCCACCTGGTCGCAAGCCTGGGCCAGCAACCCGGCCTCGTGGCTGAGGTCGAAATCGGCCGTCTGCACGGCCACATGTCGGTGCAGCAAAGCCATGCTCAGCCCCCGGTCACGGGCGGGAAAAAGGCCACCTCGGCGCCATCGTGCAGGGGCTCGTCAGCGTCGCACAGGGTCTGGTCCAGGGCGGTGCGCAAGCCCTGTCCCTCGGCCAGGGCCTCGGCATGGGCCGGCGAGCGCGCCTGCAGCCAGGCCCACAACTCACCCACGGTGCGGGGCGCATCACCCGCCCATTCGCAGGCTTCTTCAGGCCCCAGGTGCTCGCGCACACGGGCAAAGTATCGAACGGTCACGCGCATGGTCAGGCTCCCGTGCGGGGTTGCAGGCACTCGCTGTAAGGCCACCAGGCCACCGTGTCCCCGGCCTGCACGACCTGCTCGGGTGCCAGGTCGACCAGGCCTTCGGCCCAGGCGGCCGACATCAGCACGCCCGAGCCCTGGTGGGGGTGAATCTCGACCTGCCCCTGGGCATTCAAGCGTGCGCGCAAGAACTCGCGGCGCTTGTCGGGCCGGGGCCAGTTGAAAGCCGCCGGCAGCATCAAGGGCCGTGGCAAGGCCCAGCCTTCTCCGGCCAGAAGCCCCAGCACCGGGCGCACCAGCACCAGGAAGGTCACGAAACTGGCCACCGGGTTGCCCGGCAGGCCCATGTAGAGGCAACGGCTGCCGTCAGGGCGTCGGACATGGCCGAACACAAAGGGCTTGCCCGGCTTGATGGCCAAGGCCCAGAACTGCAACTCGCCCTCGGCCTGCACCGCGGCACGCAAGTGGTCTTCTTCGCCCACCGACACGCCCCCGCTGGTGATGATCAGGTCGCTGTGGGCGGCGGCCTCGCGCAGGGCCTGGCGGGTGGCCTCCAGCTGGTCAGGCACCACGCCACGGTCTTGCGGCACGCCGCCCGCAGCCTGCACCAGGCCCATCAGGGTGTGGCGGTTGCTGTTGTAGATGGCGCCCGGCGGCAGGGGCTGCCCGGGCATGACCAGCTCGTCGCCGGTGGTCAGCACCGTCACGCGCGGCCGTGCGAACACCGGCAACTGGGCGGCGCCCACCGAGGCGGCGACACCCAGCGCGGCAGGCGTCAGGCGGGTGCCACGCTGAAGCACGGTCTGCCCCGCGGTGATGTCTTCGCCGGCACGGCGGATGTTCTGGCCGGGCTGCACCGGCTGGGTGACACGCACCGAGGCGCCGGCGGCAGTTTCCAGGCGTTCGGTGTGCTCCTGCATGACCACGGCACCCGCACCGGCGGGCACTGGCGCACCCGTGAAGATCCGGGCGCATTGCCCCGGGGCCAGTGCGGCCCCCACCTGGCCTGCGGCGATGCGCTGGGCCACAGGCAGCGCGGTGCCGGGCTGCTGCAAGGCCGGCAGGTCGGCCTCGTGCACGGCGTAGCCGTCCATGGCGCTGTTGTCCAGCGGGGGCACGGCCACCTTGGAAACCAGGTCCGTGGCCAGCACACGGCCCAGCGCCTGCAGGCTGTCCACGGCGTCCACCGCAGGCCCGGCGCCCTGTGCCAACAAGTGGTTGACCGTGTGTTCCAGGTCCTGCCAGGCCTGGGTCAGGGCGATGAGGGGCGAACGCGGCGCAGACACTTTGAAACTCCAGCTTCACACAAGCGGTGCAGCATAACGCCTGGAGCGGGCCCGGTGCTTGCATGGGCTGGGCCGCCGTGAAGTGTTTGACCTGACCGCCGGGTGGGGCAGGCACTTGCGCCGACAATGAGACACAGGAGACGCTTGCATGGACGACCTGATCCCGGAAGACGACCCCCTGGAACTGCTGCTGGCCTGCCATGACAAGGTGCTGCGCTTCACCAGCCTGCACAGGCGCCTGGGTGCCCATGTCGGCCGACATGGCGCCGACCATCAGGCGGCCGAGGCGGCACAGTCGGTCATTCGATACTTCGACCTGGCTGCGCCCCTGCACCACCAGGACGAGGAAGAAGACCTGTTCCCAGCCCTCCGAGTGCTGGGCCTCCCTCAGGTTGATCTGACCCTGGACTTTCTGGCGACAGAGCACAGACAGCTGGAAGCGGCGTGGCGCGACCGGGTCAGGCCCTGGCTGCAGGCCATCGTGGCGCGCCAGCCCGTGCCCATGCCAGGCGATGTGCAGTGGTTCGCCGAACGCTGTGAACAGCACGTGGCCCTGGAAAACAACCAGCTGTACCCGCACGCCAGCGAGCTGCCTGCCAGGCTGCGCGCCCAGCTGGCGCGCAACATGGTGAACCGGCGCCGGGTTCAGCAGGCCGCGGCCTGAGGAGCGTGGCGCGTTGCAGCGGCGGGCTCGGCCGATGGGCCAACGAGCAGCCGCTCCATCAGTTCGCGCACGCTGCGCACCTGATCGCCAAAGGGCAAGGCACCCGCACCGCGGAAGAACAGGCCCTTCTTCACGTCACCCCGCAAGGCCGCCGCCAGCTGGTGGTGAATGCAGAACTGCCCCCAGTCGGCCAGACCATCGCGCAGGCCACACTGGGCCAGGCAGTCAAAGGCTTTGGTGCAGCGTGATTTGGCATGCGCCACGGCTTGCAGCTTGTCCACGCTGCGAAGGTAGTTGTTCAACCAGGGCGTGCGCACGGCCCGCGCCGGCAAACCCGCCACGCTCACGAACTCGGCCATGTCGTCATCGCGGGCCTCGGCCAGCACGCGCTTGAACTCCGGGTGGGCGTCGCCTTCGGTGGTGACGGCAAACGGGGTACCCAGCTGCACCCCGGCCGCCCCCAGGGCCTGCACCCGCTGGATGTCGGCCAGGCTGCGGATGCCACCGGCTGCGATCAAGGGGATTTCTTTCTCCAGCCCGGCTGAGCGGAAGAATGCCAGGGCCTCAGGGATCACGCGCTCGAAATCAAAGCGTGGGTCGTTCAGGTCGGCCACTTTGGCTGCGCCCAGGTGCCCACCGGCCAGCCGGGGGTGCTCGATCACGATGGCGTCGGGCAGGCGCTTCTTGCGCTCCCATTTCCTGACGATCAGCTGGATGCCCCGGGCGTCCGACAGGATGGGGATCAGCAAGGTGTTCGGGTGGTCGCTGGCCAGATCGGGCAGGTCCAGCGGCAAACCGGCCCCCACCACGATGGCGTCAATGCCGGAAGCCAGGGCCTGCTTCACCGATGCGGCGTAGGCACTGACGGCCCGCATGATGTTGATGGTCAGCAGCCCCCGACCACCGCTCAGCGCCCGCGCCTTCTGGATGTCCCGGTCGATGGCCTCCAGGTTGGCCGCGTCGATGGCGGCCTTGGCCCGCTCATCGGGCGGCAGGCCGGTGGTGCGCGCCATGAGGTCGGGGTGGTGGCGACGCAGGTCAACCGAGGACAAAGTGCCCACGCCGCCCAGCGCAGCCACGGTGCCCGCCAGGCAATGGCCCGACACGCCCACGCCCATGCCGCCTTGCACGATGGGCAGCACGGTTCGCCCCCCCAGTGTCAAGGCCCGCAAAGGGCTGCGCTGCAACAGGGCCAGCAGGTCAGCGGGGATCAGGGCTTCGGGCGTGCAGGTCATGGCCACGGGCGGCTAGGCCGCAAGAAAAAAGGGGTGCCCGCAGCCTAAGCGCGGCACCCCTTTGAGGCCCTTGCCCTGGGTCAAACCCAGTGCAGACTCAATCCTGGCAGTGCTGGACCACGTAGTCCTTCACCCACTGGGTGTCTTTCGGGCACACCACAAAGCGCTTGGGCAGCTGCTCCAAACCATCCAGGCCCGAGATCCAGTGCGGGCGTGCCGGGCGCTGGCCCGTGGCTTCCACGATGGTCTCTTCGAACTTGGCCGGAAGGGCCGTCTCCAGCACGATCATGGTGGTGCCCGGCTTCATGTGCTCGCGGGCCACCTTCAGGCCGTCGGCCGTGTGGGTGTCGATCAGCGTGCCGTCGGCTTCGAAGGTGGCGCGGATGGTGTCCAGGCGGTTGGCGTGGTTGCTGGTGCCCGAGGCAAAGCCGTAACCCGGCACTTTGGCGAAGGTCTCGGCCGGCAGCGTGAAGCCGCCCTGCTTTTCGACCGCGTCCTTGAACAGGGCCTTGCAGGCGGCGCCATCACGGCCCAGCAGGTCGAACACGAAACGCTCGAAGTTCGAAGCCTTGGAGATGTCCATCGAGGGCGACGAGGTTTCGTAGGTTTCGGCCGTGCCGCGCACACGGTAGGTGCCGGTGCGGAAGAACTCGTCGAGCACGTTGTTCTCGTTGGTGGCCACCACCAGCTGGTCAACGGGCAGGCCCATCATGCGGGCCACGTGGCCGGCGCACACGTTGCCGAAGTTGCCCGACGGCACCGTGAACGACACCTTCTCGGTGTTGGCCTTGGTGGCGTAGAAGTAACCGGCGAAGTAGTACACCACCTGGGCCAGCAGGCGGGCCCAGTTGATCGAGTTGACCGTGCCGATCTTGTACTGGCGCTTGAAGGCCAGGTCATTCGAGACGGCCTTGACGATGTCCTGGCAGTCGTCGAACACGCCTTCCACGGCGATGTTGTGGATGTTCGGGTCTTGCAGGCTAAACATCTGGGCCTGCTGGAAGGGGCTCATGCGGCCGTTCGGGCTCAGCATGAAAACGCGCACACCCTTCTTGCCACGCATGGCGTATTCGGCCGCGCTGCCGGTGTCGCCCGAGGTGGCGCCCAGGATGTTGAGCGATTCACCACGGCGGCCCAGCTCGTACTCGAACAGGTTGCCCAGCAGCTGCATGGCCATGTCCTTGAAGGCCAGCGTGGGGCCGTTGGACAAGGCTTGCAGGCACAGGCCCGGCTCCAGGTGCTTCAGGGGCGTGATCTCGTCAAAACCGTACACAGCCTTGGTGTAGGTCTTGGCGGTCAGGGCCTTCAGGTCGGCGGCCGGGATGTCGTCGATGTACAGCGACAGGATCTCGAAGGCCAGCTCGGCATAGCTCAGGCCACGCCACTTGGTCAGCGTGGCGTCGTCCACCTTCGGGTAGTGGGTGGGCAGGTACAGGCCGCCATCGGGGGCCAGGCCTTCCAGCAGGATCTCGGCGAAACCGCGCTGGGTCTGGTCGCCACGGGTGCTGATGTACTTCATGCCAGCTCTTCCTTGCGCAGCTTGACGATCGGGGCCAGCACGGTGGGCAGCGCCTGCATGGCGGCGATCGCCTTGTTCATGCCACCTTCGGTGGTCTCGTGGGTCAGGATGATCAGGTCGGTCTGGCCACCTTCGCTGACCTGGTCGGCTTCGCGCTGGATCACGGCGTCGATGCTGATGCCCTGCTCGGCCAGGAGGCCGGTGATGTTGGCCAGCACACCCGCCTTGTCGGCCACGCGCAGGCGCAGGTAGAACGAGGTCTGCACCTGCTCCAGCGGCAGCACCGGCAGGGCCGACATCGAATCAGGCTGGAAGGCCAGATAGGGCACGCGCGCCTCGGGGGCCGC
The DNA here is from genome assembly GCF_004310865.1 of Aquabacterium lacunae. Lineage (GTDB taxonomy): Bacteria > Pseudomonadota > Gammaproteobacteria > Burkholderiales > Burkholderiaceae_C > Aquabacterium > Aquabacterium lacunae. Next base: position 458,279 of record NZ_SIXI01000002.1, read on the forward strand.
GTCGATCAGGCGGGCGATGTCCACCAGGTCGGCCACCACGGCCGAGGCTGTCGGCTCGGAGCCCGCACCCTTGCCGTAGTACAGGGTGGTGCCCACGGCATCGCCCTGCACCAGCACGGCGTTCATGGCGCCTTCCACATTGGCGATCAGGCGGCTCATGGGCACCAGCGTGGGGTGGGTGCGCAGCTCGATGCCGTTGTCACGGCGGCGGGCAATACCCAGCAGCTTGATGCGGTAGCCCAGTTGCTCGGCGTACTTGATGTCGGTGGCCGACAGCTGGGTGATGCCTTCCACATGGGCCTTGTCGAACTGCACCGGGATGCCGAAGGCAATGGCGCTCAGCAGGGTGGCCTTGTGCGCGGCGTCCACGCCTTCGATGTCGAAGGTGGGGTCGGCTTCGGCGTAACCCAGGCGTTGGGCCTCTTTCAGCACCACGTCGAAGTCCAGGCCCTTGTCACGCATTTCGGACAAGATGAAATTGGTGGTGCCGTTGATGATGCCGGCCACCCACTGCACGCGGTTGGCGGTCAGGCCTTCGCGCAGGGCCTTGATGATGGGGATGCCGCCGGCCACCGCAGCCTCGAACGCGACGATCACGCCCTTTTCGCGGGCGGCAGCGAAGATCTCGGTGCCATGGACGGCCAGCAGGGCCTTGTTGGCGGTGACCACGTGCTTGCCAGCGGCAATGGCTTCGAGCACCAGGGCCTTGGCAATGCCGTAGCCGCCGATCAGCTCGACCACCACGTCGATCTCGGGGTTGGCGATCACGGCGCGGGCATCGGCCACCACCTGGGCGGCGTTGCCCACCACCTCCTTGGCGCGCTCGGTGTTCAGGTCAGCGACCATGGCGATCTCGATGCCACGGCCGGCACGGCGGCGAATTTCTTCCTGGTTGCGCTGCAGCACGGTGAAGGTGCCGCCGCCCACGGTGCCGATGCCCAGCAGGCCGACCTTGACGGGTTTGAGTGCGTTGAGGCTCATGGTGTGTCTTTTCGATCTCGGGGCGCGACAGGGGTCGCCCGTGCGCCAGGGTTCAGTCTTCAGGGGTCAAACTCTCGCCTCGGGCCGGGGCCCGAGCGGTTCATGCGTGACGCTTGCGGTAGCCGTCGAGGAAGCGTGCGATGCGGCCGATGGCATCGGCCAGGTCGTCGGTGTTGGGCAGGAACACCAGACGGAAGTGATCCGGGTGGGTCCAGTTGAAGCCGGTGCCCTGCACGATCAGCACCTTCTCTTCGGCCAGCAACTCGTAGGCGAACTGCTGGTCGTCGGCGATGGGGTACATCTTGGGGTCGAGCTTGGGGAACATGTACAGCGCGCCCTTGGGCTTGACCACGCTCACACCCGGGATCTGGTTCAGCAGCTCGTAGGCCAGGTCGCGCTGCTTGCACAGGCGGCCGGTGGGTGCCACCAGGTCCTTGATGCTCTGGTAGCCGCCCAGCGCCGTCTGAATGGCCAGCTGACCCGGCGTGTTAGCGCACAGGCGCATCGAGGCCAGCATGTTCAGGCCCTCGATGTAATCCTTGGCGTGGCGCTTCTCGCCCGAGACCACCATCCAGCCGGCGCGGTAGCCGCAGGAGCGGTAGTTCTTGCTCAGGCCGTTGAAGGTCAGGAACAGCACGTCGTCGGCCAGCGAGGCCATCGACACGTGCTTGTTGCCGTCGTACAGGGTCTTGTCGTAGATCTCGTCGGCCAGGATGATCAGCTGGTGCTCGCGGGCCACCTGGATGATCTCTCGCAGCAGGCTTTCGGGGTACAGCGCGCCGGTCGGGTTGTTCGGGTTGATGACCACGATGGCCTTGGTGCGCGGCGTGATCTTGGCGCGGATGTCGGCGATGTCGGGGTACCACTCCTGCTGCTCGTCGCAGATGTAGTGCACCGGGCGACCGCCCGACAGCGACACCGCAGCCGTGTACAGGGGGTAGTCGGGCGCTGGCAGCAGCACCTCGTCGCCCTCGTTGAGCAGCGCGTTCAGCGACATCACGATCAGCTCGGAGGCGCCATTGCCCAGGTAGACGTCATCGACCGTGACGCCCTTGACCCCTTGCTCCTGGCAATAGTGCACCACGGCCTTGCGCGGCGCGAACAGGCCCTTGCTGTCGGTGTAACCCGCCGCCCCAGACAGATTGCGGATCATGTCCTGCACGATCTCGTCGGGCGGCTCGATGCCGAACACGGCCAGGTTGCCGATGTTCAGCTTGATGATCTTGTGCCCGTCTTCTTCCATCTGGCGCGCCTTTTCCAGCACAGGCCCACGGATGTCATAACAGACGCTGGCGAGTTTGCTGGACTTGGCGATCGGCTTCAAAGCACTCTCCGGGTGGAAAACGGGGGGTAAAGATAGAATTTAACCACAGGCCGCCCCTGGTGCACCTCTGAGGTGCCCCCAGGGTTGAGCGCCCGCCGGAAGTCCCCTCGCCCCAGACGCCATGAAGCTGCACGCCGACCGCCCCGAAGCCGCCAACGTCATCCACTCCATCACCCGCGAGTCGGTGTCGATCAATGGCACGAAGCACACCACCAGCGTGCTGGTGCCTTCTGACGCGCCGCTGGCGCCCTGGGGCGCCGCGACAGTGGCCGACCTGACGGCCGAGCATTTCGAACGCATCGTGGCCTACAAACCTGAACTGGTGGTGTTCGGCTCGGGCCCGCAGCAGAAATTCGTGCACCCAGGGCTGATGCGCAGCCTGATCCAGGCCGGCATCGGGGTGGACACCATGGACACCCAGGCGGCCTGCCGCACCTACAACATCCTGGTGTCGGAGGGGCGCCGCGTGCTGGCGGCCTTGATCATTCACGCCTGACACAGCAGCCGTGAAAGCGCACCTCGACGCAAGGCACCCACACCACCCCCCAATGTGTGAATCCCCCGCTCCGGGGGGCCCTCGGCCAAGCCTTTATAATCGTCAGGTTTTCACGCAGGTCGCCTGCAGGCCGAGTACCCGAACATGACGCCAGCCCTCAATAAATCTCTGCCGGAATTCGAAGCCGCTGCCACCGGCGGCGTGAAGTTCACGCCTCAGGCCTTCCAAGGCCAGACGGTCATTCTGTACTTCTACCCGAAAGACCACACCCCCGGCTGCACCACCGAAGCCATGCAGTTCCGCGACAAGCACGCGGAGTTCACGCAAGCCGGCGCCATCATCTTCGGCGTCTCGCGTGACAACCTGGCGTCGCACGACAAGTTCAAACAGAACCTTGACCTGCCCTTCGAGCTCATCGCCGACACCGAAGAAAAGCTCTGCCACATGTTTGGCGTGGTCAAGAACAAGATCATGTACGGCAAGAAGGTCAAGGGCATCGAGCGTTCGACCTTCCTGATCGACCCCACCGGCGTGCTGCGTGCCGAATGGCGCGGCATCAAGGTGGCAGGCCACGTGGACGAAGTGCTCGCTGCCGTGCAGAACCTGCAGAAGGTGGCCGCCTGAGGCTCTGAACCCCCTGCCCGCCACAGCAGCCGAGTGTGCGCCTGTGGCAGGCAGCTGACAAGCGGGGCCACCCGCACAGCCGCCGGGCACAGTCTGTGCATAATGGGTTTCATGCATCTTGCATGTCACCGATTCATCTCTCCCGGCAGTCTGCGCTTCCCGATGGTCGCGCCCTGCCACCTGATGACCGGCAACAAGCCGCACCGCGAAAGCGTGCGGCTTTTTTCATGCCCGCTCCATACCGAAACTCCTGAAACGGAAGTGCCCCATGCCCTTGCCCAAAGCTCCTTCCAAGCGCGCTGACATGCTCTCCGAGGTCGATTTCACCTCGCAACCGCCTGCTGTCACGAAAACCACCAAAGGCAAGGCCCCCAAGGTGCCACCGGCCGCCCCCCGCGTGAGCCTGCCTCCGGTGCTGGAAGTGGTGTCTCGCACCCCAGCTGCCGACCTGCAAAGCGCCCCGGCCACCGCCAGCCCGCGCCACCAGCCTGCGCCCAGCCTGAAACCGGCTGCCCCAGCACCCAAGGCCCTGCCCGTCGTGGCTGAGCGCCAGGCCGAAGCCCCATCGGCCACCGAAGCGCCGACCAAAGCCACGGCTGCAGTCAAGCCTGCCAAGGGCAGCACCAGCCGCCGAAAGAAAGACACCGGCCCGGCCAAGCTGTTCGTGCTGGACACCAACGTGCTGCTGCACGACCCGATGTCGCTGTTCCGCTTCGAAGAGCACGACGTCTACCTGCCCATGATCACGCTGGAAGAGCTGGACGGGCACAAGAAGGGCATGACCGAAGTGGCGCGCAACGCCCGCCAGGTCAGCCGTGACCTCGATGCCCTGGCCGCCGACATGAGCAACCGCGGCGGGCAGGACCCGGCCGCCGGCATCGCCCTGAACAAGACCGGCCACAGTGCCGCCCACGGCAAGCTGTATTTCCAGACCACCGGCATGGCGGTGGAGCTGCCCATCGGCCTGCCCCAGGGCAAGGCCGACAACCAGATCCTGGGCGTGGTGCAGGCCCTGCGCGACAAGCACACCGATCGCGAGGTGGTGCTGGTGTCGAAAGACATCAACATGCGCATCAAGGCACGCGCCATGGGCCTGCCGGCTGAAGACTACTTCAACGACAAGACCCTGGAAGATGGCGACCTGCTGTACACCGGCGTGCTGCCCCTGCCAGCCGACTTCTGGGACCGTCATGGCAAGGGCATGGAGAGCTGGCAGCAAGGCGGCATCACCTACTACCGCCTGAGCGGCCCCATGGTGCCCGTGATGATGGTGAACCAGTTCGCCTACCTGGAAGCACCTGGTGTCACGCCGATGTACGCCAAGGTCATCGAGATCACGGGCAAAACAGCCACGCTGCGCACGCTGAAGGATTTCACCCACGCCAAGAACAGCGTGTGGGGCGTGCAGGCCCGCAACCGCGAGCAGAACTTCGCCCTGAACCTGCTGATGGACCCGGACTGCGACTTTGTCTCGCTGACCGGCTCGGCCGGCACCGGCAAGACCCTGATGACGCTGGCCGCCGCACTGGCCCAGGTGCTGGACGACCGCCGCTACACCGAGATCATCGTCACCCGCGTGACGGTGCCGGTGGGCGAAGACATCGGCTTCCTGCCGGGCACGGAAGAAGAAAAGATGTCGCCGTGGATGGGCGCGCTCGACGACAACCTGGAAGTGCTGGCCCGCAGCGACAGCAGCGCCGGAGAATGGGGCCGCGCGGCCACCAACGAACTGGTGCGCAGCAAGATCAAGATCAAGAGCATGAACTTCATGCGCGGTCGCACCTTCCTGAACAAGTTCGTGATCATCGACGAGGCGCAGAACCTGACGCCCAAGCAGATGAAGACCCTGATCACCCGCGCAGGCCCCGGCACGAAGATCGTCTGCCTGGGCAACCTGGCCCAGATCGACACGCCCTACCTGACCGAAGGCAGCTCGGGCCTGACCTACGCCGTCGACAAGTTCAAGGGCTGGCCCCACAGCGGGCACGTCACGCTGGCACGCGGCGAACGCTCGCGCCTGGCCGACTTCGCCTCGGAAGTGCTTTGAGCCTGGGTGGCCTGCCCCCTGCCCCCGCGGCAGGGACAGGCCAGACGCACAAAGGGCGCCCTCGGGCGCCCTTTGTCATGGGGTGGCCGCTCAGCGGCCACAGCCCGCCAGGTCAGGCCCGCTCGAACACGGCCATGCTTTCCACGTGGGCCGTGTGAGGGAACATGTTCACCGCGCCAGCGGCCACACAGCGGTAACCCGCCTGGTGCACCAGCAGGCCGGCGTCACGTGCCAGCGTGGCCGGGTTGCAGCTGACATACACGATGCGCTGGGGGGGCACCCAATCGGGCACCAGGGTCGGGTCCTGGTGCAGGTCGGCCATGGCCTTGGCCAGGGCAAAGGCACCTTCACGCGGCGGGTCGACCAGCCACTTGTCGGCACGGCCGTAGCTGGCCAGTTCCTGCGGGGTCATCTCGAACAGGTTGCGGGCCACGAAACGGGTGCGGTCGGCCACGCCATTGGCGGCGGCATTCTCGCGCGAACGGGCCACCAGCTGCTCGCTGCCTTCGATGCCCAGCACGTCTTTCGACAGCGTGGCCAGCGGCAGGGTGAAGTTGCCCAGGCCGCAGAACCAGTCGATCACACGCTCGTCGGCCTGCACGTCCAGCAGGCGGATGGCCCGCCCCACCAGCACCTGGTTGATGTGGTGGTTCACCTGAGTGAAATCGGTCGGCTTGAACGGCATGGTGATGCCGAACTCGGGCAGTGTGTAGTCCAGGCCGGGCAGGCTGTCGTCCAGCGGGTGCACGGTGTCGGGGCCCTTGGGCTGCAGCCACCACGAGATCAGGTGCTGGCCATCGTTCCAGGCGCTGTGCTCGGTGGCAAAGGCCTTCAGGCGCTGCTGGTCAGCGGCCGTGAGGGGCTCGAGATGGCGGAGCACCAGCACGGTCACGCGGGTGCCCACGGCCAGTTCGATCTGGGGCAGGCGGTCACGGCCGTCCATGGCGCCGATCAGTTCGCGCAGCGGCATCAGCAGGCGGCTGACGTGAGGCGGCAGGATCTCGCAGGTGCTCATGTCGGCCACATAGCGCGATTTGCGCTCGTGAAAGCCCACCAGCACGGTGTTCTTCTTGGCCACATAGCGCACCGACAGGCGGGCGCGGTAGCGGTAGCCCCAGGTCGGGCCTTCGATGGGGCGCAGCAGGCGCTCGGGCCGCACCTTGCCCAGGTGCCAGAGGTTGTCCTCCAGCACGCGCTGCTTCACGGCCACCTGGGCGGCCGGGTGAAAGTGCTGCATCTTGCAGCCGCCACACAGGCCAAAGAACTCGCACTTGGGGGTGACACGCTGCGCGCTTTCGCGGCGCATCTCGCGCATCTCGCCCTGCTCCCAGTTGTTCTTGCGGCGGCCCACGTTCACACGGACCTCTTCGCCCGGCAGGGCGCCTTCGATGAACACAACCTTGCCGTCGGGGCGGTTGGCCACGCCCTGGGCTTCCAGGTCAAGGGAACGCACTTTCAGCCACTGCAGGTGCGGGGGCTGGTCGGCCTGGTCAGGCACCAGCCACTCGGCCGGCAGTGCGGTGGGGATGTCGGGGGTCAGGGGCGCATCTTCGGGCGCCTGCAGATGTTCGCTCATCCCCCGATTGTCTCAGAGGATGGGCCCCACCTGCTGCAGCCGCAGGCTCAGCGAGTGGGCAGCGAGCGGGCCGGATCCACCGGCTTGCCCTGCTTGCGGATCTCGAAATGCAGCTGCACGCGATCGGCGTCGGTGTTGCCCATTTCGGCGATCTTCTGGCCCTTGCGCACCAGCTGGTCTTCCTTGACACCCAGGCTCTGGTTGTGAGCGTAAGCGGTCAGGTAGTTGGCGTTGTGCTTGATGATGACCAGGTTGCCGTAGCCACGCAGGCCCGAGCCGGCATACACCACCCGGCCATCGGCAGCGGCATAGACCGGGTCACCGGACTTGCCGGCCAGCACGATGCCCTTGCGCTTGCCTTCTTCGAAGCTGGCCACGACAGGCGCTGCAGCAGGCCAAGTCCAGGACGGTTCATCGAGCTCGCGGGTGTCCTTGGCATCTTTGGGGTCGGCGGCAGCCGTGGTCGCGGCTGCGCCAGCGCCGGCCGTCGTGGCCTGAGAAGCCGAGGCAGAAGCGCCTCCGGCCATCGCCGTGGCGGTGCCCGCAGCGGCACCCGCAGTGGCCGTGCCAGGGGTGGCTGGGGCTGATGCGCCGGCATTGGCCACCTTGGCCGGTGCGGCAGGTTTGGCCTCCAGAGGGCGGGACTCGATCCGCGGCGCGGCAGCCACCGGGCGGGTGGCCACCGCCTGGGCGCCCTCGGGCGGCGCCACGCGCAGCACTTGCCCCACTTCGATCAGATTGGGGTTGTCGAGGTTGTTCCAGACCGCCAGATCACGCCAGTTTTGCCCCGAATCGAGCGCAATGCGGATCAGCGTGTCGCCCGACTTGACGGAGTAGTAGCCCGGCTTGCCGGCATTTTCAGCGCCGGGCAGCACACGGGCAGGCGCCGTGGGGGTGGCGGAAGCCGATGCACCGGCGCCCGAAGACGGGCCACGGGCACGGTCTTCGACCGGAGCCCGATGGTTTTGCGTGGCACAACCGGCCAGCAGGGCCACCAGCGCAGCGGCGAGATACAACCTGGGTGAGTGAGACATGGCGTGCAAGCGAAGCAGGAACTTCAAATCGTGCCGGATTTTAGTGGGACGAACAGCACCGGACCGGCACTGGCCTGCTGTAACTGTCCGTTCGGCAGGCGGTCGATCACCGTGAGCATTTGCTGGCCGGTGCGGGGGTCTTCCAGCGGGGCGATCAGGCGACCACCCGGGGCCAGCTGGTCGAGCCAGGCCTGGGGAACGGCCGCGCCACCCGCCGCAGCGATCAGGGTGTCATAGGGCGCGTTGGGCGCGTGGCCGAGCATGCCGTCGCCGAACACCAGGCGCACGTCCTGCCAGCCGGGCAAGCCCTGGCGCAGCCGGTCGAGGTTCTGGCGAGCCTTGAGGTGCAGATCTTTCAGGCGCTCGACCGACACCACGCGGCGGGCCAGGCACGACAGCAGCGCGGCCTGGTAGCCGCAGCCCGTGCCGATGTCCAGGCAATTGCCCAGGGGGCGGGGGTCATCGGGCGCCACGCCAGGACGCTGCACCAGCAGCTCGACCATGGAGCCGATCACCGAGGGCTTGGAGATGGTCTGGCCCAGGCCGATGGGCAGGCTGGTGTCTTCGTAGGCCTGGTTCACCAGGGCCGAATCGACAAACCAGTGGCGCGGGATGGTGGCAAAAGCCTGCAACAGCGCCGGGTGGCGAATGCCGTCGGCCTGCAGGCGCTCGACCATGCGTTGCTGCACCGCGCGTGAATCCATGCCCAGACCCGCAGGCGTGCTGGCAGGCGAGGCCAGGCGACGGCGGTCCTGCTCGGCCTGCTGCAAAGGGGCTTGCGGGCGCAGCAGCTCACGCACGGGCTGGGCGCGGGCCACGCCGCTGGCCACCTTGTCCAGGCTCAGCGGGAATCGCTTGGGGCGGGACTCGCTCATGCCGGGACGGGTCAGGCGGGCATCCAGCGCTGCCACTGCGGCAGGCGGGCGTGGTCTGTCATGTCGACCTGCAACGGCGTGATCGAGACACTGCCATCACGCGTGACCTGGAAATCGGTGCCCTGCCCTTCGTCGCGGGCCTCGCCGGCCGGACCGATCCAGTAGATGGGCTCGCCGCGGGGGTTGGTCTGGGCAATGGCTGGCTGGCTGGCGTGGCGACGCCCCAGGCGGGTGAGCTGCCAGGGCGCCTGAGCCGCGTCGGCCCGGTTGGGAATGTTCACATTCAGCAGCCAGGGACCGTGGGCAGGCGGGTTGGCCAGGACGTGATCGACCACGCGGCGAGCCACCTGGGCGGCTGCATCGAGGTGGGCCCAGCCCTTGTCGACCTGCGAGAAGGCGATCGAGGGAATGCCAAACAAGAAGCCCTCGGTGGCTGCGGCCACGGTGCCCGAGTACAGGGTGTCATCGCCCATGTTGGCGCCGTTGTTGATGCCCGACAGCACCAGGTCGGGCTTGGGGATCAAACCGGATGTGAGCGCCAGGTGCACGCAGTCCGACGGGGTGCCCGTGACGAACCGGAAGCCATTGGCCGCGGTGTGGATGGACAGCGGGCCAGAGAGCGTCAGGGCATTGGACGTGCCGCTGGCGTTGCGCTCGGGCGCGAAGACGTCGATGGTGCCCAGGCCTTCGCAGGCCTTGACCAGGGCGGCGATGCCCGGCGCGAGGTAGCCGTCATCGTTGGCGATCAAAATGCGCATGGGTGCATTGTAGGTGGCCCTGGGGCAACACCCCGACACCAAAATGCCTGGCTTGGGGCCCTTGTCGCAGCCCTGTCGCGCAGGATAATGGGGTGCAGTACGGGTGCGCCCGCTGCGGCTGGGGTCACACACATGCCGCCGTGGCGGCCCCGAGACACTTTCGGGAGCATTGGATGGCTGTCAAGGTTCTGATTCTGGAAGACAACCCGGTCGCTCGGGGCTTTCTGTGCCGCGTGGTACGGGAAAGCTTCAGCGACATCAGCGGCATCACCGAGGCCGGTGACCTGGAGGCTGTCCGCCGCCTGCTGGGTCATCGCCCCGGCCAGCGCCCTGCGCCCTCGGCCGAGCCCTTCCAGCTGATCTTGGTCGATCTGGAGCTGCCTGACGGCAGTGGTCTGGAGTTGCTGTCCGAGCTGACCGGCTACCCGGCCACGCGCATCGTGACCACGCTGTACTCGGACGACGAACACCTGTTCCCCGCGCTGCAATGCGGGGCTGACGGATACCTGCTGAAAGAAGACCGCTTCGAGGTGCTGGTCGAAGAGCTGCAGAAAATCGTGCGGGGCCAGCCCCCGCTGTCGCCTGCCATCGCTCGGCGACTGCTCACCCACTTCCGCACCGGCGAGCCCCTGCCGGGCGGCATGGCACCGCCGCCCGTGGCCCCGGCGCCCGCCCCCATCGACCACGAACGCCTGACCCCGCGCGAGAGCGAAGTGCTGACTTACCTCAGCAAGGGGTTCACCATCAAGGAAATTGCCAGCCTGATGGGCATCAAGTGGTTCACGGTGAATGACCACATCAAGTCGATCTACAAAAAGCTGAACGTCTCCAGCCGTGCCGAAGCGGCTGTGCTGGCCAGCAAACAGGGGCTGGTGTGAGCGCAGGCCCTCTGGCGTCTCCTGCACAACCTGGAGACGACAGCGCACAGGCCTCACTGGAAGAACTGCTGCGCGCGGCCGAACGCCCGCCGCGCTGGATGGGATGGCGACTGCGGCTGCTGGTGGCCCTGACCCTGATGGCCTTGGCGGGCATTCTGGGCGTGGCGCAATGGCTGAGCACCCAGCACCGCCTGCCCGTGGGCCTGCGCGCCGGGGCCGACGGGCAGGTGAAGCTGAACAACGCCCTCACCCCGGCCCTGCAGCGGCTGGAGGGGCAACCGATCGAAGGTCTGCGGCTGGAGCACAGCCAGCCCGATGGCCGGGTGCAGGTGCTGACCGCACCGATCGAGATGGCCACCCTGCAACGCAGCGAGCGCTGGATCCCCGAGCCCGAAGACCGACAGGCACATCGCCTTCAGCTGGCGCAATTGCATGCCCTGATCAGTGTGCTGCCGCCCGAAGGCGGCACGGTGTTGCTGGAACTCAGCCAGCTGCCAGGCGAGCCGGTGTTCGTGGGTCCCAGGGGTTGGGGCGGCATCACGCCAATGTTCTGGGTGCTGTCAGGCGGGGCGTTGATGTTGCTGGCAGCTGGCACCATGGTGCTGCTGGCTGGCCCGCAGTGGCGCAATGTGGGTTACCTCGTCCTGATGGGCACCCAGGCTGCGCACCTGATGCTGACCGGCACAGAAGCCAACCTGGAGCTGTTCACACCCGATTGGTTCGTGAAGCTCGATTGCCGCAGCCGGATGTGGCTGGACCTGGCCTCGGCCGCCGCCATGATCCAGGTGGCGGTGCTGCACCCTCGGACCTTGCCGCATTGGGTGCATTACACCGTGGCTGGCTGGGTGGCCGCGGGCATGCTCGGCCTGGCCTTGTCGGCGGGCTGGGTGCCTGCCTCGGCCTGGTGGGTGACGCTGCAAACAGGGTGCGCCGTGATGGCCCTGGCGGCCGTGGCGCTCATGACCCTGGCCCACCGGGAAGTGCCCCACCCCTTCACCCTGATTCTTCGGCGATTCACCCTGATCACCACCGGATGCTGGGTGCTGATGAGCCTGGCCCTGGCCTGGCCCGGCCACCGGCCGGACATGCAGCTGAACGTGGCGAATTTCGGGGTGCTGACCTGGCATGTGTTCTTTGCCTCGCAGCTGCTGCTGTCGCCCTACCTGACCCAGTCGCGCCAGATCCTGCAGGAGTTCTCGCTGCTGGCGGCCTCCAGCACGGTGGCAGCCTCGCTCGACCTGCTGTTCGTGGCGGCGTTCTCGCTGGGGCAGTTCACCTCGATGACGATGTCGCTGTTCCTGTCGTTCGGGCTGTACCTGAGCCTGCGGCGCTGGGTGCTGAGCCAGCTGCTCAACCGCGACAGCCTGAGCACCGAGCGTCTGTTCGAGCGCCTGTACCGCATTGCCCGGGAACTCGAGCGCCAGCCGCGCAGGGTGCATGAACTGATGGCCCGCCTGATGCGCGAACTGTTCGACCCACTGGAGGCGGCCGTGGTACATGGCCACATCCCGAGCACGCTGGTGCGCGGCAATGGGGGCCTGATGCTGGTGCGTCTGCCCGTGTGCCCGGCCGACATCGGCACGCCCGCCCAGCACCAGGTGCTGGTGCTGCGCCATGCGGGCCGGGGACAGCGCCTGTTCACCTCGGAAGACGCCCGGCTGGCCACCCGCATCATCGACCAGCTGCAACGGGTGCTGAGCTTCGACCAGGCCGTGGAGCAAGGCCGCAGCGAGGAGCGCACCCGCATCGCCCAGGACCTGCACGACGACATCGGCGCGCGCCTGCTGACCCTGATGTACCAGGCGCCCAACCCCGACATCGAGGAATACATCCGCCACACGCTGCAGGACCTCAAGACCCTGACGCGCGGCCTGTCGGTGCAGGGTCACACCCTGAGCGACGCCGCCAGCGAATGGAAACGCGACATCAGCCACCGCCTGGGTGCGGCCCGGGCCGAGCTGGACTGGGGCATTCAGATCGACCAGGACATCGACCTCTCGGTGGTGCAGTGGTCGGCGCTGACCCGCATCCTGCGCGAGCTGGTGAACAACACCCTGGCCCACGCCAAGGCGCGCAAGGTGAAAATCAGGCTGAGCCTGGCCGACGACGTGCTGGAGCTGTGCGTGGAAGACGATGGGCTGGGCCACCACCCGGAAACCTGGTCGCACGGGCTGGGGCTGGGCGGCGTGCGCAAACGGGCCAAGCAGCTGGGTGGCACCGTGCGATGGTCGGAAAACACCCCGGCGGGCATTCGCTGCGAGGTGCGGGTGGAGCACTTTTCGCGCAGCGACCCCGGCCAGAACGCGGGCCCAGGCACCAGCACGATGCCGCTCACGGGCACCTGAGCCCACCGCCAGGGGGCCCGCTCAGGTTTCCCACTGCGGCGTGTTGCGCAGCACTTCGTCGAGCGTGGTCAGGCCCTCGGCCACCTTCATGGCGCCGCCCAGGCGCAGCGGGCGCAGGCCATCGGCCACGGCCTGCTTCTTGATGCGCGCCATGTCGACCGCAGGGTGCATGCCCTGGCGGATGGCTTCGTTGATGGGCAGCAATTCGTACAGGCCGACACGGCCCTTGTAGCCGGTCATGCGGCACTCCAGGCAGCCCACGGGCTTGTAGGGACGCGGCGTGCCATTGAGGCGCCAGGGCTTGATGGCCTCGGCCAGGGCGCCCAGGGTGGCCGGGCTGTCGTCGGGCTGCTTGCAGGCCGGGCACAGGGTGCGCACCAGGCGCTGGGCCATCACGCCGATCACGGTCGAGCTGATCAGGTAGGCCGGCACGCCAATGTCGGTGAGCCGGGTGATGGCCGAGGCCGAATCGTTGGTGTGCAGGGTGGACAGCACCAGGTGGCCGGTCAGGGCCGACTGGATGGCCATGTCGGCGGTTTCGCGGTCACGGATTTCACCCACCATGATGATGTCCGGGTCCTGACGCATCAGGGCGCGCACGCCTTCGGCAAAACCCAGGTCGATGGCGGGCTGCACCTGGGTCTGGTTGAAGGCCGGCTCGATCATTTCGATCGGGTCTTCCACGGTGCACACGTTCACTTCTTCGGTGGCCAGGCGCTTGAGTGTGGAGTACAGCGTGGTGGTCTTGCCCGAGCCCGTGGGGCCGGTGACCAGGATGATGCCGTGGGCCCGCGCGGTGAGCTGTTCCCACAAGGCGGCTTCGTGGGGCGCAAAGCCCAGCGCGTCGAAACTCTTGAGGGTCTTGTCGGGGTCGAAGATCCGCATGACCAGCTTTTCACCAAAGGCGGTCGGCATGGTCGACAGGCGCATTTCGACCTCTTCACCCGAGGGGTTGCGGGTCTTGATGCGGCCATCGAGCGGGCGACGCTTTTCGACCACGTCCATGCGGCCCAGCAACTTGATGCGGGCGGTCATGGCCTGCATCACGGCCAGCGGCACCTGGTAGACCATGTGCATGACGCCATCGATGCGGAACCGGATGGCCCCCAGGTCGCGGCGGGGCTCGAGGTGGATGTCGGAGGCGCGCTGGTCGAAAGCGTACTGCCACAGCCAGTCGACCACCTGGATGATGCCCTGGTCGTTGGCGTCGAGCTGGCGGTTGGTCTTGCCCAGCTCGACCAGCTGTTCGAAGCTGTGGATCTGGGAGGCATCGCCCGTGCGCTTGTTGGCCTCCTTGACCGACCGGGCCAGGGTGTAGAACTCGGTGCGGTAGCGCTGCAGCTCCAGCGGGCTGGCCACCACCAGGCGCACCGACTTGCGGGTGTGGGCCAGGATCTCGTCCACCCAGGCCACATCGAGTGGCTCGCAGGTGGCAATGGTGACTTCGTTCAGGCCGAACTGCACGGGCAACGCGTGGCGGCGCTCGGCGTAACTGATGGACATGAGCTCGCCCACGCGGGCCACATCGACCTTGAGCGGGTCGATGCGCAGGTAGGGCAGGCCCACGCGGCGGGCCAGCCACTCGGTCAGGGGCTCCATGTCGAGGGCGGTGCCGGTGTCGGCACGGCTCAGGCCCAGACCCGCGATGCGCACCAGCGGGTGCTGCGCGCTTTGGGCCGCACTGAAGCGCTGTGCCACCTGCTCGGCCTGCGCGGGCGAGATCATGCCGTCTTCGGCCAGCCAGTTCACCAGATGGCGCCATTCGAGCGGGCCCTGGAAGGCCGTGGCAGGTTGGGGAGCGTTCATGCGGGCTTCACCTTCGGCGCAAGGCCGGACAGCAACTTCACCCATTTTGTCGCAGGCAGCTCCCAGCGGGCCTGTAAAGTTTCTGCCCGTGCGGCCAGAACGTCACGTTCAGGCAGATCGAAGCCTTTCCAGGCCAGCACGATGGTGTTGCCTTCGCGGGTGGGCTTGAGCATGGCCGTGCGGCCCTCGCCAAATGCCGCCGCGATGCGGGCTGCGCTGCGGTCAAAGCTGGCTTCACGGCCGAACAGGTTCACGGCCATCACGCCACCGTCGTCCAGCACCTGCCAGCAGGCCCGGTAAAAAGCCTCGTCGTCCAGCACCGGGCTGGCGGCTTCGTGGTCGTACAGGTCCACGCACAGAGCGTCGAAGCTGGCCGTGTGGGCCGCATCGGCCACGAAGCGGGCCGCGTCCATCTCGACCACATTCAGCAGGTCGTCGTTGTCGGGCAGGCAGAACCAGGCCCTGCAGGCCGCGATCACCTTGGGGTTGAGCTCGATGGTGGTGGTGGGCACCTTGAGCACGCTGTGGCAGTACTTGGTGAGCGCCGCCGCGCCCAGGCCCAGGTGCAGGGTGCGGGTGTCGGCCCAGCTGTCGGGGGTGCGCAGCAGCAGCCAGGCCATCATGCGCTGGATGTAGTCCAGTTCGAGCTTGAGCGGCTTTCGCACGCGCATGGCACCCTGAATCCAGGGCGTCTCAAGGTGCAGGTAGCGAAGGCCACCCTGTTCAGAGATGGTGGCGTCGGGCAGAACGGGAATGCGGGGCTTGCGTTTCACGGGGGCGAGTGTGGCACATTGCGGCGCCATGCCCCGCCCCTCGCAACGTCACCCGATCCACCCCGACGACGGCCCCCACAACGCCCTCTCCGCCCCCTTGCAGGGCCTGGGCCCGGTGGTGGCGTCGGGCGCACGCCTGCTGGTGCTGGGCAGCTTCCCCGGGGTGGCGTCCTTGAGGGCGCAGCAGTACTACGCCCACCCGCGCAATCAGTTCTGGCCCATTGTGTCCACGCTGCTGGGGCTGCAGGGTGACGAAGCCCTGCCTGCGCGGCCCTATGCCGAACGCGTGGAGGTGGCGCAAGCCGCTGGCCTGGCCATCTGGGATGTGTACGGCGCCTGCGAACGCGAAGGCAGCCTGGACAGCGCCATCCGTGCGGCACAGCTCAACGACCTGCCCGGCCTGATCCGCCAAGTGCCCAGCCTACGGCTGATCGCGCACAACGGGGGCGAATCGGCCCGGCACCGGCGCATCACCGAAGCACTGGGGCTGCCGGTGATGGCCCTGCCCTCGACCAGCCCGGCGAATGCCAGCTGGGGCTTCGAACGCAAGCTGGCGGCCTGGCGCGAAGCCTTCGAGCAGGCGGGGCTTGCCGTCAAGGGCTGATGGCGCAGGTCTGATTCAATCGGTCACAGCGGGCATCAGGGCCGCCAGGCGGGGCAAGGCCGCCAGGGCATTGGCGCTGGTTCGGGCGGCGGTCTCGTCCAGGCGCCAGCCCCGCAGTTCAGCCAGCGTGGCCGCGATGCGCGGCAGCTCGCCAGGCTCGTTGCGGCCATGGGCGGCTTGTGCATCGATGGCGCGCTGTTCGGCCGTGCGGTACAGCCAGTGCGGCGGGATGTCGGGCGCATCGGTCTCCAGCACCAGGGCCTCGGCAGGCAGGCCCTGTGCCAGGCGCCGGATCTGCAGGGCGCGGTCGAAGGTCATGGCGCCGCCAAAGCCCAGCTTGAAGCCCATGTCCACAAACGCCATGGCCTGCTGCTCGCTGCCATTGAAGGCGTGGGCAATGCCGCCGGCCAGCCCCCGGCCTTGCGCGTGCAGGCGGCGCAGGTGCTTGAGCAGGGTGTCGGCGCTGCGGCGCACATGCAGGATCACAGGCCAGCCCCCGGCATGGGCCAGGCGCAACTGTTCGGCGTACAGCACCTCTTGCGCGGCACGGGCCGCGGGACTTTGCAGCGCCGGCACGAAGTGGTCCAGCCCGATCTCGCCCACGGCCACCAGGCGCGGGTCGGCCGCATGCGCCGCCAGGGCGTCGGCCAGGGCCTGCACGGCGTGTTCACCCGCGCGCCGCAGCCACAGGGGGTGGGTGCCCAGGGCGTAGCTCAGGCCGTGGTGGTGGGCCAGTTGCCGCACCGTGGCGAAATGGTCGGGCACCACGGCGGGCAGCACCTGCATGCCCACCCCAGCCGCGCGGGCCCGGCCCACCACCTCGCGCACATCGGCCGAAAACTCGGGCGCGTCGAGGTGGCAGTGGGTGTCGATCCAGAGCATGCCGCGCCTGCTGTGGTGCAGGGTCAGACCGCGATGCGGCCTTCCTTGAGCCGGCACATGCGGTCGCAGCGTGCCGCCAGGGCCTCGTCGTGCGTGACCATGACCAGGGCACTGCCACGGGCCCGGGCCGAGTCGCGCAGCAGCTTGAACACGGTGTCGGCCGTGTGGCGGTCGAGGTTGCCGGTGGGCTCGTCGGCCAGCACGCAGGCCGGCTGCGTGACCAGGGCGCGGGCCACGGCCACACGCTGGCGCTCACCGCCCGACAACTCACCAGGGCGGTGTGCTTCACGCGCCGACAGGCCCACCTGGGCCAGCATGTCACGGGCCACCTTCTGGGCTTTTTCAAGGGGCTCGCGGCGAATCAGCAAGGGCATGGCCACGTTGTCCAGCGCCGAAAACTCCGGCAGCAGGTGGTGAAACTGGTAGATGAAGCCCAGGTGGCGGTTGCGCCACTGGCCCTGGGCGGCAGCCCCCATGCCCGCCCAGTCGCGGCCCATGAGCTGCACCTTGCCCTGGCTGGGGGCATCAAGCCCACCCAGCAGGTGCAGCAAAGTGCTCTTGCCCGAGCCGGAGGCGCCCACGATGGCGATGGATTCACCCTTGCGCACGTCAAGGTCGATGCCTTGCAGCACGGTGACATCCAGCGGGCCTTCCCGAAAGCGTTGCTGCACACCGTGCGCAGACAGGATGGTGTCCTGGTTCATGTGTTGCACCCCGGGCTCAGATCTTGAGGTACCAAGCGATGAACTGCTTGGCCACGAAGCCCAGCATGCCAAAGCCCAGCACCAGCAGCAGCACGAAGGTGCCGAACTTGCCGGCCTTCGATTGCCGGGCCAGCTGCACGATGATGAACACCATGTAGAGCATGAAACCGCCGATGCCGACGGTCATGCCCAGTTGAGCAATCTGCTCCTCGTTCAAGCCAAACATTGCACATCAACTTTCGCGCACCACGAGGTCGCGGTAGGCGTGCCAGCTGGCATGTCCCAGCACCGGCAACACCACGATCAGAAGGAACATCACGGAACCAAAGCCCACCAGGGTGAGCACCATGACGATGCCCGCCCACAGGCTGCTGAGCACCGGGTTGGTGGCCACGGCGCGCACGCTGGTCATCATGGCGCGGCGCACAGACACGTCCTTGCGGTCCATCAGCAAAGGCATGGTCACCAGCGACGAGGCGAACACGGGCGCGGCCATGGCGCCCCCCAGGATCACCCAGAACTCGAACAGGCCCGTGCCTTCGGGCGACACCATGTAGCGCAGGAACTCGGTGGGGGTGTGGATCGCACCCTGCGACCACCATGTGATCAGCGAGGCCGAGGTGACCACCCAGACGCTGCCCGCGATCATCAGCAGGAAGCCGAACAGCATCATGCGGCCGTCCCAGGTGGTCCAGACCGCCCGCACGGTGCGCCAGCCGGGCTCTCGTCCGAGATTGATCTCGCGGCTGACGGCGTACAGGCCCGTCACCAGCATGGGTGCGACCAGCAAGAAGCCTGAGAACGCGCCGGCCAGGGCCCAGAACCGGTCCCAGCCGACGTACAGCAGGAAGCCGCCAAACACGGCCATGGCCAGCCCGTGTCCCAGGCCGATGAAGGGCGCTTCCATGAAGTCACGCCAGCCCAGGGCCAGCCAGCGCAAGGTGCGCAGGGAATGGATGCGACGCACGTGCAGGGCATCGTCAGCATGCGGCATGGAATCACTCATAACGCAGGGCCTGTGCAGGTTGAACACGGCTGGCACGCCAGCTGGGATAGAGGGTGGCCAGCAGCGACAGCAGCAGCGACAACACACCGATGGGGACGATGTCGGCCGCCTGCGGCTCGCTGGGCATCTTGCTGATGAGGTAGATGCTGCCGGGCAGGAAGTTCACACCCAGCAGACGTTCGATGAAGGGCACGATGACATCGATGTTGAACGCCACCAGCAGGCCCAGGCCCAGGCCGGACACCGTGCCCATGACGCCCGACAGCGCGCCCTGCACCATGAAGATGCCCATGATGGAGCGCGGGCTGGCGCCCAGGGTGCGCAGGATGGCGATGTCGGCCTGCTTGTCGGTGACGGTCATGACCAGGGTGGACACCAGATTGAAGGCGGCCACGGCCACGATCAGCGTCAGGATGATGAACATCATGCGCTTTTCCACCTGCACGGCGTCGAACCAGTTGGCGTTGGTGCGGGTCCAGTCGCGCACGATGATGTCGCTGCCCAGTGATTCGGCCAGTTCGTTGCCCACCACACGGGCTTCGGTGGCTTGCTTCAGCTTGAGCTGCACGGCCATGGGGCCCCCGGTGCGGAACAGCTTGGCGGCATCCTGCACATGCATCATCAGCACGCCACTGTCGTATTCGTAATGGCCCGCCTGGAACACGCCCACCACCGTGACCTGCTTGAGGCGGGGCACCACGCCAGCCGGCGTGACCTGGCCGCTGGGGGCCACCAGGGTGAGCACGTCACCCCGTTGCACGCCCAGCGATCGGGCCAGCTCCAGCCCCACCACCACGCCCCATTGCCCGGGCTGAAGCTGCGCCAACACAGGCTGCATCTGAGCGGCCAATGGCGTGACCTGGGCCTCGGCCACCGGGTCGATGCCACGCACCATCACACCCCGCATGTCTTCGCCTCGGGCGATCAGGGCCTGGGCCGGGATGAAGGGCGCCGCCCCCACCACGGCCTTGTTCTGCTGAGCGCGCCGGGCCAGGGCCTGCCAGTCGGCCAGCGGTGCACCGGAGGCATCGAACAGCTCCACATGGGCAATGACCGACAGCATGCGGTCACGCACCTCTTTCTGGAACCCGTTCATCACCGACAGCACGATGATCAGGGCGGCCACCCCCAGGGCAATGCCCACCACGGACACGCCGGAAATGAAAGAAATGAACCCGTTCTTTCGGGCGCGGCGACCGGCCCGCGTATAGCGCCAGCCGATCCGCCATTCATAAGGCAAGGTCATATGCCCCGCAGTGTACCCATTCGATAATGCACCCATGGTTCAACCCACCGACCACCACCTCGTGCTGCCCTGGTCAGCCAGCCTGTCCGACGCCTGCCTGCAGGCCCTGCCCCGGCTCGATGCCCCGGGCGCCCTGCCCCACCTGCATGCGCTGCTGGGCCAACTGACCGATGCCCACTGGCTCAAGGGCGATGAATACGACCCGGCCGCCCCCCACGAGCGCGTGCTGGCACGGCTGCGCGGCTGGCCCGACACACAGGCACCATGGGCCGCCGACCAGGCTCGGCGGGACGGTCTGCAACCCGCCCCTGGGCAGGCCTGGGGCCTCTTGAGCCCCTGCCACTGGCTGATGGGCCATGACCACCTGACCGTGGTGCACCCGGACGAGTTGCAACTGAGCGAGACCGAATCCCGGGCCTTGTTCAAGCCCCTGCAGGAACTGTTCGAAAGCGACGGCTGGCAGATGCACTGGGCCACACCCACACGCTGGTATGCCGTGCACGACAGCCTGGCCCAGTTCCAGACGGCGTCGCTCGACCGGCTGATCGGCCGCAACCCCGACCTCTGGATGCCCGAGGCCACCCAGGCCCGCCACCTCAAGCGCCTGCAGGCCGAGGTGCAGATGATGTTCCACAACCACCCGGTGAACGAAGCCCGCGAGGCGCAGGGGCGGCTGACCGTCAACTCGTTCTGGCTGAGTGGCTGCGGCGTGGCCACCGCCGACCTGGGCGGCCCCCTGCCGCTGGGCACCCGGGTGGACGACAGCCTGCGCCAGGCCATGCTGCGCAACGACGTTACGGCCTGGGAGGCCGCCTGGCAGGTGCTGGACCAGGGGCTGGTGCACGAGGCCCTGCAGGCCCACGAGGCTGGACGCCGCGTGCGCCTGACCCTGTGCGGTGAACGCCATGCCGTGGCCCTGCAGGCTGCCGAACCGCAAGGCCTGATGAGCCGACTTCGCCAGATGTTCAAACCCGCCAGCCCCCAGGTGGCCCCTCTGCTTCAGGACCTTTGAGCCATGCAGTTCATCACCCGTGAAGTGCCACCCCGCGCGGCCTGGACCCTGGAGGAAGCGGGCCTGCCTCCGCTGCTGGCCCGCTTGCTGGCCGCACGCGGCATTCGCCAGGCCGACCAGCTCGACGACACCCCGGCCCGCCTGCTGCCCCCCAGCCAGCTCAAGGGCGCACAAGACGCGGCCCGCCTGCTGGCCGATGCCCTGCAGCAAGGCCGCAAGCTGTGCATCGTGGCCGACTACGACTGCGACGGTGCCACCGCCTGCGCCACCGGCCTGCGGGGTCTGGCCCTGCTGGGTTTTGCGCCTGAGCACCTGGGCTATGTGGTGCCTGACCGCGCCCTGCACGGCTATGGCCTGACCCCCCCCATCGTCGACCTGGTGGCCCAGCAAGGCGGTCAGGTGCTGATCACGGTGGACAACGGCATGGCCAGCCACGAAGCCGTGGCGATGGCCCGCGCTCAGGGCATGCAGGTGCTGATCACCGACCACCACCTGCCCGTGGTCGATGCACAGGGGCGGTTCAGCCTGCCCGAGGCCGATGTGATCGTGAACCCCAACCAGCCGGAGTGCCCGTTCCCATCGAAGGCGCTGGTGGGCGTGGGCGTGATGTTCTACGTGCTGCTGGCAGTGCGCGCCGAACTCCGCCAGCGGGGGGTGTTTGACGCCGCCACCCAACCACGCCTGGAGGCCCTGCTCGACCTGGTGGCCCTGGGCACGGTGGCCGATGTGGGCAAGCTCGACGAGAACAACCGTCGGCTGGTCTCGCTGGGCCTCAAGCGCATCCGCAAGGGGCACATGCAGGCCGGCATCGCCGCGCTGTACCAGGCCGCCGGGCGCGATGCAAGCAAGGCCAGCAGCCAGGACTTCGGCTTCACCCTGGGCCCGCGGGTGAACGCGGCCGGCCGCCTGGCCGACATGCGCCTGGGCATCGAATGCCTGCTGACCGATGACCCGGCCCGCGCACAGAGCCTGGCCGTGCAGCTGGACGGCATCAACCGCGAACGGCGCGAGCTGGAGTCGGGCATGAAGGACATGGCCGAGGCCAGCCTCGACCGCCTCATGCCCGAGGGCGAAGCACCTGCGGCCATCAGCCTGTTCGAACCCGAGTTCCACGAGGGCGTAGTGGGCATCGTGGCCTCGCGCCTGAAAGACCGCCTGCACCGCCCCACTTTCGTGTTCGCCATGGGGCAAGATGGCCTGCTCAAGGGCTCTGGACGCAGCATCCCGGGCTTTCACCTGCGCGACGCACTCGACCTGGTCAGCAAGCGCCACCCGGGCCTGCTGCGCAAGTTCGGCGGACACGCCATGGCCGCAGGCTGCACCATCCTGGAGGAACACTTCGACACCTTCGATGCGGCTTTCCGGGCCGTGGCCGAGGCCCAGCTCGACGCCGACACCTTGCAGCGACGCCTGCACACCGACGGCCCGCTGCCTGCCGAGGCCTATGCCGCCGAGGTGGTGGCCGAGCTGGAGCAGGCCGTGTGGGGCCCGGGTTTCGAGCCGCCCGTGTTTGCCGACCGGGTGGAGGTGCTGAACCAGCGGCTGGTGGGCGAACGCCACCTCAAACTCAGCCTGAGGGTGAACGGCCAACAGCGTGACGGGATCTGGTTTGGGCGCTCAGAGCCGCTACCCGACCAGGCATGGCTGGCTTACCGGGTGGCCGTGGACGAGTTCCGAGGCCAGCAGCGCGTGCAGATGGTGATCGAGGCCCAGGCCGATGCCTGAGCCCGACAGGCCGCCTCAGCCCTTGTAGGCGTTCAGCGCAGCGGCCGTGCGGGTGCGGGGGCCGGCTGTGGGGGCGGTGCCCGCGGGAGCATCGGCGTCGCGGGGCAGCAGCACGTCGAGCGTGCGCGAGATGGCGTGCGTGGCGTAGTGCAGGTTTTGCTGCAGTTGCACGACGCGGGTCTGCGCCAGGCTCAAGCGGTGGCGCAAATCGGCCGACATCGGGTCAGCGCCGGTGGCGGCAGCATGGCGAAAGGCACTGAGCGAATCGGCCAGGGTGCGGTGCAGGTCTTGGGCACAGGTTTCCAGCCGGGCCGGATCAGGCTGGGCCAGGGCCTCATCGAGCTCGCGCAGCCGGGCCTCAATGGCCTCGACATGCGCGCGGATCTCGGGGTGCAGGCTCATGCGTCAGACCAGGGCTCAGGACACGCGGGGGCTGAGCAGTTCTTTCGCGTTGGCGATCAGCTTGTCGGCTATCACTTCCGGATTGACCTGGTAGCTGCCGTCGTCGATGGCCTGCTTGACCTGCGCGACCTTGTCGGCATCGAAAGCGGGATCCGTGCCATTGAGCAGCGATGCCGCGGTGTTGGACAGCGTGACCTTGGCGCTCGAGCCAACGCCGCCGTCCAGCGAGGCGGTCTTGCCCGACGTCTTGGTCGAGACCGTGCTTTCCGTGCGGGTGCCGCCGCCCACACCATTGATGGGCTTGTCGGAGGGGTTGCCGATCTTCATGTTGAACTCCTTGCTCCTGGTACAGACCAGGTGGTGATGTCAGCGATATCGTCGCCCCCGTGCACGACTTGAGTATCAAAGTGCAAATTCCCCTTGTTCAGGGGAGCCAGCAGGCTGAAACACGTGCGGGAAGACGCAGACCTCATAGCAAGACCTCTGCCATGCGTTCCGCCACCGGCCGACCGCAAATGATGCGGCCATTTTCGAAGCGGATCCTGGCACATTGTCCCTCATCACCATGCGAAATGGCCAGCCCCTCGGCAGACGCGGCAAAACCCGGCCCACGGACCTGAACCGTGACCGGGTCACCTGCGGCGAACCACCGCCGCTGCCGAAGATCGTCCTGTCTGACACTTTCCCCTGGGTCGACCGGCCGAACCAACGATCGGCCCACCACGTCTTCCACCCGCTGAAAAGCCGGTGAGGCCGACGAGGCCAGGTCGGTTTCCCCCAGCCGCACATCGGCAGCCTGGATGGGTTGCCCGGGCTTGAGTGGCACCACGGCCACCACCGCCGCCGCCCACACCTTGACCTGCACAGGCCAGTACACATTCCAGCGCACGGCGCCTTGCTCGCAGCGCATGCCCACCTTGGCGCGGCCCCACAGTCGGGTGCCTTCGGGCAGGTAGGCGCGCACCTTGTCACAGGGGGCCAGTTTCAGGCGAGGGTCGAGTTCACCCAGGGTCACCTCGACACGGGGCGACTTCTGCCCTTTGGGGCCAGCAGGCTGAACCGTCTGCGCCACCGTGTCGACCTGCCCTTTGATCAGGGCGTCGAGTTCGGCGCGCAAGTCCTGTGCGTGGGCGGGCTGAGCCCACAAGGCCAGGAGGCACAGCAGGCACCAGGCCAGCAGCACCGCCGCGCTGATGCGCAGGTGTTCGGACATCACCGGAAGGTCCGCCACGCTGTTGCGGTGGGGCGCTGTCCGGCTCCAGGCAGAGGGATGACGATGAACTTTCATGGGTATTGACTGTAGGCAGGCACACCATGAAATGGGGAGCGAAATGCGGGACAAACGGCCTGTTATTCGGCCTCATGTTCGGGCAGTGGCCGACACACCATGCCTGACATGCGCCGCAGGAGGTGTGAACCATGTTGAACAAGATCACCGACAGCCTGAATTTCAATGCTGAAGCGCTCCGCCTGCGGTCGGAGCGCCAACGCCTGCTGGCCAGCAACATCGCGAACGCCGACACGCCCAGCTATGTGGCGCGTGACTTCAACTTTGGCGAAGCCCTGAAGCAGGCCACAGGCCAAGGCTCGGTGGCCGCCAAGGGCCTGACCGGTCCCACAGGCGAGCCTCGCACCCTGCGCATGCCCACGCTGGCCCTGGCTGGCACCCAAGGCACCCACCTGGCCAAAAACGGCCTGCCGCCCGGCAGCAATGCCAACGAAGAGATGACCTACAGCCTGCAGTCGATGACCAACCTGGACCGCAACACCGTGGACATGGACCGCGAGCGCGCCAACTTCACGGACAACACGGTGCGCTATGAAGCCACGCTGCGTTTCCTGAACGGCCAGATCAAGACCCTGAACACGGCCATCACGGGCCAGTGAAGGAGCTGAACGATGTCGATGTTCAAGATCTTCAACGTGTCGGGCTCGGCGGTCAGCGCCCAGGCCCAGCGCCTGAACGTGGTGGCCTCCAACCTGGCCAATGCCGACACGGTGGCGGGCCCCGACCGCAGCCCCTACAAGGCCCGCCATGTGGTCTTCGAGACCACGCCCATGGGCGATGTGGGCACCGCGGGTGTGCGCGTGACCAATGTGAAGGAAGACGACACCCCTGGCCGCCGCGTGCACGACCCCAAGCACCCGCAGGCCGACGCAGAGGGCTACGTGACCTATTCCAACGTGAACGCCGTGGAGGAGATGGTCAACATGATCTCGGCCTCGCGCTCGTACCAGAACAACGTCGAGGTCATGAACACGGCCAAGAGCCTGTTGCTCAAGACGCTTCAGATGGGCCAGGGCAGCTGATGCCTGACAACCGACATCGCCATTGAAAGGACGCTCCCATGACCACCATCACCGCCACCTCAGGCACCACCACCGCGGCCACAAGCGCCAAGGACAAGACCACGGAAATGAACGAAGCGTCTGATCGCTTCCTCAAGCTGCTGGTCACGCAAATGCAGAACCAGGACCCCATGAACCCCATGGACAACGCCCAGGTGACCAGCCAGATGGCCCAGATCAACACGGTCACGGGCATCGAAAAACTGAACACCACGCTGGGCACCATGAGCAGCAACTTCACGCAACTGCAGATGCTGCAGGGTGTGAGCATGGTGGGTCACCAGGTGCAGGTGGAGGGCAACCGGCTGTTTGTGGACAGCGACGGCGTGGCCTCTGGGGGCTTCAACCTGAATGCCAGCGCCGGCAATGTGCAGGTGGACATCACCAACGGCGCAGGCAAGGTGCTGGGCACGCTGAACGAGGGGGCGCTGGCGGCCGGTGAACACGGCTTCGTCTGGAACCCGCCGGCTGGCACCGACACCAGCAACCTCAGCTTCAAGGTGCGCGCCACCACCGGCAACACCGCCGTGGGCAGCACCCCCCTCATGACCGATGTGGTCGATGCCGTGCGCACGGGCAGCGGCGGCCTGAACCTGCAACTGCGCTACAGCGGCGACACCGCTTACAGCAGCATCAAGGCTGTGGCCTGAACCACCTCGCCCTTTCATCTTCCTGACGCTCACCTTCGGAGTACACCATGGGCTTCCAACAAGGACTTTCTGGCCTGAACGTGTCCAGCAGCAACCTGCAGGTCATTGGCAACAACGTGGCGAACGCCAACACCTACGGTGCCAAGACCGCCCGGGCGGAGTTTGCCGACGTGTATGCGAAGGCACTCAACGGCGCTGGCTCGGTACAGATCGGCATCGGGGCCCGTGTGGCCACCGTGGCCCAGCAGTTCACGCAAGGCAACATCTCGACCACTGAAAACCCGTTGGACCTGGCCATCAATGGCGACGGCTTCTTCCAGGTGCAGCGCTGGGACGCCAACAGCAGCACGGGCACGATCTCGCAGGCGGGGCCGGTCATGTACACCCGCAATGGCCAGTTCAAGCTCGACAAGGACGGCTATGTGGTGACCAATGAAGGGCACCGCGTGCTGGGCCAGCAGACCGGCACCATCGACCCCACGGCCCCGGTGAACTCCTACCCTGTGCGCCTGGGCCTGAGCGGCGGCACCGCCAACCCGACCAGCCTGATCACGGCCAAGATCAACCTGGCGGCCAATGACGTGCCCGAAGACCCGGTCAATACGCCCTTCAGCTTCAACAATGACGAGAGCTACTCGTACAACACCTCCCAGACGCTGTACGACCCCTCGGGTGAAGCCGTCACCGTGCAGTACTACTTCCGCAAGACCGCCACCGATTCGTGGTCGGTGTACGCCTCGGCCAACGGCACCACGTTGAACCCCGACCCGTCCACAGGCGAACCCTTGCCGATCGCATCGGTCGACTTCACGGCCGACGGCAAGGCTCCCTCAGCGGTCTTCGATTCAGGCGGCAACCTGGTGACAGGGACCACCGTGACGCTGCCAGACATTCCGGCAGGCACGTCGTCGCCCACGCAGTCGTTGTTGAGCGGCATCCAGCTCGATCTGGGTGGCAGCACACAGTTTGCCGGCAAGAGCTCCATCAACAGCCTGAGCCAGAACGGTTATGCCAAGGGTGACTTCGCCAGCTTCGCGGTGGACACCACGGGCGCCATCCTGGTGCGCTACACCAATGGTCAGACGGTCAACGAAGGCCAGCTGATGATCGCCCGCTTCAACAACCCGCAAGGCCTGCAACCCGATGGCGGCAACAACTGGCTGCGCACCGAAGCCTCTGGCGAGGCACAGATCGACAAGCCGGCCACCGGCAAGATGGGCCTGGTGCAAGGCGGTGCGCTGGAGGAGTCGAATGTGGACCTGACCGGCGAACTGGTGAACATGATCGTGGCCCAGCGCATGTACCAGGCCAATGCCCAGACCATCAAGGCCGAGGACCAGATCCTGCAGACCCTGGTGAACCTGCGCTGAGCCTGACGCCTGACGGCCTGACAAGGAGTACCCACCATGGACCGCTTGATCTACCTCGGCATGGGCGGCGCCAAGATGGACATGCAGCGCCAGGAGGTGCTGGCCAACAACCTGGCCAACGTCTCGACCACCGGCTTTCGGGCCGAGCTGCACGCCATCCGCGCCGTGCCCGTGCGGGGCGACGGCTCCAGCACGCGGGTGTATGCCCTGGAAACCACGCTGGGCTACGACGACACCGCAGGCCCCATCAACTTCACGGGGCGGCCGCTGGACGTGGCCGTGGCCGGCAAGGCCTGGCTGAGCGTGCAGGGGCTGGACGGCACCGAGGCCTACACCCGCTTTGGCGCCCTGACAGTGGACACCGAAGGCACGCTGAAAACCCAGAACGGTTACACCGTGCTGGGTGATGGCGGCCCGATCACCCTGCCGCCCAATACCGTGCCCTCGATCGCCGCCGATGGCACGGTGGTGGCCAAAGGCGCCACTGGCCCTGCCCAGGCCGTGGGGCGCATCAAGCTGGTCACGCCCGAAAACAAGCTGCAGCGCGGCGAAGACGGCCTGTTCCGCAACCCCGATGGCGACCTGCCTCTGGACCCCACCGCGCGCCTGCAGGACGGCGCGCTGGAAGGCTCGAACGTGAACCCGATCGAGACCATGGTGGCGATGATCTCGGCCAGCCGCCAGTACGAGACCCAGATGCGGCTGCTGAAGTCGGCCGAAGAAAACGAACAGACCTCGACCAAGTTGCTGTCGAACAGCTGATGCACCGCATCGACGAAGGAGTTTCACCATGATGCGTTCCCTGTGGATTTCCAAGACCGGCATGGATGCCCAGCAGATTCAGCTGGATCACATCTCGCACAACCTGGCCAACAGTTCGACCAACGGCTACAAGCGCTCACACGCCGTGTTCGAGGACCTGATCTACCAGAACCTGCGCCAGACGGGCGCCGCCACCACCGACCAGAGCACCTTGCCCACCGGACTGCAGGTGGGCCTGGGCGTGCGCGCCGTGGCCACCTCTCGGCAGTTCGCGCAAGGCTCGCTGCAGCAGACGACCAACCCGCTGGACCTGGCCGTGCAGGGCAACGGCTTTTTCCCCATCCAGATGCCCGACGGCAGCACCGGCTACACCCGCGACGGCGCCTTCAAGCTCAATGCCCAGGGCACCCTGGTCACGCACAACGGCTACACGGTGGGCCAGGGCATCACCTTCCCCAACACGGCGCAGAACATCTCCGTGGGCTCTGACGGCCTGGTCACCTACACCGTGCCGGGTCAGACCGCCCTGCAGGAAGCCGGCCGCATCAACCTGGTCACCTTCGTGAACCCCGCTGGCCTGGACCCCAAGGGCCAGAACCTGTTCGCGGAAACCGCCGCTTCGGGGGCTCCCACCGAAGGCACGGCCAACACCAACAACTTCGGCTCGATCTCGCAGGGCTTCCTGGAAACCTCGAACGTGAACGTGGTGGAAGAGCTGGTGACCATGATCCAGACCCAGCGCGCTTACGAGCTCAACTCCAAGGCCATCCAGACCTCGGACCAGATGCTGCAGAAGCTGGGCCAGCTGTGAGCCTGATGCACCCTCTGCGCTGACCTGAAGGAGACACGAGATGAGCTTGCGCCCCGCCCTGCCCCTGGCCAGCACACTGATGGCCAGCCTGTGCCTGACTGGCTGCTTCATGACCGCTCCCACGGTGGACGTGGTGCAACCCACGCAGGTGCGCCCTGTGCCCGTGGCCATTCCCGTCCCTGTGAACAACGGCTCGCTGTTCCAGGCGGCCGGCTACCGCCCGCTGTACGAAACACCGCGCGCACGCATGGTGGGCGACATCCTGACGGTCAACATCACCGAGAAGCTGTCGGCCAAACAGGAATCGGTCAGCTCCATCGAGAAGAAAGGTGCGCTGGACGCCAGCATCACGGCGGCGCCCTTCGTTCGCGCCGACCAGATCAGCAAACTCAACGGCAAGGCTTCTTCAAGCAACAAGTTCGACGGCACCGGCAGCACCGAAGCCACCAACACCTTCTCGGGCACCATCACGACCACCGTGGTCGAGGTGCTGCCCAACGGGCACCTGATCATCTCGGGCGAGAAGCAGATCGGCCTGAACCACAACGTGGAAACGTTGAAGTTTTCGGGGCAGGTCGACCCCATCAACATCCAGCCGGGCAACTCGGTTTCATCCAGTGCAATCGCCAACGTGCGGGTGCAGCACAGAGGCCGAGGCCAGCAGGATCAGGCCCAGGGAATAGGCTGGTTGAGCCGATTCTTTTTGAACATTTCGCCGATCTAAAGCAGGCGAACAATGGTGCCGAGTCCCCCCCTGAGATCGGCCCACCATGAGCAACGCCCGCGCACCCCAGCTGTATGCCGCCCTGGCGATCGCCGCCCTGCTGCCCGCCCTGTGGTGGGCGCCTGAGGCCCAGGCCGTCCGCATCAAGGAAATCGCCCAGGTTCAGGGGGTTCGGGCCAACCAGCTGATGGGCTACGGCCTGGTGGTGGGCCTCGATGGCACCGGCGACCAGACCGCCCAGACCCCCTTCACGCAGCAGAGCCTGAACGCCATGCTGCAGCAGATGGGCATCACGGTGCCGGCCGGCGTGACCATGCAGGTCAAGAACGTGGCCGCCGTGCTGGTCACCGCCACCCTGCCCCCCTTCGCCCAGCCCGGCCAGCAGATGGACGTGAACGTGTCGTCGCTGGGCAATGCCAAATCACTGCGCGGCGGCACGCTGATCGCCACGCCGCTCAAAGGCGCTGACGGCCAGATCTACGCACTGGCCCAGGGCAACCTGGTGATCAGCGGCGCAGGGGCTTCGGCCGGTGGCTCGAAGGTCACGGTGAACCACCTCAGCGCAGGTCGCATCCCCGATGGGGCCACGGTGGAACGCGCCGTGCCCAGCCCCTGGGGCCAGTCCAGCACCGCCCAGCTCGACCTGCGTGCCGACGATTTCAACACCGCCCGCGAAGTGGCCAACGCCATCAACAAGGCCAAGGGCGCCGGCACCGCCGAGGCACTGGACGGCCGCATGGTGCAGGTGAAACTGCCCAGCCAGCCTGGCGAGCGCGTGGCCTTCATGGCCGACATCGAAAACCTGAACATCGACAAGGCCAAGCCGGCAGCGCGCATCATCTTCAATGCCCGCACCGGCTCTGTCGTGATCAACGAGGCCGTGACCATCGGCCCCTGTGCAGTGGCCCACGGCAACCTGTCGGTCACCATCAGCTCGACCCCGGTCATCAGCCAGCCCAACGCCCTGTCGAACGGGCAGACGGTGCAGGCCGAGAAGGCCGACATCAAGATCAACCAGGAGCCCGGTGCCCTGATCCAGTTGCCCGCCGGCACCAAGCTGACGGACGTGGTCAAGGCACTGAACGCCCTCGGGGCCAATCCGCAGGACCTGCTGGCCATCCTGCAAGCGATGAAGGCGGCCGGCGCATTGCAAGCCGACTTGGAGGTGATCTGACATGAGCCTCAACCCACCCGCCTCGAACATGAGCCTGACCATGGACGTGCGCTCGCTGGACTCGCTGAAGTCCAGTGCTGCGCGCGACAGCAAAGGCAGCATCCGCGAAGCCGCCAGGCAGCTGGAATCGCTGTTCATGCAGGAGCTGATGAAGTCCATGCGCAGCACCACCATGGACAGCGGCATGCTGGACAACGGCGCCACCGAAATGGGCCAGAGCATGCTGGACACACAGATGTCCACCAAGATGACCGGCATGCCCGGAGGCCTGAGCGACGCCATCGTGCGGCAGCTCGAGCGCCAGCTGGGCGCCGGCAGCAAGACCGACGCCAGCGTGAACAAGGCCCTTCAGGCCCAGGGCTCGGTCAGTGCACCCTCTCGCTCCACGGCCGCTGCGACCACAAGCACCACAGGGGTGGACGCCTCGGGCAAGAAGCTGTCCAGCTCCGAGCAGTTCATCCAGAAGCACCTGCAGGCGGCCAAGGCAGCAGAGGTCGAAAGCGGCATCCCGGCCGCCCACGTGCTGGGTCAGGCCGCACTGGAAACCGGCTGGGGCAAGCGGGTGATCCGCACGGCCGATGGCCAGGACAGCCACAACCTGTTCGGCATCAAGGCCACCTCGAACTGGACCGGCAAGGTGGCTGAGGTGACCACCACCGAATACATCGGCGGTGTGCCCCGCAAGGTGACCGCCAAGTTCCGGGCCTACGATTCCTACGAAGAAGCCTTCAAGGACCATGCCCGCCTGCTGACCCAGAGCAAGCGGTACCAGCAGACCGCCGTGGCCCAGGCCGACACCGCCCAGGGCTACGCCAGTGGCCTGCAGAGGGCAGGCTATGCCACCGACCCCGCGTATGCCGACAAGCTGACCCGCGTGATCAACACCGCCGTGCGCCTTCAACGCACGCTCACCTGATCTGAAGGAGCAGTGCGATGGCTTCAGGCATCTTCGGCATCGGCACCCGGGCGCTGCTGGCCAACCAGTCGGTGCTCGACACCATCAGCCACAACATCAGCAATGCCAACACCGAGGGCTATTCGCGCCAGGAAGTGAAACTGGCCACCGAGGGTGGGCGCTACACCGGCGCAGGCTTTTACGGCCGTGGCGTGCGCGTGAGCACAGTCGATCGCACCACCGACCCCTACCTGGTCAAGCAGATGAACATGGCCACGGCCGTGTCCACTGCCGATTCGGCCCGGCTCGACAAGCTCAAGCAGCTGGAGAAGGTGTTTGCCACAGGCGAGAACGGCCTGGGCTTTGCCGCCAGCCAGATGCTCAATGCCTTTGTCGACGTGGCCAACCAGCCGCAGGACACCGCTGCACGGCAGGTGGTGCTGGCGCGCGCCGAAGACTACGCCACCCGCATGCGCACCGCGGCCACCCAGCTCAATGAGCTGCAAGCCGGTGTCACCAGCGACCTGGGCACCACGGTGGCCACGGTCAACAGCATCGCGAAGTCGATCGCGCAGATCAACGACCAGATCGCCAAGTACAACGGCACGGGCCAGTCGCCCAACGACCTGCTCGACCAACGCGACCAGCTGATCAATGACCTGAACGAACAGATCCAGGTGACCACCATCGCGGCAGACGACGGCACCATGGGCGTGTTCATCGGGGGTGGGCAACGCCTGGTGCTGGGCAACGAGGCCGAGACCCTGACGCTCAAGCCCGACGAATACGACTCGGCCCAATCGCGCCTGTACCTGACCAGCAATGGCAATGACCTGCTGATCAATGACCGTTTCCTCAGCGGCGGCGCCATCTCGGGCCTGATGCGGGTGCAGAACGAGGACATCCCTGCCGCACGCAACCTGCTGGGGCAGATGGCGGCGTCCCTGTCGTGGCGCATCAACCAGCAACAATCGTTCGGTCTGGACCTGCGCAACCCGCCCCAGGCCGGCGCCAACCTGTTCACCGACCCGTCGCAGTCGATGCAGGTGCTGCCCTCGAGCAAGAACACCTCGTCGCTGAGCACACCGCCCGTCAGCCTGACCCTGATCGATGGCCGGCAGCTGCGGGCCGAAGACTACATGCTCAAGGCCGACCCGACGAACCCAAGCACCATGCTGCTGACCCGCTCGTCTGACCCGAGCACGAGCATCACCGTGAGCGACGGCAGCGTGATCGATGGCTTTCGCATCAACTTCAACGCCGCCCTGGTGGGCAGCCAGGACAGCTTCAAGCTGCGCCCCGTGGGCGAAGCCGCGCTGGCCATGGAGGTCAAGATCAGCCTGACCAACGGCATTGCGGCCGCCTCGCCCTTCGTGGCCACCGCCACGCCAGGCAACAAGGGCTCGGCCAGCGTGAGTCAGATGTCGGTGTCGAGCACACCGAGCCCGGCCATGGCGCCCACGCAGTTGCAGGTGGTGTTCACCTCGAATGCGGGCGACTACAACATCGAGTTCCCTCCGGGCACGCCCATCTCGACCGGGGTGCTCAACCCCACACAGCCCATCACCTACAACGGTTTCCAGATCACGGGCGCCCTGAACCGGGTGCCCGCGCTGGGTGAAACCTTTGGCCAGCCGGCGCCCCTGCAGGTCACTTTCACCGACAACCTGGGCAACTACCAGCTGGAGTTCCCGCCGGGCAACGCCATCGCCACGGGCACCTGGCAGTCGGGGCACTCGATCAGCTACGAGGGCTTTGACCTGGGCATTCGCTTCGCGTCCACACCGGCTGCTGGCACCCAGCAAAGCGTGGCCGCGCCTTTGCAGGTCAACTTCACCTCCGACAACGGGCACTACGACCTGGAATACCCCCCGGGCACCCCGGTGGCCTCTGGTCAATGGGTGCAGGGGCAGCCCATTGCGTACAACGGCTTCGAACTCAGCCTCAATGGCGTGCCGCGCAATGGCGACAAGCTGACGGTTCAACAGACCCAGTACGTGAGCACCAACAACGGCAATGCCCTGGCGCTGCTCGACCTGCGCGACGAAGACCTCGTGGGCCGCGTGATCGCCGACGCCAACCAGGACGGCCTGGACGACAACGGCCTGCCCCCCTCGCGCGGTGCCAACATCACCGACGCCTACTCGCAGATCATTGGCAGCATCGGAGTGCGCGTGCAAGGTGCACAGACCAGCGCCAATATTTCACAGACGATCGCCTCCAATGCCAAGGAAACGCTCACTGCACGCACAGGCGTCAACCTGGACGAGGAAGCAGCCCGCATGATCCAGTACCAGCAGGCCTACCAGGCCGCAGCCAAGGTGCTGCAGATCGCGCAGAGCATTTTCGACACCCTGCTGCAAACGGCCCGTGGATGAGGAGTTCTGAGCCATGACCACACGCATCAGCACCGCCAACCGCTACGACACGTCGGTGAACAACCTGCAACAGCGCCAGCGTGAGCTGACCGAAGCCCAGGTGCAACTGACCTCGGGCAAGCGCGTGAATGTGGCCAGCGACGACCCGGTGGCCGCGGCGCGCGCCGAACGCAGCACCGCATTGATCGCCCGCAGCGAGGCCAACCAACGCGCCCTGGAAGCCAGCCGCAACAATGTGCAGCTGGGCGAAAGCGCCCTGGGCGACGCTTCCGAACTGCTGCAGCAGGCCCGCGAAGCCCTGGTGAGTGCCGGCAACGGCAGCTACACCGCGGCGGAGCGCCAGGGCAAGGCCCAGCAACTCAAGGAATTGCGCAAGCAGCTGCTGTCGGTGGCCAACCGCGCTGACGGCAATGGCGGCTTTGTGTTCGGCGGTCAGGGCTCGTCTGCACCGCCCTTCCTCGATGGCCCAGGTGGTGTCCAGTTCGTGGGTGTGGGGGGCGAATCACAGGCTTCGTCCAGCGAAAGCCTGAGCCTGTCGGTGGATGGCAGCGCGGTATGGCTCAAGGGCCGCAGCGGCAATGGCGTGTTCGAAACGGGCCCCGGCACCAACAGCCTCACCGGTGCGGCCAACACGGGCACGGCCTGGATCACGCCAGGCAATGTCAGCAACCCCTCGCAAGTGCCCTATCCCGCCACAGCGGGCAACGCGCCGAAGTTCACCATCGAATTCGCCGTCTCGGGCAGCAGCACCACGTACACCATCCTGCAAGATGGCGTGGCCATGCCAGCAGCCACGGGCGTGAGCTACAACAATGCCAAATCCATCGAAGTGCCGGGCTTCGGCATGAGCGTGTCGATCCAGGGTGCACCGGCCAACGGCGATACCTTCCAGATCGGTGAATCGACGAATGACCTCAGCGTGTTCGATGCGCTCGACAAGGCCATCAACAGCCTGACCGACGCCAACCTGAACAACGGCCAGGTGCAGCAAACCGTCAACAGCGGGGTCAGCCGCATCGATGCACTGATCAACAACGTGCAGACCGCACGCAGCAGCCTGGGTGAAACACTCAACCGCATGGACGGCATCGAAAGCCGCATCAGTGCGCTGAAGTTGCAGGCCCAGACCGACCGATCCACCGCCGAAGACCTCGACATGGTCGAAGCCATCTCCGACTTCCAGAACCGGCAAGCCGGCTACCAGGCTGCGCTGCAGAGCTACGCCATGGTCCAGAAACTCAACCTCTTTCAGTACATCAGCTGAAACGGCAGCCCCTCATGAGTGAACACCCCATCCTGGGCCAGGTGGCCTTGGCCTACAGCCCGGTCATCGACCGCAACCGAAATGTCACGGCCACCCGCCTGACGGTCTTCCCGCTGCAGCACGGAGCCCCGCTGGACGCCCGTGCCCTGCTGGCGGCGCTGGCAGAAGTGTGGCCTGTCGGAGGCAACACCCTGTGGCTGAGCGCCATGAGCGAAAGCCTGCTGCAGGACCTGATGGAGGCCGAGCCGTCCACCCACATTGCCGTGGAAGTACCCGCCTTCATGGCTTGCGAAGCCGACAACGCCGAGCGCATCGGCCGGCTTCATGCCAATGGCAACACCCTGCTGCTCAAAGGCCGCCCCTACCGCGAATTACCACGTGAGGTGCTGCCCTGCTTCAAGCTGTCGATCATCGACCTGGAGGACGACCGTCGGGCCAGCGAAGCACGAGGAGGGCAACCGCCAGCAGCCGCTGAAGGGCCCGCGCGCAGCATCGGCTTCGTGCAGTCAGGCATCACCACCGTGGCCGATATGGAAAACAGCTTCCGTCGCGGGGCCCTGTCGGTGCTGGGCTGGCCGATCGACGACGCCATCCAGAGCGGCGGCACCAAAAACTCAGAGCAACCGGCCCTGCAGGCCATCGTGCAACTGATCGACCAGGTGCACAAGGAAGCCGAGATCGAAGCGCTGGAGAACACACTCAAGCGCGACCCGCCCCTGGCCTACAAGCTGCTGCGCTACATCAACTCGCCAGCCTTCGGGCTGTCGGTCGAGATCAGTTCGTTCAGACACGCCATCATGGTGCTGGGCTACCAGCGGCTCAAGCGCTGGCTGGCTTTGCTGCTGGCCACCGCCAGCAAAGACCCCAACATGAAGCCCGTGATGTTCGCTGCGGTGCGTCGGGGCCTGCTGATGGAAGAGCTGTCGAAAGACCTGGGCAGCGCGGAGATGAAGGGCGAGCTGTTCATCTGCGGGGTGTTTTCTCTGCTGGACCGCATGTTCAACCAGCCGTTTTCGGAGCTGCTCAAGACCATTCCCGTGCCCGAGCGGGTGTACCAGGCCCTGGTCGACGGCAGCGGCCCCTACGGCCCGTACTTCCGCCTGGTGAAAGCCATTGAAGGCCAGCAGCTTGAAGACATCCGCGAGGCCAGCGACGGTCTGCTCATGAGCGCCGAGACCCTCAATTCCGCATTGCTGAAGGCATTGGCCAATGCCGCCACGCTGGAGTGACGGCCTGCACGCTGGCGTCTGAATGCCCCTCGGCTGAGGGCCCCTCAAATCAAGGGAATACCCTTAACACTCGGGGGCTTGCTGGCTAAGCTGCCGGCCATGCACCCACTCAGCCCATTGTTCGGGGTCGCCATCCTGGCCCTGGTCCTGACCGCCAACTACTTCCGCACCGCCTGGCGCCTGGGCATCCTGCGCGCTTTCGGGCGCCGCGCCACCCTGAGCAACCGCACCCTGCTGGCCGGCAGCGTGGCGGCGGTGCTGCCCTTCGTGGGGGCCATGGTGGCCATGGGCCTGATCCCCGTGGGTGAACACGGCGAGGTGCAAAGCAGCGCCTTCCAGCTGGCCATGCACATGGCCCTGTGCGGCCTGGTCATGCACGAAGCCAACGACGCCATCGTGCGCTGGGGCGCACCACGCGAAGACTGAGGCGCTACCATCGGGGATGCCCGAACACGCCTACGCCAGCCTCACCCCCGACGCCGTCATCGATGCCCTGGTGGGCATCGGCCTGGACCCTGACGGTCGCCTGCTGGCCCTCAATTCCTACGAGAACCGTGTCTTCCAGGTGGGCCTGCACGAGCCGCTGGAGGGCAACGCCTTCGTGGTGGCCAAGTTTTACCGCCCCGGCCGCTGGAGCGACGCCCAGATCCTAGAAGAACATGCCTTCGGCCGTGAGCTGGCCGAGGCCGACATCCCGGTGGTGCCGCCCCATGCCTTGCAAGGCCACACGCTGCACCATGCCGAACTGCACGGCCACGCGCACCGCTTCAGCGTGAGCCTGCGCCGCGGGGGCCGGGAACCCGAACTGGACGACCCAGAGGTGCTGGCCTGGATCGGCCGCCTGATGGCGCGCCTGCACACCACGGGCCGCCGCCAGCGCTTTGCGCACCGCCCCACCTTGGGTGTTCAGCAGCTGGGCCGCACAGCCTGGCAATGGCTGAAAGACCACGGCGACCTGCCCGACCCGCAGCGCCAGGTGTGGCTGTCCGTGGCCGATCAGGCCCTGGACCTGGCCGATCAGGCGTTTGCGCAGATCGATGGCTTGCAGACAGGCCGCATCCATGGCGACTGCCACCTGGGCAATGTGCTGTGGACACCCGATGGCCCTCACTTCGTGGACCTGGACGACGCCCTGAATGGCCCGGCCGTGCAAGACCTCTGGATGCTGCTGGGCGGCCATCGCCGTGAGCGCCAGGTCGCGCTGCATGCACTCATGGACGGCTACGAAACCGTGTGCGATTTCGACTGGCGCGAGTGGCGCCTGGTCGAGGCCCTGCGCACCCTGCGCCTGATCCATCACAGCGCCTGGCTGGCCCGCCGCTGGGACGACCCGGCCTTCCCGGCCGCCTTCCCCTGGTTCGCGCACGCCAGCTACTGGCATCAACAGGCCGACCAGCTGCGCCAACAGATCGAGCTGATGCAGCAAGACCTTGAAAACCCGATGGCGTGACCGATCACCGCGACATGCGTCACGGACCGGGCTCAGGGGGCATGCCAGGGCGCACGCCGGGCTTTATCGTCATGGCCTGATGTCCAGCCCACCCTCACGGTTCTCATGCCTGACACGCAGCGCTCAGCCAAAGCCACCCCGGCCCGCAAGGGCACCGACCTGCGCCTGGCGCTGGGCATCGGCGCCCTGGTGCTCAGCACCGCTGCCGCCGCATGGTGGTTCACCCGAGGCCCGGAACCCACCGCCAGCGGTCGGCCGCTGCCCGTGTACCTCGGGCTGGACACCGTGATCTCGCAACTCGATGACGGGCAACGCCTGCGCTTTCAGGTGGCTTTGCGCCTGCAAGATCCCAAGGCCCTGGAAACCGTGACCGCCCATGCGCCTGCGTTGACCATGATGGTGCAAGACCTGGGACAGCATGTGGACCCCGAAGAGCTGCAATCACCCGAAGGCATCGAGGACTTCAGCCGCAGCATTCGCAGCTCTGTCAACAACTACCTGCGCCGGCAGCAATTGGAGCCGCGGGTGACGTCGGTGGCATTTTCCGAGCTGGTGCGCATGCAGTGAACGCTGGAGCCCTGTGGGTCAGTCGCGTTTGCGAATGATCCGTCCGCCCCTGGCGGGCAGGCCCATCGCACGCCGAAACTCTGACGGGGTGACGCCCTTCCAGCGCCTGAACGCCTGAATGAAGGCCGAGCTGTCATTGAAACCCAGACGGTCAGCCACCTCCCGGTGTCCCATGTTGGCCCGCCCGATCATCTCGCAGGCCAAGGCCACGCGCACTTCATCAAGCAATTCACGGAACGTCACGCCTTCCTGCACCAGGTGGCGACGCAGGGTGCGGCTGGTCATGCCCCATTCGGCAGCGATGTGCTCCATGGAGGGCAGGCGACCTGGCGTCTGCATCAGACGCGCGCGCACCCGCGCCGAGACCCCTGAGGAATCCTGGCGCTCGTCGAGCAACTGCCGACACAGTTGCTCGCACAGGGCTGCCGTGGCTGGGTGGGCCTGAGGCAAAGGCAGATCCAGCATCGCCGAAGGCAATCGCGAGCGGTTCACCGGCTGACCAAACCGAGGCCTGATGCCAAACACTGACTCGTAAGCGGTCACATCGGCTGGCTCGGGCCACCGAAAGCTCAAGGACTGCAACGCATGCACCGGCCGGTGGAACAGGTCGTTGGTGATCTGCTGGATACCGGCTGCATCGCGCTCGACCACAAACCGCCGCAGGTGGGATGGCACATCGTCGTCACCCAGCGTGAAGGTGGCCACGCCGTCGGCCTCTTCCAGAGTGATGTCAGTGAAGGCGAAGGTGAGGTTCAGGTAGCGCAATGCCATGTGAGCAGCCGATCTCAATGTCGGACTGCTGATCAGGGCGTAGCCCCAGATGCCGTAAGTGGTGAGGTGGTATCGAGAGCCTGCGATCAGGCCCAGCCCCTGAACATGCCCCAGGCGGGCCACCAGGCGTTCAATCACGGCGAGTTCGGTACGCGCCTCCACCTCGCCACGAGGGTCATCCAGCACCTCGGGCCCCAGGTCCAAGCCTTCCACCAGTTCGCCATGCGACATGCCCAGCTCCCGCGCCAGCTGAATCAGCAGGCGTGTGCTGGCCACTCCTCGCCGGAAATCCCAGCGAGCACCATGAGTCGATCCTTCTGTCACCACATTCCACCCTGAGGATGCCGCCTGCATCGGGCTGCATCTGTCATTTGATCCATGCAGATTTAATCATGCACTTGCATTGATCATGGCTTCAATGTGGGAGTCCGGGCAGCCAACAGGCCCTTCAAGTGGGGGGTGAACCACCTGATCGCGTGTGTTCTGCGGCCCCTTCGGCGGGCGTCATGCACAGCAAAGCCTGTCGCCGGAAATGATCCAGCGTGCCCAGCGCCCCGGGCCAGCGCCCCACCGGCAGCCCCCACTCGCGGTAGAGCGTACAGGCCGAGGTGAACAGCCGCTCGGGCGCAGCCCACCCAGCAAACGGCGAACGGCGGAAGCTCGAGGCTTTCAGGCAGGCGCGACTGGCCACCTCCACAGGCTGTCCTGCCTGCGCCATGGGTTTCAAGGTGGCTTGCAGCCACAGCCAGTAATCGATCTGGGCCTGGATGTCGGTGGGCGTGGCCAGGGGGCCGTGACCGGGAACCACCACGCGGGCGCCCAGGGCCAGCAAGCGCTGCAGGGCCACCACCAGGTTCGACACGGGGCCGGCCCAGGCCACGGGCGTCACGCCCACAAACAGGATGTCGCCGGCAAAGACCACGTCGCGTTCGGGCAGGTGCACCCAGCAATCGCCATCGGTGTGGCCGGGGCCCACCTCCTGCAGGTGCAGGGCCACACCGCCCACGTCCAGGCTGCACTGGCCCTCGAACACGTGTCGTGCGGGTGTCGGCACGATGCCCTGAAAGCGATAGGGGCGCAGCATGTCGCCCATGTAGCGCCCCAGGGCCCCCACCCCGCCCAAGGCGGAGTGGGGCAGATGCCGGGCCAGGGCCGAAGCCCGTTGCAGGGCACGCAACTGGCCAGGGGTGTGGTGGTGCATCTGGGCCACGCAGGCCCGAGTGGCCACCAGGTGCTGGTCAGACAGCAACTGATTGCCCCAGCAATGGTCACCGTCGGCGTGGGTGTTGATGACATGGCGGATCGGATCGCGCCGCCACACCGGCTCGCTGTGGGCCAGCATCTCGCGCATGAAATGCAGGTCCCAGCAGGTGTCGATCAGGGCGCTTTCGCCCTGCCCTCGCACCAGGCCCAGGTTGGTTTCGCCCCAGCTGCCATTGGGCACCAGCCAGGCGAAGGTGTCAGGCGCCACCTCGTACAGGCCTTCGGCAAACGCGGGCACCTCGCCCATGCGGGTGCGGGTGCGCCCGGTGGCCGCCACCCGCCGTGGAACAGGCGGCTGCCCGGTCTGGCCCCAGCGTGGCGCACTCATGCAGCACGCTCCGAGGCCTGTGCAGCATGTGCGCCCAAGGTGACATCCTTGGGTTCCAGCGGCAGGCCATGGAGGTCGGTGGGCATGGCGGGCAAGATCTCGTGGTGCACCTCGCCCACGCCCTCCAGGCGCAGGTGCAGGCGCTGTCCGGGGCGCAACCAGTGACCGTTTTCCATGCCCGTGCCATGAGGCAAGGTGCCTGTGGCCACCAGTTCGCCGGGCAGCAAGGTCTCGTCTTGCGACAGGAAACTCAGTGTGCGACCCCAGTGGTGCAACATGCCGGCCGTGCTGCATCGCGCCACCACACGACCATCGATCTCGACCACGCCCTGCAGGCGCTCGATGCGGTCGAGCACCTCGCCCGCCGGCACGATCTCGGCCGACATGGAACTGCCGAAGTGCTTGGATTTCTGAGGCCCCAGGCCGGTGGCCATTTCGGCGCGCTGGATGTCACGGCAGCTCCAGTCGTTCACCAGCACGAAACCCCCGATGGCCGCCAGGGCCTCGTCGGGCGTGGCGTTGCGCAAAGGGCGGGCCAGCACAGCGCCCAGCTCCAGTTCATAGTCAAGCGCCTGGCTGAACCCCGGCCAGCGCAGCGGCTGCCCACTGGGCAGAAAACTCAAAGGGTTGCCCAAGTAGTACACCGGCTGCTGCCGGGCCAGAGGGTGGGGCTTGAAGGCCGGGAAGGTGCGCCCGGTCAGCTTTTCATAGGCCCGGGTGAAGGGCCAGGCGGCCGGCAAAAAACGGCGCACATACCCGCGCGAGGCCTGCTCCCAGTGCAAGGCATACAGGCTGGCATCTCGGAAGCTGCGCGGCTGAAACGGCAGGGCCAGGGCGCCGGGTTGCCAGGCTGAATCGGGCACCGCATCGGGCGCGGGTGGCGGCAAGAACGCCCAGGCCAGCGCCTCCTGCTGTGACGCTGGCCGCCAGCCCCCGCCCATGGCCTCGACCTGCCAGCTGGTCTGGCGAGCCGCCCCCGATGCCACAATCCGACGAGCTCTCATCTGCACCCCAAAGTATCCAAACGGATACAATGTAGCCAACCGGATACCTGCCGTCAACATGATCGATGCCCCCCCTGCTCCTGCTGCGCCCATGGCGACTGGCAAACGCCAGCTGATGGACGCCGCCTTGCGACTGATGTCGCAGCACCAGGCCAGCGACGCACTCAGCCTGCGGGAACTGGCGCGCGAAGCAGGGCTGAACCACAACACCTTCTACCGGCACTTCAGCAGCCTGAGCCAGCTGCAGGCCGAGCTGATGAGCGAGTTCAGCGCCCACCTGCGCGAAGGCACGCGGGCTGCCCGGGCCCGTACCGAAGGCGAGCCCTCGGTGGCCAAGCGGGTGGTGGGCTGGCTGTTCGAGTTCGCGGCCCAGCACCGCGCACTGTGCCTGGTGGCCTGGCGCACCCTGCACGGCCCGCCCAGCGAAGGCCGCCTGCAGCTGCAGCGCTGCCTGCATGATCTGCGCGACGACATGCTGCACGAGCAGCGCGCCATGAACCTGCTGCCCCCGGGCCCCGACGACGTGTGGCGCCGCATGCTGGGCCTGTACGGCCGGCATGTGTTTGCACTGATGGTGCGCTACCTGGACGACGCCACCCAGCGTGAGGCCCTGCTGGCCGAAGCAGAAGAACTGCTGGCCGTGCTGGTGGCCGGCACCCAAGCCCTGTATCCCGGCAAGACGCCCAAGGCGTGAGAGAATCGCACCCTCGCCGGCTTGCCCGGCACGGGGGGCCTGTAGCTCAGTCGGTCAGAGCAGAGGACTCATAATCCTTTGGTCGTGGGTTCGAGCCCCACCGGGCCTACCACCCAGGCGCATGTTTTGCCTGGGCCCCTTCTCCTGATGCCATGCCCCACACCCTGGCTGCTGCGGTCCACAGCGAACTGGTCATCAAGAAAAGCCGCTTCATCGGCTGTGTGCAGTCGGTTTCAGGTCGCGCCGAAGCCCAGCAGGTGGTGGCCGCCCTGTGGGCCGAGCACCCCACCGCCACCCATGTGTGCTGGGCCCTGCTGGCCGGCGGGCAGTCGGCCGCGGTCGACGACGGCGAGCCCAGCGGCACGGCCGGTCGCCCCATGCTGGAGGTGCTGATGCGCCAGGAACTGGAGGGCGTGCTGGCCACCGTGGTGCGCTACTACGGCGGCACCCCGCTGGGCGCGGGGGGCCTGGTGCGCGCCTACACCGACAGCGTGGCCCAGGCGCTGCTGAAGGCCGACAAAGTGCCGATTCGCCGCTGGCTGCTGCGCGAATGCCAGGTGCCCTATGCCCAGGAAGGCCAGGTGCGCCGCCTGCTGGAGCAGCACGAAGCCCGCCTGCAAGCGGTGCAGCACCATGACCAGGTTCGCTTGCAGTTCGAAGTGGAGGAAGGCCACTGGCCCCAGCTTGAACATGCGCTGAACGAGTCAGGCCGAGGCCTGCTGCAGTGGCTGGACACCCTGTGAAACCGTTCGCAAAGCTTCACACCGGTCGAGGGCCAACCGTGTAACATCTGCGTCACATCAAACGAGGTGCCACCGCAAGCACCCCACTTCATGCTCGAAAGATGACCATGACCGCCTCACACGACCACGCGCCCATCGTGCCCCGCGAGCACCTGGACTTCGACCTCGACAACCCCGACATCCCCAAGTACTGGATGAGCGGAGACCCTTTCAAGACGCGCTTCTTCGATGCGATGTCGACCCTTTTCCCTCAGGGTGAGCGCTTCTTCATCACCAGCGTGCGCGAGTTCCGCGACCAGATCACGGACCCCAAGCTGCTGCAGGAGGTGAAGGACTTCACCCGCCAGGAAGCCCAGCACTCGATGGTGCACCGCCAGTACAACGACCGGCTCAAGCGCCAGGGGGTGGACATCGACGCCATCACCGAGTCGCTGGAAGAAGACCTGTTCCGCCACGCCCAGCAGCACCTCACGCCTCAGCAACGCCTGGCCATCACGGCCGCGCTGGAGCACCTGACCTCGATGATGTGCACCTGCTTCTTCGAGCGCAAGGAACTGCTGGAAACCAGCGACCCGCGCGTGCGCGCCATGTACGCCTGGCATGCGGTGGAAGAAGTCGAGCACAAGGCCGTGGCCTTCGATGTGCTGGAACAGGTGGCCAAGGTGCCCCGCTGGCGCCGCAACCTGTCGATGGTGCTGGTGACAATCGGCTTCCCGCTGACCGTGGCGCGCATCATGCACGGCATGTTCAAGGTCGATGGCTTCAACTTCTGGCAGCGTCTGGGCCTGTGGGCCAAGGGCCTGTGGTGGTTCTACAAGCCGGGCGGCCTCTTCGGCCCCACCCTGGGCTACTACGCGGCCTACTACAAGAAGGGCTTCCACCCCTGGAAGGTCAAAGAGATGCCCAGCTACGGCACCTGGCTGCAGGTGTTCAACCGCACGGGTGACCCCATCAAGGCAGGCAACGCCCTGC
Source organism: Aquabacterium lacunae (assembly GCF_004310865.1). GTDB lineage: Bacteria > Pseudomonadota > Gammaproteobacteria > Burkholderiales > Burkholderiaceae_C > Aquabacterium > Aquabacterium lacunae. Next base: position 502,775 of record NZ_SIXI01000002.1, read on the forward strand.
ACGCGGCAGGCCAGTGAATCTGCGCCACACCTCAGCCTGACGACTGCGGCAAGCGGGCACAGCCCGCAGCCCCGGCGGACACGGGTTGGGCCTCGTCCAGCGCCTCACCCACGCGGCGCACCCCATGCAATTGCGCCTCCATGAAGCGTCGGCTGTTGGGTGACAGGTACCAACCCAGTGGTGCACTGACCTCGGCATTGGCCTGATCCAGTGCCCACACAGTACCGCCTGGGGTCTGGCACACCGACTGCACCAGCTGGCCCACTGCCATGCGGGCTTGCGCCCCGATGCCGATGGCATTGAGTGCGGTCACGGCTGGGCCCAGCGGGCCGATCAGAAAGCGCATGCTGCCCGCCTGACCTGGCGCCATCAAGGCCGCGGCATCAGGCTGAGCCTGGCTGCTGCGCAACTGGAGGCAGGAGGCTGCGGGCTCGTGACGCTGGCCGACCACCGCCCCGGTGTCCAGGCACTCTGGCTCGGCCACCCCGTTGCGAATCAGCAGCAACACCGGCTTTGCCTGAACACCAGGGTTCGCCCGTTGCCAGGCCTGCCACGCCTGCATCAGCGTGCCCGCACCCGAGTTTTCGTTGTAGCCACCGTCGGCCAGATGGCCCCCATCAGGCGCTGCTTTCAGGCCCTCAGGCAAGGTGACCAGCGGGTTCACGTATGGGAAGCGCGCAGATGCATGCCCGGCGGTGATGAGGCTCACGGTCGATCGGTCGGCCAGCTGGCCTTCGGTGCCAGCCTCGGTGGCCAGCAAGTCGATCACGCCTGGCATTTCGTGCGGCTGAAAGGCCTGGCTGGACATCACAGCGCGCTCGCCGGTCTCGGTCCAGGTGGTGTTGAACAGCAGCCAGGGCTGCCCGGGAGCGCTGTAGTCTTTCAGCGGGGCAGCCAGCCCCGGCCAAGCCTGCCGGAAAGCCCGCTCGGCCTGCACCGCGCGGCTGATGATCTGACACCCCTGGCTGAAGTCACGGCACAGCCACGTGGCCGGCAGCACCTGGGCGAACACGTCTTCGAACATCAGCCCGCCGAGCAAGGGGGTGAGCGCGTCCAGCTTTTCGATGCCCTGCTTCACGCAGTTCAGCACCTCAGTGCCCGTGGCCTCGGGCCCGCGGCAGGCCGCATACATGGCACCCCCCACCGAACCACCCGACACCCCGCTGAAGATGAGGGGCTGCTCCTTGAGTTGTTCGTGGAGCGAGGCCAGGCTCAGCGCTGTCCAGTAGGCGCTTCGGATGCCTCCGCCCTCTGCCGCGACCAGGAAGACCCGCTGCGGCGCTTCGGTGCGTGCCGCATCCTCACCGCGTGCGGGCTGAGCCTCGGGGCCGGAGGCGGTGGTCGAAAGCAACTCGGGCGGGGTCTGCAAGGCCTGCAGGCCTTGCGGCACCGCCGCAGGCTCGAACGACACCACACCCAGCATCACCAGCGCCACGCCCCCGGCGGTCCAGCCCAAGCGGTTGAAACCACGCCGAACCACCCACAGCGCCGCACACCAGAAGGCCAGACCCAAGGCGCACAGCATCAGGCACACCTGCAACCCTTCCCCCTGTGTGATGAAGTTGACCGCCCCCATGGGCAGCAAATGGTTGTGTCCGGTGGCCAGCACCGCCACGCCCACGGGCAACAGGCCCCAGGGCATGCCCGAGTTCTGTTCGGCCATGGCCATCAGCCCGAGGGGCCCCAGCCACCAGGCCAGCGCCAGCAACACCACCGGGAAGGTGGGGGGCAGGTAGCCTGCCAGGCTGGGATCGGCCAGGTCGGCCACGGTTCGGATCAAGGCCAGGCAGCCCAGGGCCACCAGGGGCGCCCAGCGGGCCTGCAACCAAGGCAAGGGGCGGGGTGCCCCGGCGGCCGAGGCGGCGGAAGGCGCCAGCGTCTGCGTGCGCAAGCCCTGCAGGCCCAGTTGGCGAAACTTGTCGGTCAGCAGCACCTGGTACACCTGCTGAGGGTCGTCACCGCCAATGGCGTTGTGGTAAAGCCTGGGGTCTGACAGCGACATCTGGTGACGCCTGTGGCTCAGCCAGGTCGCCAGGGCCACGGCCCCCAGCGCAAAACCCAGCAGCATGGCAAAGCTGATCTGCAGGGCACCCAAAGGAACCTGGTAGGCACCCAGCGCACTGCCGGCCGCCGCTTGCTGCAAGCGCAACTGCACCACCGTACCCAGCACCGCATCACCCAGGGTCTGGCTGATCAGCACGCAAATGATCACCACCGGCGCCGCCCCCACCAGGCGAGCCCAATGCTGCGCAAAGCGCCCCACGGCCACAGGCACCGGGTCATCGCTGTGCAGGTCGGGCGGGCTCGCACCTTCACGGCGCACCATCACGGCCAGGCGTGTCCACTGCCAGCACGCCTGAGACAGCAGACCCGTGGCCCACAGACTGGCCGCCAGAATGAACAAGGTCCACCCCAGGGGGCGCCAATCGCTCTGCGTCTGCCAGGCCGCATGGGCCTTGATCGGCGCCCAGGCCATGGCCATCAGCACGTCGCGGCACTGCGGCAAGCCCAAGGTGAGCCCCGCCAGCAGAGCGATCACGATCAGGACATAGCGACTGCGACCGATCACACCCAACACGCCCGCCCGAAACCGCGCTCGCTCGGTGCGCACGGCCTCAGGCTGCAACAGCCCGAACCACCAGATGCCCACCGCCAGCGCCACACTGGCCAGCAACAGGCCCATCAAGATCACCTTGAGACCGTGAACACCCGAGGGCATCCAGGCCGGCGCCCAGTTCAGCCACAACGCGGTGTCCGCCATGACAGCGCCCGAAGGGCTGACCGCAGGGTGTTGAGGCCCCGCCAAGGCGGCCACGGTCAAGGCCGTCCAGACCAGGGCACACACAGGGCGCAGTCGCCACCAGCGCCACAAAGCACGCGGCCAGGCACCAGCCGCCACCTGCGCCTCGACTTCACTGGGGCTGGGCGACGCCCACATGCGCCACGCCAGCAAACCGCCAGCGGCCACCGACAGGGCCCACCACAGCGGGTGCACCTGCAGGCGCTGCAGCCCACCCAGGTTTTCCAGCGCGCCCGCGCCCAGCACCAGCGCAAGCAACACACCCAGCGCGCCCCTGAGCCAACGCAGGCGATGCGCCTGCGTGAAGCGAACACTGACCACGCACAACCACATGGCGTAAAGCGGCATGAACAATGCCGAAGACAGCACCAGCCAGGCCACGGCCAGCCGCCAACGCGAGAACTCCGGGTCGGCATACAAAGCCAGCGCGGCGTGCAACAACCCCGCCCCTTGCCACCCCTGAAACTGGCTCACACCATGCCCCGCCGGCAGCCGCAAGGCACATTCCAGCGCGAACAGGGCCAGGCCCACACCCAGCGTGCAGGCTGTGAGCAAACCCAGACGCCGCGGCAACAGCCGCTCCCCCCATGTGTCGATCCACCCCATTGGCGCGCACCTGTTCTCAAACGTTTTCGCGGGGCCAGGCCCTGAGGCCCAGCAGGTTCGCGCACATTGTGGTCAGGGCCTTGAGACCGGCCCATCCCTAAGGTGAAGCCGCCAGGCTCAGCGCTGCACCATTCCGCGAGCCTGCTCGATGAAGGCCTGCGAGCCCTTCTTGTCATCGACCAGGCTTTCCACCTTCACCGGGATCTCGACGCCACGCTGACACGCCGGGCGCGCCTTCATGGCATCCAGCCAGCGCTGCAAATGGGTCAGGCCCTCGGTGCTCACCCCTGACCAGCGGTGCGTGCGCACCCAGCACCAGTTGGCGATGTCGGCGATGGAATATTCACCACCGGCCAGCCATTCGGTGCGGGCCAGCTGGCTGTCGAGCACCTCGAACAGGCGGCGGCTTTCGTTCTGGTAGCGCTCGATGGCCGGGGGAATCTTCTCGGGGAAGTAGCGGTAGAACACATTGGCCTGGCCCATCATGGGGCCCACGCCGCCCATCTGGAACATCAGCCACTGCATCACCTGCGAGCGGCCTTTCACGTCGGTGGGCATGAGGCGGCCGGTCTTCTCGGCCAGGTACACCAAAATGGCGCCCGATTCGAACACCGCGAAATCATCCATCTCGCGGTCGACGATGACCGGGATGCGGCCATTGGGGTTGAGCGCCAGGAACCAGGGCTCCTTCTGCACCTTGGCGGCCAGGTCGATGGCGTGCACCGTGTAGGGCAGTCCCAGCTCTTCCAGAGCGACCGACACCTTGTGGCCATTGGGGGTGGAAGCGGTGTACAGGTCGATCATGTCAGACATTCCTTCAGGCTTTGAGGCTGGGGCGGTCGGCCAGCGCCGCACGCCAGCGGCTCAGGTGCGGGTGCTGCTCACCCGGCTTGAACTTGATGATGCGCGCGAAATCGACCACCACCACCGCCGAGATGTCGGCCAGGGTGAAATGGTCGGCCGCGATGAACGCACGGCCCGCCAGGTGCGCATCCAGCATGTCGAAAAAGCGCTGCGCGCGGGCCAGGCCACGGGCGCCCAGCTCAGCAATCTGCGGCACGGCGGCGGCACCGGTCAGGGCGCGGTCTTTCATGGCCGGGCTGGTGTTGCGAAAGGCTTCGGCCACGGCCAGAAAGCCTTCGAACTCGATGCGCGCGTTCCAGCTGGCCACCAGGGCCTTTTCCACCGGGGTGCGGCCCAGCAGCGGCGGCTCGGGCTGCACGGCTTCGGCCCAGGCCCAGATGGCAGCGTTGTCCGGCAGCACGGTGCCGTCGTCCAGCACCAGGGCGGGCACGGTGCACTGCGGGTTCACGGCCTTGAAGGCCTCGCCCAGTTGCTCGCCGCGGGCCAGGTCCACCTGCACCGTCTGGTGGGCGATGCCCTTTTCGGCCAGCAGGATGCGGGCGCGGCGCGGGCTGGGGGCGGTGCTGCAGTCGTACAGGGTGATGGTCATGGGCTTCCGATCATTTCTGGCTGAGCACATTGGTGACCAGCCGCGAGGTGATGTCGACGATCTCGATCATGCGGTCGTAGGCCATGCGGGTGGGCCCGATCACGCCCAGCGTGCCGACCACCTGCCCGTCGATCTCATAGGGCGCCGACACCACCGACAGCTCTTCGTAAGGCACCACCTGGCTTTCACCGCCAATGTAGATGCGCACGCCTTCGGCGCGGCTGGAGGTGTCAAGCAGGCGCATCAGCTGCGTCTTCTGCTCGAACAGATCGAACATGCGGCGCAGCGAGCCCATGTCTTGCGAGAAATCCTGCACCGTCAGCAGGTTGCGCTCGCCCGCCACCACCACCTGATCGGTGGCCGCCGCCTCGGCATCGCTGCCGGCCTGCACGGCCGCGCTCATCAGCGTGGCCATGTCGGCGCGCAACTGGTCCACCTCGGAACGCAGGCGCTCGCGCATCTCTTCGATGGTCAGGCCCGAGTAGTGCGTGTTGAGGATGTTGCTGGCCTCGATCAGCTGGGCCTGCTGATAGTCGTCGGGCGTGAAGATCACCCGGTTCTGCACATCGCCATCGGGCGAGACCAGGATCACCAGCACGCGCTTTTCGCCCAGGCGCAAGAATTCCACGTGCCGGAACACCGTGGGCTTGCGCGGCGCCGTGACCACGCCCACGAACTGCGACAGGCTGGACAGCAGGTTGGCCGCATTGGTGATCACGCGCTGCGGCTGGTCGGGCATGAGCTGGTCGCGTGTGCGCTGGGCGAGTTCGTCCAGGCTTTGCGGGCGCGTGGTCAGCATGGTGTCCACGAACAGCCGGTAGCCCCGCGCCGTGGGCACACGCCCGGCCGAGGTGTGGGGGCTGACGATCAGGCCCAGCTCTTCCAGATCGGCCATCACATTGCGGATGGTGGCGGCCGACAGGTCAAGGCCGGACGCCTTCGACAAGGTGCGCGAACCCACGGGTTGCCCGTCGGCGATGTAGCGCTCGACCAGCGCTTTCAAGAGGATCTTGGCTCGGTCATCCAGCATGGCGATTTCATTCTAGAACGAAGCGTCAACCGCCACAGGAGGGACATGTGCGTGTGGTGTAATTCCACGCATGCCCCACCTGCCCTGCCGCTTCAAACACGCCGCCCTGGTCGGCAAGTACCACGCCCGGGGCATCCGGCCTGTGCTGGAAGACGTGGCCCACATCCTGGCCCGCGCAGGCTGCGAGGTCTCCCTCGAAATGGAAACCGCGCACAACACGGGCATGACCGACTACCCCGCGCTCACGCTGGCCCAGATCGGCCGCGAATGCGACGTGGCGGTGGTACTGGGCGGTGACGGCACCATGCTGGCCGTGGCGCGTGAACTGGCGCCCTTCAACGTGCCGCTGGTGGGCATCAACCAGGGGCGGCTGGGGTTCATCACCGACATCCAGCAAAAAGACATGCCCACCGCCCTGCCCCTGATCCTGAGCGGGCAGTACGAAGAAGAGCACCGCGCCATGCTGCAAGGCGCCGTGCTGCGCCCCACACGAGACGGCGGCATCGAAACCATCTACGAAGATTTCGCCATCAATGAAGTGGTGGTCAGCCGCGGGGCCACGGCCTCGATGGTTGAGTTGCGCGCCGAAATCGAAGGCCAGTTCGTGGCCAACTACCGGGCCGACGGCCTGATCGTGTGCTCGCCCACGGGTTCCACCGCCTACGCCATGTCGGCCGGCGGCCCCATCCTGCAGCCCGGGCTGGGCGGCTGGGCCCTGGTGCCCATTGCCTCGCACACGCTGTCGAACCGGCCCATCGTGGTCTCTGACCGCGACACCATCACCATCGAAATCGTGGCCGCCAAAGACGCATCCATGAATTTCGACATGCAATCGCTGGCCAGCCTGCTGCCGGGCGACCGGGTCACCATCCGCCGGTCTGACCACCGGGTGCGCTTCCTGCACCCCAAGGGCTGGAACTACTTCGCGACCCTGCGTCGCAAACTGCGCTGGAATGAAGGAGTGAGTTGATGCTGCGCCGCCTGACCCTGCGGGACTTCGTGATCGTCACGGCCCTGGAAGTGGACTTGGGCACCGGCTTCACGGCCCTCACCGGCGAAACCGGTGCCGGCAAATCCATCCTGATCGATGCCCTGCAACTGGCCCTGGGCAGCCGGGGTGATGCAGGCGTGGTGCGCGAAGGCGCGGCCCGCGCCGACATCACCGCCGAATTCGACCTGGCCCCGGCCCTCGCCCAGCGCCTGAACCCCTGGCTGCAGGAAGCCGGCTTCGACGCCGAACCCGGCGCCCCCCTGCTGCTGCGCCGTGTGGTCGACGCCCAGGGCAAAAGCCGCGCCTGGGTGAACGGCAGCCCCGCCACCGTGGCCCAGTTGCGTGAACTGGGCGAGCACCTGGTCGACATCCACGGCCAGCACGCCTGGCAAAGCCTGACCCGCGCCGATTCGGTGCGTGCCCTGGTCGACGCCCAGGCCGGTGTGGACACCGCCGCCCTGCAAGCTGCCTGGGCCCAGCGCCGCGATGCCCGCAAGCGCCTCGATGACGCCCGCGCCCGCCAGGCCGACCTCGACCGCGAACGCGAACGCCTGCAGTGGCAACTGGGCGAGGTCGACAAGCTGAACCCGGGCGCCGACGAATGGCCGGAACTGAACGCCGAGCACCAGCGCCTGGCGCATGGCCAGGCCATTCTCGATGCCGCCCAGCTGGCGCTGAACCTGGTGTCGGAAGCCGATGACAACGCCGACGCACTGACCAGCCGCGCCGTGAGCGCCCTGGAAGACGTGGCCCACGTGGAAGCCCACCTGGGCAACGCCCTGGAGGTGCTGCGCAGCGCCCAGGCCCAGCTGCAAGACGCGGCCCACAGCCTGAACGCGGCCCTGCGCCACACCGAGCTGGACCCGGAACGCCTGAACGAGATCGACCAGCGCATGGCCAGCTGGCTGGGCCTGGCCCGCCGCTACCGCCGCCCGCCCGAAGAGCTGCACGCCCTGTGGCAAGGCTGGAAACAGGAGCTGGCCGAACTCGACGCCGCCACCGACCTGGCCGGTCTGGAAAAGGCCGCGCAACAGGCCGACGCCGCCTGGCAGAAAGTGGCCCGTGCGGCCTCCGGCCTGCGCAAACAGGTGGCACCGCGCCTGGCCCGCGACGTGACGGAAGCCATGCAGCAACTGGGCATGGCCGGTGGCCGCTTCGACGTGGGCTTCACCGAACTGCCCGAGCCGCAAGCCCATGGCCTGGAAGCCATCGAGTTTCTGGTGGCCGGCCACGCGGGCAGCACACCGCGCCCACTGGCCAAGGTGGCCTCGGGCGGTGAACTGTCGCGCCTGGCCCTGGCCATTGCCGTGACCACCTCGCGCCGCGAAGGCAGCGACACCCAGGTGGGCACCCTGATCTTTGACGAGATCGACTCGGGCGTGGGCGGCCAGGTGGCCGACACCGTGGGGCGCCTGATGCAGCAGCTGGGCGAAGGCCGCCAGGTGCTGGCCGTGACCCACCTGGCCCAGGTGGCCGCCAGCGCCCACCAGCACCTGGTGGTGAGCAAGGCCCTGCAAGGCGGCCAGACCACCAGCGACATCCGCCCCGTGGAGGGCGAACCCCGCGTGCACGAAGTGGCGCGCATGCTGGGCGGCCAGATCACCGACACCAGCCGCGCCCATGCGCAGGCCATGCTGACCACAGCCCATGCGGCAAGCCCGGCAGACACCGGCGGGGCCAAAGCCAAACCCCGCAAAGCCGCCACCACCCGCCAGGAGGCCGCATGAGCGCGCGCATCGTGGTGCTGACCGGCATGTCCGGCTCGGGCAAAGGCGTGGCCCTGAACACGCTGGAAGACGCTGGCTACTACTGCGTCGACAACCTGCCGCCTGAACTGCTGCCCCAGCTGCTGAGCCTGGAGCAACAGCGCCCAGCCGACCAGCAGCGCCTGCTGGCCGTGTCGGTCGATGCACGCAGCGCCACCTCGCTGCACCAGGTGCTGCCCCTGCTCGACCAGCTGCGAGCCGACGGCCAGGCCGTGCGCCCCATTTTTCTGGATGCCAGCGACGACACCCTGGTGCGCCGCTTTTCAGAAACCCGCCGGCCCCACCCACTGATGCGCCACAAAGGCGCGCAGGCCGTGACCGAAGCTGCCGAAGACGCCGACCACCAGGCCCTGCTGGAAACCATTCGCCAGGAGCGCGAACTGGTCGAGCCCCTGCGTGAACGCTCGGCCGTGATCGACACCAGCCTGCTGCGCCCTGCCCAGCTGCGCACCTGGGTGCGCCACCTGGTGCAGGCCCAGCCCTCGCGCCTGACCGTGGTGTTCCAATCGTTCGCCTTCAAGCATGGCGTGCCCCTCGACGCCGACTTCGTGTTCGACGTGCGCATGCTGCCCAACCCCTACTACATCAAAGAGTTGCGGCCCCAGACCGGCAAAGACGCCCCCGTGGCCGACTACCTGCGCCAGCAGCCCGAATCAGGCGAACTGATTGCCCAGATCGAGGCCTTTTTGTCACGCTGGCTGCCCTCGCTCGAAAACGACCAGCGCAGCTACGTGACCGTGGCCATTGGCTGCACTGGCGGGCAACACCGCTCGGTGTACTGCGTGGAGCAGCTGAAAGAGCGCTTCAAGGGAAGAGCCGTGGTGCTGACGCGGCACCGGGAGCAGGATGGGAAGTGAGGGGGGGCTGCTTGGGATGAGCGGCCGCTTCACTTGTGCACGACGGGCAGTTTGCTGGGGATCGCGCCTTTTTTCTTGAGGGCGGCGATGAAGCAAGCTTCCTCCGCATCCAGAGCATCGATTCTGCGCACCAACTTGCCTGCCTTCTTCTCGAAGGAAATTGCGTAAGGAGCCGTAGCGCCTTCAAAATTAACGCATTTGGGGGGCGCGAGTGATTTCGGCAAAGTAAAAATCAATTCACTCACATTCGCGCCCTTCGGAAAAATATCTTTAGGACCGATTTTTTCCGGATAAACAATGCCGTCTTTGTTAGGCGGCTTATGGCGATATGCCTGAAAAGAAGAGCTCATTGCGATCAAGCACAAGGATTCTGAATCCAGGTTACTCAACTGCAACTCAGGCTCACTTGGGTCATCATCAAAAACACGCCATGTAGGCTGCAGGCCCAGCGCTCTTGAACTTTCCATGAACTTTTGAATGTCACAAATACGCTGGGAGAAAATATCTTTCATCACCTCGAACTCGCCGTTATTGATGAATTTAGCCGGCGATACAGGCTCGCCAAATGCAGAATTTGCAAGCACCGTGAAGCCAACCCCTAGAAAAAACCTATTCAACCCATGGCGTGACAAAATCCGGGCATGACACTTTGTACGAATCATGGTGCAAATGCGTAAGGCATCACTGAGGTCAGGTCACACACGGCACTTGCCAAGCCTTGCTGCATGGCCGCACGTGAGACGCTTTCGAACTTGAGCTGGCTGGAGGCCACCTTGACACCCGGAACTGACGATATGGCGAACAATTCCAGATCGCCGCCAACAAGGCGATAAGCCAAAGAAAAATCGAACCCGTTACTGAGATCGGAATCACGATAATTGCCCATGATTCGCTGCACTTTCACAAGACTGGCCTTGTCACCACTGACAGCGGAAAGCATCAAGGTCGGCGTGATGGTGCTGGGACGCTTACGCAAATATGCCAATTCAAAACGACCAATCGACGGTTCACCGCACAGATATAAATCCTTGGGGAGGCGCCCGTGAAAATAGTCCTCGATCAATTTCCTTGACTGCGGCTTTGTCGCGCCATCCATGTCTGTGACAAGCACAACATAGCCTTCACGAGAGCCCGCGAATGCACTCCCAGAGAGCATCAAATCAGCACACAACAAAACAAAAACAAGATATCGGTGCAACAAGCCTTGCCTTTCCTTATTTCCTCGCGATAAATACAACCTGAAGGGGTGTCAGCCTAGGGAGGGTCTGCACAAATGAGCGCTACCCCTCCTTAGTGTCGTCCTCGTACATCTGGGCAAGCAGTTCGCCCATCTCGGCCAGTGCCTTGTTGACCATCGTGCGGATGACCCGCAACGGGTGATTGGATGGCACTAAGTCGTCGAGCTTCTTGAAGGTGAACAGGCCGTCGGTGGAGGTGTCGGCGCCGCGCATGGGGTGTCGCTTCAGGTCGCTGAGGTGCTACGCTGGTAACGCATCACGCCAATGGGGTGTGGAATTGTTGGGTGTTTCAGCAGCCTGATAGAGCCTCGAAAACCCCCACAAAGACGCAAGCACGGGCTCGTTTACGGTCGACAGCGCCATATCGGGCTTACCTGCCACCTTCAGTGGTCATTTGTGCAGACCTTCCTTAGCCAATCATGACTCATGGAGAGAAATGAGCATCAAATACCGAGGCCGCCGAACAGAGCGCGAAATCCAAGGAATTCAATGAATTTTTACGCACGGGGAAATATTTAGAAAAAACTGCGCCCATTGAAATACCACGGATGGCAAATCCATTCTTTTCAGCCCTCACAAGATACGCCCCATCAAAACCAGATGATATTTGTTCATCTTGATATATCACCATGGACTTTGAAAAGTCTTTGGCAGCAACCGCATCCCCCTTCGAGAGCAAATTCAACTTTTCGCGGGAAATCTTGATCGGTTGCGTCTTGAAATAAGCCACATCAATCCAATCACCCCTTCGATCATCCCAACAGCTCGAGACACTGGAAGCATCAAGTGATGAACGGTACTTCGAGAAAAGCATCTTGAATTGCTGATCAGATGTCAAATCAAGAAAAACAACCTTATACCCTTTCACGCCAGCCAGAGCGTGACTGCAAGAGACAAGAAAAAACAAAATAATGAACGAACGAAAAAGATCCGCCATTACCGATCCTTTGCGAGAGCCTTACGCTTGTAAGCCAAATTACCAGCAATATCCCGATTAAGCGCCACAACATCCAATTCAGCAAGACCCCAAGATCCTCCGACCTGTCCGCACACACAGAGGGAACACTCGGGATGAGCGGCCGGATCACTTGTGCGAAACGGGCATCTTGCTGGGGATCGCGCCTTTTTTCTTGAGGGCGGCGATGAAGCAGTCTTCGTCGGCATCTGTTCGATCGATTCGGCGGACGAGCTTGCCGTTTTTCTTCTCGATGATGATCACGTAGGGAACGAGCGGCCCTCCAAAGGTGATGCACTTTTCCGTAACTGGAGATTTCGGCAATGAAAAGTATAGTCTGTTGACCCTAGCACCATTTGGAAAAACATCTCCACGTCCTACTACTGCCGAGCGATGAGAGCCATCTTGGTTGCGACTAACTCGATACGCTTTAAACGACGAACTCAAAGAGATCAAGCATAGAGAATCGCTATCAAGATCGGACAAAGGACTTTCTCCATTGACTGGGTCATCATCAAATTGACGCCAAGTAGGCAAAAACCCAAGCGCCTTAGACACACTCAAGAATCTATCAGAATCACAAACGCTGGACGAAAATGCATCGAGAACCTTGCGAAAATCCATTCCATCTATATATTCGACTCGACCCAAGGATTTAGCCAAAACACCGTGAGCCAGAAAACAAAAAACCAATGGAATAAAAAATCGAAAAGACATGGAAAATTTAAACAAACTAGGTAGTCTTTGTTTCATCACCAGTACCATCCCCAATAAAACTCTTCAAGTCAGCCATCTTTCTAACCTCAACAAGATCACCGCCAGACGACAAAATATCGGAGGATACTTGCGCATACTCTATAGGCACAAAAAAACCCACCAATTTACACCCAAGAGCTCCCATGTAGGCTCTCAAATGAGAGTTTAAAGTAATGCTTTCGCCTTGATTCCCCCCCAGCACAGCATAGTCCCCACCCCCAAGACTCGAAAGTATAAAGGCTGTGTGTCCATTCCCATAATCAGGATTGGTATGCTTATAAACCACAATTGCCCCGTATATTGGAGCACCGATCTTGATGAATTTTTTACTTCTTGCCGCGAACTGAGAATTCGGATCCCGAGTAAAGGAGAAGCCACGTTCCTTGAGACAATAATTCACAAACGATGCGCACCACGCTGTTTCCATTGTGGGAGTACGCTCCCCCACAACAACGCCAACTTCTTTGTGATAATTGTCTGAAATTACCCCCTTTGACCCCGCACCTTTTTTGTTTTTTGTATCTGACGCCTTCTTCGATTCATGGTATCCAGCCCACTGCTTAGCTTCACGAATCGCCACCTCCATCCAGGGCGCTCTCCGCTGAGCAGGGTCCACCAGCGCCAGCGGTTGACCTTTGCCACTCACCACAGGCTTTGTTGGCTCCGCAGCTTTCGGCCGCACCTTGGCCACTTCACTTGAAGTTACCGCAGAAGCCGCTTTCGCACCCGCAGGCCCATAGACATTGATCTTCTGCCCAGGAAAAATCAGGCTTCCTTTGACGATACCCTGGTTGTTCTTCCTGAGCTCAGCGACTGTGGTTTTGAACTTCTGGGCGATCTTGGTCAGGTTGTCACCGCTTTGGACCACATAGACCAAGGGCTTCTGGTCAGCCGCCGATTTTGGCTTGGCCTCCTGGCTGCTCATCCTCGCAGTGCCGTGGTACCTCTGCTGATCCACAGTGGCCAGCAGCTGCCGGGATGCCTTGCCAGTCACGAATTCGTAGACACACTCCCAAATGCCGCTGAGATTCTTGAGAGAAATCTCAACCGATACGTTTTCCGACAAGTGAACAATGGGCGGTATGGCACCCTGGCCATTGGTTCTCACCACATACTCTTTGCCAGAGTAATCAACCTTCACGTCTTCGCCAGCAATCGGTCGCGCGCCGTCAGACAAGGTGAGCTGCGTGGCGTGAACCCATTTTTCTTTCCGTGTGTCGGCCTTGGCATTGAAGCCCTCTCTGGACTCCATGGCGCGCATCATGGCGTCAAGCTGCTGGTCGCTGAAGCTGCTCAGCGCTTTGTCACGAGGCAGCCCCGTTTTTTTGACAATGTGCTCGATGTAGGCATCGGTGTCATTTTCAGAGCGCGGCGCATAGATCTCCATGGCCTCGGGGATCGTGTACGCATTGTATTTGCGTCGCAAGAGCTCTTTTTTGGCTCTTCGTCCAATCTCATAGCTGGGAAAAATGCAGAACTCGCCACTGGCGGTCTTGCCCGTACCGATGCGCAAGCTCGCGTTGGTCGGAGCAGGACGAATGTTCCCGGGGTTATTGAATCGCCAGGCGATCGTACCCCCTGAGCGCAGAAAATGGCTGCCGTCATCTGCCAAATAATCGACAGTGAGCGTTGGCCTGTCAAAAGAAGCTGCAACAAATCTTGCCATGGAGGTCACCGAGGCAGGTTTTTGAGTTGTTTCCGAAGTTCTTCGTCAACGCTGATACGCGGCGCAGAAGGCGTGGTTTTTTTTCCCTTCTGGATGAACTGGTAAGGAAACTCTTCTTCATCACCTTTTTTGAGCACGTAGCGCTCGACCGTCAGATCGCCCGGCTCAGCCCAGCCATTCTTTGTGTCTTGGCGTACCTTGATCAAATACAATGCATTGCCCTGACGTTGTACGGCCAAGTCCGAAAACAGCCACTCCCCGCCCGATGCGGAGGACGTCGTCAGCACCGTTTCTCCCGGCTTGGCACCGTTGAGCGGGATGACATACAGGTGCTTCTTGTCTGTCGGCTCAAAGTAGAAGGTGTAGGCGCGCTCGTCGAAACTGTTCCGATTGGTGTACCGTGCAGCGATCAACTGGATCTCACCGTCGTCCACTTTCCAACTGTAGCGACCGGGCGTGTAGGGCACGGGCTGGGCCCAAACGGCAGAGCCCATCAAAGCGACAGCGAGCACTGCAGCCCATGGCAGAAGGCACTTATTCATCAACGTCTCCAGGGCGTCCCATGATCTTCGCGAGGATGGCAGGGGCAAGAAAATCTCCCTCGACAGGATCTGAGGCGGTCAGCTTTTCGAGGTAAGGATCGTGTTCAGCCGAGGTGTGGAGTTCATCCAAGAACTCATCGTCCGCTGAAGGTTTGAGAATCTCGGTGACTTGCACTCGATTCGAGCCAATCGTGAGTGTCAGCTTCTCTGCACCCGATGTTTCAACGCGGGGCAGTCTGCCGTCTGGCCCCACGACCCCACTGGCCAGAATCTTTCCGGCTTCGTCCTTGATGGAGAAGGCCTTGCCAACCCAGCCAAGGTCTTCAGCCATGGCGTCGGAGCCGGCAGGCGCAAATCTGAGGCTGTGGTGCACGCCAAAGCCCACGGGCTCGAAGTTCGGGAATACATGGCCCATGCTGCCGCCCCCCACCATCGACTTCTTCCCCGCCTTCACCGTGATCTTCCCCGGGCACTGCGCCGTGAAGCTCCCACCCTCGATCGTGATGCTGGCGCCACCGCTCACGGCCAGCACCACTTTCTTGGCGGCGGCAATGTTCACCACGCCGTTGGCGGTCTTGATCTCCAGCGTGCCTTTGGCGGCCACCTGGGCAGGGCCGGCCTGGGCTTGAAGGTCAATGGGGCCTTGGGCGGCGATCAGGCTCAGGCCCTTGCCTGCGGCCTGGTCGCCCGGCTGCATGGCACCGGCCAGCAGGCCAATGGCTTGCGCGGTGTGCACGCGGGCCTGGCCGCCCACGGCCCAGTGGGTGTCCTGGCCGCTGGCCACCACGGTGGTGTCCTGGCTGCTGATGTGCAGGTCTTGCCCGGCGCTCAGGCCCACGCCGGCTTTGCCCACCAGGGCCACATGGGGGTGAGCCATGTGGGGCACCTTGCCGGGCGTGGTGGCGGTGGCTTGGCTGGCGGCGTCGGTGCAGGCTTCGGGCAGGCTGCTGGCGTTCACCATGCCGGCCAGGCTGTGGCTCAGCGCCTCGGCCGGGGCACGCTGTTCGCTCAGGCTGCATTGGCCAGCGCGGCTGCTGCCGGCCGCGCTGGCCAGGCCCACGGTCTGGTGGGTGCGCGCCGCCTGCTGAAAGGCCGCGGCCAGTTGCTGCGCCTGGCGGGCCAAGGCCAGGCCGGGCGCGTTGTCGCCCGCGGGTTCGGGCGTCTGGCCCGGGCCGTTGCGCAAGGCGTAGGTGCTCAGCAGCAGGCCTTGTGCGGCGCGCACGGCGCCCCAGGCGTCGGTACGCAGCTCGAAGCCTTCGCCACGGAAGCTGCCGCGGTGGTTGTCGGCCTGGTGCAGCAGGTGGCCCATTTGCAGCCAGGTCTGGGCCTGGGTGGTGTGCAGTTGCAGGCGCTGCTGGGCAGGGGTGTCGTCAAACACCAGCTGGTTGTGGCCGGTGCCGCCAAACTCTTTGCTCTTGACGCCGCTCAGGGCTGCGGCGTTGTTCTGGGCGGGATGCTCAAGGGCGGCTTCGCCCGCGGCGGCGCCGTGCCAGGCGGGGCTGTTGCCGCCGCTGCCTGAGCCCACCAGGTTCAGCTGGCTGGCCGGCTGGTGGTCGGTGGATGCGGCCAGGGCGCTGCGTTCGGGGCTGGCGGGCTCACCGCCAGGGGTGCGGGGCACGCCGCTTTCGCCGCGGCCGTTGTACAGGCTGCCCACCACCACGGGGCGGTCGATGTCCTGGCCCAGGAAGCCCACCAGCACTTCCTGCCCGATGCGTGGCAGGTGCACCTGGCCCATGCCGGCACCGGCCGAGCGTTGCGCCACGCGCAGCCAGCAGCTGTGCGCGGTGTTGGCGCGTTGCGGGGCATGGGCAGCCGCCTGCCAGTGGAACTGCACCTTGATGCGGCCCAGGGCGTCGGTGTACAGCTCTTGCTCGCCTTGGGCCTGGGTGCTGCCATCAGGCCCGACCACGATGGCGGTTTGGGGGCCCGGGGCCGTGGGCCGAGGGCGCAGGCGCCAGCCGGTTTCGTCCAGCAGCACAGGGCGCCAGGGCACGTTGCGGCGCACGGCCTGGAACTGCATGGCAAAGCCGCTGCGCTCGGCCTGCTGCACCAGTTGCGGCAGGGCCAGGTCAGGCGTGGCGCGCTGGTGTTGCACGGCCTCGAAGGTGTCGTGCAGCACGGCCTGGATGTCGGCGCCCAGGTGGCGGGCCAGGTGCTCGTTCAGCTCACGCGGCAGGTTGTTGATGCCCACGCTGTGCACATGCGTGCAGAAGAACTCGCGCTCGCCGCTGCCTTGTGTGGCCGCGCCTTCGGCGGCGGCGTCTTCGGCCAGGGCTTTCTGCAAGGCCTCGAAAGCCTGCAGGGTGTCCAGCGTGCTTTGGGTGACGCTGCACCAGCGGCCCGGTCGCAGGGTGCGCACCGTGCCGCGGCCCAGCCAGGTCTTGAGGCGGGCTTCGCGGGCTTCTTGCAGGCGGGTGGCGGCAAAGCGGGCTTCGTCAGTGTTGCTGAACAGGAAGCAGCCTGTGGGGTCGTAGCTGCTCAGCCACGTCTGCAGCGACTGGGCCTCGGGCCCACCCCAGCTGACGGCACTGGGCGCATCGGCCGTGATGGCGGCATGGGCCTTGTAGTCCCAGCCCAGCACGGTGGTGTGGATGGCCTGCATCTCGCGCCAGCTGCCCAGGGCCTGGATGGCGTCGTCGATTTCCTGGCTGCTGGCGCGGTGAAAGCGGATGCCGCCTTGCGCCTGGCTGCTGTCGTCTTGGGGTTGCTGGCGGCTGCTGACGAAGAACACCATCCGGTGGCCACCCGGTGCGCTGGCGTCTTCTTCCACGCGCCAGCCAATGCCTTCTTCGGCCAGCAGGCGCTGGATGAAATCGAAGTCAGACTCGCGGTATTGCGTGCAGTGGGCGCGTTGGCCCTGGTTGCGCGCAAACAGGCCTTGGGCCACATGCTGGGGCACGTCGTCGTCCCAGCGCCATGCAGCAATGCCGGCGTGGTCGGCCAGCACGTCGTCAACGATGTCGATCAGGCTGAGGTCTTGCCAGGTGCGGCTGCAGCGGGTGTGCGCCAGCAGGGCCACCCAGGGGCGCACCACCAGGGTGTAGCGGGCAAAGCCGCCGTCTGATTCTTGCGCGATGGCTTCGGTGACATAACCGCTGCGGCGGGTGTCGCTGCCGTCGGCCAGGCGCGTGACCAGGGTGACGGGTCGCGCATACAGGGCTTCGAGCGGCAAGGCCGCATCACGGCTCAGGGTGTGCAGGTGCAGGGTGTAAGGCTGCGAGAGGTCATCGACCAGCACAAAGCCTTCGACCATCAAGTCAGCCAGGGGGCCTGCGGACTGCCCCGGCGTGTCGAACGTTTCGAGCGTGTACAGCCGCGTGTGCGAATGCCATTGCTGCAGCAAGGCCTCGATGGCCTGTGGCACTGCCTGAGACAGCGCCGTGGCCAGCGTGCCTGACACCATGGAAGATGCCATGTGGTCCCTGAGTGAGTCTTTGATTGGAAGACCGCATCATAGGGAGTTGGCTCGCTGGCCTCGGCCCCCATTGCTGGGGATGCTGAAACAAGTTGTTAATCAGGCTTTGAGGGCCTGACGCAGTGCCGTCTTGAGCTGCTCGCCGATCTCGGGCTTGCCTGCGAAGGGGTCGGTGGGGTTGCGGGCCTGCACCACATCTTCCAGGCGGGTCTGCACCATGCCCAGGGCCTGCGGGTGGGTGTACAGGTAGAACTGGCCCTGGGCCACGCCCTCGTACACGATGCGGGCCACATCGGCGGCCGTGACCTTGCCCGAGCTCACGGCCTTGTTCACCATGGCCTGCGCGATCATCTGGCTGGGGGTGACACGCGTGTCGCCCTTCATGTCGTCGGGGCGGTTGCGGTGCGACTGGCTGATGCCGGTGGGCACGAAGTACGGGCACAGCACCGAGGCGCGCACCTGGTCGGACACCAGCACCAGATCCTGGTAAAGCGTTTCCGACAGGCTGACCACAGCGTGCTTGGTCACGTTGTACACACCCATGTTGGGCGCGTTGAGCAGGCCCGCCATCGAGGCCACGTTCACGATGTGGCCTCGCCATTGCGGGTCGGCCTGGGCCGCGGCCAGCATCAGGGGCGTGAAGATGCGCACGCCATGGGCCACCCCCATGAGGTTCACGCCCAGCACCCATTCCCAGTCTTTCTGGGTGTGTTCCCAGATCAGGCCACCGGCGCCCACGCCGGCGTTGTTGACCACCAGGTGCGGTGCGCCGAAGCGCTCCATACACAGGTCGGCCAGGGCCTGCACGTCTTCGCTGCGTGACACGTCGCCGCGCAGAGCCGCCACCTTGGCGCCGTGCCCTTTCAGCTCGACCACCGCGGCGTCGAGTGCGTCGGCCTGCACATCGGTCAGCACCAGGTTCAGGCCACGCTGCGCGCCCAGGCGGGCCAGTTCAAGACCGAAGCCGCTGCCCGCCCCGGTGATCACGGCCGTGTGTCCACGGCCCAGTTCAATGCCTTGCATCGCTGTTCTCCCTTGGGGTTACACCAGCTTGACCAGCTGCTTGCCGAAGTTGCGGCCCTTGAGCAGGCCCAGGAAGGCCTCGGGCGCACTGGCAATGCCCTGCGCCACCGACTCGCGGAACTTCATGCGGCCTGTGGCCACCATGCCCCCCAGTTCCTGCATCGCTTCGGGCCACACCTCGGGGTGTTCGCTCACGATGAAGCCTTCCACCTTCAGGCGGTTGACCAGGATCAGCGCGGGGTTCTGCAGGGGCGTGGGCTCGCCGTTGTAGCCGGCGATCATGCCGCAGATGGCCACGCGGCCGAAGGCGTTCATGCGCAGCAGCACCGAGTCGAGGATCATGCCGCCCACGTTCTCGAAGTAGCCGTCGATGCCGTTGGGCGTGGCTTCTTTCAGGGCCTTGTAGAAGGACCTGGCATCGGCATGGGCCTTGTAGTCGATGCAGGCGTCAAAGCCCAGTTCGTTGACCACGTAGGCGCACTTGTCTGCACCACCGGCCACGCCCACCACGCGACAGCCGCGGGCCTTGGCCAGCTGGCCCACCACACTGCCCACGGCACCGCTGGCCGCGCTGACCACCACGGTTTCACCGGCCTTGGGCTGGATGATCTTGATCAGGCCGTAGAAGGCCGTCACGCCGGGCATGCCCACCGAGCCCAGGTAGGCCGACATCGGCACGCGCGAGGTGTCGACCTTGCTGAGCGCCCCGCGCTGGGTGGCATCGACCACGCTGTACTCTTGCCAGCCACCCAGGCCCACCACGTGGTCGCCCACGGCGAACCTGGCGTGCTTGCTGGCCACCACCTCGCCCACGGTGCCGCCGATCATGACCTGGCCCAGGGGCTGGGGTTCGGCGTAGCTCTTGCTGTCGTTCATGCGGCCGCGCATGTACGGGTCAAGCGACAGGTAATGGTGGCGCACCAGCACCTGGCCGTCGGCCAAGGCGTCGGCAGCGGGCACGGGGGTGCTCACCAGCTTGAAGTTGGACACGCTGGCTTCGCCCTGGGGGCGGTTGTCCAGCAGGATCTGTTGGTTCATCAGGGTCATGTCAGACTCCATGTGAAAGATTCAGAGGGTTGATCGGGGCTTGGCCGCCGGGCGCGCTTCGCGGCCGGAGATGGGCAAGGCCCGCAGGAACTTGAAGGTGGCGGTGGCATGGGCACACAGCTGGCCCTGGGCATCGAGCACACGGCCCTCGGTGAAGGCCATCTTCGCGGTGGCTTGCAGCACGCTGCCGCGCACCACCAGCCGGCCCAGGCCGGGCCGCATGAAGCTGGTCTTCATCTCGAGGGTGACCAGGCCAGGTCCGCCGTCGGGCAGGTGCTTGTGCGGGCTGCGGGCCGCGTGCGCCATGGCCACGTCCAGCAGCGACATCAGCACGCCGCCGTGGGCCACGCCGAACGAGTTGGTGTGCACGTCGTCGCGCACGTCCAGCGTGATCTCGGCCTGCCCGTCGTCGTAGAACTGCAGCTCGCAGCCCAGTTGCTCGACGAACGGGATGTGCACGGCGAAAGGGATGGCCATGCTCAGCCGCCCACCAGGGCGCTCACGCCACCATCGACCGCCATGATCTGGCCGGTGATGTGCTTGCCCGCATCCGAGGCAAACAGCAGGGTCAGGCCCTTGAGGTCTTCGTCGTCGCCCAGGCGCTGCAGCGGGGCATGGGCCGCCATCTTGTCTTCACCCACGGCCGACAGCAGGCCCGCCGTCATCTTGCTGGGGAAGAAACCGGGCGCAATGGCGTTCACGTTGATGCCGTGGCGGCCCCACTCACAAGCGAGTGCGCGGGTGAAGTTCACCACCGCGCCCTTGCTGGTGTTGTAGGCGATGGTCTGCATGAAGGCAGGGTTGCCGCCCAGCCCCGCGATGCTGGCCACGTTGATGACGCGGCCGGTGCGGCGCGGGATCATGCTGCGCTTGCCCAGGGCCTGCGCCAGCAGGAAGTAGCCGCGCACGTTCAGGTTGAGCACCTTGTCCCAGGCTTCCAGCGGGTGGTCTTCGGCGGGGGCACCCCAGGTGGCGCCGGCGTTGTTGACCAGGATGTCGATGTCGCCAGCCAGGGCCAGGGCTTCGCTGGCCAGGCGGCTGATGTCGTCAGGCTGGCCCGCGTCGGCGGCGATGAAACTGGCGTCGATGCCGGCGGCCTTGAGGCTGGCCACAGCTTCTTGCAGGTCAGAGGCCTTGCGTGAGCTGACGATGACCCGTGCGCCGGCCTCGCCCAGCGCATGGGCCATCTGCAGGCCCAGGCCGCGCGAACCGCCCGTGACCAGTGCGGTGCGCCCGCTCAGGTCGAAGAGTTGCTGAATGCGTCGAGAGGAACTCATGGAAACGTCCTTGTCAGGTGTCCTGTGGAAAGGCCCGAGGCGACCTCAGACCCAGTAATCGACGACATGGCGGGAGGCCGCCATCTCGCGGATCTGCGCCACCACCTGCTGGTGATGCGGGTGGGGCGCGTACGCGGCCAGGGCGGCCGCATCGGTGAACGTGGAGACCAGCACCACGTCGCAATTGGCTTCGAGCCCGTCGGTCTTGATGCCGACGTCGAATTCGTGCATGCCAGGCACCAGGCCCTTGCAGGTGTCCAGCAGAGCCTTGACCTTGGGCGCATTCGCAGGGTCCTTGAGGGTGAACATCACGATGTGTCGCAGCATGTCGAACGCTTTCGGAAATCAGAACCAGTCGGCCTGCGCCTGGGCGCAGGTCATGTCGCGGCGCGAGACCACGCCCAGCCAGGCGTCGATCTTGGGCAGCTCGTACGAGAAGAAGTAATCACAGGCCGCCAGCTTGCCCTTCAGGAAGCCCGGGCCCAGGGGCGAAGCGCACCAGTGGCCGCCTTGCTGCGCCGCCTTGGCCGCCAGCGCCAGCTCCAGCCACACCCAGGCCAGCACCGTGTGCCCGAAGGCCTGCATGTAGCAGGTGGCGTTGGCCAGGGCTTCGTCGGGCTGGTTCGTGGCCCAGGCGGCCTTGGTGGTGGCGCCCACTTTCTGCAGGGCACCGGCCAGGGCATTGGCGTGCACGGCCAGGCCTTCGACCTGCCCGGCCTGCTGCACGGTCTGGCTGATGCGCTCGGCCAGCACGCTCAAAGCCTTGCCGCCGTTCATCACGACCTTGCGGCCCAGCAGGTCCAGACCCTGGATGCCATGGGTGCCTTCGTGGATCATGTTCAGGCGGTTGTCGCGCCAGTACTGCTCGACCGGGAAATCACGCGTGTAGCCGTAGCCGCCATGGATCTGGATGGCCAGCGAGTTGGCCTCTTGCGCCCATTCGCTGGGCCAGCTCTTGGCAATGGGCGTGAGCAACTCCAGCAGCAGGCCGGCTTTCTCGGCCTGCTCGGGGGTGCCGGTCTGTTCGTCGTCGATCAGCTGGGCACACAGCAGGCCCAGGCCCAGGCCACCTTCCACGATGGCCTTTTGCGCCATCAGCATGCGCTTGACGTCGGCGTGTTCCACGATGGGCACTTGCGGGCGCGAGGCGTCTTTGCCGGCGGCGCTGGCATGACGGCCCTGCGGGCGTTGCTGCGCATAGGCCAGCGAGGCTTCGTAGCCGGCGTAGCCCAGCATGGTCGCACCCAGGCCCACACCGGTGCGGGCCTCGTTCATCAGCGTGAACATGCACTTGAGGCCTTCGCCTGGCTTGCCAATCAGGTAGCCCACGGCACCGGCCTGCCCGTTGACGGGGAACTTGCCTTCACCAAAGTTCAGCAGGGTGTTGACCGTGCCGCGGTAGCCG
Organism: Aquabacterium lacunae; assembly: GCF_004310865.1. Lineage (GTDB taxonomy): Bacteria > Pseudomonadota > Gammaproteobacteria > Burkholderiales > Burkholderiaceae_C > Aquabacterium > Aquabacterium lacunae. Next base: position 525,602 of record NZ_SIXI01000002.1, read on the forward strand.
CACTTGTGGTTCAGGCCGGCCAGGGCCACATCGTTGCGGGTGGCCGTGATGGTGCCGTCAGGCTTGACCAGCTTGCGCGGCACGATGAACAGCGAGATGCCTTTCACGCCAGGAATGGTCTTGCCATCGGGCCCCGGGATCTTGGCCAGCACCAGATGCACGATGTTCTCGCCCATCTCGTGCTCGCCGCCCGAGATCCACATCTTGTTGCCCGTGAGGCGGTGGCGTGGGCCCAGCGGGTCGTCGGCCCAGGACAAGCCACTGCCGTCACCCGCCACATCAGGCACGGCCTTGGTGGCGATGTCGGACAGGCTGGAGCCGGCTTGCGGCTCACTCAGGCACATGGTGCCGAAGGTGCGGCCCTCCAGCCCGGGCTTGGCGAACACCTCGATCTGGCGCGGCGTGCCGTGGGCCACGATGGTGTTGGCGTTGCCCCGCGTCAGCATGGGGTAAGCCGCCAGGGCAATCGAGGCCTTGTAGAAAAAGCTCATCGACGCAATCTCGACCACGGTGGGCAGCTGCATGCCGCCCAGTTCGGCGTCTTTGCTGGCCGCCATGAGGCCGGCCTCGCTGAAGGCCTGCAAGGCCCTGGGCGTGACCTCGGGCAAGGTCACGGCATGGCCGTCGAACTCGGGCTCGTGCGTGTCGACCAGGCGGTTGTGGGGGGCGAACTGCTCGGTGGCCAGCTTCTCGCTGAGGTCGAGCACGGCCTCGAAGGTTTCGCGGCTGTGTTCGGCGTGGCGCTCGCGCTGGCACAGCTGTTCGGCGTTCAGCCAGTCATGGAGCAGGAAGTCAACGGTGGCGCGGTGGCTCATGTGCGTGCTTTCAGGTCGGGGTCCGTCCTGCTGTGGCTGGGGGCCAGCCACGATGGCGCAGTGCATGCCAAGTCATGCAGGGGTCAAAGAAAAGGGCCTGCAGCCTTGGGTTCTGCAGGCCCTGCGGGCTCACCGGGTGCGCAGGCGCATCAGGCGGCGTTGTTGAAGGTCTTGCCCTCGGCGGCCAGCTTGGCCAGCACCGGGGCGGGTTGCCAGAAGCTGGCGTCGTCACGGGGGTTCTTCGCGTAAGCGGCCATCTGCTCGACCACCTTGCCCAGGCCCAGCATGTCGGCGTACAGCATGGGGCCACCGCGGAACAGCGGGAAACCATAGCCGGTCAGGTAGACCATGTCGATGTCGGAAGCCTTCGAGGCAATGCCCTCTTCCAGGATGTGGGCGCCTTCGTTGACCAGCGCCAGGATCAGGCGGCCCACGATCTCTTCGTCAGAGATCTGGCGCGGTGTGATGCCCAGGCTTTCGCGGTGCTTGACCAGCATCTCTTCGACCACGGCCGAAGGCACAGGCTCTCGCTTGCCAGCTTCGTAGTCGTACCAGCCTGCGCCGGTCTTCTGGCCGAAGCGGCCCAGCTCGCACAGCTTGTCGGCCGTGGCGCTGTAGCGCATGTTGGGCTTTTCCTGGTAGCGGCGCTTGCGGATGGCCCAGCCAATGTCGTTGCCGGCCAGGTCGCCCATGCGGAACGGGCCCATGGCCATGCCCCATTTTTCAACGGCCTTGTCCACCTGTTGCGGCGTGCAGCCTTCGTCCAGCAGGAAGCCGGCCTGGCGGCTGTATTGCTCGATCATGCGGTTGCCGATGAAGCCATCGCACACGCCCGACACCACGGCGACCTTCTTGATCTTCTTGGCCACGGCCATCACGGTGGCCATGACGTCCTTGGCGGTGTGCTTGCTGCGCACCACTTCCAGCAGGCGCATCACGTTGGCCGGGCTGAAGAAGTGCAGGCCCACCACATCGGCGGGGCGCTTCGTGACTTCAGCGATCTTGTCCACATCCAGCGTGGAAGTGTTCGAGGCCAGGATGGCACCGGGTTTCATCACGCTGTCGAGCTGGGTGAACACCTGCGACTTGACGCCCATGTCTTCGAACACGGCCTCGATCACCATGTCGGCCTGGGCGATGTCGTCGTAGCTCAGGGTGGTGGTGAGCAGGGCCATGCGGGCGTCGAGCTTGTCTTGCGACAGCTTGCCCTTGGCCACCTGGGCTTCGTAGTTCTTGCGGATGATGCCCACGCCGCGGTCCACGGCTTCCTGCTTCATCTCGAGGATGGTGACGGGGATGCCCGCGTTCAGGAAGTTCATGGTGATGCCGCCACCCATGGTGCCGGCGCCGATCACGGCCACTTTCTCGATCTTGCGCAGCGGCGTGTCGGCCGGCACATCGGGGATCTTGCTGGCAGCACGCTCGCCAAAGAAGGCATGGCGCAGGGCGCGGGCCTGGTCGGAGGTGACCAGCTTTTCAAACACCTCGCGCTCGAAGGCGATGCCGGCATTCAGGTCGAGCTTCGTGGCGGCTTCCACGCAATCGACGCAGCGCTGCGGCGCTTCCAGGTTGCGGCGGGTCTTGGCCAGCTCGGCGCGGGCCTTGTTGAAGGCCTCGGCATCGGCCGGGGCGGCCACGCTCAGGTCACGCACCGAAGGCAGGGGGCGCACGGCGGCCACGTCCTTGGCGAAGGCCAGGGCGCCAGCCAGCAGGTCACCCTCGACCAGGCGATCGAACAGCTTCTGGCCTGGGGCCTTGGCCAGCTTGTCGCTGGGCACCGAGGCACCGGTGGTGATCATCTGCAGGGCGGCATCCACACCCAGCACGCGGGGCAGTCGCTGCGTGCCACCCGCGCCCGGCACGATGCCGATGTTCACTTCGGGCAACGCGATCTGGGCGCCCGGGGCCACCACGCGGTAGTGGCAGCCCAGGGCCAGCTCCAGCCCACCGCCCATGGCCACACCATGGATGGCCGCCACCACGGGCTTGCCCGATTGCTCGACCTGCTCGATGACCACATGCAGGTTGGGTTCGGCACCGGCCTTGGGCGAGCCGAACTCGCGGATGTCGGCGCCGCCGCAGAACACCTTGCCCGAGCCGATGATGACGATGGCGCTGACGGCGGCATCGGCGTTGGCCTTGGCAATGCCGTCCACGATGCCGGCGCGGGTGCTCTGACCCAGGCCATTGACGGGCGGGTTGTCGAGGGCGATGACGGCCACGCCGTCGGTCACGTTGTAGGTGGTGCTCATACCGAATTCAGTCGTCGAGGGTTGGACCAATGAATCTGAAAAGAATCATTGTACGAATTGAAAAGCCCACGGCACTGGAAGGCAACCGTGGGCTTTAATGAGGTCGGATGAATGTTGACAAGGGGGCTCAGACTTCGAGCCATTCCTTGCGAACCATCTCGTCGGCACGGAGTTCGTCGGGCGTGCCTTCGAACACCACTTCGCCGTGGCCCATCACATAGCAACGCTGGGAAATGTCGAGGGCAATGGTGAGCTTCTGCTCGACCAGCAGCACGCCCAGACCGCGTTTTTTCAGCTCCTTGAGGTACTCGCCCACCAGTTCCACGATCTTGGGGGCGAGGCCTTCGGTGGGCTCGTCGATCATGATCAGGTCGGGGTCGCCCATCAGGGTACGGCACAGGGTCAGCATCTGCTGTTCACCGCCCGAGAGCACGCCGGCCTCGGTGTGCTGGCGCTCTTTCAGGCGGGGGAACATGCCGTACATGTCGTCCAGGCACCAGCGGTTGGCCTTCTTGCGGCCGCTCTGCACGCCCAGCAGCAGGTTCTGCTCCACCGTGAGCTTGGGGAAGATGTCGCGGCTTTCGGGCACGTAGCCGATGCCCTGGCGCGCGATGTCGAAGGTCTTCTGGCCCAGCACGTTCTGGTCGCGCCAGTGCACATGGCCCGAACCTTCGACCAGGCCCATGATGGTCTTGACCAGGGTGGATCGGCCCGAGCCGTTTCGGCCCAGCAAGGCCACGATCTCGCCCGGGTTCACCTGCATGTTCACGCCGTGCAGGATGTGGCTCTTGCCGTAGAAGGCATGGAGGTTGACAACTTTCAGCATGCTCAGGCTCCGTGGTGCGCGGCTTCTGCGGCCTGGTTTTCGGCCAGGGTGGAGCCCAGGTAGGCCTCTTTGACGCGCTCGTTCGAGCGCACCTTGTCAGGCGTGTCGAAGGCGATCACCTCGCCATACACCAGCACGGCGATGCGGTCGGCCAGGCCGAACACCACCCCCATGTCGTGCTCCACGGTCAGCAGGGTCTTGCCTTCGGTCACTTCACGGATCATCTGCACGAAGTTGGCCGTTTCGGATTTGCTCATGCCCGCGGTGGGCTCGTCGAGCAGGATGACGTTGCCGCCGCCGGCGATGGTCACGCCCACTTCCACGGCGCGCTGTTCGGCATAGGTCAGCAGCGAGACGGGCGTGTCGCGCTTGCGGCGCAGGCGGATCATGTCCAGCACCTGCTCGGTACGGGCGTTCACCTCTTTCAGGTCGGTCAGGAAACGCCAGAAGGCGTATCGCTCACCCATGGACCACAGCACGCCACAGCGGATGTTCTCGAACACGCTCAGGCGCGGGAACAGGTTGGACACCTGGAAGCTGCGGGCCAGGCCGCGGCGGTTGATGTCATACGGCCTGTGGCCGTGGATGGGCTGCCCATTGAGCAGGATCTGCCCGCTGGTGGGCGCCATGCGGCCGCTGATCAGGTTGAACAGCGTGGACTTGCCCGCGCCGTTGGGGCCGATCAGGGCCACACGTTCGCCCTGGCGAACCGCCAGTTCGGCGCCTCGGATGATCTCGGTCTTGCCGAACGATTTGCGGACCTGGCGCAGTTCAAGGGCCAGGGCTTGTTGGGTTGCACTCATGGTGTCGACTCCTGGCGGTTTCACAGGCCGGCGCGGCGCGCCACCTCGGCTTCAATCTGTTCCTGGATGTGGCCCCAGCGCGCAGAAAACACGCGGCCAAACCCCACCAGGATGCCAGTGCCCACCACCGCGATGGCCAACGCAGCCAGCCAGGTGCCGGTGTGATCGACGTTCAGCATCTGCCCCATGAACTTCATCTCGGGGCCCATGCCCAGGTCAAGCTTGATGTGATAGACCATCTCGATCAGGGCGCCCAAGCCCACCAGCAGCACCCCGGCACCGGTCAGCAGCCCCAGGTACAACCAGCGCAGCCGGCCCCAGAAGCCAAAACTGGCCACCCGCAGGTTCATCATGATCAGGCTGGAAATGCCGCCCGGGGCGTACATCACCATCAGCAGGAAGACCAGGCCCAGGTACAGCAGCCAGGCCTTGGTCAGCTCGGACAGCAGCACTTGCGCCACCACCATCAGCACACCACCGATGATGGGGCCGAAGAAGAACAGCGCCCCACCCAGGAAAGTGAACAGCAGCATGGCGCCCGAGGCATGGGCCCCCACCACTTCGGCGGTGACACGCTCGATGTTCAGGGCGCCCAGGCCGCCCGAGATGCCGGCAAAAAAGCCCGCGATCATGAACGCGATGTAGCGGATGCGCTGAGCGTCGTAGCCGATGAACTCGACCCGCTCGGGGTTGTCACGCACCGCGTTGAGCATGCGGCCCAGCGGCGTCTGCGTGAAGGCGAACATCAGGGCCGTGCACACGAAACAGTACAGCGCCACCAGGTAGTACACCTGAATCTGCGGGCCGAAGCTGATGCCCAGCACGGGCTCACCCACCACACGGTTGGCCGCGATGCCGCCTTCACCACCGAAGAACTCCGGCAGCATCAGCGACATGTTGAACACCAGCTCGCCCACGCCCAGCGTGATCATGGCGAAGATGGTGCCGGCCTTCTTGGTGGTGACCGAGCCCAGGATGGCCGCAACCACCAGACCACCCAGCCCGCCCACCACCGGCACCAGGCTGACGGGAATGCCCAGCGTGCCCTGCCCGGCCATGTTCAGGGCATGGATGGCTGCAAAGCCCCCCAGGCCTGAATACACGGCATGACCGAAGCTGAGCATGCCGCCCTGCCCCAGCAGCATGTTGTAGGACAGGCAGGCGATGATGGCGATGCCCATCTGCGTGAGCACGGTGGTGGCCAGGCCGCTGGTGAACAGCAGCGGGGCCACGATGAGGATCAGAGCGAACAGGCTCCAGACCACCCAGCGCCCGACGTTGACGGGCTTGAAACGGTAAACCTTCTCGGACATGGCGTTCTCACTCTTCCCGGGTGCCCAGCAGGCCCTTGGGACGGAAGATCAGGGTCAGGACCAGCAGCAGATAGGGCAGGATGGGCGCCATCTGCGACACGGTGATGCGCAGGAAGGGGTAGGACCAGTGGTCGAAGTTGACCTGATGGCCCATGTTCTGCATCACGGAGGCCACCGACACGTCGATGGTCACGGCAAAGGTCTGGATGAGGCCGATCAGCACCGAAGCGATGAACGCCCCGGCCAGGGAGCCCATGCCCCCCACCACCACCACCACGAAGATGATGGCGCCCACCGAAGCGGCCATGTTGGGCTCGGTGACGAAGGCATTGCCACCGATCACGCCAGCCAGACCGGCCAGGGCGCAGCCCCCACCGAACACACCCATCATGACGCGGGGCACGTTGTGACCCAGCGCCTGTGCCATGTCGGGGTGTGTGAGCGCAGCCTGAATGATCAGGCCCACACGGGTGCGGGTGAGCAGCAGCCACAGCGAGGTCAGCATGGCCAGCGCCACACCAGCCATGAAGCCGCGGTACATGGGGAACTGCGTGCAGTTGTTGCCCGCGGCGTTGCACAGCTCGGGGCTGCCAGCGCCCCACAGCAGGCTCACACCTTCGCCTTGCAACTTGGCCACCGTGAACATCGGGCCCTGCAGGGCTTCGGGCACACGGTAATCGACGTTGGCCGGCCCGAACATCAGGCGCACCACTTCGAGCACCAAGTACGACAAACCGAAGGTGATCAGGAGTTCGGGCACGTGGCCGTACTGGTGCACCTTGCGCAATGAGAAGCGCTCGAAAGCGGCCCCCAGAGCGCCCACCAGCAAAGGCGCCAGCACCAAGGCCGCCCAGAAGCCGACCTTGTCGGCCAGCACGTAGGCGGCGTAGGCACCGATCATGTAGAAACTGGCGTGCGCGAAATTGAGCACGCCCATCATGCTGAAGATGAGCGTCAGACCGGCGCTCAGCATGAACAGCAGCAAGCCATAACTCAGGCCGCTGAGGAAGAAGACGACAAAGGTTTCCATGCATTGCGGGCGGCCTGCGCCACCCCCTGAGGGTCGAACGCCCGGCCGCATCGTGGGCGACCGGGTCGGCGCAAGGGCTCAGGTCGAGCGGCCGCTGCGCCGGACGGCAGACACGCCACATGCGGGATCGACCGCATGCAGCGCATCAACGAAGCATCAGGGACGCTTCATCTGGCACGAGGTGGGCGTGCTGGCCACGTAGGCGTCAAAAGCCTGCACTGGCGCGAAGGTCATGCCCGTGCCTTCCACGTTGTACGTGTTCTTGGCATCGACCTTCTGCCACTTGGTGATGAACACCGGTTGCTGCATCTGGTGGTCACCCTTGCGCATCTCGACTTCGCCATTGAAGCTCTTGAACTTCATGCCTTCCATCATGGGCGCCACCTTCACGGGGTCGGTGCTCTTGGCCTTGGCCATGCCTTCAGACAGCATGGCCAGCGCGTGGTAGGTGGCGGCCGAGTAGTAGTCGTCGTTGAACTTCTTCTTGAACTCGGACACCAGCTGCGAGTTCAGGCCACCCAGGTTGTAGTGGCCATAACCCACCTGGAACACACGGCCGTCGGCCGCGGTGCCCAGCGCTGTTGGCGTGCCGCCGAAGTTGGCGTAGTAGGTGTAGAACTTGGTGGTCAGGCCGGCGTCGTTCGCGGCCTTGACCAGCAGCGCCAGGTCAGAACCCCAGTTGCCGGTGATCACGGTGTCAGCGCCCGATGCCTTGATCTTGGCCACATAGGGCGTGAAGTCACGCACCTGGGCCAGCGGGTGCAGGTCATCGCCCACGATCTGGACGTCAGGGCGCTTGCGCTGCAGGGTGCTCTTGGCGAACTTCGAGACCTGCTGGCCGTGCGCGTAGTTCTGGTTGATCAGGTACACCTTCTTCACGTCGGGCTGGCCCTTGATGAAGGTGCTCAGCGCTTCCATCTTCATGGAGGTGTCGGCATCGAGGCGGAAGTGCCAGTAGCTGCACTTGCTGTTGGTCAGGTCAGGGTCCACCGCGGCGTAGTTGAGGTAGACGATTTCCTTGCCGGGGTTGCGCTCGTTGTGCTTGTTCACAGCATCGACCAGGGCCAGGGCGGCACCGGAACCCAGGCCTTGCGCCACGTAGCGGATGCCCTGGTCGGCGGCGGCCTTCAGGGCGTTGGCGGTTTCCGCGGGGCTGAGCTTGTTGTCGAAGGTGACGATCTCGAACTTGACGCCCGCGGGGTTGTTCGCGTTGAGCTTCTCGGCCACGAACTGGAAGCTCTTGACCTGGTTCTGGCCGACACTGGCCATCAGGCCGGACAGCGGATCGATCCAGCCGATCTTGACGGTCTCGCCCTTCTGAGCGAAGGCCGCGGCGGAAGTCAGGGAAGCAGCGACCAGGACAGCCAGGGAACGACGGGTAAAGGTCATGTTTTTTCTCCTCGAAAAAGCAGTCGTGACAGTCACAGATTACCCCCCACATTCAAGGGGGGCACTTCGGGTTCACCCGAGGTCAGGGCAAACCATTGCAGCAAAAATGCAAAGGTATTTCCAGACACGGGCAGGACAAAAAAAAGCACCCTGAAAAGGGTGCTTTTTGGCTCAGCATCAAGCGGTGGGCAGCTTGTGATCCTTGAAGGTCTCGCGCAGCTTGAGCTTGTAGATCTTGCCGGTGGCGGTGTGCGGGATCTCGTCCACGAACACGACATCGTCGGGCGTCTGCCACTTGGGGATCTTGCCGTCGTAGAAGGCGATCAGCTCGGCGGCAGTCACCTCGGCACCGGGCTTCTTGACCACCACCAGCAGCGGGCGCTCGTCCCACTTGGGATGGAAGGCGGCAATGGCAGCGGCCTCATGCACGGCCGGGTGGGCCATGGCCACGTTCTCCAGGTCGATCGAGCTGATCCACTCGCCACCCGACTTGATCACGTCCTTGCTGCGGTCGGTGATCTGCATGTAGCCGTCGGGATCGATGGTGGCCACGTCGCCCGTGGGGAACCAGCCGTCGTGCAGCGGCGACTTGTCCATCTTGAAGTAGCTGCTGATGACCCAGTGGCCACGCACTTCCAGGTCGCCCGCGGCCTTGCCGTCCCAGGGCAGCACCTTGCCGTCACCGTCGACGATGCGCATGTCGATGCCGTAGATGCCCTTGCCCTGCTTGGCCAGGATGGCTTCCTTCTGGTCCTTGGGCAGGTCGGCATGCTTGGCCTTCAGGCGGCTGAGCGTGCCCAGCGGCGACAGCTCGGTCATGCCCCAGGCATGGATCACCTCAACACCGAAGTCATCTTGCAGGGTCTTGATCATGGCCGGCGGGCAGGCCGAACCACCGATCACGGTGCGCTTGAAGGTGCTGAATTTCAGGTTGTTCTGCTTGGCGTGGTTGATCAGGCCCAGCCAGATGGTGGGCACGCCGGCCGAGAAGGTCACCTTCTCCTGCTCGAACAGGTTGTACAGCGAGGCCCCATCCAGGTGGTGGCCCGGGAACACCAGGCGGCAACCGATCATGGCCGAGGCGTAGGGCAGGCCCCAGGCGTTCACGTGGAACATGGGCACCACGGGCAGCACGGTGTCTTGCGAGGACACGCTCATGGCATCGGGCATGGCCGAGGCGTAGGCGTGCAGCACGGTCGAGCGGTGCGAATACACGGCGCCCTTGGGGTTGCCGGTCGTGCCCGAGGTGTAGCAGATCGAAGCGGCGGTGTTTTCGTCGAAGGTGGGCCACTGGTAATTGCCGTCTTCGGCCTCGACCAGCTCTTCGTAGCACAGCAGGTTCGGAATCGACGATTCCTTGGGCATGTGCTCGCGGCCGCACATCACCACCACGTGCTTGACGCTGGGCATCATGGGGGCGAGCTTGTCGACCAGCGGGAAGATGTTCAGGTCGACGAAGATGGCCTTGTCTTCGGCGTCGTTGACGATCCAGGCCACCTGCTGGGGGAACAGGCGGGGGTTGATGGTGTGGCAGACCATGCCCGAGCCGGACACGCCGTAGTAGGTTTCGAGGTGGCGGTAGCCGTTCCAGGCCAGGGTGCCCACGCGGTCACCCGTTTTCAGGCCCAGGCGCTCAAGGGCCTGAGCAAGCTTGCGCGAACGCTGTTCGATGCCAGCCCAGTTGGTGCGGTGCATGTCGCCTTCGACACGCTTGGACACGATCTCGACGTCACCGTTGTGACGTGCCGCGTGCGTGAGCAGCGACGAGATCATCAAGGGCATGTGCATCATCTGGCCCATCAGGCTCATGGTTCAACTCCGTGATAACGAGTGTTCAGCAAGCGGTGCGACTCACCGCGGGAACCGAATCTGACAACATCAAATTTCAGTTACCGCTTCGATCATAGAAAGAAAACTTCGGTTCAGAAACAGCCTGCACCTAGGGGTTCACCCTAGACCTTCACAAGAAGGTGGTGAAACCAGACACCGCTTCACGTTCGGTGAGCAGCGTGTTTTCGATGGCCTGCGGGTCGGCGTGCCCCAGGGCCATGCCGCAAACCATCATGTGCCGTTCAGGGTCAAGGCCCAAGAGGGGGAGCACCACGCTGTGGTAATGGTTCCACGCGGCCTGAGGGCAGGTGTCCAGGCCGCGGGCCCGGGCCGCCACCATGACGCTCTGCAGGAACATGCCGTAGTCGAGCAGGCTGCCCCGCCCCATCACGCGCTCGATGGTGAAGACCAGGCCCACCGGCGCATCGAAAAACAGGAAGTTGCGCGCCTGCTGCATCTGCATGCCGGCCTTGTTGTCCTTGCCCAGGCCCAGCAGGCCGTACAGGTCGAGGCCCACCTTGCGGCGGCGGTCGATGTAGGGCGAAACCCACTCGCTGGGGTAGTAGTCGTACTGCTCGGTGTAGCGCTTGGTGGGGTCGCTCTGGGCGGCAGCGGCCAGCACCTGGTCGCACAGTTGCTGTCGGCGCTCGCCGGTCAGCACGTGCACGCGCCAAGGCTGGGTGTTGGTGCCCGAGGGCGCACGGGCCGCCACCGCCAAGATGGCTTCGATCTGCTCGCGTGGCACGGGTGTGGGCAGGAAGCGACGGATCGAGCGCCGCGAGGTGATGGCCGCATCCACAGCGGCCACGCTGTCAGGGGTGATGGCGTCGGGCTGGCGGGGCAGCGAGGCGGGGTGGGTCATGGCGTTGAGCAGTTCGAGGTGCTGCCGTTGCGCTCAGGCGGCAGGCATCTGAAGGCGCTGCAGGGCCTTCACGAAGTCATCGGGCAGCGCCGTGGGGCGACGGGTTTCGCGGTCCACGTACACGTGCACGAAATGCCCGCTGGCGGCCGACTGGGTCTGTCCTTCGTCGAACAGGCCGATCTCGTAACGCACGCTGCTCTTGCCGATGTGCGCCACACGGATGCCGGCCTCGACGTTCTTGGGGAATGCCAGCGGCGCGAAGTAGTTGCAATGGGTTTCGATGACCAGCCCGATCACCGCGCCCGCGTGGATGTCCAGCACACCGGCCTCGATCAGGTAGCGGTTCACCGCGGTGTCGAAGTAGCTGTAATAGGTCACGTTGTTGACGTGGCCGTAGATGTCGTTGTCCATCCAGCGCGTGGTGATCTGGCTGTGATGGGCGTAGTCGGAACGCTGGGTGGGGGTGGGCTTGCTCATGCGGCGATTATTTCCAGAAATGCGTCGGGCGTGAGACACGGTTCTGCCATGCAGGCGAAGGTGATCAACGGCGAAGCGCCTGCCAGATCAGGCGCGCTGGCGGGCGTGCCAGCTTTCGAAGCACAGGCGCACGGTCTGCCACTGCACCGCCAGCATGCGCTCCAGGTCACGCCCGTAGCCCCCGGCCATGCACACCACCAGGGGCACGCGCCAGCGCTCGGCCAGCTCCAGCACGCGGCGGTCACGCAGGGCCATGCCGGCATCCGTGAGGGCCAGATGCCCGAGGCGATCGCCCTCGTGGGCGTCGGCACCGGCCAGGTAGTACATCAGACCGAAGGGACGGTGGGCGTGGGCGGTTTCGAGCTGGCCCAGGGCCAGGTCCAGGGCCGCCAGGTAGGTGGCGTCATCACACCCCTTGTCCAGCGGCACGTCGAGCGTGCTGGCCGACTTGCGGAACGGGAAGTTCTTGTCGCCATGCAGCGACAGGGTGAACACCTCCTCGCGCCCGGCAAAGATGTCGGCGGTGCCATTGCCCTGGTGCACGTCCAGGTCGATCACCGCCACGCGCTGCACACCATGGCGCAAGGCCTGCTCAGCCGCCACGGCCACGTCGTTGAACACGCAAAAGCCACTGCCCTTGGCCCGCTGGGCGTGGTGGGTGCCGCCAGCCAGGTTCAAGGCCACGCCTTGCAGGCGGGCCAGCGCCGTGGCCTCCAGCGTGGCCCCGACCGACCGGCATGAACGCTCGACCATGGTGGGCGAATGCGGAAAGCCGATCTCGCGCCAGGCCTCCGGGGCCAGGGTGCCTTGCAGCACGGCCGCCACGTAGGCTGGATCGTGCGCCGCCTGCAGTTCGGCCTCTGTGGCCGCGCGGGCCTCTTGCACCACCACATCGGGCAGCTGGGCCTGCACCTGCTCACGCAGAAGGCGATACTTGGCCATGGGAAAGCGATGCCCCTCGGGCAAGGGCGGATCGAAACGATCGCAATGGAAAGCATGCATGGAGGCAGCATAACGACGCCTTTGTGCTGCGACGGCGACAGCCGCTTGACACGCTTGGGTTGACCGCAAGCCCACGGGCTGGCTACCATTACTGACCGACCAGTCATTAAGCAGCACATGCCCGATCGCATGGCGCGCCCGCAGCCTCCTTCCCCAGAGGCCGCGTGCGAGCCCTCCTCGCCCACCCGCCAACGCCGCAAGGCCGAGCGACCGCAGCAACTGCTGGAGGCCGCCTACACCCAGTTCACCACCCGTGGGCTGGCGGCCACACGCACCGAAGACGTGGCCCAGCTGGCCGGGGTGTCCAAGGGCACGCTGTTTCGCTACTACCCCAGCAAGGACGAGCTGTTCAAGGCCGTGATCCGCCATTACCTGGTGGAGGTGATCGACGCCAGCCGCGACCTGTCCGATCAATGGCAAGGCGGCACCGACGACCTGCTCAAGATGCTGGCGCACACCTGGTGGCAGCGCTTTGGGCAAAGCCACGCGGCCGGCATCTTCAAGCTGATCGTGGCCGAGGTGGGCAACATGCCCGAGCTGGCCCAGTTCTATGTCGACGAGGTGATCACGCCCACCTACCAGCTGGTGTCGCGCGCCGTGCAGCGTGGCATCGACAGGCAGGAGTTCCGGCCTGTCGAAGTGACCGCCGTGGTGCAAGCCCTGATGGCCACCGCCCAGTTCCTGGTGCTGTACCCCCAATGCACGGCCACCTGCCAGCACAACCCCATGCCGCTGGAGCCTGAGCGATTCATGAACACCCAGATCGACCTGCTGCTGTCGGGTCTGCGTCAGCCGCCCTCCGGGCGCGAAGGATGAGGCCATGCGCGTGAACAAAAGCTGGTGGATCGCACTGCTGGTGGTGGGTCTGGGCACTGCAGGCGTGGTGCGCACCATCGTGGCCAAGCGCCTGGCCCAGGCGAACCTGGCACAGACTGACGCTGGCACGTCCCGGGCCCTGACTCTGGCCAATGCCGATCTGTGGCGCGTCAGCGAGCAGACCCTGGTGCGCAGCGTCGCGGTGTCGGGCACGGCCCGCGCTGTGCAATCGGCCGTGGTCAAGGCCCGAACAGCGGGTGAAGTGACCCAGGTGCGGGTGCGTGAAGGCATGTCCGTGAAAGCCGGGCAACTGCTGGTGCAGCTCGATGCCCGTGATGCCCAGGTCCGACTGGAGCAGGCGCGCCAGCAGGCCGACGCAGCCAAGGCGCAATTGGCCATCGCCCAGCGCACGCTGGAGAACCAGCAGGCCCTGGTCGGCCAGGGCTTCATCTCGCGCACGGCCCTGGACACGGCCCAGTTCAACGCCGAGGCGGCCCAGGCCACCTGGCAGGCTGCGCAGGCCAACGCCCGCCTGGCCGACAAGGCCCTGGCTGACACGCGCGTGCTGGCGCCCCTGTCAGGCACCGTGTCGAAGCAGCATGTGCAGGCCGGTGAACATGTGAACCCCGATGCCCGGTTGATCGAAGTGGTCGACCTGTCGCGCATGGAAATGGAAGTGAGCCTGCAGCCGACCGATGTGGCGCAGTTGCAGGCGGGAACCCCCGGCCAGGTCACGGTGGACGGGGTGCCCCAGCCCCTGGCTGTTCAGGTGGCGCGCATCAACCCCAGCGCAGCGCCAGCGACACGGGCCCTGACCGTTTACCTCAGCGTGGCCGCCCACCCGGCCTTGCGACAGGGCCTGTTCGCCCGCGGGCAGCTCACCCTTGGGCGAGATACCGGACTGCTGGTGCCGCGCACCGTGGTGCACACGGGCACGCAAGGGCCGTTCGTGCAGGTGGTGCGCCAGGGGCGCGTGGTGCACCAGGCGGTCGGGCTGGGTGCCGAAGGCCACCTGGTTGATGTGGCGCCCACACCCGAAGCCCGAGTGGTGCGCATCACACGGGGCCTGCAAGCGGGCGACGAGGTGCTGCGTGAAAGTCTGGGCCTGGTGCGCGAAGGCACGCCTGTGCAACGCAGCCCTGGCGGCGCCAACGGCATGAAAGGCTGAACCATGTGGTTCACGCGCCTGTCGATCGGCAACCCGGTGCTGGCCACCATGATGATGGCCGCCCTGGTGGTGCTGGGCCTGTTTTCCTACCAGCGCCTGAAGATCGACCAGTTCCCCAACGTCGACCTGCCCACGGTGGCCGTGCGCATGGACTACCCCGGCGCCTCGCCCACCATCGTGGAAAGCGAGGTCACACGCAAGGTGGAAGAGGCCGTCAATGCCATTGCCGGCGTGAACCAGATCTCATCGCGCAGCTACGAGGGCAGCTCGGTGGTCATCGTCCAGTTCACGCTGGACACCGAAAGCCGCCGTGCGGCCGACGAGGTGCGCGAAAAGATCGCCCTGCTCAAGCCCTTGTTGCGCGAAGAGGTGAAAGACGCCCGTGTGCTGCGCTTCGACCCGGCCGACCGGCCCGTGATCACCCTCACCCTGTCATCGCCCGGCGGTCAGGTCAGCCCCATGGCGCTGACCACCTACGGCAACGAGGTGCTGCGCAAGCGCCTGGAGAACGTGCCCGGCGTGGGCTCGGTCAACCTCGTGGGCGGGCTCAAGCGCGAAATCAACATCTACCTGCAGCCCTCGGCGCTGGAGGCCCTGGGGGTCACACCCGAGCAGGTGCTCAACGCGGTGCGCAACGAGAACCAGGACCAACCCGCGGGCAGCGTGCGCACGGCCGACAACGAACGCGTGGTGCAGGTGTCGGCCCGGCTGCGCACGGTGGAAGACTTCCGCCAGCTGATCGTGGCCAGCCGCAACGGCCAGCCCACCCGCCTGGCCCAGGTGGCTGAGGTGGTCGATGGCCCACAGGAGCGCGACAGCCTGGCGCTGGTCAGCGGTGAACGCGCCCTGGCCCTGGAGGTGCTCAAGGCCCAGGGCGAAAACACCCTGACCGTGGTCCAGGGCATCAAGAAGGCGCTGGCCGAGGCCCAGGCCGAATTGCCCGCTGGCATGCAGGCCCAGGTGGTGCGCGACAGCAGCCGCCCGATCGAGGTGTCGGTCAATACCGTGCGCCGCACCCTGATCGAAGGCGCCGTGCTCACGGTGCTGATCGTGTTCCTGTTCCTGAATTCATGGCGCTCGACCGTCATCACCGGGCTGACGTTGCCGATCTCCATCATCGGCACCTTCTTCTTCATGGACCTGATGGGCTTTTCCATCAACATGGTCACGCTGATGGCCCTGAGCCTGAGTGTGGGCCTGCTGATCGACGACGCCATCGTGGTGCGCGAGAACATCGTGCGGCATGTGCGCATGGGCAAATCGGCCTGGCAGGCCGCACTCGACGGCACGCAGGAGATCGGCCTGGCCGTGCTGGCCACCACCCTGTCCATCGTCGCCGTGTTCCTGCCGATCGGCTTCATGGGCGGCATGATCGGCAAGTTCTTCCACGAGTTCGGCCTGACCATCGTGGCCGCCGTGCTGATCTCGATGTTCGTGAGTTTCACGCTCGACCCCATGCTGTCGAGCGTGTGGCACGACCCGGCCATCGGCGCGCGGCCCGGCACCGGCCTGTACGACCGCACCCTGGGCCGGCTCACGCACGCCTTTGAACGTTTCACCGACTCGCTGGCACAGGGCTACGAGCGCCTGCTGGCCTGGTCCCTCGACCACCCCCGCCTGCCCCTGGGCGCCGCCGGCGGCAGCATGGTGGCCGCGCTGGCCCTGGTGCCGCTGCTGGGCACCGAGTTCGTGCCCCGCGCCGACTATTCGGAAACCTATGTGATGTTCCACACGCCCACAGGCACATCACTGGAGGCCACCGAAACCCGCACCCGGCAGGTCGAGCAGACCGTGCGACGCATGCCCGAGGTGCAGTACACCGTGGCCACCATCAACACCGGCTTTGCCCAGGGGCGCAACCAGGTCACGCTGTACGTCAAGCTCAAGCCACGGGCCGAACGCACGCGCAGTGTCGACCAGCTCTCGGTGCCCCTTCGACAGACCCTGGCCAGCATCCCGGGCATCACCGTCACGCATGCGGGGGTGCTCGACGCCCTGGGCGGCCAGAAGCCGATTTCCTTTTCGCTGCAGGGCAGCGACCTGGCCACGCTGGAGCGCCTGAGCGCGGAACTGCTGCCCACCCTGCGGCAGATCCCAGGGCTGGTCGACATCGACAGCAGCCTCAAACCCAACAAGCCCACGGTGGATGTGGTGGTCGACCGCGACGCCGCCGCCGACCGGGGCCTGAGCGTGGCCGCCATCAGCCGCGCACTCGACATCCTGGTCAGCGGCAAGGTGGCTGGCACCTGGCGTTCGGAAGACGACCTCAACCACGACATCCGCGTGTCGGTGGCCCCCGAGGCACGCCGCACGGCCGACGACATCGCCGCCACGCCGCTGCTGCTGCCCGCAGCCACGGACGGCAGCGCGCAGGTGGTGCGCCTGAGCCAGGTGGCCGAGGTGCGCAACAACCTGGGGCCCACCCAGGTGAACCGCCGAGACCTGAACCGTGAGATCGAGATCACGGCCAACGTGAGCGGCCGCTCGGTGGGCGAAGTGTCGAAAGACATCCGCCAGGCCCTGGACCGCCTGAGCTACCCCAGTGGCTACCGCAGCCGTTTCGGGGGCTCGACCAAGGACATGACCGAGGCCTTTGCCTATGCGGTGTCGGCACTGGCCCTGGCCGTCATCTTCATCTACATGATCCTGGCCTCGCAGTTCCGCAGCTTCCTGCAGCCGCTGGCCCTCATGAGCGCCCTGCCCCTGACCCTGATCGGCGTGGTGCTGGCCCTGCTGATGTTCGGCTCGACCCTCAACATGTTCTCGGTCATCGGCATCATCATGCTGATGGGCCTGGTCACCAAGAACGCCATCTTGCTGGTCGATTTCGCCAACCGGGCCCGCGCAGGCCAGGCCCATGACGAGCGCACCGGCGAGCCCCTGCCCGCCCTGCCCCGCCGCGAGGCCCTGCTCATGGCCGCCCGCGTGCGCCTGCGCCCCATCCTCATGACCACGCTGGCCATGGTGTTCGGCATGGTGCCGCTGGCTTTTTCCATGATGGAAGGCTCGGAGCAACGCGCCCCCATGGGCCAGGCCGTGATCGGGGGCGTCATCGCTTCTTCGGTGTTGACCCTGGTGGTCGTGCCGGTGGTCTACAGCTACATTGATCGGTTGTCGGCCTGGGCCGGTCGACGTTCATCCACAGGTCATTTCGGCACTGAAAAGGCGACCGAGCCGCTCAATTCCGCCGACAAGGGCGGTGGCACTTCATAAAATAACGGGTTTGGCAGTGCAGCGCGCTGCCCCCTGACAAGATTCAACCGGTTCCTGCCGGCAACCCTGGAAACGCACCATGAACGTCGAACAAGCCCGCTTCAACATGATCGAACAACAGATCCGCCCGTGGGACGTGCTGGACACGTCCGTGCTGGCCCTGCTGTCGGTCGTTCGCCGTGAGAATTTCGTGCCGGCCGCCCACCGCAGCCTGGCCTTCATGGACATCGAGATTCCCCTGCCCGGCGGCCAGAACATGCTGGCCCCGCGCGTGGAAGCCCGCATGGTGCAGGACCTGAACCTGTCCAAGCGCGACCGTGTGCTGCTGATCGGTGCCGGTTCGGGCTACATGGCCGCCTTGATCGCCCACAAGGCCCAGCGCGTGATCGCCATGGAAAACCGCCCCGAGCTGGTCGAATTCGCCCGCACCAACCTGCGCAACAACCAGGTGCACAACGCCGAAGTGGCCCTGGGTGAAGGCAGCGAAGGCCTGCCGGCGCAAGGCCCCTTCGACGCCATCGTGCTGACCGGCTCGGTCACCGCCGTGCCCCAGACCCTGTTCGACCAGGTCAAGGCCGGCGGCCGCCTGCTGGCCATCGTCGGCCGTGAGCCGGTCATGCAGGCCACCCTGTTCACCAAGGCTGCTGATGGCAGCCTGACCTCTCGCCGCCTCTTCGACACCGTGGCCACCCCGCTGGACCGCATGGCTGCCGAAGCTGGCTTCACTTTCTGACCCCTGTATCGGCCCCACCGCCCTGGCCTGTTCGAGTCGATCCCAAAGGAAACCCATGTTGCATCACGGTCCCTGCCAACGTCCCGCTTCGAGCCTGCGCCGCACTGCGGCGGCCGTGGCATTGCTTGCATCCTGCTGGGCGGCAGGCGCCAGCGCCCAGAGCCTGAGCGAGCTGTACCAGACGGCCCGCGGCTACGACGCGGCCTTCCTGGCCGCCCAGGCCCAGGCAGAGGCCACCGGGTACAAGGTTGAACAGGCCAAGGCGGCCAACTTGCCCAATGTGGGCCTGAAAGGTTCGATCTCGCGCAACCAGTTCGAGCCGGCCAACAAGAACTTCCAGTTGGGCAATGTCGACAAGTTCCACTTCACGAACAAGTCACTGGCCCTGCAGGCCCGTCAGTCGCTGTACAACAAGGGCGTGACCACTTCGATTCAGCAGTCAGAAGAATCACTGAAAGTCGCCCAGGCCGAGCTTCGTGTGGCCGAATCCGACCTGATCGTGCGTCTGTCGCAGGCCTATTTCGACGTGCTGGGCGCCCGCGATGCCCTGACCACGGCCCAGACCAACAAGAAGGCCCTGGCCGAGCAGCTGGCATCGGCCAAGCGCAATTTCGAAGTCGGCAACGCCACCATCACCGACACCCGCGAAGCCCAGGCCCGCTTTGACCTGGCCACCGCGCAGGAAATCGCAGCCGAGAACGACCTGAAGGTCAAGTCGATCGCGCTGGACCAATTGGTTGGCCTGAGCAATGTTCAGCCGCTGCCGCTGGCCGCACCGGCACAAAGCCCGGTACTGAGCCCCGCCACTGCCGACGAATGGGTGGCCCTGACGGCCGACTCACCCAATGTGGTCAAGGCTCAGGTCGCCCTGGACATCGCACGCATCGAATCTGGCAAGGCGCAAGGCGAGCACCTGCCCACCGCCGACCTGGTGGGCACCATCAGCCGCACCGAGGTCGATGGCTCGGCCTCGGCCGCGCTGGCGTCCAGCACGGGCACCAATGCCTCCATCGGTGTGGAAGTGAACGTGCCAGTGTTCGCCGGCTTTGCCACCACCAACCGCATCAAGGAAAGCGCCTCTCTGTTGACCAAGAGCGAGCGTGACCTGGATAACGCCCGCCGCAGCATGGCCCTGGCCACCCGCCAGGCCTTCTTCGGCGTGCAGTCCGGGCAGGCACAGGTCAAGGCCCTGGAAGCAGCCGAAGCCTCGGCCAAGCTGGCCCTGGAAGCCACGCAACTGGGCTACCGTGTGGGCGTGCGCGTGAACAAGGACGTGCTGGACGCCCAGACCGCCCTGGCCACCACCCAACGCGACTTGTCCAAGGCTCGCTACGACGTGATCGTGGGCACCATGAAGCTGCGCCAGCTCAGCGGCAGCCTCAAGGCCGAAGACCTGGACAACCTCAACAAGCTGCTGACCCGCTGATCCCGCGGATCCCGCCGATGTGCGGGCGGGGCACCCGGCGGGTGCCCTTGGGTCCATCAGGCGCCTTCGGGCGCCTTTTTCATGGGCTCAAGTCAACGCGCGAGCGATGCAGGCGCCCTCGCCGCTTGTGCCACCAGCGCATCAGCCCAGTGCCCACGCTGAGCAGCCAGGCCACGCCGGCCAGCAGCACCGCCACACGCCCGACCAGGCCCAGGGCCTCGCCGCTGTGCAGCGGGTGCAGCCAGGCCAGCACCGATTCGGCGCCCGAGTGCCGGGCCGGGTCGCGCACGGCCAGCACCTCTCCCGTCTGCGCGTGCACCCACACCAGGCTGCGCGGAAACCGCCGGCCGGGCTCGTCAGGTTGCCACAGCCGCACGCGCCACACCGGCATGCCGCGCCCTGGTGTCTCGACCCAGCGCAACTCGGCCCCCGGGAACTGGGCCTGTGCACGGGCGATGACCGTGTCCGCGGTCATGGTGGCCTGCCCGACCTCGAAGTCAGGCGCGTGAAACGAAGGGGCAGGCTGCACGCTCGACACCCTCTGCAGCAGGGGCTTGAACCAGTCGGGCTCGGCCAGCATCACACCCGTGCCCACCAGCAGCAACCACACGGGCAACACGAGGGCACCCAGCACACCATGCAGGTCATACACCCACTGCTGCGCCCGGCCGCGCCAACGCACCTGCAAGGCCCTGCCAGGACGCCTGGCCCGCCACCACAGGCACAAGCCCACGCCCATCAGGGGCACGGTGGCCAAACCCAAGATGGCCAGCACCGTTCGCCCGGCGCGGTCCAGCAGCAGGGTGTAATGCAGGTCGTACAGCCAGGTCACCAGGTACTGGCCCCAGAAGCGCTCGGCCAGCACCTCACCCCGGTCGGGCGCCAACATCACCATCAAGGGCGCGAACTCACGCCCCTGGGTTTCAGCAGGCTTCATGTAGCGCGCCTGGGCGGGCCAGCCGGGCTGCAAAGGCATCTCGATGCGCCAGGAGCCCACGCGATCGGGATGGTGTGCCCGCAACGCTTGCCACTGCTGCTGCACCACCCCGGGAACCGGCAGAGCGTCCGGGGCTGGGCGATGCCTGCCCGCATGATCCCCGCCGGTTGCCGCGGCCTGCCACTGAGGGTGCAGCCACAGGTCGATCTCGGGGTAGAACACCAGCAAGGACCCGGTCAGAGCGAGCACACCGACCACCGCCGACAAGGCCAGGCCCAGCCACCGATGCAGCCAGGTCAGCCAGCCCCTCACAGGCTCACCTGCACCGACAGGTACACCGCCCTCGGCGCACCGGGCGAGAACATGGGTTGGTACGCCCCGGAAGGCCAGAAAAAGTTGTCCCACCACACGTACTCGTGGCGGCGGTTCAGCAGGTTTTTCACCTGCAGGTCCACGCTCACGGTCGGGCTCAAGGCATGCCGCACCGATGCATCGAAGAGCACATGCCCTCCGTGCTTGCCCTGGGCATTGAGGTCGTCGATGAAGTAAGAGCCTTGTGCCCGCCCCTGCACACCCAGCACCCAGCCAGGCAGCCCGCTGTATGCCATGCCCACATTGGCCACATAGCGCGGCGTGCTGAACACCTCCTTGCCGGCCACCGAGGTGCTGGCCAGTGCATAACCCCCCCGCACCTTGGCCTGCTGCCACGACTGCGAAGCCCACAGCTTCCAGTGATCAGCCACGGTGGCCGAGGCCGACAGGTCCACGCCTTCTCGACGGGTGGCCCCCAGTTGCTGTGCGACGCCTGCGCTGGGCAGGTTGGCGACCTCGTCTGTGGCATCTTGACGCCACCATGCCAGACGGGCTTCCGACTGCGGAGCCCACTGCCAACGGCTGCCCAGCTCGTAGCCGGTGTTGATGGAAGGCTCGGTGCTGGCAGGCGGCGTGCTGGGGTAGGCATTGCTGCCCGACCCGGTCAGGATCTGGAAGGTCTTGCCCCAGTTGGCGTACACGTTGGCCTGCGCATTCAAGGCGTGCACCACACTCAGCTTGGGCTGAGGGATCCAGCCGTAATCTTTCAGACTGGCGGCCTTGCCCGTGGCGTTGTAGCGCACATGGCCCGTGAACTGGTCCATGCGCAAGGCTGGCACCACCTTCCAACCGGGCAACGGCTTCCACACGCCCTGCATGTAGGCACCCACGTTGTCGAGCGAGTAGTTCGCGTCATTCGAGGTGGTGGCTGGCGTAGAGAAATCGGTCGGCACCGCAAAGGCGTAGAAATACCGCTGGTAGCGGTTGGCCTGCTGCTCCAGGTTGGCACCAGCCTCCAGCGTGAGCCGCTCGTTGAGCCGCCAGGTGAGCTGACCGATCCAGCCCGACTGGTCTTCCACCCAATGCCTGCGCTGACGTGGCGCATTCGAGCCGCTGTAACCTGTGTAGGTCACGAAGCGATCATCGTCGATGCTGTTGACGTACAGCAGGCTGCTCCACTGCAGATCGTCGGTCGGCTGGTGGCCCACGCGGACACTGAGGTGCTGCATGGCACGGTCGTCGTGGTCATTGGCATTGCGGGCGGCCGACTGGAAACGGTCAGCCGCCAGCTCGGCCGCGGTCAGGTAACCCGCCTCTTGTGCATCTTGCTGCGACAGCCGGGCCGTGACGCCCAGGGTCCAAGCCGAGTTCGGCCGGAACGTCCACTTGCCACTGGCCGCCAGTTTCTCCGAACGGCCATGGTCTCTGTGGCCCTCGGTGTATTGGTGCTGCAAGGCGTAGTTCTGCGACCACCGCGGCCCTTCACGACCCAGCGCCAATTGCACCTCGCGGGCACCCCAACTGCCCACCGTGACACGGCCTTCGCTGTAACGGCCACCCTGGCGGGTGAACAGCTGCACGTTGCCCCCGATGTTGTGCAGGCCGTAGCGGGGGTCATTGGTACCCTTGATCACCTCCACCGATTCCAGGTCCAGCGGCACCACCATGTCGAAATGGCGCAGGTTGCCACTGTTCACGTTGCTGGGCACGCCATCGATCAGCAGCTTGACGCCGTTGATGTACCCCTCGCCGTTGAAAGCTCGGAACGAGGGCTTGCCCGATTCAGCACCCAGGCGGAACTCGGTGAGCTGCACGCCGGGCATCAGGCCCAGCACCTCCCAGCTCTGGGCAAAGTGCTGGCCGGCCAGGCGCTCAGCACCGATGGCGTCGACCGAGGTGAGGATCTGTCGCGAGGGCAGCGACACCGTGCGGGGCGCCACCACGGTCACGTCATCGAGGGCTTGCGCCTGGGCTGTACCCAACGCATTCAAGGCGGCCAGGCAGGCCGCGGCGCACACGTTCAACCGAATGCCCCCCCGCAGGCAGGGACGGTGGATGGTCTGAAAGTTCTGATTCACTGCGATCTCCGTGCGGGACGCAGGAGGCCGGACGCACCGACCCCACAGGGTCAGGTGCAGGCTGGGTGCCCAACCGGACCGCGCCAACGTGCCCGCTGATTCTCAAAGCGCCCTGCCACAGGCAGGGACCAAGCGCCCGTTCAGGCGCACCTTGAACAATCAGGCAGACCGAGGCGGCCCTCGAGCGGACCACCGCCATGCAGGTGCAGTGTGGGGCTCAAGCGCATCGTCAGTGGGCGTCTGCGCGTTGGCGACGTTCGCCGCCGGAAGATGCGCCTGCGATGCGCCAGGCGGAGCGGCAAAAGGCAGACACAGCGCGCAATCGAGGGAGTGCAGCGACGCCAGCAGGCCGGTCGCGTCTGATGCCGAGCCACCCGCGTCGAGGCTCGCACGGTCGGCACCCAGGGCACTGCCCGCGCGGTCAGGGGCCGCGGCACAGATGGCACCCAGCAGTTGGGGTGATGAACTGGCCCAGACCGGTGCCAGTGCCGACCAGCCCAAAACCGACCACAACAACGCCACGACCAGGCAGGTCAGGAGGCGAGCGCGGCGAAGGGCGTGCATCGTGGGTGTGAAAATGGGGGTGGTGCCGGCTGTCGGGTTCGAACTGACGACCTACCGCTTACAAGGCGGTTGCTCTACCAACTGAGCTAAGCCGGCGCCGCTTGCATTCTACAAGACAAAAGGCCCGTCAGACGCGGTCTGGCGGGCCTGCGCCACACACCGGAGGGGCGTGCAGCCGAGGGACAACACCGTCACTTCACGCGACGAAGCGCCGGACGCGCGCCGGCTGGCGGCGGCGTGGGCTCGTCACCGCCGTCATCGGGCTCGTCGGCATCGTCGGCCTGCGAGGTCTCCGCCACTGGCGTCAATCGCAGCCCGCCTTTGCGAGGCGATTCGGCCGAGGTGCGGGGTGCATCATCGGCACTCGTTGCCTCGGCATCGGTGACAGGTTGTGGCACGGGGAACGCCATGCCCTGCCCGTTCTCGCGGGCGTAGATGGCGATCACGTGGTCCACCGGCACGATGATCTCGCGCGCCACGCCGCCGAAGCGGGCCTTGAACTCGATGAACTCATTGCCCAACTGCAGCTGACTGGTGGCGTCAAAGCTGACATTGAGCACGATCTCGTTGTTCTTGACGTACTCCTTCGGCACCTGAACGCTCTGGTCAACGTACACCGCCAGGTACGGCGTGAAGCCGTTGTCGGTGCACCAGTCGTGCAGGGCGCGGATCAGGTAAGGCCGAGTGGAGCTTCCCTGGGCTTCGGCGTCTTGGCTGGTGGTCATGTAGGCAGTGTGGTCGTCGACAAGGCGCGCTTACTTGCGCATCACCTTCTCGGAAGGCGTCAGTGCTTCGATGTAGGCCGGACGCGAGAAGATGCGCTCAGCATACTTCAGCAGCGGCAGGGCATTCTTCGAGAGTTCGATGCCGTAGTAATCCAGACGCCACAGCAGGGGGGCAATTGCCACGTCCAGCATGGAGAAATCGTCACCCAGCATGTACTTGTTCTTCAGGAAGATCGGGGCCAGCTGCGTGAGGCGATCGCGGATCTGCGAACGGGCCTTCTCCAGCTGCTTGTCGTTGCCCTTCAAGCCGCCACGGCCTTCCAGCAGGTTCACGTGGGCGAACAGCTCCTTTTCGAAGTTCAGCAGGAACAGGCGCACGCGGGCGCGGGCCACCGGGTCTCCTGGCATCAGCTGCGGGTGCGGGAAGCGTTCGTCGATGTACTCGTTGATGATGTGCGACTCGTACAGGATGAGGTCACGCTCGACGAGGATGGGCACCTCGTTGTACGGGTTCATCAAGGCGATGTCTTCGGGTTTGGCGAACACATCCACGTCACGGATTTCGAAATCCATGCCCTTTTCGAACAGCACGAAGCGGCAGCGATGCGAGTAAGGGCAGGTCGTGCCGGAGTAAAGCACCATCATGGCGGTGTAATCCTCAGAGGTCAGTCAAGGCCGAAGCCCGAAAACAACGAGGCGCAGTGGCGCCCATCGAGGGGCGAGCACTGCGCCGGAGGGCCTTCAGCGAGGAAGGCGCCTCGTCATCACTTCACGTCTTTCCAGAAGGCTGCATTCAGACGCCAGGCGATGAAGAAGAAGCCAAACAGGAAGATCATGACACCCACACCGATGCGCACGCGGTTCTGCGCATTGGGTTCGGCCATCCAGGTCAGGTAAGCGACCAGGTCGGCCATGTTCGAGTCGAACTCCTGCGGGCTCATCTTGCCCGGGGTCAGTTGTTCGAAGCGCTCGAACTCGTGGATCTTCTTGGCGGCGTCATGCGGATCGGCCTTCTCGACGAAGTTGGCCGCACGCTGACCCTGCAGTTCCCACATCACGTGGGGCATGCCCACGTTCGGGAAGACCAGGTTGTTCCAGCCGGTCGGACGGGTGTCGTCGCGGTAGAAAGTACGCAGGTAGGTGTACAGGTAGTCAGGGCCGGTGCCGGAGTGGCTGGCGCGCGAGCGGGCCACCAGGGTCAGGTCAGGCGGGGTGGCGCCGAACCATTCCTTGGCGTCCTTCGGGCTCAACGAAACCACCATGGTTTCGCCGACCTTCTCGGTGGCAAACAGCAGGTTGGCCTTGATCTGTTCTTCGGTCAGACCGATGTCCTTCAGGCGGTTGTAGCGCATGAAGGCCGCCGAGTGGCAGTTCAGGCAGTAATTCACGAAGAGCTTGGCGCCGTTTTGCAGGGCGGCCAGATTCGTCACACGCTCTTGCGGGAACTTGTCCAGCGGGAAGCCGCCACCGGCGGCCTGAGCGCCAGTCACCAGGGCCAACGTGGCCAGCAGGGTTGCGAGGATCTTTTTCATGTGAATGTTCTCCCGGCGATCAGTGCGGCGTGAAAGTGACGCGGTCCGGGACCTTCTTGAAGGTGCCCATCTGGCTCCAGAAAGGCATCAGGACGAAGAAGCCGAAGTAGATCAGGGTGCCGACCTGCGACACGATCTCACCGGTGGGCGACGGAGGTTGCACACCCAGGTAGCCCAGGATGACGAAGTTGATCACGAACACGCCATACACCAGCTTGTGCCAGTCAGGACGGTAACGGATCGACTTGACCGGGCTGTGGTCCAGCCAGGGCAGGAAGGCCAGGATCACCACAGCACCACCCATCACGGCCACACCCCAGAACTTGGCTTCGAAGGTCTTGAGCAGACCGATCAGCACGGCAGCACCGATCAGCGCAGCGACCTTGGTCTTGCCATCGCCCTTGCCCTTGATCAGGTTCAGGATGGCGCCAATGCCGATCAGCACGCTCAGCACGTTGACCATCAGGTCGGTGGTGGCACGCAGCATCGAATAGAAGGGCGTGAAGTACCAGACCGGGGCGATGTGTGCGGGCGTCTTGAACGGGTCGGCGGGGATGAAGTTCGGGCGCTCCAGGAAGTAGCCACCGAATTCAGGTGCGAAGAAGATCACCGCGCAGAAGCAGATCAGGAAGCCGACCACACCCAGCACGTCGTGCACGGTGTAGTAGGGATGGAACGGAACGCCGTCGAGCGGGTTGCCGTTGGCATCTTTCGGGCCTTGCTTGATTTCCACACCATCGGGGTTGTTCGAACCCACTTCGTGCAGCGCAATGATGTGGGCCACCACCAGGCCCAGCAGGACCAGAGGCACAGCGATCACGTGCAGCGCGAAGAATCGGTTCAGGGTGGCATCGCCCACGACGAAGTCGCCGCGGATCAGGATGGCCAGGTCAGGACCGACGAAGGGGATGGCCGCGAACAGGTTGATGATCACCTGGGCGCCCCAGTAGGACATCTGGCCCCAGGGCAGCAGGTAGCCCATGAAGGCCTCTGCCATCAGGCACAGGAAGATCAGGCAACCGAAGATCCAGACCAGTTCGCGCGGCGTGCGGTAAGAACCGTACATCAGGCCACGGAACATGTGCAGGTACACCACCACGAAGAAGGCCGATGCACCCGTGGAGTGCATGTAGCGGATCAGCCAGCCCCAGGGCACATCACGCATGATGTATTCCACCGAGGCGAAGGCCAGGTTGGCATCCGGCTTGTAGTTCATCACCAGGAAGATGCCAGTGACGATCTGGATCACCAGCACCAGCATGGCCAGTGAGCCGAAGAAGTACCAGAAGTTGAAGTTCTTGGGCGCGTAATACTCACCCACGTGTTCGTTGTAGAGCTTGGTGGCCGGGAATCGGTTGTCGACCCAGGTCATCAGCTTCTCGCCGGCTGTGGCGCCAGCCGGTGCGGTTTTGAATTCAGCCATGTGTTTCTCCTGCGCGGGGCTCAGGCCTTCTTGTCCTCACCAATCAGCAGCTTGGTGTCAGACAGGTACATGTGGGGCGGAATCTCGAGGTTGTCCGGTGCGGGCTTGTTCTTGAACACGCGACCGGCCATGTCGAAGGTGGAACCATGACAAGGACACAGGAAGCCGCCCGGCCAGTTGTCGGGCAACGAGGGCTGGGCGCCCGCCTGGAACTTCGACGACGGCGAGCAGCCCAAGTGGGTGCAGATGCCCACCGCCACCATGACATCGGGCTTGATCGAGCGGTTGCCGTTGCGGCAGTACTCGGGTGTGAGTTCGGCCTGCTTGCGCTCGGATTTGGGATCAGCCAATTCGCCTTCGATCTTGGGCAGCGCAGCCAGTTGCTCGGGCGTGCGCTTGATGATCCACACGGGCTTGCCGCGCCATTCGACCGTCATCATCTCGCCCGGCTGGAGCGCACTGATGTCAGCTTCCACGGCAGCACCGGCGGCACGCGCCTTTTCAGAGGGCTGGAAAGTCGAAACGAAGGGCACGGCGGTGGCCAGGCCACCGACACCGCCGGCAGCACAGGCCGCGGTCACCCACGTCCGACGGCTTTGATCCACAGGCTGATTGCTCATGGGGGTTCCTTGGGGACGAGTCTAGATAGATTGGGTCAACCCGGCATTGTATCGGAGCTCACGGGGCATTCCCGTACCACTTGTGGGAATTCAACCCGGATCCAAGCTGTGACAAAGTCGAAGGGTCGACGCCGCTTGGGCGCTCAGCATTTCCCTTTCACTTTCAAGCACTTCCCGCACTTCAGGAGAGCAAGACATGAGCTTTGTGACCGAATTCAAGGAGTTTGCCGTCAAGGGCAACGTGATGGACCTGGCCGTTGGCGTGATCATCGGTGGCGCCTTTGGCAAGATCGTCGATTCGGTGGTCAATGACCTGATCATGCCGCTGGTGGGCAAGGCCGTGGGCGGCCTCGACTTCAGCAACTACTACGTGGCACTGGCCGGTCAGGACGCCACCCTGCCCCTGGTCGAAGCCAAGAAGCTGGGCGCCGTGTTCGCCTACGGCAACTTCCTGACCGTGCTCCTGAACTTCATCATTCTGGCCTTCATCATTTTCATGATGATCAAGCAGATCAATCGACTGAAGAAAGAAGCGCCTGCAGCCCCCGCCGCACCGGCCGCCACCCCGGAAGACGTTTTGCTGCTGCGTGAAATTCGTGACAGTTTGAAAAAATGACTCCAGATCGGCCGCTGCTCGGCCGATAGCGAAGGCTGAGGTGGAGGCACATTGAAGCCTCTGCCCATGGCGCCCCATGGGGCACTTGCATGAGGCCTTCCACGTGACTGATTCGCGGCTTGATTCCCTGGTCCAGACATCCCTCGGTCGCCTGACCGGCGCGGTGTCTGTGGCCCTGGACAAGGCTGCAGCGCAACTGGGCCTGAAGGTCACGGCCGCACGCAGCGCCCTGGAGCGCCAACCGCTGATGGACGCGCAGTTCGATCTGCAGCGTCGAGCCACCCAGATCGCGCAGGCCTTCAGCAAAGCCTTGGTCGAAGGCGTGGCCAAGGAACTGAGCCAGGGTGACGCCGCCAGCCGCGAACTGGCCGACACCGACTGGAGTTCGCTGCGCCTGGTCGAAGACAGCGAGGTGGAACGAGGTGTGGCCTCGATGCGGCTGGCACGCCACCTGGAATCCAGCTGCCATGAGCCACTGAACCTGCTGCAAGGACTGTTTGCCACATTGCGGCAGGTGCCTGCAGACGAGTTGGCCAACCCCTTGAGACCGACGGTGGTGGCCGACGCCTTGCTCAAAGGCCTTTGGCTGCCGCAAGACAAGCCTGGCAGCCAGGCGTTGCTGCTGGATGCGGTGCTGCCGCCCTTGACCGACCAGCTGAGAGCCGTTTATGCCGAAGCAGCCAACCAGTGCCAGCAAGCCGGCGTTCGTGCCACGCCGGTGATCAGCCGCGCCAGCGCATTGAACAGCACGTCATCGGCAACAGGACACGGCACGGCTGCCGAAAAGGCGCCCGCTGAACGAGGCCTCAGCAATGGCTTGGCCGAAAGGCCACACGGTGCGGGCGCCAGTGCGCGGGCCACCCCCCGCGCACTGGAGGCGATCGGGCAAATGCTCGGCATGGACTGGGGGCAAGAAGATTGCTCAGAGCAGGCCCTGACGGCACACGTGTGCCCACCAGCATCCGACAGCAGCATGCTGGGCCTGATGAAAAAGCTTCATCAACTGGCTCGGATGGACACCCCACTCTGGATGCCGCCTGCGGACACTCGATCAGAAGCGAGCCTGCTGCCCAGACTGGACCTCAGCCCTCAAGACGACAACACGTCGAGGGACACGGCATCTGCTGCAGGCAACCCTGTGATGGTGAACGTGATTCGTGCACATCGTGAGGAGCTGATCCAGGCAACGGGTGGCGCCAAACTTGACCAGATGGTGATCGACATCGTGGCGGCGCTGTTCGACCAAGTGCTGGCAGACCCTTCTGTGCCTCCGCAGATGGCGCGTCAGCTGGGTCGACTTCAGCTGCCCGTGCTGAGAGTGGCACTGAAGGACACCACGTTCTTCCATTCACGCCGCCACCCCGTCCGCCACCTCATCAATCGCATGGCCTCGCTGGCCACGTCGTTCGAGGTGCTGGACGATGGCCCTGGACGCGAGTTCATCGACAAGGTGACCAGCCTGGTCAGCGAGATCGTGGACGGCGATTTCGACCAGATCGCACTGTACGAAAAGCAACTCACCGAACTGGAGCAGTTCGTCGAGCAACAAGCCGTGCGCGAGGCCGAAGAAAGTGCTGCGGTGGCCGCTTTGCTGGCGGGCCAAGAGGCAGACCTGCGCGTACAGCAGCGTTACATGCAGAAGGTGCAGAAAGAGCTGGCAGACCTCGACATCCCCGAGTTCGTCAAGACTTTTCTGGCCCAAATCTGGACCCAGGTTCAGGTGCTGATGGTGGCCCGCCACGGCCATGACAGCGAGGCCACGGCACGCATGAAGCAAGCCAGCAAGAGCCTGGTGCTGAGCGTGCAACCCAAGGGGCATCCGGCACTGCGCGCCAGCTTTCTGAAGCAGTTGCCGCAACTGATGAAGGACCTGAACGAAGGCCTGGACCTGATCCAGTGGGCCCCGACGGCACGCCAGGAGTTCTTCGCGCAACTGCTGCCCCTGCATGCAGAAGCCCTGAAAACCCAGCCCGCGCATGAGCTGACCATGCGCTTGCTGGAAGACCGCTTGCGCAAGGTCGATCAGATCCCGGTGCCCAGCCGCGAAGAAGCGGCCAATGACCCGCTGCCTCCACCCTCGGCAGAGGCGGAAGCACTGCCGCTGGTCAATGCGCTGCCCGCCAAGGACGCCATGGCCGCAGGGTTTGTGAGCGAGCAGCAGGCGATCGAAGTGCCCGCAGGCATCGACATCGACCTGACGGTGGGCGACGACCCAGAGCTGGCCCAGATCGACCTGGAGCTGCCGATGGATGGCCCGGCGCCCACCACCCGGGGCGCATCGCTGGTGGACATCATCCAGCCGGGCGGCGCGTACCGCATGCTGCTGAAGGGCCAATGGAAAAAGGTGCGCCTGACCTGGGTGAGCAGTTCACGCACCTTCTTCATGTTCAACCAGGGGCACCACCCCTCGAAGCAGACCATTTCGCTGACGGCCCGTGTGCTGCAGCAGATGTGCGAGGGCGGCCGATTCAAGGCTTTCGAACAGGCCCAACTGCTGGAACGCGCCACCTACCGCGCCCGCAAGCAACTGGCGGCACTGAACGCGAACCGCAAGATCGCGGCCTGAGCGGCGCCAGGCACCCCGACCCCGCATTCAAGGGGTGGCACACCCCACCAGCTGAAGGGCCACGGCCATGGCTTCGCCCATGCTGGACGGATCGGCCCGCCCCTGCCCGGCCAGGTCGAAGGCCGTGCCGTGGTCGGGGCTGGTGCGCACCAGGGGCAGGCCCAGCGTCACGTTCACGCCCTCGGCGACCCCCAGGTACTTCACCGGGATCAGGCCCTGGTCGTGGTACATGGCCACCACCACGTCGAACTCACCCGGGTGATTGGGAGGCGCATGGCGCGCCCGCATGAACACGGTGTCAGGCGCCCACGGGCCGCTGGCGTCGATGCCCAGAGCTCTGGCAGCCTCGATGGCCGGCGCGATGGTGTGGATTTCCTCGTCGCCGAACAAACCACCCTCACCTGCGTGGGGGTTCAGGCCGGCCACTGCAATGCGGGGCCGCGCCAGGCCCATGCGCAGCAGGCTGTCGTGGGTGATCCGGATGGTTTCGAGCACCTGCTCGAAGGTGACGGCTGCCAGCGCCTGCCTCAAGGACACATGGATGGACACCAGCACGGTGCGCAACTCGTGGTTGGCCAGCATCATGCGCACGGGCACCAGGGGCTGCCCAGGCGGCGTGGCCAGGCTTTGCAGCAGTTCGGTGTGGCCAGGAAAGGGCTCGCCAGCCGCCGACAGGGCCTCTTTGTGCAGCGGGGCGGTGCTCAACGCTGCAAACAGCCCCGACATGCAGGCCAGCGCGCCCTGTCGCACGCACAAGGCCGCGGCCTGCCCGGCGTGCGCAGACACCCGACCCCAGGGCAGTTTGGCCAGGCCGGCAGGCATGCCTTCGGGGCACCACACCGGCACAGTCAAGGGCTGATCCAGCACCCCATGCACCTGCTCGGGGGTGGGCGCTGGGCCGCGGTGAACCTGCAGGCGCAGCTGCGCGGCCTGCGGGTGGGCGCGGGCCAGCACCGCCTGGGCGCGGGCCAGCACATCGGGGCAGCCCACCACCCAGGCCCTGGGCGGGCGGGCGCTCAGCCACTGGGCCAGCACGATCTCGGGGCCGATGCCGCAGGGGTCGCCCATGGTCAGGGCCAGCACGTCATTCGCGGAAGTCATGTGGGTATTGTCTCCGCGCACAAGGCCCGAGGACCAGTGCTTCGGCCGACGCCCCGGCGGGTACACTTGCAGCATGAACTGGCTGGATGATGTCCGCTGGGATGACCAGGGCCTGGTGCCTGTCATTGCCCAGGAAGCGAGCACGGGTGACGTGCTGATGTTTGCATGGATGAACCGTGAGGCCCTGCAGCGCACGGCCGAACTCGGCGAGGCGGTGTATTACAGCCGCTCCCGCAAGCGCCTGTGGCACAAGGGCGAAGAGTCTGGCCACATCCAGAAGGTGCACGACATCCGGCTCGATTGCGACAACGACGTGGTGCTGCTGAAGATCACGCAACTGGGACACGAGCCCGGCATCGCCTGTCACACCGGCCGCCACAGCTGCTTCTTCCAGCGCCACGAAGGCGGCCAGTGGGTGAGCGTGGACCCCGTGCTCAAAGACCCGGAAAGCATCTACAAATGACCGAACACGCCAACCTGGATGTGCTGCGCCGCGTCGCAGAGACCATCGAGTCGCGCAAGGGCGGTGACCCCGACCAGAGCTATGTGGCCCGGCTGTTTCACAAAGGCACCGACACGGTGCTCAAGAAAGTGGGCGAAGAGGCGGTGGAAGCCGTGATGGCCGGCAAGGACCACGCCACCGCCCCCTCAGAGGCCACCCGCAAGGCCCTGGTGGGTGAAATGGCCGACCTGTGGTTCCACAGCCTGGTGGCCATGTCGCACCTGGGCATCGGTCCAGACGACGTGGTGGGCGAACTGGCGCGCCGCGAAGGCCTGTCGGGCCTGGTGGAATTCGCATCGCGCCCGGGCAACGCCGGTCGTTGAGGGGCAAATCCCTTCTGCCGTCGTGAAGTTTTGAAACCCCTTATGCACTGTCATCTTTCTGTGGACAATGCACAAGGGCATGGCACTTGCTTGGTGCACCTCCATGCCCTGCTGGGGTATCTGGTTGGACAATGTTGTCAAGAGGGCCGATTCAGGGCCCCAAGGAGTCTGAAATGGGATCGTTGAGCATTTGGCACTGGCTGATCGTGCTGGTGATCGTGGTGATGGTGTTTGGCACCAAGAAGCTGAAGAACGTGGGCGCCGACCTGGGCTCCGCGGTGAAGGGCTTCAAAGACGGCATGAAGGACGGCACCCCGTCGGACCCGGCCGCTCAGGCCAAGACCGAGGTGATCGACGTCGACGCCAAGTCCAAGTCCTGACACCGGGCGTGAAGGACTGAACGCACGTGATCGATTTCGGCATCGACAAGCTGGCCATCATCGGGGCCGTGGCCCTGATCGTGATCGGCCCTGAACGGCTGCCCCGGGTGGCACGCACGGTGGGCGCCCTGGTGGGCAAGGCCCAGCGCTATGTGTCGCAGGTGCAGTCGGAGGTGAACCGCTCGATCGAGCTGGAGGAGTTGCGCAAGGTGCAAAGCAGCGTGCAGAACGCCGCCAGCGACCTTCAGCAGTCGGTCCAGAGCGGTCTGAGCGATGCCGATGCGGCACTCAACGGCACCGACACCGAATCGCACACGTCAGCCAGCACCTACACCCCGTCGTACAGCCACCTGTACGCGCCTCGGCGCAAGAGCTTCCGCCTCAAACGCGGCGCCACACCGCTCTGGTACAAGCAGAAAAACGGCGTGAAGCGCCATGTGCAGTCTGGCGCTGCACGTGTGGCGCGGTTCCGCCCGCCCGCTGGCCGATGAGCCGCGGGGGAGACCCCTCTCGTGAGCCAAGACCCACGTCCTGACGAAATGCAGGGCACCGAACAGCCGTTCGTGGCCCACCTGGTCGAATTGCGAGACCGCCTGATCCGCGCCCTGCTGGGCGTGGGGGTGTGCTTCATCGCCCTGGCCATCTACCCGGGGCCTGCAGGCCTGTACGACCTGCTGGCCGCGCCCCTGATGAGCGCGCTGCCCACAGGCGCCACCATGATCGCCACCAGCGTGATCTCGCCCTTCATGGTGCCCATCAAGATCACCATGCTGGCGGCCTTCGTGATCGCACTGCCGGTGGTGCTGTGGCAGGCCTGGGCCTTCATTGCGCCTGGGCTTTATTCTCACGAGAAAAAGCTGGTGCTGCCCCTGGTGGTGTCCAGCACGGCCCTGTTCTACATGGGCATGGCCTTCTGCTACTTCTTCGTGTTCGGCAAGGTCTTCACCTTCATCCAGCAATTCGCACCCAAGAGCATCACGGCCGCCCCGGACATCGAGTCCTATCTGAGCTTCGTGATGAACATGTTCCTGGCCTTCGGAGCCTCATTCGAGGTGCCGGTGGTGGTCGTGATCCTGGCCCGCATGGGCATCGTCACCATCGAAAAGCTCAAAGATTTCCGCGGCTACTTCATCGTGGTGGCCTTCGTGATCGCGGCCGTGGTCACGCCCCCTGATGTGGTCTCGCAACTGGCGCTGGCCATCCCGATGTGCATTCTCTATGAGGTGGGCATCTGGGCTGCGCAGCTGTCAGCGCCCAAGGAAGAAGCCAAGCCGGCGTCTGCCGACAAGGCCTGAGGTGCGGGCCCCGCCAGAGGGCCCCCGACACCATCACGCTTCCATCACGCTTCCATCACTCTTCGTCTTCGCCCTGAGGCAGACCATGCGCGCTGGCGCGGGGCCGCTGGGCTGGTGTGACCTGAATGGCCACCTGCTCCTTGCCTCGCTGCACCAGAATCACCGAAACCTGACCCGGGGTCAGCGCCGCCACGGCATTGAGCAGCTGCGCGGTGTTCATCACGGTCGCTTGCCCCACCTTCAGCACCACATCGCCGGGCTTGATGCCGCCCTGGGCGGCCGGGCCGTTGTGCAGTACTCCGGTGATCAGCACGCCTTCCTTGACCGGGATGTTGAAGGTTTCGGCCATTTCAGGCGTGAGATCGCGGGGCTCGACCCCGATCCAGCCCCGCACCACCTGCCCTGACTTGATCAGGCTTTCCATGACCTGGCGGGCCGTGGACACCGGGATGGCAAACCCAATGCCCATGTTGCCGCCCGATCGCGAATAGATGGCCGTGTTGATGCCCATCAGGCGGCCTTCGGCATCGACCAGTGCGCCGCCCGAGTTGCCCGGGTTGATGGCCGCGTCGGTCTGGATGAAGTTCTCGAAGGTGTTGATGCCCAGCTGGTTGCGACCCAGCGCACTGACGATGCCCGAGGTGACCGTCTGGCCCACGCCAAAGGGATTGCCAATGGCCAGCACGGCATCGCCCACCTCCAGCGAGCCAGAATCACCGAAGTCGATGGACGGCAGGCGTTCGAGGTCGACCTTGAGCACGGCCAGGTCGCTTTCGGGGTCAGAGCCGATGACCCGGGCCTTGGCCTTACGCCCGTCGGTGAGCATGACCTCGATGTCGTCCATGCGATCGATGACATGGTTGTTGGTCAGCACATAACCTTCGGGCGAGACGATCACGCCCGAGCCCACGCCTGACGATGGCGAGCCCTGGCCCTGGTCACCGAAGAAGTAGCGGAACCAGGGGTCATTGCGCTGCTGGCGCGAAGACACCGACTTGCTGGTGATGATGCTGACCACCGAGGGCGCAGCGCGCCGGGCGGCCTCGCTGTACCCCACAGGTGAGGCTGCAGCCCCGCGCGAGGCAGCCAGCGGCACGGTCACGGGGCGCACGTCGGCGGCCAGGGGCACGGGCGCCGACGACCAGCGTGGCACCCATTGCGGCTTCAGGGTTGAAACGACAAACACCACGCCCACCGAGACGGTGACCGCTTGCGAGAAAATGAGCCAGAGTCTGCGCATGCAAGGAATACTGTAAATGAGCACCCCGATGATCGATCGCGACCTGCTGGTCCGCCACCTGGACGAACAACTGGAGGCCGCACGGTTCAAGGATTATGGGCCGAACGGTTTGCAAGTTGAGGGCAAGCGCGAGATTCGCAA
Source organism: Aquabacterium lacunae (assembly GCF_004310865.1). GTDB lineage: Bacteria > Pseudomonadota > Gammaproteobacteria > Burkholderiales > Burkholderiaceae_C > Aquabacterium > Aquabacterium lacunae. Next base: position 561,912 of record NZ_SIXI01000002.1, read on the forward strand.
GATTGTCTCGGGCGTGACCGCCAGCAAGGCCCTGATCGACGCGGCCATTGCCGCTGGCGCCGACGCCTTGCTGGTGCACCATGGGCTGTTCTGGCGCGGCATGGACGGCCGTGTGACCGGCTGGATGAAGGAGCGCATCGCTGCCCTGCTGCGCCACGACATCAACCTGATCGCCTACCACCTGCCGCTGGACGCCCACGCGCAATGGGGCAACAACGCACAATGGGGCCAAAAGCTGGGCCTGCAAGCCGATGCGCGCTTTGGTGAGCAGAACCTGGGCTTCATCGGCACGCCCGAGGCCGGGCTCACGCTGGACACCCTGATCGAGCGGGTCGGCCACGCCATGGGCCGCGCGCCCATTGCCATCAAGGGGGATGGTCGCCCCTTGCGGCGCGTGGCCTGGTGCAGTGGCGGGGCACAATCGTATTTCGAACCTGCCATGGCGGCGGGCGCCGACGTGTTCCTGACCGGAGAGATCTCGGAGCCACAAGCCCACCTGGCACGCGAGACCGGGGTGGCCTTCCTGGCCTGCGGGCACCACGCCAGTGAGCGCTACGGAGCCCCTGCTCTGGCACAAGCCGTGGCCGAGCAGTGGGGCCTGGCGCACGAATTCATCGACATCGACAACCCGGCCTGAGGCCCTGGCCATGATGCCCTGTACACCGCTGCCCGACCTGCCGCCCCACGCTGATTCGCACACCGCTGCAGCCCGATTCCCGTGGGTGCTGGCACTGGCGCTGTGCCTCAGCGCCCTGCCGCAGCCCGGCGCCTCGGCGCCAGCCCTGCCCCCCGCCGAGGTCTACACCCATGTGGCGCAACCCGGCGACACCCTGATCGGCCTGGGCGAACGCCTGCTGAGTCAGCCGGCCGATTGGCCGCAGCTGCAGCGGCTCAACCGCATCGCCGACCCGCGGCGCATCCCGGTGGGCCAGGCAGTGCGCATTCCGGTGGCGCTGCTGCGCCACGTGCCGCGAGATGCCGAAGTGATCACGGTGAGCGGCCAGGCCCGACTCAAACCCGCCGCAGGTGCCGAACAGGTCGCCCAGGTTGGCATGCGCTGGGCACCCGGCGGCCAGATCCAGACCGGGCCCGACGGGTTCGTGACCGTGAAACTGGCCGACGGCTCGCTGCTGCGCATCCAGTCATCCACCAAAGTGAACTTGCAGCAAAGTCGTCACTACGAAGCACCCGGCTTCTTCAGCAACCTGTTGCAGGTCATCCAGGGCCGCATCGAGGCCGCTGTGGCCCACCTGACCGGCGGCGAGCCTCGCTTTCAAGTGCGCACGCCGCAGGCCACTGTCGGGGTGCGGGGCACCGATTTCCGTGTGGCGGCCGATGCCACCGAGCAGACCAGCCAGAGCGAGGTGCTGACGGGCCGAGTGGCCCTGCGCAGCGAGCGCAGGACCGATCAGGCTGAACTGTCCGCTGGCCAGGGCGCCCGTGTGGATGCACAGGCACGCGTGTCGCCCCCCACCCCTCTGCCCCAGCCCCCCGCACTGGACGCCCTGCCCACCCTGCATGAACGCCCCCTGGTGCGCCTGAACCTGCCACCCCAGTCCGCAGCGACGCGCTACCGGGCCCAGGTGGCCGCAGACGCGCAGTTCCAGGACGTGCGGGCCGAAGTGGTCTCCAGCGCCCCCGAGCTGCGCATTGCCGGCCTGCCCGATGGGCTCTGGCACTTGCGCGTGCGCAGCATCGATGGTCAAGGCCTGGAAGGCCCGGACGCCACCCGCACCTTCACCCTGGCCGCACGCCCAGAACCACCGCAGCCCATGGCCCCGGCTCCTGGCGCCAAGCACCGGGGCCTCAGTCTGCCCCTGCGATGGGCCCAACCCGATGAGGCAGCTGCCTTTCGCCTGCAAGTCAGCACCCGCGCCGACTTCCAGGGCCCGCTGCAGCTGGATCAACGCGTGACGACCACGCAGCACCCATTGCCACTGCCCCAAGGCACCTGGCATTGGCGCCTGGCCAGCCTGACCGGCGCAGGCCGCCAAGGCCCCTGGGGCGACACCCAGACGGCGCACCTGCTGCCCCCGCCCGCCGATGTGCCCGCGCCAACGCTCAGCGAAACCCACCTCAGTTTCCGTTGGCCAGCCGAAGCGGGCCAGACGCACCTGTTGCAAATGGCCCGCGACCGCGACTTCCAGCAGCAACTCACCAGCGTGCACGTCGCGAAGGCCGAAGCAGAACTGCCGCGCCCCCCTGAGGGTGGCACCTGGTGGGTGCGTGTGCAGTCGACCGACCCCGACGGGTATGTCGGTCCGTTCAGCAGCCCACAAAAGATCACACTGCCCGGCTGCACCGCCGACCGCGAGGGCCAATGCCTGCGAGCCATGGACGGCAGTGTGGTGCGTGGCCGTCCATGATCCCCACCGCATGAACCCGTTCGATCGCCACCGCTGGTCGCGCCAGTGGGCACTGACCACGGGCGCGCTGGCACTGCTGGCGGCACTGGCCACCGCAGGTCAGTGGCTGTGGCGACTGGACCAAAGCATCCACGATGCCGCACTGAGCCTGTTCCAGCGGCCATCACCAGACAACATCGTGCTGGTGCGCATCGACGACGAGAGCATCCAGGCCCTGGGCCGATGGCCCTGGCCGCGGGCGGTGCACGCCACCCTCCTGGACACGCTGCAGCCCGCAGAACCTCGCTCGGTGCTGCTGAATCTGCTGCTCAGTGAGCCCTCGGCCGACCCGCTGCAAGACGAGGTGCTGGCGCGTGCCATGGCGCAATCGGGCAAGGTGGTGCTGCCCGTCAGCCCGCTGGCCACGGACCCGCAGGCGCCCACCCTGGCCGATGCGCCGTCCACCGGTGTGCTGCTGCCCCTGCCCCTGTTCCGCGCACGCGCCACCCTGGGGCATGCCGACGTTCCCATCGACGCCGATGGGGTGGTGCGCCACCTGCACCTGCGGGCTGGTCCTGGGCTGGCCAGCTACCCGCACCTGGCCGAAGCCATGCTGAGCCGGGCCGGCGAGCGCCTGCCCCTGGGCCTGGACACCCAGAAATCTCCTCTGCGCGACGGACTGCAGCCCCACTGGGTGCGAGACGAGCAACTGCAACTGCGCTACGGCGGGCCCCATGGCTGGATCCCCTCGGTGTCGTACGCGGACGTGCTGCGAGGCCTGGTCCCCCTAGAAACGTTCCGCCACAAGCACGTGCTGGTGGGCGTCACCGCCATGGGCCTGGGCACACAGTTCACCACCCCGCTGTCCAGCCGGGGCGAAACCTTCAGCGGCATCGAGCTGGCCGGACAGGCCCTGGGCATGCTGCAGCGTGGCGACTGGATCACGCCGGTGTCATCGGGCGTGGGCGCCGCCATGGCTGCCCTGGGCACGCTGGCCCTGATGTGGGCTGTGTGGCGTTTGCCGCCACACCTCGGCTTGCTCACGGCCCTGGGCAGCACCGTGCTGGCCGCGCTGGGGGCCATGCTGGCCCTGGGGTGGGCCGGCCTGTGGTGGCCGCCGGGCGGGTTCATGCTCACGGCCCTGCTGTGCTACCCGGTGTGGAGCTGGCGCCGACTGGCGCTGAGCCAGCGCGCCATGCGCGACACCGTGGCGCACATCGAACGGGGGCTGCCTGCGCACCTGAGCGCCTCCAGCGCCCGCCACGCAGCCGCTGGTCACATGGGTGATGCCATGGCCCGCAGCGTCGACCTCACGGTGCAGGCCACCGAACGATTGCAACAACACCGCCGCCAGCTCGAAGACCTGCTGGCCACGCTGCCTGTGGCCGTGTTCGTGATCGATGCACAAGGCCACATTGAAACCAGCAACCCGCTGGCGCTGGCCCTGCTCAACCGCCCCACACCGTCCAGTGTGCATGGGCGCCCTCTGGCCGTGCTGCTGCATGGCTACAAGCCCATGGAAGCCACCAGCTGGCAGGCGCTCTTTCAGCAAGGTCTGAGCACCACAGCAAGTGTGTCAGGCGAGATCCAGGGGCCCGAGCAAAGCGTGCACTGGGCCTGCCTGACGCCCTGCCAGAGCCTGCTGCACGGTGGGCCGGCGCTGATGATCAGCATGATGGACGTGACCCGCCTGCGCCTGGCCGAGCGCCAGCGCGAAGACCTGCTGGGCTTCATTGCGCATGACATCCGCTCACCTCAGGCCTCGCTGGTGTCGCTGGTGGAAATGCATCAGCTGGGCCTTCAGCAAATGCCGATGGACACGCTGATGGAAACGGTCGACACCCTGGCGCGCAACACCATCGACCTCTGTGAGGAGCTGCTGCTGGTGATGCGATCGGAAAGCCAGCCGCTGCTCACGCAGGACTGCTCACCGGTGGACCTTGTGGATGAGGCCCTGGCCGAGGTCCTGCCTCGCGCCCAGGCCCGTCAGATCCGGCTGCAGGTCGACAGCAAGGGCTGGCATGGTGAGGCGGTGCGGGTCGACCCCGCCCAATGGCGTCGGGTGCTGATCAACCTGCTCGGCAATGCCGTCAAGTTCAGCCCCGACGGCGGCACGGTGCGGGTGGTGCTGACGCAGAACATCGAAGGCATCCACACGGCCATCGAAGACCAGGGCCCCGGCATTCGCCCCGAAGACCTGGCCCGCCTGTTCAGGCGCTACCAGCGGCTCGACCACGACCCGCGGCTGCGCATGGCCACCGGCATCGGCCTGGGGCTGGTCTATGTGGACACGGTGGTGCGCCGCCACGGCGGCGACATCGACGTGAACTCGGTGGTGGGCGAAGGCTCGACCTTCACCCTGCACCTGCCGCGCACCTCCTGAGACCGCCTGGCGTCCGCAGGTTCAATGGGCCAGCACGGCTTCCAGCTCGGCGAAGCTGTGGGCGTGAAGGTCGTCTTCAATGGCCTGCCCCAGCGCCATTTCCAGGCGCTTGGCCGAAAACAGGCCCCGCAAGGTGGTCTGGCCTTCGTGCTGCTCGGTCACCAGGAGGTAGCGCATGCCATGCTCGCGCAGGGTGGCCACGATGTCGCCCACCCGAGCCGTGCGCACATGGGCCAGATCGGTCACTTCCCAATGGTTCAGCGGCGTCATCAGGTCGGCCACCGTCAGGTCATCGTGGTGCACCTGATCGGTCATGGCACGCTGCACAGGGCGCTCGCCCATGATCACATCGGCCGTGACCAGACCGGCCAGGTGTCCATCGGCGCCCGACACGAAGGCCATGCGCACACCGGCGCGCATCATCACGTGCAGGGTTTCATCGAGCCCGTCGCGGTGACTGGCCACCACGACCGGCGCAAAACGCAGGTCGGTGAGCAACGGCAGGGCACGGTCTTGAGGCTGGGCAACGCGCTTGAGCTGCGGGAGGCTGGGCGCCACGTGCAGCGACGTCAGCGGCACCGGCTGGAAGCGTTGGCTGGACGACATCTTCGATTCCTTTTCCCGACGGCTGAGGCACTGGTGGCCTCCGGTCGCCTCTGACCGGACAGGCGCGGTGCCTTCTGTGCATGCCGCCGAGCCCTCAGATTACGCCGGTTGCTCTGGGGCTGAATGGCAAAAATGAAAGACCTGTCGCCCGGTGATGTGACGGTCTTCACGCTTTGCCTTCTGGCGCGCTGAGGGCCTGCACGGCAAACACGAAAAAACGGCGCCAGGGCCTGAAAGCCATGACGCCGTCTGCTTTGCCAACGCCGGCAGACCGCCAGCGCCTGGCTCAGAGCCGAACCGGAATGCCGCGCTGGGCCATCAGGGCCTTGGCCTGGGCCACCGTGTATTCGCCGTAGTGGAAGATGCTGGCGGCCAGCACCGCATCGGCACCGCCTTGCTGCACACCGTCGGCCAGGTGGTCGAGGTTGCCCACCCCACCGGAAGCGATCACGGGCACGCCCACGGCATCGCTGACCGAGCGGGTGAGCTCGAGGTCGAAGCCCGATTTGGTGCCATCACGGTCCATGCTGGTCAGCAGGATCTCGCCGGCACCGTGTTCAGCCATCTGCCGGGCCCAAGCCACGGCATCGAGGCCCACGTTCTTGCGGCCGCCGTGGCTGTAGACGTCCCAGCCGGGGCCCTTGGCGGCCAGGTCGTCACCCTGGCGGCGCTTGGCGTCGATGGCCACCACGATGCACTGCGAACCGTATTTGTCGGACGCATCGCGGATGACCTGCGGGTTGGCAATCGCGGCCGAGTTGAAGCTGACCTTGTCGGCGCCGGCGTTCAGCAGGCGACGCACGTCTTCCACGGTGCGCACGCCGCCCCCCACGGTCAGCGGAATGAACACCTGCGAAGCCACCGCCTCGATGATGTGCAGGATCAGGTCGCGGCCGTCGGAGGTGGCCGTGATGTCGAGGAAAGTGAGTTCGTCGGCGCCCTGCTCGTTGTAACGTGCCGCGATTTCGACCGGGTCACCGGCGTCGCGCAGTTCCACGAAGTTGACACCCTTGACGACGCGCCCGCCTGTGACATCCAGGCAGGGAATGATGCGTTTGGCCAGCACTGTGCGCTTTCGGTCTCAGGCGGGGCCGTTGAGTTCGTCAGCGCGCTTCTGCGCCGCGGCCAGGTCGAGGTCACCGGTGTAGATGGCGCGACCGCAGATCACGCCCTCCACGCCCTCGTCTTCGACCGCGCACAGCGCTTCGATGTCGGCCAGGTTCGACAGACCGCCCGAGGCGATCACGGGCACGCTCAGGGCCTGGGCCAGCTTCACGGTGGCTTCGATGTTGATACCCGACAGCATGCCGTCTCGGCCGATGTCGGTGTAGATCACGCCTTCGACGCCGTAGTCTTCGAACTTCTTGGCCAGGTCGATCACTTCATGGCCCGACAGCTTGCTCCAGCCGTCGGTGGCCACCTTGCCGTCCTTGGCATCGAGGCCCACGATGATGTGGCCGCCGAAGGCACTGCAGGCGTCCTTCAGGAAGCCCGGGTTCTTCACCGCCGCGGTGCCGATGATGACGTAGCTCAGTCCGTCGTCCAAGTAGCGCTCGATGGTGTCGAGGTCACGGATGCCCCCGCCCAGCTGCACGGGGATCTCGTCGCCCACGGCCTTGATGATGGACTTGATCGCCGCCTCGTTGACCGGCTTGCCCGCGAACGCGCCATTGAGGTCCACCAGGTGAAGGCGGCGTGCACCGGCCTCCAGCCAGCGACGCGCCATGGCGGCGGGGTCTTCGCCGAAGGTGGTGGAATCGTTCATGTCGCCTTGTTTGAGGCGAACGCACTTGCCGTCTTTCAGGTCAATGGCAGGAATCAGCAGCATGGCAACAGCCAGAGGGGGTCAAAAAATCAGGGACGCCAGAGGAGGAAATTGCGGTACAGGGCCAAACCATGGGCCGCGCTTTTCTCGGGGTGAAACTGGGTCGCGAAAATATTATCCCGGGCCACCGCGCAGGTAAAGCGAACGCCGTAATCGGTCTCGCCCGCGCTGTGTTGGGGATTGTCCACAAGCGCATGGTAGCTGTGGACGAAGTAAAAGTAACTGTCCTGGGGAATGCCGGCCCACACGGGGTGCGGCTTGCCGCCAAAAACGCCCGGGTGCTCAGGCTGGTGCACGCGGTTCCAGCCCATCTGGGGCACCTTGTAGCGGCTGCCATCGGGCTGGGTCAGGCCGTCGAGGCGGAACTTCACCACCTTGCCAGGGAACAGGCCCAGGCCGGGCGTGTCCTGCTCTTCGGAATGGTCCAGCAGCATCTGCATGCCCACGCACACACCCATCAAGGGCTTGTGGGCGGCGGCATCCAGCACGGCACCCAGCAGGCCACCACCGTGGGCTTCGCGCAGTTCGCGCATGCAGTCGCGCATGGCGCCCTGGCCGGGCAGCACCACGCGTTCGGCCTGGTGCACCACCTCGGGGTCGTTGGTGACCACCACGTTCAGGCCCAGGCCCTCGGCGGCATGCTGCACGGCCTGAGAGACCGAGCGCAGGTTGCCCATGCCGTAGTCGATGACGGCAACGCTAGCTTGTTGGCTCATGGTTCAGCGCGCAGGAAAGGTCAGAGCGAGCCCTTGGTGGACGGGATCACGCCGGCCATGCGGGGGTCGCGCTCAAGAGCGGCACGCAGTGCACGGGCAAAGGCCTTGAAGATGGTCTCGCACTGGTGGTGGGCATTCACACCGCGCAGATTGTCGATGTGCAGGGTGACACCGGCATGGTTGACGAAGCCCTGGAAGAACTCGAACGTGAGCTGGGTGTCGAACTGGCCGATGCAACCGCTGGTGAAATGCACGTCCATGGTCAGGCCCGAACGGCCGGAAAAGTCGATCACCACGCGCGACAGGGCCTCATCGAGCGGCACGTAGGCATGGCCGTAGCGGCGGATGCCCTTCTTGTCGCCCACGGCCTTGGCCACCGCCTGGCCCAGGGTGATGCCCACGTCTTCCACCGTGTGGTGGCCGTCGATGTGCAGGTCGCCCACGGCATGGATGTCGAGGTCGATCAGCCCGTGGCGGGCGATCTGGTCGAGCATGTGGTCGAAGAAACCGATGCCGGTGTGCAGATTGGCCTGCCCGGTGCCGTCAAGGTTGACCTTGGCGGTGATCTGGGTTTCGGCGGTATGGCGGGTGACTTCGGCCACGCGGGCCTCGCAGGGGGTGCCTGCGACCGGATCGGGTGCGTTCATGCGGCGTTGAGGGGCAAGGGTTCGCGCAGCAATTCGGCCAAGGCCGCGATCTGCGCGTCATTTTCTGCGGGGGTACCCACGGTCAGACGGACACAGTTTGCCAGCAAAGGGTGCAAGGCGGACACATTCTTGATGAGGATGCCCCGCGCCTTGAGGGCGGCAAAGGTGCCTGCGGCATCGGCCACGCGCACCAGCACCATGTTGGCCTGGCTGGGGTAGGCCTTGGCGCCGGGCATGGTAGCCAGCGCCGCCATCAGGCGTTCGCGTTCGGCCTTGATGGTCTCGGCCTGGCGGGCGAATTCGTCGGCGTGCTCCAGGGCGAACAGGGCCGCCTCGATGTTGAGCACGCTCACGTTGTAGGGCGGGCGCACCTTCTCGACCTGCTCGATCAGGTCGGCACGGCCCACCATGTAGCCCAGGCGCACACCGGCCAGGCCAAACTTGGAGAGCGTGCGCATCAGCAGCACATGCGGCTGGGAGGCCAGCTTGTCAAACCAAGAGCGACTGGCAAAGGGCTGGTAGGCCTCGTCGATCACGACCAGGCCCGTGCCATTGGCGGCCACGGCATCGACCACGGCCTGCATGGCGACTTCGTCCCACAAGTTGGCCGTGGGGTTGTTCGGGTAGGCCAGGTAGGTCAGCGCCGGGCCGTGCTCACGCACGGCAGCCACCATGGCGGCAGTGTCCAGCTCGAAATCGGCCGTGAGCGGCACGCCCACGAACTTCATGCCGGTCTGCCTGGCAAAGGCTTCGTACATGACGAAACCGGGCAGCGGCGCCAGGGCCACCGCGCCTGGGCGCGCGCAGGCCACAGACAGCAGGGAGATCAGTTCGTCAGAGCCATTGCCGAGCACAAGGCCCATCTCGGCCGGGATGCGGGCGTGGGTGCGCAGGGCCTGATGCAGGTCGAACACCCGGGCGCCGGGGTAACGGTTCAAGGCCACACGGCCCAGGCGCTCCCCCAGGGCGGCTTGCAGGTGTGCAGGCAGCTCGAACGGGTTCTCCATCGCGTCGAGCTTGATGTAGCCCGCAGCGCTTTGCACCACATAGGCGTGCATGGCCAGCACGTCAGGGCGGAAGGTGTTCAGCACAGTTGAAGGAAAACTCATTCAGAGAGCTCGGATTCCGAAAATCAGGCGCGGATTGTCTCATGCCATGCCTGAACTGCTGGGCGGCACACCGTTGCCCCCACAGGCCAAATGCCACGAGGTGAAATCCATGGGTCGCAACCGGTCACCCTGATGACATGAACAGACACTGACAGAGCAACAGTGACCATTCAAGATCAGCGCTGCCTGCTGACCAACGAACGCGCTTGACGACAACGAACAGACGGCGGGCAAGTTTGACCAACAGGCCATGCCTGCTGGCCACCATTCAACAGACTCAAGGAGCCATTCATGCACAAAACCATCCGCACCCTGGCCGTGGCCGCCCTCGCCACCCTGTCGGCCTCTTCGTTCGCACAGCTTCAAGCCGAGTACACCTGGACGGGCACCTTGGCTGGCACCACCCTGACCTATTTCCCAAGCAACGGTGCTGAGGGTGCCGAAGGTCTGTTCCTCGGCGGCACCAAGATCCCGTGCGAACTGAATACCTCGCGCAAGTCTTTCTATGTGGGCGGCAATGATGTCAGTGACGCCTACCGCGTTCTGGCAGACGCCAAGGCTCAAGGCGCCACCGTCACCATCGCCTACACGAAAGACAAGCTTCTTTGCCGAGTGGTCTCGATCACCCGCTGATCAGATCAACAGCTCGAGACAAGGCCTCGCACCCAAGGGCGCGAGGCCTTTTCGCTACCCAAGGGTCATGCCGCAGGGCCTTGCGCTCGGTACGTCACGGGGCTGAGCCCCGTCCATCGGCGCACAGCGCGGTGGAAGGAACTGAGCTCTGCGTAGCCGGCCTCGGCTGCGATCTGAGCCAAGGTGTGATTCGAATGGCGCAGCTGATCAAGCGCTCGCTCCCTGCGAACCTCTGCCACCTCTTCACGGAAACTGAGTTCACTGGCAGCGAGACGCCGCTGCAACTGCCGCAACCCGACTTGTGCATCGCCGGTCATCCGCTGGAGCCTTGGTGCCAACGAGTGCAGCGTGGGCACGAGGCCGCGGTCCAGGTCTGTGCGAATTGCCGCGCGAACAGCTCGCCGAAGGGGCTCTCGACCGGAGCGATCCAAGTCAGCAGGCAGCACGCTGAACACCGCCACGCTCTGGCAAACAGCCTGATGAACTTCGGGGTGCGCATTCGGGTTGGCACGCACCAGCGCGTTTTCGAGGTGCCACTCCTGGTAGGCCCCTTCAGAGAAGGCCACGCGCATGCCAGCCGCGTGCAGTAAGTCAGCCACCTGGGCATCATGCGCAGCAGGCAACTGCACACGGCGTACGCGTTGATCCACGCCGCCCACGGCCTCAAGCAAAGACTGGCGACAGCCACACACAAACAGCCAGAACGCCAGCCCCTCCCCCTCATCCGGCCCCAAGGCAGTGACCGCCCACTCTTCTGATGGCTGCGTGGAGGAAGGCGCATGCGCCATGAACCTCAGCCCACAGGGCGTGAGTGATTGCACGCGCTGGTCGAGCTGAATGGCAGCCAGGGCATGAGGTGCCGTCATGAGACCGTACCCCACCGCCCCCCACTGCGCAAGGCCCAAGCTTCGGGCGAGCGCCCAGACGGCCGGCAGGCCTGAGGTCGTTCGTTGAAAAGCAGACAGCAAGGCGCTGAGGTTGTAGGCCCTGCCTGCTGGCGCGTGCTGGCTCTGCAGCCAGCCGTTGGCCTCTTGTTCGACTGAAGCCCACGGGCGCCCATGCAACAGCAAGTGTTGCCGGATCTGTCGGATGACCGCAAACACGAAGCCACTCTCCGGCGGCACAAAGCTCGTCGTGAGACTCAAGACATTCCCCCCTTGAATGACCGAATGTCAGGTCATGAATCACTGCACCGCGGTGTCCACCTCGTGAGCGGGTGGGCTGCCGGAGCTTTCTGATTCTAGGGAAGCCTTGTCAGAGCGGGCGAGTCGCTCAGCGACTGTTTACCGTGTGTTTCACTTGTGTGGGGAACACGCCGAAACTCAGCGCTTGAGCCGGAACTCGGCCGCCTGGGCGTGCGCCTGCAGGCCTTCGCCGTAGGCCAGCACGGCCGCGGTCTTGCCCAGCACCTGGGCGCCCGCTTCGCTGACCTCGATCAGGCTGCTGCGCTTCTGGAAGTCGTACACGCCCAGCGGCGAGCTGAAACGGGCCGTGCCCGAGGTGGGCAGCACGTGGTTGGGGCCGGCGCAGTAGTCGCCCAGGCTTTCGCTGGTGTAGGCGCCCAGGAAGATGGCGCCGGCGTGCTTGAGCAGGGGCTCCCAACGGTGCGGGTCGTTGCTCGACACTTCCAGGTGCTCGGGGGCGATGCGGTTGCTGATGTCGCAGGCTTCTTCCATGCTGCGGGTCAGGATCAGCGCACCGCGCCCTTCCAGCGAGGCGCGGATGATCTCGGCGCGGGGCATGGTGGGCAGCAGGCGGTCGATCTCGGCCTGCACCTTCGCGATGTAGGCCGCGTCGGGGCACAGCAAAATGCTTTGCGCCAGTTCGTCGTGTTCGGCCTGGCTGAACAGGTCCATGGCCACCCAGTCGGGCGGCGTGGAGCCATCGGCCAGCACCAGGATCTCGCTGGGGCCGGCGATCATGTCGATGCCCACGGTGCCGAACACATGCTTCTTGGCGCTGGCCACGTAGGCGTTGCCGGGGCCGGTGATCTTGTCGACTTTGGGCACGGTGGCGGTGCCATAAGCCAGTGCGGCCACGGCCTGTGCGCCGCCAATCGTGAAGGCGCGGGTGACACCGGCCACGTAGGCAGCGGCCAGCACCAGCGGGTTCTTCTCGCCGCGGGGGGTGGGCACGACCATGATGATCTCGCCCACACCGGCCACATGGGCAGGGATGGCGTTCATCAGCACCGACGAGGGGTAGGCGGCCTTGCCACCGGGCACATAGATGCCCACGCGGTCGAGCGGCGTGACCTTCTGGCCCAGCAGGGTGCCGTCTTCGTCACGGTACTGCCAGCTCAGGCCACAGGCCTCTTTCTGGCGTTCGTGGTAACTGCGCACCCGTCGCGCGGCGCTTTCCAGGGCTTCACGCTGCACGGCCGGCAGGCTGTCGAAGGCGGCCTTGAGTTCGGCCTGCCCCATTTCCAGCGCGGCCATGGTGTCGGCCTGCACGTGGTCAAAACGGCCCGTGTACTCCAGCACGGCGGCATCACCGCGCAGGCGCACGTCGGCCAGGATGGCACCCACACGGTCTTCGATGGCCGAATCCGTCTCGGCCGACCAGTGCAGCACCTGCTGGAAGGCGGCTTCGAAGTCAGGCTGGGTGGTGGCGAGGGTGCGGATCTGGACAGTCATGGGCACAAGGATCGCAGAAAACAGGCAGGCACGTGGCGCGTGGGGTCAGCCCCGGCTCAAAGGGCCATCAGGCCGGGATGGCGGTCTGGAAGGCCTCGATCATGGCGCGCAGCGGCTCGCGCTTGAGCTTGAGCGCGGCCTGGTTGACCACCAGGCGCGAGCTGATGTCCATGATGTGCTCGACCTCGACCAGCTTGTTGGCCTTGAGCGTGCTGCCGGTGGACACCAGGTCGACAATGGCGTCGGCCAGGCCGGTCAAGGGGGCCAGCTCCATCGAGCCATACAGCTTGATCAGGTCGACGTGCACGCCCTTGTCGGCGAAGTGCTGGCGCGCAATGGTGGTGTACTTGGTGGCCACGCGGATGCGCGAGCCCTGGCGCACGGCGGCTTCGTAATCGAAGTCATGGCGCACGGCCACGCTCATGCGGCACTTGGCGATGTTCAGGTCCAGCGGCTGGTACAGGTTGTCGCCACCATGCTCGATCAGCACGTCTTTGCCCGCCACGCCCAGGTCGGCACCGCCATGTTCCACGTAGGTGGGCACGTCGGTGGCGCGCACCAGCACCACACGCACGTCGTCGCGGTTGGTCGGCAGGATCAGCTTGCGCGACTTTTCGGGGTCTTCCAGCACCTCGATGCCAGCGGCAGCCAGCAGCGGCAGGGTCTCTTCGAAGATGCGGCCTTTGGACAGGGCAAGAGTGATCATGGGGTTCAGCCCTTCACGCGTTCGATGTCGGCGCCAATGCCGCGCAGCTTGGCTTCCATGCGGTCATAGCCACGGTCGAGGTGGTAGATGCGATCGACCAGGGTCTCGCCTTCGGCCACCAGGCCGGCAATGACCAGGCTGGCCGAAGCGCGCAGGTCGGTGGCCATGACGGTGGCGCCCGACAGCGCGGGCACGCCCGTGACCACGGCGGTGTGGCCGTCGACCTCGACCCTGGCGCCCAGGCGGATCAGCTCGTTGACGTGCATGAACCGGTTTTCGAAGATGGTCTCGTGGATGGCGGCCGAGCCTTCGGCCACGCAGTTGAGCGCCATGAACTGGGCCTGCATGTCGGTGGGGAAGCCCGGGTGTTCCTTGGTGCGGAAACCGACGGCCTTGGGGCGACCGCTGGCGCTCACGCGGATGAAATCGGCACCCGGCTCGACCGTGACACCGGCTTCGCGCAGCTTGTCGATGACGGCCTCGAGCTGTTCGGCATCGGTGCGACGGAGCGTGACATCGCCACCGGCAGCGCCCACGGCGCACAGGAAGGTGCCGGTCTCGATGCGGTCAGGGATGATCTGGTGGGCCTGGGCCGGGGTCAGGCCATGCAAGGCATCGACACCCTGGATGCGGATGCGGTGGGTGCCCTGCCCTTCGATGCGGGCGCCCATGGCGATCAGCAGGTTGGCCAGGTCGACGATTTCGGGCTCTTGGGCGGCGTTTTCGAGGATGGTTTCACCCTCGGCCAGCGTGGCCGCCATCATCAGGTTTTCGGTGCCCGTGACGGTGACCATGTCGGTGGTGATGCGGGCGCCCTTGAGGCGGCCCGGTTGGCCATCGGCACCCAGGGGGCCACGGGCCTCGATGTAGCCGTGCTCGACCACGATGTGCGCACCCATGGCCTGCAGGCCCTTGATGTGCTGGTCGACCGGGCGCGAGCCGATGGCGCAACCACCGGGCAGCGACACGCGGGCGCGGCCGAATCGGGCCAGCAGCGGGCCCAGCACCAGGATGGACGCGCGCATGGTCTTGACCAGCTCGTAAGGGGCCTCGGGGTTGTGCACCTTGCCAGCGTCCAGCGTGATGACGTCGTGCTGGTCGTCGCCGCGGTCGGCGGCGCGCTGCACGGCCACACCCATGTTGGCCAGCAGCTTGATCGTGGTGTTCACGTCCTGCAGCTGGGGCACATTGGCCAGGGTCACGGGCTCGGCGCTCAGCAGGGTGGCGCAGAGGTCAGGCAGGGCGGCGTTCTTGGCGCCGGAGATGGTCACCTCGCCTTGCAGGCGACGGCCACCACGGATCAGGAGTTTGTCCATGAAGCGCAAAGGGCGCGAAGCCTCCGCCTCGGCGGGGTCGCGCCTTGAAAAAGTTGGTGCTGAAAGAGAGGACCAGGGGGCCGTGCGGCTCAGGCCTGACCTTGCTGGGCCCATTCGGCCGGGGTCAGGGTCTTCATCGACAAGGCGTGAATCTCGGCCCGCATTCTATCGCCCAGCGCCTGATAGACGCGCTGGTGGCGCTTGATGCGGGTCAGGCCGTCGAATTCGGCGGCCACGATGGTGGCGTAAAAGTGCTGGCCGTCACCCTCGACGACCAGGTGGTCACAGGGCAGGCCGGCGGCGATGTATTGCTTGACTTCGTCGGGCGTGGGGTTGGCCATGGGGGCTGATTCTTTCGAGATATGAAATGCGCAGGCGCCGTCGGGGCGCTGTGCGGTCAATGCCGGATTTTGTACCCGATGCGCAGGAGGTGCAGGGCCAGGGCCGAAACGGCCAGGGTGGCGCCGCCCACCACCGCCAGCGACAGCCAGGGCGAAACATCGCTCACGCCGAAGAAGCCGCGCCGGAACCCATCGATCAGGTAGAAGAAGGGGTTGAGGTGCGACAGGCCCTGCCAGAAGGCCGGCAGCGAGTGCACCGAATAGAACACGCCCGACAAAAAGGTCATGGGCATGATGATGAAGTTCTGGAAAGCCGCCATCTGGTCGAACTTCTCGGCCCACAGGCCGGCAATCAGGCCCAGGGCGCCCAGCAGGGTGCCACCCAGCACGGCAAACACGACGGCCCACACCGGCTCGGCCAGCCCGGGTGGCGCGAACCAGGCGGTGACGGCGAACACGCCCAGGCCCACGGCCAGGCCGCGCACCAGCGAGGCGCCCACATAGGCCAGGAACCAGGCGCGGTGCGACAGCGGGGTCAGCAGCACAAACACCAGGTTGCCCGTGATCTTGCTCTGGATGAGCGAGGACGAGCTGTTGGCGAACGCGTTCTGCAGCAGGCTCATCATGACCAGGCCCGGGATCAGGAAGCGCGTGTAGCCCACGCCTTCGAACACCTCGACATGGTCCTGCAGCACATGGCCGAAGATCAGCAGGTACAGCACGGCCGTGAGCACAGGCGCCCCCACGGTCTGGAAACTGACCTTCCAGAAACGCAGCACTTCCTTGCGAAACAGGGGCATGGTGCCCGAAAAGCTGTTGGCGAGGTTCATGCGCTCTTCCCCTGCATGATGTTCAAGAAGACGTCTTCCAGGTCGGCCCGGCCGATTTCCAGGTCTTCCACGCGGCAGCCAGCTTCACGCAAGGTGGCCAGCAGGCGCTCGATGTGGTGGGCGTCTTGCGCAGGCAGTTGCACCACGCGGCCGGTGATGCGGGCCTGAGCCGCCAGGGCGGCCGGCAGGGCGTCGTCGGTCTTGAAGCGCAGCATGGCGTGGGCCGTGCCGGCCAGCAGCGCCGAGGTGGTGTCCAGCGCCACCAGCTGCCCCTGCTTGATCATGCCGATGCGGTGGCACAGGGCCTCGGCCTCTTCCAGGTAATGCGTGGTCAGCAGCACGGTGTGGCCTTCGCGGTTGAGCCGCGCGATGAACTGCCACAGCGTCTGGCGCAGCTCCACGTCGACGCCGGCCGTGGGCTCGTCGAGAACGATCACGGGCGGTTTGTGCACCAGGGCCTGGGCCACCAGCACCCGGCGCTTCATGCCGCCCGAGAGCTGGCGCATGTTGGCCTCGGCCTTGTCGCTCAGGCCCAGGTTGGCCAGCAACTCGTCGATCCAGTCGTCGTTGCGGCGAATGCCGAAGTAGCCGCTCTGATTGCGCAGGGTTTCGCGCACCGAGAAAAACGGGTCGAACACCAGCTCCTGCGGCACCACGCCCAGGCTGCGGCGGGCGGCCTGGTAATCACGGCGCACGTCGTGGCCCTGCACCAGCACCTGTCCGCCGCTGGCGCGGGCCAGCCCCGCCAGGATGCTGATGAGGGTGGTCTTGCCGGCCCCGTTGGGGCCCAGCAGGCCAAAGAATTCGCCAGGCGCGATGTCGAAACTGACGCCCTGCAGGGCTTTCACGTCGCGACCCGGGGCCTGGTAGGTCTTGGTGACGTTCTGGAAGGAGATGGCATTCATGTGAGGCGACAATTGTAGGAAGTGACCGGCCCTTTCGC
Source organism: Aquabacterium lacunae (assembly GCF_004310865.1). GTDB lineage: Bacteria > Pseudomonadota > Gammaproteobacteria > Burkholderiales > Burkholderiaceae_C > Aquabacterium > Aquabacterium lacunae. The sequence continues at coordinate 578,948 of NZ_SIXI01000002.1, forward strand.
CCATGCCTGCCAAAAAGCCCCGCCGAACCAGTGAGCGCATCCTCGATGTGACGCTGGCCATGTTCAACCGATTCGGTGAGCCCAACGTCTCGACCAGCCAGCTGTGCGCCGAGCTGGGCATCAGCCCGGGCAACCTGTTCTACCACCACCCCACGCGCGATGCCTTGATCGAGGGCCTGTTCGAGCGCTACCGGCAGCAGGTGGAACAGGTGCTGCGGAACGACACCCTCGGCCCAACGGGCGGCACTGCGCCCCCCCTGCTCAACACCGAGGCGGGCTTCAGCCCTGCCTTGGTCCGCCTGGCCGACGCCTGTCGCGGCGTGGCACAGGCGGCCTGGGGGCACCGGTTCCTGTTCCGCGACCTCAATGACCTGGTCGCCCGACAACGTGTGCTGGAAGATGAACTGCCCGGCTTGCTCCGGCGGCAAGCCGCCTGGCTGCAGGGGCAGGTTCAAGCCCTGGCGTGGGACAGCGCATCGCCCACCGATGCCCAGTTGCGGCTGTGGATGGGCCCGATGCTGGCCTCGCTGACCCACTGCATGGGACTGGACGGTGCGCTCGACCCCCGAGAACGTTTGCGGCCGACCGACGCGCAGGCCGTGGAGCGGGCCGTGTGGCGCGCCCTGGGGTTGTTGCTGAGTGCCCTGCCGCCAACGGAACAGCAAACCCTGCAGCAACACCTCAGCCGGGGGGAGGCCCTCGGCCCCGACCCATGGTGGCTTGCGAGCGACGGGGGTTAAGATGCCCTCCGTTTTCGAAACCCTCACTGAGACCGTAGGAGCCCTCCCATGTCCGACCTGCAAGCCCGCTTCGAGCAAGCCCTGGCCGACTCCAAGCTGCTGCCCGCCAAGCCCGACAACGACACCCTGCTGAAGATCTACTCGCTGTTCAAGCAAGGCAGCGTGGGCGATGTGCAGGGCGACCGCCCTGGCATGATGGATTTCGTGGGCCGCGCCAAGTACGACGCCTGGGCCGGCCTGAAAGGCAAGACCAAGGAAGCCGCCCAGCAGGCCTACATCGACCTGATCGAATCGCTGAAGACCTCGCTCAAGAAATGAGCCTGCGTGGGGGTGACCCCCCCGCCTGCACCAGGACAAAGGGCACCCGAGGGTGCCCTTTTTGCTGCCCCGCGGCGGGGCGTGACACCCAACAAGGGTTCAGGCCTGCTTGGAGGCCTTTTCGATGATGCGCCCCAGGTTCTTGGCCACTTCGGCTTCGATCATGGGTTTGAAAGCCGACATCATCATGCCGAGCTTGATGTTCAGGTCGAAGGCGTCGCCCGAAACCACCAGGGTGCCGTTCACGCCCATGCGCTCGAAAGTGATGGTGTCGGCCTGCTCACCCTGCTGGCACTGGCAGTTCAACCCCATCTTCTGTGAGGCCTCGGTCATCCACTGACCAGCCAGCTCCCGGGCCTTGTCGAAGCCCAGGGTGTGGGACTGCTGAAACTTGATGTCGCTCATGGCGAAGGTACCTTTCGATCTGCACAGGCCGATACAAGCGCCTGCAATGCGGAACTATAAATACCTTCGCACGCCAGAAAGTGTCGGATCTGCGCTGTTTTCAAAGCCCTTCACGATCTGGGTGAATGCGGCGTCGGCCCGCACCGGGCCCACCCACTCAGCCAGGGCCACATAGGCCGCATTGATCAGCCGGGTGCCCGCACCACGGGCAGGCCAGTCACCAGGCAAGCTGTCGACGTGGCCCCACAGCCATTCAGCCACCTGCAACTGCAGGTGCTTGGGGAAACGGGCCGTGTGGCGCAGCAGACCCTGCCGCCAGCGCTGAGGGGTGTACTGCGCACTGCACTCGCGTTCGACCACCGTTTCAATGGCCTCCAGAAAACGTTGCACCGCCAGATTGGCCAGGCCAGGCGGCACCGAATCGTTGGCGCTGCGAGAGTGCAGGGCATCTTCAAGCGGCGCAGGCCGGGTGTCGACCTTGTCGAGACGCGCAGCAGGCTCGCTGGTGGCCACGTCGGTCACCGGCCTGGCAGCCCCGCTGGCCTGGATGGCCCGCACGATCCGCAGGTGCAACTCGGCCTCACGCCCCTGCAAGCCGAACTGCTGGGCCACGCTGCGGCAGTATCGACTCAGACCCGCCAGCGCCGAAGCCTGGGCGGCTTGCTGGGGAGAGGCGCGCCAAAGCCCCAGCGCCTGCTGGGCCTGCGTCTCACTGAGGTAGCCCCCCAGTGCCCACAGCAGGGCCTGGCGCAAGGGTTCCTGCACAGTGTCGGCCTGCTCACTTGCCACGGTGGACGGCATCCTGCTGGAATTCCGGGTAGCCCAGTTCATAGTGCTCCGTGAAGTCGAGGCCCCGCTGCTCGTCCAGGGTGGACGCGCGCAGGGGCACGAACAGATTGATCACGCGGTACATCAGCATCGAGCCACCGAAGGCCCATGCGAAAGCCACCAGGCAACCCAGGGCCTGCACGCCCAACTGATGGGGGTTGAACAGGTCACCGGCCTTGAACAGGCCTGCAGCCAACGTGCCCCACACACCCCCCACCACATGCACCGACACCGCGCCCACCACGTCGTCGATGCGAAGGGCGTCGAGCACCTGGGCCGCCACCACGCTGAGCCCCCCGGCCACCGCCCCGGTGAGCAATGCAAAAGCCGGCTCCATGACGTGGCAACCTGCGGTCACTCCCACCAGGCCTGCAATCGAGCCATTGATGGTGCTGGTCATCAGCACACGCTGACGCCCCAGCACCAGCACGGCCATGGCGCCCAAAGCACCGGCTGCGCCGCCCAGGTGGGTGTTCAACGCGATGCGCCCGAGGCTGACGGAGGCCGATGCCGTGCTGCCCGCATTGAAGCCGAACCAGCCGATCCACAGGATGAAGGCCCCCAGGGCCACCAGGGTGAGGTTGTGGCCCAGGATCTGGCGGGGCCGGCCATCAGGCCCGAAGCGCCCCAGGCGTGGCCCCACACACAGCAATGCCGCCAGGGCCGCCCAGCCACCCACCGCGTGCACGACGCTGGAGCCTGCGAAGTCGATGAAGCCCATCTCTCGCAGCCAGCCAGTGCCCCCGTACACGCTGCCCCAGGCCCACGCACCGAACACCGGGTAGATCACGCCCGTGATGACCACCGAACCAATGATGTAGGCCGAAAAACGCGTGCGCTCGGCCACCGCACCACTGACGATGGTGGCCGCGGTGGCGGCGAACATGGTCTGGAAAAACAGCATGCCGTATTCGGCCTCGGGCACATGGTGCAGAGCAAACGCCGTGGTGCCCAGCCAACCTGACGGGTTGGCGCCAAACATCAGGCCATAACCCACCAGCCAGAACGCAACAGCGCCAAAGCACATGTCGCAGTAGTTCTTCATGATGACGTTGACCGTGTTCTTCGAGCGGGCCATGCCCGACTCCAGGAAGGCAAAGCCTGCCTGCATGAAGAACACCAGCGCACCGGCAGCCACCAGCCAGAGCATGTCGACCGACTGCTTCATCGACTCCAGTGTGAGCGGTACCGACGGTGACGCCATGGCCGAAGTGGCCATGGCGCCCGTCAGCCAGCCCAGCCACCGAATGGCCGACCGTCTGCTTCCCCGTGATTGCTTGGGTCCTGTCCCTGAGGGTGTTGTGTGTGTGCCATCCCTGCCCGTTCTTGTCGACGTTGGAGGTGTCTGTCTCATGCACCGGTCCTGCGCACGTTGTGCGGATGTTTGGAAACTTCTGTTCACAGTTAGCAAACTGCAGACCAGAACACCCCCAGCGGCGGGAATCCCCACCCGAACCAGGGGGTGCGCACCAGCCGCCGTCCGCCCGGGTAAGATCACTTGGTTGCCACCATCGAAGCCGTTCATGAGCGCTGCCAGCCTGCCCCCCAGCCCCCGTCTGCTGCCGGAGATCGTCAGCCAGGCCGCTGAGATCCAGGCCTTGCGTCGTGACATCCACGCCCACCCCGAGCTGTGCTTCGAAGAGGTGCGCACCAGCGACCTGGTGGCCGAGCGTCTGCGCGCCTGGGGCATCGAGGTGCACCGCGGTCTGGGCACCACCGGTGTGGTCGGCGTGATCGAAGGCTTGCCCGGGCCACGTGCCATCGGGCTGCGCGCCGACATGGACGCCCTGCCCGTGACCGAGCGCAACCAGTTCGCCCACGCCAGCCGCCACGCCGGCAAGATGCACGCCTGCGGCCATGACGGCCACACCGCCATGCTGCTGGCCGCCGCTCGCCACCTGGCCTCGCACCGCGACAGCTTTGCGGGCCGTGTGGTGCTGGTTTTCCAGCCCGCCGAAGAAGGCGGTGGCGGTGCCCGCGAAATGATGAAGGATGGCCTGTTCGAGCGCTTCCCCATGGACGCCATCTTCGGCATGCACAACTGGCCTGGCATGCCGGCTGGCACCTTCGCCATCAAAGACGGCCCCTGCTTCGCTTCCAGCAACGAGTTCCACATCCGCATCGTGGGCAAGGGCTGCCATGCGGCCATGCCGCACTTCGGCATCGACCCGGTGCCTGTGGCCTGCCAGCTGGTGCAGGCTTTCCAGACCATCCTGACGCGCAATCTGCGGCCGGTGGAAACGGGCGTGATCTCGGTCACCATGATCCAGGCCGGCGAAGCCACCAATGTGGTGCCTGACCATGTGACCCTGCAAGGCACGGTGCGCACCTTCACCCTCGACACGCTCGACCTGATCGAGCGCCGCATGCGCGAGATGACCGAGCAGTTGTGCGCCGCCTTCGGCGCCACGGCCGAATTCGAGTTCTCGCGCAACTACCCGCCCACCGTGAACCACACCCACGAAACCGAGTTCGTGCGCGAGGTGATGAAAGAGGTGGTGGGCGCCGAGCACGTCCAGGCTTTCGAGCCCACCATGGGCGCCGAAGATTTCAGCTTCTTCCTGCAGGGCAAGCCGGGCGCCTACTTCGTGATCGGCAATGGCGACGGCACGCACCGCGAGGGCGGCCACGGCCTGGGCCCCTGCACGCTGCACAACCCCAGCTACGACTTCAATGACCAGCTGATCCCGCTGGGTGCCTCGCTGTGGGTGCGCCTGGCGCAGCGCTGGCTGGCGCAACCGTGACGCCCTGCGTGAACCCTGCATGAATTGCGCATGAGCACCGACGGCACCCAGGGCCTGTACACCGCCTGGTTCGGTCTGAAAGCCGAGCCCTTCAGCATCGCGCCCGATCCGCGCTACCTGTTCATGAGCGAGCGCCACCGCGAGGCGCTGGCCCACCTGCTGTACGGCGTCAGCGGCGGTGGCGGCTTCGTGCTGCTGACCGGCGAGATCGGCGCCGGCAAGACCACCGTGTGCCGGGCCTTTCTGGAGCAGATCCCCCGGCGCTGCAATGTGGCCTACATCTTCAACCCGAAGCTGTCGGTGCCCGAACTGCTGCAGGCCATCTGCGAAGAGTTCCGCATCCCGGTGCCGGTCACGCCCGATTCGAACAAGGCCAGCATCGACGCCCTGAACCAGTTCCTGCTGCGCACGCACGCGGTCGGGCAGAACAATGTGCTGATCATCGACGAGGCCCAGAACCTGGAGCCCGCCGTGCTGGAACAGCTGCGCCTGCTGACCAACCTGGAAACCAGCGAGCGCAAGCTGCTGCAGATCATGCTGATCGGCCAGCCAGAGTTGCGGCAGATCCTGCAGCAACCGTCGCTGGAGCAACTGGCCCAGCGCGTGATCGCACGCTATCACCTCGATGCGCTGTCACCCAAGGAAACCGCGCAGTACATACGCCACCGCCTGGCCGTGGCGGGCCTGCCCGACAGCGAGCTGTTCGAGGCCCGCGCCGCTGCGCGCGTGCACCAGTTGACCGGCGGTGTGCCCCGCCGCATCAACCTGCTCTGCGACCGGGCCCTGCTGGGGGCCTTTGCGCTGAACCAGCGCAGCGTGAGCCAGGCCATGGTCGACAAGGCCGCCACCGAGGTGTTCGACCTGGACCGCTTGCCGGCACGCCTGAGCACACCCGAAAGCCGCCAACGCATGCCCCGCTGGGCCTGGCCAGTGCTGGGCGCAGCAGCGCTGGCCGCCGGCGGCGCGGTGCTGGCGGTGCAGCACCCTCAGCGCTGGTCAGAAAGTCTGCCCCACCTGTGGCTGCGCCCGGTGGCCAGCGCCCCCGGCACAGCAGTGGCAGCCTCTGCCGCATCGGTGGCTGCATCGGCGGTCACCCCGATCGCTCGCGGGGCGTCAACCGCTGCCCCCGCGGCCTCGACCGCCACCAGCCCCTTGTCTGGCTCAGCCGCCAGCACCTCGTTGCCCCAGCGGCTCGACCTGAGCCAGGCGCCCTGGCGCAAGGAAGACGACGCGCTGCAAGCCCTGGCGCGACGCTGGGCGCGTGACCTGCCCTCGCGCAACATCTGCACGCAGGCCCTGAAGCAGCAACTGCCCTGTTTCAGCAGCAGTGCGGGGCTCGCACTGATCCGCCAGCTCGAGCGCCCGGTGGTGCTGACGCTGCTGGACGATGACGGCCGCACCGTGTATGGTTTGCTGACGGGCCTGACCGACCGCAGTGCCACGCTGGTGCTTGGTGAGCAGGCCCAGACCGTGAGCCTGACCGCCCTGGCCCTGTCGTGGCGCGGGCAGTTCAGCACCTTCTGGCAGGCTCCGGAGGGCTACCGCCAGAAGCTGGTGCCCGGCAGCAAAGGCCCGGCGGTCGACTGGCTGGCGCAACGCCTGGCCACCGTGCAGCAGACCGAGCCCCCCACAGGTGCACAAACCCTTGACGCCGTGCTGCAAAGCCGCCTGACAGCCTTCCAGGTGTCGCAAGGCATCAAGCCCGACGGCATGGCCGGCGCCATGACCTTCATGCAGATCAACCGACTGACTGGCGTGCCCGAACCCCGTCTGCTCACCACCGGAGGCGGTCATGTCCTACATCCTTGAAGCGCTGAAGAAGGCCGAAGCCCAGCGGGGCCGTGGCGACGTGCCAGGCCTCGATGCCCAGCACATGCCCGCCGAACCCCTGGCCCTGCAGCCTCAGGCAGGTGGGCATGGCCTGCTGATCGGCATCATCATGATGCTGGGGTTGGCCGTGATCGGGCTGCTGCTGTGGTCAGGTCAGGACGCTGCCACCGGCACAGCGCCGCCACCGACGGCAGCACCTGCCATGGCTCAGGCCACGCCACCAGCAGCCCCTTCGGCAGCAACCCTGTCTGCACCCACACGCTCCGCACAAGCCACACCGCCCACCACCCGGCCCGAAACCACCGCCCCGCCGCCTGTGCTGGTGCCCCCACCGGACACCCGCGACCTGCCGCGCCACTTCCAGGACGCTCCACCGGTCGCCCCCCCTGAACGCCCCCGCGCCGGGCCTGCCACGCATGCCACTTCGGCCCAGCGCACGGCCGACACCCCCCTGCCCGAGGAGCTCAAGGCCCAGTTCCCGCGCCTGAGCTTCGGAGGCGCCATGCATTCGGACAATGCCGCCAGCCGCATGCTGATCGTCAATGGCCAGTTGCTGCGCGAGGGTGACACCGTGGCCCCTGACCTGGTGCTTCAGCGCATCGAGCTGAAATCGGCCACCTTCCGCTACAAGGGCCACACGCACACCGTGCAGTACTGAGCCCGGCCGAGCATGCTCCTTCGCTCGGCCTGACTTTGCCCATGGACACGCCCCTGTCGCCCCACCCTGTGGCCGTGCGCACGTTGTGCGAGTTCACGGCCCGCGCGGGTGACCTCGACCTGCGCTTCACGCCCTCGCCCACGGCGCAAGAAGGCATGGCAGGGCACGCGCTGGTGGCCTTGCGCCGACCGGCACATTGGCTGCGCGAAGCGCCCCTGCAAGGCGAACACGCCGGGCTGCTGGTGCGGGGGCGCGCCGATGGCATCGACCCCACCGCCCAGCGCATCGAAGAGGTCAAGACCCACCGTGGCCCCTTGAGCAACCAGCCGGCCAACCTGCGCGCCCTGCACTGGGCCCAGGCCCGTGTGTACGGGGCCTTGTGGGCGCAGCAGCAAGGACTGCCCGACACCGCCCTGCTCGACATCGCCCTGGTGTACCTGAACATCGACGACGGGGAAGAAACGGCACTGAGCGAAGCCCACACCGTGCAGGCCTTGCGCCAACACTTCCAGTCGCTGTGCGAACGCTACCGCCATTGGGCCGACCAGGAGCACGCACACCGCCGCGCCCGCGACCGCGCCTTGCAGGACCTGCGCTTTCCGCATGCAGGGTTTCGCACTGGCCAACGCGAACTGGCCGAGGCCTGCTGGCGTGCGGCACGGCAAGGGCGTGTGCTGCTGGCCCAGGCCTCCACCGGCATCGGCAAGACGGTGGCCACGGTGTTCGCCACGCTCAAGGCCATGCCCGAGCAGGCGCTGGACCGCGTGTTCTTTCTCACGGCCAAGACGTCAGGGCGCCAGCTGGCACTCGACACCCTGCAGCAGTTGCCGGGCCACGCCTGCCGAGCGCTGGAGCTGGTGGCCCGAGACAAGGCATGTGAACACCCCGACAAGGCCTGCCATGGCGAGTCATGCCCCCTGGCCCGGGGCTTTTACGACCGCCTGCCTCAAGCCCGCCGGGCCGCCGTCGAGTCGGCCATGCAGGGCCACGCCCTGGACAAGGCGCAAGTGCGCGCCCTGGCCCTGGACCACCAGGTGTGCCCCTACTACCTCGCGCAGGAGCTGGCCCGCTGGAGCGACGTGGTGGTGGGCGACTACAACCACTGGTTCGACCTCAGCGCCCTGCTGTTCGCCCTGCAGCAGCAGGAAGGCTGGAAGGTGGCGCTGCTGGTGGACGAGGCCCACAACCTGGTCGACCGCACCCGCGGCATGCACACGGTGGCGCTGGAGCAGACCGAGCTGCTGGCCCTGCGCAGGCCGGCGCAGCCCGAGGCCATCCGCAAGGCAGCCGACGGCCTGCAGCGCCAATGGGCCCGGCTCAACCGCAGCGCCCCGGCCGCCTACCACCCGCTGGAGCCCTGGCCCGAAGGCTGGCACCGCGCGCTGGTCAAGCTCATGCAGGCCCTGGGCGAGCACCAGGCCGAACACCCCACCGACATCGACCCGCAACGCCAGGCCTTCTTCCTCAATGCCTGGCCTTTGCAGACCCTGGCAGAGCGCTTTGGCAGCCACAGCCTGATCGACCTGCACACCACGCACGAGGGCCCCAAGCCCCTGAGCCGCATCACGCTGCGCAACGTGGTGCCTGGCCCGCACCTGGCCCCGCGGCTGGAAGCCGCCCACAGCCTGGTGCTGTTCTCGGCCACGCTGCAGCCCTGGCACTACCACCAGCGGCTGCTGGGCCTGCCGGACGACACCGTGTGCCTGGACGTGCCCAGCCCATTCCGCGCTGAGCAGCTGCAGGTGCAAGTGGCGCACCGGCTGTCCACCCGCTACAAAGACCGCGCGCGCAGCCTGCCGCACATCGTGCAGACCATGGCCCGGCAGTGGCACGAGCGCCCCGGCAACTACCTGGCGTTCTTCTCCAGCTTCGAGTTCATGCACCAGGCCGGCGAGGCCCTGCAGGCCGCGCACCCGGACATCCCGCAATGGCGGCAGGAACGCGGCATGCGCGAAGCCGACCAGGCCGCCTTCCTGGCCCGATTCACACCGCAGGGCCAGGGCATCGGCTTTGCCGTGCTGGGTGGCGCCTTCGGGGAAGGCATCGACCTGCCCGGCAGTCGCCTGATCGGGGCCTTCATCGCCACGCTGGGGCTGCCGCAGGTGAACCCCGTGAACGACACCTTCGCCGCACGCATGGACGCCCTGTTCGGCACAGGGCAAGGCCATGACATGGCTTACCTCTACCCCGGGCTGCAGAAGGTGGTGCAGGCCGCAGGCCGGGTGATCCGCACCCCGCAGGACGAGGGCGTGCTGCACCTGATGGATGACCGATTTGCCCAGGCGCGAGTGCAGGCCTTGTGGCCTGGGTGGTGGAGCGCGCCCAAGCCGCGCTAGCATGGCGGTCACCTCTGCCCTTGCCTCCCCTCTGCCCCATGAGCGACACCCGCACCTTCCCCGCCGACATCTACACCGAGCCCAAAGCCGACACGAACACCCTGGCCAACCTGGGCCCGCTGCGCGCCCTGGCGGGCGTCTGGGAAGGCACCAAAGGCCTGGACATCAAGCCCAAGGCCGATGGCCCGCGCAAGCAGGCCTATGTGGAGCGCATCAGCCTGCAGCCGGTTGACCCCGTCACCAACGGCCCGCAACTGCTGTACGGCCTGCGCTACCACACCCACGTCACCAAGCCCGAGCAGGTCAAGACCTACCACGAGCAGGTGGGCTACTGGCTGTGGGAGCCAGCCACCGGCACCGTGATCCACACCCTGACCATCCCGCGTGGCCAGACCGTGCTGGCCATGGGCCAGGCCAGCCCGGACGCCCGCCAGTTCGAGCTGGTGGCCACCCGCAGCGGCGGCGGCATCAGCGACATCCCCTTCCTGGCGCATGCCTTCCGCACCGACGAGTTCCGCATCACCGTCACCGTGAACGACGACGGCACCTGGAGCTACGACGAAGACACCATCATGGCCATCAAGGGCCAGACCGAGCCCTTCCACCACCGAGACCGCAACACGCTGAGCAAAGTGGCCGAGCCCACGCCGAATCCGTTGGCTGCAGGCTGAAACGCCCACAATTCCCTCACACCCGAGCAGGGCTTTCTGCTACAAACTGAGGCATCGCCCCTGATCGCGAGGCCTGTGCATGGTTCCCGACACGGAACGCCATGAAGCGCTGTTGCAGACGCTGGACACCGCAGCCCGGCAATCGCCATGGCCTGCCTGGGTGTGGTGTGACCTGTTGCCAGGTGGGCTCATGCTCAATCAGGCGGCTCGACATTGGCTGGGCCTGCAGGGGGCGGTCGACCAGTCCCTGATGGCGCAAGCCCTGTCGGGCCGGCAACCTCAACCCGCCCCTCTGCCGTGGCTGACCGCCAGCACCACAGGCCACCTGGGTGCGCAGGAGTGGCCCGATGGCGAGCTGACCTGGCTGCGCCTGCCCCCCGGAGGCCCCAAGGGCTGGTATGTGCGCTTGTGGCCCCGGGCCGAGCTGCCGGCGCCCGCGCCCTTGCCCCCGCGTGAAGACCGCTTCCGCCTGATCATCGAGTCGGCCCTCACGCGCTCGGTCAATGGCGTGGTGGTGACCGACGCCACCTTGCCCGGCAACCCCATCGTGCACGTCACACCGGGCTTCACCCGCCTGACAGGCTACAACGCCGATGAAGTGATCGGTCGCAACTGCGGCTTCCTGCAAGGCTCAGACCGCGCTCAGGCCGGTGTGTTTCAGCTGCGCGAGGCCATCGCCCTGCAACGCGACTGCACCGTGGTGCTTCGCAACTTCCGCAAAGATGGCACCCCTTTCTGGAACCAGGTCGAGATGCACCCGGTGCGCGACGACGCCACCGGCCTGGTCACGCACTTTTTCGCCCTCCAGACCGACGTCACCCTGCGCAAAGAGGCCGAAGAGGCCGCATGGGTGCGCCACATCGAGCTTGAGCGGGTGTTTGCCGGCAACCCCATGGCCCTGCTCACCCTCGATGCCCAGCAATGCGTGCAGATGGCCAGCCCGGCTTTCGAACGCCTGTTCGGCACCCGGCTGGACACCATCAAGGGCTGCCCGCGTGACGAACTGCCCCGGCACCTGCCACTGCTGGCCACTCAGCCGCCCTCCAATCCGTCCGCAACGCCGCCGTGGACATGGCCGGAGGCTGGGCACAGCGAATGCTGGCACGTGGGGGGACCAAGCCCTCGGGCCCTGGAGGTCAGCGTGCACCCACTGGGAGGCCCCAGCCCCGAGCGGCTGTACCTGTTCCGTGACGTGACCCAGGCCGAAGAGCAGCAGCAGGCCCACAGCGAATTCCTGGCCAAGGCCGCGCATGAACTGCGCACGCCCCTGGGCAGCATCTGCGGCTTCACCGAACTGCTGCTCAGCCGCGCCTACACGCGCGAACAGCAACGCCCCCTGCTCGAAACCGTGCTCTCGCAGGCCATGCGCCTGACCTCGCTGATCAACGACCTGCTCGATCTGTCCCGCATGGACCACCTGGGGGAACAGGCGTTTCCCCTGCGCGCGGTCGACCTGCGCGGGGTCATGCACAAGGCCCTGCAGGTGGTGCAGAACCCAGGGGGTGGCCGCCACTTCGACGTGCAATGGCCCCCCGCCGGCCCGCTGGTCTGGGGCCATGCCCAAAAGCTGGAGCAGGTGCTGATCAACCTGCTGTCCAACGCGGTGAAGTACTCGCCCGACGGCGGGGCCGTGCATGTGCGCGCACTGCCCGACCCCACCCCGGGCAGCTGGCGCATCGAGGTCGAAGACCACGGCATCGGTCTGGCGCCCGAGCACCTCGACAAGCTGTTCACACGGTTTTTCAGAGCCAACCCTTCAGGTCCCATCCCGGGCACGGGCCTGGGGCTGGTGATCGTCAAGGAACTGGTCGAGCGCATGGGCGGCCAGATCACCGTGCGCAGCACCCTGGGCCAGGGCACCACGTTTTCAGTGCACCTGGGCCCCCTGCCCGACGTCGCGCCTGCATCTTCTTCCTCATCCTGACCGAGACCTTCCTCATGAGCACCCAGGAACTCCCCCACTTCGACGCCCCCGGCCTGTGCCGGCTGCTGAACCAGAGTCCGCCCGACCTGCTCGACGAGCTCCCCTACGGCGTGATCGGCTTCCTGCCCAATGGCCGCATCCAGCGCTACAACCGGCATGAAAGCCAGATGGCTTTTTTCGACCGCGACTCCGTGCTCGGACAGCATGTGTTCCTGGAGCTGGCTCCCTGCCTGAACAACTACCTGGTCGAGACCCGCTTTGCCGATGCCGAAGCGGCGGGGCAGTCGCTGGACGAAACCTTGCCCTATGTGCTGACGTTCCGAATGCGCCCCACCCGGGTGCGCCTTCGACTGCTCAGCGAACCCGACCAGCCCCTGCGCTTCGTGCTCATCCACCGCTGACCTCATCCACCCAAGGAACCGCCATGTCCCCCGTGCTCCGCGAGGATCTGCCCCTGCCTGGCGATGCCGCCCTGGTCGACGAGTACCGGGCCCTGCTCCAGTTCATCCACCTGGCGCCGGTGGGTCTGGTCAAGGCGCGGCGCGACGGCAGCATCGACCTCATGAACCCGATGGCTGCACAATTGCTGGCCCCATTGGGTTTTGGCGAAGGCACCGGCGGGCTGAACCTGCTGACCATCCTCGACCGCGCCTCGCCCGACATCCGCACCCTGGTGCAACTGCAGCAAGGCAGCGCCGGCGTGGTCTGCGAGAACTACCGCATCACGCTGCCCGAAGCCGACCATGCCCCCGAAGAAGCTCCGGTGGCCCTGGGCGTGACGCTGATGATGCTGGGCGATGTGCTCGACAGCCTGATGGCCGTGATCACCGACGAATCGGCCGCCGTGCGGCTGCAGCACCTCAAAGCCAGCTGGCGCACCTGAGCCCTGCGCCATGCCTGCCCACCTGCCACGTACGTCACCCGTCCCGCACTGGCACACACCCGCCACCATCGACCGCCTGGTGCGCGACCTGCTGCTGTCTGAAATGGCCCAGCTGCGGCCCGGCGGCTGGCCCCTGCCCACCAGCCAGACAGGGGCAGGGCCAGAGGCACCGCCCCCCGATTGGCACTGGGTGCATGACCTGGGCGCCGACTCTCTGGAGCTGCTGCAGCTCACCACCGCCCTGGCCGACACCCTGGGCCTGCATGAGCTCGCCCAGGCGCAGGCACTGTTCGAGCAGCCCCGCTGGGCGCACTGGCAGGCCATGGCCCGCTCGCATTGGCAACAGCCCCCTGAACGCCTGCGCTTTCGCACCTCGGGCAGCACCGGCACGCCGCGCAGCTGCTGGCATGCCCTGCCCCACCTGTGGGAGGAAATGTGTGCCATGGCCACCGTGATCGGCCCGGCCCGGCGGGTGGTCAGCGCGGTGCGCAGCCACCACATCTACGGCTTCCTGTTCACCGTGCTGCTGCCGCACGCCCTGCGCCCCGAGCAGCCCCTGCCCGTGCTGGACCTGGCCGGCCTGCCCCCCATTGGCCTGGGCCGCCAGCTGGCGCCGGGCGATGTGGTGGTGGGCTTTCCCGACTGGTGGCGCGCAGCCTTGCGGGCGACGCCCGAGTGGCCAGACGGCGTGGTGGGCATCAGCTCGACCGCCCCATGTCCACCCGAGCTGAGCGATGCCTGCCTGCAGGCCGGGCTGCACCGACTGCTGCATGTGTATGGCAGCTCGGAAACCGCCGGCATCGGCTGGCGCGAATGGCCCCAGCAGGCCTATACGCTGTTCCCCCACTGGCACCGTGTGCCTGGCGAACCGCAGACCCTGCAACGTGAGGGCCTGACGCCTGAGGCAGCGCCACGGCGCACCACCCTTCAAGACACCTTGCACTGGGCATCTGCCCACGACACGCCGGCCGACGCTGACACTGCGCGTTGCTTCACCCCGGGGCCGCGGGTGGACGGCGCGGTGCAGGTGGGGGGTGTGAACGTGCACCTGGGCCTGGTGCAGGCACGGCTGGCCCAGTTGCCTGGTGTGCAGGACATCACCGTGCGACTGGCCGACCTTCAGGGCCAGCCCCGGCTCAAGGCCTTTGTGGTGCCCACTCCCGATGCCCCGGCCGACCTGCCCGAGCAGCTGCTGGCCTGGGCCCGGCAACACCTGGCGCCCCCCGCACGGCCGGTGCACATCACGCTGGGTCAGGCCCTGCCGCGCAACGGCATGGGCAAGCTGTGCGACTGGCCCCTGGGCTGATCAGCGCAGGCGGTACGCGGCCTTGTCCAGCGTGCCCTTGATCTCGTGCCAGACCACGGCGGTCAGCCAGCGATGCGGCAACAGGTTGGAGCCCACCCACGTCTTGAAGGCATCCTGGCCACACACGATCTTGGCCTCGTTGCGCCGAATGCCGCGGATCACGCGCTGCGCGATCTGGTCGGGCGGCACGGTCAGGTAACGCTGCGCAAACGCCTGGCTTTCCTGCCGGCGCGCAATGTTGGTGGCCACACCCCCCGGGTGCACCAGGTGCACCGTGACCGGGCTGTCATGCAGCTCGACCATCAGGGCCTCGGTGAAGCCGCGCACCGCAAACTTGCTGGCGCAGTAATCGCTTTGACTGGGTGAGCCGATCAGCCCCATGATGCTGGACACATTCACCACAGCCCCTTCGCCCTGCGCCATCAGCATGGGCAGAAAAGCCAGTGTGCCGTTGACCACGCCGAAATGGTTGACGCGCATGATGCGCTGGTGGTCGGCCGGCGAGGTCTGCCACGCAGGCCGAGCCGCCCCCTCGATGCCAGCGTTGTTGATCACCACATGGGCCGTGCCGAAACGCGCCTGAACCTGTGCGGCAAAGCCCTGCATGGCGGCTTCATCGGCCACATCGAAGGCAGCGGTCAGCACCTCGGTGTGCCCCCGCTGGCGCAGCAGTTCGGCCGTCTGCCCCAGGCCCACCGGGTCGAAATCATTGAGGGCCACCCGCGCGCCTTCGGCGGCAAAGGCCAGTGCATAGGCACGCCCCATGCCGGAAGCAGCCCCCGTGATCACCACCACCTTGCCTTGGAAGTCACGCATGGCGGGCCCCGGTCTCAGCTGAACAGGTGGTGGGCCGGCTTGAACGCTTTGGCCAGCTGGCGGAAGGTGAACGAGAAGCCGGGGAACATGGCGATCACATGGCCGCTCTTGCTTTTGTACCAGCTGTTGCAGCCGCCCGATTGCCACACCGTCTGCTTCATCTCGCGGTGGATCATGTCGGTGTAGTCGCGTTCGGCCTCGGCCTTGACCTCGATCGAGCGGGCGCCCTGCTTCTCGGTGGCCGCAATGGCACGGCGGATGTATTCCATCTGCGCCTCGATCACGAAGATGGCCGAGGTGTGGCCGATGCCGGTGTTCGGGCCGGTCACCACGAACAGGTTGGGGAAGCCCGGCATGCAGGTGCCCAGGTAAGCGCGCGGGTACTCGGCCCAGAAGTCCTGCACCGTCTTGCCGCCCTTGCCCACCACCGGGTACGAGATCACGCCATCGGTGGCGTCATAGCCCGTGGAGTACACGATCAGGTCCAGGTCGATCTGCTGGCCCTTGGCCGTCAGGATGCCCTTCTCGTTGATCTCGGCAATGCCATCGTCCTTGGGGTGCAACTGCACGTTGGGGCGGCACAGCGCGGGGTACAGCGTGCTCGACAAGATGATGCGCTTGCAGCCGATGGTGAAGTCGGGCGTGACAGCCGCCTGGATCTTCGGGTCCTTGATCTGCTTCTTGATGTGGTGCAGCGCCTCGCGCTGGGCCACCAGGTTCAGCATGGTCTTGGAGTACTTGAAGCCGATCATGCGGGTCTCCAGGCTCCAGTAGATCGCCCGGCGCAGCAGCATGTACAAGGGCTTGACCTTCAGCAGGCTGCGCTGCCATGGCGAGAACTTGCGGTCGGGACGCGGCAGCACCCAATGGGGCGTGCGCTGGAACACGTGCAGCTGCTTCACATCCGGGGCGATGGCCGGGATCACCTGCGCGGCACTGGCACCGCTGCCGATGATGGCCACGCGCTTGCCCTGGTAGGCGTAGTTGTGGTCCCACGCGTTCGTGTGGAAGCTGTGGCCCTTGAAGGTGTCACGGCCCTTGAAGTTGGGGATCACCGGCGTGCTCAAGGGGCCCGATGCATTGATCAGGTACTTGGCCAGGAAGGTGCCCGAGTGCTCGGTGAAGACTTGCCACATCTGGCGGCTGTCGTCCCACTCCACCCGCGTGACATTGGCGTTCAGCACGGTCTTCTCGCGCAGCTTGTACTTGGCCAGCACGTGGTTGGTGTATTCAACCAGCTCGTGCTGCTCGGCGAACATCTGCGTCCAGGGGTAGGGCTCGAACGACAGCGAATACAGCGGAGACTGCACGTCGACCGCCGCGCCGGGATAGCTGTTCTGGCTCCAGGTGCCGCCCATCCAGGCGCGGCGCTCGAGGATGGCGAAATCATCGATGCCGATGCGACGCAGGTTGACCGCGGCGGCCTGGCCACCAAAGCCGCTGCCGATGATGAGGACGAGGTGCTGTTTCATGGGAGACCACTGCTGAACGATGGCGGCATCATACACATCTGACGACACTTGTCATCACAAAAATTCCCCTGAAACACGGGGCTCGCAACGACAAGGAGGATGCAGGTGACGACAAGCCACCTCACAATGGCGCCATGCCCCGTCCTGCCCGAGCCCCTGCCCCCGACAGCGTGCCCGCACCGCCCGGTGCGACCGAATCGGCGCCACCGCAAGCGCGCACCTACGGTGGCATTGACCTGAATGCCCGCAAGGCGCAACGACGCGAGGCCTTTCTTCAGGCCGGGCTGAACCTGTTCGGCACCCAGGGCTACCGCCAGGCCACCGTGCGCCAGGTGTGCCGCGAAGCCCGCCTGACCGACCGCTACTTCTATGAATCGTTCGAAACGCTGGAAGACCTGCTGCTGGCCGTCTACCACCGCGAATTCGACCGCCTGCAACACGCCCTGGTGCCCACCCTGATGAGTTCCTTGCAGGCGCGCCAGCCCATCGACGGCATTCGCCGCGGGCTGGAACTCGTGTTCGACATGGTGGAAGACCAGCGGGTGGCCCGGGTGTGCTGGCTGGAGGTGCTGGGCGTGAGCGCCCGGGTCGATGCCGAATACAGCCACCGTGTCGAGCAATTTGCCGGCCTGTTGCTGATGGCCACGCGCCTGCACCTGCCGCAATGGCAACCCCAGCCTCAGCAGGCCCGCTTGCTGGGCCAGGCCATGATCGGTGTGGTGGTGCAGATCGTGACCCAGGCCTTGCTGCAGGCCGCCCCGCCCTGCAAGGCCGACCGCATCGCGGCCGCCCTGATGGTGTTCGAAGGCCTGTGGATGCGCCTGCAGACCGAGGTGTCGGCCCCTGCGACGATCAACGCTTGACCACGCCAAGGTAAACCCTTGATTTGAAAGCGCTGTGGCGGGCTGTCCCAAGCCACCCCACAGACTTGTCCACAGAAACTGTGGATAACGATCAGGCCTTGCGCCCCAGGCGCCAGCCCTCGTCGAACACGCGCCAGAAGTTGGCCGCACAGGGCGACGGCTCACCAGGCAGCCGGGCCAGCCCCAAGGTGGCCTTGGGTGCCGCGCCCACGATGTCGAGGTAGACCACCCCCGGGGCCTGCACCTGGCCCATCGAGGCCGTGACCACCGACACGCCCATCTCGGCCGCCACCAGGTGAATGACCGAGGCCATCTGTGGCGCGGTCTGCTCCACCCGTGGTTCGAAACCCGCCCGCTGGCAAGCCGCCAGGATGGCGTCGTACAGGCTCAGGCCCACCGACCGGGGAAACAGCACCCAGGGGTCGTGCGCCAGCCGCGCCAGGCCCACACGCCGCAGGTGTGCCAGGGGGTGCGACACGGGCAGCACCACCTTCATGGCTTCGTCCTTCAGTCTCAGCACCTGCAGGGGCTCGGTCAGGCTGGCCCCGGGGCGCAGGAAGGCGCAGTCCAGGCGGCCCTGGTTCAGGTGGGCGGTCAGGCGCGTGGTGTTGGTTTCGGTCAGCTCCAGTTGCACCTGTGGCCACTGCCGACGGAAATCCCGCAAGGTGCCCGCCACCGCCGGGTGGAACGAGGCAGAGCCGGTGAACCCCACGCGCAGCACCCCGGTGTGCCCCTGCGCTGCGCGCACGGCCGCATGGCGCGCCACCTCGGCCGCCTGCATGGTGCGCAAGGCCTCGGCCTGGAAAGCTTCACCAGCCGCCGTGAGCTGCATGCCCTGGGGAGAACGCACGAACAGCGTCACGCCCAGCCAGCCCTCCAGCTCCTTGAGCTGCTGGCTCAAGGGCGGCTGGCTGATGCCCAGGCGCGCTGCCGCCCGCGTGACATTGCCCTCGTCGGCCACGGCCAGAAAGTATCGAAGGTGACGCAGCTCCATCATGGCAACCTCATATGTTTCACATATCCATACCAGTCGAACAATATATTGGACATATGCCAAAGGGGCTTCCCACAATGCAGGCCTTGCCTTGATAACGCTTTGCCGTCTGCTGCCGTGGCCTTGTCTGTTGAACGCACCCGTGCCGACCTGGCCCCCTTCCTGATCGGCTTTCTCAGCTTCTCGCTGCTGTACGGCGTGCAGCCCCTGCTGCCGGTGTTTGCCCAGGCCTTTGCCATCGGCCCGGCCGACAGTGCACTGGCCTTGTCGTCCTCCACCGCCACGCTGGCCGTGTCCATCGTGCTGACGGCCTGGAAAGCACAGGGCATCGACCGACGCAGCTTGATGCTGGGGGCCCTTGCCCTGTCGATGGCCTGCCAGCTGGCCTCGGCCTGGAGCCCGCACTGGTGGACGCTGGTGCTGTGTCGGGCTGTGCTGGGCCTGTGCCTGGGCGCGGTGCCTGCCACGGCCATGGCCTATGTGGCCGACACCACACCACCGGCTCGCCTGGCCACCGGCATGGGCCTTTATGTGGCGGGCACCGCCCTGGGCGGCATGAGCGGTCGTGTGGGTGTCTCGGCCTTGAGCGACTGGCTGGGCTGGCGAGAAGCCCTGACCCTGCATGCCGCAGGGGCCCTGGTGGTGTGGGCGGTGGTGGCCTGGGCCATGCCACAGCGTCCCACGGTGGCCCAGGCCCGGAAGGCATCAGCCAAGCCCTGGCCCTGGCTGCGCACCCACCCCACGCTGTGGCGCCTGTTCCTGTGCGGTGGGCTGGCTTCCGGCCTGTTCGTGGCCACCTACAACTACGCCGGGTTTCGGCTGCTGGGCGAGCCCTTTGGCCTGAGCACCACCCAGGTGGGCCTGATCTTCCTGTGCTACCTGTGCGGTGTGGCCTCGTCCAGCCTGAGCGGGCGCTGGGTGCGGCGCTGGGGCTGGGCCCGCGTGCAATGGGCGGCCTGCGGCCTGACGGGTCTGGGCCTGGTCATCAGCCCTCTGCCGCACCTGGGCAGCTTCGTGCTGGCGCTGTGCCTCATGACCTGGGGCTTCTTCACACTGCACGCGCTGTGCTCTGGGCGTGTCGGCCAGGACAGCGGCCCGCACCGAAGCCAGGCCACAGCCCTGTACCTGCTGAGCTACTACGTGGGCTCGAGTGTGTTCGGTTACGCGGCCGGCTGGCTGTGGGACCACGGCGGCTGGCTCGGCCTGTGTGCGGGCCTGGCGGCCATGCTGCTGGCCTTCATGGGGCTGCTGCGCAGCGTGAACAGGGCGCTGGCTCAGGCCAGCGGCCAGCCCTCAGCCGCGCCCTGCGGGGTGAGCACATCGGCCCAGCCGTGACAGGCCAGGGGCGTCAGGGCGGACTGATCTCCCTCGGCAGCCCACCAGGCCTCCAGCATCAACTCCAGCCGCTGGCCATTGAAGGCACCGAACTTCAACACGCAACGGTGCAGCGGCTCGTGTCCCTGAACGAACACATAGGGCTCATCGTCATGGCGAGGCTCGGCCCCCGGGCTCAGGTCCAGCACCTGCCCGCCCAGCGCGGCCGGGTCCAGCGTGTCCAGCACAAAGCCGTGGTGGTACACGTAGGGCCCCCCATCGGTTTCGATGTCGAGCGTGGCCTGACGGCCCGTCAGATCCAGCACCAGGCGGGTGATGGTGAACAGGCGGTCGCCCAGGATCAGTTGGTTCATGGGGTGCATCGGGTCAGAAAAATCGCACCCAGCTTAACCCGCCGCATCCTTGACCTGACCCGGCATCGCGCATCACCACATGGTGGAACCATCCCATCGTGCTGGTTCACAGCTTCACCGGCTTTGAAAATGTCCTGGGTGTTGACTACTTCTGTCGCATCCCTGAGGCACTGCGCCGCGAGGGGGCCACGGTCGACATCGCTCGGGTCAACCCGGCCCAGACCACCGAGTTCCGGGGCGAAGAGCTGGTGCAGCAACTGCAGCAGTGGGCGGCCCGGCCATGAAATTGCTGGGGCAGGCCACGGGCACGCCCTCGCCCGACAGCGCCTCGTTAGCGGCCGCAGCCACCCTTTGCGGCCAGGGGCCCGAAGTCGCCCAGCGTGGCAGGGCACCCGATCCGCTGGTACTCGTCATCGGCCACGCGCCAGATCACCAACCCGCTGGACCCCTCGGATGCGTTGGTGCAGCTGCTGCGCCTGACCATGCGGGACCAGGTGCTGGGCCTGATCGGCCCCTTTGCACCGCACCCGGTGGCCCTGTATGTGCCCCACGCGAACCGATTGAAGCAGGCGGGGCTCTGAGCGGCGGTCTGCGAAATGGAAAAACCCTCTGACGTCACAAAACATCAGAGGGTTTGCATTTGGCGGGTGCGGTGAGATTCGAACTCACGAAACGCGCAAACGTTCGCCGGTTTTCAAGACCGGTGCCTTCAACCACTCGGCCACACACCCTTCAAGCTGCGCATTGTAGGGCCAAGCGCAGGCAGATCTGGGCCAAACGCTCAGTGCTTGCCTGGTTGCAACGCCTGTTCACAAGGCACCTGCACCACCTCGCGCCCTTCGGGCGTGAGGCGCACCGCCGTGAGCTGGCCGCCCCACACGCAGCCGGTGTCGAGTGCCAGCAGGTTGTCGCGGTTGATCAGGCCCAGCGTGGACCAATGGCCAAAAGCGACCGGTTGCTGCGCGGTGCGCCGGCCGGGCACCTCGAACCAGGGCATGTAGCCCTCGGGGGCCCCGCCCACGCCTTCCTTGGTGGCGAACTCCATGGTGCCGTCGGCGCTGCAAAATCGCAGCCGTGTCAGGGCGTTCACCACACAGCGCCAGCGCGCCACGCCTTGCAGGCCATCGTGCCATTGCGCCGGGGTATTGCCGTACATCTGCGGCAGGAAGGTGGCGAGGTCAGGGCCTTGCAGCATGGCCTCCACCTCGGCGGCCAGGGCCAGGGTCTGGGCGGTGTCCCACTGCGGCAGCACGCCCGCATGCACCATCAGCCAGCCATGGGCGCACACGGCCAGCTTCTGCTGGCGCAGCCAGTTCAGCCAGTCGTCACGGTCGGGCGCATTCAGGATGGGGCCCAGCGTGTCGCTGCGGTGGGGCTGCCGCACCCCATGAGCCACGGCCAGCAGGTGCAGGTCGTGGTTGCCCAGCAGGCAGGTGGCCGCGCCCTCCAGCGCCCGCAGGCGCTGCAACACACCCAATGAATCGGGGCCCCGGTTCACCAGGTCACCCAGCACATACAGGTGGTCTCTCGAAGGCGAAAACGCCACCTCGTCGAGCAGGCGTTCCAGCGGGTTGCCGCAGCCTTGCAGGTCACCAAGCAGATAGATCATCCCGGCATTTTCAGGGATTCTGTAAAATCGGCGACCTCATCACTGCTGGCCCAGCGTTTGCTGGTGCCCCTCATGGACCTCGCGTTACTGCTTTTCCTGATCTTCCTCAACGGCCTTTTTGCCATGTCCGAAATGGCTCTGGCCTCCAGCCGCAAGGCCCGCCTGCAGGTCATGACCGAAGCCGGCGACGATGGCGCCCAGGCCGCCATGGACCTTCAGGACAACCCCACGCAGTACCTGTCCACCGTTCAGATCGGCATCACCTCGATCGGCGTGCTCAACGGTATCGTCGGTGAAGCTGCATTCTCGGCACCACTGGCGCAATGGCTGACAGCCAATGTGCCCGTGGTGGCACCTTTCGCCAGCATCACGGCCACGGCCCTGGTGGTCATCGTGATCACCTTCGCCACCATCATCTTCGGTGAGCTGGTGCCCAAGCGCATTGGCCAGATGTACCCCGAACCGGTGGCCCGCGTGGTGGCCATCCCCATGCGCTGGCTGTCCAGCCTGACCAAGCCCTTCGTGAAGCTGCTCACCTTCGCCACAGACGCCACCCTGCGCCTGATGGGCATCAAGGACAACGGCAACCGCAGCGTGACCGAAGAAGAGATCGCGGCCAGCCTGGAAGAAGGCCTGGATGCCGGTGTGATCGAGGCCCACGAGCACCAGATGGTGCGCAATGTGTTCCGCCTGGACGACCGCCAGATTGGCTCCATGATGATCCCGCGCTCGGACATGGCCTGGCTAAACCTGGAAGCACCGCTGGCCGAGAACCTGGCCGTGATCACCGAGCACGGACACTCGCGCTACCCGGTGTGCCGCGGCAGCCTGGACGATGTGGTGGGTGTGATCACGGCCCAGGAGTTGCTCACGCAGATGGCCACGGCTGGCACCGCCAGCGTGGAGCAAGGCATGCAGCCAGCCGTGTTCGTGCCCGAGACCCTGTCGGGCATGGAGCTGCTGGAGCACTTCCGCGCCTCGAGCTCGCAGATGGTGTTCGTGGTCGATGAATACGGCGAAGTGCAAGGTGTCATCACGCTGCGCGACGTGCTGGAAGCCATCACGGGCGAGTTCAACACCGAGGAAGAAGACAACGCCTGGGCCGTGCAGCGCGACGACGGCTCGTGGCTGATCGACGGCCTGATCCCGGTGCCCGAGCTGAAAGACCGCCTGGAGATGAAGGAGCTGCCCGATGAAGACCGTGGTCGCTACAACACCCTGGCCGGACTGGTGATGATGCTGCTGGGCCGCCTGCCCCGCACCACCGACCAGGTGGAATGGGACGGCTGGCGCTTCGAGGTGGTCGACATGGACGGCAAGCGCATCGACAAGGTGCTGGCCTCGCGGCTGGCCGAGGTCCAGGGCGACTGAACACCGGACATCGACCCACGCTCAAGGCGCGAAATACACCGCTGTGGGTGGCAGGGCCAAGGGCTCACGGGCCCTTTCCCTCCCCCACAATGCCCTGGCAATCGGAAGTTGTGACACCCACTGCGCCTGCGCCTCGACGCCCTCGGGCGGTGGCATCATGGCCTGGGCCAGCACGGCCTGTCGGTCGGCACCCTGGGTGTGCACCAGCAGGTGCCGGGCGCCCAGCAAGGCCGCGGGCGTGAAGCTCAGGCGCGGCTGCGCCACATTGGGTGCAGCCGGCGCAGGCACCTCCATGAACCACCCCGTGCCTTCAGGCCATTGGCCGCCAGGAAACCACGAGGCCGTGTGCGCATCGGCCCCCATGCCCAGCACCACCACGTCAAAGGGTTGGCGCCAGTGGGCACGGAACAAGGCCTCCTGCACCGACAAGGCCTCGGCCAGCGGCAGGCCGTTGTACAGCGGCCACCAGCAGGCCGAGGCGGCCCGCCCTTGCAGCAGGTGCTGCTGCACCAGGCCGCCATTGCTGTCGGGGTGATCCGGCGACACCCACCGCTCGTCGGCCAAGGTGATGTCCACCCTCGCCCACTCCAGCGGCAGGTCGCGCAGCACCTGCCACATGGCCACAGGGGTTTTGCCCCCTGAGACCACCAGCGAGGCGCGGCGCCCTGCGCTGAGCGCCTCCTGCAGGCCAACGGCCACGGCCTGGGCCACCGCATGGGCCAAGGCATGCGCATCGGGGCGTGTGTGCAGCACCGGGCTGGCGTGAACAGACAGGCATGGCATGCAGGCAGTCTAGGACGGCCCGCCTGTTGAAACAAGCGCACCCGAGTGCGCCGGTTGGCGCGATAATCTGACAATGTTCCGAGCCAGATCACCTGGCGCGGCACCGTTCACCTTTTGACCCCTCTCTCAAGGAACCCTCACCATGACTCGTGAAGTCGTCTTCGTGGGCGCAGCCCGCACCGCCATTGGCTCTTTCGGTGGCTCGCTCAAGGACATCCCCCCGGCCGACCTGGGTGCCCTGGTCATCAAGACCGCGCTGGAGCGTGCAGGTGTGAAGCCCCAGGACGTCGGCCATGTCGTCATGGGCAGCGTGATCCCCACCGTGCCGCAAGACGCCTACATCAGCCGTGTGGCGGCCCTGAACGCCGGTGTGCCGCAAGAGGCCCCCGCCTTCAACGTGAACCGCCTGTGCGGTTCGGGCCTGCAGGCCGTGGTGTCGGCCGCCCAGGCCATCCTGCTGGGTGACTGCGACGTGGCCATCGGCGCCGGTGCCGAATCCATGAGCCGTGGCGCTTACCTGGTCACCAGCAACCGCTGGGGCGCTCGCATGGGCGACGTCAAGATGCTGGACTTCATGCTGGGCGCCCTGCATGACCCCCGCCTGCACATCCACATGGGCATCACCGCTGAAAACGTGGCCGCCCGCCACGGCATCAGCCGCGAACAGCAGGACGCCTACGCCACCGAGTCGCAAGCCCGTGCCGCCAAGGCCATTGCCGCTGGCCTGTTCAAGGACCAGATCGTTCCGGTGGAACTGAAGACCCGCAAGGGCGTGGTGCTGTTCGACACCGACGAAGGCGTGAAGGCCGACACCACCACCGAAGCGCTGGGCAAGATGAAACCCGCCTTCAAGAAGGAAGAAGGCACGGTCACGGCCGGCAATGCCTCGACCCTGAACGACGGTGCCGCCGCCGTGGTCATGGCCAGCGCCGAGAAGGCCAAGGCCCTGGGCCTCAAGCCCCTGGCCCGCCTGGTGTCCTACGCCCACGCTGGCGTCGAGCCCGAGTACATGGGCATCGGCCCGGTGCCCGCTTCGAAGCTGGCCCTGGAAAAGGCCGGTCTGAAGGTGTCCGACCTGGACCTGATCGAGTCGAACGAAGCCTTTGCAGCCCAGGCCTGCGCCGTGTCCAAGGAAATGGGTTTCCCCGCCGACAAGACCAACCCCAACGGTTCGGGCATCTCGCTGGGCCACCCTGTGGGTGCCACCGGCGCCATCCTGACCACCAAGGCCATCTATGAACTGCAACGCACCGGCGGTCGCTACGCGCTGATCACCATGTGCATTGGTGGCGGCCAGGGCATTGCCATGGTCATCGAACGCCTGTGATCCTGGCGCGCTGACGAAGCAAAGGGCTCCCTCGGGAGCCCTTTTTCATGGCCTGGGCGCAAGCCCTGACAGGTGTGAAAGAGCGTGTCAGGCGCCCAGCACCAGCGTGCGCGAGGCCGGGAAGCTGGTGCACAGGTACACGCTGCTGCCCAGCACGTTGCCACAGACCTCGCCTTCGTGCACCGTGAGCTTGCAGGTGCCGCAGGCCCCCTTGCCACAGCCTTGCTCCAGGTGCAGGCCATGCTCGTTGGCCAGCTGCAGCAAGGTCTTGCCCTGGTCGGCCTTGCTCAAGGTGATGGCCATGTTGATGTGCTCGAACACCACCTCGGCACCTTCCAGGTCGATGTCGGTGCCCGGGGGCTGAACCGCGGTGGCGATCTCGAAGCGCTCGGTGTGGATGTTCCGTTGCGGCACGCCCAGTTCGGCCAGCGTGGCCAGCATCTGCTGCATGAAACCGTCAGGCCCGCACAGGTACACGTGGCGCTGGGCCACGTCGGGGCAGCGGCGGATGATCTGGGTGGCGTCCAGGCGGGTGACCACCTTCAGGCCATCGGTTTCGGTCACGCCCTGCGGCTGGCTCAGAGCCACCGTCACGGGCAGGCCCAGGGCGCCCCAGTCACGCAGGTCGGGCTGGAAGACGATGTCGTCGGCATGGCGGAACTGCGCCATCACCTTCACGTCGGGCCGTTGCGCCAGCGGGCGCGACAGCAGGTGCGTGATCATCGAATGGATGGGCGTGATGCCCGAACCGGCCGCCAGCATCAGCACCTTGGGCTGATCGCCCAGGGTGAATCGGCCTCGCGGCTTGCCCAGGTTCAGCACCTGGCCGGCACGCACCTGCGTGTGCAGCCACTCCGACACCACACCGCCCGGCTGGCGCTTGACGGTGATCGAGATGCGGCCATCGGGTCGGGCCGAGGGGCTGTAGCAGCGGTGGTGCACCTGCCCGTTCAGTTCGGCATGTACCTCGATGTGCTGGCCGGCCAGCATGCCCTGCCAGTGCTGGTTCGGGCGCAGCACGAAGGTCTTCACGTCGGTGGCTTCATCGAGCACCTGCTCGACCACGGCCTTGAGCTCGTAGGTCCACAAAAAGGGCATGACCTTGCGGTTGAACTCGGTCATGGTGTTGCTGACCACATAGTCCACGCGCTCGTGGCCCACACGGTCGAGGGCCCAGCGGCTGGCCGCGTTCAGGGTGCGCTCAAGCATGGCGAGCCCCAGCGCCCAGGCCCGTGTCGGCCTCGGGCTTCTTCGAGAACTTCCACATGTGCGCCACGTAGTTGCGAATGGCATGGCCCCAGGTCTTGTTGACCTGGTAGTTCAGACCGTACTTCTGGCACACGGCACGCACGTCTTTCGACATGGCCGGGTAATGGCGCGACGGGATGTCGGGGAACAGGTGGTGCTCGACCTGGTAATTCAGGTGGCCCCACAAGATGCTCATGCGGCGCGAGCCCTTGAAGTTGACCGACGAATCGAGCTGGCTGATGTACCAGTGGCCGCGGTGCTTCAAGGCCTCTTCAGGTTGCAGGGGTGCCGTGAAGTGGGTGGCCTGGATGGTCATCGCGATCCAGTAATTGTTGATGCCATCGGCCAGCATGTTGCCCAGGAACACCTTCCAGAACGAGAACCCCGTGGCGAGAGCCAGCAAGGGGAACACCAGGTATTCCTTGAAGGTCACGCGCAGCACCGAGCGCCAGCGGCGCTTTTCAAGATCGGCCACCGTCTGGCCCGGGTGGTCGACCGTGGCGTAGCCCTTGTTGCCCTCGGGGAACTTCCTGGCACGGTCACGCTGGCCGAACCCCAGGTTCTGGTTGTTGAACCCGTACAAAATCTGCGGGTACACCCACAGCAGGTAGATGGGCACCTGCCAGCGGTGAATGGGGTTCCACGGCGTCTGGTCGTTCATGCGCAGGATGCCGTGGTTCAGGTCGGGGTCCTTCTCGAACACATTGGTGTGCACATGGTGCAGCGCGTTGTGTTCGCGGCGCCAGCCCTCTTCGTCCACCGGAGCCTTCCACTTGAAATTGCGCGAGTGGAACTGCGGGATCTCGGGGAAGCCGTCGTACTGCCCATGCAGCACGTTGTGCCCGATTTCGATGGCTTCGATGTTGCGGTGCAACCAGACGAAGAACACGCCCAGCGAGAACATGATGGGCTCTTTGCTGACCCACAGCAGGCCACGCCCTAGCACCTCGAAGCGGCGCGACCAGCTGCGCAACCCCTTGATGTACGCCACATCGTCAGGGCCCAGCTGCTCGCGGTACTTGCGCTTGATGGCCTCGAATTCGGCCTCGATCTGGTCGTACAGGGCCAGCTGGGCACTGGCCACAGCAGCCTGTTCAGTGGGATGTTGATTCATGTTTGGAATGCGAAAGCGAGCGGGGGCCATCTGCCATGACAACCAAGCAGTTGTCTGGCGCGCGAGCGTAACAGGCCGCCGGAATATACCGGCCAATGACTATCCCCTAGCCCCCCTGCAACAGACGGTTGGAAAACCGCCAGCCGGAGGCACCGATTCGAGGGTTCAAGGCGTCTGGCGAAGCTCCGGGCCAGCCGCTGGCAAAGCGCGGCGGCGGTTGAGCAGGCCCACCAGGTCATCGACCAGCGTGAACACCACCGGGATCACCAGCAGGCTCAGGAAGGTCGAGGTGATCAGGCCGCCGATCACGACGATGGCCATGGGCGCCCGGAAGCTGGGGTCGACGCCAATGCCCAGGGCGATCGGCATCATGCCGGCACCCATGGCGATGGTGGTCATGACGATGGGGCGGGCGCGCTTGCGGCACCCGTCGATCACGGCTTCCCAGCGGCTCAGGCCATGCTCGTGCCGAGCGATCAGCACGTAATCGACCAGCAAGATGGAGTTCTTGGTGGCGATGCCCATCAGCATGATCATGCCGATCATGGCGGGCATGCTGAAGGCCGTGTGCGTGACGTACAGCGCCAGGAAGGCGCCAGGCACCGACAGCACCAGCGCCACCAGGATGGTGAGCGGCTGCACGAAACCCTTGAACAGCAACACCAGCACGATGTAGATGCACAGCACGCCGGTGCCAATGGCCAGCATGAAGCTGGCGAACAGCTCGCCCATGGCCTCGGCATCGCCCACGGCCGTGACCATCACGCCGGGGGGCAGCTTTTTCAGGCTGGGCAAGGCCAGGGCCTGACGCTCGACCTCGCCCAGGGGCTGCTGGTTCAGCTCGACCTCGAAGTTGATGTTGCGCTGCCGGTCGTAGCGGTCGATCTGGGCCGGGCCACTGCCCAGCGACAGGTCGGCCACATTGCCCAGCGGCACAGGGCCGCGCGCGCCGGGCACGGGCAGGCGCGAGAGCAGCTCCAGGTCGGTGCGGGCCTCGTCTTTCAGGCGCACCACGATCGGCACCTGACGCTGGCTGAGGTTGAGCTTGGCCAGCGACTGGTCGAAATCGCCCAGGGTGGCCACACGGATGGCATCGGCCATGGCCGCGGTGCTGACACCCAGATCGGCAGCACGGGCCGGGTCAGGGCGGATGATCAGTTCAGGGCGCACCAGGCTGGAGGTGCTGGTGACATTGCCGATGCCGGGGATGGTGCGCAACTCGCGCGCCACCACTTCGGCATGGCGCCCCAGCGCCTCGCCGTCTTCGCTGGCCAGCACCAGCACGTACTTTTCGGCCGAGCCGCCAAAGCCGATGTTCACGCGCACACCCGGCAGGTCGACCAGGGCCTTGCGCAGGTCGCCTTCGATGTCCTGCTTGCTGATGCCCGGGCGCTCGTTGCGGTGGGTCATGTTCAGCGTCAGCACGGCCTTGCGCACTTCCGACACGCCCATCGACATGAAGGGGTCAGAGCCCGCGGCACCGCCGCCGATGGTGGTGTACACCATCTTCACCTGTGGGTGGCGCGACACCACCTGGCGGGCCTGCTCGGCCACGGCCTGGGTCTGCGCCAGCGTGCTACCCGGCGGCAGCGTCAGTGTGACCTGGGTTTGCGACAGGTCGTCGGGCGGGATGAAGCCCGTGGGAAGCTGGGTGACCAGGAAGAAGCTGCCCACGGTGAAGCCCACCACGGCCAGCATGGTCAGCAGCCGGTGCTTGAGGCACCAGGCGGCCCAGACCAGGTAGATGCTCATCCAGCGGGGCTCGCTTTCCTCATGGCGCGGTGGCTTGAGCAGGTAGGCCGCCATCATGGGCGTGAGCATGCGGGCGACCACCAGCGAGAAGAACACGGCAATGGCCGCCGTCCAGCCGAACTGCACGAAGAACTTGCCGGCCACGCCGCTCATGAAGGCGGTGGGCAGGAACACGGCGATCAGGGTGAAGGTGGTGGCGATCACGGCCAGACCGATCTCGTCGGCCGCCTCGCGTGCGGCTTCCAGTGGCGTCTTGCCCATGCGCAGGTGGCGCATGATGTTTTCGATCTCGACGATGGCGTCGTCGACCAGGATGCCCACCACCAGCGACAGCGACAGCAGCGTCACCACGTTGATGCTGAAGCCCGAGAAATACATGACGCCGAAAGCCGGCAGCACCGACAAGGGCAAGGCCGTGGCCGACACCAGCGTGGCCCGCCAGTCACGCAGGAAGAACCACACCACCACGATGGCCAGGAAAGCGCCTTCGTACAGCAGGTACATCGAGCCTTCGTAGTTTTCTTCGACCGGGGTGACGAAGTTGAAGGCCTCGGTGATGACCAGGTCGGGATGGGCCTTGCGGATCTCGTCCAGCCGGGCGGCCACGCCCTGGGCCACATCG
Organism: Aquabacterium lacunae; assembly: GCF_004310865.1. Lineage (GTDB taxonomy): Bacteria > Pseudomonadota > Gammaproteobacteria > Burkholderiales > Burkholderiaceae_C > Aquabacterium > Aquabacterium lacunae. The sequence continues at coordinate 609,250 of NZ_SIXI01000002.1, forward strand.
ACCTCGCCGGCCTTGAGGGCGCGCACGATCTCGAAGGCCACCACGGGCTTGCCGTCGAGCTGGGCGGTGGTGCGGCGTTCGGCCACGGTGTCCTGCACATCGGCCACGTCGCCCAGGCGCACACGGCGCCCGTCGGCCAGGGTGATGTCCAGGCGCGCCAGCTCTTCGGCCGACGACACCGTGCCCACGGTGCGCACGGCCTGTTCGCCACGCGCCAGGTCCATGCGGCCGCCCGAGGCGTCCTGCTGGATGCTGCGCAACTGGCGGGATATGTCGGCCGCCGTCACCTGCAGGGCCAGCATGCGGGCGGGGTCGAGCGCCACGCGCACCTCCCGCGTGACCCCACCCACCCGAGACACGCTGCCCACGCCCTTGACGGTGAGCATCTGCTTGGTGAGGGTGTTGTCGATGAACCAGGACAGGGCCTCTTCGTCCATGCGAGGTGAGGCCAGCGTGTAGGTCAGCACCGGCGTGCCGGCCAGGTTCATCTTGGTGATGACCGGGTCGCGCAGGTCACCAGGCAGGTCGGCGCGGATGCGGGACACCGCGTCGCGCACGTCGTCGACCGCTTCCTGCGTGGGCTTTTCCAGGCGGAATTCGGCCGACACGGTGGCCACTCCATCTTGCACCTTGGTGTAGATGTGCTTGACGCCCTGCAGCGTGGCGATCGAGTTCTCGATCTTGCGGGCCACCTCGGTTTCGAGCTGGGCCGGCGCAGCCCCGGGCAGCGAAGCCGTGACCACCACGGTGGGCAGGTCGATGTCGGGGAAGTTCTGGATCTTCATGCGCTCGAAGCCCAGCAGGCCCACGAGCGACAGCACGATGAACAGCAGGATGGCCGGAATCGGGTTCCGGATCGACCAGGTCGAAACGTTCATGCGCGACCTTTCAGCGGGCAGCGGCGGCGGTGGCCGATGCAGCCGATGCAGCCCCCTGAGCAGAACCCACCACGCGCACCGGGTCACCATCGACCAGGAAGCCCACGCCGGCGGCCACCACATCGGTGTTGGCCTCCAGGCCCTGCACCACTTCGACGCGATCACCCTGGCGGCGACCGACCTGCACCTTGGCCTGCTGGGCCACACCGTCGCGCACCACGAAGACGTAGGCGAACCCATCTTTGAGCAGCACGGCCGTCTGCGGCAGGTGCAACGCGGCGCTGCGGGTGATCTCGAAGCGGCCGCTGGCGAACATGCCGGCCTTCAGGCCGCTGGCCTGGGTGGCTGCCACGGGCAGGTCGACCTGCACCATGCCGTTGCGCGTGCTGGCGTCGACCGTCGGGGCCACAGCCCGCACCCGGCCCGTCACCGGCGCACCGGCAGGGCCTTGCAATACCACGTCCATGCCCGGGCGAATGCGTGCCAGATCGGCCGACGGCACTTCAGCCCGCCACTCCAGGCGGGCCTGACGGATCAGGCGGAACAGCTCCTGCCCGGGTTGGGCGGTGCTGCCGGCGGTGGCTGCACGGCTGGAAATCAGGCCATCGTCAGGGGCCACGATGCGGCTTTGCCCCAGGCGCAGTTCCTGGGCGGCCACCTGGGCTTTCAGGGCCTCGACACGGGCCTGGGCAGTCTGCAGGGCCGTCAAGGCGCGCTGCAACTCCTGGGCGCTGACGGCATCGCTGTCGCGCAAGGTGCGCGAACGCTCGGCATTGGCCTGAGCCTCGAACTGCAGGGCCTGCGCTTCGCTGACCTGGGCACGCAGCGCCAGCAGTTCAGCCTGCAGCCCGTCCTGCCGCAGCACGGCGAGCAACTGGCCCTTGCGCACCACGTCACCCACATTGACCAGCACGTCGGTCAGGCGCACGCCACCCACCTCGGCGCCCACGATGACTTCCTGCCAGGGAGCTACTGCGCCATGGGCCGACAACTGGGCCACCCACTCGCTGCGTTCGGGCCGCACGGTCTGCACCGTGAGCGCCGCCTTGGCCGCCGATGCGGCGCTGGCAGCGCCCGCCGGGGCCGAGGTGTCTGAACCGCAAGCCGAGAGCCAAACAGCCAAGGCGCCGGTGCAGGCGAAGGTGAACACAGGCTTCATGCGTTTGCAGAACGAGGGCTTCGACATGGTTCCCTGAAGGTGAAAATGGGGCAGCCCGCCACCATACCGCACAGACTGGGGTTCCCGGACGACATGCGGCGGCTGCGTCAGCACCGCGGTGGTGCGCGTGGCAAGATGGTAGTGCATGTGCACTCATCGCCGACCCTCTGGGGTCTGCAGGCCCTCACCCATGACCGCCACCAACCGCCCGCTGGATCTGCAACCCTGGGCCTGGGACACCGGGCACGATTTCACCCTGCGGGGCTGGCACTCGGTGCCCAGCGGCAAACCTTTGCTGCACGTTCTGCACGGCAACAGCTTTTGCGGACGGGTGTACGAGCCCTTGCTGCGCCGGTTGTCGGCCCATGTCGACCTGTGGCTGTGTGACGTGCAGGGCCACGGCGACACCGACCTGGGCGGGCGCTTCAAGGGCTGGAACCTCAATGCGGCCCTGGCGGCCGACGCCTTCGAGACGCTGCGCAAGCCCTTCGGGGCCGTGCCGCGCATCGCGCTGGGCCACAGCTTCGGGGGCGTGCTCACCCTGCTGATGATGGCCGAGCGCCCCGCCCTGTTCCAGCGCGCCGCCGTGATGGACCCGGTGATCTTCCCGGCGGCCATGGCCCTGGCCATGACGATGGCCGAAGCCACCGGCATGGCGCAACACAGCCCGCTGGCCCGCGCGGCCCGCAAGCGCCGCCACCAATGGCCCAGCCGGCAAGACGCCATCGACAGCCTGCGAGGCCGCGGCACCTACAAGGGCTGGAGCGACGAGGCGCTGGCCGCCTTCGGCGAGCACGCCCTGCGCCCAGCCGCCAACGGCGAAGGGGTGGAGTTGAAATGCCCGCCCAGCCGAGAGGCCGAGGTGTTCGCCAGTGCGCCGGTGGGCCTGTGGTCGGCCCTGCGCCGCGTGAACACGCCCACGCTGCTGCTGCACGCCAGCGACAGCTTCCCATTCATCCTGCCGTCGGCGCGCCAGTTAGGCGCCAGCAACCGGCAGGTCACGGTGGAAGAGTTTCCGGGCAACCACTGTTTCATGCAGTGCGACCCGGACGCTGCAGCCCGACGGCTGCAGGTCTGGTTCAACGAGGCCCGCTGAAACTCAGCTCTGGGCCAGGTCGGCCGCGGCCTGGCTGGCCTGCTCGGCCCCACGCGCGGAATTGGACCAGAAGGTGCCCGACAGCAATTCGGGCAGGCGCTCCTTGCCCATGCGGAAACCGCAGGCCAGCGGGTGCCCGCCACCGCCCATGGCCTCGGCCAGCGGGATGGCATTGAACGGGGCCTGGGCACGCAGGCCCACCTTCACGGTGCCGTCTTTCGAGACGCTCCACAGCAGGGCAAAGGTGCCGCACTGCGCCGACAGCATGTTGCCCACTTCACTGGTGAAGGCGCCGGGGCAGTTCACCATCACGCCGGTGTGGCCGTCGAAGACCAACGGGGCTGCCCCCTCGGAGATGTCCTTGCACAGGGCCAGGAACTTCTCGTTCATGGCCGTGCCGCGCTGGGTGAAGGCGGCCGACTCTTCCGGGGTGAAGGCGGCGATCTGGGCCCAGCGCTCGAACTCGTTGGGCTCCAGGTCAAGTGCGGCCAGGAAGGCTGCGCTGTCGGGGAAAGCCCAGGTCCAGAGGTCGCGGTCCTGGATGAAGCGCACCAGATCGGGGACGGCCCGCTCGGGGAAGAAGAACTTCCAGGCCAGCATGGCCCCCGACTGGTTCATGTCGAAGTGGATCGCGCCGCATCGGCACTGGAACTGGCCCAGCTTGTCGTAGGCGCTCTTGTGGTGGTCGAGCATGACCAGTTTGGCGGCCTGCTCGTCGAGCGCCTGCATGATGCCAGTCTCGAACGAGAAGTCGAGGATGTACACCGCACGGCCCTGCACCGGGGGCAGGTCTTCGAGGCTGCCGACCTTGCCGTGGCTCACGCCCACGTACTCGCCCTGCCCGTCGAAATACAACCAGGCGGCCAGCGCAGCGCCAAAACCATCGGGGCACTTGCCGTGATACAGCACCAGGGGGTTGGGGTCATCGCGGGACGGCTGAACCGCCAGCCCGGGCAGGGAGGTGAAAAGACCAGTGCTCATGGTGCGCCGAAGGTTGAGGCCGGCACGAAGCCGACAGAACGCAGGAAGGGGCCGCATGGGCCCCGCAACCTTCAAGGATAAGCGCAATCAGGCCGCCAGGGCGCGGCGCTGCATCACGAAACTCACCCAGCGATCGAGCAGCACGCGGCGGCCGCTGTGCACCTCGACCGCCTCGGCGATCCGGTTGAGCTTGACACGCAGCAGCCCCTGGCCACCCTGACCGTCGCCACGCGGCGCAGCCTGCAGCAGCACGGTTCGGTCGTGCGGGGCATAGCCCTGCACATCGGCCACCACTTTCTGCAGCTGGCCGTTGGGGTCGATGTAAAGGACCGACCAGCGCCCCAGGGTGTCGGGGCTCGCCTGTCGGCCGGCCACGAGCTTGCGAGCCAGGTGGCTCACGAGCTGCAAGGGGGCAAAGGCGTGGGTCATGGGGTGAACCTGAACAAGGTGTGCGTGTCTCTGAACGTCACACGGATGTTAGAGAAATCGCAACCTCTTGTAACCCCCGCTGGCGAGTGCCCCAGGACGGGGGGGAGCCCCCCTGAATCAGGTCTTTGCGTTCAGGCGCTTGCGTTCAGGCCCGTGCACGCTGCGGCACCTTGCCCAGCACCGCCTCATGCAATTGGTCGAGCGGCATGACGTGGTCGGCTGCACCGAGCTTGATGGCCTCCTTGGGCATGCCGAACACCACGCAGCTGGCTTCGTCTTGCGCATAGGTGATGGCGCCGGCCTGGTGCATCTCGAGCAGGCCCCGTGCGCCGTCGTCGCCCATGCCGGTCATGATGATGCCGGTGGCGTTGCGGCCAGCGCACTGGGCCACCGAGGTGAACAGCACGTTCACGCTGGGGCGGTGGCGCGACACGGGCGGGCCGTCCTTGATGACGGCGTAGTAGTAGGCCCCTTGCCGGCGCACCTGCAGGTGGCGCCCGCCCGGTGCGATCAAGGCCTGGCCGGGCAGCACACGGTCGCCGTCGTCGGCCTGTTTCACACGGATCTGGCACACCGAATCCAGCCGTGAAGCAAAGGCCTGGGTGAACTGTTCGGGCATGTGCTGCACCACCACCACGCCCGGGCAGTTCAGGGGCAGGCGCCCCAGCAGCACCTCCAGGGCCTGTGTGCCCCCGGTCGAGGTGCCGATGGCCACGATGCGTTCGGTGGTCTCGACCATGGCGCGCTGCACGGGCGTGCCCAGCAGGGCTGCGGCGTGCACGGTCTGGCCCGCAGGGTCCGCATGGCGCGCGGTTGGCACGGGCGCCGGCGCCGCAGGGGCAGACGCCCTGCGCGACAGCGCGGTCATGTTGGCGCCCGCAGCCGCCTTGACGGTGTTGACCAGGTGCTGCCCGCTGCTTTGCAGGTGGTCCTTCAGGCCGGTGGTCGGCTTTTCCACGATCTCGAAGGCACCGGCCTGCAGCGCCTCCAGCGTGGTGGGCGCACCTTTGGTGGTCAATGTGGAGCAGATCACCACCGGCGTGGGCCGTTTGCCCATGATCTGGCGCAGGAAGGTGATGCCGTCCATGCGTGGCATTTCCACATCCAGCACGATCACGTCGGGCCAATGCTGCTCCATGGCGCGCATGGCAAACAGCGGGTCCGAATACGTGCCCAGCAATTCGATGGCAGGGTCGGCCTGCAGCAGGCCGCCCACCACCTGGCGGACCACCGCCGAGTCGTCGACCACCATGGCCTTGATGCGTCCGCTTCGCATGTCACACCTCCGAAGGGCCCAGGCGGCCGCCGTGGGCAATGTTGAGGGCGCCGTCTGCCAGCCCGAAACTCAGGCGGCGCACCACACGCCCCCCGACATCCATCTGCATGGGGTTCACACCGTGCGCGTCCAGCCATGCCTGGGCTTTGCGCACATTGGACGCCCCGATCGACGAGTCGTGCGCGGTGGCCCCGCCCACCAAGGCGATGTCCAGGCTGCGCATGGGGCAGTGGTGGGCATGAAAGTGCTGTGCCATCCAGTCAAGGGCCTCGTCCACGTAATGCCCGGCCGACATGGCGGGCACTGCACGCGGCAAAGGCCGTGTCGGCAGCAGGCAGTGGCACATGGCCCCCAGGCTGAGCCGGGGCGACCACATCACCACCGACACGCACGAGCCCAGCATGGTGCTGACCTTGTGTGGGCCGGCCCCGAAGAACCAGTCACCGGGCCTCAGGAACACCGAGGCCTGCCCATTGAGGCCTTCGTCCACCATGCCGGTGGTCTCGAAAGAACGTGCCCGCGTGCCCTGCCCTGAATCAGAGGGCTGGCGCCTGCGGGTCACCGGCTGCTCAAGGGAGCCGGTAGATGGTGGGCACCACGGGCTTGACGACATCGGTGATGCCTCCGAGGGTTTCAGAGTGGCCGATGAAAAGCAACCCGCCGGGCTTGAGGCGCCTGACCAGTGACTCGACGATCTTCTTCTTGCCTGCGTTGTCGAAGTAGATCAACACGTTGCGCAGGAAGATCATGTCGAAGGGCTCCATCGCAGGCAAGGGCTCCATCAGGTTCACCTGCGCGAAGCTGACCCGCTTGCGCAGGCCGGGCTCGACACGGTAGTAGCCCTCGTACTCGTCAAAGCCCTCCAGCAGGTACTTCACGGCCAGGGGGCGCGGCACTTCGTCGGCCCGCACGGCCGGGTAGATGGCCCGCCGCGCATCGTCCAGCACTTTGGTGGAGAGGTCGGAAGCGAAGATCTGCCAGGGCCGATCGCCCAGCGTTTCGGCCAGGGTCATGGCCAGGCTGTAGGCCTCTTCCCCGGTGGAGCTGGCCGCACTCCACAAGCGCAAAGACCCTTTGAGACCCGTGCGCTGCATGCGCGCCAGCTCTTCGCGCAGGAAGTCGAAGTGCTTGGGCTCACGGAAGAAGTGGGTCTCGTTGGTGGTGAGCAGATCGACCGCGGTCTGTCGCTCGTCTTCATGGCCTTTGGCCTCGATGAAGTCGATGTACTCGCGGTAGGTCTGCAAGCCCCAGTGGCGCAGGCGCTTGGACAGGCGCCCGCACACCAGCACTTTCTTGCTGTCGGCCAGCTTGATGCCCGAGGCCCCTTCGAAAAAGCGCCGCAGCCGATCGAACTCGTTGTCAGAGATGGTTGCGCCCAGCATGGTGTGCCCCCGATTTGGATCAGCGCACCGTCATGCGGCGGAACTTGCCTTCGTCGCCGTGGTCGTCCACCGGCATGCTGCGGCGAGGCTCGGGGGCCCTGAACGCGCCGCCTCGGGGCGACATCGGCATCACGGCACCGTCGAGCGCGGCCTGCCCCACCTGGAAGAAGCCCATGGTCTGGCGCAGCTTCTCGGCCTGTGCCGTCATTTCCTCGGCCGTGGCGGCCAGCTCTTCACTGCCGGCAGCGTTTTGCTGCGTGAGCTGTGTGAGCTGGCTCATGGCGGTGTTGATCTGGCTGACGCCGGTCGATTGCTCGTCACTGGCGGCCGTGATTTCCTGCACCAGGTCGCTGGTCTTGCGGATGGCTGGCACGATCTCGCCCAGCAAGGAGCCAGCCCGCTCGGCCGTCTTCACGCTGCCAGCGGCCAGCTCGCCAATTTCCTGTGCGGCCACCTGGCTTCGCTCGGCCAGCTTGCGCACTTCAGCGGCCACCACCGCGAAGCCCTTGCCGTGCTCGCCCGCGCGCGCAGCCTCGATGGCGGCGTTCAGGGCCAGCAGGTTGGTCTGGTAGGCGATGTCATCGATGATGCCGATCTTGTTGGCGATGCTCTTCATGGCATCGACCGTCGCGCCCACAGCCGCACCGCCTTCGTTGGCTTCACCTGCGGCCTTGCGGGCCATGCCGTCAGTGACCTTGGCGTTGTCGGCGTTCTGGGCGATAGAGGCCGACATTTCTTCCATGGCCGCCGAGGTTTCTTCCACGCTGGCGGCTTGTTCGTTGGCGCCCTGGGCCAGGCTCTGCGAAGTGCCCGAGATCTGCGTGGCGGCCGAGGCCAGCGCGTCGGCGTTGCTGCGCACCTCGCTGATGATGTGCCGCAGCTTGGACACCGTGTCGTTGAAGGCCTGCTTGAGGTCGTCGAAGGTGCCCTGGAAATCGTCGTCGATGGTGTGTTCCAGGTTGCCCCGTGCCAAGGCATCGAGGGCGGTGTTGACCGCCTGCAAGCCGTTTTCGACCACTTCCATCAGGTCGTTGGTGCCCTGCCCCATCTCGAGGAAGAAGCCACTGCGCCCCTGCAGCGGAATGCGGGCCGAGAAATCACCCGCCACGGCGCGCTGCGTGAGGCGTTGCACTTCACGCAACCCTTGCTGGCTGGCTTCAAGCAGGCGGTTGATGCCTTCGGCGGTCATGCGCTGCACGCCGTCCTTGTTCTCGACCTCGAAGCGCTGGTCGAAGTCGCCCTGGCTGGCTTCGCCCACCACGCGTTCGAGCTCCTTCTCGAAGTTGCGGGTCGACACCGTGGCGGCCGTGACATCGCTGGCGTACTTGACCACCTTGAACGGCTTGCCGTTCATGTCCAGGATGGGGTTGTAGCTGGCCTGGATCCAGATCTCCTTGCCGCCCTGCCCCACGCGACGGAACAGCCCGGCCTCGAACTGGCCATTGCCCAGGCGCTCCCAGAAGTTGCGGTACTCCAGGCTGTCACGGTGGGCTGCGTCGACGAACAGGCTGTGGTGCTTGCCACGGATCTCGTCCAGCGCGTACCCCACCGTGCGGCAGAAGTTCTCGTTGGCGTGCAGGATGTTGCCCTTGAGGTCGAACTCGATGACGGCCTGCGAGCGACCGATGGCGGCCAGCTGCCCCTGGAAATCGGCCTGCTTGAGCTTTTCTGCCGTGATGTCGGTGGCGAACTTGACCACCTTGAACGGCTTGCCGTTCATGTCGAAGATGGGGTTGTAGCTGGCCTGGATCCAGACCTCGCGCCCACCTTGCCCGATGCGCTTGTACTGACCTGAATCGTACTGGCCGGCCCCCAGGCGGTCCCAGAAAGCGCGGTACTCGTTGCTTTCACGGTAGGCCGGCTCGACAAACAGGCTGTGGTGCCGGCCCTTGATGTCGTCGAGCTTGTAGCCCAGGGTGCGGCAGAAGTTGTCGTTGGCATGCAGGATGTTGCCCTGCAGATCGAACTCGATCACGGCCTGCGACTTGCCGATGGCGGCCAGCTGGCCTTCGTAGTCGGCATTGCGCAGCTTGTCGGCTGTGATGTCGGCCGCCACCTTGATCACCTTGGCCACCTTGCCGTCAGGCCCCATGACCGGGTTGTAGCTGGCCTGGATCCAGACCTCGCGGCCTCCCTTGGCGATCCGCTTGTACTGACCTGCATCGAAGGTGCCACTGCCCAGGCGCTCCCAGAAGCTGCGGTAGGCAGCCGAGTCGCGGTAGGCGGGCTCGACAAACAGGCTGTGGTGCTTGCCCCGGATCTCGTCAAGGGCGTAACCCAGTGCCTGGCAGAACAGCGGGTTGGCATCGACGATGGTGCCGTGGGGATCGAACTCGATCACGGCCTGCGAGCGCTTGATGGCGTCCAGCGTGGCCTCGCGCTCCGACAGGCAGGCGTGCGCGGCCACGATCTGTTGTGCATCGGTGGCCTGCTTCGCAGCAGACTCGCTCGCCTGTTGCACTGCCAGCGCGCGCCAGGCCTCGAACTGCTGCGCATACACCAGTGTCGAGCCCTGGTAGGCGCTCAGGTCGAGGGCTGTGGCCTCCTGGCCCGCTTTGATCTTGCCCATCGCGTCGCGTGACCAGGCGGCCAGTTGTTCGTGATGGCGTGACAGGAAGAAGTCGATCGTGCCCATGTGGTGCCCCTTAGCAATCAGTTGGTCGGTCTCACTGCATGCGACGGAACTTCATGTCATCGGGCGTCGCACCCGTTTCGATTCGTCGGGCCCCGGGTGCGCGCCACCCCGCCGAGGGCGATGGTGTGCGCTCGAGGCTGGAGCCAGGCATGGTCCCCTGCATCTGCGCAGGCAACAGGAAGAAGCCCATCAGCTGACGCAGCTTCTCCGCCTGGGCCGTCATCTCTTCGGCCGTGGCGGCCAATTCTTCACTGCCTGCTGCGTTCTGCTGGGTCAGCTGGCTGAGTTGGGCCATGGCGGTGTTGATCTGGCCGACGCCCGTGGACTGCTCGTCGCTGGCGGCCGTGATCTCCTGCACCAGGTCACTGGTGCGCCGGATGGCTGGCACGATCTCGCCCAGCAAGGTGCCTGCACGTTCGGCGGTCTTCACGCTGCCTGTGGCCAGCTCGCCGATCTCCTGAGCGGCCACCTGGCTGCGCTCGGCCAGCTTGCGCACTTCGGCGGCCACCACCGCGAAGCCCTTGCCGTGCTCGCCTGCACGGGCCGCTTCGATGGCCGCGTTCAGGGCCAGCAGGTTGGTCTGGTAGGCGATGTCGTCGATGATGCCAATCTTGTTGGCGATGCTCTTCATGGCATCGACCGTGGCGCCCACAGCGGACCCGCCTTCATTGGCCTCGCCCGCGGCCTTGCGGGCCATGCCATCGGTGATCTTGGCGTTGTCGGCGTTCTGCGAGATCGACTGCGACATCTCCTCCATCGCGGCCGAGGTTTCTTCCACGCTGGCGGCCTGCTCGTTGGCGCCCTGGGCCAGGCTCTGCGAAGTGCCTGACACCTGGGTTGCGGCAGAGGCCAGCGCCTCTGCGTTGCCGCGCACCTCGGAAATGATCTGGGCCAGCTGCTGCACCGTGCTGTTGAACGATGTCTTCAACTCGGCAAACACGCCCTCGAACTGCTCTTCCATGACGTGGTCCAGGTGGCCCTCCGAGAGGGCCGCCAGTGAGCGGCGAAGGCTCTGCAGGCTTTGGTCCACCGTGTCGAGCAGGCCGTTGGTGGCGCGGCCCATCTGCTCGAAGAAGCCTGTGCGACCGGCCAACTCCATGCGTGCAGCGAAATCACCGCGAGCCGCACGGTCGATCACGGCGGCCAGATCGGCCTCGAAACGCTGCTGGGCCAGGGTCTGCTCGGTGATGTCGGTGGCGAACTTGACCACCTTCACGGGCCGGCCGTCGGGGTCGAAGATCGGGTTGTAGGTGGCCTGGATCCAGATCGGTCGACCGCCCTTGCCCAAGCGCAGGTAGCGACCTGTGTCGAAATGCCCTGCGCCCAGTCGCTCCCAGAAGGCACGGTAGTCCTGCGAATCGCGGTAAGCAGGCTCAGCGAACATGCTGTGGTGGCGCCCCTTGATTTCGTCGAGGCTGTACCCCACCGTGGCCAGGAAGTTGTCATTGGCCGTCAAGATGTTGCCCTTGAGGTCGAACTCGATGACCGCCTGCGACCGACTGATGGCCGCCAGCTGTCCTTGCATGTCGGCCTGGCGCATGCGGTGCTCGGTGATGTCCGAGGCGATCTTGACCACCTTGATCACATGGCCATCAGGGCCCATGACGGGGTTGTAGCTGGCCTGGATCCAGAACTCGCGCCCGCCCTTGCCGATGCGCTTGTAGCGCCCGGCGTCGAACCGCCCTTGCGACAGCCGTGCCCAGAATTCGCGGTACTCCGGGCTTTCTCGCTCGGCAGTGCAGATGAACAGGCTGTGGTGCTTGCCGCGGATCTCATCGACCGTGTAGCCCGACACCTTGCAGAAGTTCTCGTTGGCATCCAGCACCATCCCATGCGGGTCGAAGCTGATCAGGGCCTGAGAGCGACCCAGGGCCTGCAGTTCCGCCTCGAGCGAAGCCTTCTCGGCGCTGACCGCAGCTTGTGACTGCTTCAGGCACTGCACCTCGTCGGCCAAGGCCAGCACGCGCTGGTCCAGGGCATGGGCCATGTCGTGCCACTGGCGCAGCAGGCCCGCGTAATCGCCCGCTGTGCCGCTGATCTCGTCGGCGTCCAGGGTCGGTGCGGCTTCGTGGGCCTGAATGGCCTGAAGGGCGCGACGCGAACGTTGTTGCACCTCGCGGTGGGTGCCACTGGCAAGCAAGTCCAGAATGCTCATGGGGGGTCTCCTCGTACTTCAGAGGTGGTGGGTGCTGGCCGCGGCCACACTGGCAGCGGGCGTGCTGGCACTGGCGGCCGCGGCAGCCATCCGGGTGGCCTTGTCGACCGATCCCTGCACCAGCTGGTTCACATCGAGAATGAGCGCGATGTCGCCCGTGCCCAGGATGCTGGTGCCACAAATTGACTTCATGTGCTTGAAGATGCCGCTCATGGGCTTGATCACGGTCTGGATCTCGCCGTGCAAGGTGTCGACCAGGATGCCGGTCTTGAACTCGCCTGAGCGCACCACGACCACGCTGGGTCGGCGGGTCACCTCGCCGCCGATCTGGAAGGTCTGGCGCAAGCTGACATAAGGCAGCACCTCGCCGCGCAGGTTCAGGTACATGGGCCGCTCGGGCACCAGGGCATCGGGTGGCAGCTCGATGCACTCCACCACCACATCCAGCGGCACGATGAAGCGCTCATGGTCCACGCCCACCATGAAGCCGTCGATGATGGCCAAGGTGAGCGGCAGGCGCATCTGCAGCAAGGTGCCTTCGCCCTTGCGGGAGTTGAGCGTGATGGCACCACGCAGCGCTTCGATGCTCTTCTTGACCACGTCCATGCCCACGCCACGGCCCGACAGGTTGGTGACCTGCTCGGCGGTGGAGAACCCGGGCTCGAAGATCAGCTGGAACACCTCGGGGTCGGTCAGGCCCTCGGCGGTGGTGATCAGGCCCTTCTGCAAGGCCTTGTGGAGGATGCGGTCGCGGTCCAGGCCGCGGCCGTCGTCACTGACCTCGACCACCACATTGCCTGATTCGTGGAAGGCGCGCAGCCGCAGCGTGCCCATCTCGGGCTTGCCGGTGCGGCGGCGCTCTTCGGGGGTTTCCAGGCCGTGGTCCATGGCGTTGCGCACCAGGTGCATCAGCGGGTCACCGATGCGTTCGACCATGGCCTTGTCGAGTTCGGTGTCACCGCCCACGATCTCCAGCTGGATGGACTTGCCCAGCTCACGTGAAACATCGCGCACCACGCGCTGGAAGCGGCTGAAGGTCTCGCCAATGGGCACCATGCGCAGCTGCAGCGTGCCCGACTGGATGCCATCGACCAGCTGCATCAGGGCGCTCACGGCTTCCTGCAGGCGGGTGTTGCGGGTGTCGCGCGCCAGCACGTCCACCCCGGCACTGGCGATCACCAGTTCGCCCACCTGCACGATCAGCTCGTCCAGCCGTTCGGCGGGCACACGCACGAAGCGGGCGCTGCCGCCAGCCGGGGAGGCGCTGGCGCCCGAGGTGGCTGATGGGGTCGCCGAAGTGGCCGTGCTGGTGGGCACCGTGGTGGGCGCCGTGGTGGCCGCTGTGGCGGGCGCATGAGGCTCCCAACCACCGGCGGATGCAGCGGCAGGGGTTGGCAAGGCCGGCAACGCGGCCCATTCACCGGCCTTGAGCAGCCCGCTGTCCAGCCATTCGGTGGGTGCCACATCGCCCAGCGCCTCGCGCACCGGGGCCAGGGCCTCGTGCACCTCGGTCAGCGATGCACCAAGCGGCAACATCACCATGACCGTGCGGTCGAGGAAGAATTCGAAGGCTTCACGCGCATCGTCGATGACGCCACTGTCGGCCTCCAGGGCCAGGGCCACCCAGCAGTCCTCGGCGTCGAGCTTGTCCAGCGGCGGCACATGCGGCGTGACCAGCGCGCTGCGCTGGATGTGCACGCGCTCGCTCAGGTAGATCAGGGCCGAGGCCGGGTCCATGCCGTCGCGCAGGCTGTCGCGGCCGAACACGGCCCACAGGCGAAAGCCCTGGGCGGCATCAGCGCCTGCCGTGGTGGGTGCGGCAGGCGAGGCGCCCGTCGACACTGTGGCCGACGCGGCGGGCTGCCCCGGTGCGGCCGGATCGAGCCCGGCCAGCAAGGCCGCTTCGTCGCCCGAGGCTTCCTGCCCCAGCGGGTCACCGCGCTCGGCCAGGTCCAGCAGGCGGTTGATGTGGTCACAGCAACGCAGCAGCTGGGTGATCATGCCGCCATCGAGCAGCGGCTCGCCCGAGCGCACGCGGTCCAGCAGGGTCTCGACCTTGTGCGTGAAGCGGGTCAGGCTGTCGATGCCCACGATGCCGGCCGAGCCCTTGATGGTGTGGGCCGCCCGGAACATGGCGTTGATCAGGTTGGCATCGTTCGGGTCGTGGCCTTGTTCCAGGCTCAGCAGGCCCTGCTCAAGCTCCTGGGCCAGCTCGCGGCCCTCCACCAGAAAGGCCTGCACGGCGGCTTGCATGTCCATGCTCATTGCACACCTCCCGGGGTGGGGGTGCGGCCAAAGCCGCACACCAGATCAGGGGCCGAAGCGCCCAGGGCCTGGGCCACGGCCAGCACCGAAGGCGAGGCCGCGTTCAGCTGGGGAATCTGTCCGCGCTGGCGCAACCAGCGCGAGGTGGCCACCAGCAGTTGCGCGCCAGCGGTGTCGAAGTCGGTGATGCCACTGAGGTCAACGGCCACATCGCCCTGGCGCTCGGCCGCATCGAGCGTGGCCAGCAGGGCCTGGCGCGTTTCCGCGGCTTCGGCAATGGTCAGAGGGCCGATCAGCGCCAGCTGGTGCTGTTGCCCGTCGTGGTGGTGGCGCACGTCGCTCATGGCAGCACCAGCTTCTGGACAGCGGCCAGCATCTGCTCGGGCTTGAAGGGCTTGGTCATCCAGGCGCGGGCCCCTTCGGCCCGGCCGATGGCCATCTTCTCTTCGGCCGATTCGGTGGTCAGCATCATCACGGGCACGAACTTGTGGGCCGCGCTCTTCTTGACCTCCTTGAGGAAGGTCAGCCCGTCCATCACCGGCATGTTCACGTCGCTGATGATCAGGTTCACCTTGCGGCCATTGAGCTGCTGCAAGGCTTGGGCGCCGTCTCCGGCCTCGACCACTTCGTAGCCGGCGCCGCGCAGGGCAATGCCCACCACGGTGCGGACAGACGACGAGTCGTCAACGATCAGGATGCATTTGGCCATAGGGTCCTCCGTGCGCGTCAGAACATCACCAGGCCGTCGTTGTCGTCGGCTGGTTCGGGTTCGTTGCGGTGGGTGCGCTTTTCTTCCTGCATGGTGTAGGAGGCCAGCAGCTGGCGGTCCAGCTCGGCCACCTGGTGGGCTTGCGGCCAGTCGGTGTGCAGCTCCTGGCCCAGCAAGGCCAGGCTGGAGTGCACGTGGGCCAGGCGCTGGCCGATGCGGTCCATGAACTGGAACTGCACCAGCGCGTCACTGACCGACATGCGGGTACTCTGGCCGATCTGGCACAGCGCATCGGCCGCGTCCATCACCCCCTGCACCGGGGCATTGAGCTCATCGAGGATCTGCACCATGTCCTGGCGGCTTTGCTCGATCAGCTCGGTGTCGCGCTTGCGCAGGGCCTCGGCCTTGCTGGCCGTGTCCTGGATCACGCTTTCGATGCGGGCCACGCGGGCCATGATGGTCTGCGACTCCTGCCGCGACTGCGCGGCCAGGCGGCGCACCTCGTCGGCCACCACCGAGAAGCCCTGGCCAGCCTCGCCAGCGCGGGCTGCTTCGATGCGGGCATTGATGGACAGCAGCGTGGTCATCTGCGAGATCTTTTCCACCGAGGCGGCGGTCTCGTTGAGCTCACGCACGGCCTGCACGGCTTCGGTCACCGCGTCGAACAATTGGTGGTTGGCCGACACCGCGCCTTCGATCAGGCCGATCACGTGCTCCAGCCGGTGGCGGGCCTGTTCGGCTGCTCCGCCGATGCCGCCGCCTGTCCCACCCATGGCCTGGGCGGCCGACTGTGTCATGTCGATGGCCTCGGCCAGCTGTCGCTCGATCTGGGCAAACACCTGCGTGAGGCTGTCAACCGACTTGGTGCCATGCGTGGTGGCCGCGTCGATCTGGCGGCACCACACATCGATCAGTTCGACCAGGGGCTCGCGCCCATCAGGCTGGGCCATGTGGGCCGCAGCCGCTTCGCTGTGGTGCCAGCCCAGTGCATCGAGCGTGCGTCGTGCAAACATGTTCATGGCCGGGCCCTCAAGCGCTGCCCTGCCCCATGCGGGCCAGGTGCGAGACCTCGTCGATCGACAACACCTGCCCCAGGTTCATCACGATCACGAACTGACCGCGGATGCGGGCCATGGCCTGGATGAAGTCGCTGCGGATGTTGGCGCCAAAGGTGGGCGGTGGCTCCAGATCAGCCTCGGACAGCTCGATGACTTCGCTGACGCCATCGACCACCACGCCCATCTCGAAGATCTCGTCTTCATGGCGCATCTCGACAATGACGATGCAGGTGCGCCGATGCGGCTGGGCGGGCTCGAAGCCCAGCCGGGCCGACAGGTCGATCACGGGCACCACCGCGCCCCGCAGGTTGATGACGCCGCGGATGAACACGGGCATCAAGGGGATGGTGGTGATGGCGCCGTACTCGATGATCTCCTTGATGGCCACGATGCCCATGGCATAGGTGGCCCCTGCGGAGTGGAACGTGAGGTACTGCGCCGTGCCCGCCTGAACGGTACGGCGGTTGCTCAGGGCCTCCTTGGCCACCTGAGCGGGGCGATCAAGCCCGGTGTCTGCGACATGCATGGTGCCTCCGGCAACACGGTCTGGGTGGGGGGCATGCCCCGCCCAGAAGGCGAAAACATGCAATCGTTGGACAAATTTTCGGCAATGCAGCCAGGAAATTGAATCGGGCTGCTGCCCGGGGCCGATCCCGGGTCGTCACCCGGGATGGGGTGGCCACAGGCCCAGCATCACTTCGATCTGGTTCAGGAAAGACTGCAGCTGTGGCGACTGCAAAGCCTGCCCGGCCAGCAACTGCTCTTCCAGGGCGCGGGCCGCCAGCAACTCGGGCGAATGGCCGAGCACCGCCAGCGAGCCTCGGATGGCATGCACGGCCTTGCGTTGCTCAGCCGCGCCCTGGGCCCGCTGCAAAGCCAGGCGCAAGGCCGGCCATTCGCTGCGAAACAGCAGTTTGAGGTCCAGCCCCGACAAGGCCCGCAAGCCGGCCTGGGCACGCTCGATGCCTGAGCCTGCCGGGGTGGTGCTGCCCGCCCCCTGCGGCCGGCGTGCCGGCAGTTGCCTCAGCAAGGCCTGCAGTTCCAGCGGGTCGTGCGGCTTGAGCAGGCAGCCCAGCGCACCCAGGGCCCGAGCCGCCTGCCGGTCGTCGGCCGAGAGGTGGGCACTGAGCAATATGAACGGTTGTGCGGCCAGGCGCGGGTGCTCACGCAGCCAGCGGCCCAGGCCCAGGCCCGTGTCGTCAGGCAGCTGCATGTCGGCCAGCACCACATCAAAGGGGCCGTGCACCAGCATGGCCCGGGCCTCGCCACAGCTGCCTGCCGTGCTGGCCTCGGCGCCCATGCGACGCAACTGGTCACGCACCACTTCCTGGTTCAGCAGGTTGTCTTCGACCACCAGCACCCGCAGCCCCTGCAAGGCCGGGTCCAGCTGCAAACGCAGGGCCTGGGGCGAGCCCAACACCGAGTCGGCCAGCAAGGCCAGCGTGTGGCCCTGCGCCTCAGCCGGCAGCGCACTGACCGACCACACCGTGCGCCCCATCAGGCGCGCATGGCGCAACCACCGGCTGGCTTGCGGGTGGGCCTGGTCGATCACCCAGTGGCCCGTGGCCTGGGCCGCCTGCTGCTCAGGATCTTGCAACACCAGCAAGGGGCGCTGTCGACCGGCCCACAAGGCCTGCACGGTGTCCACAAAGCGCGGGTCGGCGCTGAACACGGCGTCCTGCGTGTGGTGCACTGGCGGCTCTCGCCGCTGCACGGTGGCCTGCAGGCTCAGATCGAACCACATCAGGCTGCCCCCGCCTTGCACCGACACCCCCTGCAACTGGCTGCCCATGCGCTGCAACAGGCGGTGCACGATGCGCAAGCCGAAGCCCGAACCGCCACGCGCCGTGGCGCCAGCGCCCAGGGTCACCTGCTCGGGGTCCAGCACACGGGCGAGGGTGTGTTCTGCCATGCCCACACCGGTGTCGCCCACCGACAAACGCACCGTGAGTGTGGCCCCTTCGTGCGCCAGCACCCGGGCGCCCACCGTCACCACCCCGACATCGGTGAAACGCAAGGCATTGGCCAGCAGGTTCAGCAGCACCTGCTCGATGCGCTTGCCGTCACCCCGCAGGGCCACACCACTCAGGCCCTCGGCCTGCAGATACAGGGCAATGGGGCGCCCCTGGCGCAAGCCGTCGGCCGTGGCCAGCACCTGGGCCAGCAAGTTGGACAGGTCCAGCGGCTGATCGGGCAGCACCTCCAGGGTGCCGCGCTCCAGGTGGCTGAGGTCCAGCAGGTCATTGACCACCCGCAGCATCAGGCGCGAGGCCTGGTCAATGCGGCTGAGGTAACGGCGGTCGACCCCGCTGGGCCAGTCCATCTGCGCCAGCTGGCTGAAGGCGATGATGGCCTGCAAGGGCGTGCGCAGTTCGTGCGAAATGGCCGCCAGCTGCGGCGCCAGCTCGCCCGCATGGCGCATGTCAGGCGCTGCCTCTGGCGCTGGGCCGAGGGCCTCAGGGGGCACTGCACCGGGCTGACGTGACGGATTCACGAAGATTCCCCAGGGACTGAACTGCCGGTTGCCGAAAATGAAAGAAGTGCAAGCCCCGGTGTGACCCGATGCCCTTGAACCCTTCCGTGCGCGTGATGGTGGCCGACGACCAGTTGCTGGTGCGTGCCGGCATCGTCTCGCTGCTGTCGCAGATCGACGGTGTGTCACCCGCAGGCGCAGTGTCTGACGGGCAGCAGGCACTCGAAGCCTGTGAAAGCACCCCTCCCGACGTGCTTTTGCTCGATTTGCAGATGCCGGGCCCTGATGGCGTGGCCATCACACGCGTGCTGCACGACCGCCAGCCTGCGGTGAAGGTGCTGATCTTGTCGGCCAGCACCGAGGCGCAGGTGGCCCGCAACGCGCTGGCCGCAGGGGCCCGCGGCTATGTCTCGAAAGATTTCGTGATGGACGAGCTGGCCATGGCCCTGAAGGCCGTGACGGCCGGGCAGATCTACCTCAGCCCCAGCGTGGCCACGGCCGTGATGCTGCCGGCCAGCCCGGAGCCCGTGCCCCTGACCCCGCGCCAGCAAGACGTGTTGCGCGGCATTGCCCGCGGCCTGACCAACAAGGAAATTGCCCGCGACATGGGCGTGAGCCTCAAGACCGTGGCCTACCACCGGGCCGAACTGATCCAGAGGCTGGACCTGCACGACGTGGCCAGCCTGACGCGCTACGCCCTGGCACAGGGCCTGAACGTGTGACCCTGGCGGCCCGGTGCGTGATTTTTTGGCACCCCGCTGCATCTGAACGGCACCCGCGCGCGTAAGGGGTGGAAGCAGACGACTGGTCTGCCTTCCCATTCACCCCTGGAGTTGCCATGTACCGTGCCCTGATCACTGCCTCTGCCCTCAGCCTGGCGGCCACCGCCGCATTCGCCACCACCGCCGCCGGAAGCGGCCAGGGCTCGGCCTCGGGGTCGGCATCGGCCGGGGGCCACCGGGTGGAGGCTTCGGGCTCGATCGCGGTGCAACTGAAGGGCTCATTCAAGCCGCAGGTGCTGCAATGCGCCAGCCGCCCCCTGGACACCGAAGCCAGCCCCAACCGCCACCCCGCCCTGCCCTTCAGCAGCCTGGAAGTGCTGGGCCTGACCACCGATGGCCGCCTGGTGTGCTTCCATGAAGCCCTGCCCGGCCACGTGCGCGTGCTGGCCACCGTGAACGGCCTGCAGGTGGACACCCAGGTGCTGGCCATTGACCACCGCGCGGCCGACGGCGCCCTGTACGGCCTGGGCAATGCCGGCGGCGTGTACCGCATCGACCCGGCCACCGGCGTGGCCACCCTGAGCAACCGCCTGACCGTGGCCCTGCAGGGCACCCGCGTGGCCGCTGACTTCAACCCCGCGGCCGACCGCCTGCGCATTGTCACCAACACCGGCCAGAACCTGCGCCACAACGTGGACGCTGGCGGCACCACCGCCACCGACGCGCCCCTGAACTACACCGCAGGCACCACCGCCAGCGGCGTGGTGGCCGCGGCTTACATCAACAACGATGTGAGCCCCGCCGCTGCCCCCACCAACGCCGCCGCCACGGCCACGGCGCTGTTCGTGATCGACGCCAACCTCGACCAGGTGGCCCTGCAATCGCCCCCGAACGCCGGCGTGCTGGTGGCCACCGGCAAGCTGCAGCAAGACGTGGGCGAGTTCACGGGCTTTGACATTTTCAGCACCGTGCAAGGCGGCGTCACCACCGACAACCGCGCGCTGGCCACCACCACCGCGGCCGACGGCCAGACCACGCTGCACAGCGTGAACCTGCTGACCGGCAAGCTGAGCGCCAAGGGCAAGCTGGCCACCGGCATCAGCCTGGTGGACATTGCCATTCCGCACGGGCAGCGCTGAGCCGCCACTGACCTGGCGCTGCCGAGGCCTGAGGGCCGAGGCGGCGTGTGAATGAAAGAAGCCCCGCGCATGGTGGACATGGGCGGGGCTTTGTTTTGGGGTGGGAGGAGAGGAGATGCAAACGTTGAGGGCTCTGAGTGTTCAGGTTCAGCAACAGCTGCGCATCTGCCGGTGGCCAAAGCGCCAGGCTCCATGCGCCTCCCGACCAGCCCCCTTGACGACGATTCGCCAGGTCTCCAGGCAAAATCCAGACCAATGGGGCAAGCCTGCCGGGAAGCTCAACTTGAAGAATGGAGCAACATCAATGGCACTGACAAAGAAGGGCGAGTTCTGGTACGGGACGACGTCGGGCGACATCCAGGCTGAGCTGCGCAGCTACAGCATTGCGAATCGCCATGAGGCCGTCCGGTTTGCCACGTCCAAATGCGACTGCGGGTGCAGGCACTTCGCTCTGCAGACCGATGAGGAAGCTGGCGTGGCCATCCGAACCTGCACCGACTGTGGGCAGGAGCACCTGATGGGCGACAGCGCGGAGCACCTTGAAGAGGCGATGCCCGAGACGCACGAGTGCGTGTGCGAGAACGAAGTGTTTGAGCTGGTGTCCGGCGTCTCCGTGCACGAGGGCACCCATGACGTGCGCTGGTGCTACATCGCTTGCCGCTGCGTGGAGTGCAGTCTGGTGGGGGTCTTCGCAGACTGGAAGTGTGAAGCGGGTGACGCGGCGGCCTTTCTCGCCAAAGTGTGAACGACCGAACCCCACGGCGATCAGGTTCGCAGGCTTTGGGGCACGCGAGGCCCAGCGTCAGTGCTCTGGTTTCAAACCCTGGCTTGACCCATGCCTGACATTCTCGCGTGGAGCGCCAAGCCTGGGCACGTCGAAGACGCCGGGATCGCGCTTCATGCGGGAACTGCCAGGAGGTGTCATGAAGGGGTCGGTGGACTTCAGCATTAGGCTAGTAGCGGCTTTTGAGCGCGGCCCGCTGACCGACTGCTCTAAGCAAATGCGGACCGCCATCTACGCAGAACACTAACGTTCGCTTCTCCAGTCGGTGCCTATACGTTGCATACACTCGGGTCTTGGCATGTGCTGCTCCGTGCGACGCGCAGGGCCATGATTCCGGACTAGCCTGCAATGATCTACAGCGCACAGGGAGGCGTGGGCTACAAAGCACTTAGCAACTGCCGGTCGGCGCGCCCCAGCAAAAAGATAATCACAGCACAACCGCCTCTCAATGATGTGACGTCGAATTGAGCTGGCGAAGAGGCTGCGCCCCTGCATTCCAACTGAATCGCCCCGGCAATCCTAGACGCTGGTGAGCCTCAAACTTCTGGCCCAGAAGGAGCCGAAATGAGCACCAAGCGTTACCCGGAAGAATTCAAGATCGAGGCGGTCAAGCAAGTGACCGAACGCGGCCACACGGTGGCCGATGTATCGAGTCGTTTGGGCGTCAGCGCGCACAGCCTGTACAAGTGGATCAACGAGGCCAGGCAGCCGGCCGATGCTTGCCACAGTCAGCTGTCTCAGGCCAAAGAGCTGCGTCGGCTGAAGGCCGAACTCAAGCGCGTGACCGAGGAGCGTGACATCCTAAAAAGGCCGCAGCGTACTTTGCCAAGCAGTCCGGGTGAGGTACGCGTTCATCGAGCAGGAACAGCCGCGTCACAGCGTCCGATTGCTCTGCCACGTCATGCGAGTCCATCCCAGCGGCTATTACGCCTGGAAGACCAACCCGGTCAGCGCCCGCGAACTCGACAACCAACGCCTGCTGCCCAAGCTTAAGCAGGCCTGGCTGGAGAGCGGCGGCGTGTACGGCTATCGCAAGATCACGCTAGACATGCGCGATCTGGGTGAGGGCTGCGGCAAGCACCGGGTGTATGGCTTGCTCAAGCGCGAAGGCCTGCGGTCACAGACTGGCTACAAGCGCAGGCCAGGCGCCAAATCAGGGCCACCCGCCGTGGTGGCCCCCAACCACCTCCAGCAAGTGTTCACGGTCAGTCAGCCCAATCAGGCCTGGGTGACCGACATCACCTACATCCGTACGCATGAAGGCTGGCTGTACCTGGCCGTGGTGCTGGACCTGTATTCGCGGCAGGTGGTGGGCTGGTCCATGGGCAGCAGCATCGACACCGACCTGGTGCTGGCTGCACTGCTGATGGCCATTTGGCGGCGCAAGCCCAAGAACCCGGTGACCTTGCATTCGGATCAGGGTTGTCAATTCACCAGCCACGAGTGGCAGGACTTCCTCAAGAGCCACAACCTGGTGGCCAGCATGAGCCGCCGCGGTAATTGCCATGACAACGCTGTGGCCGAGAGCTTCTTCCAGTTGCTCAAGCGCGAGCGAATCAGGCGCCAGATCTATCCCACCAGGGATCTGGCCCGCAGCGATGTCTTTCACTACATCGAGATGTTCTACAACCCGCGACGCCGCCATGGCACTGCCGAAGGACTGTCTCCGGTAGAGTTCGAACGACGTCAATCCCAGCGGCTCAAGAGTGTCTAGGGAAGCCGGGGCGATTCAACACGGGAAATGAGAAAAAAAGGCCCTCAAGGGTTGCATCCTTCAGGGCCTCGTGTGAGCTTCAAGGGGTCACTTGTTGCGGGGCTTTTGAGTTAGTCCACTACCGGCCAACGACTTGGTGGCCGCGCTGGTTCGCCCATCGTGCAATGCACTAGACGCAATACCCGCGACGCGTGCGGAGGTCACCTTGTTAGTACCCGATTGAGCTAGAACACTACCTGCAAGTGACTTCGCAGTGGGGCTGGCAGCAGGGTTCAAGAGCGTACGGGCAGCTGTGGTAGCCACTCGGGCAGAAGTTTTTTCAGATTTGCTCATAGTTACGATTGGTTCGAAGGATGAAAAAAGTAGCGGCACAGCCTGCACCGCTACTTGGGTCACATTCGCTTATGCGCGCTTATTGCGCACAACAATGCGGAACGGTTTCCCGTTCGCACGGCGAATCACCTTGCCGGACTTCAAGCGGATAGTCATCGTGAAGATGACCGTACCGCCCTCGTCGGATTGGCGTTTGCCTGATGGCATATGCACCTCCTCTAAGGAAGTTGCGCCCCGAACACAAACTCGTAACAAACTTGCAGACTGAACGACCAATCCGTATAATCTGCAGGGTTCTGCCTAAGAACTATCGAGGACAAGCCTGGGGCGACCAGCTTGTCTTTGCCAGAGAGACCACAGGGTTGCAGCCCTGTAGGTCTCTTTTTTTGTGCCGCATTACACGGAACAGGCCAAATCCTACCAGACCTCGACGGGGCCTACCTTTTTCCATACCCCTAAAAACACGGAAAAAAGAGGTTTTCCCACTATTAATCTGGTCTTTTGTCTCCATTTGACAACATGCTGCGGCGCACAACAATTCCAGTCATAGCCCCAGAGAACACTAGATGTAGTGGTGATGCCCGCGCCAGACACTAAATATGGGTGACAGTCGACGAACACTGCCCAAAGTCACTGAGCATCTAGCCCCCGCAAACGAACCGAGCGTTAACCCTTAAGCCCAGATCTTCTGGGCCGGTAGCCCCTCTTCAGATCCAACCCCGGGCAACACAACTTTTCCATCGCAGGGCCCTGCCTCTTGCATCGCCTCGTGCTTGCCAGCAGACGCGCGCCCATTTCCCCCGTCCGTGCCCGGTCAGGTAGTCGCCAACACTATCAGCCCCCCCGCGTCGGTACTGCGAGTAGAGGCTGTGTGCCGAAAGGCGTGGAATTCCGCCCAAACCTTATCGATGCCCTGCTCTCCTTAGCAGATCAGGATCCTGTCCGAGAAATGCCCCCCCCGGACCTGTCGGGTGCCCGCTTGATGTACGGGAACAAGACTTGTGTCCTGCAGGCCTTCAATGTGCAACTGGCACAACTCGGACCGACGGCCCCCCCCCCTTGTATAGCCCTCCCAACGTGCCCCCTAGGGGCTCTCCTTCAGCGGCTGGGCGTCAATGGCAACATGCCCATGCAGTCCCCAGAAACAACAAAGCCTCCAGGGCTGACCGTAGAGGCTTGCTGAGGTTCCAAGGTGGTTCCAACCAGGGTTCCAAGGTAGGTTCCAAGCTGATTGAACGCATCCCGTAGGCCGTTGATTTAGAAGGACTTTTGATTGACCATCTTCATCGGGGGATGTTTGGTGCCGGAGAAAGGAATCGAACCCTCGACCTTCTCATTACGAATGAGCTGCTCTACCGACTGAGCTACACCGGCTGACCAAGACCGCTAGTTTAGCACGTCAGCAAGGCGTGCCAATGGCCCGATCAGAAGGCGTGACGCACGCCAAACACCACCGAGTTGCCGGCCTTGAAGCCTGCGGCCTTTTCCTTGTCGTACATGTAGGCGGCGTACACGTCGGTGCGCTTGCTCAGCCACAGGTCATAGGCCAGGGTGAAGATGTCGTGCTTCACGGCCGCAGGCGTGGTGCCCGAAGCCGCTTCTTCCTTGCTCTGGCCGTACGACACCAGCACCTTGCTGTCCTTGGTCACGGGCACCGAGGCGCCCAACTGCACCACGTCGGTGTCGATGTTGCTGGCACCGGTGTAGCCGTTGTTGCCCAGCTGGCCGTATTGGGCAAACAGCTTGGCCACACCAAAGTCGTAGCTGGCGCTGACCAGGCCAAAGTTCTGGCTCTGACCTGCCAGCAGGGCCGGCTTGGGCGCCGTGGCCGAGCGCACGCGCTGCATCGAAGCACCGGCGCTGAAGGGGCCGGCGGTGTAGCTCACGGCACCGGCGTAGGTGGTGTCTTGCGCCTTGGTGCTGTCTTCACCCAGTTGCACCTGCACCGAGGCCGTGAAACCGGCCAGGTTCGGGGTCTGGTAGGTGATGGCGTTGCTCACGCCCGAATCACCCACGTCATTGCCCACGGCGCCGTAGGTCAGGCGCACGGCGGGCGACAGGCCGAAGGCACCGCCGAAGGGGTTGTAGCCGGCCACCTGGCCGAACACCAGGTTACCCTGGCGGCCCAGGGTCAGCTTGCCCAGGTCGCTGCTGAGGTACACGTTGGCGGCACGGCCCCAGAACACGTCGGCATTGCTGCGGCCCGAGGCGCCCACATCAGGGCGCAGGAAGGCTTCCAGGGCGAAGCCAGCCTTCAGGCCGCCACCCAGGTCTTCCACACCCTTGAAGCCGATGTAGCTGGTGACCATGTTGTTGCCGTCAACCTTGGTGGTGCGGGTGTTGGCTGGGCTGCCGGCCGCGCCGCTGGTCTGCATGGAAGCCAGCGACAGGTCCACCACACCGTACAGGTTGTAGCTGGACTGGGCTTGCGCGCCCAGGGTGGTGGCGAGGGCGGCAACAGCGAGGGCGATCGAACGAGGGGACATGCAAGTACTCCTGTGGGTGTCTGTGCACCAGTTGTGAAAAAGCGTGTCAGCCGGTTGCACGAACCGTGCCCATCGGCCCGCCAGCCAACTGATCCCCCCCGATTCAAAGTGCGCACGGTTCTTGCTGCAACTGGATACCGTTCTGTATACAGTCTGAACCCAAGATTGCATACAGCTTCACCCTCGGAGTCTTCCATGCACCTGCCCTTCTTCAAGTTTTCTTCCAAGGCCTCGCACGCCAAACGCACCACCCTGGCGCAGGCCACCCGCCTGTGCACGGCCGCCGCCCTGGGCCTGGGCATGCTGGCCCCCACCGTGGTGCATGCCGCCACCAGCATGAAGTTCCAGCTCGACTGGCGCTTTGAAGGGCCTTCGGCCTTCTTCCTGTACCCCGCGGCCAAGGGCTATTTCAACCAGGCCGGCCTGGACGTGACCATCGACGCCGGCAGCGGCTCGGGCGGCACCGTCACGCGCGTGGCCTCGGGCACCTATGACATGGGCTTTGCCGACATGGCCGCCCTGATGGAGTTCCACGCCAACAACCCCGACGCGCCCAACAAGCCCGTGGCCGTGATGATGGTCTACAACAACACGCCCGCCGCGGTGCTGGCCTTGAAGAGCTCGGGCATCAAGAGCCCGGCCGACCTGACCGGCAAGAAGCTGGGCGCCCCGGTGTTCGACGCCGGCCGCAAGGCCTGGCCCATCTTTGCCAAGGCCAACAAGCTGGGTGCCGTCACCTGGGTGGGCATGGACCCCACCCTGCGCGAGACCATGCTGGTCAAGGGTGATCTGGACGCCATCACGGGCTTCTCGTTCACCTCGCTGCTGAACCTGGAAGCACGCGGCGCCAAGCCGGCCGACGTGGTCATGTTCCCCTACGCCCAGCACGGCGTGAAGCTGTACGGCAATGCCATCATTGCCTCGCCCAAGTTCCTCAAGGAGAACCCCGAAGCGGTCAAGGCCTTCCTGAAGGCCTTTGCCAAGGGCGCCAAGGAGGTCATGTCCAACCCCGACGCCGCGGTGGCCACGGTCAAGGCGCGTGACGGCATCGTCAATGCCGACCTGGAAAAGCGCCGCCTGGTCATGGCCATTGACCAGGTGGTGGCCAGCCCCGACGCCCGCACCGAGGGCTTCGGCCAGGTCAAGTTGCCCCGCCTGTCGCTGATGGCCTCGCAGGTGGCCGACGCCTTCAACACCAAGACCCGCATCAACCCCGATGCCGTGTGGACGCCCGCCTACCTGCCGCCGGCTGCCGAGCTGAACGTGCTGCCTGCGGCCAAGAAGTGAAGGCCTGAACCATGACCGCCTTCGTCGATTTCCAGAACGTCTGGCTGGCCTACAACGACGAGCTGCTCGCCAACGGGCAGTTCGCCGTGGAAGACCTGAGCCTGCAGATGCGCGACGGTGAGTTCGTCGCCATCGTGGGGCCCTCGGGCTGTGGCAAGTCCACCTTCATGAAGCTGACCACCGGCCTGAAGATGCCCTCCAAGGGCAGCGTCACCATCGATGGTCAGAACGTGACCGGCCCGCTCAAGATCACGGGCATGGCCTTCCAGGCGCCTTCGCTGCTGCCCTGGCGCACCACGGTGGACAACGTGCTGCTGCCGCTGGAGATCGTCGAGCCCTACCGGCATGATTTCAAGCGCAAGCGTGCCGAGTACGAGGCCAAGGCCCGCAGCCTGCTGCAGAGCGTGGGCCTGGGCGGTTATGAAGACAAGTTCCCCTGGCAGCTGTCAGGGGGCATGCAGCAGCGCGCCAGCATCTGCCGCGCCCTGATCCACGAGCCACGCATGCTGCTGCTCGACGAGCCCTTCGGCGCGCTCGATGCCTTCACGCGCGAAGAGCTGTGGTGCGCCCTGCGCGACCTGCAGGCCGCGCGCGGCTTCAACGTCATCCTGGTCACGCACGACCTGCGCGAGGCCGTGTTCCTGGCCGACACCGTGTACGTGATGAGCAGAAGCCCTGGCCGCATCGTGGCACGCCGCGAGATCGAGCTGCCCCGCCCGCGCGAGCTGGAAACCACCTACACCCCCGAGTTCACCGGCATCGTGCATGAACTGCGGGCCCACATCGGGGCCATGCGCAAACCGGTGAACATGAAACCCAACCAGGAGGTGGCGTGATGTTGGCACTCAGCCAGAAACAGATGGAACGCTGGGCCCCCTGGGCCCTGACGCTGGTGGTGATCGCCGTGTGGCAGCTGCTGTGCTCGGCACTGAACGTGAGCGAGTTCATCTTCCCCAGCCCGGCGCGCATTGCCGAGCAGATGGTCGAGTTCAAGGACGAGATCTTCAAGCACGCCTGGCGCACGCTGTGGGTGACCATGGCGGGCTTTGGCATTGCCATCGTGGTGGGCGTGCTGCTGGGCTTTTTGATCGGCAGCTCGCGCTTGGCCTATGCGGCGCTGTACCCGCTCATGACGGCCTTCAATGCCTTGCCCAAGGCGGCCTTCATCCCGATCCTGGTGGTGTGGTTCGGCATTGGCGTGGGCCCTGCGGTGCTCACGGCTTTCCTGATCAGCTTCTTCCCGATCACGGTGAACATTGCCACGGGCCTGGCCACGCTCGAGCCCGAGCTGGAAGACGTGCTGCGCGTGCTGGGCGCCAGGCGCTGGGACGTGCTGATCAAGGTGGGCCTGCCCCGCTCCATGCCCTACTTCTACGCCTCGCTGAAGGTGGCCATCACGCTGGCCTTCGTGGGCACCACGGTGTCCGAGATGACGGCAGCCAACGAAGGCATTGGCTACCTGCTGATCTCGGCCGGTTCGTCCATGCAGATGGGCCTGGCCTTTGGGGGCCTGGTGGTGGTGGGCGGCATGGCCATGGTCATGTACGAGGTGTTTGCCGTGATCGAAAAACGCACCACGGCCTGGGCGCACCGCGGCAGCCAGGGCGGGCACTGAGCGCCCGCCTCCGGCTTCAGGCCCAGCTGGTGGCCACCGCCTTCAGCACCGTGGCCGAGGTGTCAGACGGCAAGGTCGTGACGCCTTCGGCCGGCGGCGCAAAGCCGGCCATGGCATTGATCAAGCCCTGCACCTTGCTGGCCTGCAGGGTTTTGCCATCGGCGGCCATGATCTTTTCGACGCGCGCATTGCTGCTGCTGAACCAGCCTTGCACGGTGACGTCGTCGCGGGTGCCGATCACGGACACCTTGAGGTCATTGCCTGTGCGTTGGAACCACAACTGCTGCGAGCTGCTGTCGATGAACTGCAGCACGTCGGTGGCCAGCCACGCAGACTCGTTCTCGACGATGGTGTCATGCCCGCCGCTTGCCGCCACCAGGTAGGTGTCACCGCCCTTGCCGCCCACCAGCAGGTCATTGCCCTGCCCGCCGGCCAGCACGTCTTTGCCCGCCAGGCCTTGCAGTGTGTCGTTGCCGTAGCCGCCGTTGAGCACATCGGCACGTGAGGTGCCTGTGAGGCTCAGGCCCGGCACCGGCAAAGCCAGTGCCTGCGCCTTCAGACTGGACAGCAGCACCGATTCACCATTGGCAAACTGGAGGGTGGCAGTGGATGCTGGGCCCACGCCCCTGGCATAGAACCGAATCTTGTCTGCACCACCATTGAAGCTGATCTGGAAACGGTCGCCGTCATTGCCGCCGTTTTGCAAGGCAGGCACATCCGCGGGCGCGAAACCGAGCGTCATGTCCGACTTCGACAAGCCGGCCCCCAGGCGCACCACCGTCAGGTCATTGGCCTCGATCAAGTCCCCTTGCACCCCTGTGTCACCACGGTCCACCAGCACGGTGTCGGCCCCGTAGTTCGCGTAGATGACATCGTCACCTTGCCCGCCTGCCATGAGGTCATCGCCGAGGTAGCCACTCAGCTCGTCATCGCCTGCCTTGCCCTGCAGCACGTCATGGCCCGCGCCACCGCGCAGCGTGTCGGCCTGGCCAGTGCCCCATACCGTGTCGTTGCCGCGGCCCATGTCGACCGTGTGCGGTGCGGAGGTCGAGGTGGCCGCCCCCATGTCGAGGAAATGATCCGGCCCGGGCGACACCGCGCCAAAGTCACGCAGCAACCGGACACCCACCTCGTCGAGCACCAGCCCATCGGCAAAGGCGATGGAATGGATGACACCCCCGCTGATCGAGCCCGACGCCTGCTTGAAGCCGATGCTGGACTCGCCCATGAGCAGGTCGGCCGCCGCAATGCCGGACCCGAACTGGATGTCGTAGTAACCCGAGTAGCCCACCACCTGGTTCAGCTTGCCGCCCAGGATGGGCGAGGTCAGCAGCGTGTCGGCGCCATCGCCCAGGTTGTAGCGCACAGCCATGGGCGAAACGGATTCCGCCGAGTAAGCGCCGCCCGAGATGGTGTCGTCACCCAAGCCGCCTTCTACCGTGTCGCCACCGACACCCGTCAATGAATCGGCCCCGCTGGTGCCCGTGATGTACGCCATGTTCTCCCCTCGATGCTCTTACACCTGATGTTAGATGACTCACGGTTGTCATGCCTACCCGGGCATTCACTCAGCAGGCGCACAGAAAAAACCCTCGCAGGCTCAAGCCTGAGAGGGTTTCAATCGCACTCAAAGTGCCGGCCGAGTCAGGGGCCTGCTGGCCCCGCCGATCAGCCTTCCAGGTGGTACTGGGTCACGCGCTCGACTTCGTTCTTCGAGCCCATCACCACGCTCACGCGTTCGTGCAGCTGACCCGGCTGGATCTCCATGATGCGCTGCTTGCCGTTGGTCGACGCACCACCGGCCTGCTCGATCAGGAAGCTCATGGGGTTGGCTTCGTACATCAGGCGCAGCTTGCCGGGCTTGGTCGGCTCGCGCTTGTCCCAGGGGTACATGAAGATGCCGCCACGGGTCATGATGCGGTGCACATCGGCCACCATCGAGGCGATCCAGCGCATGTTGAAGTCTTTGCCGCGCGGGCCTTCCTTGCCCTGCAGGCATTCGTCGATGTAGCGCTTGACCGGGGCATCCCAGTGGCGCAGGTTCGACATGTTGATGGCGAATTCCTTGGTGTCGGCCGGGATCTGCACGTTGTCGGCGGTCTGCACGAACGAGCCCTGCTCGCGGTCGAGGGTGAACATGGCCACGCCATGGCCCACGGTCAGCACCAGGGTGGTCTGGGGGCCGTACACGCAGTAGCCAGCGCACACCTGTTCGGTGCCCGCCTGCAGGAAGCTGTCGTTGCTGACTTCGCCGCCCTTGTGCTTGAGCACCGAGAAGATGGTACCGATGCTCACGTTCACGTCGATGTTGCTGGAGCCGTCGAGGGGGTCGAACAGCAGCAGGTATTCGCCTTGCGGGTAGTGCAGCGGCACGGCGTGCATGTCGTCCATTTCTTCAGAGGCCATGCCGGCCAGGTGGCCGCCCCATTCGTTGGCTTCGATCAGCACTTCGTTGGCGATGATGTCCAGCTTCTTCTGGACTTCGCCCTGCACGTTCTCGCTGCCGGCGGTGCCCAGCACATCACCCAGGGCGCCCTTGTTGACGCTGATGGCGATGCCCTTGCAGGCGCGGGCGACCACTTCGATCAGCAGGCGCAGTTGCGGGGGCAGTTGCGCGTCGCCGCGCTGCTGCTCGATCAGGTACTGCGTGAGGCTCTTGCGTTTGCTCATGGTGTTCTGCAATGGTGTGGATGTTCGGGGATGCGTTCAGTCCTGCAGGGCACGCGTGATGATCTCGCGCACGTCGTCGGACAGGTCGGTCTTGGCGGCCACGCGCTTGAGCGCTTCCTGGGCGGCCGAGCGGTAGGGCTCGGCCAGGCGGCGCCAGTGGTCCATGGCGCGGGCCAGGCGCGAAGCCAGCTGCGGGTTGATGCCGTCGATCTCGATGACGCGGTCGGCCCAGAACACGTAGCCGGCCGCATCGGCCCGGTGGAAGGCCGCCGGGTTGCTCTGGCACAGCGCCATCAGCAGGCTGCGGGCGCGGTTGGGCGTGCGCAGCGTGAAGTCGGGGTGCTGCATCAGGGCCTTGATGCGGGCAAAGACCTGGCCGTCTTTCTCGGGGGCCATGGCCTGCAGGCTGAACCACTTGTCGATGACCAGGGCCTCGTCCTTGTACTGGGCGTGGAAACGCTCCAGGGCCTGGTCGGCCAGCTCGGCGTGGCTGTTGACCAGGGCGGCCAACGCACCGAAGCGGTCGGTCATGTTGGTGGCGTCCTTGAAGCGCTGCAGCGTGCGCCCCACCCACACGGGGTTGTGGCGCGTGGCGCCGTCCAGGCACAGCATGCCCAGGGCCAGGTTGGCCAGGGCGCGGCGGCCCATGCTGGTGGCGTCGGGCGAATAGCCGCCGTTGTCGGCATGCTGCTCGTAGGCCCACACCCAGTCGTCGTGCAGGGCGTGCGCCAGCTGCAGCTTCATGGTTTCGCGGGCCGCGTGGATGCGCTGCGGGTCGACCACTTCCAGGTGCTCGGCCACATAGCCTTCGCTCGGCAGGGTCAGCACCAGCTCCTTGAAGGCGGCGTCCAGCTCGGGGTGGCGCAGCACGGCGCGCAGGGCCACCACAAAGTGCTCGTCCACCTCGGTCTGGCCGGTGGTGCGCACGGCACGCAGCAAGCGGCGCAGGGCCAGCTTCTGGGCGGCTTCCCAGCGGTTGAAGGGGTCGTGGTCGTGCTGCAGCAGGGTGAACAGGGCATCGTCACCCAGCTCGGTTTCCAGCACCACCGGGGCCGAGAAGCCCCGCATCAGCGAGGGCACCGGCTCGGCGGGTACGTGCACGAAGGTGAAGACTTGCTCGGCCTCCGACAGCACCAGCACGGTGTTCTTGCCGCGCGGCAGGGCTTCGCCTTCCAGGTGCAGTTCAAGGTTGCGGCCGTCAGCGGCCACCAGGCCCATGGCCACCGGGATCACGAAAGGCTGCTTGCTGGGCTGCCCGGGGGTGGCCGGGCAGGTCTGCGTCAGGCGCAGGGTGTACTGGCGGTGCTCGGCGTTGTACTCGCCATGGGCCTGCACGCGCGGGGTGCCGGCCTGGCTGTACCAGCGCTTGAAGGCATCAAGGCGCTGGGCCAGTTCGCTGCCGGGGTTGGCATCGGCAATGGCCTGGGCGAACTGGTCGCAGGTGGCGGCCTGGCCGTCGTGGCGCTCGAAGTACAGCTTCATGCCGGCGCGGAAGCCCTGCTCACCCACCAGGGTGTGCATCATGCGCACCAGCTCGGCCCCCTTTTCGTACACGGTGGCCGTGTAGAAGTTGTCGATGGCCAGGTAGCTGTCGGGGCGCACCGGGTGGGCCATGGGGCCCGCGTCTTCGGGGAACTGCAGCTGGCGCAGGGTGCGCACGTCTTCGATGCGCTTCACAGCTCGGGCGCTGGGGCTGCCGGCCATGTCCTGGCTGAACTGCTGGTCACGGAACACCGTGAGGCCTTCCTTCAGCGACAGCTGGAACCAGTCGCGGCAGGTGACGCGGTTGCCCGTCCAGTTGTGGAAGTACTCGTGGGCCACCACGCTTTCCACGTTGCCAAAATCGACGTCGGTGGCGGTGGCGGGGTTGGCCAGCACGAACTTGGTGTTGAAGATGTTCAACCCCTTGTTCTCCATCGCGCCCATGTTGAAGTCGCTGACGGCGACGATCATGAAGCGTTCGAGGTCCAGGCTCAGGCCGTAGGTGTGCTCGTCCCACGCGATCGAAGCGATCAGCGAGTTCATCGCGTGTTCGGTCTTGTCGAGGTCACCGGCGCGCACGTAGATCTGCAGCAGGTGCTCATGGCCCAGGCGGGTGCGCACGCGCTGTTCGCGGCGCACCAGGTTGGCGGCCACCAGGGCGAACAGGTAGCTGGGCTTTGGGTGCGGGTCTTCCCACACGGCGTAGTGCTTGCCGCCGTCCAGGCTGCCTTCTTCCACCAGGTTGCCGTTGGACAGCAGCACCGGGAAGCGCACCTTGTCGGCCTTGAGGGTCACCTTGTAGGTGGCCATCACGTCGGGGCGGTCGAGGAAGTAGGTGATGCGGCGAAAGCCCAGGGCCTCGCACTGCGTGAAGAAGCCACCGCTGCTGGTGTACAGGCCCGACAGCTGGGTGTTTTTCTCGGGAGCGCAGGTGGTGCGGATCTCCAGGCCAAAGGCCTGCGAGGGCAGGTTCTCCAGCACCAGCTGCTGGTTCTCCACGCGGAAAGACACAGGCTCGCCATCGACCAGCACCCGCGTGAGGTTGATGTCTTCGCCGTCGAGACGGAGGGGAGCGCCCGGTTGCTCGGGATTGGGTTCGACGGTCATCTTGTTGATGACCAGGGTCTTGGCCGGATCGAGGTCGAAGCTCAGATCGACGGTGCGGATCCAGTGCGAGGGCTGGGTGTAGTCCTCGCGGCGGATCAAGGTGGCAGTGCCTTCACGCATGAAGTTTCCTTGGGTGACGTTCGTCAGATGCCTTGTTTCAGGCTGGCCTCAATGAACTGGTCGAGATCGCCATCGAGCACCTTCTGGGTGTTGGAGATTTCGACGTTGGTGCG
This sequence comes from Aquabacterium lacunae, assembly GCF_004310865.1. Lineage (GTDB taxonomy): Bacteria > Pseudomonadota > Gammaproteobacteria > Burkholderiales > Burkholderiaceae_C > Aquabacterium > Aquabacterium lacunae. Next base: position 643,318 of record NZ_SIXI01000002.1, read on the forward strand.
CAGGTCCTTGATGCGGGACTGGTCGAGCACGTACGAGCGGATCTGGTGGCCCCAGCCCACGTCGGTCTTGGTGTCTTCCAGCTTTTGCTGCTCTTCCATGCGCTTGCGCATTTCATGGTCGTACAGGCGCGAGCGCAGGCGCTTCCAGGCCACGTCGCGGTTGCTGTGCTGCGAACGGCTGTCCTGGCACTGCACCACGATACCGGTGGGCACGTGGGTCAGGCGCACGGCCGAGTCGGTCTTGTTGATGTGCTGACCGCCCGCACCCGAGGCGCGGTAGGTGTCGGTGCGCACGTCGGCCGGGTTGATGTCGATCTCGATCGAATCGTCGATTTCGGGGTAGCAGAACACCGAAGCGAACGAGGTGTGACGGCCACCCGACGAATCGAACGGCGACTTGCGCACCAGGCGGTGCACACCGGTTTCGGTGCGCAGGAAGCCGAAGGCGTATTCGCCTTCCACCTTGATGGTGGCGCTCTTGATGCCGGCGGTGTCGCCGTCGGTGATGTCTTCGACCGTGGGCGTGAAGCCCTTGCGTTCGCAGTAGCGCAGGTACTGGCGCATCAGCATGCTGGCCCAGTCGCAGGCCTCGGTGCCGCCAGCGCCGGCCTGGATGTCGATGAAGCAGTTGCTGGGGTCGGCCGGGTTGCTGAACATCCGGCGGAATTCCAGGCCTTCCACATCTTTCAGCAGGGTCTGCACGTCGTCATGGATGGACTGCAGGCCGGCCTCGTCGCCCTCTTCCTTCGACATCTCGTACAGCTCGGCGTTGTCGGCCAGGGCGCTGGTCAGGTTCTCGATCACGAGCACCACGTCTTCCAGCGTTTTCTTTTCCTTGCCGAGGGCCTGGGCCCGCTTGGGGTCGTTCCAGACGGCGGGGTCTTCGAGTTCGGCGTTGACTTCGCTCAGGCGGCGGGATTTTTCATCCCAGTCAAAGATACCTCCGGAGCTCAGCGGTGCGCTGAGTCAGGTCGGCGATCTGGGTGCCCAGGGCGTTGATGAATTCGATGTCCATGGTGTGCGGTGCTCAGTATTCGGGAAATGCCGGAGATTTTCTCACGAGGCCAGCAGGAAGTCGGCCATCAGGCGGGCCAGTTCTTCAGGCTGGTCATGGTGCAGCATGTGGCCGGCCCCGGCGATGGTCTGCAGCGTGAAATTCGGCACCACCTTGCTGCGCTCGATGAACTCGTCGCGGCTGTACTTGCCGTTGAAGAACATGAAGTACAGGGTCTGGTCGCCCTCGACAAACAGCACAGGCGCCGAGATGCGGCGGAAGAAGGTCAGCACCTCGGGGAGGCGGTACAGCAGCGGCTGAGGGCGCTTGTGGGCCGGGTCGGCATTGAGCACCCAGCGGCCACCCACTTCGTGCGCCCAGTGCCCCGCCAGCCAGCGGGCGTGGGTGTCGCGCAGCAGGGGGTTGGTGGCCTTGAGGCGGTCGGCCACTTCGTCGAGCGTGGCGTAGTCTTTCAGCCGGGCCGGCTTCTTGAGGGCATCGAACCACTCTTCGTAGCGCTTGACGGCCATTTCGGGCGGCATGTCGGGCATGCCGAAGCCCTCCAGGTTGATCAGCTTGCGGATGCGCTGGGGGCGCAGGCCCGCGTACAGCATGACCACGTTGCCTCCCATGGAATGGCCCACGAGGTCAATGGGGGCCGTAGGCGACAACTCGTCAATCAGAAAGTCGAGGTCGGCCAGGTAATCGGCGAACCAGTAGTTGTCGGCGCCCGAGTTTTCGGTCAGGCCGAAGCCGCGCCAGTCCAGCGCCACGATGGGGCGGTGCTCGAAGCCCGGCCGTGCGCGCAGGGCATCGACTGCAAACTGGAACGAGGCCCCCACGTCCATCCAGCCATGCACCAGCACCAGCAAGGGGGCCTCGGGGGTGGCGGTGGCCGGATCACCCCAGCACATCAGGTGGTGGCGCAGGCCGCGCAGGTTCACGAAGCGGGACGTGGCCTCGTGGGTGGCCTGGTACAAGGGATCGAAGGGGGTGGCGCTCATGGAATGTGATTTTTGACCGCAGGACACCCCCGCGGTCAGATAGGATTTTCAGACGACGAAATGGTCGCTCGGTGACTGCATTGGTTTTTAACCTAAGCTCGAAGCTTCCGCGCATGCACAGGTGTCGATTTGCTCTCTTCTGCCGATTTCCCAAGCCCTGAAACGCCGCAGCCCCTCCGGGCCCGTGGCGCTTTCGCACCAGTGGCTGCGGGTGTGGCGCTGGTGGCGGCTGTGAGCCTGGCCATGCTGGCCTGGTCGCACCGCCAGTGGGAAGCCTTGCAGGCCGACAGCGTGCTGTGCCAGCAGCAACTGGGCCGTGCGCAGATGCGGCTGCAAGCGGCAGAACTCGGCCTGAGCCGCCTGGCGCAGGGTGAGAACCCTTCCGCCGACATGGCACGCGTGACCGGCCCGCTCGACCAGGCCATTGACATCGCACGCCGGCATGCCGTGCATGACCACCCTCGCGCACTCAGTGGGCTGCCGACGCAGATGCCCGAGCCCACCAGCCAGACGCAGTGGCAGGCGCTGGCCGACCAGTTGCTGGTGATCCGACAGCATTTCCCCCAAGCTGATGCCCCCCGCCTGCAAGCCCTGATGCCTGCCATGCGGGACGCTCAGCGCACCCTCGATCAGATCGAGAAGACCGTGCAGGCCGAGCTGCGGGCAGACGCCCGGCGCCAGCAGCAGTTCGACCAGGTCAGCCTGTCGCTGGTGCTGGCCATGACGGCTGCCGTGATCTGGCTGCTGTACCGCAGTCACCGGGCGCGCCAGGATGCCACTGAACAGCTGGCCCTGCGCGAGGCGCAACTCAGCGCCATCGCCAACTCGCTGCCCGACATTGCCTTCCTGATGGACCAGGACGGCCGCTACCTGCAGATCTACGGCATCAACTCGCCGCTGCTGGGTCGCCCCCGCGAGGAGCTGCTCAACAAGCCGCTGCGCGAGTTCTTCCCGCCCGAGACCACCGAGGTCTTTCTGAACGTGATCCGCCGCACCCTGGAGAGCGGCCAGCCCCAGGCCCTGAGCTACCCGATCCGCGTGCACGGCCACCTGCGCCATTTCGACAGCCGCTGCGCACCGGTCACCGGCACCGACCTGGTCATCTGGACGGTGTGGGACGTGTCGGCCCGCCGCCGCGCCGAGCAGCGCCTGATCCACATGACCCGGTTGTACGACTTCCTCAGCCATGTCAACCAGGCCATCGTGTGGGCCCGCACGCAAGACGACCTGCTGGAGCGTGTGTGCCAGGCCGCCATTCACCACGGACGCTTCAAGCGCGCCTGGGTGTGCCTTGATGAACTGGGTGATGGCGTCTTCGAATGCCGCGCCCACGCCGGTCTGGTCAATGAGCAGCCCGAGTCACTGACCATCACGGTGCCAGAGCGCCGTGCCGATGCGTCGCCCATGGCCCTGGCGCTGATGGAGGGGCGCGCCTTCCATGGCACCGACCTGAGCCAGATCAGCCGCCCGATGCCCTGGGTGCCCTTGATGCTCGATGCGGGCCTGTCGGCCTGCGCCATGCTGCCGCTGACCGTGAACCAGCAGGTGTGCGGCGTGCTGGTGCTGGTCGATCAGCAGCTCAACACGCAAGACCAGGACGAAAAGGCCCTGCTGGACGACGTCAGCGCCGACCTGTCGTTCGCGTTGGGCAACCTGCAGAAGGAAGCCCTGCGCGAACAGACCGAAGACCGCATCCGCCTGCATGCCGCTGCGCTGCAAAGCTCGCACGACGGCATGGTGGTGCTGGACCGTGCCAAACGGCTGGTGTCGATCAACCCGGCCTTCACCAGCATCACGGGTTACGACGAGGCCGACGTGCTCGGCACCACCCCCGAGTTCCTGTTGCCCGATCAGCCGCAGGAACTGCTGGCCACCATGCGCCGCACGATCCGCACCGAAGGCAGCTGGCAAGGTGAGGTGTGGTGCCAGCGCAAGAGCGGCGAGCTGTTCTCGGCCAATGTGTCGGTCAGCGCCGTGCGCGACGGCAAGGGCCTGCCCAACCACTTCGTGGCCGTGCTTGCCGACATCACCCAGCTCAAGCAGACCGAGGCCCGCCTGGCCCGCATGGCCCACTACGACCCGCTGACCGAGCTGCCCAACCGCAGCATGATCCACCAGCGGCTGGAGCACGCCCTGAGCCTGGCCGCTCGCCACCAGACCCTGATGGCGCTGCTGTTCGTCGACCTCGACAACTTCAAGACCGTCAACGACAGCCTGGGCCACGAAGCCGGCGACATCCTGCTCAAGCAGGTGGCCGAGCGCCTGAGCCAGCGCGTGCGCCAGGAAGACACCCTGGGCCGCCTGGGCGGTGACGAGTTCGTGCTGGTGCTGGAACACCTGCGCCACCCGCAACAGGCCGCCCATGTGGCACAGGCCGTGATCGACACCCTGTCGGCCCCCTTCGAGCTGGGTGAAGGCGATGCCGCCGAGGTGTATGTGCGCGCCAGCGTGGGCATCAGCCTCTTCCCCAACGACGGCGTGCGCGCCGCCGACCTGATCCGCCAGGCCGATGCGGCCATGTACCAGGCCAAGCGCCAGGGTCGCAACACCTTCCGCTTCTACACCGAGTCGATGACCTCGCAGGCCACCGACCGCCTGCAGCTGGAAACGCGCCTGCGCCGCGCGGTGGAGCAACGCGAGTTCCTGCTGCACTACCAGCCCCTGATGGACCTGAACACGCGCCGCGTGGTGGGCGTCGAAGCCCTGGTGCGGCTCAAGGGCCCGCAGGGCGGCGAAGCCTGTCTGCCGTCCATCGGGCCTGACCTTTTCATCCCGGTCATGGAAGACACCGGCATGATCGTGGCACTGGGTGAATGGGTGCTGCGCGAAGCCTGTCGCCAGGGCCGTGTCTGGCTCGATGAAGGCCTGGAATTCGGGCGCCTGGCCGTGAACATCTCGCCCAGCGAGATCCGCCGCGGCGGCGTGATCGAGCGCGTCACGCGCATCCTCAAGCAGACCGGCTTCCCGGCCAACCGCCTGGAGCTGGAGATCACCGAAAGCGGCCTGATGGAGCACGGCGAAAACGCCGACCTGTTCCTGCAGCAGCTGCACCAGATGGGCGTGTCCATTTCGATCGACGACTTCGGCACTGGCTATTCATCGCTGGCCTACCTCAAGCGCTTCCCGGTGCATCAGCTCAAGATCGACCGCAGCTTCGTGCAGGACCTGCCCGGCAATGCCAACGACGCACAGCTGGTCAGCACCATGATCTCGCTGGCCCACAACCTGCGCATGCGGGTGGTGGCCGAGGGCGTGGAAATGCCCGACCAGGAGGCCTTCCTGTGCGCCAAAGGCTGTGACATGGCCCAGGGCTATTTGTTCAGCCGCCCCCTGCCCGCCGCACACGTGGAAAAATTGCTGGGCAGCACACGCTCGCAATGGAGCGAACTGTCTTCGCTCTGACCCTTCGTCCACCTCACTCCCCCTGATCCCATGAGTCAAGCCTCTGCCGCCGTGCCACTGGGCACGGTGCTGGCCTCGCGCCAGCGCCTGAACGACACCACCCTGCGCTTCACCGTGGGTGACGACTGGGGCCAGGGCCGCACCGTGTTCGGCGGGCTGCTGTCGGCCCTGGCCGTGCAGGCCATGCGCGACGTGTGCGGCAGCGACTGGCCCCTGCGCGCGCTGCAGACCAGTTTCGTGGGCCCTGTGGCCTTTGGTGCGGTCGATGTGCAGGTGCACCTGCTGCGCCAGGGCAAGCATGTGCGCCAGGTGCAGGCCCATGTCACCCAGCCGGGAGCCGACGGCACCCCCGTGGTGGCCGGCGTGCTGCTGGCCGTGTTTGGCAACGCCCGCGACAGCTCGGTGCCGCCCATGCTGCCGAGCCAGCCGCCCGTGGCCAAGACCCCGGACGAATCGCTGAAGGCCCCGTTCATCCCCGGCCTGACGCCCAATTTCACGCAGCACGTGGAGTTCAGCCTCGCCGAAGGCGCCTTCCCCTACATGGGCGCCGAAGGCTGGGAAACGCGCACCCACGTCCGCCTGAAGCAGGCCGAAGGGATCGATGCCGAACTGCTGACCGTGGTCCACGCCGACGCGGGCCCCACCCCGGCCCTGGCCCGCATGAGGGCCCCCGCCCCAGCCAGTTCGGTGTCATGGGCGCTGGAGCTGCGCCCCGTGCCCGGTGCCGATGTGGCGGGCCACTGGCGCATGGACAAAGATGCCCTGGCCAATGGCGAGGGCTATGTGAACGAGCGCACCCTGCTGTGGACCCCTGACGGGCAACTGGCCGCCTTCGGCTACCAGGTCGTGGCCGTGTATGGCTGATCGGGCGCCTGGCCCGCGATCGGTCTGGCATCTGTTCATGGCCTTCACCGGCCTGGCCATGCAGGGCTTTGGTGGCGTGCTGGCCGTGGCCCAGAAAGAGCTGTGTGACCGCCGCGGCTGGCTGACGCAGGCCGAGTTCCTCGAGTTGCTGAGCACGGCCCAGGTGATGCCCGGGCCCAATGTGTGCAACCTGTCCCTGATGATCGGTGACCGGTTCTTCGGCTGGCGTGGTGCGTGTGCAGCCCTGGGCGGCATGATCGCCCTGCCTATGGTGCTGCTGCTGACGCTGGCCTGGCTGGTGGGTCTGGCACCGCAGGCCTCGGCCACCCACGGCATGGTGCTGGGCGCACTCAAAGGCATTGCGGCCGTGGCCGGTGGGCAGATCATCGGCACCGTGCTGAAGCTGTCGAAGCCATTGAACGCGCACCCGCTGGGCCTGCCCGCCGCCATGGGCCTGGCCGCCGCGGCCTTTGTGGCCATGGTGGTGCTGAAATGGCCTTTGCTGTGGGTGCTGCTGGGCCTGGGGTTGGTGGCGTGTCTGTGGACGGGCCAACGCCTGCGCGCACAGCAAGCCCCCATGCCAACAACATCGAAAGGCCCGCCATGAACCCGGTGGTGTGGTCGTGGAGCCCCGACACCTGGTGGACGCTGTTCGGCCACTTCATCGGCCTGTCGCTCATGTCCATCGGCGGGGCCATCACCCTGGTGCCCGACATGCACCGCCGCCTGGTGCTGGAAGACCACCTGCTGTCGCCCGAACAGTTCACCTCGTCGGTGGCGCTGGCGCAAGCCGCCCCGGGCCCCAACGTGCTGTTCGTGGCCCTGATGGGCTGGTACAGCGCCGGGGTGGCGGGCGCCATGGCCAGCATGCTGGGCATCATGCTGCCCTCGGCCACCCTCACCTTGCTGGTGTCGCGCTGGGTGGCCACGCGCAAGCACCTGCTGGCCGTGCAGGCCTTTCAAAGCGGCATGACGCCCGTCACGGTGGGCCTGCTGCTGGCCACGGGCTGGCTGCTCACGCCCCCGGTGCACGAAGTGCGGGGCCTGCTGCTGGCGGCGGCCGTGGCCCTGGTGGTGTGGCGCACCAAGGTGCAGCTGATCTGGCTGGTGGCCGCGGGCGCCGTGCTGGGCGCGCTGGGCTGGGTCTGAGCCCGGTGCACCCATGATGGGCCTGTGGCGCCCACTGCAAGTGGCCTGGTGGCGGCACATGCACCCGGCTGGCGATAATGCGGCCATGAGCACCGCCCTCGACATCCAGCACCTGCCCGAACAGCACACGTTTGCCGCCGTGGTCGATGGCCACCGCTGTGTGGCCGACTACCGCCTCGACGGCGGCGTCATGCGCATGACCCACACCTTCGTGCACCCGGCCCTGGAAGGGCGTGGCATTGCCGCCCAGCTGGTGCAGGCGGCCTTCGCGTGGGCACGCGCCCAGGGCCTGAAGGTCGACCCGGTGTGCAGCTATGTGCGGGTGTACCTCAGGCGCCACCCCGAGTGGCACGACCTGCAGGCCTGAGCCGCAACAGGATCTCGCGGGCCATGAGGTCGGCCGCGCCCTGGTGCGCCTGAGCAAAGACCAGGCACCGTGCCTGCCGTTCGGCTGCCGAGCCTTCCTGCAGCCAGGCCAGCGCCTTGGCCACCCCTTCGGGCCAGTCGCGCGCACGCCGCGCCGCATCGGCGGCCAGACTCAGTTCGGCCGCTTCCTCGAAGTTGAACGTCGAAGGCCCCACCACGATCGGGCAGCCACAGGCCGCCGCTTCGATCAGGTTCTGCCCACCCAAGGGCGCAAAGCTGCCACCCAACAAGGCCATGTCACTGGCCGCAAAGTAGGCCGGCATTTCGCGCATGGAATCGCCCAGCCACACCTGGGCCTGCAGGGCCTGCGCATCGGGCGCGTCACCCACCCACTGGCTGCGCCGCGACAGGCTCAGGCCCGAGGCCTGCACCCGCATGGCCACTTCATCGAAGCGTTGCGGATGCCTCGGCACGATCAGCAAGCGTGCGCCCGCGGGCTTGCGGGCCGCTTGCCATGCGGCCAGCAAGCTGGCCTCCTCGCCTTCGCGGGTGCTGGCGGCCATCACCAGGTGCGCATCAGGCACCTGCGCCTTCAAGGCCTGCTGCCAGGCGCGGCCCCGCGCCAGCAAGGCCGCATCTGGGCTCATGTCGAACTTCACGTTGCCGCACACGCGCAAGGCCTGCAGGCCATTGGGTGAAGCGCCCTGGAGCAGCTGCGCGAGGCGGCGGGCGTCGGCATCGGTCTGGGCCAGCACCGCCGCCAGCGCCTGCGCGGCCGGCTTCATCAAGGCCGACAACCTCAGGCCCTGGCGCAGGCTTTTCTCGCTCAGCCGGGCATTGGCCAGCACCATGGGCACACCGGCTTCCAAGGCCTGGTGCTGCACATTGGGCCACACCTCGGTTTCCATCAACACGCCCACCTGCGGGCGGTGAAAGCGCAAGAAGCGCCACACGGCGCCGGGCGTGTCATAGGGCAACCAGGTCTGCATGTCGCCATGCTCGGCATTGAGCAGGGCCTTCCCGGCTTCACGGCCGGTGGCCGTGGTGTGGGTCAGCAGCAGGCGCATGCCGGCGCACTGTCGGCGCAGGGCCTGAATGAGGGGCACCGCAGCGCGGGCCTCGCCCAGCGACACCGCATGCACCCACACCACAGGGCACGCGTCTCGAAAGCCCTCGGCACCGCGCCATTGCGCGCGGTAGGCCTTGTCGTACCAGCCCAGGCGCTGCCACCAGTTCAGGCGGTAATCGGGCTCTTCGCGGCCACGGGCCCACACCCGCCACAGGTAGGCGGGCGTGCCCAGGCGAAGCACCCATGAATAGGCCTGGCGTGCAAGCCAGGCCTGGGCAGGAGACGGGGTCAAATCAGCCACTGCAGAGAAATTGAAGCCCCGATCATAGGGCAGCCCCTGCGGTGGCGAGCCGCCTGCAAGGCAGGCCCGCCAGAGGAACGGTCAGTGAACCGATGAACGAGCCGATCGGTGCCCGATCAGTGGGCTGACGCACCCACATGGGCGTCGGGCTTGACCGACAGGATCTGGCCCATGAAGGCCTCGCGGATGCGCTCCAGCGCCTCAGGGGTCTTGCCTTCGAAGCGCAGCACCAGCACCGGGGTGGTGTTGGAGGCACGCACCAGGCCGAAGCCGTCGGCGTAATCGGCACGCAGGCCGTCGATGGTGGTCACTTCCTGGGCGCCATCAAAGCGCGCCACCTGACGCAGCTTCTCGATCACGGCGTGGTGCTCGCCTTCGGCGCAAGGCACGTTCAGCTCGGGGGTGCTGAAGCTGGTGGGCAGGGCATTGAGCACGGCGCTGGGGTCGACCTCGCGCGACAGGATTTCGAGCAGGCGGCCGGCCGTGTAGGTGGCGTCGTCGAAGCCGTACCAGCGCTCCTTGAAGAAGATGTGGCCGCTCATTTCGCCGGCGAACGGCGAACCGGTTTCCTTCAGCTTGGCCTTGACCAGCGAATGGCCGGTCTTGTACATCACGGGCTCGCCGCCAGCGGCACGGATCACTTCGGCCAGCTGCTGGCTGCACTTCACGTCGAAGATGATCTTGCCGCCTGGCACGCGGCTCAGGATGTCGCGGGCAAACAGCATGATCTGACGGTCAGGGAAGATGTTGTTCCCTTCTTTCGTGACCACGCCCAGACGGTCGCCGTCACCGTCGAAGGCCAGGCCCAGATCGGCGCCCTGAGCCTTCACGGCGTTGATCAGGTCGACCAGGTTCTCGGGCTTGGAGGGGTCGGGGTGGTGGTTGGGGAAGTCGCCATCGACTTCGGAGTACAGCTCGGTGACCTCGCAACCCAGGGCGCGCAAGATGCCGGGCGCCGATGCGCCGGGAATGCCGTTGCCCGAATCGACCACGATCTTGAGCGGGCGCGACAGCTTGCAGTCACCCACGATGCGCTGGGTGTACTCGGGCAGCACGTTGAGTTCGGTCAGGCCGCCCTCGCCGCTGGCGTAGTCTTCGGCCTCGATGCGCTGGCGCAGGCCCTGGATGTCGTCACCGTAGATGGCCTTGCCGGCCAGCACCATCTTGAAGCCGTTGTAGTCCTTCGGGTTGTGGCTGCCCGTGACCTGGATGCCGCTGTGGCAGCCCTGGTCACCGCGGGTGGCGGCCACGTAGTACAGCATGGGGGTGGTCACGGCGCCCAGGTCGATCACGCTGATGCCGGTGCTGCGCAGGCCCTTGATCAGGGCGGCGCTGAGCGAGGGGCCCGACAGGCGACCGTCACGGCCGATGGCAACGGCCTTTTCGCCCAGCTTCAGGGCTTCGGTGCCAAAGGCGCGACCCAGGTGCTCGGCCACTGCCTCGTTCAAGGTCTGGCCCACGATGCCCCGGATGTCATAGGCCTTGAAGATGGAGGCAGCGACTTGCATGGAATTCCTTAGCTGACTGAATGGATGGACGTTGATGTCTTGTGGTCGACATTCTATGGACGGCGCCATGGGTGTGACCGACCGAAGCGCTTCAAGTTTCATGCCTGCGCGTGAATCCCCCGTGAACACATGCCCCCGAAAGGACGACGCGCTCAGCGGTTACGATGGAGGATTCGGGTGTCTGGGCACCCCTGGTGTCGGAGACCCTCATGAGCTACAGCGCGCAGTCCACCGTCCTGACCCCCCTGGGTGACATGCTGCTGGCATGCACCCCGCGTGGGCTGGCGGGCGCGTGGTTCCTGGAGGGGCAGAAAGACACGCCCGACACACTCGAAGGCGTGCCCTATCGCCCGCAAGACTCGCTGCTGAGTGAAGCAGCCGAGCAGATCTCTGCGTACTGGCAAGGCCAGCTGCAGCGATTTTCCATGCCACTGGACCTGATCGGCACGGCCTTCCAGGTGTCGGTGTGGCAGCACCTGCTGAACATTGGCCATGGCCAGCACCAGACCTATGGCGACGTGGCGCGCGCGCTGGGCAGCCCCAAGGGCTTTCGGGCGGTGGGCATGGCTGTGGGACGCAACCCGCTGTCGATCGTCGTGCCCTGCCACCGCGTGATGGGCCAGGACGGCTGGCTGACCGGGTACTCCGGCGGTCTGCACCGCAAGGTGGCCCTGCTGCAGCACGAAGGCGTGGCGCTGGACGGGCAAAGGGTGCTGGCCCAGCCCGCCGCATGAGCCCACGCGACGCGCTGGTCTTTCTGCTGCTGGCGGCCATCTGGGGTGGCAGCTTCCTGTTCCTGCGTCTGACGGCTCCGGCCCTGGGCCCCCTGGCCGTGGCCGCCCTGCGCACCACGGGTGCAGCGCTGGTGCTGCTGCCCCTGGTGCTGTGGCAGGGGCAATGGCGCGCCTTGCAACCGGTGTGGCGTACGGTGCTGGTGTCGGCCATGTTGTCATGCGTGCTGCCCTTCATGGGCCTGAGCTGGGCGGCGCAGCACCTGCCCGCCGGCCCGCTGTCGGTGCTCAATGCCACCGCGCCGATGTGGAGCGCCTTGCTGGCCTGGGCCTGGCGGGGCGAAAGCCTCGGTCGCGCCAAGGCCTTGGGCCTGAGCCTGGGCTTTGGGGGCGTGATGTGGCTGGCCCTGCACCGCGGGGCCGATGCCGCCAGCCTGGACCCGCTGGCGGTGGCCGTGGCTTTGGGCTCGACCCTGATGTATGCGCTGGCCGTGGACCACAGCAAGCGGCACCTGCCGGGGCTGCCGCCGATCGCACTCAGTGCCGCCCTGATGGTGTGCACCGCCGCAGCGCTGCTCGGCCCTGCCCTGTGGTGGGGCCCGCAAGCAACCCTGCCCTCACCCACCGGCAGCCCCATGCCCGGGTCGGCCTGGGCCGAGGTCAGCCTGGGCGTGTGGGCGGCGCTGGCAGCCTTGGCCACGCTGTGCACCGGTCTGGCCTACGTGATGTTCTATGGCCTGATCGAACGCATCGGCCCCTCGACCGCCCTGAATGTGGTGTTCCTGATCCCACCATTCGGCATGTTGTGGGGGTGGCTGTGGCTGGACGAAGCCATCACGCTCGACATGCTGCTGAGCGCAGGCGTGATCGTGCTGGGCACCTTCCTGGCCAGCCGCGCGCCGGTTTCAGCAGGGGCACTCAAGCGGCCAGGCGCATCGACTGCGGAACACTGACCCCCATCCCCTTGGCCACCAGCCCGGGGAAACTCGAAAGCGGTAAAACCCCTTGCTGCAGCCAACCGTCGGTCCATGACGGATCGGCCAGCAGAAAACCATGGGCGTGATGGCCGCCTGTCTTGAAGGTGATGAGCTGGAAATGGTCGCCAAACCTCACATGCCTGGCCTGCCCCTGTCTCGACCAGCAGACCCGATCATCAGGTCGCGCCACCACGGTGTATGCGACTTTGCAGAACAGGCGCCCGCCGGACTCCGGGGTGCACGAGAACAACGCACGGCCATTGAGCGTCATGCTCGACAGCAGCTCGGAGACTTCAACCTGCTGAGCCGCAGTCAGTCCGTGCAGCATCATGTCCCGAGACATCAGGGGAGCCACCTCCACATGACCGAGACCGAGGGCCACCATCAGGCGCTGATGATCGAATGGGCGGTACAGGCAAAAGCCCTCCCCCTGGGAGTCACCTTCAAACGGCACCTGACTCAAACCGGTCATCACCATCACCCCCTCGGCGCCAACCTCTGCCACGGCCTCGCCGAGGATCTGGTCGTACACCACCAGGCCATGGGTCATGGGGTCGTCTCCAGGTCTCAGCTTGGCCTGGGCCAGCAGGTTGGGCTGCGCAAACAGCCCTGGATGACGAGGCGCCCAGTGCTCAGGCTCATGGGCTGTCCAGTAGTGGTGCTGGTAATGGGCCACGGCATTGAGAAACACCGATGTGTAGCGCGTCGCGTGCTTCCTGTGGAGGCTGAGCGTCAAGCGCCACAACAGAGCATCCAGCGCAGCAGGCACGCGCCAGGCGGCCCTGGGGTCCACCCGGGCTTGCAGATAGCAGCGGACCAGCGCGGCCAGTGAAGACACACCCACGCCAGCCCTGCGCAAGGCTCGAACGAAATCGACAGGGCTGCTTTCGATCTCGAGCGATGCATGGTGCCTGTGCACCCGCTCGGCGATGAACCGATGGATGGGGGCCAGGCTCGCTGGATGCGTGACATTGCGGGTGGACCAGGGGTCTGGAATGAAAAACTGGCCCGTGAACCCTTGGCTGCTGGCGTTCATCGGGGACACAAGGCCACAGGCAACCCCCGCCTCCTCCAGCAAGTCCCACACCTGGCGCATGGGTTGGTGTTGCGCATCCGACAGATGAACGGCGCCATGCTCGCTGCGTTCCAGCCCGGTGTGTGCGGTCACCCACTGGATCCAGGGCTCCAGGTTGTCACCGTGCTCATCGACCGCGGTGGTGACCATGGGGTGACGCTGCAGCAGCGCCTGGAAGTTCGGCAAACAACCTCTGGCGACCAGTCTGAGCAAGACCTCGGGGTTGACTTCATTGAGTTGCAGAACGATCAGTGCGCGATTCATGGTCGACCTTTCCCTGACGCTGTGCCCTTTCCCCGCGTGTGGACGGCGTGGATCGCCAGATCACACACGAAGCGGGCATTGCCCACGAGGTAGCGTCGCCACAGCCGCCCAGGCTCTTGCCACAGACGAAAGACCCACTCGAGCCCGTGAGCCTGCATCCATGCTGGCGCCCGCGTTTTGAGACCGGCGATCTGTGCAAATGCCAGCCCGACACCCACACACACACACGAGAGATCTGCTGCATGAGCGGCCATCCAGTGCTCCTGCTTGGGGCATCCCAGTCCCACCAGCAACACCGCTGCACCAGAGCGTTGAACCTCGCGCAACACCAGTGGGTCTCGCGGAGGGCGCTCGGGCAACTGTGGCGGAGAAATGCCGCCAGCGATCTGGAGACGGGGCCAGCGAGAGGCCATTGCGGTCTTCAGCATCTGGAGTTCGTGGGGAGTACCGCCCAAGAGGAACACGGACAGGCCATGCTGCTCGCACAGAGCGCACGTGTCCGACATGAGGTCTGGGCCATACACACGCTGTGCCCAAGGCTGCCCCAGCCACCTCTGCAGCACCCACACCAGCGGCATGCCATCGGTGAACACGTGGCGGGCCGACTGCATCAGCGCTGCGAGCGCGGGGTCACGCCGGGCGCGGGTGACCATGTCAACATTGGCCACACACACCACACCGCCGAGCTGGGCCCTGGCTGAATTCAGCACCGATTCCGCAGCACCCTGGCGGGTGGCTGCGTCAATGCGAACCCCATTGAGGTGGGAGATCCCTGCTTCCCTGTACTTCATGAAGAAAGCTTAAATGGGGCGCATCACGATGCCATTGAGGGAAACGCCAAGCAGCGAATCCACCGATGCCCCGCGAAAACAGCCGGGCTGAACGGCCAAAGCAAAAAGCCCTGATGCTTGCGCATCAGGGCTCTGCTTTCTTGGCGGAGTGGACGGGACTCGAACCCGCGACCCCCGGCGTGACAGGCCGGTATTCTAACCGACTGAACTACCACTCCGCGTCGGTGACGACTTCGGCTGATTGCTCAACCCAAGCGCCGTCAAAACTTGGCGTCCCCTAGGGGATTCGAACCCCTGTAGCCACCGTGAAAGGGTGGTGTCCTAGGCCTCTAGACGAAGGGGACTTCATCTGCAAATTGTAGCGAACCGAATCAACACCGTGCCTGCGACGCCTGGTTGGATGGTGGAGGTAAGCGGGATCGAACCGCTGACCTCTTGCATGCCATGCAAGCGCTCTCCCAGCTGAGCTATACCCCCCCGTGTCACCACGCAGGGCGCCGCACTGGCACCGAGACTGACTCTGTTCGACGCTGCTGTGTCACCAGCAACGCCAATGAAATACTTTGGCGGAGTGGACGGGACTCGAACCCGCGACCCCCGGCGTGACAGGCCGGTATTCTAACCGACTGAACTACCACTCCGCGTCGGTAACGACTTTGGCTGATTGCTCAACCCAAGTGCCGTCAAACTTGGCGTCCCCTAGGGGATTCGAACCCCTGTAGCCACCGTGAAAGGGTGGTGTCCTAGGCCTCTAGACGAAGGGGACTGAATCCTTCACCTCTTGCGCGACGCTCTGCCCAACACTGCAACCCGACACCATGTAAAATGGTGGAGGTAAGCGGGATCGAACCGCTGACCTCTTGCATGCCATGCAAGCGCTCTCCCAGCTGAGCTATACCCCCATCGAGCCAACTTGAAACCTTGCGGCTTCTTGCTGTTTCGCTGGTTTGCCCGGCTGCCTTGTTTTGTTCAAGGCGTCGTTCAAGCGAGAACGAAAGTATATACCGATTTTTTCAGGGCTGACAAGGCTGCCGAAAAAATTTTCAAACTTTCTGCAGGCGCTGGACCACCACGGCGCGGTCGAAGGCGGCCAGCACGGCGTCCACCGAAGGCGTCTGGGCACGACCGCACACCAGCAGGCGCACCGGGATGGCCAGCGCGGGCATCTTCAGGCCGAACTCGGCCAGGGTGTCCTTCAGGGCCTGGTTGATGGCGGCAGGCTCCCAGGCCAGCGCGGCATCGGCCAGGCGGGCGGCAAAAGCAGCCACGGCCGGCTTGACGGCGTCGGTCACCTTCTCGGCCAGTTCGGCCTCGGGGGCCTGCACGTCGGCCACGTACATGGTGAGGTGGTCGGCCAGCTCGACGGTGGTGTTGCAGCGGTCTTTGAACAGGCCACAGGGCACCAGCAGGCGCTCGGCGGCCACCTCGATGCCACGCGCCTTGAAATGCTTGACCACCAGGTCGGCCAGGCGGGCGTTGTCGGCGTGCTTCACGTAATGGGCGTTCACCCAGGCCAGCTTGGCGGCGTCCCACTGCGAGGGGCTCTTGCTCAGGTGCGAGCCGTCGAACCACGACACCATCTGTTCCATGGTGAAGAGCTCTTCGTCGCCGTGGCTCCAGCCCAGGCGGGCCAGGTAGTTCAGCATGGCCTCGGGCAGGTAGCCCATCTCTTCGTAGTTCGACACGGCCACGGCGCCACGGCGCTTGGACAGCTTGGTGCCGTCGTCACCCAGGATCACGGGCAGGTGACCGAACTGCGGCAGCTCGGCGCCCAGTGCGCGGTAGATGTTGATCTGCCAAGGCGTGTTGTTGATGTGCTCGTCGCCACGGAACACGTGGCTGATCTGCATGTCCCAGTCATCGACCACGACAGCGAAGTTGTAGGTGGGCACACCGTCGGTGCGCTGGATGATCAGGTCGTCGATTTCCTTGTTGGCGATGGTGATCGGGCCCTTGACCAGGTCGTCCCAGGTCACGGCGCCATCCAGCGGGTTGGCAAAGCGCACCACGGGCTTCACGCCTTCAGGCACGGGCGGCAAGGTCTTGCCGGGGGCCGGGCGCCAGCGGCCGTCGTAGCCGGTTTTTTCACCGCGGGCCTTTTGAGCTTCGCGCATGGCGTCCAGCTCTTCGGGCGTGCAGTAGCAGCGGTAGGCCGTGCCGTTCGCCAGCATCTGGTCGATCACCTGCTGGTAGCGGTCCAGGCGCTGCATCTGGTAGATCGGGCCTTCGTCGTAGCCCAGGCCCAGCCAGTGCATGGATTGCAGGATCTGCTCGACCGACTCCTGTGTGGAACGGGCCACGTCGGTGTCTTCGATGCGCAGCACGAACTGGCCACCGTGGTGGCGGGCATAGGCCCAGGAATACAGGGCGGTGCGGGCGGTGCCCAGGTGCAGGAAGCCGGTGGGCGACGGGGCGATCCGGGTGCGGACGGTCATGGGGGTCAACTTTGGAAATTCAGGCTGCTCAGGCCGCGCGCGAGGTCGGCTGTGAGGTCGTCGATGTGTTCAAGGCCCACGGCCACGCGGATCATGCCCTGCGTGATGCCGGCGGCCAGGCGCTGCGGCTCTTGCAGGCGCCCGTGCGAGGTGCTCGACGGGTGGGTGATGAGGGTCTTGGTGTCGCCCAGGTTCGAGGTGATCGAGCACAGGCGGGTGTGGTCGATCACATGGAAGGCGGCCTGGCGCAGACGCTTGGCGGCATCGTCGAGCACGGCCGGGGCCGGCACGGTGATGTCGCCCGCAAAGGGCTTGACGGTGAAGGACACCACCGCGCCACCGCAGCCGTTTTGCTGGGCCATGGCCAGGGCGTGCTGCGGGTGGCTGGGCAGGCCAGGGTAGAACACCTGGTCGACCGCGGGTTGCTGCTCCAGCCACTGCGCCAGCTTCAGCGCGTTGCTGCTTTGCGCCGCCATGCGGATCGACAGGGTTTCCAGGCCCTTGAGAACCACCCAGGCGTTGAACGGCGACAAGGTCATGCCGGCGCCGCGCAGCGTGGTCATCAAGGGGCCATTGACGATGGCATCCGGCCCGCAGATGGCACCGGCCAGCACGCGGCCCTGCCCGTCGAGGTACTTGGTGCCCGAGTGGATGATGAGGTCGGCGCCCATCTCCACCGGCTTTTGCAGCGCAGGCGTGCAAAAGCAGTTGTCCACGGCCAGCAAGGCGCCGCAGCCGTGGGCGATCTCGGCCAGGGCACGGATGTCGCAGACCTCGGTGAGCGGGTTGCTGGGTGTCTCGGCAAAGAACAGCCTGGTGTTGGGCCGGATGGCCTCGCGCCAGGCGTTCACATCGGTCTGTGACACGAAGGTGGTCTCGATGCCGAATTTGCCGAACTGCGTCTGCAGCAGCGTGATGGTCGAGCCGAACACGCTTTGCGAGCACACCACGTGGTCACCCGACTTCAGCAGCCCCATGATCATCATGAGGATGGCGCTCATGCCGCTGGCCGTGGCGATGCAGGCCTCGGTGCCTTCGAGGGCCGCCAGGCGGCGCTCGAACATCATGGTGGTGGGGTTGGTGAAGCGCGTGTAGACGAAGGCTTCTTCTTCGTTGGCAAAACGCGCAGCGGCCGTGGCCGCATCGGGGTGGTTGAAGCTGCTGGTCAGAAACAGCGCTTCGGAGTTTTCACCCCATTGCGTGGGCGGCAGGCCTTCGCGCACCGAGAGGGTCTCGATGCGGGCGTCGGCCGGCAGGTCCTTGCGCGGCAGCTTTTTCTTCTCGCGGTTCTCGGGAACTTGGGCCATGCGGGGCTCCTGGTGCCTGGGTTCGGCTGAGTGACCGGGTGGGGTCACTCGGCGCGGTTCTGCAAGGCCAGGCGCGAGTTGACGGCGTCTTCTTCGTCCTTCTGCGTCAGGCGTTGCGATTCGATGGCGGCAAAGTCGTCGGCGCTCACATCACCCGTGATGTAGATGCCGTCGAAGCACGAGGCCTCGAAGCCCTTGATCTTGGGGTTGAGCTGGCCCACCACGCGCTTCATGGCGTCGACATCCTGGTAGATCAGGGCGTCACAGCCGATGATCTGGCGGATGTCTTCCAGCGTGCGGCCATGGGCCACCAGTTCGGCCTTGGTGGGCATGTCGATGCCGTACACGTTGGGGAACTTCACGGGCGGCGCAGCCGAGGCCATGTAGACCTTGTTGGCACCGGCTTCACGGGCCATCTGCACGATCTCTTTCGAGGTGGTGCCGCGCACGATGGAGTCATCGACCAGCAGCACGTTGCGGCCCTTGAACTCCAGGCCGATGGCGTTGAGCTTCTGACGCACGCTCTTCTTGCGAACGCCCTGCCCTGGCATGATGAAGGTGCGGCCCACGTAGCGGTTCTTGACGAAGCCTTCGCGGTAGGGCTTGCCCAGGCGTTGGGCCAGCTGCATGGCCGACGGACGGCTCGATTCGGGAATGGGGATGACCACGTCGATCTCGTCGAGCGGCAGCATGGCCTTGACGCGCTCGGCCAGGGTCTCGCCCATTTCCAGGCGGGCCTGGTACACCGACACACCGTCGATGACCGAATCGGGGCGGGCCAGGTACACGTACTCGAACATGCAGGGGTTCAGCACGGTGGCCTCAGCGCACTGCTGGGCATGCACCACGCCGTCGAGGTCGATGAACAGGGCTTCGCCAGGGGCCACATCGCGCACGAAGCGGTGGCTGGTGCCTTCCAGCACCACCGACTCGCTGGCCACCATCACTTCACGGCCTTCGGGCAGGTCGGCCTCGCCGTAGCACAGCGGGCGGATGCCAAAGGGGTCGCGGAAGGCCACCAGCCCATACCCGGCGATCAGACAGATCACGGCGTACGAGCCCTTGATGCGCTTGTGCACGGCACGCACGGCCGTGAACACGGCAGCGGGGGTGAGTGGCAGGTCGCGGCCGGCCAGCTCCAGCTCGTGGGCGAACACGTTGAGCAGCACCTCGGTGTCGCTGTCGGTGTTGAGGTGGCGGCGGTCGATCTCGAACAGCTCCTGGCGCAGCGAGTGGGCGTTGGTCAGGTTGCCGTTGTGCACCAGCACCAGGCCGAACGGGGCGTTCACGTAGAAGGGCTGGGCCTCTTCTTCATTGAATGCGTTGCCAGCGGTGGGATAACGCACCTGACCCAGGCC
The DNA here is from genome assembly GCF_004310865.1 of Aquabacterium lacunae. Taxonomy (GTDB): domain Bacteria; phylum Pseudomonadota; class Gammaproteobacteria; order Burkholderiales; family Burkholderiaceae_C; genus Aquabacterium; species Aquabacterium lacunae. The sequence continues at coordinate 662,913 of NZ_SIXI01000002.1, forward strand.
CACGGTGCCTTGCAGGGCGCGCATGTTGCGGGTGCGGAACACGTCTTTCACCATGCCGCGGGCCTTGTGCATGAAGAACCGGCGGCCGTGGGCGTCGGGGCCGGCCGTGACAATGCCTGCTGCGTCCTGACCCCGGTGCTGCAGGAGCAGCAGCGAGTCATAGATCAGCTGGTTGACGGGCGTCTTGGAAATCACACCAACGATGCCGCACATGGAATCACCTCTTGTTCACGAACTCAGAAAAACTTGAAACCCCGGCAAGCCGGAGACCCTGGCCACCCGATCGTCAGGCAGCCTCAGGCAGGTACTGGCTGACACTGTCGGGCAGCATGGGCTTGAGGCCTTCCAGCAGCACGTGCATCCAGGGCACCGTGCGCGAGGCCACCCAGGGCTCCCAACGTGTCAGGGGGGTCATGCTGACAAGGGTGTACACCACCAAGGCCACCAGCAACCCGCGAATCAATCCAAAACCGGCACCCAGCAAGCGGTCGGTGCCGCTCAGACCCGAGGCCTTGATCACCTCGCGCAGGGCCCACGACAACAGCGCCCAGGCCAGCCACGCCGCCACGAAGGTGGTCATCATGCCGGCCAGGGCGTTCAGGCGGTCGCCCGGCGCGCCCACCGGCAACTGCAGGCCCACCTGGGGGCCGAACCACTGGGCTGCAAAGTAGGACACGCCCCACCCCATCAGAGACAGCACCTCGGTGATCAGGCCACGCCAGGCCCCCACCACCATGGAGAGCAGCAAGCCCAGGCCCAGCGCCATGTCGACGAGGGTCCACACGGGTTCAGGGCTGACGGTCAAGGTGGGTTCCATGCGGTACGCAGGCGATCAGAGGGTGAGCACACCGGCGTTGAGGCCGGCCTGCTTGAGCTTGGCCAGCGCCTTCTCGGCCTCGGCCTTGCTGGTGAAGGGCCCCACGCGCACACGGGTCTTCTTGCCCTGGGGCGAATCGATCACCTGGGCATAGGTCTTGATGCCCAGCTTTTCCACCTTCTGGCGCACAGCCTGGGCCGCGGCGGCGTCGTTGAAGGCCCCCACCTGCACCACGTAGCGGGTGTCGGTGTCGGCTGCCTTGCCATCTTTGGCCGCTTTGTCTTTCTCGGCTTTGTCTTTCTCGGCCTTGGCTTTGCTGTCAGCTTTCGCCTTGGCTTCAGCCTTGGCCTTGTCTTCTCTGGCCTTGGCTTCGCGGGCTTTCTCTTCCTTGGCTTTGGCCTCTGCTCTGGCTTCGGCTCGGGCCTTGGCTTCGGCCCTGGACTTTGCCTCGGCCTTGGCCTTGGCTTCCGCGCTCGCCCGGGCGGCCGCCTCTCTGGCGGCAGCTTCCTTGGCTGCGGCTTCCTTGGCTGCGGCTTCCTTGGCTGCGACCTCACGCGCCTGCTGCGCCTGCGGCTCGGCTGCAGAGATCAAGGCATTCTGACGAGGCGCTGGGGCCACCTCTGAAGCGCCCTGCCCCTGCATCGAGGCCGCGCGAGGAGCCGGTGGCTCGATGGCATCGATGGTGCCTTGCGGCGTGCTGGCCGGTTCGCTCGCCAGGTTGGGCGACTCGGTGGGCATGCGCGTGGCTGCGGCGCTGGCCACGGGCGGGCGCGGCAGCACCGACACGGGCGCAGCCACGCCAGGGGAGACCTGGCTGACCACCTGCACGTCACCATTGAGCGGGCGGGGCTGGGTCTCGAACAACCACGGGAAGCCCACCACCCCGGCGGCCACCAGCACGGCCATGCCCACCATGCGGCGGCGGGCCTTGACGCGGGCCTGTTCGATGTCCGCCTCCGACAAGGGCTGGACCGGGGCCTCGGGCTCTGAAGCACCCGGGCGGAATCGCTGGAGGAACTGGGGCAGCGGCATGCGAAAACGCAGGGTCGGAAGGCTGAGGGGTGACTGAGCGCGTACCGCCGCTCAGCCCTGTGGGCTTGCGTCAGGCAGGTGTGGCGCGTTCAGCCGAGGAAGCCCCTCGTGCAGCACACCGCCCACCGTGAAGAAAGACCCGAAGACCAGAATTCTATCCGCCGGGTCTGCCACGGCCAGCGCGGCGGTCAGCGCGGCCATCGGGTTGGCGTGGGTGCTGACCACGGTCTTGGGCTGCGTGGCCGAGCCCGGCTGGGCGCAGATGGCCCGCACGATGTCGGCCAACTGGGCAGCAGAGGCGGCCCTGGGCGTGGGCAGGTCACAGCAGAACCAGTGGTCGACCAGGTGGCGCAGCTTGTCGACCATGCCGGCCATGTCCTTGTCGGCCATGGCCCCCCACACCACGTGCGTGCGAGGGTAGAAACCCATCTGGTCGAGGTTGACCGCCAGGTTGGCCGCCGCGTGCGGGTTGTGGGCCACGTCCAGGATGAGCACCGGCTGACCGGGAATGATCTGGAAACGGCCCGGCAGCTCGACCGTGGCCAGGCCGGTGCGCACGGCCTGGGCCGGCAGCGGCAGGCGATGCCAGGTGGCCTCCAGCGCGGCCAGCACACCCGAGGCATTGAGCAGCTGGTTCACGCCGCGCAGCGACGGGAAGGCCATGCCATTGAAACGCTTGGCCCGCCCGCCCCACGACCACTGCTGACGGTCACCGGCATGGTTGAAATCGCGGCCGAACAGCCGCAGGTCGGCGCCGATCTCGGCCGCATGGTCGATGATGCTCTGCGGGCATTGCGGATCAGAGACCACCGCCGGGCGCCCTGCCCGCATGATGCCGGCCTTCTCCCGGCCGATGGATTCGCGGTCGGGGCCCAGGAACTCCATGTGGTCCAGGTCGATGCTGGTGACGATGGCGCAGTCGGTGTCGATGATGTTGACGGCGTCGAGGCGCCCGCCCAGGCCCACTTCCAGGATGACGGCGTCCAGCCCTGCAGCGGCCATGGCCGACAGGATGGCCAGGGTGGTGAACTCGAAGTAGGTGAGCGGCGTGTCACCACGCGCGGCCTCGACCTGCGCGAAATGCGGCACCAGCTCGGCCTCGGTGATCAGCTGGCCGTTGAGGCGGCAGCGCTCTTCGAAACGCACCAGGTGAGGCGATCCATACACCCCGGTGCGAAAGCCGCCGGCCAGCAGGATGCTTTCCAGCATGGCGCAGGTCGAGCCTTTGCCATTGGTGCCGGCCACCGTGAACACCACGGGGCCGGTGGTCTCGGCGTCGTCGGCGCCCGGGGTTGTGTTCAGGGGGGTGCCCAGCCGCGTGCCGAAGCGCTCGCCCATGCGCAGCCACACCTGGGCCACGCGCCCCAGCCCCAGCTCGATCTCGGCGGTGTGAAGGCGCTCACAGTGCGCCAGCCAGTCGTTCAGGGTCTCGGGCAGCTTGCTCATGGTGGAAGATCAGGGCGAGTGTTCGTCGGGAACGCAGACGGGCTGCCAGCTGGCAGCCCGTCAGAATCATCTGGCCAGCAGCAGGTGGAGGCCCGCAGCCGGCATTCAAGGGGCGGGCTCAGGCCCGCGCCCTGTCAAAGGTCGATCAGAGGTCGACCAGCGAATCGGCCGGCTGGCGTTGCAGCATGGCCAGCTGGCGCGCGATGGTGCTGCGCAACTCGCGGCGGTCGGTGATCATGTCGATGGCACCTTGCTGCAGCAGGAACTCGGCACGCTGGAAGCCTTCGGGCAACTTTTCGCGCACGGTGTTTTCAATCACGCGGGGGCCGGCAAAGCCCACCAGGGCCTTGGGCTCGGCAATGACCACATCCCCCATGAAGGCGAACGAGGCCGACACACCGCCCATGGTCGGGTCGGTCAACACGCTGATGTAGGGCAGGCGGGCCTTGGCCAGGCGGGTCAGGGCCGCATTGGTCTTGGCCATCTGCATCAGGCTCAGCAGGCCTTCCTGCATGCGGGCGCCACCCGTGGCGGTGAAGGACACAAACGCGGTCTTGGTGTCGACAGCGGCTTCCACGCCGCGCACGAAACGCTCGCCCACCACGGAGCCCATCGAACCGCCCATGAAGTCGAACTCGAAACAGGCGGCCACCAGGGGCATGCCGTGCACCGAGCCGCCCATCACGATCAGGGCGTCGGTTTCACCGGTGGCTTCCATGGCCTGCTTGATGCGGTCGGTGTACTTCTTGCTGTCCTTGAACTTCAGGGCATCGACCGGCACCACTTCCTGGCCGATTTCATAGCGGCCTTCGGCGTCGAGGAAGGCGTCCAGGCGGGCACGGGCACCGATGCGGTGGTGGTGGCCACATTTGGGGCAGACGTTCTGGTTGGCTTCCAGGTCGTTCTTGTAGAGCACCGTCTCGCACGAGGGGCACTTGGTCCACAGACCTTCCGGCACCGTGCGGCGTTCGGCCGGGTCGGTGGGTTGAATCTTGGGCGGCAGCAGTTTCTCAAGCCAACTCATGGTCAGGCTCCTTTCAGGGAATCCAGCGCCGCACGGATCTCGGCGATGAATGTTTTGGCAGTGTCCACGACGGTTTCGCGGGACTGCGTTTCCAGCAACTGAACGATGCGCGAACCGATCACCACAGCATCCGACACGCGCGCAACGGCCTTGGCGGTTTCGGCATCGCGGATGCCAAAGCCCACGCCAACGGGAATCTTCACGTGCTGCTTGATGCGCGGGACCATGGTGGCCACCGCATCGGTGTCGAGGTGACCGGCACCGGTCACGCCCTTGAGCGACACGTAATACACATAGCCGCTGGCCACGCGCCCGACCGCCTGCATGCGGGCTTCGGTGGAGGTGGGGGCCAGCAGGAAGATCGGGGCCAGGTCGGCCGACTTCATGCGGGCCGCGAAGGCCTCGCATTCTTCGGGCGGGTAGTCGACCACCAGCACGCCATCGACGCCGGCGGCCTTGGCGTCACGCACGAAAGCGCCCTCGCCGTGCTTGAGGTCGTAACGCTCGATCGGGTTGGCATAGCCCATCAGCACCACCGGGGTGGTGGTGTTGCGGGTGCGAAAGCGTTGCACGTCGGCCAGCACATGGTTCAGGGTGACGCCCTGGGCCAGCGCACGCTCGGCGGCCTTCTGGATGACCGGGCCATCGGCCATCGGGTCAGAGAAGGGCACGCCCAGCTCGATCACGTCGGCGCCGGCATCGGCCATGGCCCACATCAGCTCGGGACTGAGGTCGGCGTAGGGGTCGCCGCAATGGATGAAGGGGATCAGCGCCTTGCGGCCCTGGGCCTTGAGCTGCCCGAAGACGAGGTCGATGCGGTTGGTCGGGCTCATGCCTGGCCTCCCTTGACGCCCAGGCCACGGCACGAGGGGCGGCAGTAGAACTCGGCGCCGGTCAGGTCGGCCACAGTGCCGATGTCCTTGTCACCCCGGCCCGACAGGTTCACCAGAATGACCTGGTCGGGGCGCATGGTGGCGGCCATGCGCATGGCGGCGGCCACGGCATGGCTGGATTCCAGCGCCGGGATGATGCCCTCGGTGCGGCACAGGCGGTGGAAGGCCTCCAGGGCCTCCTTGTCGGTGGCGCCCACGTACTCGGCGCGGCCGATGTCCTTCAGGTAGGCATGCTCGGGGCCCACGCCCGGGTAATCGAGGCCGGCCGAGATCGAGTGGGTCTCGGTGATCTGGCCGTTGTCGTCCTGCAGCAGGTAGGTGCGGTTGCCATGCAGCACACCGGGCGAGCCCAGTTGCAGCGACATCGAATGCTTGCCGCTGCTGGCGCCCTCGCCTGCGGCTTCCACGCCGATCAGGCGGGTGCTTTCATGAGGGATGTAAGGGTAGAAGATGCCCATGGCATTGCTGCCACCGCCCACACAGGCCATGACCACATCGGGCTGGCGGCCGATCTTCTCGGGCATCTGCTTGAGGCACTCTTCACCGATCACGCTCTGGAAGTCACGCACCATGGCGGGGTATGGCGAGGGGCCGGCCACCGTGCCGATGATGTAGAAGGTGTTCTCGACGTTGGTGACCCAGTCGCGCATGGCTTCGTTCAGCGCGTCTTTCAGGGTCTTGCTGCCCGACTCCACCGGCACCACCTTGGCACCCAGCAGGTGCATGCGGTACACATTGGGCGACTGGCGCTTGACGTCTTCGGCGCCCATGTAGACCACGCACTCCAGGCCGTAGCGGGCGCAGATGGTGGCCGTGGCCACGCCGTGCTGGCCAGCGCCGGTTTCGGCGATGACACGGGGCTTGCCCATGCGGCGGGCCAGCAGGGCCTGGCCGATGGTGTTGTTGACCTTGTGCGCGCCGGTGTGGTTCAGGTCTTCGCGCTTGAGGTAGATCTGGGCGCCGCCGATCTCGCGGCTCAGGCGGGCCGCGTGGTAGATCGGGCTGGGACGTCCCACGAAGTCGGCCAGCTCGCGCTTGAATTCGGCCACGAACTCCGGGTCATTCCGGTAGTGCTCATAAGCGTCTTTCAGCTGATCGAGCGCGTGGATCAGGGTCTCGGAGACGAAGGTGCCACCGTAAGGGCCGAAATGGCCGCGGGCATCGGGCTGGTCGTACTTGAACATGTCTTGTGTGTGTGTGCCGTGCGATGCGCAAGCGAATCAGGCCGCCGACAGGGCTTCAGCCCCTCGAGCACACCGTTGATCGGCCTCGCGCACGGCCTGACAGAACTGATGCATCAGCGCTGCGTTCTTGAGGCCCTTGCCTTCTTCAACCCCCGAGCTCACGTCGACCGCAAAGGGGCGAACCTGCACAACGCCCTCGGCCACATTGCCGGGGTGCAGGCCACCCGAGAGGATCAGGGGGCGCGGGAGCTGCCGGGGCAGCAAGGACCAGTCAAACACCTGCCCCCCGCCGCCGTAGCCGTCGACGTGCGCGTCGACCAGCACAGCCTGGGCCGAGGGGTGCGAAAGGGCGAAGTCTAGCAAATCGAACCCGGGCGCCATGCGGGCAGCCCGCAGGAAGGGCCGGGCAAAGCGTTGACAGGCCTCGGGGGTCTCGTCACCGTGGAACTGCAACAGCGCATGAGGGACGGCGTCGAGGCCGGCCTGCACCTGGGCATCGGTGGCGTTCACGAACAGCAGCACCGGCGTGACGAAGGGCGGCAAGCGGCGGGCGAGTTCGCCAGCACGCTGCGCGGTCACGGCGCGGGGGCTTTTTTCATAAAGCACAAAGCCGATCGCGTCGGCGCCGGCCTGCACGGCGGCGTCCACGTCGGCCTCGCGGGTGAGGCCGCAGATCTTGATGCGCGTTCGGTGAGAAGCGTCAGGAGACATCCAAGACAGGGGCCGGCCAAGGCGGCCCCGCGACTGCGATGTGTGGATTGTCGCAAAAAGCGGCCTTGCGGGCCAGCATTTCCGGCTGCGGCTTGCCGCATCGCAAAAAACTGTGGCTGCTCAGACCGGCAGCCACGCCAGTGCGGGGGTGACGTTGGGCAGGCCGAATTCGGGGTCGTACCGGGGGCCCAGGAAGTACAGGCCGTCGGGCGAAAAGGTGGGGGCCGCGATTTCGCGGTTGCGGGCGTCGCGCACGGTGCGCACCCAGTCAGGACGCTGCACGCCGGTGCCGACCATGATCAGGCAGCCCATGATGTTGCGGATCATGTGGTGCAGGAAGGCCTGGCCTTCGAAGTCGAAACGCCAGTACACGCCCTGCCCTTGCAACGCCGCCGAGGGCCCTCGGGCGCTGACCGTGCCCTGGGGATGAACCGGCGCCCAGCCTGCGTCGGGCGAGGCTGGCGTGATGGGCAGGTGCGGCGCCGGCCCGCGGGTGATGCGCACCTCGCGCAACTCCTTGATGGGCGTGGGCGACTGGCACTGGCTGGATCGGAAGCTGGAGAAGTCATGCACCCCCAGCAGGTGCTGAGCCGCCGCCTCCATGGCGGCCTGATCGAGCGGCCGGAACACCCAGCCCACCCGACCCGCCTCCAGCGCGGGGCGCACCGGGGCCTGCAGCACGATGTAGGTGTAGCGACGGCCTCGGGCGCTGTTGCGGGCATGAAAGTGCCCAGGCACCTCTTGCGCCCACTGCACCGCGATGTCAGGCGGCAGGAAGGTGTTGGTGCCCCGCACCCAGGAGAAGGGCTCGCGGTGCAGTTCGGTGTCGAGGTGCACCACCTGGTTGATGCCATGCACGCCCGCATCGGTGCGCCCGCTGCACAGCACCGACACCGGCTGCGTGGTGAACGCGCGCAGCGCGGCCTCGAGCGTGTCCTGCACGGTGCCGCCCCCGGGCTGGCTCTGCCAGCCCTTGTAGGCGCCGCCCAGGTATGAAACGCCGAGGGCGACCCGGCGGGTCGCCCTCTCGGCCGGCGCCGAAGCGCCAGCGTCTGATCCCAAGGCTGAATGCATCAGCCGAGGTTGTCGAGCATCGACTGGGCCTTGCCCTTGAGCGCGTCGTCGGTGGCCGAAGCGATCACCTCCTGCAGCAGTTCGCGGGCACCATCCACGTCGCCGATCTGACGGAACTCTTCGGCCAGGTCCAGTTTGCGGGCCATGGGGTCGTCGGCGATGTCCATCGACAGGTCCGCTGCATCGGCCACCGACGCTTCGGCAGGCGGTGCAGGCTCGTCCAGATCCAGGCTGATGCTGGACAGGTCGAAGTCCAGACCCGCGTCGGCCGGAGCGGCTTCAGCCACTTCAGGAACGTCCGCGACTTCGGGCAACTCGGGCAACGCATCGACCGGCGACGCGTCGGCCATGGCGGGCACCTCGGGGAATTCCACTTCAGGCAGGGAAACCTCAGGCAACTCCAAGGTCATGTCGGCCGCATCGGCCACGGCAGGCACTTCGGGCAGATCGGCCACGGCCGGGAACTCTGGCGCCAGAGCCTCCGATGCAGGCGCATCGGCCACGAAATCGAGTGGCGCCGGGGCAGAGATGTCGAGGTCGATGCCGTCATCGGCCGAGGCCGAGATGGCTGCATCCACAGGCTGCTCAGCCGGTTCAGGCGTGATCGACAGGTCCGGCTGCGCTGGCACGTCAGCCTCGTAAGGCTGAGCAGTGTTGGGCGCGCCAAACGCAGAGGCCAGACCCGGCATCACCGACACCGGCACGGTGCTGGCGCCCAAAGCTTCGACCGGCTCAGGGGTGCCCACGGCACCCGCTGCAGGCTGACCACCCGGCTGGTACAGGGGGTTCTCTGGGTCGATGCTCAAACCCATTTCCTGGGCGCGGGCCCAGTCGTCACCACGACCACCCGTCAGACCGAACAGCTGCACCGCCAGTTGCTCGAAGCCCTTGGTGTCACGGCGCTTCGCATAGACCTCCAGCAGCTTGGTGCGGATGGCCAGGCGATCGGGGGTGCTGCGCAGTGCTTCCTTGAGGATCTCTTCGGCCTGCAGGTCGCGACCATAAGCGAGGTACACATCGGCCTCGGCCACCGGGTCGACGTCACCGATGGCGTCGAGCTGGCTGAGCGAATAGCTCATGGACGAGGGGCCGCCACTGGCGTCACGGGTGTCAACACGCTGACCGCCGCTGGCACCGAAGAACGAGTCAGGCTGCAGACGGCTTTCAAGGAAAGACGTTTCGGCGCTGTCAGGACGGCGGCGCGAGCGCAGGTACAACCCTGCGCCAGCCAGGCCGGCCACGAGCACGCCAGCGCCCGCCAGCAGCATCGGGTCCACGCTCTGGAAGAAACCGGGCTCGTCGGCCGTGACCGGCTCGACCGGGATTTGAACCGGACGCGGGATGGTGGGCACAGGCACCGACGCCGGCTCGGCCGCGCTGGGGGCAGAAGCCACAGTCAGGCCTTCGGTGGCAGCGGCCGACGCTGGCACTTCCGGGTCAGAGGGCACAGGGGCAGGAGCCGGGGCGGGTGCCGGGGCAGATGCCACGACAGCAGGTGCGGACGGCACCACAGGCGCAGGCTTGGCCACCGGGGCCGGTACGGGTGCGGGTGCGGGTGCGGGTGCGGGCTTGGCCACCGGGGCCGGCGCAGGAACGGGGGCCGGGGCAGGCTTGGCCGGCGCCGCCTTGCTGGCAGCGGCCGCGGCCTCTTTCAGCTTGCGCAGGTCATCAAGGTTTTTGGACAACTCGGACACGCGGGTGCCGCTGTCCTTCTGGGCACGCTCCTTGGCCAGCTTGTCTTCCACGCCGGCGCCACTCTGGACAGCGCCCTTGCTCAGCGTGAGCTTGTCTGGCGACGGTGCGGCAGCCTGCTTGCGGTCCTGCACTTCGGCCTCGACCTTGCCCTTGGCCTGACGCTCTTGCGGCTTGGGCGCAGCCTCGGCCACGCCTGCGGCCAGACGCTCGCGGTAGGCCGCGAAGTCAGCGCTCTGCGCATTGATGACCTGGCGGGCCTCCTGGGGCGACACGGCCTGGACCTTGTCGGCCTCGGGCACGTTCAGCACGACACCGGCCTTCAGGCGGTTCATGTTGTTGCCCTGGAAGGCCTCGGGATTGTTGCGGTACAGGCCGACCACCATCTGGTCCAGCGACACGCCGGGGCGCAAGGTGCGCTCGGCGATGGCCGACAGGGTGTCGCCGTTGCGCACCTTCACGGCATCGGTGCTGGCCACCGGTGCTGCCGTGGGCGCCGGGGCGGGGGCTGCAGCCACAGGCGCAGGCGCTGGGGCAGGCCGCACAGGGGCAGAGGCCACTGGCGCAGGCGCTGGGGCAGGCCGCACAGGGGCAGAGGCCACTGGCGCAGGGGCAGGTGCCGGCCGGGGCTTGACCACAGGCGCAGGAGCCGGCACCACGGGCGCAGGAGCCGGCGCGGCAGCGCGCGGTGCGGGCACAGGCGCCGGGGCGTCCATGGCGGGGGCAGTGATCTGGGGCTCGCGCTGGAGCGACTTGGGTGCCGGCGGATCGAACAGCAGCGTGTATTCACGCACCAGACGGCCCGACGACCAGCCCAGGTCAAGGATGGCGTCGACAAAGGGCTCGGTCACGGCGCGGTCACTGCTCAGGCGCAGCACCTGGCGGCCATCGGCTCGCTTGCCCAGCGAGACATTGGTGGCCGCCAGCACGGCGTTGTAATCGACCCCAGCGGCGCGGTAGGTTTCCGGCGAGGCCACACGGGCCTGCAGGGAAGCCTGCTCTTCTGCCGTGATGCTGGTGATCTCGATCTCGGCGCGCAGGGGTTCACCCAGCGCTGATTGCACGTTCAGCCGCCCCAGGCCCAGGGCCCAGCTGGCCAGCGGTGCCACAGACAGCGCGCAGAAAGCTGCTGCCAACGCCACACGGCGCGCAGCGAATGGCAGAGGCTTGGCCTCCACTGACATCGATCGATTGTTCAAAGCGTCCCCCGAGTCGTGCCAGAGCGCGCAGGGCAACACCCCACCGCCGCACGATAGAAGAATTCACAATAGCATCAAGCAGATAGGGAAACAAGCTCACGCATTTACTGATCAGGAGATCCCTGCGTGTGCCCCCTTGTTTGCCGGGATGCACAGGGGCGATTGTCGCCGGAGGGCAACACAGGGCCGTCACAACTTGTGACAGCCGGTCAGGCCATCCGCCGAGACGCTGGCGGATGGCTCGCCTACAGACCGTGACAGCCAGGCCGGATCAGGCGTCCAGCAGGATGCGCAGCATGCGGCGCAGCGGCTCGGCCGCGCCCCACAGCAGCTGGTCACCGATGGTGAAGGCACCGACGTACTCGGGGCCCATGGCCAGCTTGCGGATGCGGCCCACCGGGATGGTCAGGGTGCCCGTGGTGGCCACTGGCGTCAGGTCACGGATGGTGGCCTCGCGGGTGTTGGGCACCACTTTCACCCAAGGGTTGTCGGCAGCGATCATGGCCTCGATCTCTTCGGTCGAGATGTCCTTCTTGAGCTTGAAGGTCAGGGCCTGGCTGTGGCAGCGCATGGCGCCAATGCGCACGCAGAAGCCATCGACCGGCACGGCCGCCGAACCAAAGCCTTCGCCCTGGCCCAGGATCTTGTTGGTCTCGGCCATGCCCTTCCACTCTTCCTTCGACTGGCCGTTGCCCAGGTCCTTGTCGATCCAGGGGATCAGCGAGCCACCCAGCGGCACGCCGAAGTTGGCGGTCTCGGCCTCAGAAAGCGAGCGCTGCTTGGCGATGATCTTGCGGTCGATCTCCAGGATGGCGCTCTTGGGGTCGTCCAGCAGCGAACGCACTTCGGCGTTCAGGGTGCCGAACTGGGTCAGCAGTTCACGCATGTGCTGGGCACCACCACCCGAAGCGGCCTGGTAGGTCTGGGTGGACATCCACTCGACCAGGCCCGCCTTGTACAGGGCGCCCACGCCGATCAGCATGCACGACACGGTGCAGTTGCCGCCGATCCAGTTCTTGCCGCCGTTGGCCAGCGAGTTCTTGATCACGGGCATGTTGACGGGGTCGAGCACGATGACGGCATCGTCCTTCATGCGCAGGGTGGAGGCGGCGTCGATCCAGTGGCCGTTCCAGCCGGCGGCGCGCAGCTTGGGGAACACCTCGGTGGTGTAGTCGCCGCCCTGGGCCGTCAGGATGATGTCGCAGCGCTTCAGGGCCTCGATGTCGTAGGCGTTCTGCAGCCTGGTTTCGTTCTTGGCCATGGCCGGGGCAGCGCCGCCGGCGTTGGAGGTGGAGAAGAACAGGGGTTCGATCAGTTCGAAATCACCTTCGGCCTGCATGCGGTCCATCAGAACCGAGCCGACCATGCCGCGCCAGCCGACGAGGCCCACGAGCTTGTTTGCCATGATGTGTCCTTTGAAAACTAAACCTCAGAATTCGGAACGAGTCACTGCGCCTTCAGGGCAGCCACCACGGCCTCACCCATCTCGACGGTGCCCACCTTTCGGGTGCCTTCGCTGAAGATGTCGGGCGTGCGCAGGCCCTGCTCCAGCACGGCTTGCACGGCACGCTCGATGCGGCTGGCGGCTTCTTCCTGGTTCAGGCTGAAGCGCAGCATCATGGCAGCAGACAGGATGGTGGCCAGGGGGTTGGCCACGCCCTTGCCGGCGATGTCGGGGGCCGAGCCATGGCTGGGCTCGTACAGGCCCTGGCCCTTGGCGTTCAGCGACGCCGAAGGCAGCATGCCGATCGAGCCGGTCAGCATGGCTGCGGCGTCAGACAGGATGTCGCCAAACATGTTGCCGGTGAACAGCACGTCGAACTTCTTGGGGGCCTTGACCAGCTGCATCGCGGCGTTGTCCACGTACATGTGGTCGAGCTCGATGTCGGGGTACTGGGCGTGCACCTCGGTGACCACATCCTTCCAGAACTGGAAGGTTTCCAGCACGTTGGCCTTGTCGACGCTGGTGACACGCTTGTTGCGCTTGCGGGCAGCCTGGAAGGCCACGTGGGCGATGCGCTCGATCTCCGGGCGCGAATAGCGCATGGTGTCGAAGGCTTCCGGGGCACCCTTGAACTCGCCGTCCGGGGCCTCGCGGCGGCCACGGGGCTGACCGAAGTAGATGTCGCCGGTCAACTCGCGGATGATCAGGATGTCCAGACCCGCCACCAGCTCGGGCTTGAGGCTGGAGGCGTGGGTCAGCTGCGGGTAGCAGATGGCCGGGCGGAAGTTGGCGAACAGGCCCATGTTCTTGCGCAGACCCAGGATGGCCTGCTCGGGGCGCAGGTGGCGCTCGAGCTTGTCGTACTTCCAGTCACCCACCGAGCCGAACAGCACGGCGTCAGAGTCCATGGCCAGCTTCAGGGTGTGCTCGGGCAGCGGGTGGCCGTGGGCGTCGAACGCGGCGCCACCGACCTTGGCTTCGTCCAGCTGGAAAGGCAGGTCCAGCACCTTCAGCACCTTGACCGCCTCGTCGACGATCTCGGGACCGATGCCGTCACCCGGCAGCACAGCAATCTTCATGACCATGGTGGTTCTCAGTTCTTCTTCGGGTTCAAACGATGCGGTTGTTCAGCCAGGGCTTCTGGGCCAGGCGCTCGGCTTCGAAGGCCTTGATCTTGTCGGCATGGCGCAGGGTCAGGCCGATGTCGTCGAAGCCGTTGAGCAGGCAGTACTTGCGGAAGGGCTGCACGTCGAAGGCCAGCTCGGTGCCGTCGGGCTTGACCACCACCTGGCGCTCCAGGTCGATGGTGAGCTCGTAGCCGGGGAACGCCGCCACTTCGTTGAACAGGTTGTCCACCTGCAGCTCGCTCAGGGCGATGGGCAGCAGGCCGTTCTTGAAGCAGTTGTTGAAGAAGATGTCGGCGAAGCTGGGCGCAATGACGGCACGGAAACCGTATTGGTCCAGCGCCCAGGGGGCGTGCTCGCGGCTGGAGCCGCAACCGAAGTTCTTGCGAGCGATCAGCACCGACGCACCTTGGTAGCGGGGCTGGTTCAGCACGAAGTCGGGGTTGGGTTTGCGCGTGGCCGGATCCTGGCCGGGTTCGCCGGCGTCGAGGTAGCGCCATTCGTCGAACAGGTTGGGGCCGAAGCCCGTGCGCTTGATCGACTTCAGGTACTGCTTGGGAATGATCGCGTCGGTGTCGACGTTCTCACGGTCCATCGGGGCCACCAGGCCCTTGTGAATGCGAAAGGCTTGCATGGTCTTTTACTTCTTGGACGCGCCGGAGATGGCGTCACCGGCTTTCTGGATGTCCTGGCCGATGCCGTGCATGGTGTTGCAACCGGCCAGCACGAACAGGGAAGCCACAGCGATCAGGGCGAAAAGACGTTTCATGGCGATCTCCTTCAGGCAATGCGACGGACGTCGACGAAATGGCCTTCCATGGCCGCCGCAGCAGCCATGGCCGGGCTGACCAGGTGGGTGCGGCCACCAGCTCCCTGGCGGCCTTCGAAGTTGCGGTTGCTGGTGGACGCACAGCGCTCACCCGGCTCCAGGCGGTCGGCATTCATGGCCAGGCACATGGAGCAACCAGGCTCGCGCCACTCGAAGCCTGCGGCCTTGAAGATGGCGTCCAGGCCTTCGCGCTCGGCCTGCTCCTTGACCAGACCCGAACCGGGCACGACCAGGGCCTGCTTGATGTTGGCGGCCACGCGGCCACCAATGCGCTTGACCACTTCAGCGGCGGCACGCATGTCTTCGATGCGGCTGTTGGTGCACGAGCCGATGAAGACGCGGTCGACATGGATGTCGCTCATGGCCTTGTTGGGCTCGAGCGCCATGTACTGCAGGGCGCGTTCCATGGCCGAGCGCTTGACCGGGTCTTTTTCCTTCTCGGGGTCGGGCACACGGTCGGTCACACCGACGACCATCTCGGGCGAGGTGCCCCAGCTGACCTGCGGCTCGATCTCTTCGGCCTTGAGCTCGACGATGGCGTCCCAATGGGCGTCAGGGTCGGAATGCAGGGTGCGCCAGTAGGCCACGGCCTGGTCCCATTCCACGCCGGAGGGCGTGAACGGGCGGTTCTTGACGTACTGGATGGTGGTGTCGTCCACGGCCACCAGGCCGGCACGGGCGCCGCCTTCGATGGCCATGTTGCAGATGGTCATGCGACCTTCCATGCTCAGGCTGCGGATGGCGCTGCCGGCGAACTCGATGGTGTAGCCGGTGCCGCCAGCGGTGCCGATGCGGGCGATGATGGCCAGCACGATGTCTTTGGCGGTCACGCCCTTGCCCAGCGTGCCTTCGACCTTGACCAGCATGTTCTTGGCCTTCTTGGCCAGCAGGGTCTGGGTGGCCATGACGTGCTCGACCTCGGAGGTGCCGATGCCGTGAGCCAGCGCACCGAAGGCGCCGTGGGTGGAGGTGTGGCTGTCGCCGCAGACCACGGTCATGCCGGGCAGCGTGGCGCCCTGCTCCGGACCGATCACGTGCACGATGCCCTGACGCTTGTCAGACATCTTGAACTGGGTGATGCCGTGGCGGTCGCAGTTGGTGTCGAGCGTGTCGACCTGGAGCTTGGACACCGGGTCGGAGATGCCATCGCGACGGTCGGTCGTGGGCACGTTGTGATCGCTCACGGCCAGATTGGCCGACAGGCGCCACAGCTTGCGGCCCGCGATGTCCAGACCCTCGAAGGCCTGCGGGCTGGTCACTTCATGCAGCAGCTGGCGGTCGATGTACAGCACGGCAGTGCCGTCGTCTTCGGTGTGGACGACGTGTTCGTCCCAGAGCTTGTCGTAGAGGGTGCGTCCCATGGAAATTGGCCCGTTGGGGTGTACGGCAGGGGAAAAGCGACATTTTAGCGACAGTCCCCGCCAAGCCCTCACGTCCCTGGCGCACAGCGGGTTGATCCGGGGGTGGGCACCCTGGGGCCGCAAGGGCCTTTCCGGTATCCTGCAAGGCATCATCACGACCCTCTGAACCACATCATGAAAGCCTCTTTCCTGGCCTCGAAGCTGGCCCTGGGCCTGGTCGCCGCGGCCGCACTGAGCAGCGGCGTCGCCCAGGCGCAAACCGCCCCCTCCAAGAACAAGAGCTACGCCACTGTGCTGCTGGGCATCGACAAGGCCTCGTTCGACTGCGCAGGTGCCACGCCCTGCGACAACAAGGACAAATTCATCAAGGCCTCGGTGGGCGCCGAACTGGGCATGGGCTTCGCCGCCGAAGTGGGCTTCAGCAACTACGGCCGCGCCAAGATCGGCACCACCAGCACCACCGCCAATGCCGGCACGGTCATGGCCGCCTACCGCTACGGCGTCATGGACGACGTGACCGTCACCGCCCGACTGGGCGTGGCCTACGTGCGCACCACCCAGCGCAACGGCAGCACTGAAGAATTCAAGGGTTCGATCCAGCCCGTGGCAGGCCTGAGCGTGCAGTACGCGATCACCCCTCAGATCGAAGCGGTGGTGGGTGCCGAGTTCACGCGCGCCAAAGATGCCAGCAACACCAAGGCCAACATCACGGCCTTCGGCATCGGTGCCAGCGGCCGTTTCTGAGCCCGGCAACCCGAGGCTGCAAAGCAAAGGCCCCGCATGGCGGGGCCTTTTTCATGGCGCCCGCGTGCCTTCGCGCGCGGGCTTCAGCGGGGTACGCCGACTCAAGCGCGCGCCAGGATGCGCTCCATGTGGTGCTCGGCAAAGGCCGCAGTCGACAGGGCCGGGTTGGCCACCAGCGAGTCGGGGAACATGGCCGAATCCATCACGAACAGGTTCGGGTAGCCCTTGACCTCGCCCATGTCGCTGGTGGCCAGGCCCAGCGGGCAGCCACCCAGCGGGTGGTAGGTGGCGTTGTCGCCCACATCTTTGCCACTGAAGTAGCTGCGGCTGTAGGTGGCACCGTTGGCCTTGTTGATCTTGTCGTACACGGCACGCGCACTGGCCAGAGGGCCGTTCTTGGCCGTGGCCGACCAGTTCAGCACGCTCTGCTGCGAGGTGGCATCGAAGCTGAAATGACCCAGTTCCGGCGTCTGGGTCATGCTGATGTGCGAGGTCTGGAACGTGTCGATGCCCAGCGGCAGCGGGATGTTCATCGAATAGACCTGCTGATCCTTGTGGTCGCGCGCGTCGATGCCCGTGACCGGCAGCACCGAGACCTTGGCGCCGGTGGACTGGTACACGTTGCGCACCATGAAGATCTCGCCGTTGGAGCTCCAGCGCGTGCCGACATGGTCGTTCAGGTTGGGCAAGGCACCCAGCGCACGGCTCTTGACCAGCAGCTGCGTGGTGCCCATCGAGCCCCCGCCCAGGAACAGGCGCTCACAGCTGATGACCTTGGTGGCCAGCACCTGCCCCGTCAGGTCGATCTGTTTCGTGTGCACCAGGTAGCGTCCGTCGGCTGCGCGCTCGATCAGTGTGACCTCGGTGAGCGGCTGAATGGTCAGCAGGCCGGTGCCCATGGCGTCGGCCAGGTAGGTCTTGTCCAGGCTGTTCTTGCCATGGTTGTTGCCGAACCCACCCTCGCCGCCCAGCGCCGACTTGGGCACCTTGCCGGCCTCCTCCAGCTCCATGTAGTCGGGGTCATACCCCGAATCCAGGATGCGCCAGGGGATGCCCGCCTTGGCGGCCTGGGCACAGGCCACACGGGCGTACTTGTGATACGCGCTGGCCTGGTAATAGGCCGAGCGCACCTTGCGGGCCTTCAGCTTGGCCAGCGCCATCGGGTAGTAGCGCGCATACATCTCGTTGACGTCGATGCTGGCCGGCATGATGCGTTGCAGCGTTTCGCGGTAGGGCGTGATCAGCATGGCCAGGTTGACCAGAGAACCACCGCCCACGCCACGCCCCACATACACGTCCATGTTGGGCGACGAAATCGCATCGAGGATGCCCGCACCGTAAGGCACCCTGAGGTTGGTCGGGATGATGCCACCCACCGACGAGAACACGGCCTTGACCCGGTCCTTGAACCACATGGCGCGATCGTCCAGGGAGATGGCACTGCAAAACACCTTGCCGTCTTTGCCGGGCGTGTTCCACAGGCGACCCATTTCGAGCATCAGCACCGGCTGGCCGCGCTCGGTCAGGCGCAAGGCCGACACCGCGCCACCGTAACCGCTGCCCACCACCAGGTTCTTCACGTGCTGGGTGGCTTGCGCGGCATAGGCGGCCTCGCCCATCAAGCCGGCCAGCGCGCCGGTGGACGCGGCCCCCAGGGTCAGCGCCCGATGTGGCAGGGTCACGCTGCCCAGGCCCAGTTGTGCCCCCACCGCCAGCACACGGCGGCCCCAGTCTCTGCGATTCATGTGGCTCATTGCACCCATCTCCATTGCTTGATGTCATCAGCTTAGGGAGGGTGCCGCCACCTCGCATTGCCCGCAAAGGCCAGATGTTGCCTCTGACGGCCACCCCCAGGGGAAGCCCTGAGGGCGACATCACCTCCCCACCGAGGGTCGGCCCTGAGGCCGCCGCGCAGGCAATAAAAAACCCCGCCAAGGCGGGGTTTCGGGGCTGCAGACCAGACCCTGCGCACACGCAGGGCCGGTCGGGCCGGGATCAGCGCGAAGCGATCGGGGCCACGTCGCGCTTGGCAGCGCCGACGAACAGCTGACGGGGACGGCCGATCTTGTACTCGGGGTCGCCGATCATTTCGTCCAGCTGGGCGATCCAGCCGACGGTGCGGGCCAGCGCGAAGATGGCGGTGAACAGCGGCACGGGGATGCCGATGGCGCGCTGCACGATGCCCGAGTAGAAGTCGACGTTCGGGTAGAGCTTGCGCTGCACGAAGTAGTCGTCTTCCAGAGCGATCTGTTCCAGCTTCTTGGCCAGGGCGAACAGCGGATCGTTTTCCAGACCCAGCTCGGCCAGCACTTCGTTGCAGGTTTCCTGCATCAGCTTGGCGCGGGGATCGTAGTTCTTGTACACGCGGTGACCGAAGCCCATCAGGCGCACGCCCGAGTTCTTGTCCTTCACCTTTTCCATGAACTCACCGACCTTGGACATGCCGCCCATGGCCTGGATTTCTTCCAGCATGTTCAGGCAGGCCTCGTTGGCGCCACCGTGAGCGGGGCCCCACAGGCAGGCCACGCCAGCAGCGATGGCGGCGAAGGGGTTGGTGCCCGACGAGCCGCACAGGCGCACGGTCGAGGTCGAAGCGTTCTGCTCGTGGTCGGCGTGCAGGATGAAGATGCGGTCCAGAGCGCGCTCCAGCACCGGGTTCACCTTGTACTCTTCGCACGGCGTGGCGAACATCATGCGCAGGAAGTTGCCCGAGTACGACAGGTCGTTCTTGGGGTACACGAAAGGCTGGCCGATCGAGTACTTGTAAGCCATGGCCACGAGCGTAGGCATCTTGGCGATCAGGCGGATCGCGGCGATCTTGCGGTGCTCGGGGTTGTTGATGTCGGTGCTGTCGTGATAGAAGGCCGACAGGGCACCCACCAGACCGGTCAGGACGGCCATCGGGTGAGCATCACGGCGGAAACCGCGCAGGAAGAACTGCATCTGCTCGTTGACCATGGTGTGGTTGGTCACGCGGCCGACGAATTCGTCCTTTTGCGACTGGTTCGGCAGTTCGCCGTTCAGCAGCAGGTAGCAGGTTTCCAGGAAGTCGCAGTTGGTGGCCAGCTGCTCGATGGGGTAGCCGCGGTACAGCAGCTCGCCCTTGTCACCGTCGATGTAGGTGATGGTGGAGTTGCACGAAGCCGTCGACAGGAAGCCGGGGTCATACGTGAACTTGCCGGTCTGGCCATACAGCTTGCGGATGTCGATCACGTCGGGACCAACGGTGCCCTTGTAGATGGGCAATTCCATGCTGGGGCTGCCGTCGGAGAACGACAGGGTGGCTTTCACGTCGGACGGGGTCATGAGCACTCCTAGGGGTCGGACTTGTAGAGAGACTGGTTCGGTTGACTCAGGGGTGAGCCTGTGTCGGCATTATGGCTTTGGCCTTGGCACACCTTGAACACAAGGCGTGCAAAGCACCCAAGCCGGTGGTTCACACCATCGGCACCCGCATCATGGACAGCACCTGCTTGACTTCTGGATTGACCAGATCACCTTCCGGCTCTTTGCGAGCGAGAAGCAGATCCAGCAGATCATTGTCGGACAGGTCCATCAACTGAAGCAAGCCCTGGACCAGCGCGTTGGTCAGGTGGTCGCCGTGCTGCTCGAAGAAGCGATCAATGAAGAGATCGTTTTCGAGCAGGCCACGACGGCAGCGCCAGCGCAGTCGGCGCAACAGGTCGGCATCAGGCGTTTGCGAGACATCGGCCTGCGTGCCGATCGGGGTGCCGGGCTGGGCTGCAGTCATGGGGCGGGTGATGGGTGTGTAACCGTCTGGAATGGAAGGCGTGGCGTCAGACGGCACGCTTGACCATCAGTTCCTTGATCTTGCCAATGGCCTTCGTGGGGTTCAGGCCCTTCGGGCAGACGTCCACGCAGTTCATGATGGTGTGGCAACGGAACAGACGGTACGGGTCTTCCAGGTTGTCCAGGCGAGCGGCGGTATCCTGGTCGCGGCTGTCCGCAATGAAGCGGTAAGCCTGCAGCAGACCGGCGGGGCCCACGAACTTGTCGGGGTTCCACCAGAAGCTGGGGCAGCTGGTCGAGCAGCTGGCGCACAGGATGCACTCGTACAGACCGTCGAGCTCTTCGCGCTCTTCAGGCGACTGCAGACGCTCCTTGTCGGGCGGCGGCGTGTCGTTGACGAGGTAAGGCTTGATCGAGTTGTACTGCTTGAAGAACTGGGTCATGTCCACGATCAGGTCGCGGACGACGGGCAGACCCGGCAGCGGCTTGAGCACCACAGTTTGCGGCAGGGTGCGCATGTTGGTCAGGCAGGCCAGACCGTTCTTGCCGTTGATGTTCATGGCGTCCGAACCGCACACGCCTTCACGGCACGAACGACGGAACGACAGGGTCGGGTCCACAGCCTTGAGCTTGACCAGGGCGTCCAGCAGCATGCGTTCGTTGCCGTCGAGTTCGATCTCGATGGTCTGCATGTAGGGCTTGGCGTCCTTGTCAGGATCGTAGCGATAGATCTGGAAAGTGCGCTTTTGGCTCATGATGAATTCCTAATGCTTCGTTCGCTGCGATCAGAAGGTGCGGACCTTCGGGGGCACCGATTCAACGGTCAGCGGGGTGAGGTTCACCGGCTTGTAGTCCAGGCGGTTGCCTTCGGAGTACCAGAGGGTGTGCTTCATCCAGTTGGCGTCGTCGCGGTTCGGGAAGTCGTTGTGGGCGTGGGCGCCACGCGATTCCGGACGGGCAGCGGCCGAGGTCATGGTGGCCTGAGCGGCTTCGATCAGGTTCTCGACTTCCAGGGCCTCGATGCGGGCGGTGTTGAACACCTTCGAGTTGTCCTTCAGGCCGATGCTCTTCACGCGGTCGCGGATGGCATTGATCTTCTTGACGCCCTCTTCCATCGAAGCCTGGGTGCGGAACACGCCAGCGTGCTTCTGCATGGTGGCGCGGATGTCGTTGGCGACGTCCTGGCAGTACTCGCCGTTCTTCTGGTTGTCCAGACGGGCCAGACGCGACAGCGTGTAGTCGGCGGCGTCCTTGGGCAGCGGCTTGTGGTTCTTCGTCTTGAGGTTGAAGTCCACGATGTGGTTGCCGGCGGCACGGCCGAACACCACCAGGTCGAGCAGCGAGTTGGTGCCAAGGCGGTTGGCGCCATGCACCGACACGCACGAACATTCACCCACGGCGTACAGACCGTTGATGACCTCATTGTGCTTGCCGTTGGCGGGGATCACCACCTGGCCGTGCACGTTGGTCGGAATGCCACCCATCTGGTAGTGGATGGTCGGCACCACGGGGATCGGCTCCTTGGTGATGTCGACGTTGGCGAAGTTGTGGCCGATCTCGAACACGCTGGGCAGGCGCTTCATGATGGTTTCTGCGCCCAGGTGGGTCATGTCCAGCAAGACGTAGTCCTTGTTGGGACCGCAGCCACGGCCTTCCTTGATTTCCTGGTCCATCGAGCGGGACACGAAGTCACGCGGGGCCAGGTCCTTCAGGGTGGGGGCGTAGCGTTCCATGAAGCGCTCGCCGTTGCTGTTGCGCAGGATCGCGCCTTCGCCACGGCAGCCTTCGGTCAGCAGCACGCCCGCGCCGGCCACGCCGGTGGGGTGGAACTGCCAGAACTCCATGTCTTCCAGCGGGATGCCGGCGCGAGCCGCCATGCCCAGGCCGTCGCCGGTGTTGATGAAGGCGTTGGTGGAAGCCTGGTAGATGCGACCGGCGCCACCGGTGGCGAACAGCACGGTCTTGGCGTGCAGCACGTGCACGTCACCGGTTTCCATTTCCAGGGCGGTCACGCCGACCACGTCGCCTTCGGCGTCGCGGATCAGGTCGAGGGCCATCCATTCCACGAAGAACTGGGTGCGGGCCTTGACGTTCTGCTGGTACAGGGTGTGCAGCAGGGCGTGGCCGGTGCGGTCGGCCGCGGCGCAAGCGCGTTGCACGGGCTTTTCACCGTAGTTGGCGGTGTGACCGCCGAACGGACGCTGGTAGATGGTGCCGTCGGGGTTGCGGTCGAAGGGCATGCCGAAGTGTTCGAGTTCGTACACGACCTTCGGGGCTTCGCGGCACATGAATTCGATGGCGTCCTGGTCGCCGAGCCAGTCGGAACCCTTGACGGTGTCGAAGAAGTGGTAGTGCCAGTTGTCTTCCGACATGTTGCCCAGCGAGGCACCGATGCCGCCCTGGGCCGCCACGGTGTGCGAACGGGTGGGGAACACCTTGGACAGCACGGCCACGTTCAGGCCGGCCAGCGACAGTTGCAGCGACGCGCGCATGCCGGAGCCGCCGGCACCGACGATCACGACATCAAACTTGCGGGTAGGAAGAGAGGTAGCGCTCATTTTTACAGTCTCCACAGCACTTGGATGGCCCAGCCGGCGCAGCCCACGAGCCACACGATGGCAAACACATGCAGGCCCAGGCGGATGCCGACGGGCTTGATGTAGTCCATGAAGATGTCACGGACGCCCACCCACACGTGGTAGAGGATGGAGATGATGACGACGAAGGTCAGGAACTTCATCCACTGCTGGGAGAAGATGCCGGCCCACTTGTAGTAGCTGACCGGCTCACCGAAGATGACCTGCACCAGCAGGACGACGGTGTACAGGGCCATCAGGACAGCGGTGATGCGCTGGGCCAGCCAGTCGCGCAGACCATAGCTGGCGCCGGTGACGACGCGCTTGGTTCCGTAGTTTTGAGACATGGTGTGTTTCCCGGAAATGATCGACAACGGGTCAGAACAGACCGAAGAGCTTGGCACCCAGCACCGCGGTCAGGCCGATGCTGATGACCAGCGTGGCCACAGCCGAGTTGTGGCCCTGTTCCTTGCTCACCGAATGGGTGGCGTCCATGATCAGGTGGCGCACGCCGGCGGTGAAGTGGTGCAGGTAGGCCCAGATCAGGCCCAGGGCGATGAGCTTGAAGAACCAGCCCGGCACGGCGCCGTCGGCGCAACCGGCCGTGAACACCGAGGTGAACTGGTCGTACGAGATTTCGGAAGTCACGCTGGTGTCGAACATCCAGAAGATGAAGGGCAGCAGCAGGAACATCACGACGCCACTGATCCGGTGCAGGATCGAGACGATGCCGGCCGGGGGCAGGCGGTAACTGACGATGTCAGTCACATGGATGTTCCGGTAGACGGGGCGGGGGGATTTCGCGTTGTCAGCCATGTTGTGAAGGGCTCTACCGAGCGTCGGGGAACGGTTGAAGAACTGTGAATTTTAGGGCAATCCCTCGGGCATGACGCCAGTGGAGGGTCTGGGCAGTCATCGGACAAGCATGTTCGATGGTCCAGAAGGCCTGTGGGTGGACATCAATTCAGCTCATTGCGGTAATGGTGCGCCTCCGTTCGGTACAGGCCTCGGCGAAGTTCCACCGGCTGGTCGTCGTAGGTGCGCGCAAGGCGCTCGACGCTCAGCAGGGGGGCCCCCACCTCGACACCCAGCAGCGCAGCGTCGGCCGGGTCGGCCAACACTGCCCGCAGCTTCTCTTCGGCCCGGATCATGCGGACGCCGAATTCCGTTTCGAACAGCCCATACATGGGCCCCTTGTATTCAGTGAGTCGTTCGGCCGTGAGCCCCTTGAACAGCTGGCCAGGCAGCCAGATGTCGTCGAGCACGGTCGGCTGACCGGAAAAATGCAACACCCGCCGTATTTCGACCACCGTGTCGCCAGTCTTGAGGTTCAAAGCGCGGGCAATGTCGGCCGGCGCGCGCAACCTGCGACAGTCCAGCAACTGACGTTTGACAAGGCCGTTGCCCTCCGGGCTGTCCGGCGTCAGGCGCAGGAAGCGGTACTGGACGGTTTCTTCGGCGTGGGTGGCCACGAAGGTGCCCTTGCCCTGGCGGCGCACCAGCAGGTTCTCGGCCGCCAGCTCGTCGATGGCCTTGCGCACCGTGCCCTGGCTGACCTTGAATCGGGCCGCCAGTTCCAGTTCGCTGGGAATGGCTTCGCCAGGCTTCCATTCGCCGGCCTGCAAGCTGCGCAGGATCAGCGACTTGATCTGCTGGTACAGGGGGCTGAACGAGGGGCCGGGGGTGTTGACGACGTCCCCCTCACCGCCCGCTGCGGGGGTGTTGTCGGCTGCCGAGGCAGCTGAAGGGTGGGACGACGGCACGGTCACGGCAATGCAAAGATCGGACGGTAGGGCGCAGTGGATGTGCCCAAGCCTGGGCGCGACGGGCTGGATTGCACCACAAAGTGACATTCCGAGTCCACCACCCGGTTGAATGATGTCTTATATAAGACATAAGACACCGCATGACAGTCGGATGAACGCACACAGGCCATCAGGGCCCGCTAGAATCGTAGGTTGTCTCTAAAACCCGCTTCCCTTACCTTCTCTTATTCGGAGTTGCACATGAGCAAAGCACCCGTTCGCGTCGCCGTCACCGGCGCCGCTGGTCAAATCGGCTACGCCCTCCTGTTCCGCATCGCCTCGGGCGAAATGCTGGGCAAGGACCAGCCCGTCATCCTGCAACTGCTGGAAATTCCCGACGAGAAGGCCCAGAACGCCCTGAAGGGCGTGATCATGGAGCTGGAAGACTGCGCCTTCCCGCTGCTGGCCGGCATCGAAGCCCACAGCGACCCCATGACCGCCTTCAAGGACACCGACTACGCCCTGCTGGTCGGCGCCCGTCCCCGTGGCCCCGGCATGGAGCGTGCTGACCTGCTGGCCGCCAACGCCCAGATCTTCACCGCCCAGGGCAAGGCCCTGAACGCCGTGGCTTCGCGCAACGTGCGCGTGCTGGTGGTCGGCAACCCCGCCAACACCAACGCCTACATCGCCATGAAGTCGGCTCCGGACCTGCCGGCCAAGAACTTCACCGCCATGCTGCGCCTGGACCACAACCGCGCTGCTTCGCAGATCGCCACCAAGATCGGCTGCGCCGTGGGCGACATCGAGAAGCTGGCCGTGTGGGGCAACCACTCGCCCACCATGTACGCTGACTACCGCTTCGCCACCGTGAACGGCAAGTCGGTCAAGGACACCATCAACGACCACGACTGGAACGCCAACGTGTTCCTGCCCACCGTGGGCAAGCGTGGCGCCGCCATCATCGCCGCTCGCGGCCTGTCGTCGGCTGCTTCGGCTGCCAACGCCGCCATCGACCACATGCGCGACTGGGCCCTGGGCACCAACGGCAAGTGGGTCACCATGGGCATCCCGTCGAAGGGCGAGTACGGCATCCCCGCTGAAGTGATGTTCGGCTACCCCGTCACCTGCGAAGGCGGCGAGTACAAGATCGTCGAAGGCCTGGAAATCGATGCTTTCTCGCAAGAGTGCATCAACAAGACCCTGGCCGAGCTGCAAGGCGAACAAGACGGCGTCAAGCACCTGCTGTGATGCCTGGGCAGGCAGCCTGAACGCTGCCTGATCCTGCACAAGAAAAGCCGACCCGTGGCAACACCGGTCGGTTTTTTCATGCCCGTTTCACACGGTTTGGCGGCACACTGAGCGCATGTCGACCCTGACCGCCATCCACCCCAAGCAAGCCCTGTTCGGCACCGAACTGCCCCGCCCTCACCTGCCGGTGTGCGACCACTACGCCGGGGTGGAGGCGCGCATGCGCAAGAGCCTGACGCTGCAGGACCACATGGCCCAGGAGGCCGGCCGTGCGGTGTTCGACGTGACGCTGGACCTGGAAGACGGCGCCCCGGTGGGCGGCGAGCACGAGCAGGCCCTGCTGGTGGCCGAACTGCTGAACAGCCCGGCGAATGCCTGGGGTCGCGTGGGCGCCCGCGTGCACGACGTCAGCCACCCGCGCTTCGAGGACGATGTGGACACGCTGATTCGGCTGGCGGGCCCACGGCTGGCTTACCTGATGGTGCCCAAGCTGGGCAGTGTGGACGAGGCCCGCCGCGCCATCGACTTCATCAAGCACGCCCGGCTGCGCCACAACGTGCCGCACGTGGTGCCGGTGCATGGCCTGATCGAAACCCACAAGGGGCTGCAGCAGGTGGCCAGCATGGCCGCACTGCCCGGCCTGGAATCGCTGTCGTTCGGCCTGATGGATTTCGTGTCGGAGCACCGCGGGGCGGTGCCGGCCTCGGCCATGGGCATCGAGGGGCAGTTCAGGCACCCGCTGGTGCTGCGCGCCAAGCTGGAGATTGCCGCGGCCTGTCACGCCGCCGGGATCACGCCCTCGCACTGCGTGGTGACCGAGTTCAAGGATGCGCACGCGCTGTCACGCGCGGCCGAAACGGCCTGCCGCGAACTGGGCTACACGCGCATGTGGAGCATCCACCCCGACCAGATCCCCGTGATCATTGACGCCTTTGCGCCGGTGGTGGCCGAGGTGGACGATGCGGTCGAGATCCTGACCGATGCCCAGGCCGCCCACTGGGCCCCGATTTCGCACCGGGGCAAGCTGCACGACCGCGCCAGCTACCGCCACTACTGGTACGTGCTGGAGCGCGCCTGGCTGACGGGCCAGCCCTTGCCCGCCGAGGTGGTCAAGACCTTTTTTGCCTGAGCGAGTTGCGCCTCAGCGGCGCCTGGCCGGTTGCGGGTTCAGGGCCTGCTCGATGAAGCGTTTGTGCACGGTGGGTTTGGGCACGCGCACGTCGAACCACTGGCGCACGTCGTGGTCGAGCCCGATGCCGTGCATGAAGTTGTAGATGCCTTTTTTCAGGGCACGGCCCATGGCGTCGTGGTCGGTGCCGGTGGGGTCGATGAAGCCCACGTCGTTTTTGGCAAAGGTGACCTCGGGCAGCGGCACCAGCTCGACGCCATAGGCGGCCGGGTCTTGCCCCACCGGCGAGTGCACGGTGCAGGCAAACCGATGGAAGAAGCCCGACTGGATGCAGCCTTCGGCGAACAGCTGGCGCACGTACTCCAGTGCATCGACGGTGTCCTGCACGGTTTGTGTGGGGAAGCCGTACATCAGGTAGGCGTGCACCAGGATGCCGGCGTCGGTGAAGGCCTTGGTGACCTGGGCCACCTGCTCGACCGAGACACCCTTTTTCATCAGCTGCAGCAAGCGGTCTGAGGCCACCTCCAGCCCGCCCGAGATGGCGATGCAGCCGCTGTCGGCCAGCAGCTGGCACAGCTCAGGCGTGAAGGTTTTCTCGAAGCGCACATTGCCCCACCAGCTGATGGACACCCCCCGGCGGATGAGTTCGAGCGCCAGGGCCTTGAGGGCCTTGGGCGGGGCGGCTTCGTCGACGAAATGAAAGCCCGTCTGGCCGGTTTCCTTGACGATGGCTTCGATGCGGTCGACCAGCACTTCGGCGGTGGTGCCCTCGTAGCGGCCGATGTAATCGAGGCTGACATCACAGAAGCTGCACTTCTTCCAGTAGCAGCCGTGGGCCACCGTCAGCTTGTTCCAGCGCCCGTCACTCCACAGCCGGTTCATGGGGTTGAGCATGTCCAGCAACGACAGGTAGCGGTCGAGCGGCAGGCCGTCCCAGGTGGGGGTGCCCACCTCACCGAAGGGCACGTCGGGCTCTTGCCAGTTCTGGTAGACCACGCGGTCGGCCGTGTCGTCGCGCACGAAGGTACGCACCAGGCGCGCGCGCGAACGCTGGCCCTGCAGGTGCTCGACCAGGGCCAGCAGCGGGCGTTCGCCGGCGTCGAGGGTGACGAAATCGACGAAGTCGAACACGCGGGGCTCGGCCAGCTCGCGCAGTTCGGTGTTGACGAAGCCGCCGCCCAGGGCGATGCGCACCTGCGGGTGATGCGCCTTCACGGTCTGGGCGATGCGCAAGGCGGCGTACACCGCCCCCGGGAAGGGCACCGACAACAGCACCAGGTCAGGCCGGTGGCGCTCGACAGCGGCCAGCGTGAGCTGCTGCAGCGTGCGGTCCATCAGGTTGGGTGGCGCCAGCAGGGCCTCGTGCAGGGGCGCAAAGGTGGGCTGGCTCATGGCCAGCTGCTCGGCGTAGCGCACGAACTCGAACCGTGGGTCGATGGCGTCGCGCACCACGTCGGCCAGGTCGTTGAGGTACAGCGTGGCCAGGTGACGGGCACGGTCCTGCAGACCCAAGGTGCCGAAGGCCCAGGCCAGCGGGTCACCGTCGTCTTCGTTCAGGTAATGGTCAAGGGCCGCGAACCGCGGGCCTTCGGGCAGGAAGTGGCGCGTGTTGATGCGGTGGGCCAGGGTGGCGTCCCGCCCCTGCAGGTAGGCGATCAGGGGCTCGATGGTGGCCAGGTAGCGCGGAAACTGCTCGGCAAACGACTGCAGCGCAGGGGGGCGCTTGCGCTCGGGCACCGCTTGGACGGCCTCCAGCATGTGGGCCAGCCCCTCGCGGTTGAACAGCGCCAGCACCAGGCCAAGGGCCAGGTCTTCCTGTTGCGCCTCGATGCCGCGGCTGCGCAGAAAGCCCGTGAGGTAGGCCGTGGACGGGTATGGGGTGTTGAGCTGCGTCATCGGGGGGATGAACGACAGCACCCGGAGGCTGGTGGGGGTCATGCGGGGCGAAACAGGGGCAAAGCGAGCGCTGCGCGATTGTGCCAGCCGCGGCCTGAAGGCGCCAAAACGTGCGCAAGTACCGACCTGCGACAAAGAACCATCGGGAAAAGCGCAATTGCGGGGGTTGATTGGCTTGAGGCCAGGCCCAACTGCGCCTACCATCGGCACATGAGACGCAGTCCATGCAACTGCGCGCGCACGCCCGCTGCGTGTTTCGACCGAGGATGACCCCCATGCGCCGCTTTCACCGTCTGTTTGCCCCTGTTGCCCTGGCCGCCTGGCTGGCCAGCGCACCATTGGCCAATGCCGCCACTGACAACCTGATGGTCAACGGCTCCCTGAGCGGCGCCATCGGCAACAGCAGTGTGCCCATGGGCTGGCAGATCCTGTTGAACTCACCCGATGTGATGGACGCGGCCAACAATGCGGGTGTGGCGGGTCTGCAGTTCTTCGGCGCTGCCCCCGAAGCATCGCCCGATGGTGGCACCTGGGTCGGGCTGGGCGCTCGCACCGGCTCGTACATGGAAGAGTTCGGCCAGTGGGTGGACAACCTGGTGATCGGCCAGACTTATTCACTGTCGTGGGTGGCTGGCAATTTCGGTTACTCGCGCGGCAGCGTGAACTACGTGGACAGCAACGCCATTCGTGTGAACCTCGACGGCAGCTTGCTGGGCACAGGCAACACACTGAACCTGGGCTCGCAGTGGCAGGCTGAAACCTTGAGCTTTGTGGCCACGACCACCCGACAGCAGGTGTCGTTCCAGCTGGCCAACTACAACAACGCCTACCTGTCGATCGATGGCATTCGCTTGGCGGCGGTGTCACCCGTGCCGGAGCCCGGCTCGCTGGCCCTGGCCTTGCTGGGTCTGGGGGCGCTGGCCTGGCGTGCACGCCAGCGTCAACAGGCCTGAGGGCGCGCATCGGCAGCCGCCCTGCACTGCAGCCACTGCACGGCTCCAGGCCGCCTTCGGGCGGCTTTTCTCATCCAGCGGCCTGTGATCAACCTCAATTGCGGCACGGTTTCCGGTGTTTTGCACACATGGCTTTCGCACAGGCTGGGCATGATGGGCGCAAAAGGTCGGAGGGTTCGCCATGAACGTCACCGCAGTGCCCCAGGTGTCTCGTCGACTGCCGTTCAGGCAGCTGCTGTACCGTTACTGGTTTTTCGACTGGCTGTTCAAGGATGTGAACCGGGCCACGCTGATGGAGCGTGCGGCCGCCTGGCGCCACAACCAGGAACAGGCCCGCTGGCTACCGCTGTACCTGCGACGCTGGGCCATCTTGACCGTGCTGAGCTTCGCGGTGGGCATGCTGATGGAGCATGGCCTGCGCGCACCGGTGCTGTCGGCCGTGCTGTACATCAACGCCATCTTCGGGTTCACCTTCAATGCGGTGACTTCGGTGATCTTGCTCGGTTTCAAGTTCCTGCCGGGGCCGTTCTGAACCTGGCTTGCCAGCGTGCGCGGTAGCATCGCAAGATGTCTGTGCACCTGATCCTGCCATCGTCCGAAGTGAGCCGCCTGTGGAGCAATGGGCCCCACTGGCTGCTGCAGCTGTCGGCCGCCACCGCCCAGCTGCAATTGGCTGAAACGGGCTCGGTGTGGGGGCATCTCAATGGCGTGACCTTGACCTTCCGTGACGCTCGCCTGGAGGGTGATGCCGAGCTGGCCATCGGCACCCTGGCCGAGTGCGAGCTGCACCTGAACGGCCAGCCCCTGCGCCACCTGGACATGCCCTGTGAACTCAATGGGCGCGTGGTGTGCACCCTGGGCTTTCACAACGGCACCGAACTGCAACTGGTGGCCACGGGCCTGAGTTCGCCCCGTGCAGACCTCGATCGCTTCCGCGAGTCGATGGCTTGCTGAGTGCAGGCTCAGCCGCCTGACATGCTCTTCAGCCGTCGCCACAGCGTGGTGCGGCTGATGCCCAAATGCCGAGCGACGGCCTGACGGTCACCGCCATGGGCCTGCAAGGCCTTCAGGAGCTCGCCCTCGGAGGGTTGGGGACGTGTCACGGCTGCCGCCGCCGCAGGCTGACCTTGCTGCCCAGTCCGCAGGGCTGACGCCACCGGCATGGGCACCGCATCGAACAACTCGGGCGCCAGGCGCTTCAAAGTGCCGGCATCGGGCAGCTGACCCGGCAACACGGACGCCACCAGCAAGCGCTCGATGATGTTTTCCAGTTCACGCACATTGCCCGGCCACCCATGGTGCGGGGCTTGCGCCAGCAGCACCTGCAACCAGGGCCGCGTGGCCACGACCGACAGCCCCAGCCGGGCCGACACGCGGGCGTGCAGGGCCTCGGCCACCCGGGGCAGGTCGTCCAGCCGCGCACGCAGGGGCGGCACCTCCAGGCGCAGGATGTTGAGGCGGTAGTACAGGTCCTGGCGGAAGGTGCCCGCCTGCACGCAGGCCATCAGGTCACGGTGGGTGGCGGCCACCACGCGCACGTTCACGGGCGTGGGCTCGGTGGCGCCCACGCGCAGCACCTCACGCTCCTGCAGCACGCGCAGCAAGCGGCTTTGCAGGGCCAGCGGCATTTCGCCGATTTCGTCGAGAAACAAGGTGCCGCGGTGCGCGGCCTCGAACAGGCCCACCTTGCCACCCTTGCGCGCACCCGTGAAGGCACCGTCTTCATAGCCGAACAGCTCGCTTTCGAGCAGGGTTTCGGTGAAGGCCGCGCAGTTCACGGCCACGAAGGGCAGTTCACGCCGGTCGCTGGCGGCATGGATGCCCTGGGCGATCAGCTCTTTGCCGGTGCCGCTTTCGCCCACCAGCAGCACGGTGGCCTGGCTGCGGGCCGCGGCTTCGGCCAGAGCGCGCAAGGCCACGGCCGGCGCGCTGTCGCCCATGAACTGCTGCAGGGTGTAGCGCGGGCCGCTGGCCTGGGGTTTGGTGCGGGTGCGGATGTGGCGGTCGACCCGCTGGATGCTGATGGGGTCTTGCCCGCTGATGACGGCACCGGTCAGCACCCCCTGCTCGACGATGGGCATGCGGCTGAGGATGAGGGTCTTGCCGTGCACACGCTCAATGGTTTCGAGCGATTCGGTGCCCAGGCGCAAGGTGTCCTGCAGGCTCAGCGGCGGGCAGACCTCGCCAAGGCGCTGGCCCAGCCACTGCTCGGGCGTGATGCCCAGCCAGCGGGCCATGGTGGGGTTGAGGGTCTGCACACGCTCTTGCAGGTCAACGGCCACCACGCCGTCACTGAGGTGCGACAGGATGGCGTTCAGGCGCTCACGCTTGGCCAGCTCGATGCGGGCCGCGCGCGCCACTTCCACCGCGTCGTCGAGGGCTTCGCGCACGGCGTCGGGCGAGTACAGGAAGAGCCCGATCAGCCCCTGGGCATCGGCCACATCGGCCACCGTGCCCGGGCCCACCACCACCTGCACGCCCTGCTCTCGCAGTTCGCGCACGCACTGCACGGCCTCGTCTTCGGTGCGGTAGCTGCGCTGCTGCAGGCCCAGGCCGAACAGCTCGCCGAAGGGGCTGAGGTCAGGCGCCATGCCTTCGTAGGTGACCAGGCCAACCGCAGCGGCTCCGTGGTCAGCCTGGCGGTCGGCCAGGCGTTTGGCCTGGGCCAGTGCCTGCATCACGTCGAAGCCGCCCACCTTGACCAGCACCACCGGGGTGTCGAGGTGCTGGCGCAGGTAGGCGCCGTTCGAACCCGCGGCCACCACCACGTCCACGCCTTGCTGGGCCTGCAACTGGCGGATGCGCGCCACGGCCTGCTCGAAGCCGACGTCGAGCACCGTCACACGCGCCTTGTCAGAGAACGTGGGCGCCAGCGCCTGAAGCAAGGCGTGGATGCGCCGAAAACCCACCGCCACGATCTGCGGAAGGGCTGAGGGCGGACGGGGGCTGACCAGGGCGTCGTGTCGCACGGGAGATGTGGGGGAAACGTTTCAATCAATGTTTCAGAACCACATTGAAACACATCAATGGAACATCATACTGAAACACTGAAACACACCACCTGCCGACGCCACAAAGCACTGGACAGACATTTCTCAATGCTGACAATCACTTGACGCAGCGCAGCACGGTCACCCACCTCGCGGGCAAGGTGTCGGCGTAGCCACCGAAAGCCTGGCACACGCGTTGCGATCCCTCAGGCAGTACACGCCAAGCGGGTCGGCAGACCCCTGTCGCAACACTTCGCAACCCTGGCGGCCCCAGCCGCCGCCCTCGCTGGAGCACACATGGCCCAACTCACCCCTGGCGCGAAATTCCGCCTGGCCCTGAAGGAAGAAGCCCCCCTGCAAGTCATGGGCACCATCAATGCCAACCACGCCCTGCTGGCCAAGCGTGCGGGCTTCCGCGCCATCTACCTGTCGGGTGGCGGCGTGGCTGCGGGCTCACTGGGTCTGCCCGACCTGGGCATCAGCGGCCTGGAAGACGTGCTGGTCGACGTGCGCCGCATCACCGACGTGTGCGACGTGCCCCTGCTGGTCGACATCGACACCGGCTTCGGCCCCAGCGCCTTCAACATCGAGCGCACCGTCAAGAACCTGATCAAGGCGGGCGCTGCCGCCTGCCACATCGAAGACCAGGTGGGTGCCAAGCGCTGCGGCCATCGCCCCGGCAAGGAAATCGTGACCACCGAAGAGATGGTGGACCGCGTGAAGGCCGCCGCCGACGCCAAGCTGGATCCTGACTTCTTCCTGATCGCCCGCACCGACGCCATCCAGGTGCACGGCGTGGACGCCGCCATCGAGCGCGCCATCAAGTGCGTGGAAGCCGGTGCCGACGGCATCTTCGCGGAAGCCGCCTATGATCTGGAGACCTACAAGAAATTCGTCGACGCCGTGAAGGTGCCGGTGCTGGCGAACATCACCGAGTTCGGCAAGACCCCGCTGTTCTCGGTCGACGACCTGCGCCCCACCGGCGTGGGCATGGTGCTCTACCCCCTGAGCGCCTTCCGCGCCATGAACAAGGCCGCCGAGGCCGTGTACACCGCCATTCGCCGTGACGGCCACCAGCGCAACGTGATCGACCTGATGCAGACTCGCGAAGAGCTGTACGACCGCATCGGCTACCACGACTTCGAGCAAAAGCTCGACGCGCTGTTTGCCGCCAAGAAGTAACCCATTGCCAACGCTGAACCCTGGAGACGCACCATGAGCGCCACCCCCGAAAACACCACCACCCCTGGTTTCAAGCCCAAGAAGTCGGTCGCCCTGTCGGGCACTGCCGCTGGCAACACCGCCCTGTGCACCGTGGGCCGCACCGGCAATGACCTGGCCTACCGCGGCTACGACATCCTCGACGTGGCCACCACCTGCGAATTCGAAGAAATCGCCCACCTGCTGGTGCACGGCAAGCTGCCCACCGTGGCCGAACTGGCTGGCTACAAGGCCAAGCTGAAGTCGCTGCGCGGCCTGCCCGCCGCCGTGAAGGTGGCCCTGGAGCAGCTGCCCCCCTCCAGCCACCCGATGGACGTGATGCGCACTGGCGTGTCGGTGCTGGGTTGCGTCAAGCCCGAGAAGGAAGACCACAACCACCCAGGCGCCCGCGACATTGCCGACAAGCTGATGGCCTGCCTGGGCTCGATGCTGCTGTACTGGTACCACTTCGCCTACAACGGCAAGCGCATCGACGTGGAAACCGACGACGACTCGATCGGCGGCCACTTCCTGCACCTGCTGCACGGCGAGAAGCCGCGTGACAGCTGGGTGCGCGCCATGCACACCAGCCTGATCCTCTACGCGGAGCACGAGTTCAACGCCTCGACCTTCACCTCGCGCGTGGTGGCCGGCACGGGCTCCGACATGTACTCGGCCCTGTGCGGTGGCATTGGCGCCCTGCGTGGCCCGAAGCACGGCGGCGCCAACGAAGTGGCCTTTGAAATCCAGAAGCGCTACGACACCCCCGATGAAGCCGAGGCCGACATCCGCGCCCGCGTCGAACGCAAGGAAGTCGTGATCGGCTTCGGCCACCCCGTGTACACCGTGAGCGACCCGCGCAACGTGGTCATCAAGAAGGTGGCCAAGGACCTGTCGGACGAGCAGAACAACACCAAGATGTACGACATCGCCGAGCGCCTGGAATCGGTGATGTGGGAAATCAAGAAGATGTTCCCGAACCTGGACTGGTTCAGCGCCGTGAGCTACCACATGATGGGCGTGCCCACCGACATGTTCACCCCGCTGTTCGTGATCGCCCGCACCAGCGGCTGGTCGGCCCACGTGATCGAGCAACGCATCGACGGCAAGATCATCCGCCCCTCGGCCAACTACACCGGCCCCGAAGACCAGAAGTTCGTGCCCCTGAAGGACCGCAAGTAAGCAGGCCTTCGCCAGGCGCCACATTGCCCCGGGTGATGTGGCGCCTTTTCAGCTTCCAGCGCCCTCCGATTTCCTCGATGCCCCCACGGTCATGAGCCACATCAACACCCAATACCGCAAGCCGCTGCCCGGCACCTCCCTCGATTATTTCGACACGCAAGCCGCTGTGGAAGCCATCCAGCCGGGCGCCTGGGCCACCCTGCCCTACACCGCCCGCGTGCACGCCGAGAACATCGTGCGCAAGGCCGACCCGGCCATCGTGACCGACTGCCTGAAGCAGATCGTCGAGCGCAAGCGCGACCTCGACTTCCCCTGGTTCCCGGCCCGCGTGGCCTGCCACGACATCCTGGGCCAGACCGCCCTGGTGGACCTGGCCGGCCTGCGTGACGCCATCGCCAAGGAAGGCGGCGACCCCGCCAAGGTGAACCCCGTGGTGCCCGTGCAGCTGATCGTGGACCACTCGCTGGCCGTGGAGTGCGGCGGCTTCGACCCGCAAGCCTTCCAGAAGAACCGCGACATCGAAGAGCGCCGCAACGAAGACCGCTTCCACTTCATCGAGTGGACGAAGAAGGCCTTCGCCAATGTGGACGTGATCCCCGCGGGCAACGGCATCATGCACCAGATCAACCTGGAGAAGATGTCGCCGGTGATCCATGCGGACAAGGGCGTGGCCTACCCCGACACCTGCGTGGGCACCGACTCGCACACCCCGCACGTCGATGCGCTGGGCGTGATCGCCATTGGCGTGGGCGGCCTGGAAGCCGAGAACGTGATGCTGGGCCGCGCCTCGTGGATGCGCCTGCCTGAGATCGTGGGCGTGAAGCTGACCGGCCAACGCCAACCTGGCATCACCGCCACCGACGTGGTGCTGGCCCTGACCGAGTTCCTGCGCAAGAACAAGGTCGTGGGCGCCTACCTCGAGTTTTACGGCGAAGGTGCTTCGAAGCTCACCATTGGTGACCGCGCCACCATCTCGAACATGGCACCCGAATACGGCGCCACGGCCGCGATGTTCAGCATCGACGACCAGACGCTCGAATACCTGACCCTGACCGGCCGCAGCGCCGAGCAGGTCAAGCTGGTCGAGACCTACGCCAAGACTGCAGGCCTGTGGTCCGACAGCCTGAAGAACGCCGTGTACGAACGCAACCTGGAGTTCGACCTGTCGAGCGTGGTGCGCAACATGGCCGGCCCCTCGAACCCGCACGCCCGCGTGGCCACCAGCGATCTGGCCGCCAAGGGCATCGCTGGCCAATGGGCCATGCCCAAGGCCGAAGAAGGCACCATGCCCGATGGCGCCGTGATCATCGCGGCCATCACCAGCTGCACCAACACCTCGAACCCGCGCAACGTGATCGCGGCAGCCCTGCTGGCTCGCAACGCCAACAAGCTGGGCCTGACGCGCAAGCCCTGGGTGAAGTCCTCGCTGGCCCCTGGCTCGAAGGCCGTGGAGCTGTACCTGAAGGAAGCCGGCCTGCTGGGCGACCTCGAAGCCCTGGGCTTCGGCATCGTGGCCTTTGCCTGCACGACCTGCAACGGCATGTCGGGCGCACTCGACCCGGTCATCCAAAAGGAAATCGTCGATCGCGACCTGTACGCCACCGCCGTGCTGTCGGGCAACCGCAACTTCGACGGTCGCATCCACCCCTACGCCAAGCAGGCCTTCCTGGCCTCGCCCCCGCTGGTGGTGGCCTACGCCATCGCGGGCACCGTGCGCTTCGACATCGAAAACGATGTGCTGGCCACCGTGAACGGCAAGGAAATCCGCCTGAAGGACATCTGGCCGTCGGACGAAGAGATCGACGCCGTGGTGAAGGCCGCCGTGAAGCCCGAGCAGTACCGTGCTGTCTATGAGCCCATGTTCGCTATTTCAGTCGACAAGGGCGAGAAGGCTTCCCCGCAGTACGACTGGCGCCCGATGTCGACCTACATCCGTCGCCCGCCTTACTGGGACACCGAAGGCGTCGGCGCCCTGGCTGCCAACCCGCGCACCCTGAAGGCCATGCGCCCGCTGGCCATCCTGCCGGACAACATCACCACCGATCACCTGTCGCCTTCCAACGCGATTTTGATGAACTCGGCCGCCGGTGAGTACCTGCACAAGATGGGCCTGCCTGAGGAGGACTTCAACTCATACGCCACCCACCGTGGCGACCACCTGACCGCCATGCGCGCCACCTTCGCGAACCCCACGCTGAAGAACGAAATGGTGCGCAAGGAAGACGGCTCGATCAAGGTGGGCTCGTGGGCCCGCGTGGAGCCTGAAGGTCAGGTCATGCGCATGTGGGAGGCCATGGAGACCTACCTCAACCGCCGCCAGCCGCTGATCATCATCGCCGGTGCCGACTACGGCCAGGGTTCGTCGCGTGACTGGGCCGCCAAGGGCGTTCGCCTGGCCGGTGTCGAGACGGTCGTGGCCGAAGGCTTCGAGCGCATTCACCGCACCAACCTGATCGGCATGGGCGTGCTGCCCCTGGAGTTCAAGCCGGGCACCACCCGCCTGACCCTGGGCCTGGACGGCACCGAAACGTTTGACGTCGAAGGCGACCTCAAGCCACGCGCCGACCTGACGCTGGTGATCCACCGCAAGAACGGCAGCACCGAGCGTGTGGCCGTGACCAGCCGCCTGGACACGGCCGAAGAGGTGTCGGTGTACGAAGCCGGTGGCGTGCTGCAGCGCTTCGCCCAGGACTTCCTGGCCGCCAACAAGGCCTGAGCCAACACACCTGAACGCAAAGGGCCTCGTTGAGCGAGGCCCTTGCGTGCGGGTGACGGGCAACTGCCCCCCAGACCGGCCGCTTCGTGCGGCCGGTGGCTTTTCAGGCCCGACCGATCAAGGCGCCGGCTGACCGATGTTCTGGAGTGCCTTGAGCAGGTCGATGCGCGGCGTGACCACGCCATTGCGCGCATCGGTCACCGGCACCCCCGAGGCCATCAGGCGGCGGATGGTGGCGTCCAGCGTGTCGTTGGGGGCTGCGTTGCTGCCTCGGAGCACGGCGATGGCACCGGCCACATGCGGCGCCGCCTGCGAGGTGCCGCTCATGGAAATGCCCGCGGCCGTGATGGTCGAGCCTGGGGCCAGCAAAGTCAGCACCGGGCTGCTCTGGCTGAAACACGTGACCTGGTCGGCGGCGGTGCTCGCATCGCTGCAGGCGCTGAACTTCACGCCCCCCAGGCTGCTGTCATAGACCGCCCCCACGCGCACGGCGCCCGGCGCACACGCTGGCGAGGCCAGGCCATCCTTGGCCGAAGAGTTGCCCGCAGCCACCACCGGGATGATGCCGGCGGCACGCGCATTGGCAAAGGGCGTGGTGGCCCACGAGCCAGGGCACTCGCCTGCGCTCTTGGTGCTGTCACCCAGGCTCAGGTTCATGGCCACGATGTTGTACTTGGCCTTGTTGGCAATCACCCAGTTCACGGCGCGCACCAGG
Source organism: Aquabacterium lacunae (assembly GCF_004310865.1). Taxonomy (GTDB): domain Bacteria; phylum Pseudomonadota; class Gammaproteobacteria; order Burkholderiales; family Burkholderiaceae_C; genus Aquabacterium; species Aquabacterium lacunae. The sequence continues at coordinate 701,587 of NZ_SIXI01000002.1, forward strand.
TCATTGGTCATGGCGCCGCCCGCGGTGAACACGTCCAGCCCGATCAGGCGGGTGGCCGGCGCCACGGCCGCGATGATGCCGGCCACGTTGGTGCCGTGGAAACTGCCGGTGTCGCGGGCGAAATCAGGGAAAGCGATGTCGGTGGCTGCGGCCACACGACAGCTGGATGGGATGCCAGGCAGGGTGCAATTGCCAAAAGCGGCCCGCTTGTAGTCGAGGCCACTGTCCAGCACGGCCACGGCGGTGCCTTGCCCCTGGTAGCCCGAACCGGCGGCATAGGGTTGGCCGATCAGCGGCAGGGCTTGCAGGTCCATGCGCTGGTGCGCCACATTGGGGTAGACAGCCTTCACATCCGGGTCATTGAGCAGCGCGGCCAGGGCCTGGCTGCTGCGCACACGCTTGAACGCCATCGGCAGGCGGTCGAAGTCTTCCAGCAGCTCGGCACCCTTGCCGAGGCGCGCCAGCAGATCGCGCTTGCGCAGACCACGACGCTCGCGGGTCTGGGGTGCGTCGGCGTCCCGTGCGTCGTTGCCGTCATCTTCCAGCTCGACCAGCACATCGTTCGATTCGCGGCTGAACAACTCGTCCAGCCGGGCCATGCGCACTTTCATGCGGGCCTTGCCTGGCAGTTGGGCCAGCACCTGCCGGGCCTGCTGCGGCAAGAGCGCCTCGGCAACCACAGGCTGAGCCACGGCTGAAGGCACACGCTGGGCCTGCGCCAAGGCCGGAGCGGCCACCACCAGGCTCAGCAAAGCACCCGACGCGGCACGCCAAGCCGCTGAGTGAACACGGGAAGGTGAAGCGAACGAACTCATTGACTGCTCCTCAGAGGTATGCCGCGTGGTGTGCATGTTGACCAGGGCGCAGAGGGCCTGCCACGGGGGCATCCCTCTGCGCATTCACCCGGTCGGCAATGCCCCGCCCCTTACTTGCAGGTGGTGGTCGGTGCCTTGCCGTTGAAGCGATCGACCAGGTAATCCAGCGCATTGCCCAGTTGCAGGGCGCTCAGCACGTGGTCGCCGCCCGTGATGCGCTTGTACTGCAGCTTCACGCCGTTGGCGCAGTACTTGGACACCAGGGTGTCGGCATCGGCGATCGGCATCAGCTGGTCGGCCGTGCCCTGCCAGATGAACACGGGGGCCTTGGGCGTGCGCTTGCCCATGGTGTTCTCGGCATTGATGGCCTGCATTTCGGGCAGGTCCAGGAAGTTGGGGTCCTTCAGGTAGCTGGCGCCTTTCTTGTAGGCGTACTTGACCAGCAGTTCAGGCTGGCCCGAGGCTGTGCCACCCAGGCAGCGCGTGCCCACATCGGCCACCATGGCCTTGCCCGCATCGGTGGCGTACTTGTCCACATCGATCTCGGGGTAGGCACGCGACAGGCCCACCACGGCGCCAAAGTAGGCGCCTGCGAACAAGGTGCCATCGACCTTCTTGGCCACGTTCACCGGGTTCACTGGCAGGCCACCACCTGCCACACCCACGATGTTCAGCTCAGGGGCGTAGGTGGGGGCCAGCTCGGCCGCCCACATGGTGGCAAAGCCACCGCCCGAGTAACCGAACAGGCCGACCGGAGTGGAAGCGCTCAGGCCGCTCTTGCTGAAGCCCTGCACGGCGCGGATGCTGTCGAGCACGCCGTGGCCGGTGTTCAGCGCCGCAATCCATTGCGACTGCAGGCCTTCGTAATCCGACAGGTTCACGTGGTAGCCCTTGGCCAGGGCTTCCTTGTAGAAGGTCTTGTCGAACAGCTTGCCGGTCAGGGTCAGGCCCGAGGGCGAACAGTTCAAGGTCAGGCTGTCGTAGAACGACTGGTAAGACACCAGCTTCTTGCCCGTGGTCGACGCGGTCTTGGGCACCAGGAAGGTGGTCACCATGGCCACCGGCTGGCCCTTCTGGCCGGTCGAGCGGTACATGATCTGCCAGCCTTCTTTCACATCGGTCCAGAGGGCGCTGGCCGGCAGGGGGCGGTAGCGGATCACCGAACCCGGCTGCACCGAGGCCAGGAATGAATCGGCTGGCGGGGTGTAGAAGTTGTCGGCGCTGGGCGCCACCTTCGGGTCAGCGGTGGGCAGCACCTGCTGGGCCTGAACCGATGATGAGAACGACAGCGCGGCCAGCAAAGTGGCACCGGCCAGAGCGGCCAGACGACGGGTGGTGAACGACATGCCTATTTCCTTGTGTGTGGGTGGGTGTTCGAGGGTTGGAGCCCGCTGCACCACACAAAAGACAAATCTGCATGGCGCATACGTCAAATTGGATCGGTGAACGTCTTGGGCACTTCCCCCTGTTTTCCCTAGCGGCACCACAAGGCCCCTCGCTTCGGGGGCGCGCAAATGACAAGTGCGTCCGAAATTGCGCGGCCACGATTCCCACACACCCCCGGGCTTCTCCCTATGATGTGGGTTTGATTGCAACTTTCGCATCCAGCCTTGCCATGACGCACGCAGCCCAGATCCGCATCCCGGCCACCTACCTCCGAGGCGGCACCAGCAAAGGTGTCTTCTTCCGCCTGCAGGACCTGCCTGCGGCCTGCCAGGTGCCCGGTGCAGCCCGAGACAAGCTGTTCATGCGCGTGATCGGCAGCCCCGACCCCTACAGTGCCCACATCGATGGCATGGGCGGCGCCACGTCCAGCACCAGCAAGTGCGTGATCCTGTCGAAGGCCAGCGTGCCCGACCATGACGTGGACTATCTGTACGGTCAGGTCTCGATCGACAAGGCCTTCGTCGACTGGTCGGGCAACTGCGGCAACCTGTCGACCGCTGCGGGCGCCTTCGCGATCCACGCCGGCCTGGTCGACCCGGCCCGCATCCCCGCCAATGGCGTGGCCGTGGTGCGCATCTGGCAGGCCAACATCGGCAAGACCATCATCGCCCACGTGCCCATCACCAACGGACAGGTGCAGGAGACCGGTGATTTCGAACTCGATGGCGTGACCTTCCCGGCCGCCGAGATCGTGCTCGAATTCATGGACCCCTCCGACGATGGCGACGAAGGCGGCTCGATGTTCCCCACCGGCAACCTGGTCGACGACCTGGAAGTGCCTGGCATCGGCACGCTCCAGGCCACCATGATCACGGCGGGGATCCCCACCGTGTTCGTGAACGCGGCAGACATCGGCTGCACCGGCACCGAACTGCGCGAGCAGGTCAACACCGACCCCGAGGCACTCAAGCGCTTCGAGGCCATCCGCGTGGCGGGCGCCCTGCGCATGGGCCTGATCAAAACGCCCGAAGAGGCCGCCACCCGCCAGCACACGCCCAAGATCGCCTTCGTGGCCCCGCCCACCACCTACACGGCATCCAGCGGCAAGACCATCGAGGCCAGCGAGATCGACCTGCTGGTGCGCGCCCTGTCGATGGGCAAGCTGCACCACGCCATGATGGGCACCTGCGCGGTGGCCATCGGCACGGCCGCGGCCATCCCGGGCACGCTGGTGAACCTGGCCGCTGGCGGTGGTGCGCGCGAAGCCGTTCGCTTCGGTCACCCCTCGGGCACGCTGCGTGTGGGCGCTCAGGCCCAGCAGGTCAATGGCCAGTGGACAGTGACCAAGGCCATCATGAGCCGCAGCGCGCGCATCGTGATGGAAGGCTGGGTGCGCGTGCCGGGCGACACGTTCTAAAACCCTGTAACAAGGCCAGCCTGGAGGTCGCTACACTGGCCCCTCCAGGAGGCCCACACCATGCACCCCACCACGCCCAACACGTCCAAAACCCGCGTCATCTCGATCAGCCTGGGGCTGCTCCTGGGCATGTGCGCCGGCACCCTGGCGCCCTCCATGGCCCACGCCGCCAAGCCACGCCCTGCCAAAACCGCTGAACAACTGCCGTCGGCCAGTGCGGAGCAACTGGCGGCCGTCGAGCGTGTGCTGACCGGCCGGTACGGGTGCGAATTTGGCAAAAGCATCGAAGTGGCGCGCCACGCGGTGCATGCCGGGTATGTCACCCTGAAGCTGGCCAAAGACACATGGACCATGAAGCCTGTGGTGTCCAGCACCGGGGCCGTGCGACTGGAAGACGTCAAAGGCCGCACGCTGCTGCTGCAGATCCTGACGAAGTCGATGCTGATGGACACCAAATCGGGTCGTCGCATGGTGGATGCCTGCGTGCACGACACCCAGCGCGCCGCAGAAGAACACCTGCGGGCCAACCCGCAGCCCTCGGCGCTGAACTGATCCACGTCCGCGACCTCTGCCCCCGGAGCCAGCGCGGTGTCGCCCTCAGGCCCCTGACCGGGGCCTTTTTTGCGCATGCTGGGCACGAAAATCGCTATGAAACCCTGCAGCCGGGTTCAGAAACGGCCCCGAATGCCGAAACTGCGCCACAATATCGGCTGCTCAAGTCTTGTATAAGACTCAGGCTCAGGCCGTGCTCCCGCGCCGTCGCGGGGACCCCCGTCCCGTCCTCCTCTCACACCAGGTGAACCACATGTTGCAAGCCTATCGCCAACACGTTGCCGAGCGCGCCGCGCTGGGCATCCCCCCGCTGCCTCTGAACGCTCAGCAAGTCGCTGACCTGATCGAGCTGATCAAGAACCCGCCCGCTGGCGAAGACGCCTTCCTGCTGGACCTGCTGACCCACCGCGTGCCCCCGGGCGTGGACGACGCCGCCAAGGTCAAGGCCTCGTTCCTGTCGGCCGTGGCCCATGGCGACATCGCCGTCGCCCTGATCTCGAAGGCCAAGGCCACCGAACTGCTGGGCACCATGGTGGGCGGCTACAACGTCAAGCCCCTGATCGACCTGCTGACCAGCGCCGATGTCGGTGCCGTGGCCGCTGAAGCCCTCAAGAAGACCCTGCTGATGTTCGACGCGTTCCATGACGTCGCCGAACTGTGCAAGGCCGGCAATGCCAACGCCAAGGCCGTGATGCAGTCGTGGGCCGACGCCGAGTGGTTCACCACCCGCCCGAAGGTCGCCGAAAAGATCACCGTGACCGTGTTCAAGGTGCCTGGCGAGACCAACACCGACGACCTGTCGCCTGCCCCTGACGCCTGGAGCCGTCCTGACATCCCGATGCACTATCTGGCGATGCTCAAGAACACCCGTCCTGACGCGGCCTTCAAGCCCGAAGAAGACGGCAAGCGCGGCCCGATGCAGTTCATCGAAGACCTGAAGAAAAAGGGCAACCTGGTCGCCTACGTGGGCGACGTGGTCGGCACCGGTTCTTCGCGCAAGTCGGCCACCAACAGCGTGATCTGGGCCACCGGCGAAGACATCCCCTTCGTGCCCAACAAGCGCTTCGGCGGCGTCACCCTGGGCGGCAAGATCGCCCCCATCTTCTTCAACACGCAAGAAGACTCCGGCTCGCTGCCCATCGAAGTGGACGTGTCCAACTTCGAAATGGGTGACGTCATCGACATCTACCCCTACGCCGGCAAGATCGAGAAGAACGGCGCCGTGGCCGCCGAATTCGCCCTGAAGTCGCAAGTGCTGCTCGACGAAGTGCAAGCCGGCGGCCGCATCAACCTGATCATCGGCCGCAGCCTGACCGGCAAGGCCCGTGAATTCCTGGGTCTGCCCGCTTCGACCGCGTTCCGCCTGCCCGTGGCCCCCAAGGACACCGGCAAGGGCTTCACCCTGGCCCAGAAGATGGTCGGCCGCGCCTGCGGTCTGCCCGAAGGCCAAGGCGTGCGTCCCGGCACCTACTGCGAGCCGAAGATGACCACCGTGGGTTCGCAAGACACCACCGGCCCGATGACCCGCGACGAGCTGAAGGACCTGGCTTGCCTGGGCTTCAGCGCTGACCTGGTCATGCAATCGTTCTGCCACACGGCCGCTTACCCCAAGCCCGTGGACGTGAAGATGCACCGCGAGCTGCCCGCCTTCATCTCCAACCGCGGTGGCGTGGCCCTGCGTCCGGGTGACGGCGTGATCCACTCGTGGCTGAACCGCCTGCTGCTGCCCGACACCGTCGGCACCGGTGGCGACTCGCACACCCGCTTCCCCATCGGCATCTCCTTCCCCGCTGGTTCGGGCCTGGTCGCCTTCGGTGCCGCCACCGGCGTGATGCCGCTGGACATGCCCGAGTCGGTGCTGGTGCGCTTCAAGGGCAAGATGCAGCCCGGCGTCACCCTGCGTGACCTGGTGCATGCCATCCCCCTGTACGCCATCAAGGCCGGTCTGCTGACCGTGGCCAAGGCCGGCAAGAAGAACATCTTCTCGGGCCGCGTGCTGGAAATCGAAGGCCTGCCTGACCTGAAGGTCGAGCAAGCGTTCGAACTGTCCGACGCTTCGGCCGAGCGTTCCGCTGCCGGTTGCACCATCAAGCTGAACAAGGAACCGATCGCCGAGTACCTGAAGTCGAACATCGTTCTGATGAAGAACATGATCGCCAACGGTTACGCCGACGCCCGCACCCTGCAACGCCGCATCGACGCGCAAGAAGCCTGGCTGGCCAACCCCAACCTGCTGGAAGCCGACGCCGACGCCGAGTACGCTGCCGTCATCGAGATCGACCTGGCCGACATCAAGGAACCCATCGTCTGCTGCCCGAACGATCCGGACGACGCCAAGTTCCTGTCGGAAGTGGCCGGCACCAAGATCGACGAAGCCTTCATCGGTTCGTGCATGACCAACATCGGCCACTTCCGTGCCGCTGGCAAGGTGCTGGAAGGCAAGAAGGACCTGCCGGTGCGCCTGTGGGTGGCCCCGCCCACCAAGATGGACGCCGCCGAGCTGACCAAGGAAGGCTTCTACAACACCTTCGGCCAGGCCGGTGCCCGCACCGAAATGCCCGGCTGCTCGCTGTGCATGGGCAACCAGGCCCAGATCAAGGAAGGCTCGACCTGCATCTCGACCTCGACCCGCAACTTCCCCAACCGTCTGGGCAAGAACACCAACGTGTTCCTGGGCTCGGCCGAGCTGGCTGCTGTGGCGTCGAAGCTGGGCAAGCTGCCCACTGTGGAAGAGTACCTGGCCGAAACCGGCGTGGTCACGGCCAACGCCGACTCGATCTACAAGTACATGAACTTCAACCAGATTGAAGAGTACGTCGAGACCGCTGCCACCGTGAAGGCCTGATCCTTCGGAGCACGCCGCCCGCCCTTTCAGGGGCGGGCCTGAAGAACCCGCCTGGGCAACCTGGCGGGTTTTTTCATGGGCGCGCGGTGGGTGTGCGCCTCCGCAGGCGTCAGTCGGGCTGGATCGGCAAACCGTGGTGGGCCCGCGCCTGCAGGCATTTGGGGTCACCCGGGGCCAGCTCCTGGCAGCTGCTGGAGCGCAAGGGGTAGATGGTGCAGCCCACCTGCTGCCCCACGGTGCCCGACAGGGCCACACACCGCGCAGGCCGCGCCCCGGTGCCCTTCATGCAACGCAAGTGCAGCCCGACCGGCTCGGTCAGGGCCACCGGCACGGTGCCGCCTGGGCCGTCGTCGGCTTCGGACCAGTGAAAGGACACTCGGAAATATGCACAGCAGGCACCACAGGCCTGACAGTCGAAAGAACCAGCATGCTCGGACATGGTCCGGTATTGTGCCCATTCGGCATCGTGCCGACGAGACGGCGTGCACCGCAGCGCCAGAGATAATCCCGCATCCGCAGTTCACCAGGTGCCTGCCTTGACCCTGTCGCCCATGCCCCTCGCCCCTGCCCCCTTGCCCCACCCACGACGCGGGCGTCCCCGGAATGCCAAGGGCGTGATCCTGATCGGTCTGGGCATCGTGGTCGCTGCGCTGGCCGCCCTGGGCCTGACCCTGCTGGTGCTGTACCCGCAACTGCCTGACACCGATCACCTCGGCAGCTACCAGCCCAAAGAACCGCTGCGGGTGTACACCGCCGACGGGGTCGAAATTGGCGGCTTTGGGCAGGAGAAGCGGCAATTCGTGCCCCTCAAGGACATGCCGCCCTTGATGAAGGACAGCCTGCTGGCCGTGGAAGACGCGCGCTTTTACGAGCACAACGGCATCGACCCCGTGGGCGTGCTGCGGGCCATCGTGTCGAACATGACCGGCGGCCGCAAGCAGGGCGCCTCGACCATCACTCAGCAGGTGGCACGCACCTTCTTTCTCACCCGAGAGCGCACCATCACGCGCAAGCTCAAGGAAGCCATGCTGGCGCTGCGCATCGAGCGCCAGCTCAGCAAGGACCGCATCCTTGAGCTGTACATGAACGAGATCTACCTGGGCGCGCGCAGCTACGGTTTTGCCGAGGCCTCGCAAACCTATTTCGGCAAGCCGCTGAAAGCGCTCTCCCCCGCCGAAGCAGCCATGCTGGCAGGCCTGCCGCAGAACCCCGCCAACGCCAACCCGGTGCGCAACCAGGAACGCGCGCTCAAGCGCATGCAGGTGGTCCTGGGCCGCATGAAGGCGGCCGGAGTGATCGACGAGCTCACCTACACCGCCGCCATGAAGGAGCGGCCCGCCATCCGAACCCCGGGCGAGGTCGAGGTGCACGCCGAACACGTGGCCGAAATGGCCCGTGCGCAGGTGTACGCCCAATACGGTGAAGCGGCCTACACCTCAGGCATGAAGGTGAGCACCACATTGAATGCGGCCCGGCAGCGTGCAGCATGGAACGCCCTGCGCCAGACCCTGATCGACCGCGAATCGGGCATGCCCTGGCGTGGCCCCGAGGGCCATGAGTCGCTGGACGATGCGATGGCCGCCGATGACCCCGATGCCTCCGACGTGCTGGAGGACTACATCGACGACGAGACCTTGCCGGTGGCCGTGGTCACCCGGGTGACCCCCAAAGAGCTGACGGTGGTCACGGCCGCGGGTGAAGTGCGGCTGATCAGTGGCAAGGGCCTGCGACAGGCCCAGGTGGGGCTGGGCCCCAAAGCCACCGCGGCACAGAAGATCAAACGGGGCTCGGTGCTGCGACTGGCCCGCATGGACAAGAGCAACTGGCGCATCACGCAGTGGCCCGAGGCCGACGGGGCGCTGGTCGCCCTCAACCCGCAAGACGGCCGGGTGGAGGCCCTGGTGGGCGGCTTCGATTTCAAGCACAACCAGTTCAACCACGTCACGCAGGGCTGGCGCCAGCCAGGTTCCAGCTTCAAGCCTTTCCTGTACTCGGCCGCCCTGGAAAACGGCGTCATGCCCGAAACCCTGGTCAACGACGCACCACTGACCGATGTGGGTGACTGGAACCCGGGCAACTCCGACGGCAGCGCCGATGGCCCGGTCACGGTGCGTGAAGGCCTGGCCCGCTCCAAGAACCTGGTCAGCATCCGCCTGGTGCAGCTGGTGGGCGCCGGCAAGGCCCGGGCCTGGGCCAGTCAGTTCGGCTTCGAGGCGAGCAAGCACCCGGACAACCTCACCCTGGCACTGGGCACTGGCTCGACCACGCCGCTGCAACTGGCCAGCGCCTACGCGGTGTTCGCCAACGGCGGCCTGAAGGTCACGCCCACCCTGATCACCCGCATCACCGACGCCAAAGGCAAGGTGGTGTTCAGTGCCCGCCCCAAAGTGGCCACCGAAGCCGACCGTGTGATCCCGGCCCGCAACGCCTTTCTCACGGGCACCTTGCTGAACGAAGTCACGCGCAGCGGCACGGCGGCCCGCGCTCAGGGCCAGCTGCGCCGCCCCGACCTGTTTGGCAAGACCGGCACCACCAACGACGTGGTGGACGCCTGGTTCGCGGGCTACCAGCCCACCCAGGTGGCGGTGGTCTGGCTGGGCTACGACACCCCCCGCAGCCTGGGCAGTCACGCCTCGGGCGCTTCGCTGGCCCTGCCGGCCTGGATCCAGTACATGGGCACGGCGGTTGCCGGACGCCCGGTGGCCATGCCGCCTGCACCTGAGGGCGTGGTGGCGCTGGAAAATGGCTGGCGTTACAGCGAATGGGCCGATGGTGGTTTCCTGGCCGGTGTCGGGCTCGACGGGCAACCGATCAGTCCGGAGATGATTCCGCATGTGCCCACGGCGTCGTCAGGCGCGTCTGCTGCAGAAAGCGAAGACGGCCTGGAATCGATGATCCGGCTTTGGACAGACAAGCCGGCCTCGCCCACACCCCCCTGAGGGTTTACTTGCGCCAGTGTGCCCCCACCCCCCTCAACTGAATGGGCGGGTTTCCGATGCATTGCTGGTCACATCTCGGGTTTGCCTCTAGCCAATCTGATTTTTTGGAATTGCAAAATCAATCTACGGAATGAGCGTTTCATTTCGACCAAAGATCAACTGGAGAACACGCATGAACACCCGCAAGATCGCGACGGCTTTCCGCGTCCTGCCGCTGGCTGCCATCGCCATGGCCGCCTCTGCCGCATTTGCAGCCCCCGTCCAGGGCCCGGCTGACGCCAGCTTCTACACCTACCCCGCCGCCCTGCCAGCCGCCAACGGCGAGCTGATCTCCTACCGCGATGCGCAGGTGAACCTGGGTGCCAACGCCCCTGCCGCCAAGGCATGGAACGTGGTGTACAAGTCGTCGGACTCCAAGGACGCTGCGGTGGCCATCGCCGGCACCGTGATCGTTCCCACCGCTGCCTGGACCGGCACCGGCCCCCGCCCCATCCTGTCGTACGCTGTGGGCACCCACGGCCTGGACCCCAAGTGCGCGCCCTCCAAGCAACTGGCCGCTGGCACCGACTATGAAGCCGCCAACATTGCCGCCGCACTGAAGGCTGGCTATGCCGTGATGGTCACCGACTACAAGGGCGCCCTGACCGGTACCGGCTCGGCCACCAAGCTGGGTTCGACCTACCTGTCGGGCAAGGCCCAAGGCAATGCCGTCCTGGACATCGTGCGCGCTGCCGCTCAAATCCCTGGTGCCAACCTCAGCCTGAACTCGCAAGTGGCCATCTGGGGCTTCTCGCAGGGCGGCCAATCGGCCACCTGGGCTGCTGAACAGCTGGCCAATGGCTACGCCCCCGAGCTGAAGGTGGTTGGCGTGGCAGCCGGTGGCGTGCCGGGCAACCTGCGCGAAGTGGCTCCCACCCTGGACGGCAACATCGGCTTCGCCTTCCTGGGCGCCGCTCTGAACGGCTTGAACAACCAGTACCCTGGCACGCTGCCCATCCGCCTGCTGGCCAGCGAAGAAGGCCTGGCTGCTCTGAACAAGATCAACACCCAGTGCGTGTTTGAAGCCCTGTTCGAGTTCCAGAACAAGAGCCTGCCCGCTTACACCCGCGACAACATCCCTCTGGATGAACTGCTGGAGATCGGCGCCCCGACCCTGGACCAGCAAAACCTCGGCAACGTGAAGATCAACGTGCCGATGTACATCTACCACGGCAAGGCTGACGAGTTCATCCCCGTGTCTCAAGGCGTGAACCTGAAGAACGCCTACTGCGCCAAGGGCACCAGCGTCACCTTCGACCTGTTCCCCAGCGAGCACATCGTGACCCAGTTCCAGGCCGCGGCCACCGCGCTGCCCTGGCTGAATGAGCGCCTGGCTGGCAAGGCTCCTGTGAGCTCGTGCAACAGCACCAAGCCTGCTCCGGTCAGCACCGCCAACCCCGGCGGCGGCAACTTCGTCGTGACCCTGGACAAGTGGAACCTGGCTGGTGAAATCGGCCTGAAGACACTGGCTCAGACCGTCTTCCTGCCCGCTGGCTCGACTTTCTCTGCCGACGCCGACGTGACCGCCAAGACCCTGAACGGCTCGCTGTCGATCCCCGACTACAAGACCACCGTCAAGCTGATCGGCATCAACACCTCGGTGGGTCTGCGTGTGGAAGCCGCTGGCGCCACCACGGGCTCGAACGTGGTGGGCAACGACGGTTCGCTGACCATCACGGGCCAATCGCCGGCCAACATCACCGTGACCAGCGTGCTGGGCATCCCGTTCGGTCAGTGCAAGACCGTGTCGCCGGTGATCTTCCCGCTGAACCTGAAGGGCAATGTGGGTACGCTGGGTGATGGCACGCTGAACTTCACTGGCACCACGAGCTTCCCGCAGATCAAGGGTTGCTTCATCTCCGGCATCCTGACCGCCCTGATGTCGGGCAACGGTCAGACGTTCAAGCTGAACGTCGCTCCGCCCGCCCCCATCCGCTACTGATGGAGGCACCCGAGGGATTTCGCGGTGAGAATCGACAGACAGCGAGATCCCTCGGCAGCACGAAACAAGCAAGCACTCAGGGTCTTCTTCCAGCAGGGGGAAGACCCTTTTTTGACCGTTGAGCAGGAGTCTGATCATGGCCCAGGTGATGATCGAACGCACGAGCAAGGGATGGCTGTGGGTATTGGCGGGTGTATCTGCCTTGAGCCTGGCCATTGCATGGCAACGCTGGAGCGCGCACGACGAAGTGCTGGAAGCAACCGCCTCGCCCCTTCAGCAAGATCAAGCCCTGACAACAGCGCCTGAAGCTGTCACACCCCAGCACACGGCCGAAGACCATGCGCGGCTCGAGCAACTGAAAACGGAGCAAGCACAGGCCAAAGAGGTGATCCTGCAGACGGCACCCGAACCGATCAAGACCACAGTGATCCAGCGTCCCTCTTACGTGTCTGAAATGGAGTGGGCAGCGCTGAAGGCTGTGGCGGATCAACACCCGGATCCTGAAGGTCAACTGACACGCCTGACAAACTCTTTGCGGTTCGCCAAACAACTCGAACTCTGGCAGGACATGCCGAAAGATCAACCGGATGCCAAGCGACACGAACTGGCGGTTGCGCTGGTGAAGGACCTGCCCGAGCGGGTGAAACATGGCGATTTCGCGCTGAAAGATGCGCAACAGATGCTGGCTGGACTGCTCGACGACGCAGAGCGTGACCCTGAACTGCGAACTCGCCGAGGTGCGCAAGAAGCCCATCGTCTGGCACAGGCCGATGCAGCTTGGCGCAAAGCACAGAACATCCAGTAAGGCGTGGGCTGAACCGTCGACACACAACGGTCACAGCCTGATTCCTCGCCATGACAGATGAGAATGCAGGCCTCCATGCCTGCATTTTTTCATTACCTCGCCCTGTGCGCCCCGATGTTCGCCATCGTGGGCCTGGCTTACCTGCTGACCCGGCGCTGGCGGCCCAGCCCGGCCCTGGATGAGGGCCTGACGCGGTTGCTGTTCCAGTTCGCTTTGCCAGGCCTGCTGTTCGGCCTGATGAGCGACCTCAGCCGACTGCCACCGGTCGATCCGCGTGTGCTGCTGGCCTTCTTCGGCAGCTGTTTCATCGTCTTCGCACTGGCGCGCTGGCTGGCCTGGCGAGCTTTCAGGCTGGACGGTGTCTCGCAGTCGCTGTTTGCACTGGCGGCCATCTTCTCCAACAACGCCCTGCTGGGGCTGCCCCTGGCTCAGGCCACGCTGGGTGATGCGGCCATGCCCACCGTGGCGCTGGTGCTGGTGTTCAACTCGCTGACCTTGTGGACACTGGTGACCGTGTCGGTGGAATGGGCCCGCCACGGGCAGCTCAACGCAACCGGGTTCCTGGCCACCTTGCGCAGCGTGTTGCGCAACCCCTTGATCCTCGCCATCTTGAGCGGCACCGCCGTGGGTCTGAGCGGCTGGCAGATGCCTCAGGGCGCGCGGCAGGTGCTGCACGGCATCGGCTGGGTGGCCGCACCGCTGGCGCTGTTCTCGCTGGGCATGGGCCTGGCCCAGCATGGGCTGAAAGCGCAGTGGCCCTTGAGCCTGTCCATGACGGCCCTGAAGCTGCTGCTGCAGCCGCTGGTGGTGTGGCTGCTGGCCCGCACCCTGGGCCTGGGCCTGGTCGAAACCCAGGCCGTGGTGCTGCTGGGCTCGATCGCGGTGGGCGCCAATGTGTACCTGATGTCGCGGCACTTCCAGGCGCTCGAGGGGCCTGTGGCCGCCAGCCTGGTGCTGTCAACCGCCGGGTCGGCCCTGACCACGCCGCTGGTCCTCGCCCTGGTCAGCCGGGGCACCTGACGCCCGCTCGGCCACCGCCTGCAGGCGCTGACGCACGGCCTGCCCCGCCCCGGGGCCCGGCAGGGGCATCACATCCTGAACCCGCAGGGTCTGCCCGCTGGCCGACTGCATGTGCATGGGCGCGATGTCCTGGCCCGTTCGTCGCTCGACAATGCGCACCGGGGCGCCCTCCGGCATGGCCGCATGGCGATCACCCCACTGCAGCAAGGCCACCAGCACCGGGAACAGGTCGTGCCCTGCCGGTGTGAGCCTGTAAGACAGCGCCTTGCCGTTCTGCGCCGTGGCCTCCACCCGCAAGATGCCGCTGTCCACCAGCTTGCTCAGACGGGCCGTGAGCACATTGGGCGCAATGCCCAGGGCTTTTTCGAACTCACCGAAACGGCGGCTGCCGAAAAAGGCTTCACGGATGATCAACAGCGTCCACCAGTCGCCGATCACCTCGAGTGCGCGGGCGATCGAGCAGGGCATGTCGGCAAAGGAGGTGCGGCGCATGGGGGTTCGGTCAGCAGATTGCACAGTGTCGCCGAAAGCATCTTGCACGGCGCCATCGGTGATGCCTATACTGCACCCGTTTACTACTCTCATGCAAGTAATTGCGTGCCAGACGCCATGACCGACCACGCCGTGTTCATCCACTCCACCGGCACCGGCCCCTTCATGTGGAAGCGCCTGATGGCGGGGCTGCCCGACGGCCTGCCGGCCGTCACCCCGGTGAACCGCGGCTATGCCCCCCATGACCTGATGGCCCGCGGCACGCCCTTCGAGATCCCGATGGACCTGGCCCATGTGAAACAGCAGCTGCCCGCCGACGCCACGGGCCTGCACCTGGTGGCCCACTCGTATGGCGGCTTGTTGGCCATGCAGCTGGCCCTAGACCCCGAGGTGCCGGTGAAGTCGCTGTGGCTGTACGAACCCGTGATGTTCGGCAGCATGAAAGCCCTGAGCGCGCAAAACCCCGAGCGCTTGCCGGCCGCCGTGATGGCCGACCTGCAAGGCGTGTTCGCCAACACGCGCCTGTTCAACGACCTGGAGGTGGGCGGCACCGACACCTGGCTGGAAGGCTTCGTGGATTACTGGAGCGCGCCAGGCGTGTGGGCCGCCATGCCTGACAAGGTGAAGGACATGAACCGCGCGGTGGGCTGGAAGATGTTCATGGAAGTGCGCAGCCAGGCCCTGCTGGAGCGCCCTGTGAGCGACTACCGCTTCGACACGCCTGTCACGCTGCTGCACGGCGCCTTGAGCCCCAGCCCTGCCCAGGAAATGGTGCGCCAGCTGGCCCTGGTGAACCCTCAGGCGCAGGTGGAGGTGCTCGAAGGCCTGGCGCACATGTCCTTGATCACGCAGGCCGACGCGGTGCTGCCTGCCTTCCGGGCGCACTGGGCCCGCCTGGGGCTCGCAGGCTGAACAGAGCCGATCAGGCGGTGCGCATCTTCTGCTTGATCACCGGCCCCATCAACATGCCGGCCTTGTAGCCTGCATCGATCAGTGCGCGGCGCGCCGAGAAGTCGGTGCTGGCGATGCGCCCGACATCGGGCCGGATCACCAGGTGGGCATCTTCGGCTTCCTGCCTGCGCAGGGCCTGGCCCATGATCTCGAATGAGCGCACGATGAGCTCGTACATGCCGCCACCCACGGCCTGCTGGGCCTTGGGGTCGTCGGCACCGACATCGACCGCCACCACGAAGGTGGCACCCATCTGGCGCGCCGTGCGAACCGGGATCGGGCTGACCAGCCCACCGTCCAGGTAGTCCTGGCCTTGCTGGTTGGCCGGCATGAACACGCCCGGGATGCTGCACGAGGCGCGCACGGCAAAGCCTGGCTCGCCGCTCTGGAACACCTGAAGTTCTCCGGAAGGAAAGCGGGTGGCCACCGCCGCGAAAGGCGTGGGCAGGCCGTCGATGCTGCGGCCGCGAAGCCCAGCGTTCACGAACATCTGCAGGGCCTGCCCGCTGACCAGCCCGCGGCGGCCTTGCACGGACGTGCCGATCAGGTCGATCACATCGCTGTCGCGCACCTGCAGGGCCAGGCGTTCCATTTGCGAACCGTCATGGCCTGCCGCCCAGAAGGCCCCCACCAGGGCGCCCGCACTGCTGCCGACGATGAGGTCCGGGCGAATGCCCTGCGCTTCCAGGGCCTTGACCACACCAATGTGCGCAAAACCGCGGGCCGACCCACCGCCCAGCACAACGGCCAGGCGGGGGGGCGTGGGCGCGGTACTGCCTTTGTTGCCGGAACTGCTTTTGCCGGCGGTACTGCCACTGCGTGAATTGTGGGCGGCTGGGGCTGAGGGCGTCTGTGCTTGGGCCTGCTGATGGGCCATCCAGCCGGTCGCGCCCAAGGCGAGCAGGCGCTGAAGCGACTGGCGGCGAGCTGTCGGGGCGCTCATTTCAGGCCCTTTTGCTCGACCGCATCACCCAGCTCCCGGCGCAAGCGTGCGAAGGCGTCCTCGAAGGCGTTGGCCGGCGCCCCCGCGGTCAGGCGCTCGACGGTTTCGTTCAACACGATGATCTCGACCCGTCGGTTCAGGCGCCGGCCCGTTTCGCTGTCATTGGGCGCGATCGGGCTTTCCAGACCCAGGCCTTTGACCTCCATGCGTGCAGCGGGCACCCCCTGCGACGCCAGCGCCGCGGCCACCGCCTGGGCACGTTTTTCCGACAGCGTCTGGTTGAAAGACGCTGAGCCCACGTTGTCGGTGTGGCCCTCCAGCGCGAGGGCCTTGTCTGTGCGGGTCAGCGCCAGTTGCGCCACTTCCCGCAGGTAATCGGCAGCCGCCGGGGACAGCTCCGATTTGCCGAATTCGAACATCACGTTGTCTGGCAGCCAGATCATCACACCGCGCTCGGTCTGCGCGATCGGCAGCGTCACGGCCGGCGGCGGCGGGCGGTGGGTGCAGGCGCTCAGGGTGGCGGCGCACAGGGCCAGCATCAGGGTGCGGCGGGCGAACTTCATGGCGATCACTCGGGTGCGTTCGTGGCGGTGAGCGCACTGTAGGAGCCTTCAAGACGCTTGTGCCCATGCCTCCTTCACCTGTGGCGCCTGAACGCGGGGTGGCGATGCCGTCCCTTACCCTCGTGGCCTAAGCCTTCTGGGGAAGGGGCTGCCCATGCACCGCCTTGCTCGCGGGCCGCCCCAGCCTGATCAGGCCGCCTGGATCTGCCCGATGTCCTGCGCCACCAGCCACAGGCGCAGGTCGAACTCGTACTGGTGGTAGCGGGGTTCGAGGTGGCAGCACAGCTGGTAGAAGGCCTTGTCATGGTCCTTCTCCTTGAGGTGGGCCAGCTCGTGCACCACGATCATCTGCAGGAACTCGGGCGGCATGGCCTTGAACAGGCTGGCCACCCGGATCTCGCGCTTGGCCTTGAGCTTGCCACCCTGCACGCGCGACACCGCGGTGTGCGTGCCCAGCGCGTGCTGGATCACCTTGAGCTTGTTGTCGTAGGCGACCTTGCTGACCGGTTCGCTGCTGCGCATGCGCGCCTGCTTCAGCGCCATGACATGGTCGTACAAGGCCTTGTCCGACTGCACGCCGTGGCGCTCGGGGTAGCGCTTGAGCAGGTTCTCGCCCAGCTTCCCGGCGTCGATCAGGGGCTGCACCTGGGCCAGCAGATTGGGCGGGTAGCCGCCCAGGTAACGCTGCAGCGGCGTCAGCGGCGCAGTCATGACCCGATCTGCTCGGCCAGGTGCTCGGCGTATTCGTACAGCGCGCCCAGGATGTCCTGGCCACGCTCGTCTTCGTCGTTCAGGCCTTCGCCCAGGGCATCGATCTGCTCGAAGAAGGCCTGCAGCGTCAGTGCACCGCCCTCCCCTGCCATCAATCGGCCTTGACAATGCTGCAACCACCGGGCTTGCTCGGCCTCGGTGAGGGTGGCGGGGAAGTTGCGCGCACGGTAACGGAACAGCAGCTCGCCCAGGCGCTCGTCGGCAAAAGCCGGTTCACGCACCGACACACGCTCGGCCAGTTCTTCGCCCGGCATGCGGCGAATGCGCTCCAGCAGCTTGCGGTCGTCAGGGCCCACGAAGCCGCCATACAGGTCTTCGTCCACATCGGGGGCCGGGCCGCGCGCGGTGTCGCGCTCGTACACCTCCAGCCACAGGCCGGTCAGGCTGCCGCCGCGCTCGGCCAGCACCTGGGCATGCCGCAAGGCTCGCTCGGTGTCGATCGACCAGCGCTGGCACACCTCGGGCGTGAGCGTGCGCAGGTTGCCGATCACGATGGGCGACTTGTTGATGTGGATGCTTTTCACCGGCAGGCGGGTCATGCCCTCAGGCAGCTCGTCGGTGCGGGTGAACATGCGCTGGCGGGCCGTGGCGGCATCAAGCCCGAACAGTTCGGCCGGGTCATAGGCCAGGTCCCACACGATGATTTCGTTCTTGTTGGTGGGGTGCTGGGCCAGCGGCCACACCAGGGCCATGCAGCCGCGCTCCACGCCATACATGCCGCTGATGTGCACAAAGGGCTTGCCCTGGCCGATCTCGGCCAGCACCGCGTCCTTCTTGCGCAGCTTCAGGCAGAAATCCCACAGGCGGGGCTGCTTCTGGCGGATCAGGCGGGCCAGCGCGATGGTCGCGCGCACGTCAGACAGCGCATCGTGCGCGGCTTCGTGGGCCAGGCCATTGGCGGCGGTCAGGTGCTCCAGCTTGAACGAGGGGCGACCATCTTCATGCTTCGGCCACTCGATGCCTTCGGGGCGCAGGGCCCAGGTGGTGCGCACCACATCGAGCAGGTCCCAACGGCCGCACTGGTTTTGCCACTCGCGCGCGTACGGGTCGATCAGGTTGCGCCAGAACATGAAGCGCGTGACCTCGTCGTCGAAGCGGATGGTGTTGTAGCCCACGCCCACGGTGCCGGGCAGCGCCAGCGCCTGCTCGACCTGCTGGGCGAACTGGTGCTCGGGAACGCCGCGCTGCAGGCAGTGCTGCGGCAAGATGCCCGTGAGCAGGCAGCTTTCCGGGTTGGGCAGGTAATCAGGGGTGGGCTGGCAATACACCATCAGCGGCTCGCCCACCTCGTTGAGCTCGGCGTCGGTGCGCACCCCGGCGAACTGGGCCGGGCGGTCGCGCCGCGGCACGGCGCCAAAGGTTTCGTAGTCGTGCCAGAAGAAACTGAATTCGCTCATGCCCGGCACGATACCCGAGAACCGCCCTGCCCTTGGGCTTCAGACCGTGTCAGGCCCCACCACGGCGTGCAAGGTCAACTGCGGCACACCCTCGCGCTCGCGCAGGCGCAACCACCACACCGAGCCCTTGCGCACCGACCAGGGCTGCGTGGGGTCGGTGGCATCGAGCAGTTGCGCCACCACCCGGCCCAGTGTGGGCTGGTGGCCCACCACCAGCACCGGGTCTCGGCTGTGCGGGAACTTCGCGGCCTGCAGCAGACTTTCCACCGTGCCGTCGGGGCCCAGGGCCTCGACGATCTTGAAGGGCCGCACCAGGGCCTGCGCCGTCTGCTGCGTGCGCCGCGCCGGGCTCACCAAAATGCGTGTGGAATCGGGCAGGTACTGGTCGAGCCAGCCGGCCATGCGCGCGGCCTGACGCTCGCCCTTGGCACTCAGGGGGCGGGTCAGGTCTTCGACGGGGTCATCGAAGGGGTCGCCGGCGTGGGCGTGGCGCCAGAGGAGAAGGTCCATGGGCTGAGCGATGCTTGCCTGGGTGAAACACATCGCAAATGGAGCCAGATACATGCCCCGCACGTTTGCGCCTGTGGACGACATGATGGGGCCAAGCCATGACGAACGGATGACGCAGCGCTCAGGTTTTCTCTCACACCCCGATGGGGGAACTGCCACCAGAGGCACAGATTCAAGGGGGATGCTGCTATGTCAATTGAGGCCTCAGGCGCACGATGAACCTTGGGGTTGTGTGCCTCATTGAGTAAGCTGAATTGCGAAGTTCCAACAACTCACACATCCACAAGGAGGCCTGCATGTCGACCATCAACCGAACCTATGTTCTGGGAACTTACCGAAATGACACGCTGACTGCCGATTCGGGCGATTACATCCTGGACGGCGGAACCAGTCGCAGCATGGATTGGGGATACACAGGCAGAGACACCTACATCATCTCTGGAGGCAACAGCATCGTCCTGGCTGACACAGACGACAGCCTGGTGTTGAACAACATTCCCAACCTGGCGTCCGCCGCTCTGGGGTTCGTCGACCAGGATGGCGCCAGCTACCTGACCATCGGTCTGCCAGGGCAAGCCCCCAATGTGCTCCTGCCGTTGAACCTCCAGTGGCCAGGATTGACGGTCACCTTCGGTGACGGCAGCAGCACCACCGGGCGAGACTTGCTGATCGCAACGCAAGCGCTCCCGGGCCTGACCCTTGAAGGCACCGACGGCAACGACACCTTGATCGGTTCACGGCAGTCTGACCTGCTCCAAGGTGGCCTGGGTGACGACGTCTTCGAGGGGGGCTGGGGCAACGACACGATCAGCACCGGCGGCGGCGCCGACACGCTGCGTTTCAATGCGGGCGATGGAGCTGACTTCATCCAATCCAACGGCCACGACGTCATCGAGCTGGGCCAAGGCCTTGAGTTGTCGTCCGTCGACGTCAAGAAAGACCCCTCAGGCACTCGCCTCTCCATGGGTTTTTCAGCAGACAACTCGCAGCTCTCGTTCGACAACAGTTCATCGATCAATCAGACGGTGTTCCGCTTCTCGAACGGGCGAGAACTGTCGGGCGCCGATGTATACAACAGCGTCAACGCCACCACCGGCGCAACCTTGACGGGCGACGATGCACCCAACACACTCCTGGGTACGCAGTGGAGCGACCTGATCCTGGGAGAAGCGGGTGACGACGTGCTGCTCGGAGGCGTCGGCAACGACACCCTGGTGGGTGGAAGCGGCGCTGACTTGCTGGTAGGTGGCGAGGGCCGCGATGTCTATCGCTTCACGGCCAATGATGGTCCCGACACTGTCAAAGTCGATGATCAGGACATCATCGAGCTGGGTGAAGGGTTCAGCCTGGCCACGCTTCAAATCCGCACTCAAGCAGATAGCTACGGACCTGCGCGACTCTATGGTAGTTCGTTGGGTGATTACATCGAGCTGCAGTCCTACGATCTGTACGACAACCTGACCGTTCGCCTGCCTGATGGCTTCACCTTGACCGGCCAACAGATCCGCGACATTGTCCAGAATGCCAACAACCGATTGATCGAGGGCACTGCACAGGGCGACTACGTTGCCGGTGGCCGAGGCCGAGACACTTTGCGCGGCCTGGCCGGTGACGACACGCTCTATGGCGGCGCGGGCAATGACGTGCTGATCGGCGGACTGGGCAATGACCATTACCTGGGCGGCCTGGGCGAAGACACCATCGTGTTCAACGCCAACGAGGGCGATGACTCGGCCACCTTGGGCGGGTCGGACATCCTGTCTTTTGGCCCCGACGTCACCCGAGACAACATCCGTGTGGCAACCACCGGCCAGGGCCTGCGCATCAGCGTGCACGGTCATTCCGGTTCTCTGAACCTGAACCAGGACGCCTGGGTTGTTCAATGGGCTGACGGCAGCCAGGATTTCAACGACCCACTGACCCGGATTGCTGCAGCGCAGAAGCCGCTGCAACTCAATGGGACCACTGGCCCCGACCTGCTGGTGGGCAATGTGGGCGCCGACACCATCGTGGGCGATTGGGGTGACGACACACTGGACGGCGGCGAAGGCAACGACCTCCTGGACGCCGGGGCGGGTCGCAATGTGATCACCACTGGCGAAGGCGCCGACACCGTCATCTTCGGTGACTATTTCGAAGACCTGGTTCACGCAGACAGCCAGGACACGCTGGTCCTGGGGGCTGGCGCCACCATCGGGCGACTGCGCATTTTTTCAGAGCAAGACGGAACTTCATCGCTGGTCATGCGCATGGCCAGCACCATGTCGGGCATCAGGCTGGCCAATGTTGGCTCCTGGGATGGTCTGGTGGTCAGACTCCATGACCAGACCCAGTTCACCGGGGCGCAGCTCGTGAGCATGGCCAAAGGCACGTTCCCGCAGTATCAACAACTGCCTTCATTCAAGCCGGGGCAACTTCTGGGCACGGCACAGAACGACACCCTGATCGGCTCTCTGCAAGACGACACCCTCCTGGGTGGTGGAGGCAACGACTTGCTGCTTGGCAGTTCAGGCAACGACCTCATCGACGGCGGTGCTGGCGCGGACACCGTGTGCGTGAACTATTTAGAAGATGGTTGGGACACGGTGCATGCAGACAACGATGACACCATCGTATTCGGCGAGGGAATGCTGCTGGAAACGGCCACCCTCAGCCTGACCGGTACCGACAGCAGCAACCTGTTGATAGATTTCGGAAACATCAAGCTCACCCTGGATCAGGTGGGTTCATGGGACGACCTGAAGTTCTCCGACAACGTCGAAGTGATTGCCACTGGGGGACAACTGGTAGAACGCGTTCGCGAATTCATGCCACTCAGCCTGCAGGGTACCGATGTCGCTGAGACCCTCAAAGGGCGCAGTGGCGCCGACACGCTGCTGGGGGCAGGCGGCAATGACACCCTCAACGGCGGGTTGGCCAATGACCTGCTCACCGGCGGCCTGGGCAACGACGAGATCACCGGTGGCGAAGGTGCCGACACCGTGTACTTCAACGCCGGCGATGGGCAAGATCTGGTGCACGCAGACAGCCTGGACACCCTGGTGCTGGGCGCCGGTCTGACCCGCAGCAGCCTGCAGCTGTCGCAACTGCCCACCACGGGTGGCAGCGAACTCAGCCTGGGCTTTGCCGGCCGCGCCGAGCGCATCACGCTCGACCAGCTGGGCAGCTGGGACGGCCTGACCGTGCAGTTCGCCGACGGCA
Source organism: Aquabacterium lacunae (assembly GCF_004310865.1). Classification (GTDB taxonomy): domain Bacteria; phylum Pseudomonadota; class Gammaproteobacteria; order Burkholderiales; family Burkholderiaceae_C; genus Aquabacterium; species Aquabacterium lacunae. Next base: position 724,175 of record NZ_SIXI01000002.1, read on the forward strand.
CTCGCACCACGGGCGCAGCGCTGATCGAGGAGGCCCGTGTGCAGCCGCTCAAGCTCACAGGCACCAGCGGCAAGGACACGCTGACTGGCCAGAGCAAGGCCGACACCCTCAGTGGCCTGGGTGGCAATGACACGCTGATCGGCAATCAGGGCAACGACACCCTGATGGGCGGCACCGGCGCCGACACCTACCGTTTCAAGCGTGGCGATGGGCAAGACACCCTCATCGAGAACGACCTCAACACGCTGAGCAAAGACGTGCTGGCCTTTGGTGATGTGGCGGCCAACCAGCTGTGGTTCACCCGCAGCGGCCAGAGCCTGGTGGTCTCGGTGATCGGCACGCAAGACCAGATCACGGTGCAGGACTGGTTCAAGGGCAGCGCCTACCGAGTTGAAGCCTTCAGCAGCAGCGACGGCAAGAGCCTGAGCAGCAGCAAGGTCAACAACCTGGTCAGTGCCATGGCCAAGTTCAGCGCGCCGGCTGAGGGCACCACCATCTTGCCCACGGCCACTGCCAAGGCCCTGCAACCGGTGCTGGCCAGCAGCTGGGTGTGACCGCCCTGAGCGCCCATGGCGCTCACCCTCCATCGGGCCACAAGCCCCATGAAAAAAGGCCCCTTCGGGGGCCTTTGTCATTGCGGTGCGAGGAAACACGAACACCCCTAAGGGGGGAGTCGGCACCAACCGCGACGATGTCGGCACTTTCAGGCCACGCCAGCACGCCACACATGGCGGGTCACCATTTCATTCATCGCCGCAACTTGCTAATCTGAGTTGAAAGAAATCCATTCAACGGGAGCCATCACTACCCACCCATCCAGGCGGGGGGCTCCCTTTGGATGCTCACACATCACAGCGCAAGGGAGCAACAGATGGCCTCAGTCACGACCACTTACAACGCCTACGGAGAGCCCGTCCTTCAGACCTGGACGCTGCAACCCAACGACACCCAGATCTCGGACCTCAACGGCTCCGACACCTACATCGTCAATCAACTCGATGGCACCGTCCGTCTTTACGATCGGTACAACGACACCAGCTCTGACGGCGAATACAACAGGATCGTCTACAACGGCCCTGACGCCTCCCGCACGCTGACGCCAGCTGACCTCCTGATCAATGTTCAGGGAGGCGACATCGAGATCACCCTGAAACAGACCGAAGAAGATGCCGCACCCGCGAATGGTCGCCTCGTGCTGGTCGACGCCGTCTGGGATGGTGTGGGCCCCTTTTACGACTGGGCGGTCAACTCCAATGTCATCTCGTCGATTCAACTGGGCACAAGCTGGTACTCGTTCAGCGACCTGGCCCAAAAAGGCGCCCAACCCAACACCGTCAATGGCACGGACCAGACCGACTCCCTGCGCGGCAATCACTGGCGTGACCTGATCCAAGGTGGTGAGGGAGCCGACGAATTGCGCGGCATGGCAGAACGCGACACGCTGCAAGGGCAGGCAGGCGACGACACCTTGTGGGGCGGCGGTGACGAAGACTTTCTGGATGGCGGCATAGGCAACGACTTGCTCGCAGGAGGCTACGGTGACGACACCCTGTTCGGGGCCGCAGGCACGGACACCCTGATTGGCAACCAGGGCAGCAATGTGTACATCCTCTCCCCGTCGGGCCAGGATGTCATCGACAACCGTGGCGGTGCTCCATTCAGCATCCGGTTCACCACCGACACCGAAGCAACGCTGAACAAGGTCGATCTGAGCGGCCTGCTGTACACCTCGACGCACTACGCGAATCTCTACACAGCGGGCAGCTACACGCTGAACGCGCAGGTCAGCGAAGCGGCGCTGGACGGCGACTCCCTGCAGTTTCAACGGTGGGGTGACACCCTGCGACTCACTGTCAACGACACCACCGGGCAAGCGTACTCGGCCGACATCCTTCATTACTGGGGGGCAGAAGCCGACGCCGCTGGCACGTTCACGCTGGGCAGACTGGGCACCTACAACCGCCAGAGCATCGAAGAGCAGGGGCTGCTGGACAACGGGGCGAACACTTACGGCGCACCGCTCACCACCGGCAACACCTTGCTGCACCTCGACGCGAAACAAGGCGACGACGTGCTGAGCATGGGTGAAGTTGGTGGCACCGTGACCCTGGGGGAAGGGCGAGACACCCTCGTCAGCAACCTGTTCAATGGCACAGGCCCCGACAAGGGACAAACACTGGTGATCACGGATTTCGGCGCCCGAACAGAACCCGACCAGCTCGTGCTGCGCAGCCCAGAAAGCCTCGGCGTCAACGATTTCCTGTTCGCACGAGATGGCCGGCGCCTCGTGATTCGCGACGCGGACGGCTATGCCCGCAGCGTGAATGGAGCGCCTGGTGAGGCGGACGCCTCCAGCCGGATCGTTCTGGAAAACTTTTTCGGTGACGATGGCCAGCCCAAGGCGACAGACTCGACCATCACGCTGCCTGACGGCACGGTCCTGATCTGGTCCGACATTCCATTCGCAACCACCGACTCGACCATCCAGAACGGTACTGCCGGCGCGGACACCCTGAAGGGCGCAATGGGCAATGACACCCTCAGAGGCGGCGATGGCGACGATCTCATCGATGGTGGCTACGGGGTCAACAATCTGTACGGTGGCCAGGGCAACGACACCCTGAAGGGCGGCAGCATCATGGACTGGATGCTGGACATCACGGGCAACGACACCATCGTGATCCGCCCCCACGCGAGTGCTGTGCTGGCCCCTCTGGCCACCGACATCGGCAATGCCGAGAAATGGCAGGCCGAGAACATCCAGGTGATGCTCAACGGCCGCAGCAGCCAGGACATCGCCGGTGTGTCTCATGGACATCTCCGTTACCAGCTCCTGGCCAGCATCAATCCCTACCGCAACCCACAGCAAGAGCAAGGCCCTGCCCACTACAAGGGGCGGTGGCTGCCGGCTATTGAGAGTGAATTTGTGGATGACCCAGCCGGCACACACAGCCTGCTGGTGACCTTCAACGATGGCTCGACCATCGCATTGCTCGCGGCAGTGAACAACAACATCACCGACCGGAAGGTGTTTGATCAACTGGTCTTCGATGACACCACCTTGACCGTTCAGGATCTCCTCAAGCTGGGCACGCAAGCCGACAAGATCACCTCGGGTGACCTGTTCGGACTGCCAGAGGGCGGGCTGCTGGACGGACAAGGCAAGGTCGGGGTCGTTGGCAATGTGGGTGACGACACCATCGTGGGCTCGGCCTATGGCGTGAACAATTCAGCGGGTTCAGACACCTTTGTCATTCGGCCAGGTGAAAAGATCAGCCTGACCGCCTTCGATGTGCAAGACCTGGCAGAGACCACCGATCGCATCGTCTTCGAAGGCACCACGGCGGAGTCTCAGCTGCGTGTCAAGTACGTGGGGCCCACCAATGGCACGAGCGACACCAACGCGGTGACCCACTTGCAACTCACCGTGCAATTGCCTGATGGCACCACAACCCACACAGCCGATCTCCCCTACGCGTGGATCGGGCAGGAACGCGCATGGGCGAGTGCGTTTGACGAGGTGCAACTGGGCACGGGTCCAGTTTTGCAGCTGCGCAACATCGCAGAGCAAATCGAAGGAACCGATGGTGCGGACACGCTCTTGACATTCGATGGCCGGCGACGCATCCAGGGCCTGGCTGGCGATGACACCCTGTACGGCTCCGCCAGCGCAGAGACGCTGGAAGGCGGCTCTGGGAACAACCTCCTGATTGCTGGCGATGGCAACGACGTACTGATCTCCACCGGCAGCCATGACACCCTGAACGGCGGTCTGGGTGACGATGTGTTCGAGATCTCCAACCTCACTGGCATCGCTGAAATCACCCCACTGGGCAAGGACCTCATCCGCTTCACGGGCACGCTGCGACCAGAAGACCTGCGCCTTGAATGGGACAAGACCGCCACGAATGCGGGCCTCAAAGCCTACACGCTGCGCTTCGCGGGCCAAACCACCGAGGTGCGCATCGCCAATACCCAAGACACTCGAAACCTCCGCATCCAGTTTGGCGATGCGCCCAGCGTCACACTTGACGAGCTGGTGAGCAACACCATTGCCGGGCTGACCAGTCCTGCCTCGGGCCTGATCCAGGGGTCTCCGGCCAATGACTCGCTGTTGGGGCTGAGCGGTAACGACACGCTTCGTGGCGTTTCGGGCAAGGACCTGTACGTGGGCGGCCAGGGAAACGACCTGATCGAGCTGGGCGCCGACGCCGACACCGTCCGTTACGCGTTCGGAGACGGCATGGACACCATCCGGTCGGTGTCCGCTCAGGACCTGATCGAACTGGACTGGAAACAAGCCAGTGTGCCGATGTACATCGGCTCCAGCTACTCCGGACAGGGTGGCCTGGTGGTGTCGGCATCTTCGCCTTATCCGAACGAACAGGGCATGTTGTTCGAAGGCCTTGCAAAAAGCGGCACAGTTCGCCTGCAGTTCAGTGACGGGGTGCAAGCCACCAGCGGACTGACCACCACCCTGACCGGCACACAGGCTGACAATCTGCTCGACACCCGAACCTTGAAGGCCGATGTGCTGCAAGGCATGGACGGCAATGACACCCTCATCGCCGGCCCCTGGGGCGTGACCCTTGACGGGGGCAGGGGCGATGACACCCTGCTGTTCGAAACCAGCCAAACCTCTGCCGGGGTCTACGACCGTACCCCCATCGTTTACCGTCAGGGCGACGGGCATGACACGGTGATCCTGGGTGGCAACGGCATGACGCTGAAGTTTGGCGAGGGCATCACCCGAGGATCCCTTGCGTTGGAGCAATCCAGCCTCAACCCCACGCTGTACCGCCTGCACATCGGCGGCACCGAAGGCAGCCTCACGTTCCAGAACATGGGGCAGCCCAAGGATTACCTGATCAACTTCTCGGATGGCAGCGCTGGCACGCTGGGCGAACTGAGCGTGACACGCTCGGCATTTGGAGAGGTCGGCACCACCGTCACCGGCACGGATGCCCCTGAGACGCTGCAAGGCACAGCGGGCGATGACCTGATCCAGTCAGGCATGGGGAACGACGTGGTCAGCGGGGGGCAAGGTCGTGACACGATCCAGTACACCATGGGCGGCGGCTCGGACACGATCTACGCCGATCACCTCGATGTGCTGCAACTCAGCGCACCATGGCCAGCTTATCTCGGGGTGGACGTCCTGCCGGTCCTCGCGGGCGATCAAGACCTCCGCATCCGCATCCAGGACACCGATGACGTGCTGACGTTGGCCAACATCGGCAGCTGGGACGGCCTCTCGGTCAAGATCGGCTACAACAGCCTCATCAGCGGCACCGAGCTGATACACCAGGGCCGGTTGAAAGCACCCGTCCTGAGGGAAGGCACAGACCTGCCAGAACTCATCACCGGATTCAACGGCCATGACACCCTCATCGGGGGTGGGGGGAACGACACCCTGATCGGCGGCTTTGGGGACAACCTGCTGGATGGCGGCCAAGGTGACGACCTGATCAAGAACTCGGGGCGCTTCACCCTGAAGTTCCAGAAGGGTGATGGTAAGGACACGCTGGACGGCGCAGGGGCTGCCGTGCTGTTCGGACCAGGGTTGTTGCGCGAGTCGCTGCGTGTGCTGACCGAGAGCACAGCCCGTGGCGAAGTGATCACCATCGGCTTCAGCGACAGCAATGACCAACTGACGCTGCCAACCACCCTTTTCCCGCTTTACCCGCGTGACGATTACCTCCTCGACGACTCCACGGTGTTGACGTTTGCGGACGGCTCCGAGGTCACCGTCAATGACTTGTGGCTCCAGGCCTCCACGGGCAAAGCCCTGTCCATGCGTGGCACCGACGCGGCCGATACGCTGATCGGCACCGATCAGCCAGACACCTTGCTGGGCCTGGGTGGTGACGACCTCCTGGAGGGTGGCGCTGGCAACGACCTCCTGCGAGGCGGCACGGGCAACGACGAAGTCACAGGCGGAGAAGGCGCCGACACGATCGCCGTCGCGAAGGGCGATGGGTTCGACCTCATTCATGTCGACAACCAGGACATGTTGTACCTGCCTGATGTCTCCGGCATGAGCGAACTCTCGCTCCAACCATTCGAGATGGGTGATGCATCGCTGAGTTTCACCATGCATGGCGGCACAACCGGCATCACCCTGGACCGCGTGGGCTCATGGGATGACCTGCAGATCCACTTTGATCCGCGATACGCCAATACGACAGTCATCACGGGCAAAGAGCTGTTGCGTGCCACAGGGGCATGGCAGGGCACCTCGCTCACAGGCACAGACACAGCCGACACCCTGAATGGCACGCCAATGGACGACACGCTGTCTGGCATGGGAGGCAACGACAGGCTCAATGGGGGCGATGGAGATGACGTGTTGACTGGCGGCAAAGGCAATGACCTGGTCTCTGGAGGCGCAGGCCACGACACCATTTACTTCCGTGCCAAGGATGGTCAGGACACGCTGAACGCAGACAATCAGGACACCGTGATCCTGGACAACTCGCTGATCGTGGCCGTCCGCCCATTCAGAGACGGAGACACGACACTCACCATTGGGTTCTACAACACGACAGACACCATCCAGCTGACCGCCCCCGGCAATTGGGACAACCTGGTGGTGAAAAGCTTCACCGGCCCCGACTGGACCGGCGCCAAGCTGCTGCAAGAGGCACGGAACCTGGTTCCGCTGTCGCTGAAAGGCACCGACCAGGACGACCTGCTGGAGGGCCGTCTGGGCAACGACACCATCAACGGCGGCGCGGGAAACGACACATTGATCGGTGGCCCAGGCTCGAACAAGCTGACCGGAGGAACAGGCAATGACGAGCTCTTTGGTGGATACAGCGACGACACGTTCTATTTCAGGGCGAATGACGGACAGGACGTGATCCACGGTGATCAGTTCGACACCCTGGTGCTGGGTGCCGGACTCACCTACAACAGTTTGACCTTTCAGCCATTCACCGAGCGCTATGGCAATCTGGTCTTCGGATTTGCCAACAGCACCGACCAGATCACGGTGGTCAATGTGGGTGACTACAGTGAAATGGCCATCCAGTTCGCAGACGGCTACAGGACACGCGTGGGTGCCTTGGTCCAGGCAGCCCAGGCATTGGCACCACTGGTTTTGACGGGAACGTCGTCCGACGACACGCTGGTCGGCCGCAGTGGCAATGACACGCTCCGTGGCGGCCTGGGCAATGACGAGATCACTGGCGGCCTGGGCAATGACGAGATCACTGGCGGCGAAGGTGCCGACACCGTGTACTTCAACGCCGGTGACGGGCAAGACCTGATCCACGCCGACAGCCTGGACAGCCTGAGCTTCCGCGCAGGCATCACGCAAGCCTCGCTGCAACTGCAGGCTTTCAAGGCAGGCGACACCGCCCTCACCTTCGCTGTGGGCACGGGCACCGGTTCCGACCGCATCACGCTCGACAACGCGGGCACCTGGGACGGCCTGACCGTGCAGTTTGCCGACGGCACGCGCACCACGGGCGCAGCCCTGCTGCAAACCGCGCGTGACCTGGCCCCCCTGAACCTGCAAGGCACCGATGCCGCCGAAGCCCTCACAGGCAAGAACGGCGCCGACACCCTGATCGGCGGCGGTGGCAACGACACGCTCAAGGGTGGCCTGGCCAACGACCAGCTCACCGGCGGCCTGGGCAACGACGAGATCACTGGCGGCGAAGGTGCCGACACCGTGTACTTCAACACAGGTAACGGCCAAGACCTGGTCCACGCCGACAGCCTCGACACCCTGAGCTTTGGCGAAGGCATCACACAGGACTCGCTGCAGCTGCAGGCCTTCAAGGCAGGCGACACCGTCCTCACCTTCGCGGTGGGCAGCGCCAGCATCGACCGTATCACCCTCGACAACGCAGGCACCTGGGACGGCCTTGCCGTGCAGTTCGCCGACGGCACTGCCACCACCGGCGCGGCCCTGCTGCAAGCTGCGCGTGACCTGGCCCCCTTGAACCTGCAAGGCACCGACGCCGCCGAGGCCCTCACAGGCAAGAACGGCGCAGACACCCTGCTCGGCGGCGGTGGCAATGACTCGCTCAGCGGTGGCCTGGCCAACGACCAGCTCACTGGCGGCCTGGGCAACGACGAGATCACCGGTGGCGATGGCGCCGACACCGTGTTCTTCAACCTGGGTGATGGACAGGACCTGATCCACGCCGACAGCCTCGACACCCTGAGCTTCGGCGCCGGCATCACCCAGGCATCGCTGCAACTGGAGGCCTTCAAGGCAGGCGACACCGCCCTCACCTTCGCAGTGGGCACGGCCACCAGCACCGACCGCATCACGCTGGACAACGCCGGCACCTGGGACGGCCTTGCCGTGCAGTTCGCCGACGGCACCGCCACCACCGGCGCAGCCCTGCTGCAAGCCGCCCGCGACCTGGCCCCTCTGAACCTGCAAGGCACCGACGCCGCCGAGGCCCTCACAGGCAAGAACGGCGCCGACACCCTGCTCGGTGGCGGTGGCAACGACACGCTCAAGGGGGGCCTGGCCAATGACCAGCTCACCGGCGGCCTGGGCAACGACGAGATCACCGGTGGCGAAGGTGCCGACACCGTGTTCTTCAACGCCGGCGATGGGCAAGATCTGGTGCACGCAGACAGCCTGGACACCCTGGTGCTGGGCGCCGGCCTGAACCGCAGCAGCCTGCAGCTGTCGCAACTGCCCACCACCGGTGGCAACGAACTCAGCCTGGGCTTTGCCGGGCGCACCGACCGCATCACGCTCGACCAGCTGGGCAGCTGGGACGGCCTGACCGTGCAGTTCGCCGACGGCACCCGCACCACGGGCGCAGCGCTGATCGAGGAGGCCCGTGTGCAGCCGCTCACGCTCAAGGGCACCAGCGGCAAGGACACGCTGACTGGCCAGAGCAAGGCCGACACCCTCAGTGGCCTGGGTGGCAATGACACGCTGATCGGCAATCAGGGTAACGACACCCTGATGGGCGGCACCGGCGCCGACACCTACCGCTTCAAGCGTGGCGATGGGCAAGACACCCTCATCGAGAACGACTTCAACACGCTGAGCAAAGACGTGCTGGCCTTTGGTGATGTGGCGGCCAACCAGCTGTGGTTCACCCGCAGTGGCCAGAGCCTGGTGGTGTCGGTGATCGGTACGCAAGACCGTGTCACGGTGCAAGACTGGTTCAAGGGCAGCGCCTACCGGGTCGAGGCCTTCACCAGCAGCGACGGCAGAAGCCTGAGCAGCAGCAAGGTCAACAGCCTGGTCAGCGCCATGGCCAAGTTCAGCGCACCGGCTGAAGGCACCACCACACTGCCCACGGCCACTGCCAAGGCCCTGCAACCTGTGCTGGCGAGCAGCTGGGTGTGATGTCCTGGAGGGCCCTGAGTGGCCCCACCACGTTTCGTCACTGCCTGAACCCACTTCAATCCAAAGGAACACCGACATGAGCACTTGGCAAGACCTCTCATCCTTACCTGGGCCCAGCACACCCGCACCACAAACCTGGGTGGCAGAGCCCGATGCATCGAGCCTCAGTGGCGGCTCGGGTGACGACACGTATGTCATCAATCAGCTCAACGGCACACTGACCATCCGGGACCAGCACCCAGACCGAGGGTTACCTTTCGTGCCCTCAACCGATGACATCGTGGTTTATAACGGCCCCACAGGCAGCGTCTCTCGCGAGGATCTGGTCGTTTCACTCGCTCCAAGCATCATGCGAACGGACGCCATGTCCGGCATTCAGTTCAACGGCAACATCGAGATCACACTCAGGCAAACTGAAGAAGACGCGCCGCCTGCCAATGGCACCGTGGTCCTGGAGAACATCGCCTGGGATGCCAACGACCCTGGCGCCTCGTCTATTTTCGGCAGAGATGACTTCGAGGCCATTCAATTGGGCACTCAGCGCTATGGGCTGAGTGCCCTGACGGGGCTCACTGCCACATTCCAGAGCGTGACGGGCAGTGCGCATGCCGACACCTTGCGTGGTGGCAGCTGGACGGACTTGATGGAGGGAGGACAAGGGAGAGATGAACTGCGAGGCTGGGCGGGCCGGGACTCTCTCTACGGGCAAGCCGACGACGACAGCCTTTGGGGTGGCGGCGATGACGACACGATTGACGGCGGCGACGGCAACGACCTGCTGGTGGGAGGCCATGGCAATGATGTCCTGTTCGGAGCTGCAGGCACAGACACCCTGCGAGGTGGTCAAGGGCGCAACGAGTACCTGATCGATGCAGGCAGCCGCGACGTCATCGACAATCGCCTCGGTGGCGAGATGGTGCTGTCACTCACTCAGGACGCCACCTTCAGCGCTCAGACATTCGATACCAGCCAAGTCATGCACGGCAACGGCCAGCGGTTCTACGCAGGACCGGCCCAACAGCTCGTGAGCTGGATCAATCGCGTCAATGCCACGCCTGCCAGCGTGCGATTCGAGCGCATCGAAGACACGCTGAAAGTCAGCATGCAGGATGCCGCTGGCAACACCTACGCCGCGGACATTCTTCATTACTGGGGAGCGGAAGCCAGTGCAGACGGCTCATTCGTGATCACCGGTGTGGGCAGGTTCAATCGCCAACAGGTGGAACAAAGCCAGGCATTCACAGAGCAATCTGACACGTATACCGCGCCGTCCCTGGCCAGTGGCGAAGCATTGAATATCAATGCGTTGGGCGGCGACGATGACCTCAGAATCGCCCAACGCTCAGGCACGATCATCCTGGGTGACGGCGAGGACACCTTGCGAACAGGCGCACTCACTGGCCGAGTAGGAGACACCACCACGACAGTCCGCGTGTCTGATTTCGGGCAGGGCAATTCCCCGGACCACCTTGTTCTTGAAGGCGCGCCTGAACTTGGCGTCGATGACTATGTGTTCATCACAGGTGACTCACTCGCATACACCGCGAACGGCCTGTTGATCCGAGATGCCGACACCTACGTTCGCATGAAGCAAGGTGGCCTGTCGCAACCCACCTCGACCTCTGGCGTGGTGCTTGAAGGGTATTTCAACAGCGATCGCACACACCTCGGAGAGACCGTCACACTGCCCGATGGTACCGTTCTGGATACAGATCAAATCCGGACGCTGATGGCGAGATCGACCGCCAACCAAGGTCTGAACGGGACATCAGAAGCTGACACATTGAAAGGCGGAATCGGCAATGACACTTTGATCGGCTCGGGTGGCAATGACAGACTCGATGGCAGCTATGGCGTCAACATCATCGCTGGCGGCGATGGGGACGACACCCTGATTGGCGGCGGTGAAAAGGACTGGTTTTTCGACATTGCCGGCAACGACCAGATCTTCATCAAGGCCGGTGCAAGCGCAGTACTGGGCACACGCCACACGGACCAGAATTCTGCTGCAGCACGCATCCAGGAAGAGGTCGACATTCACTTCAAAGGGCGAACCGTCGGCGACATTGTCGACGTCGAGCAAGGCCATCTGATGCATGCGGACTGGCGAAGCGCCACCTCCTGGGCACGAGCCATCGGAACTGGCGGTGCACTCAACTACCAAGGCGACTGGCGCCCAGGCATCGAGGACCCGGTGGGTGATACTGGTGCGCCTCCGGAGGCCATCAACCACGACCTGCGAATCACGTTCAAAGATGGCAGCACGGTTTACCTCAAAGATGCGGGCAACGCGCTGATTCAGGATCGGGTGGCATTCGACCGACTGCTGTTTGACGACCAGACTTTGAGCGCGACCGATCTGATGCGAATCGGGACGGTTGCATCCAGCCAGCGCACCTCCCCCCTTTATGCGCTGCCAGAAGGATCACTGCTGGATGGACGCAACAGAGTGCAAGTCATCGGGAACATTGGGAACGACACCCTCGTGAGTGGCCAGTTTGGGATGGACAACACCCCAGGGTCTGACACATTTGTTGTCCGATCGGGTGAGTCAGCCCGGATCGCTGCTGGAGACACTGACGACGCTGCTGTGAGCACAGACCGGGTCGTGTTTGAAGGTGCCCCCGAGGGCGCACGCTTGGCGACCCGCATCTTTGCCTGGTCTGACAACAGCCAAACACTGGACACGGTGGACCAGTACCTGGAACTGACCCTGCACCCCGCCGGAAATGATGTACCGACGCACCGGGTGACGATCCATGGGTTGGTCGACCCCAAGACGCGCACCTGGACCTCCGCGCTGGACGAAGTGAGCTGGGGCGCACAAAGCCCCCTGAAGCTGGCAGACGTTTTCCAGCAAACGCACGATTCGGGCCGCGAAGGCGTCCTGGTGATGCACCCCGGGTTCAGCCAACTGACAGGATCGACGGGCAACGACACCCTGTACGGGTCGACAGGCGACGATGTCTTGTCTGGCGCTGCCGGCAACAACCTGGTTTTGGGAGGTCGTGGGCAAGACACGCTGGTCGCCGCAGGCACTTCCGACACGTTGGACGGAGGAACAGGAGCAGACACCTACGTCATCGCAAACGACGCAGTGGAGGTGCGCGTGAAGGGCTCATCGGAAGACACCGTGAAGCTCCCGAACGGCATCAGGCTGGATCAAATCGCTGTCACGGTCAATGCGGCGGGCAACATCCACACGCTGAGCTTTGAAGGGCTGCCAACCCGTCTGACCATTGAAGAGTCGGCTGCAGGCGGTCAGACACAGGTGGCCTTCAGTGATGGATCCACCATGTCTTTGGGCACCTTGTTCATCACGGCAGCCAAAGGCATCACTGTGACGGGCTCTGGGTTGCTGGAGGGCACAGCAGGCAACGACACCCTGGTGGGATCAGCCGCAAATGACACGCTGATCGGTCAATCGGGTCTTGACGACTACACCGGCGGCCCAGGCAACGACATCATCATCACTGGCGCGAACAGCGACACCATACGTTACAACCTGGGTGACGGACGAGACCTGGTCACTGCTGGATACAACGATGTCATCGAGCTGGGATGGAAGCTGAATGAACATGATGTGGGCATGGTCTTTGATGTGTTTCCGAGGCAGCGCTCCGGTCATGAAATCGCTGATGTCTACATCGACCGAAATCCGGCGTTCCAGCTGAAACCTGACACGCCGTTCTCAGGCTACAACTTCCGTTTCCAGGACGGGTATCGCAAGGTGTTTTTGGATGCATGGTCCAACTTCGATGCCACGCTGTTCGGATTGGAAACGGACGACGTTCTGTCCAGCAATCTGGATAACCTGACCATCAAAGGCCTCGGAGGGAACGACACATTGACCGGAAGCCCGGGATACGCCACGTTGGACGGAGGGACGGGCAATGACTTGCTGGTCTTCCATGCCGATGCCCTTGGCGGTCGTGCTCGCGTGACCTACCAACGGGGCGATGGCGAAGACACGATCCAGCTGAATGGCGCTCGCCTCGAATTGACCTTGGGCGAAGGCATCCAGCAGGCCGATCTGAGTGTGAAGCAATCCTTGCAAGATCCCACGGTCCTGCGGCTGGTGATGCCACAAGGCAATGGCCACATCATCATGACTGGTGTCTCATCACCGAAAAATGTCGTTCTGAATTTCTCAGACCAATCGTCCATCTTGCTGGACAGTCTCCCGACCACACCAGAGCGCCCTCTTCCTCTTGAATTGCGAGGTACCGATTCACAAGACATGCTCGTTGGCGGCGATGGTGCTGACACGCTGACAGGACTCGCCGACAACGACACACTGAACGGCGGGCTTGATGCCGACCAGCTCACTGGCGGCCAAGGTCACGACGAGATCAGTGGCGGCGAAGGCGCCGACACCGTGTTCTTCAACGTGGGTGATGGCCTGGATCTGATCCACGCCGACAGCCTCGACACCTTGAGCTTTGGCTCCGGCATCACGCAAAACTCGCTGCAACTGCAGGCCTTCACGGCCAGCGACACCGCCCTCACCTTCGCAGTGGGCACGGCCGCCAGCACCGACCGCATCACGCTGGACAACGCCGGTACCTGGGACGGCCTTGCCGTGCAGTTTGCCGACGGCACTGCCACCAGCGGCGCGGCCCTGCTGCAAGCTGCCCGTGACCTGGCCCCTCTGAACCTGCAAGGCACCGACGCCGCCGAGGCCCTCACGGGCAAGAACGGCGCAGACACCCTGTTCGGCGGCGGTGGCAATGACTCTCTCAGCGGTGGCCTGGCCAACGACCAACTCACCGGTGGCCTGGGCAACGACGAGATCACGGGCGGCGAAGGCGCCGACACCGTGTTTTTCAACGCCGGTGACGGACAGGACCTGCTGCATGCCGACGGCCTCGACGCCCTGGTGCTGGGCGCCGGCCTGACCCGCAGCAGCCTGCAGCTGTCGCAACTGCCTACCACGGGCGGTAGCGAGCTCAGCCTGGGCTTTGCCGGCCGCACCGACCGCATCACGCTCGACCAGCTGGGCAGCTGGGACGGCCTGACCGTGCAGTTCGCCGACGGCACCCGCACCACGGGCGCAGCGCTGATCCAGGAGGCCCGTGTGCAGCCGCTCACGCTCAAGGGCACCAGTGGCAAAGACATGCTGACCGGCCAGAGCAAGGCCGACAACCTCAGTGGCCTGGCAGGCAATGACACGCTGATCGGCAACCAGGGCAACGACACCCTGATCGGTGGCAGCGGGGCCGACACCTACCGCTTCAAGCGTGGCGATGGGCAGGACACCCTGATCGAAACTGACATCAGCTTGTTCAGCAAGGACGTGCTGGCTTTCGGTGACGTGGCCGCCAACCAGCTGTGGTTCACCCGCAGTGGCCAAAGCCTGGTGGTGTCGGTGATCGGCACGCAAGACCGTGTCACGGTGCAAGACTGGTTCAAGGGCAGCGCCTACCGGGTCGAGGCCTTCACCAGCAGCGACGGCAAGAGCCTGAGCAGCAGCAAGGTCAACAGCCTGGTCAGCGCCATGGCCAAGTTCAGCGCTCCCGCTGAAGGCACCACCACACTGCCCACGGCCACTGCCAAGGCCCTGCAACCGGTGCTGGCCAGCAGCTGGGTGTGAACCACTGGCCACATCCCGCGTCTTCAGCCGGGATGTGGCCGACAATGTCACCCCTGGTCCATTGAGGCTTCATGAGTCATTCCCCCGCCCCGGCCTCTTTGCCTTGGAAGCATCTGGATGCTTGGCGTGGCATCGCTGCATTGACCGTGCTGCTGCATCACGGGAGTCAGCAATTTGAGCTTTTCTCTGCACACAGTGCAGGAGCACGTGTGCTCGAAGGCGCCGGGCGTTGGGCTGTGGGCCTGTTCTTCATTCTCAGTGGCTTGTGCATCCACTGGCGGCTCGCCAGCTCCCACGAGCCCTTGAACCGCGCCACATTCCTTGCGCGACGGTTCCTTCGCATCTACCCATCGCTGCTGATTTGCCTGCTGTGCTTTTTCTTGCTGCAGGGGCGCTTGGATGGCAACTTGCTTGCACCAGGCAGTTGGCGCGACCTGGGCATGCACCTGTTGCTGCTCTCAAGCTTCGACGTGCCATCCAGGGTGGCGATCAACAATGTGGTCTGGTCGGTGGTGGTCGAGTGCCATTTCTACCTCCTGTACGCATGGTTGTGGCCATGGTTCAAGGATAGCGCCCAGCTTTGCCGCACCCTGATGCTGGCCATGGGCCTGGGCGCACTGACGTATGGCATTTCTGCGTGGGCTCCACCAGGTGATTCGCGCACTTTGATCCAACACACTTTCGCCGCCACGTGGTGGACATGGTGCCTGGGCGCCTGGCTGGCACACGTGCTGGCCCATCGTCCTGCATGGACCCAGCGGCTGCCAAAGTCACGCATCGGCGCCTGGCTGGGCATTGGTCTGCTTTGCGCCAGCTTGACCCTGCCATTGTTGCCGGGCAGCTGGGGCCTGCAAGCCCAGCGCTTCGTGATGCCTTGGATGCACACTGCCGGGCTGCTGTTGCTGTTGCTGGGCGCAACACGCCTGAACGTGCCTGGCGCACTGGAACGCCTGGGTGCATGGTCGTATTCACTGTACCTTTGGCATCCCTTGGGCATTGCCATGGCCGCTACTGCTTTGCTGGACAAGCCCTGGCTGGCGTTGGGCGTGAGCGTACTGGCCGCTCTGTCGATGGCCGCCTTGGGTTACCGATGGATCGAGGCTCCAGGCATGCGACGGGCCCGGAAACTGGCTTGAAGCCCTTGGGGCTACCGCCGTGTCAACTGCTGGCGCGGTGCAGGTCCATCAATGCATGCTGCGCACTGACACCGCTTTCGCCAGACCGCACATAGTGGCCATCAGGCTGCTGCTGCCAGGCATCGCGGCCATCCAGCAGGTAGGGGACCAGGCATTCATCGATCACGCGCTGGCGCAAGGCCGCATCGTTCACAGGCCAGGCCACTTCCACGCGCCGGCTCATGTTGCGGTTCATCCAGTCGGCGCTCGAAAGGTACAGCGCCTCATGCGCATCGCCCTCGCCCCAGCTGAAATACAGCACGCGGGTGTGCTCCAGCATGCGGCCCACCACCGAGCGCACGCGGATGCGGTCGGTCAGGCCAGGCACACCCGGCGGCAGCATGCAGGCACCGCGCACGATCAGGTCGATCTGGGCGCCGCGCTGGGCCGCATCGATCAGGGCGCGGATCAGGGGCTCGTCGGTCAGGGCATTGACCTTCACCACGATGCGCGCACGCTGGCCGGCATCGGCCGCATGCGCCACCTGCTCGATGTGCTTGAGCATGCGCTTGTGCAGCGTGAACGGGGCCAGCAGCAATTGCTTGGGCGCCTTCAGCTGGGTCAGGCTGGCCAGCTGCTGGAAGATCATGTCCACGTCGCTGGTCAGTTCGGGGCTGGCCGTCAGCCAACCCACGTCGGTGTACAGCTTGGCCGTGCGCGGGTTGTAGTTGCCGGTCGACAAGTGGGCATAGCGGCGCAGGCTTTTGCCCTCGCGGCGCGTGACCAGCAGCATCTTGGCGTGGGTTTTCAGGCCCACCACGCCGTACACCACCTGGGCACCCAGGGCCTCCAGGCGCTCGGCCCAGTTGATGTTGGCTTCCTCGTCGAAGCGTGCCTTCAGCTCCACCACGGCCAGCACCTCCTTGCCCCGGCGCACGGCTTCCAGCAACAGCTCCATCAGCACCGACTCGCTGCCCGTGCGGTAGATGGTCTGCTTGATGGCCAGCACGTCGGGGTCGTGCACGGCTTCGCGCAGGAAATGCACCACGGCATCGAAAGTTTCGAAGGGGTGATGCAGCATCACATCGCCCTCGCTGATGCGCTCGAACACATCGCCATGGCGCGGCAGGTCATCGGGCCAGCCAGGCAGGTAGGGCGCAAAGCGCAGGTGGTCAGCGTCGGCCTGGTCGACCAGCTGAGTCAGGCGCCCCAGGTTCACCGGGCCATCGACCCGGTACAGCGACTGCTCGCTCAGGCTGAACTGCTCCAGCAAGAAGTCAGACAGCTCGGCGGGGCACGAGGCCACCACTTCCAGGCGCACGGCCTGACCGAACTGGCGCGTGCTCATTTTCGAGCGCAGGGCCTGACGCAGGTTGGTCACGTCGTCTTCGTCGACGTCGATGTCGGAATCGCGCGTGAGGCGGAACTGCGAAAACGATTTGATCTCGCGGCCCGGGAACAGCTCGGTCAGGTGGGCCCGCACCACACTCGACAGCAGCACAAAGGCCTGGCGGTTGCCCGTCACCTTGGGCGGCAGCTTGATCACGCGCGGCAGCACGCGCGGGATGCGCACGATGGCAATGGCGTTGTCACGGCCGAAGGCGTCACGCCCGCCCAGCTTGACGATGAAGTTGAGCGACTTGTTGGCCACCTGAGGAAAGGGGTGGGACGGATCGAGCCCGATGGGCGTGAGCAGGGGCTGCACCTGCTTGCGGAAGAAGCCCGCCACCCAGTCACGCTGCGCCTCGTTGCGGTCGGCGTGGTTGAGGATGTCGATGCCCTCTTTGTGCAGGTGGGGCAGCAATGTGTCGTTGAACACGGCGTACTGCTCGCGCACCAGCTCATGGGCGGCCGCCACGATGGCGTCGATGTCTTCAGGGCCGATGCCCGTGCCCTTCACATGCACGGCTTCGAGCAGGTCGCTGTAGCGCACCTCGAAGAACTCGTCCATGTTCGAGGCCATGATGCACACGTAGCGCAGGCGTTCGAGCAGCGGCACGTCATGCCGGCGCGCCTGGCTGAGTACCCGGCGATTGAACTCCAGGATGGCCTGTTCACGGCTGAGCAGCTTCAACACACGGGCCTCCTGCGGCAGGTGCGAAGGGCCCGGCTCGCCCTCGGGCGTGGCAGACAACGAATCAGGCACTTCAGATGGGTTCACAGCACATCACTTTCGGCACAACAACTCCCTCGATGGATTGTGACAAGCCCTGATGACAGACCTGTGACACCCATCAAGGGGAATGTGACAGCGATGATGCCGTGTCAGTGCGCGGCTTCCCAGTTGGGGCCAGCCCCCACCTCGGCCAGCAGCGGCACCCGCAGGGTGGCCACCGAGGCCATCAGGCGCGGCACCTCGGCCTTCACCCAGTCGAGCTCGGCCTCGGGCACTTCCAGCACCAGTTCGTCGTGCACCTGCATGATGATGCGGCTGCTCCGGCCCTGCTGGGCCAGGGTGTCGTGCACGGCCACCATGGCCAGCTTGATCAGGTCGGCGGCCGTGCCCTGCATGGGCGCATTGATGGCCGCCCGTTCGGCGCCGGCGCGGCTGGGGCCGTTGGGGCTGTTGATCTCGGGCAGCCACAGGCGCCGGCCGAACACGGTTTCCACATGGCCCTGGGCCTTGGCCTGGGCGCGGGTGTCGTCCATGTAGCGCTTCACACCGGCAAAGCGCTGGAAGTAGCGGTCGATGTAGGCGTTGGCTGCGCTGCGTTCGATGCCCAGGTTGCTGGCCAGGCCAAAGGCGCTCATGCCGTAGATCAGGCCGAAGTTGATGACCTTGGCGTAGCGCCGCTGTTCGCTGCTGACCTGTTCGACCGGCACACCGAACACCTCGGCGGCCGTGGCCTTGTGCACGTCCAGGCCTTCGGCAAAGGCCTTGAGCAGGTTCTCGTCTTGCGAGATGTGGGCCATGATGCGCAGTTCGATCTGCGAATAGTCGGCGCTGACGATCACGTGGCCCGGGGGCGCGATGAAGGCTTCTCGGATGCGCCGGCCCTCGGCAGTGCGCACCGGGATGTTCTGCAGGTTCGGCTCGTTGCTCGACAGGCGGCCCGTCACGGCCACCGCCTGGGCGTAGTTGGTGTGCACGCGGCCGGTCTGCGGGTTCACCATCAGGGGCAGCTTGTCGGTGTAGGTGGACTTGAGCTTGGCCAGGCCGCGGTATTCGAGAATGCGGGCGGGCAGCGGGTAGTCTTCGGCCAGCTTTTCCAGCACCTCTTCGTTGGTCGATGGGGCGCCCGTGGCGGTTTTCTTGACCACCGGCAGGCCCTGCTTGACGAACAGGATCTCGCCCAGCTGCTTGGGTGAGCCCAGGTTGAAGGGCTGCCCGGCCAGCTCGTAGGCCTCTTGCTCCAGGGCCACGATGCGCTGGGCCAGTTCGTGGCTCTGCTTGTTGAGCAGGCCTGGGTCGACCAGCACACCCTGGCGCTCGATGCTTTGCAGCACGCGCGAGGTGGGCATTTCAAAGCGCTGGTAGATGTCCAGCAACTGCGGCTCGGCCTGCAGGCGCGGCCACAGGGCCTGGTGCACATGCAGGGTCAGGTCAGAGTCTTCGCACGAGTATTGCGCGGCGCGCTCCACCGACACCTGGGCAAACGGGATCTGCTGGGCACCCTTGCCTGCCACTTCTTCATAGCTCAGGCCACTGCGGCCGGCATGGCGCAAGGCCAGATCTTCCAGGTTGTGTTTGCGGTGGGCTTCCAGCACATAGCTTTGCAGCATGGTGTCGTGGGCATAGCCCTGCACCTGGATGCCATGGTTGGCCAGCACGTGCGTGTCGTACTTGATGTTCTGGCCCACCTTGGGCTTGCCGGCATCTTCCAGCCAGGGGCGCAGTTTGCGCAGCACCTCGTCGAGCGGCAATTGCACGGGCGCATCAGGCCCCTCATGGCGCAAGGGGATGTAGCAGGCCTCGCCCACCCGGTCGCTGAACGACAGGCCCACGATGCGGGCCTGCATGGGGTCCAGGCTGTCGGTCTCGGTGTCGAAGGCGGTGAGTTCGGCCGCATTCAGGCGGGCCAGCCAGGCGTCGAACATCGGCCAGTCGAGCACCGTGTCGTAGCGGGTGTTCGACGGCGCGGGGGGCGCCGCGTGGGCTGGCTCGTCCTGCACTTCGGGCTGCGCGAACAGGTCGTCCATGCCGCTGGCGGCGGCCTTGTCTGCGCGGCTGGCTTTGGAGGCTGCGGCCTTGCCGCCGCCCAGCTGACGCTCCAGATCGGCCTTGGCGCTCTTGAATCCGAATCGGGTGTAGAAATCGAGCAGCGCGGGCAGGTCGGGCGCCCGCAAGGCCAGGGCATCGAGCGAGGGCCATTGCGGCACATGGCCCGCCAGGTCACAGTCGAGCTTCACGGTGATCAAGCGACGCCCCTGGGGCAACCAGTCGAGCGCCTTGCGCAGGTTCTCACCGGTGGCGCCCTTGAAGCTGGCAGCCGCGGCGATGATGGCGTCAAGCGAACCATGCTCGGCCAGCCACTTCACGGCCGTCTTGGGGCCCACCTTTTCCACGCCGGGCACATTGTCCACCGCGTCACCGATGAGGGTCAGGTAGTCGATGATGCGCTCGGGCGGCACGCCAAACTTGGCCAGCACCCCAGCCTCGTCAAGCACCTCGGGCGGCTTGGCCATGGTGTTGATCAGCGAGACATGCGGGTTCACCAGCTGGGCCAGGTCCTTGTCGCCGGTGGACACCACCACGCGGTGCCCGGCATCGGCCGCCATGCGCGCCAGCGTGCCGATGGCGTCGTCGGCTTCGATGCCAGGCACTTCCAGCACGGGCCAGCCCAGCAGTTTCACCACTTCGTGGATGGGCTCGATCTGCGCACGCAAATCATCGGGCATGGGCGGGCGGTGGGCCTTGTACTCGGGGTACCACGCATCGCGGAAGGTGGGGCCCTTGGCGTCGAACACGCACACCGCGTGCTCGGCGTTGATGTGGTCACGGATCCACGCCATCATGTTGACCACCCCATGGATGGCCCCGGTCGGGATGCCGCCCGGGCCCCGCAGATCGGGCATGGCATGGAAGGCCCGGTACAGGTAGCTGGAGCCGTCGACCAGCAGCATCACGGGGCGGTCGTTTTCGGGGGCTGCGGCAACTGCGGGGGTGGCGGTATCGGTCATGGCGTGATTGTCTCGCACCGATGGAACCTTGACTGGGGCTGCGCCGAGTGTTCCAGCGCAACAGACATGAAAAAGCCACCCTAAGGTGGCTTGGCGTTTGCTGGCGAATGCTCAGCCATCAGTTTTCGATGCCCAGCCCCATCGAGAAGACCTGGATATTGCCCTCGGTTTTGGTGTGCAACAGGTCGAAGCTTGAATAGAACCGAACGTGGTCGTTGAACAGGTAGGACATGCCCAGTCCCACGTAAGGGGCGATCACGTTGTCCTTCTGAACGCCAGACGTGCCATTGGTGTAACCCAGCTTGTTTGTCGAATACACACGGGCAATACCAAACCGGATGTGCTGGTTCATGACCTGGAACAGTTCGTTGGTCCAGTCGATGCCGATCGCCATCGCGCGGGTGGCACTCTTGCGGTAATTCTCAGTGACAGGAGAGGCTGCGCCGGCTGTCGCCACTTCACTGCCACCCAGGTAATAGAAGCTCACCTCGGTGGCCAGGCTCGGCGTCATGCGGTAGCCACCAAACACCTTGCCCCCAATCAGTGGGCGTGAGCACGAGAAATACGAATTGCCCGATGGATCCTTGCAATCAAACCCCGTGTTCAGCAAACCGATGCTCGCGGCGGCATACAAGGTGCCGGGTCGCACATACTTGTCCAGATCAAAGCCGCTGTCTTCAGCAGCCATCGAGGGAGAGACCACAGCCATCGACATCAGCGCGGCCACTGCGGCCAACTGCAGGCGGTGCAGGCGACAAGATTGGGCGGGACGGGTTTTGCTTTTCATGGTGAGGGCTGAGGGTGTGTGAGGGCAGTCCGCCCATTCAGGGGCGACAACCAATGAAGTCTGCCACAGCCAAACCTACAATCACGCTCTCGCTTGCCCGCCCCCCCTGAGGGTTTACGCTCAATCATGGCCGTTTTCACCGAAGTCACCGTTGCCGAGGCCCAAGGCCTGCTGACCCGCCTCCAGCTGGGCACACTGCAGTCGCTCAAAGGCGCCACCTCGGGCATCGAGAACACCAACTATTTCGCCGACACCGACCAGGGCCGCTACGTGCTGACCCTGTTCGAGCGCCTGAGCTTCGAACAGCTGCCCTTCTACCTGCAGCTGATGCGCCACCTGGCCCTCAAGGGCATCCCGGTGCCCGCGCCGCAGCCTGATGCACAAGGTGAAATCCTGCACACGCTCAAGGGCAAGCCAGCGGCCGTGGTCACGCGCCTGGCCGGCCAAAACCAGCTGCAGCCCGGCGTGAACGAATGCACCCAGGTGGGCGCCATGCTGGCGCGCATGCACCTGGCCGGGCAGGACTACCCGCTGCAGCAGCCCAACCTGCGCGGCCTGGCCTGGTGGACCGACACCGTGCCGGTGGTGCTGCCCTACCTGAACGAGGCCCAGGCCGAACTGATCCGCACCGAACTGGCCCACCAGCAGCAACTGGCCGCCACCACCGCTCACCAGAGCCTGCCTCGCGGCCCCGTGCACGCCGACCTGTTCCGCGACAACGTGATGTTCGACGGCCCCACGCTGGCGGGCTTTTTCGACTTCTACTTCGCGGGCTGCGACACCTTCGTGTTCGACATTGCGGTGTGCCTGAACGACTGGTGCATCGACCTGGCCAAAGGCGCCCTGGACGCTGCCCGGGCCGACGCCTTCGTGCGTGCCTATGACCAGCAGCGCCGCCTGAGCGACACCGAAGTGGCAGCCCTGCCCGACGCCTTGCGTGCCGGCGCCTTGCGCTTCTGGACCTCGCGCCTGTGGGACTTTCACCTGCCCCGCGAGGCCAGCATGCTGCAGCCGCATGACCCGACCCACTTTGAACGCGTGCTGACCCTGCGTCGCACCCAACCCTGGGCCTGGCAGCGATGAAACTGATCGTCGTTCCCGCCAGCCGCGGCTATCAATGGGCCCGCCAGGGCCTGCAGATGTGCATCAACCAGCCCCTGGGTTTCGTGAGCCTGTTCGGGCTGGTGGCCACCCTGGTGATGCTGTTGATGGCGTTGCAGATCCTGGGCCTGATCGCCGTGGTCGTGGCCATGCCGGCCCTGTGGATGAGCTTCATGCTGGCCGTGCGCCGTGTGATGGCCAACGAGAAGATTTCACCTGCGGTGCTGATCGAGCCCTGGCGTGCGCCTGAAGACCGCATCCGCTGGCTGCAGCTGGGCGGTCTGTATGCCGCAGGCACCTTGCTCGTGGTGGTGCTTTCAAGCTTCGTGGGGCCCGACGCCGAAGACATGGCCAAGGTGCTCGAAGCCAGCAACGAAAACGCCGACCTGCTGTCCGACACGGTCATGCTGGAAAGCATGGCATGGCGCGCCTTGCTCGCCCTGCCCCTGAGCCTGGCGTTCTGGCACACCCCCGCGCTGATGTTCTGGGGCCGCATCCCGCCGGTCAAGGCGCTGTTCTTCAGCGCGGTGGCCAGCTGGCGCAACCTGGGCGCCTTCATGGTGTACGGGGCGGTTTGGATGGGCGTGCTGGTGGCCATGGGGCTGCTGGTGCGTGCCATTGACACCCTGATCCCGGTGCCCTTTGTGGCCCAGGTGATCACCGTGTTCGCAGGCATGTGGGTGGCCTCGGCCTTCTATGCCTCGCTGTACTTCACCGTGGTGGACTGCTTCGAGCCCAGGCAGGAAGGGCTTGAGGGCCCCGGTCACCCGCCTGCAGACGGTCCTGAAGACCGCGACGACAACCGCTCAGTCTGACAGCCGGGTCACGCCCTGCAAGGGGCAGGCGTATATCGCGTTGCGCAAGGCCGCGATGGCCTCGTAACGCGTGAAGCTGCGCCGCCAGGCCAGCACCACCCGGCGCGTGGGGGGCAAGCCCTTGAACGGCCGGTACACCACATGGCTTTGCGGCTCGCGGGGCACGCTCAGCATGGGCACCACCGTGACGCCCATGCCGGCCGCCACCATGTGCTTGATGGTCTCCAGTGAAGATCCCTCGAAGCTCTTGCGAATGCCCTCGGCATTGCTGGAAAATCGTGCGAACTCGGGGCACACCTCGAGCACGTGGTCACGGAAGCAATGGCCCGAGCCCAGCAGCAGCATGGTCTCCTGCTTGAGTTCTTCGGCGTCGATGGCCTCGTGCGCGGCCAGCGGGTGGGTCTTGGGCAAGGCCACCATGAAGGGCTCTTCGTACAGAGGCGCCATGGCCAGGCCCGTGTCCGGGAAGGGCTCGGCCAGGATGGCGCAGTCGATCTCGCCCGTGCGCAGCATGTCCAGCAGCTTGACCGTGAAGTTCTCCTGCAGCATCAGTGGCATCTGCGGCGTGCGCTCGATGCTCTGGCGCACCAGGTCGGGCAGCAGGTAGGGGCCGATGGTGTAGATCACGCCCAGACGCAAAGCGCCAGCCAGCGGGTCCTTACCGCGCTTGGCGATCTCCTTGATGGCGGCGGCCTGCTCCAGCACGGCCTGGGCCTGGCGCACGATCTCGTCGCCCAGCGGCGTGACGCTGACCTCGGCGTTGCCGCGCTCGAAGATCTTCACGTCCAGCTCTTCTTCGAGCTTCTTGACGGCCACGGACAACGTGGGCTGGGCCACAAAGCAGGCCTCGGCGGCACGGCCGAAATGGCGCTCGCGGGCCACGGCGACGATGTAGCGAAGTTCGGTCAGGGTCATGCCGGCATCTTAGGGGAAAGCGCAGGGGCCCCTGGTCAAGTGGTCAAGCCTTGAGGAACTCTTCCTTGCCGCCCAGCCACCGCGCGATGTGCTGGCGCGCGGCCTCGGGGTGGTCGCGCAACAGGGTTTCGGCGGCCTCGCGGGCGCGATCCAGCAGGTCCTGGTCGGCCATCAGGTCGGCAAAGCGCAGCAGGGCGGCGCCCGATTGCCGCGCCCCCATGAACTCGCCCGGGCCTCTGATGTCGAGATCGCGCCGCGCGATCTCGAAGCCATCCGTGGTTTCGGCCATGGCTTTGAGGCGCTGCTTTCCCTGGTCAGACAAGGGCGCGCTGAACAGCAGCACACACACGCTGGCCACCGAGCCACGGCCCACGCGGCCACGCAGCTGGTGCAGCTGGCTCAGGCCGAAACGCTCGGCGTGTTCGATGACCATGAGGCTGGCGTTGGGCACGTCCACCCCCACTTCGATCACGGTGGTGGCCACCAGCACCGACAACTCACCGGCGGAAAACTTCGCCATCACCTCGGCCTTTTCGGCCGCGGGCAAGCGCCCGTGCAGCAGGCCCACCCCGTGGCCCGCCAGGGCCTCGCTGAGCTCCTGATGGGTCTGCGTGACGTTGGACAGGTCGAGCGGCGCACGGCGCTGAGAAGCGCGCCCGGCCTGCTCGTCGGCGGCCTGGTCGGAGGCTTCGGTCTCGTCGATCAGGGGGCACACCCAGTACACCTGGCTGCCCTTGGCCACTTCGTCGCGGATGCGTTCGATCACCTCGGGGCGGCGGGCATCGCCGAACACCCGCGTCACGATGGGGGTTCGGCCAGGAGGTAGCTCATCGATCGTCGACACGTCAAGGTCGGCCAGGTAGGTCATGGCCAGGGTGCGCGGGATGGGCGTGGCGCTCATCATGAGCAGGTGGGGCTCGAGGTCTTGCGCTTCGAGCTTGCGGCGCAGCTCCAGCCGCTGGGCCACGCCGAAGCGGTGCTGCTCGTCGATCAGGGCCAGGCCCAGGCGTTGGAAGGCCACCTGCTCCTGGATCACGGCATGGGTACCCACCACCAGGTGCGCCTCGCCCGACGCCACCGCAGCCAGCTGGGCCTGTTTGACCTTGCTGCGCAGACTGCCGGTCAGCCAGGCCACCTTCACGCCCAGCGGCTCCAGCCAGCCCACCAGCTTGCGGAAGTGCTGCTCGGCCAGGATCTCGGTGGGCGCCATCAGAGCGCATTGCCAGCCCGCCTCCATGGCGATGGCCGCCGCCAGGGCAGCCACCACGGTCTTGCCCGAACCCACATCGCCCTGCAGCAGGCGGTGCATGGGCATGGGCCGGTTCAGGTCTTGGGCGATCTCTTCGACCACTCGACGCTGCGCACCGGTCAGCGCAAAGGGCAGCACGGCCAGCAGGCGCTCCTGCAGACCGCCCGGCCGGGTGGGCAGCACGGGGGCCTTGAGGTGGGCGCGCTCACCACGGGCCTGCAGTTGCGAGGTCTGCTGGGCCAGCAGCTCTTCGAATTTCAGGCGCTGCCAGGCCGGATGGTGGGGCGCTTCCAGCGCTTCGGCCGACATGCTGGCCGGCGGGTGGTGCAGCGCATGCAGGGCCTCGCGCAGGGTGGGCCAGCCACGGGGCACCATGCCGGGCGGCAGCACCTCGTGCAGGGGAGCGCGCTGCAGGGCCGAGGCCACGGCCTTGCGCAGGTAGCTTTGCGGCAGGCCTGCGGTGGTGGGGTACACCGGCGTGAGCGAGGCCGCCAGGGGCGTGCCCTCCTGCACCACCTTCACCGTGGGGTGCACCATCTCGCGCCCGAAAAAGCCGTGGCGCACTTCGCCGCGCACCCGCAGGCGCACCCCCTTTGTCCAGGCCTTTTGCTGAGAGCCATAGAAGTTCAGAAAACGCAGCAGCACCTCGCCGCTGCCATCGTCCAGGCGCACCAGCAACTGGCGGCGCTGGCGCTGGTCCACCCGGTTGTCGACCACCTCGCCTTCCACCTGGGCGGTCTGGCCATCACGCAGGGTGCTGATGGGCACCAGGCGGGTCTCATCTTCGTAGCGCAGGGGCAGGTGCAGGGCCAGGTCGATGTCACGCTGCAGGCCCATGCGCAGCATGGCCTTGGCAGGCGCGGACAAGGCCTTACCAGGCCTGTCTGTTGAACCTTGCTGGCTGAAAGACGGGGCAGTCACGTGCTGATCCAGAACACAAACCGCAAGGATACCCACAAGACGCCCCCCCACTCGGGAGGACCCGCCCAGACCCAGAACAGCGAAACAATGGCGCCATGAATCACATCGTCGCAGCGATCGTCTCCATGGCCGCCGGTGCCACACTCCCGCTGGCTTTTGCCCCAGTCAATTGGTGGTGGCTGGCGCTGGGGTGTCCAGCCGCTTGGATCTGGGTGTTGTCACGTGCCCGCACAGCGGGTGCCGTTGCGGTGTGCGCACTGTTCTTCCACGCCGCAACACAGGTGGCCGGACATCACTGGGCCTATGCTGCGCTGCTGGTCGACAGAGGCGGCTCGACCCTTGAAGCCATCGCCATCGTGTGTGCCGTGGTGGGCTATGCATCCATGGCGAGCAGCCTGCCCGTCGTTCTTTGGGGATGGTTAGCCAGCCGTCAAAAATGGGCCATCCGTTCGGCTTTCACGAGCATGCTGCCGTTGGCCTTGCTGCTTGGAGAGCTGCTTCGAAGCCAGAGCTTGGCGGGGTTTTCATCCATGACGCCCGGTTACGCCACCATCGACACCCCTTTCGCACCCTTGCTCCCCCTGGGTTCGGTGTGGCTTGCCAGCTGGCAGATCTATCTGCTGGCCACCATCCCAGCATTGACATGGCACACCTTGAAGTCAGAGAGCCCTGTTCTGCCATGGATCGCCTTCACCGCCGTGACGCTGCTTTCATGCGGTGCCGCCGTGCGAGTAGGCGGCATGCAATGGGTAAAGCCACACGCCATGCCCTTGAGTGTCTCGGTGGTCCAAACTCACATTGATCCCAGAGAAAAGTTCCAGCCGCACTCACTCGAAGAAACAGTCCAGCAACTGGTGTTGTTGCTCAAGCAGTCACAAGGCGAAGTCGTCGTGACACCTGAAACCGCTTTGCCCGCCCCCCTGGCGGAACTGCCCTACGCCGCCCAGTCCTCACTTGTCGAAGCGTTGCCCACACCACAAGCCAGACTGCTGCTGGGCGCCCCGATCTTCGTGGACACCGCTCTTCACAATGCGATCGTGGAACTCGATGCCCAAGGGCTCACAGGGCAGGCTTATGCCAAGGAACACCTGATGCCCTTTGGCGAGTTCACCCCGGCTCTGGCATCTCGCAACATGGCCGCGCTGAACGTTCCGCTCAATGACCTGGCGCCTGGAAAAGCGAATCAATCCTCACTGAAGCTTCCTGGAAACATCGAGGCACATGGCCTCATCTGTCATGAAGACCTGCTGCCCAGCGCGGCAAGACAAAGGGCACTGCAAAGCCAATTGCTGATCAATCCAACCAACCTGGCTTGGTTCGCACCACTGGCCAGTGCACAACGCC
This sequence comes from Aquabacterium lacunae, assembly GCF_004310865.1. GTDB lineage: Bacteria > Pseudomonadota > Gammaproteobacteria > Burkholderiales > Burkholderiaceae_C > Aquabacterium > Aquabacterium lacunae. The sequence goes on from NZ_SIXI01000002.1 coordinate 752,467, forward strand.
TTCAGATCGCCCGGGTCAGGGCTGCTGAAACAGGCCGCCCGATCATCCGAGCCGCCAACAGAGAAGGCAGCGCATTGATCGACTCGAGTGGGGGTGTTCGCCAAAAAGTGCTTCCAGGCGCCACGGTGTTGACCGCCTCGGTCCAGCCAACTCATGGCCTGACACCGTGGTTGCAGATGGGGTTGCCGGGGACCCTGGCATGGGTACTTGGCGCGCAAGCTCTCGCGTCAGTCAGTTTCATTTCGAAACATAGACCCCGCCAAAGTGGGGATGCCAAACAGATAGGTGATCCTTAAACTCCGGCCACTTAAATCTTTTCACAGGGGTCCACCATGAAAGCCAATCTGAACAAGCGCTCGCAACGCGGCCAGGGCATGACGGAATACATCGTCATCGTCGCGCTGATTGCCGTGGCGGCCATCGCAACCTACCAATTCTTTGGTCAAACCGTTCGCAGCCAAACTGCGGGCATTGCACGCGAACTGTCGGGACAAGATGCGACGCAGGCCATCAACGAAGGCCGTGCTCGCGCCAACGATGCGCAAACACAGGGCACAACCCGCAAAGGTCTCGGCGCCTACGACAACGACAACTCTCGTTGAAGCCTGCCTCGGCAGCCACTGCTGAAGCATGAAAAACGCCAACTCCAGTCGGAGTTGGCCCTCCACACACGCACGACGCCGTCAGCGTGGGCAAGCGCTGATCTTCGGAATCTTCGTTTTGGCCGCGGGACTGGCGTCGCTGCTTTACGTGTTCAATGCGGGCCAACTGATCCACGACAAAGGCAAACTGGTCAACGCAGCCGATGCCGCCGCCTACAGCGGAGGCCTCATGCAAGCGCGCGCACTGAACTACGCGGCTTACACCAATCGCGCGCTGTTGGCCAACGAGATGACGGTTGCACAAACCGTCGGCCTGACGTCATGGCTGCGCTTCCAAAGCCGTCATGCACAGATGGCCAACCTTTTCGGCTGTCGCACACCCTGGAACCTGCCGGTCTCCGACACATTCCTTCGGTACGCCCCGCTTTGCATGGCACTTGCGTGGAGCGAGCCCGCCATCACGAGCATCAGCAACCAAGTGAACGTCGTGGCGCCTGGCGTCATCGCAGGCGTTGAAGCATCCAAGGTTCTGTTGCAAGCCGCTCAGGCCAACATGATGATTCGCATGGTGGCCGGAGGGCGTCATCGGGTCATGCAAGAGGTCGCGTCAGCCAACTTTGCAGGCGACGGCCAGGTGGACGTCGACACGATTCCCCTGCAAGACGGATTTTTCCTGTTCGAAGGAGCCCCTGTCCTGCGCGTCGTGCCCAACAACCAGCGAAACCGATTCGCTGCCGTGGCGGTCCAGAGTGCGTCACAAGATCGCTTCAACAACAACAGAAACTGGCGCGACCGCAGCCTTTTGCCCAGTTGCGTGGGCATCAATGGCTTTCGATTCAACCGCGTGGAAAGAGCTGGCGGCACCAACCTGATCGGCTTCGACGAGTGGAAAGCCGTTGACTCGGCTTCTCGCTACTCTTTCCGCATGAGAAAGGGGCGTTGCGTCGAAAACAGTGAGCAGGTGATCGCGGGAGGACAAAGCGCGGCATTCAGAACGAATGATGCCGAGTTCAACGACACCAACGCGTTCGGACGCTCTCGAGCCATCAACCCGCGCGCCAGTCGCTCTGCATTCAGCACACGCGAGTGGCAGGCCTACCGTGGCCTCCCCAACTTCATGTCCTTGTCCAACGCGGCGCTGTCGTACACCCCCGAACAGGCCGACGTCAATCGTCGCAACCTCACGCTGCGCTTGTCGATACGGGTCACACGTCGACCTTCAGAGATCCGTAACGCCGAGGGTCGATCGCTGGTGCGCAGCACCGGACAGCGGGCCTATGGCATCAATGACTATCGTGGGGCGCCCATGCGGGGGCAATACGCTGCAGTGGCCACGTCTGAAGTGTTCTTTGACCGACCGACAGCGCGTGCAGACGGTCGCACTGAATTGCCCAACGAGTTCAACCCATTTTGGCAGGTCAGGCTGGTGCGATCCGATGCAGCGATTGCGGCCGCCACTGCCCTCCAGATGAACTGAAGATGATGCGCCATACACACTCGAAGCGACTGTGGGGCATGGCCTGTGCTGTGCTGTGTCAGGTACAGGCAAGTCAGGCCGCGACGCAAGCCGAGACCCAAGCTCGGCAAGCCCCTCCCCCTCACGCTGAACTCAACAGTGCGAGCGGCGAGATGGTGAACTGGGTGAGAAAGCTTGCCTACTTGCCCAACGAGAAGGAAGCACGCGACGGCGTGAAGCAATTGCGCGCGGACCATCAGGACTGCGTGCAACAAGCCCGCGCCAACAACTGGCCCGTCAAGCCCATCGCCGCATGGCCAGACCACGTGGTCCGGTATGTCCATGACGAATATGTCTCCGAGCGTGCCTACGTCGTGTACACCACGATGACCCGATACAGCCTGGGCACTGAACCAGACAACAGTTGCGCCATCAAGGAAGACCTGCGGCGAGGGGCCATGCTGCACACCGCGTCCGGCATGTGCCAGATCGACTTCACCGATCAGGTGGCCAGAGGGGATTGCCCTGCCATGCCCAAAAAGCCGCTTCAACCCACTTCAGGTGTCAAGCAAAAGCGCCCAGAGGCACCGCCGCCCACGATGCCTGGTGGCCTGTACCGCGTCCTCAATGAGTTTGATTCTGTGCTCGGACACTCATGCCAGAAAGTCAGGTTTGGGGCATCGGCTGAAGACTCGCTCAACAGTTGCCACGTCAAAGCGGGAGGCTTCATGGGCTTCACCCGGAACGCATTCTTGCCACCGGGTCATCTGGCATTGACGCTCAAAGAAGAGATGGGCCAAGGCAAGATGTCCGCTGAAGCAGTGGACATCAAACTGGCGTTCAGGGTCGAGCCACGTCTGTTCTGGCCGCATGCGGTGCCAGGCATGCAAGTGAACCCACAGTGAGGCGCAACGCCATGCGACTCCAGCGCTTCAGCGCCCCCGGCCGTCGGCCACGCGGTCAGGCCCTGACAGAAACCATCGTGGCCTGCTTGGTGCTGGTCCCGCTGTTCATGCTGATGCCCATGATCGGCAAGTATCAGGACATGGCGCACTCCACACTGATGGCCAGTCGGTATGTGGCACATGAAGCAACCATTCGCAACCCAGGCAGCAACAACTGGAAGCCCGAGAACCAGTTGGCTCAAGAAGTGAGACGACGCTTCTTCAGCAACAGCAATGCACCGATCAAAACCAACGATTCAGCGGGCAACTTCGCAGCTCACCGCAACTTGGCATGGACCGACGGCTTCGGCAACCCCCTGATCACTGACATTGACCGCGACGTGATGGTCAGCTTTGGTCCAGCACGTCGCCCAACCCACGGGCAAGCCTTTTCAGCCGGTTCGGATGGCGCACCGTTCAGCATCCCAGGCTTGAGCTTCAACAACTTCGGGCTGACGCGACAGGGCATCTACACCGCCAATGTCAGTGTCTCGGTGGCCAACCTTCCGGCTCACCTGCGCTTCACACGTCCGTTTGACACATTGAACCTGGTCATCACCCGGTCGAGCAGCACACTCATTGACCCATGGGCTGCGCCTGATGCATTCACGGTCCAGCGGCGCCTGGACAACACCGTGGTCCATCCAGGGCGAGCACTCGCCTTCTTGAACACCCCGGTGGACCTGCTGGTTCGGGCGGCAGACGGTGACCTGATCGGGCTGAGTTCGATCCGGGGTCCTCGCCTTGGCGGGCTGGATTACTGGCGGGATGTCGTCCCGCCAGACAGGCTGAGGTGAGCCATGGGCCGTCAATCAATGGTATGGGCCTTCTTGAGCCTGTGGGTGCCCTGCTGTATCGCGTGGGCACAGGTCAGCTTGCCTGGTGGACTGACTGTTCTTCCTCACTCGGCATCGGTCACGCACATTGAAGGCACGGTGTCCATACAAGGCGTGCCTGCCCGCATGCTGGCGTTCCAGACACCCATGCAGCCTCAGCAACTGGCACAACAGTACGTCAATGAATGGAAGGCTGTGGCCACCCCTCAGGCAGACCAATCGATCGTGTTGGGCAAGCAAAGCGCCGATCACTTCATCACCGTGAAACTGACGCCAACACCGGGTGGCACGCGGGGGCTGATGTCGATCATCGACACGCGCCAGATCGCCAGCGCCAGCCAGGCCTCGGCGCAACGAATCAAAGCCTGGACCGAAGCTTTCGGACCTCAGGCCTTGCTGGTGGATCACGCCGTTTCAGAGGTGGCGGGAACGCGCAATGAATCCTTGCTGCTGGCCCTGCAAACTTCCCCAACCCAAGCACTTCGCCAGGCCCAGATGGTTTTGAAACGGCGAGGCTACCAGACGGACCAAAGCTTCACAGCCGAGGCGAATCCTGCCGCGCGGGGTCGAACAGACGACGCGCTGGTGACCACGTTCCACAAAGACGGTGGGCACGAAGCCGTCGTCACCGCATTTCGACACCGAGATGGAAAGTCGTACATCAAGGTCGACACCATCACACACACAGCCAGCCATTGAGCCAAGCAGTCAGAGGGAGATTCAATGAAGCACAGCACCCGACAAACGGGGCAATCCATGGTCGAGTTCGTGGTCGTCGCAGCGGCACTTTGCACGGCTCTTTTCTGGCCACTGCCGCTCAATGACGGCAGCGGCAGAAGCATGTCGACCATCCGCTTGCTGATCAGCAACTTCCAGGCAGGCTATGAACGCACGTCTGCATCAATTTCGCTGCCGGAGTGATCGCTGATGCTGGACAAACTGAGGCAACTCAAGCCCAACCGTCAAGCCACCATGCTGCTCTCTGCGGCTGGGCTGGGGCTGACCGCCGCCCTGGTCGCTCGTTCGTACATGAGCAACCGGATCGAACAACTCGAAGCAGACACCAAGGGTCCGACGATCGAAGTGGTGGTCGCCAAGACCGATCTTCAGAAAGGGGCCGTGCTGTCTGAAGAAACCGTGGCCATCCGACAGGTTCCCCAAGCCTACGCACACGAGCAGGCCATCCTGCCCGAAAACTTCAACAACGCCGAGGGCGAGGTGCTTGCGTTTTCTGTCAAGGGCGGCCAGATGGTCCTGTGGCCCATGCTGGAGGAAAAACGCGCGCCTTCCTTTGCACATCAGGTGGAAGTGGGTCGTCGCGCCATGACCGTCCCCGTGGACGAAATCAACTCCATCTCCGGCATGCTGGAGCCTGGCGACATGATCGATCTGCTGGCATCGCTTGACCGCAATGGCAAGAAGGTGACGTTCCCTCTGCTGCAAAACGTCAAGGTGCTCGCCACGGGGCAACGTTCCCAGAGCGATCCCAAAAGTGGTGAGCGCAGAGACTATTCCACGGTCACGCTGGACACCACACCTGAACAAGCCCATCAGGTCATCGCGGTCCGAGAGCAGGGTCGCATCACGGCGTTGCTGAGGAATCCGCAGGACAAGACCGCCATCGACAAAACATCTGTGAACCTGGAGGGTCTGCTGGCCGATGCGCCTTCGGCTGCTGCAGCCCCCTTGGCTGCATCGGGCGCCGCCAAAGCCGGAGTACCCATTCTTTACGGAGGGCAGCAAGCAGAGTTCACGCCTGAGCAACTCAATCTGGGCAAAGGCAATCCGCTGATGAACGCCTTGCGAGCCATCACCCAATCGGCCACCGCTCAATCCACCAACACAGAGCCGAGCCGCACCACTGCCCCCATGCCAGCCGCCATGCAAGGCAGCGCACAGCCATGAACCGTCGTCATTTCGATCAATCACCCCCTTGGGCCAGGAAGCTCTTTCTGACGTGTCTGGTGCTGCCGTCTCTTCAATGGCTGCCTTCTGAAGCACAAAACACGCCATCGTCTCAGAGCCATCCACCCCAGCAAGCCAGTGGCTCAGGGCTGCCCCGAAACCTTGCAACGCCTGCCCGAAAATCGCCGGCCGCCTATGCGCCAGTCAAGACCTTCGACGATGGCACGGTCGTGCCGGAAATCGAGATGTTTGTGGGCGAATCGAGGGTACTTCCTGCACCAGGGGTCGGGCGTGTGGCCGTTGGCAACGGCAAGATGCTGACGGCGGCCGTGCTGGACAACAAAGAAATTCTGCTGTTCGCCAACGAACAAGGCACCTCGTCCCTGTTCATCTGGAATGACCGTGGCCAGTACCAACGCCTGAAGATCAATGTGGTGCCAGGAGACACCTCCCGTGTTGCGCGCGAAGTGGCTGCGTTTGTCTCCAAATTTCCTGGGGCGAAGGTCTCCATCATCGGCAGCAATGTGATCGTCGACGGCGAACGCGTCGGCAAAGAAGATCTGGAGAAGATCAAGCGGCTGGAGCGCGTCTATCCGCAACTGCTGAACTTCACCCACCCCGGCGGGTGGGACAAGATGGTCATGATGGACGTGAAGGTCCTGGAGTTCCCCAAGAACTACTTGAGGAACCTGGGATTGAACTGGACACCCACGGGTGGGGGCACCATGGGTGCCATCTGGCTGCCGACACGCGCAGGCAATGACGGCCCTTATGCCTTGAACATCCAAGGAGGTGGCGCCGGTTTGCCCATCACAGCACCCGACGGCCAGCCCGCCACTTTGCCCAAGGGGCTCAACGTGATCGGCGGCCTCAACCTCGGGATCAATGCCTCCCTGGAAGCGCTGATTCAGGAAGGGAAGGCCGCCATTCTGGCGGAGCCGCAACTGTCGACGCGCAGCGGCAAATCGGCGGAATTCCGCGCAGGCGGCGAAATTCCGTACGGCGTCGCCTCAGACAACGGCACCACCGTCTTGTTCAAGGAGTACGGTGTCACATTGAAGATCACGCCCACCGTTGACCGTGAAGGCTACATCCGCGCTGAGGTGGACATCGAGGTCAGCAGCATCGACTCGGCAGCGTCCACCGTTTACGGTCCAGGTCTGAGAACCCGATCGACGCAGTCGCATTTCAATGTCAAAAGCGGCCAGACGATCGTGCTGAGCGGGATGCTGTCGTCAGAGCACGGAATGTCCACGGACAAGCTGCCACTGCTGGGAGAAATCCCGGTGTTGGGTGCCCTGTTCCGATCGAACCGGTTCCGCAACAACGAAACAGAGTTGGTGGTCCTTGTCACCCCAAAGCTGACGGAGCCGGGGGATGCCGAGCAAGCCACTCGCATCAGTGAGACTGAGCGCAAACTGTCCGAAGTGAACGCCAACCAGCGCACACTGACACCCATCGGTGCACCCGCACCCGCACCTGCACCTGCACCTGCACCTGCACCTGCACCTGCACCTGCACCTGCACCTGCACCTGCACCTGCACCTGCACCCGCACCTGCACCTGCACCTGCTCAGCCACTCGCCACAGGCGCACAGGGCAGCCCTCTGCGGGTCACAACGCTCAGCACCGAACTCAAGGCAGCCCCAGAAGCCAGCTCGCAAACGATGTTGAGCCTTCAGCGCGATGCCACGGTGCACATGACACCAGAGGACACCGTGGATGCGGGCGGGACCCGCTGGCGGCGAGTCACAGTGGGCGCCATGACTGGCTGGCTTCCCGCAGACACCGTGGAGCCTGCTGCCAAGCGGCGTGTGATCCGACTGGGCGCTCTGGCTGGTCACACAGGCCAGGGCGCAGAAGGCATCAAAACGCACGCCATTCCGAGCGCTTCGGTGGAACGTCCGGTTCTGGCGGAACCGCCCAGCGCGCCGCCCACGGCATCGAATGCTTCTTACAAAGTCACGCTTCCGCGACTGGCGCTTCGCGTTGCACCTGACATCAATGCAGCGATCCTCACCAGCATTCCCCAAGACAGCAGAGTCGACGCCACCACCCAAGCGCCTGTGGGCCCCTGGAGGGCGGTCTCGTTCAACGGTCAAGCTGGCTGGGTCGCGAGCCAATGGCTTGAACCCATGCAGAGGTGACCATGCAGATCACTGTCACACACCCGAACGGGGACAGCCAGGTATTGGACATCCCTGACGACAGCATCATTGGCAAAGGCATGGACTGCGAGGTCCGGTTGGACAGCTGGCGGGTATCCAAAGAACACGCCAGGTTGTTCATGACGCCGGCCGGACCGTTGGTCGAAGACTTGGGGACGTTCGGTGGCATCCAGGTCAATGGCCGCAAGGTGGATGTCCAGTTTGGCCCGCTCAAACCCACCGATGTGATCTCGGTTGGGCCATACAAGCTGAACGTTGTCGATGAAACAGCCACCAGCAAACAGCCTCCCCTGGCTGTGAAGGCAACCAGCGAACGGTCGCGGTCCTCGACCGTGGCCGCCCGCAATCAGGCCGCGACGCAGGCCATCGCAGAGTCGAGAGCCCACGCATTGCGCGTGCAATCACAAGTGATGGCGAGCAAGCCGAGTGAGGAGACGAACGCCAAGACGGCAGCCAGTTACCCTCTCATGGTCGCCGCCGATCCTCAAGAAAAGGCCCTGGAATTCGAGTGGCGCAAACGCATCCACGCCATGTTGCTCGAAACCATGGATCTGCGCAGGCAGGACGTCTCACGCATGTCCGACGAAAGGCTGCGACAAGAGACCGAATCGGTCATTCGCAAGCTGATCGAAGACAAGGGCGGCGAGATCCCATCCTCGATCAACCGGAATGCCCTGTGTCAGCAAGTGCTCAATGAAGCCATCGGCCTGGGCCCCCTGGAGGATCTCCTGGCTGATGAGAGCGTGACGGAAATCATGGTCAACCGTCATGACCAGATTTTTGTTGAACGCTCCGGACGTCTTGTCCGACACGCCCTCACCTTCACAGGGGACCAGGCCGTGCTGGGGGTGATCGAACGCATCGTGACGCCACTGGGACGTCGGATCGATGAGTCATCCCCGATGGTCGATGCCCGGCTGAAAGACGGCTCCCGGGTCAACGCCATCATCCCGCCGCTGGCCCTGAAGGGGCCGACCCTGACCATTCGGAAGTTCTCCAAGCGAAAGCTCAGCGCCAGCGACCTCGTGGCCTATGGATCGGTGAGCCCGGAGATGGCTCATTTCATGCAGATCTGCGTCGAGGCCAAAAAGAACGTGGTGGTTTCAGGAGGCACAGGCTCAGGCAAGACCACCTTGCTGAACATCCTGTCCAACTTCATCCCACAGGGTGAGCGCGTGATCACAGTGGAAGACGCCGCTGAACTGCAACTGGGCCACGAACACCTCATTTCGCTGGAATCACGGCCCGCCAACGTGGAGGGAAAAGGCGGCGTGAGCATTCGTGATCTGGTGCGCAACACCCTGCGGATGCGCCCGGACCGGATCGTGGTAGGTGAATGCCGGGGCGCAGAAGCCCTGGACATGCTGCAGGCCATGAACACTGGCCATGACGGTTCGTTGACCACGCTGCACGCCAACTCGCCCCGCGACGCCCTGGCTCGGCTTGAAACCATGGTGCTGATGGCAGGCATGGACCTGCCCCTGACGGCCATCCGGGAACAGATTGCCTCGGCTGTCGACATCATTGTTCAACAAACGCGCTTTGCCTGTGGCAAACGCTGTGTCACGCACATCGCAGAAATCACCGGCATCGAAAGCGGAACGATCCAGGTCCAAGAGCTTTTCAGGTTCGTGCGCCAGGGGCATGACCCGGAAACCGGTCGCGTGCAAGGCGTCTTCACAGGTTGCGACATGGTGCCCACCTTCTATGAAGAGCTGCAATCCACAGGCATGCACCTGGACATGAGCATCTTCAAGCCATGGATGCAAGTTCCTGACCCCAGCAGTGACAGCGATTTCGGCGATTTCGATGAACCCAAGCGCCGAGGCACCAGGGCATGAGCGATCAAGGCATGATCCTGCTGGTGTCGCTGATTGTGGCCTTGTCGGTCGGGCTGCTGTTTTGGCTGCTGGTCAATGTCGCCACACGGGGGGTGCACAAGTACAAGCAGCAGTTCACCGGGCGGGTGCAGTTTCAGGCGCGCGAGTTTTTCCTATTCCTCGACCCCCGTCAGTTGTTCCTCATGAACATCGGGGTGATGGCCTTGTCGGTGGTGGTGGTCTGGTTGCTCACAGGCAGCTGGGTGCTGTGCCTGGTGGCATTGGTTCTGCTGGGGCTGGCACCTCGCCTGATCTACAAAGTGATGCGCCAGCGACGGCTGGACAAGTTTGAGCAACAACTGCCTGACGCGCTCATGATCCTGGCGGGCGGCATGCGAGCAGGGGTTGGCTTGAGCTCAGCCCTGCAACAACTGGTGGCTGAATCCCGCCCCCCGATCCAGCAGGAGTTCTCGCTGCTGTTGCGGGAGCAGAGGCTGGGCGTCACGGCCGAGCAAAGCCTGAGCAACCTGGCCCGCCGTGTGCCCACACAAACCACCGTGCTCGTGGTGTCGGCCATGCGCGTGGCCACTGAAACCGGGGGTGGTCTCTCGGAAACGCTGGAGCGCACCGCGCACCTGATCCGAAGCCGCCTCCAGATGGAAGGCAAGATCAAGGCCCTGACCGCGCAAGGCAAGATGCAGGCTTGGGTGGTTGGGCTGCTGCCTGTGCTGTTGATGGTCGTTCTGGATCACATGGAGCCCGAGGCCATGTCTCAGCTCTGGCACACCCCGATGGGTTGGGGTGTACTGGCCATCCTGGTGTTCCTGGAGGTGATGGGCCTGTACATCATCCGCAAAATCGTGACGATCGACGTCTGATCACCAGCCTGATCATGAACAACGACTCTTCATTCATTGTCCTGACACTGATCACGGTGGTGACCGGGGCCAGCGCGGCGCTGTTCGCATGGTGGCTCGCCAAGGTCTTGTCTGATGTCCCAGACGAGGACCGCGAGTACAAGGATCCACCCCCTGCAGGATTCAGGCTGCTGTGGCCGCTGATCCAGCCCTTGAGTTTTTACATTGAACCCTGGATGGGCGACAAAACCACCAAGCGGCAGCAACGAAAGCTGATGAACGCGGGGCTGGAGTACAGCCTGTCTCCCGCACAGTTTCTTGCAGGCAGGCTGGTGTGCGCCCTTTGCACCGCGCTGTTTTTCAGCCTCGTGGTGTCCTTGCTGGACAGCCATCGCAGCTGGGCCAGCAGCGTTTACTGGCAGGCCGCATTGGCTGGTGCCATGGGTGGCTTTCTCTACCCGGTGCTGTGGCTCAATGACCGCATCGCGGCTCGAAAGACCGAGCTGCTGAAGTCTTTGCCCTTCTTCCTGGACATCATCACCCTGTGCGTCGAGGCCGGGCTGAACCTGCAGGGCGCCATGGCGCAGGCCGTGGCCAAAGGCCCAAAAGGGATCATGCGGGCAGAGTTCCTGCGGGTGCTGCGAGACATCAGAGCCGGCAAGCAGCGTGCAGAAGCCTTGCGCAACATGGCTGCCCGGCTGCGTGAGCCTGCCATCACAGCGTTTGTGCAGGCCGTGATCCAGGCCGAATCCATGGGCATGAGCCTGGGTCCCGTGCTGCGCGCACAAGCAGATCACCGACGCACCGAACGTTTCCTGCGGGCAGAGAAGAAGGCCATGGAAGCGCCAGTGAAGATGCTCTTCCCGCTGATCGCGTTCATCTTTCCTTGCACGTTCCTGATTCTGTTTTTTCCGATCGTTGTGAAGTTCATGAACTCAGGGCTCTGAATGGCGCCTCGGGGATTCATGACCACCCATCATTCAAGAGGGATCCATGACCACTTCCATGCACTGCGCGTGGTTGACCACACGTGCCGGCCCGGCATCGCTTCAGGTCGAAATTGCTGACACCTTCTGGTCCAGGTTCAAGGGGCTGATGGGACGCAGCACGCTGCCACGCGGACAGGCCCTGCTGCTCAAACGGTGCGACAGCGTGCACACCGCATGGATGCGGTTTCCCATCGATCTGGTGTACCTCGACGCCACCGGCAAGGTACTGGGTACACGCCACCGTGTGATGCCCTGGCGAGCCAGTGCCTGCCGTGCTGACGAGCGACTGGGCGTACCTGGCCCCATCGACACCCTGGAAATGGCAGCAGGTGAAGTCTCGCGCATGGGGATACAGGTTGGCATGCAACTGAGTTGGCAGGCCGAGCCGAATGGGCAGGAACGCCCTGCAGCCTGCACGGTGTCCAGCGCGACATCCAAGGCACAACGAGGCGTGGCGATGGTCGAGTTCGCCATCGCGGGACCCATCCTGATCTTGCTAGGCTTGGCCAGCGTTCAGTATGGGCTTCTGTACAACGCCAAGAACGTGATCAACCATGCGTCGTTCATGGGAGCACGGGCTGGGTCCATGTCGAATGCACGCATTGACGCCGTGCGAACCGCTTACGTGCGCGGCCTGATCCCGCTGTATGGCGGTGGCCGCAACGCCACCGAAATTGCTGAATCACTGGGGCGTGCCGGCGCCGACTTTGCCACCAACAGCCGAATCGAACTGCTGAACCCCACCCGGGAAAGCTTCGACGACTGGCACGACCCTCAATTGCAAGCCCCCTTGAAAACCAATGGCAAACGGGTCATCCCGAACCGCCAATTGGCTCGCAACCTGGGTGACCGTGCCAAGCTGGAGAGCCTGGGTGACCAACGCAGTGTGCGAGAAGTGGCGGGTTCGTGGGTGAAAACCAAATCCGGGCAGAGCCTGTCTGACGCCAACTTGCTGAAGATCCGCATCACCCATGGCTACAGGCCCAGCGTGCCTTTGATGGGCATGGTCTACAACCGATTCCTGCGCTGGCTGGACACCGGCAACGACGCGTTCGCCACCACGCTGCTCAGCCAGGGGCGCATCCCGGTCGTCAGCCATGTCACGGTGCAAATGCACACCGACGCCATCGAAGGCGCCAATGTGTCCAGTCCGGGGATGGGCAATGACGGAGCGCCCAAAGACCCGGGCACACCACCCCCGTCGTCGAATCAACCGGCACCGTGGTGCACCACCGCGGGCTGCTCGTCGGTGCCCCGTCCCACCGCCCCCGGCGGGCAAGGCAACCCCACACCGTGCAAGCCAGGCGACTGCCAGAGCTGCCCGATCCCGCCGCAAGACACGAAACTGCCAGCCGACATCCTTTTTGAGTTTGACAAAGCCACCCTCACTGCAAGCGGCATCAAGGCGCTCGATCAGGTGATTGCCGAAGCCAAGTCAGCGGCGCAGTCTGGCGCGAACCTGGACGGCCTGAAAGTGATCGGACACACCGACCAGATCGGAACAGATGCGGTCAACGATGCCTTGTCGAAGCGCCGAGCGGACGCTGTCGCGGACTACCTGAGAAAGAACGGGTTCCCAGGCAAGGACATCACCACCGAGGGGCGCGGTTCTCGTGAGCCCGAGGTGACCCTGGACGCCTGTTCAGGCAAAACCGACAAAGCCCTGCAGGACTGCCTTGCGGCCAACCGCCGCGTGGTGCTGTCCTTCCCCGCCAAATCGTGAGCACGCCATGACAACGAAACGCTTTCATCACAACGCACGACAGATGGCGTCCTGGCTGCTGAGCCTGGCCTGCATCGGCCATGGCTTTCATGCGCTGGCGCAATCGCAGGTGGTGTCCACCAGCAGTTCCGCAGCGACCACCCCGAGCAGCACCTGTGGCCCAGGCAACGCGGGCGCGACCGGCTGCGGCAGCAGCGGCCCTGCCACCACCAACGTTCAGCAAACCAACTCTGGTGCTGGACAGCCATTCAATGTGCTGACCGGCAACAAGTACCAGCTGGAACAAGACATGCCCGCCCTGCCCGGCGTGCTGGGCCTGGAGCTGGTCAGGCATTACAACAGTGTGCAAAGCACGCCCAACATGCCCAATGGCCTGGTGGGTCTGGGCTGGCGCTTGTCGTATGAAACCCGCTTGCATGCCAAGGGCCGGAACATCGAGATTGTGCAGGCCGATGGCTCAAGGCTGGGATTCGCGCCGGGCCTGCTGAACCCTGAGGTGTGCAGCAGCGCCCTGCCAGAACAGGGGCGTGTGCTGATCGACAAGCAAGGCACGCGCACGCGTTACACATGGGTGTGGGCCAACGGCCGCCGCCTGCAATTCAATCAGGAAGGCCTGCTGGAACAGATTGCCGCACCCACAGGCGAGTTTGTCACCCTGCAGCACGACCGCCGTGGTCTGCTGGTGCAGGTGACCGACCCGCAAGGCCGCAGCCTGAAGCTGAACTACCTCGACCGCAAAGACAACGATGGCACCCGATTCAGCGGGGTGCAAAGCATCGACACGCCAGTGGGCCGCTTCGAATACCAGTACGGAACCGGTGCACAAGTGAGCACCTTGATGGCCGTGCGTTTGCCCACCGCTTACCAGGCCGACAAGCCCGCGCACCCACTGACCAGCCGAGGCACCACCCTCAGCTCAGTGACACGCCATTACCACCACGAAGACCCCAGGCACCCCACACTGCTCACAGGCATCAGCGTGCAAGGCAATGGCAGCGACGGCAAACCTCAGCAGGTGCGGCTGACACGATTTGCCTATGACGAGCGAGGTCTGGGCCAGCGCAACGAACACGGCGGCAGGGTGCTGGAGGTCAAACAACTGGAGCGTGCAGGCCTTCGGGAAGACGTTGAACACCCCTCGGGCCTGACCGTGCTGGCGCACAGCCAGACCGCCGAGCGGCCTCAAGGGCTGACCCTGAAGGTGTACGGCAGCCAGGTGGCTGGGCACTACCGCATCGTGCGCACCGAGGGCGCACCCTGCCCGAGCCACTGGAACTGCCCGGCCGCCAACCGCAGCTACCGGTACGACGACAGGGGGCGCTTGGTCGAAGAAACCGAACGCACCACGACAGGCACACCTGTGCGCAGCGAGCGCTACACCTACGACCCACTGGGCCGATTGCTTCGCGTTGGGCAGTGGGCATGGCGCACGCCCGGCCAGGGCGCACCCGTCGAACGCCACTACACCCGCTATGTGTATGGCCCTGACGTGCAAGCCACGCCCACCACCTGGCAGCCCGTGTTGATTGCCGAACCCAGTGTGATCAACGGCCTGGAGCGCAAGACCCATCTGCGATACAACGACGTCGGGCAGGTGGTGGAGGTGCGCCAGGAAGGCTACAGCCCACTGACGCGGGCAGGCCAGGTGGCGCAAAGCCCTGAGCAAGCAACGCCCTTGAGCCGCAGCATTCAAATCAGCCACGCCAAGGTCAATGGCCGCAGTGTGCTGGTTGCTGTCGACGGCCCATTGCCCGGTGCCGACGACACCACGCGCTATGTGTGGGACGCACGCGGCAACCAGGTGATCAGCATCCAGGCCCCACTGGGGTTGAAGCATTCGTTCACCCATGACGAAGCCGGCCGCATACGCACGGAAGTGCCCAGTGATGGGGTGCCTGTGCACCACAGCCACCTGCCCACGGGTGAGCCCAGCAGCTGGCAGCGCGGCGAAGCACGCGTGACGGTGACGCGCGACGCGCTGGCCCGCCCTGTGCGCATTGAAATGCCTGACGGCGAGGTGCAGAAGCTGGCCTATGAGCCCCAATCGGGTGCGGTGGCCTCGGTGCGCCAGGACGGCGCCATGCATTGGGTGGTGCCACCCAGCACGCTGCTGCCCGCCGCACCCCAGGCCCAAGCGCTTGAGCCGCAGCTTGCCCCCCCCTGGCAAGGCCAGAAAGCTTGGGTGGACGATTTCGGAAGGCTGGTGGCCCTGCAAACCGCCGTGACTGGCCTGGAAGTGCGGCAGTTTGACGCCAATGGACGCATGGTTGAACGCAAGCTGGCCGATGGCACCGTGTGGCGCTGGCAGCGCGACGCACTGGGCCGCATCGTGCGCCATGAGGCCAGCAAGGCGGGTGAGGCCTCATTGGTGACCACCCTGGCCTACCAGGGCGTGCACCTGGTGCGCATCACGCACCCGCAGGAAAGCGAGCACATGCAGCACGACGCGCTGGGGCGCGTGGTGCTCAAGACCATTGAACGCGCGGCCACCGCCACACAACCGGCCCAGCGCTGGAGCGAGCGCTTTGCGTATGACGTGGCCGACCGCCTGACACGCCATGAGCTGCCCGAGGGCGGCGCCCTGCTCTACACCTGGGGCCCGGGGCGGCAGCTGCAACGCATCGACATGGAAGACGGGCGACTGAGCGCCGTGCTGGGCACCACGCTGGCGCAATGGCTGGGCCTGGGCCGCCAGACCCTGATCGAGCCACTGCCTGAAGGCACCCCACCCACCACCAAACAGGCCCAGGCAGCGGCGCAGCCCACCGCGCCCGGCACGCTGCCCGCCAGCCTGCAAGCGCAACTGCAAGCCGAGCGGGGCTACCGCTGGGGCAATGGCGTGGCCGTGCGCTGGCGCCTGAACGCCCAGGGCCAACTGGCCAGCCTGCGGTACAGCGCCCCCACCCAACAGGTGGCCTGGTGGCAACCCCTGTGGGACAGCCTGCCCATGGCCACGGCGCAAGCCAGCAAGTCTGCCGGCGAGGCTGCCTCGCAGCCCACCGCCCCAACAGGCACGGCACCCGCTGGCATGGACTGGGCCTACACCTACGACCCCTGGGGCCGTCTGATCAGCAAGGGCGACACCCACTACGCCTACGACACCGCTGGGCGCTTGCTGGTGGCCCAGCAGAACCAGGGCCAAGACCCAGCCGCCACCGACTTCTATGCCTATGGCACCGGCGCACAAGGCGAGCAGATGCTGGCCAGCAGAACCCAGGGCCAGAACCATGACTGGCGCACGGTGGCCATTGCACGCAATGCCAGCGGCTTGCCTTTGACCATCACCCAGGGTGGCCGCACCCGCGCTTTGCGCTACAACCCCGACCACCGCCTCATCGAGGTGAGCCAGAACGGCCAGCTGCTGGCCCGCTACGGCCACAACACCCATGGCCAGCGCATCAGCAAGCTGGTGGGGCCCCAAACGCCAGCCAGCCAGGCGCAGACCTTCTTGTGGAGCCAGGGCCAGCTCAGCGCCGAAGGCCATGGCCAGGCCATCGACCGGCGTTATGTGTATGCCCATGGCGTGCCCGTGGCCGTGATCGACCACCCGGGTGGCGCCAGCGCCATCACGCCCGCCGAGGGCCCCTGGTCGGCCCTGCTGCAATGGGCCCAGGCCGTCTGGCGTGTGGCCGCCACCCCTGCCCCGCAGCTGACCTACCTGCACAGCAACGAGATCGGCACGCCCGTGGCGGCCACCGGTGCACGCGGCCAGCTGCTGTGGCAGGCCGAGCACAGCGCCTTTGGTGAGTTGCGCGCGCTGCGCACCGAACACCGCCCGGGCCATGCGCCGCAAGGTGGCGTGAAAGGCTTTGCGCTCAACCTGCGCCTGCCCGGCCAGTACTTCGACGCTGAGACCAGCTGGCACGACAACGTGCTGCGCACCTATGACCCGCAGCGCGGCCAGTACCTCGAGCCCGACCCGCTGGGGCCCACGCCCAACTGGGGCCGTGGTGCAGGGCCCTGGCTGACCCAGCCGTTTGCCTACGCCAACCACAACCCCATCACCTATGCAGACCCCACCGGGCTGATATTGTTTGCGTTTGATGGGACGAACAACAGCAACCCACCACCCGGTGTGGATGATTTTTCCAATGTCTACAAGTTCTATCTGGCGTATGACCAAGAGGCAAATGGACGAAAGTGGTACATGAACGGCATAGGCCGAGATGACCCAGACAGCAAGATTTTCACCAACCTAGAAGACCAATACAACACCAATACCGCTCGCGCCCGAGTGGACTACATGGTGGCGCAATTTGAGGAGTACATGAAAACCAATCAGTTCAAAGGCAGCGAGGAGGTCAACATTGACATGGTGGGTTTCAGCCGCGGGGCAGCCATGGCCAGAGATTTTTCAAATCGCATTGCCAGCAAGTTAAATGGTGGCTACTACTCGTATGACACGGGGTCGCAATGCGCCAGCCGCAAAGTGAATTTGCGATTCTTGGGTTTGTGGGACACAGTGGCACAGTTTGGTGCGAATGGGGCAGCCAATGGTTTTTGGCAACTGGCGGTGCCTGCTGAGGTTCAGCATGCTTTTCACGCAGTGGCCATGAATGAAAACCGTTACCTATTTCCTGGCGAGGCCATTGGGAGAGGTGTGCAACGCGGTTTTGTGGGCATGCATGCTGACATTGGCGGCAGCTACGGCACGGGCGATTTGTCTGATGTTGCGCTCAACTGGATCGTGGATCAAGCCAAGGGCAGTGGGGTTGCAATGAAAGATTGGCAAGAAATCAATCATGAAGAATGGGGCATTGTCACCAACCCTGTTGTGCATGGCAAGGGCTTTGATTTGATGAACAGTGACTTCTGCTTGCGTGCCAACAACGAGGTGTGGGCAACCAACTGCACTTTGCGCAAAAACTCAAATCCCGGTGGCTTGACGACGAAGCAAATTGCCGATCAGGGATTCATCACCTACAGTGACAAGCTGGGTAAAGACGCCGATGGAAGCACGCCCATCGACGGGACAGTCAACATGGAAAAATACGCAAAATGGCTCAAAGACAATTACAACTTAACCGTCGCCTATCAGTGAAGCTTGGTATGGCCACTTGGGTTTCCACGTTGTTTGGTTGCGCGCACGCTGAACCTTCATTGGGAATGACACTGTTATTCTTGAATATGGGGGGCAACTCAATCCTTGTGGAACGCTTTGATCCTGATGGACACCGCGGCCCTGTGCCAGGATTTTTGGGCTCTGATGCCAAACTCCTGACCCCTGAGCGAGGAGGGGGGGCGCAAATGTCATTCATGTCAGGCGATAGCAAACGGGGAGCACCTGAGTTTGTGGATGTAGTTTGGTCAGAATCTACGCCACAAGCCGAGGCAGCATTAAGCCGTATCCCAAAGTTGTCGGGCAAGGTTTCTGTTGAGCAACAAGCAAGCCGAAAGAAGTTGCTTGATGATGCTTATAGGCTGAGAAACAACTATACGCGTCGAATCGATCTAACCCCTATTCTCACCCCTGAACTCGTGACCCAGGTACGCGCCAACCGTGCCAATACCAACCTCAAGCTGATGGTGGTGTTCAAGGGCGAAGATGTGACGATCACCGCGTCACCAGAGGTATGGCGTAAGTGAGACGACGCGCATTGTGCGCAACGATTCGGCACCCCAGGCGAGCAGATGCTGGCCAGCAGAACGCAGGGCCAGAACCACGACTGGCGCGCGGTGGCCATTGCACGCAATGCCAGCGGCTTGCCTTTGACCATCACCCAGGGTGGTCGCACACGCGCCTTGCGCTACAACCCCGACCACCGACTGATCGAGGTGCGCCAGAACGGCCAGCTGCTGGCCCGCTACGGCCACAACACCCATGGCCAGCGCATCAGCAAGCTGGTGGGGCCCCAAACGCCAGCCAGCCAGGCGCAGACCTTCTTGTGGTGCCAGGGCCAGCTCAGCGCCGAAGGCCATGGCCAGGCCATTGACCGGCGTTATGTGTACGCCCATGGCGTGCCTGTGGCCGTGATCGACCACCCGGGTGGCGCCAGCGCCATCACGCCCGCCGAGGGCCCCTGGTCGGCCCTGCTGCAATGGGCCCAGGCCGTCTGGCGTGTGGCCGCCACCCCCGCCCCGCAGCTGACCTACCTGCACAGCAACGAGATCGGCACGCCCGTGGCGGCCACCGGTGCACGCGGCCAGCTGCTCTGGCAGGCCGAGCACAGCGCCTTTGGTGAGTTGCGCGCGCTGCGCACCGAACACCGCCCGGGCCATGCGCCGCAAGATGGCGTGAAAGGCTTTGCGCTCAACCTGCGCCTGCCCGGCCAGTACTTCGACGCTGAGACCGGCTGGCACGACAACGTGCTGCGCACCTATGACCCGCAGCGCGGCCAGTACCTGGAGCCCGACCCACTGGGGCCCACGCCAAACTGGAGCCGTGGTGCAGGGCCCTGGCTGACCCAGCCCTTTGCCTATGCCAACCACAACCCCATCACCTATGCAGACCCCACTGGGCTGATATTGTTTGCGTTTGATGGGACGGGGAATGATCAAAACTCAAGAACCAATGTCCTAGAGTTCGCGCAGGCGTACGATGATTTCAATGCATTTGACCGGGCAACAAACAAATCAGGCGACACTTATTACATCCAAGGAGTTTCAACTCAAGGCGGCATTTGGGACAACTCAGTGACAGGCGGTGCGTTTGCAATTCAATTGCGTGATCGAATCAATCAACAACTGTTGGATCTTGACGCTTACGTCAGAGACTACGCCAAATGGAGCGAAGAGCAATCAAGCACCTCACAAGCACAAACAAATGAAAAGAAAAATATAAAAGTAACACTCGACATCACAGGCTTCAGCCGGGGGGCTGCTGCCGCTAGAGAATTCGCAAACATAGTAACCGACAGAATTGACTCAGGCTATTACAACAAGCTCACTGGAGGCTGCGTGAATTTGAATATCAGAGGCATGTGGCTTTTTGACACCGTCTTGAGCACCACAACCGCTGATTTTGGTGGGCAGGCATTCAGGATGGTAATTCCAGAGCAGGTGGGCGTTGTTGCGCATGCGGTCGCAGTGAATGAATACAGAGCATTGTTTCCACTGGAATCCATAGCACCATCACAAGCCGCGTTGTCTGGTGGGCTTGGTGCCAGGAGGATTGAGCGTGGTTTCGTTGGCGCGCACAGCGATGTTGGCGGTGGCTACAACTGCACATCAGGCTGCGATGGTGGGGATTTGAGCGATGTGGCACTGAACTGGATGATTGGACAAGCCACCCAGGCAGGTGTAAAAATGAAAGAGCTTAGACCAGATTTGAAGGTGGTGACAAACCCGACCGTGCACGACGAGAGCCGATCAGCCCTCTGGCGCACGCCTGGTTTTGGTGGGCTGTCCAGCGATAGGCAAGTTCGGTTCCGTGGCACCGACAGAGCGAGCACAGCGGGGCCGGGCACCAGCAATGCCAAAGATGTGACTTTTGAAGGCGGCATGAAATACTCAGAAAGCCTCAAGTACATTGAATATGCCAACTTGGGCATCACCGATCTTTTTGAGACCCGTGTCGGCAAGGTTAATCTGTGCGGCACAAATGGATACATTCAATGGGTCAACTCACAGTATGGAACGGGAATGACATGCCAGCAACAATGAGATGGATGAAAAATTGCATCGGGGCACTGATAAGTGCGCTGCTGTCTGCGTGTGGATCGCTAGGGAGCGGGGAGGCTGTTTCCTACAGGGTTTGGAATGCCAATGAGCACACCGCCATTTACTCCCCTACCCTTATTACTGGAGATAAAATACTGGATGGGGGCCGCGGCAGCACCAGAAGAGAACGTTACCCTGGCTCGAATGGTTGGGATGGTGCAGGAGGAAGCGCAATCCCATCAGACGCAGCTCATAAAGTACCCGAGACAGCAGTTTTGACATGGCGCCTACCAGCCAAACCCGGTCAAGAAGAATATTCTGGCGATTTGGTTGGTCCATTCGAAATCAGATTGCGATCAAAAATACCAGCACATGTTCTAGAGCGCGTCAAAGGGAGCAGGGATTCTCGACTCGCCATCGGTGTTTCAGTTGGCGAGGTTCCGATCAAAGTCAGATGGGTCCTGAAGGAGGGCACTTTTGTCAATGGCCAACCTGTTGGCGGCTGGCGCGACATAGAGCGTGGCGGTGATTGGTAAGGGCGCAAGGACCAGCACGCAGGGCAGATTCGGCCCTGAACCCAACTGCTCCGACCCTGGCCTACCAGGGCGTGCGCCTGGTGCGCATCACGCACCCGCAAGAAAGCGAGCACATGCAGCACGACGCGCTGGGGCGCGTGGTGCTCAAGACCATTGAACGCGCGGCCACGGCCACACAACCGGCCCAGCGCTGGAGCGAGCGCTTTGCGTATGACGTGGCCGACCGCCTGACACGCCATGAGCTGCCCGAGGGCGGCGCCCTGCTCTACACCTGGGGCCCGAGGCGGCAGCTGCAACGCATCGACATGGAAGACGGGCGCCTGAGCGCCGTGCTGGGCGCCACGCTGGCGCAATGGCTGGGCCTGGGCCGCCAGACCCTGATCGAGCCACTGCCTGAAGGCTCGCCAACCACCGCCAAACAGGCTCAGGCGCAGCCCACCGCGCCCGGCACGCTGCCCGCCAGCCTGCAAGCGCTACTTCAAGCCGAGCGGGGCTACCGCTGGGGCAATGGCGTGGCCGTGCGCTGGCGCCTGAACGCCCAGGGCCAACTGGCCAGCCTGCGCTACAGCGCCCCCACCCAACAGGTGGCCTGGTGGCAGCCCCTGTGGGACAGCCTGCCCATGGCCACGGCGCAAGCCAGCCAGCCAGCCGGCGAGGCTGCCTCGCAGCCCACCGCCCCAACAGGCACAGCACCCACAGGCACAGCACCAACTGCCCCGCCCCCCGCCGGCATGGACTGGGCCTACACCTACGACCCCTGGGGCCGCCTGATCAGCAAGGGCAACAGCCACTACGCCTACGACACCGCTGGGCGCCTGCTGGTGGCGCAGCAGGACCAGGGCACAGATGCCCAAACCACCGACTTCTACGCCTATGGCACCGGCGCACAAGGCGAGCAGATGCTGGCCAGCAGAACCCAGGGCCAGAACCACGACTGGCGCACGGTGGCCATTGCACGCAATGCCAGCGGCTTGCCTTTGACCATCACCCAGGGTGGCCGCACCCGCGCTTTGCGCTACAACCCCGACCACCGCCTCATCGAGGTGCGCCAGAACGGCCAGCTGCTGGCCCGCTACGGCCACAACACCCATGGCCAGCGCATCAGCAAGCTGGTGGGGCCCCAAACGCCAGCCAGCCAGGCGCAGACCTTCTTGTGGAGCCAGGGCCGGCTCAGCGCCGAAGGCCATGGCCAGGCCATTAACCGGCGTTACGTGTACGCCCATGGCGTGCCGGTGGCCGTGATCGACCACCCGGGTGGCGCCAGCGCCATCACGCCCGCCGAGGGCCCCTGGTCGGCCCTGCTGCAATGGGCCCAGGCCGTCTGGCGTGTGGCCGCCACCCCTGCCCCGCAGCTGACCTACCTGCACAGCAACGAGATCGGCACGCCCGTGGCAGCCACCGGTGCTCGCGGCCAGCTGCTCTGGCAGGCCGAGCACAGCGCCTTTGGTGAGTTGCGTATGCTGCGCACCGAACACCGCCCAGGCCATGCGCCGCAAGATGGCGTGAAAGGCTTTGCCCTGAACCTGCGCCTGCCCGGCCAGTACTTCGACGCTGAGACCGGCTGGCACGACAACGTGCTGCGCACCTATGACCCGCAGCGCGGCCAGTACCTCGAGCCCGACCCGCTGGGGCCCACGCCCAACTGGCGCCGTGGTGCAGGGCCCTGGCTGACCCAGCCCTTTGCCTATGCCAACCACAACCCCATCACCTACGCAGACCCCACTGGGCTGATATTGTTTGCGTTTGATGGGACGGGGAACAGCGACCCTGCCCAAAAAGGTAGCAGCCTATCCAACGTACAAAAGTTTTATCAGGCCTATGACATTGCAGCAAACGGTGATCGTTTTTATATCACTGGCATAGGCACGACAAACAAAGACATGCCCGTCAAAGGCAGCGAAGCTGTTGGTACAGGCTTCCGTGAACGCCTGGATCTCGGCACCAAGTTCCTTGAGCAATTCATCAATCAAGACTCAGCCAACAGCGGAACCCGGCTTGACGTGGACGTGGTGGGGTTCAGTCGTGGGGCTGCAGAGGCCCGAGCGTGGGTGTCCGAGATCGAAAAACAATTGAATGCATCTCGAGAATTTTCAACGAACAACACCGGCAAGAACAAACGCTGCATCAACTTCCGGTTTCTTGGCGTGTGGGACACTGTGCCTCACCTGGGGGCCGATCATGGCGATGAGAAGAACTACGATTTCTCGATCCCGGCGTCGGTAAAATTTGCAGCCCATGCGGTGGCAGTCAATGAGCATCGAGGCGGCTTGGCGGATTTCGATGTGGAATCCATCCATGCCAGTGCATCGGTCAAGAACTCTGGCAATCGAATCGAAAGAGGCTTTGTGGGTGCTCACTCAGACATCGGTGGCGGGTATGCTGAGGGTGATCTCAGTGACGTGGCTTTGATGTGGATGATCGAGCAAGCGAACGACCAAGGAATTAAGTTCTTGACCAAAACCATCGCA
Source organism: Aquabacterium lacunae (assembly GCF_004310865.1). Lineage (GTDB taxonomy): Bacteria > Pseudomonadota > Gammaproteobacteria > Burkholderiales > Burkholderiaceae_C > Aquabacterium > Aquabacterium lacunae. Next base: position 776,370 of record NZ_SIXI01000002.1, read on the forward strand.
GATGAGGGCTGGGATGTCGTCAGCAACCCCGTCGTCCACGACTCACGCATTGGCAAAGGGTTCAAAGAGTGGTTGTGGTCAGATGGCGGCGACCGCGAGATGGTTTATGTCAACGACACCCGGGTCAAACAGGAGGCAGCCCAGTTGACTGCGGGCGTGACAAATACAGCCATAGCACGCGAGTCGATTCAATACTTCAAAGACGGGTGCGGCAATGACGGCACCATCGTGGGCTTGGTCGACGTGACGAAATACAAGGCCTGGGTGTCAGACATCGGCGTGACTTTTGATGCGACACCGGCTGCCCCCAAGGGATGCGTGCTCAAAAAATAATCAATTGGACTCCATATGAACACATTGAGACGACAGATTTTTGGGTTGCCGGTGGCTGTTTTGTTTGGCGCGACGTCAGGATGCCGTGCGATGGATGTGGGTGCTGACGGGCCAGGGATGATTATTGAGTACAGAAACCTGATTAACGGTCGAAGCATCTCTGTCAAATCTGCTACGCTACCTGACGGGCTCGGTTTCAGTAATCCGGGGAGCGTATCTGGTGGGATTAACAGTCGATTCCCCAAATGGCAACGCGTACCAGCGGCCACCATGGCCACCTCAGGCGACCACCGCGAGCTGCCTGAGTGGGTGGATTTTGAGTGGTCTGAGCCGCCATACCCCGAGGACCCAAACATGAGTTTGGAAGCGTACAGAGCACTGCCGCGTCAGAAGCAGCGCCTGGAAATCAAACGGCGCATACCTCCTGCAGTCGTTGAAGAAGCCATCGCCTCCAAGCGTGTGGCCCAGCCTGGAAAAGTGGCGGACAAGACGCTGTGGATCTACATCTTCTGGACACCTGATGGCATTAAGATGCGATGGGCCATGCGTGACAGAGCCACCGGCGGGCCGTTCGGAGAAATCGTGCGTGAGGGGGGCGACGACTTGGATCGCTATAACCTGAAGTGACTAGTCTCTGGCTGGCGACGGCGTAGCAGAACGCAGGGCCAGAACCATGACTGGCGCACGGTGGCCATTGCACGCAATGCCAGCGGCTTGCCTTTGACCATCACTCAGGGCGGCCACACACGCGCCTTGCGCTACAACCCCGACCACCGCCTGATCGAGGTGCGCCAGAACGGCCAGCTGCTGGCCCGCTACGGCCACAACACCCATGGCCAGCGCATCAGCAAGCTGGTGGGGCCCCAAACGCCAGCCAGCCAGGCGCAGACCTTCTTGTGGAGCCAGGGCCAACTGGCTGCCGAAGGCCATGGCCAGGCCATTGACCGGCGTTATGTGTATGCCCATGGCGTGCCGGTGGCCGTGATCGACCACCCGGGTGGCGCCAGCGCCATCACGCCCGCCGAGGGCCCCTGGTCGGCCCTGCTGCAATGGGCCCAGGCCGTCTGGCGTGTGGCCGCCACCCCTGCCCCGCAGCTGACCTACCTGCACAGCAACGAGATCGGCACGCCCGTGGCAGCCACCGGTGCTCGCGGCCAGCTGCTCTGGCAGGCCGAGCACAGCGCCTTTGGTGAGTTGCGCGCGCTGCGCACCGAACACCGCCCGGGCCATGCGCCGCAAGATGGCGTGAAAGGCTTTGCGCTCAACCTGCGCCTGCCCGGCCAGTACTTCGACGCTGAGACCAGCTGGCACGACAACGTGCTGCGCACCTATGACCCGCAGCGCGGCCAGTACCTCGAGCCCGACCCGCTGGGGCCCACGCCCAACTGGGGCCGTGGTGCAGGGCCCTGGCTGACCCAGCCGTTTGCCTACGCCAACCACAACCCCATCACCTACGCAGACCCCAATGGGCTCATCTTGTTTGCGTTTGATGGGACGGGTAATAGCAATGATCCTGTGCAGCTCGCAAGTTTGGGCAATGGCATTTCGAATGTCTGGCAGTTTCGTCAACTCTACGCTGATGGGGCGGCCCGGTACATCTCAGGTGTTGGCACCATCGACACCAGCGACCCGGCGCGCCCCATCAACCCGAAAGATTACGTTCCTCTCGCAGCAAAGCTTTTGCCTGTTGCTACCATCGTTGAAAAAGACATGGCACTCAATTATTCTGGCCGGGCTCGAATCACACGAATGGAGGAGTATTTCAACCAAGAGGCTGAGCTGTTTGTACAGAACGACAAAGCCATGAATGTGGACATTGTTGGATTCAGCCGTGGCGCCGCACAGGCACGGGAGTTTGCAAACATCATTGCAAATAAAACCAATGCCGATGGTTACTATCAGTACACCATCAAAGATGGAGCCGGCAAGGTGGTGAATAAATGCCAGAAGGTGAATTTCAGGTTCATGGGTCTGTGGGACACTGTTTTGAGTACGGACGGCGTGTTTTTTGGCAGCGGATACAATCTATCGGTGTCGGCAAAGTTTAATTACGTGGCGCAGGCAGTGGCATTGAATGAGTATCGTGGCGACACATTGCGAACCTTGCCAAATTCGACCGGCGCCTTTCCTTTGGAATCCATTGTTGGGTCAGCAGCACCTGTTGCAGGTGGCGTTCGAATCGAGCGTGGATTCATAGGGTCGCATGCAGACATCGGGGGCGGTTATGTTGGCACAGGCCAGCAAACGGATCTTGCCAAGGTGCCTCTGGCTTGGATGATCGAGCAGGCAAAGCTGGCAGGCGTCAAACTTCTACCACCCCCTGATACAGTGAATGCATCCGCAGTGATTCACGACAAGAGCGATGAGCAATACGCTCGAGACAAGGTGGTCAAGCCATCAGACTCCGACGAACAGCGCGAGGTTCACTACATGAATGGCACCAAAACAAAAATCAAGTCCATGACAGGAACTGGCATGACCTATGCTGACACACAAAAAGACGACATCATTCAACTCAATCCGCCAGGGGTGGGCAAAATTGAATACGACTTGGCCGAAAACCCAATCATCACGTATGCGGCCAAGCCAGCTGATTACTCAGCAGGCACGGTGAATATGAAGAAATACCTGGATTGGTTGACAGCCAACGGGTACACATTGGGGAATTTGCATGTTCAATAAATTGAGCTTGATGCTGAAATCGTTGAGATTGACCGCCGTGCTGCCTGTTGTTTTTGTGGGTGCCTGCGCGGCTGGAGGCGAAGGGCAAGGTGCCAACTATTTTGCGGACAAAAACAGAATGCAAATTGGTGCGGAATTGATTGTCGATGCAGTGGCTGGCGCTGAAATGTATGGGGTGGAGATGTTTTCCGACGGAAGTGATCGCGCTTTTTATGGCAAAGCCCATTCTAATGCCAAAAATATCGACAAAATGGGTTTCCCATTGCCCCGAATTCCGCAAAAGGTGCGGGTTATTTGGAGAAGCATATACAAGCCGCTTTGGTCAAAAACAGGAGGCATTACCTTTGATGGCCCATTAGCCGGAGATTACACCATCCCTGTGGCACCCCGAATTCCAGAAGCGGTGCTGGAAGACGTTCGAAGAAACGGTGGCGCACTGCGCATCAAGTTCCGCCTCAAGCCCGATGGTGTCATGTTGGGTTGGGACATCCAGCGTTCAGGGGCCTATGTTTTTGAGTACACCATGGCTGGTGGCGATTTTCTGGACACCCGATACTGATTCCGCCCTGAACAACTCGCAAGCCATTGATCTGCGGTGCGTTTCCGCCTGACGCGTGGTACGTGTTTGCCAGGAAATAAATGCCGTTCCCGCACTTTCTTGCAAATTTCTCTGCCCATGAAGCCCACTGCCGTTGGCATGATCGACGTGGACAAATACTTGGGTTGGCTGCATGGCCTTCCACTGCCAGCCATGCCAATCAGCTGGAGAGAGGCCCAAGGGTTTACAGGTTAGCTGATCCTGCGTCGGTGGTGGATGGGGTAAGGTTACTGTGCTTGGCGGCGAACTCAGCTGGAGGTATTTTTCAATCGTGCCGTGCGGTCGTACCTCGTTTTAGTCCAGCTGTCAGTGGTCATCCAATAATCCCCACTTGTGGGGGGCGGACGATTTCTTGGATTACCGCTGACAGCCATTGCACGCAATGCCAGCGGCTTGCCTTTGACCATCACTCAGGGTGGTTTATGTCAACGACACTCCGGTCAAACAGGAGGCAGCCCAGTTGGCTGCGGGCGTGACAAATACATCCATAGCACGCGAGTCGATTCAATACTTCAAAGACGGGTGTGGCAATGACGGCACCATCGTGGGCTTGGTCGACGTGACGAAATACAAGGCCTGGGTGTCAGACATCGGCGTGACTTTTGATTCGACACCGGCTGCCCCCAAGGGATGCGTGCTCAAAAATTAATCAATTCAACTCCATATGAACACATTGAGACGACAGATTTTTGGGTTGCCGGTGGCTGTTTTTATTGGCGCGACGTCAGGATGCCGTGCGATGGATGTTGGTGCTGGCGGGCCCGGGATGATGCTAGTTTACGGGAGCGTTATCGACGGCAAACGGGTATCGATTAAAAAAGCGAACCTTCCTGATGGGCGCTCGTTCCCTCAACCTGGTGGCATAGGGGGCAGCTTTAAAGGAGGGCAAACTTGGTTAAATGGAGGCATAGATGCCACCATGGCCACCTCAGGCGACCACCGCGAGCTGCCTGAGTGGGTAGATTTTGAGTGGTCTGAGCCGCCATACCCCGAGGACCCAAACATGAGTTTGGAAGCGTACAGAGCACTGCCGCGTCAGAAGCAGCGCCTGGAAATCAAGCGGCGCATACCTCCTGCTGTCGTTGAAGAAGCCATCGCCTCCAAGCGTGTTGCCCAGCCTGGAAAAGTGGCGGACAAGACGCTGTGGATCTACATCTTCTGGACACCTGATGGCATGAAGATGCGATGGGCCATGCGTGACAGAGCCACCGGCGGGCCGTTCGGAGAGATCGTGCGTGAGGGGGGCGACGACTTGGATCGCTACAACCTGAAGTGACCAGTCTCTGGCTGGCGACGGCGTTGGTTGTGCCTGCTGGTGACCCAGCAGAACCCATGGCCAGCGCATCAGCAAGCCGGCGGGAGCCACGCCAGGACTGCCCGCCCAACTCGACGAGACACCTGGTGCTCAACGCTCAAAATGTCGCACATCGGCGACAATGCCGGGTTGTTGAATTGGCACGGGGCTCGTCAGCCCCTCAAACACATGAGCAGTCACACCCCAGGCCACGGCCTGCACACCTACACCCTGAGCGACTTCGACTTCGACCTGCCCGAAGACCTGATCGCCCAGGAGCCCGCCGCCGAACGCACCGCCTCGCGCCTGCTCGATGGCACCGGCGCCCAACCGGTCGACCGTATCTTCAAAGACCTGCCCTCGCTGCTGCGCCGCGGTGACCTGCTGGTGTTCAACAACACCCGCGTCATCAAGGCACGCCTGTTCGGCCAGAAGGCCACGGGCGGTGCGGTGGAGGCCCTGGTCGAGCGCGTGCTGCCCGGCCATGAGGTGCTGGCCCACATGCGCGCCAGCAAATCGCCCAAGGTGGGCAGCACCGTGCGTTTTGCCGACGCGTTTGACGCCGAGGTGATCGCCCGCACGGGCCCCGACGGTGGCATGTTCCACCTGCGCTTCAGCGGCGACCCGCTGGCCCTGCTGGACGCCCACGGCCATGTGCCGCTGCCGCCCTACATCACGCACGCCGACACAGCCGATGACGAACGCCGCTACCAGACCGTGTTCGCCAAGCACCCGGGTGCCGTGGCCGCACCCACCGCCGCCCTGCACTTCGACGACGCGCTGCTGCAGCAGCTGGCTGACCAGGGCGTGGACCGCGCCGAAGTGACCCTGCACGTGGGCGCAGGCACCTTCCAGCCGGTGCGCACCGACAACCTGGCCGAGCACAAGATGCACAGCGAGTGGTTCGAAGTGCCCGAGGCCACCGTGCAGGCCATTCGCCGCACCCGCGCCGCAGGCGGCCGCGTGGTGGTGGTGGGCACGACCACGCTGCGGGCGCTGGAATCGGCCGCCCTGGGCGCTGCACCGGCCGACATCCTGCAGGCCGGCAGCCGCGACACCGACATCTTCATCACCCCAGGGTTTGAGCTGAAGGTGGTCGATGTGCTGATCACCAACTTCCACCTGCCCAAGAGCACCTTGATGATGCTGGTCAGCGCGCTGGCAGGCTACGAGCACATCCGGGCGCTGTATGCCCATGCCATCGCACAACGCTACCGCTTCTTCAGCTATGGCGACGCCATGCTGATCCAGCGCGCCCCTCGCTGAGCCCACCATGCGCACCGTGCGGCAAGGCGCATGCCTGTTCCTGCTGTGGGCCCTGTGCGGCCTGCTGCCGGTCCAGGCTGCGCAGGCGGGCACGCAATGGCTCACCCAGGCCTGGTTCGCGCCCGGCGCCTGCAGCCAGGCCGTCGTCACCACCCAGGTGGATTTGCCCGATCTGTGGTCCACACGCGGCCAGCATGCCCTCGCACGGGGCTGCTATCGCTGGCAACTCGAGCTGGCACAGGCGCCCACTCAGGCCTGGGCCCTGCGCTTTGACCGCCTGCCGTCCATCCACCGCATCAAAGTCAACGGCCTGGTGCTCCTGGATCATTTCCGGGCCGACGGGCTGAACACCACCATCAACCCACTGCCCACGCTGATCGACATCCCACCCAGCATGCTGCAGGCCGGGATCAACCAGATCGAAATCGAGTTGCTGCCCGCGCCCTTCCGGCAGCCCGGCATCAGTGCGGTGCAGGTGGGCCCCATGCAGGCGGTGCGCCCTGGATTCGAGCGCTGGCGGTTCTGGACGGTGGATGTGCCGCACAGCGTCAACCTGAGTGTGGCGGGCATGGCCGTGTTCATGCTGCTGGCCTGGCAGGCCCGCAAGCGCGACCTGGTGTTCGCCTTCATCGGTGGGCTGATGGCCGTGATGGGCCTGCGCAATGCCGTGTACTTCGTGGCCGAAACGGTGTGGCCCGACCCCATCGTCGACTGGCTGTACTTCACGGCCCAGGTGCTCACGGCCTGGTGCCTGGCCGGGTTCGGTCTGAGCTACGCGCGCTTCGACATGCGGCGCGTGGTCTGGCCCATGCGCGCCCTGGTGCTGGGCCTTCCTCTGGCCGGCCTGGCGTCGATCGGCTCAGGGCAGATGCACAACCTGCGACTGGTGGTGTACCCGCTGCTGATCCTGGGCAGCACCGCAGTGGTGGCCCTGGTGGTGCGCATGGCTTTGCAGCGACCGAAGCTGGAGGCCACGGCCATGATCGTGGGGCCTGTGGCCACGCTGGCCAGCGCGGCACACGACTACCTGATGATCGCAGGGCTGCTGGCGGCCGACGAACTGCGGTGGATGCCCTACACCACGCCGGCCATCTTTGTGGGCTATGCGCTGGTGCTGCTGCGCAAGTTCGTGGGTGACATGGCCGAGGCCGAAGACGCGAAGGCCCAGCTGGAGCAGCGTGTGGCTGAGCGCACCCGCGCACTGGAAATCGCCAACCAGTCCAAAACCCGGTTCCTGGCCGCAGCCAGCCACGACCTGCGCCAGCCCACGGCGGCCATCGGCCTGCTGGTCACGCTGCTGCGTCAGCAGAATGGTCTGCAAGGCGAAGCACGCCACCACATCAACATGCTGGACGAGGCCGTGGCCTCGATGGAATCGCTGCTGGTGGGCCTGCTCGACATCTCGCGGCTCGATGCCGGGGCAGTGAAACCCCAGTTCCAGCCGGTGTCGGTGCACGAGCTGTTCCAGGCCGTGCGCGTGCATGAACAAAGCGCCGCCGAGCTCAAGGGCCTGCGCCTGCGGTTCAGACAACCGGCCCGCATGGGCCATGTCATGGTCACCACCGACGCCATGCTGGTGCACAGCGTGCTGCGCAACCTGGTGTCCAACGCGATCCGCTACACCAGCCGCGGTGGCGTGCTGGTGGCCGCCCGCCGAAAAGGTCGCAGGCGCCTGCGGATCGAGGTGTGGGACACGGGCATCGGCATCCCCAAAGACCAGCTCGATCGCATCTTCGAAGAGTTCTACCAGGTCGACAACGCCTCGCGTGATCGCACCCGCGGCATCGGTCTGGGCCTGGCCATCGTGCAGCGCACCGCTGGCCTGCTGGGCGAACAGGTGAGCGTGCGCTCTGTGCCTGGCAAGGGCTCGGTGTTCCGCTTCGACCTGCCCCTGCACCAGGCCCCGAATCCCCACCAGGCACCCGCCGCCGCCCCTGAGCAACCCCTGCGTGGCGTGACCCTGTGGCTGGTCGAAGACGACGCCCTGTTGCGTCGCGCCCTGACCGAACTGTTGCAACGCTGGGGGGCCCAGGTGCAAGCCTGGGGTGACGCCGAAGCCTTGCAAGGCGACATCAGCCTGATGATGTCCAGTCCGCACCTGGGCCCTCTGCCCCAGGTGCTGATCAGCGACTACCGCCTGCCGGGCATCAACGGCCTGCAGTTGTGCGAGTCGGTACGGGCCCAGCTGGCCATGCACGGCCACCTCGTCAATGCACTCATCATCTCGGGTGACACCGACCCCACCGAAATCGGGCGCCTGAGCCAGTCGGGCCAGGCGGTGCTGGCCAAACCTTTCCGCAGCGAGCGCCTGCTCGAACGCCTGCTGCCCCTGATCCACGCCGCGCCTGCCGGGCGCACCAACGCTCACTGAACCATGCTTCAATTCGACCTGCTCAAGACCGAAGGCCACGCGCGCCGCGGCCGACTCACGCTGAACCACGGTGTGGTCGAGACCCCCATCTTCATGCCTGTGGGCACCTACGGCACCGTCAAGGGCGTGATGCCTCGCTCGCTGGAAGAGATGGGCGCCCAGATCATCCTGGGCAACACCTTCCACCTGTGGATGCGCCCCGGCCTGGACATCATGAAACAGTTCGGCGGCCTGCACAAATTCGAGAACTGGCACAAGCCCATCCTGACCGACTCGGGCGGCTTCCAGGTGTGGTCGCTGGGCGAAATGCGCAAGATCAGCGAAGAAGGCGTGCGCTTTGCCTCGCCCGTCAATGGCGACAAGCTGTTCCTCACGCCCGAGATCAGCATGCAGATCCAGACCGTGCTGAACTCGGACATCGTCATGCAGTTCGACGAATGCACGCCCTACTGGAAAGGCGACAAGAGCCTGGGCCACATCACCACCGAAAAGGAAGCCCGCGCCTCGATGGAACTCAGCCTGCGCTGGGCCAAGCGTTGCATCACCGAGTTCCAGCGCCTGGAGAACCCCAATGCGCTGTTCGGCATCGTGCAGGGCGGCATGTTCGAGCATCTGCGCGAAGAATCGCTGGCAGGCCTGGTCGACCTGGACCTTCCCGGCTATGCCATCGGTGGCGTGAGTGTGGGCGAGCCCAAGGACGAAATGATGCGGGTGATGAACTTCATCAGCCCCAAGCTGCCCACCCACAAGCCGCGCTACCTGATGGGCGTGGGCACGCCCGAAGACCTGGTGGCCGGCGTGGCCGCCGGTGTGGACATGTTCGACTGCGTGATGCCCACGCGCAATGCGCGCAACGGCCACCTGTTCACCCGATTCGGTGACCTGCGCCTGCGCAATGCGCGCAACAAGTCAGACGAGCGCCCCATTGACGAAACCTGCAGCTGCTACACCTGCCAGAACTTCAGCCGCGCCTACCTGCACCACCTCGACCGTTGCGGCGAGATGCTGGGCCCCATGCTGACCACCATCCACAACCTGCACTACTACCTGAACCTGATGAAGGAAGTGCGTCAGTCGCTGGACGAAGGCCGCTTTGCCGCCTTCCAGGCGCAGTTCGCGGCGGACCGCGCCCGCGGCGCCTGAGCGCTTTACCAGAAGACCCAGTTGCCCGTCAGCACCACCCACACGCCGAGCACCCCATTGGTGACGGCGTGGGCCACGATGGGCGCCCACAGCTTGCCGGTGCGCTGGTACAGCCAGGCGTAGGCCAGGCCGGCCACGATGGCGGCCAGCCACAGGGTGTGGGCCGTGGCAAAGGCCAGCGTGGACAGCGCCAAGGCCTTGAACGACACCGTGCGCGGCGACACCTTCTGGAAGTCGGGGTTGTCGATCCAGCGCATCAGGAACGAGCGCCAGAACAGTTCTTCCATCACAGGCACCATCAGGGCCGCGCCCACCCAGCGCACGGCGATCAGACCCCACTGCAATTGCCCGTCGGCATCGACCGGGCGGAAGCTGGCCGTGGCTTCGCCCACGGTCAGCCAGGGGTGATCGAGGTGGATCCACAAGACGAACACCACCACCCCCACCGCCACCGACAACACCGTTTCGCGCAGGGTCAGCCAATGGGCCCGGATCAGTTCTTCGTACTGCTTCCAGAACCACCACATGGCGCCAGACACAGCAAGCACCGAGACGCCATACACCCAGCGGGCATCGAGCCCTGCCATGGGTGACTCGGCCAACTGACCGCGCGCGGCCAGCAGCACCATGAACAGGACGAACGGCAGGCAGCGCGCCAAGGCTGCAGGGCTGATGAAAGAGTTCATGGCGCGGTTCTACCATGGGGGGCAAATCCCCCTCCACCCTCTGTTCAGAGGGCGGTGCGGGCGCGCCACAGCGCCGCAAAGGCCAGACCATGCAGGGCCACGGTCACGCCCAGCACCTCGCCCAGGTTCAGACCGGCGGCCTGCAAGGCCCCGGCCAATGCGGCACACAGCACCATCGACACGGCATTGAGCACGTTGTTGGCCGCCACCACACGGGCCCGCGTGGCGGGTGAGGCCAGGGCCTGCATGCGCGCATACAGCGGCACGCTGAACAGGCCCACCCCCATCGACATGCACCAGACGCCCAACACCGACCTCCAGAACGCCTCTTGCGTCAGGGCCCGCTGCAGGGTGAACAAAGGCTGCCCCGCCAGCGAGGGCTGCTGCTGCATCAGCCAGGCTTGCCAGGCGATGTCGCCACCGAACACAGCCATCAACAGGGCGCCTGCCGCCACCACCCACCGGGTGCCAAAACGGTGGGCCAGGGCTTCGCAACAAAGGGCACCGAAGGCAATGCCCACCGACACCACCGCCAGCAGGGCCGAGGCCACGCTGGCTTCGGCGTGGTACACCTCACGCGTGAGCGCAGGAAACAGCATCATGTAGGTGGCCCCGAAGAACCACATCCACGAAATGCCCAGAATGGCCGGCAAAGCCCCTTGCGCATTCGCGGCCTGAACCTGCCGCCAAGACTGCACCAGCGGGTTGTAGCGCACCTGCAGATCCGGCTGCGCCGCAGGAGTCTCGGGCACCTTGGCCGCGGCCCATCGGCCCAGCAGGGCCAGGCCCAGCACGGCCAGCACCACGGCCCACCACTGCTCGGCCACGGCACCGCCCACCAGGGTGCCCAGCAAGATGGCCGTGAACAGGCCCATCTCCATCAGGCCATTGCCCCCCACCAGTTCGGGGCCGGTCAGGTGGCGCGGCATGTAGGCGTACTTCACGGTGGCGAACCAGGTCACGTGCACACCCGACAGCAGCACGCAGGCCACCAGGGCCACCGGTTCCTGCGCCCACACGGCCCACGCGGCCAGCCCCATCATCAGCACCTCGGCGCTCTTGCCCAGGCGGGTCAGCGCATCCAGCGGGTGCTTGTCGGCCAGCATGCCGAACCAGGCCGACAGCAGCAGGCTGGGCACCGTGAACAGGGCGCCCAGCAAGGGGCCCACCTGTTCGGGCGGCAGCCAGGGCACCGTCAGCTGATAGGTCAGCATCAGGGTGATGGCGAACTTGAGCAGGTTGTCGTTGAAGGTGCCCAGGAAGCACACCCAGTAGAACGGGGCATAACGCGGCTGACGCATCAGCGCGAACTGGGAAGCAGGGGCGGTGCTCATGGCAAGACGATGGCAAGGTCAGGGCATGGGTTGGTCCAGCAGGGCCTGCACGCGCCCTTGCAAGACCTCGGGGGTGACATCGGCCGCCGGCAGGGGCTCACCCACCACCACGCCCACCGGGTTGAATGCGCCGCGGCGGAAAGGCTTGCGCATGGCCACGCCGTCCACCCGGGAGAAGAACGAGCCCCACAGGTTGTGCAGCGCCGCCGGCACCACCGGCACGGGGTGCGTCTCCAGGATCTTCATGATGCCGCCCTTGAACGGCGCCATCTGCCCGTCACGCGTGATGCCGCCTTCGGGGAACAGGCACAGCAGGTCGCCATCGACCAGCACCTGGCGGGCCCGCACGAAGGCCTGTTCGTAGGCCACAGGGTCTTCCTTCTGGGGCGCGATCGGAATGGCCTTGCACAGCCGGAAGAACCAGCCCAGCCAGGGGTTCTGGAAGATGCGGTGGTCCATGATGAACACCATGGGGCGCGGGCTGATCACGCCCAGGATCACGGCGTCCACGAAACTCACGTGGTTGCACACCACGATGGCGGCCCCGTCGGTGGGGATGTGCATGTCACCCCTCACCCGCAAGCGATACACGCAGCGGGTCACGAACAGCATCACCAGGCGAACGATGTATTCGGGCATGAGCCAGAACACATAGCCCACCACCAGCACGTTCAGCACGGCCGTGGCGCCGAAGACCTCGGGGATGCTGAAACCTGCGCCGAGCATGGCGCCGGCCAACAGGCTGCTGACGATCATGAACAGCGCGTTGAGGATGTTGTTGGCCGCGATGATGCGGGCCCGGTGGCTGGGCTGCGCCCGCAGCTGGATCAGGGCGTACATGGGCACGCTGTACAAGCCGGCACTGAAGGCCAGCAAGGCCAGGTCGGCCATGACGCGCCAGTGCGCATGCTCGGCCACAAAAGTGCTCACGGTGAAACGCTCGCCCCCCGAGAACGGAGGCAGGGCAGACGCCGCCAGGTACAGGTCGAAGGCGAACACCGACATGCCCACCGCCCCGATGGGCACCAGGCCGATTTCGACATGCCGACGCGAAAAGGTTTCGCAAAGCAGCGAACCGATGGCGATGCCGACCGAAAAGACCACCAGCAACAAGGACGCCACCTGCTCGTTGCCATGCAGCACATCGCGTGCGAACGACGGGAACTGGGCCAGGAACACCGCGCCAAAGAACCACATCCAGGAGATGCCCAGCAGGGAGCGGAACACACTGGGGTACTGCCAGGCCAGCTTCAGGTTGCGCCAGGTCTCGGACACCGGGTTCCAGTTGAGCCGCAGGCCCGGGTCGGATGAAGGCGACGCAGGGATGGCGCGGGCCGACGCCCAACCAGCCAAGGCCACCCCCAGGCAAGAGGCCGCGACCCAATGCCCACCGACTTCTGGCATGCCCATCAGCAGGCCGCCCACCACATTGCCCAGCAGGATGGCCACGAAGGTGCCCATCTCCACCAGGCCATTGCCCCCGGTCAGTTCATGTTCGCGCAAGTGCTGCGGCAGGTACGCATACTTCACGGGCCCGAAGAACGTGGAGTGCAACCCCATCAGGAACACACAGCCCAACAGCAAGGGCACCGCGCTGAACCAGAAGCCCAACGCTGCCAGCGCCATGATCGCGACCTCCATGAGCTTGACGCTGCGCATGATGAAGGCCTTGTCGTACTTGTCTGCCCACTGCCCGGCCATGGCTGAAAACAGCACAAAGGGCAGGATGAACAAGGCACCGATCACCAGACCGGCCATTTGGGGTGCCAACCAGCTCACCTGAAGTTGATAGGTCACCAGCACGGTGAACGCGAACTTGAACAGGTTGTCGTTGGCCGCGCCCAGAAACTGGGCCAGGAAGAAGGGCAGGAAACGCCGCTGCCTCAACAGGCTGAACTGCCCTGCATGGGCCTCCGATTCATTCACCACAAGCATCCTCCGTCATTTGAGCCACGATTGGACCTCAAAACCTGCTTGGCCAGCCCTCACCGCACCACCCACTCGGCCTCAGCCAGCCCGCTTTGTTGCAACCAGGTGAAGACGGAATCGACGGTCACGGTCTGAATGCGCCCGCTGTAGCGCAGTTCATTGGGGTGGTCGTCGAAGGCCACGTTGGCCATCGTCATTCTGGCGCCCAATCGGCTCCACATCGACACACGAAGCTCGCTGGGCCGATACCCTGCCTGCTTCAGCCAGCGCTGCGCCGAAGCCCGGTCGGTCACATCGGGGGACATCACCGAGGCGATCAACTCGATGGCCCACTGGTTGCTCTGCTGGTAACGCACAGCCCAGGGATGAGCAACCATGCTGTAGGCCCGGGTGTGCAGATGCGTGCGACTGCCTGGATCTCGCAGCACCGGCATCAGGCGCTGCTGCAGCAACGGAGACGGCACCACCACCGCCGCCACATGCTCGTAGGGCGTGTCCAGGAAGAAATCACCCACACCTTGCCGGTAGATCGCCGACTGGGCCGAGCCACAGTCGTTAAGCTTGTGCAGGACGCGCCAGCCGTCGGGCGCCTTGTACGCCAAGCCCAGGTGCGAATAGCGCAAGCCATGTGCGCGCAGGTCTTGCCCAGCACGCGCCAGCACCACCACCTGCGCACCACTGGCGTCGAGCTGTTTCACGGTGCGCTCGGCCAGGCCCAGGCCTTGCTGCACCGCAGCCACTGTCGGGCGCTCTGCCTGGCAGCCACGCCCCGCATGAGCAGCAGGCAGCGCACACGCCAGTGCGATGACCCAGGTCACACACCCAGCATGCTTCCAGGCACTGCGGCTCATCGCTGCACCTCTTCATGGTGCAGCAGTGCACGGCCCAGGGCATTGGGCACCAGCGCGATCACCTCGCCCGCGGTGCTGACCACCCAGCCTGCCGACACCGCGGTGACCATCAGCGTGGTGCCCACGGCCACCGACGCCACGCCGGCAGACGAAGCCGCCCACCGCACCGAGGTGCGAGCCCCGTCGCTGGCGCGCTCCAGCACCCAGACCACGCCTTCGGCCGTGGCCTGGATGGCCACCACCGAAAAGGCCGCCGTGCCGACCACCATCAGGCCTGAGGCACCCACAGACATCGCCACCGGCAGCACCGACAAGGCACTGGCCTCGGAAGGCTGCGGCGCGTGAGCCCTCGCAGTGTTGACACACAACATGCTCGCCAGTCCCACACTGAAGGCAGCGAACCAGGGCATCACCGATCGAGACATGCCCCCTCGAACAGCATTCATCGGAATCGTCATCACGGGCCTCCTCAGACCAGGTCAGGGTTGCGTTCGCTCATGCCAGAGGCATGAAGCGCATTCAGCGTTGCAGGCCGCTGAACACTGTCTTCGTGTGCATCACGGAGGGTCTTGGCCAAGGTGAAAGCCTGCGCCACCATGAACAACCAGCACACCATCAGGTAAGCCTTGTGGTCAGGGCTGATGGGCATGCTCCAAAGGCCCCAGGCGGTCAGGCACAAGGCCGAACAGAAACCTGCCCAGACCACCGCGCCCCACATCGGCACCTGCGCCACGCCAATGGCTTGATCGCGCACATGGCGGGACAGCACAAACACCGAAGACAGGCTGAAGACGTAGGCCATCAGCATGAAGGCGCGCTCGATCAAAGAGCCTGGCAGCCAGAACAAGCCCGTGGCACTGAGAAACGCCGCCAGCGCAAAAGACACCCAGACCTGGATGCGCCAGCCTCGGGTGTCACGGCGAGCCAAAGGTGAACCATTCGTCGAGTTCATGGGGAACTCCGTTGTTGAACATGCGGCCGATTGTGTGGAGACGACCCGTCACAAGCAACAGAACAATACGAAGTTCCACTTCCATGCACTTCTGGTATCGTTTTTCGATACCGCATAGAGGAATGCACCATGAGCAGCAGCGACGCACTGATCCAGGCCCTGAAGGGCGAACTCAAGGCCGCGGGCATGACTTACGCTGGTCTGGCCATCGCACTGGGCCTGGCCGAATCCAGCATCAAGCGCATCTTCGCCAAGGGCGACATGCCGCTGTCTCGCATCGATGACATCTGCCGGGTTCTGAAGATCGACTTCGCTGACCTGGCGCGGCAGGTGGCCGAGGCCCAACCCCTGCGGCGCGAACTGACATTGGCGCAGGAAAAGGCCGTGGTCAAAGACAAGCGACTGTTGCTCGTGGCCACCTGCTGCCTGAGCCAGTGGACCTTCGAACAGATCGTGGCCACCTACCGCCTGACCGAGGCCGAATGCATCGCCTGCCTGACCCAGCTCGATCGGCTGGGGGTGATCCGGCTCAAACCGCTGAACCGCTATCAGTTGCAGTTGTCCAAAACATTCCGATGGCGCCCGCATGGGCCTGTGATGGCCTTCTTCCGCGAAGAGGTGGCCCCCGAGTACCTGTCAGGCGGCTTTGGCGGGGAAGACGAACTGATGCTGCTGGTGCATGGCTCGCTCGCGCCGGAACATGCGCAATCGCTGCTGGAACGGCTGCATCGCACGGCCGAGGATTTCTCCCGGCAACATGCCCTCGACCAGCGATTGCCCGACCACCGCAAACTGCCCTATACACTGCTGATCGGCATGCGCTCGTGGTGGTACCAGGCCTTCGTGGACCTGCGCCGACAAGCACCCGGCGCCACGCGCTGACGCGCGTCAGCGCGCCGAAGGGCCCAGCACCTCGTCGTTGTCTTCGCCCAGCATGGGCCCGCGGCGGGTGATGGCCCCTGGCGTGCGGCTCAGCTTGGGGATGATGCCAGGCACCTCGACGGTCAGGCCATCGTGGGTGGTCACGGGCACGATCATCTCGCGGGCCCGGTAGTGGGGGTCTTCGGCGATGTCCTTGGCCGAGTAGATGCGGCCCACCGGCACGCTGGCGTCGTTGAGCACCTGCACCACGTGGTCCACCGGGTGCTGTGCCGTCCAGGCGCCAATGGCCTCGTCGATCTCGGCCACGCGCCGCACGCGGCCGGGGTTGTGGGCCAGTTCCGCATCGTTGGCCAGGTCATCGCGGCCGATGGCCTGCATCAGGCGCTTGAAAATCGAATCACCGTTGCCGCCGATCACCACCATGCCGTCGGCACACGGGTAGGCGTTGCTGGGCGCGATGCCAGGCAAGGCCGAACCGGCCGGCTGACGCACAGCCCCGAAGGCGCTGTACTCGGGCAGCAGGCTTTCCATGCAGTTGAACACGGCCTCGTACAGGGCCACATCGATCACCTGCCCCAGGCCCTTGGGTGCTTCAGGGCTGATGCTGCGCTGTCGGGCCTGCAAGGCCAGCAGCACGCCGATGGCGCCATGCAGGCCGGCCAGGGTGTCCCCCAGGCTCACACCCGCGCGCACCGGGGTGCGACCCGGCTCGGCGTTGAGGTAGCGCATGCCCCCCATGGCTTCGGCCACCACGGCGAACCCGGGGCGCTCACGGTAAGGGCCGGTCTGCCCGTAGCCGCTGATGCGCAGCATGATCAGGCCCGGGTTGGTCTGGCTCAGGGCCTCGTAGCCCATGCCCCATTTCTCGAGCGTGCCAGGTTTGAAGTTCTCGATGACCACATCGGCCTGGTCGATCAGTTCGCGCACGATGGCGCGGCCCGCTTCGGTGCGCAGGTCGAGCGTGACGCTTTTCTTGTTGCGGCTCTGGAACTGCCACCACACGCTCAGGCCGTTGTGCAGCATGCGCCACTGACGCAGCGGGTCGCCGCCTGCAGTGCCATCGGCCGCGGGCGGTTCGATCTTGATGACCTCGGCCCCGAAATCGGCCAGGGTCTTGCCGGCGAAAGGCCCTGCGATCAGTTGCCCCAGTTCAATGACCTTGAGGCCTTCGAGGGCCTGTGGCGCCAATGCTGGCGTGTGCGTGGGTTGCGTCATGGGGCAGCATGTTAGCGGCTTGCCCCAGGCATTGCCTGGCGACTTTGATCAGGCCGATCGGGCCCGACGCACAGCGGCGATGCCGACCAGGCCCATGGCCATCATGACCCAGGAACTGGCTTCCGGAACCAGCACCGGCTGAACAGACGTGCTGGTGGTGGCTCCACCAAAATCGACCGTCCAGTACGTGCGGTAACTGCTGTTGGCCGTGCCATTGACCAGGCCCACCCCTGCCACCTTGTAAGCATCACCCAGGATGTTGGCTCGGTGGCCAGGGCTGTTCATCCAGCCTGCGACCACAGCCTCCGGTGTGGCGTAGCCTGCGGCAATGATTTCACCCAGAGAGGTGTTGGCGCTGTAGTAGCCCCTCACACGCGTTGCAAACGAAGTGCCGTTGCAACTGTCATGAGAAAAGCAATTGTTGGCTGCCATGTCCAGCGAGTGCGCGTCAGCGGCCGCTTGCAGGCTGGTGTCTTGCCACAAAGCTTGCAGGCCAGCGAGCATGCGCTGGGCATTGATCAGCTCCAGCACCTTGGCCTCGAATGCTTCGGTGCCATCGGAAGCCCATGCCACGGGGCTGGCTACCATCACCAAGGCGAGTGTGGACTTGCGAACCCAGACAAAAGAGGAAAGAGACGAACGAGTCAAGGCAGCCTCCCAGGTATTTTTCAGATGGCTTCCATGCTAGCAAAAACCCTAGGCAGCAGATTCACTGGGCGCCAGAAACTGCCGACGGATCTGTTACGAAACCTATCTTGCTCAAACCCGCCTTGGAAGCATCGGCCAGGGTCTCGGCCACCAGCTTGTAGGCCACAGCCTGGTCTGCACGCAGGTGGATCTCTGGCTGCACCGGCTTGCGGCCCTCTTCGGCAAAGCGCGCGGCGGCTTCATCACGCCCGATGGCCTGGCCGTTCCAGTAGCGCACACCAGCGGCGTCGATCGAAAAATCGATCTTCTCGGCCTTGACCGTCACGGGCTGGGCCGACGCCTTGGGCAGCTCCAGCTTGACCGAATGGCTCAGCAGCGGAGCGGTCACGATGAAGATCACCAGCAGCACCAGCATGACGTCGATCAGCGGCACCATGTTGATCTCGGCCACCGGGGCCGACGATCCCTTGTTGTCAAAACTGGCAAAGGCCATGGGTCACCTCGGGTTCAGTTGCGGGTCTGGGTGTTGAGCGACACCACGGCAGCGCCCTTGGCCGCCTCACCCGACTTCATCGAGTGGCCGGTGCTCAGGAAGGTGAACAGCTCGAACGCGAAGGCGTCCAGACGGGCGCCCCACACGCGGTTGCTGCGGGTCAGCCAGTTGTAGGCCATCACGGCGGGGATGGCCACGGCCAGGCCCACGCCGGTCATGATCAGGGCCTCACCCACCGGGCCTGCCACCTTGTCCAGCGAGCCCGAGCCCGTGGCGCCGATGGCCAGCAGCGCGTGATACACGCCCCACACCGTGCCGAACAGGCCGACGAAAGGTGCCGTGGCGCCAATGGTGGCCAGCACCGTCAGGCCGCTTTCCATGCGCATGGTCTCTTCGTCCAGCACCTTCTTGATGGTGCGGGTCAGGAAGTCTTGCGCCGAACCGGCTTCTTCCAGCTTGGCCGCGCCATAACGGGCGTGGTGCGCCTGGGCGTTCATGGCATGGGCCGTGAGGTGCGCAAAGGGCTCCTGCACGCCGTGGGTCTGGATCTCCTGCTGCACGGCCTCGAGTGAGGTGGCGTTCCAGAAGAAATCGAGGAAGGCACGCGAGCGCTTCTGGCGCAGGTACAAGGCCACGCCGCGGGTGACGATCAGGCCCCACGAGATGATCGACATGACCACCAGGATGCCAAACAGGCCCTGGCCCACGGCATCGGTCTGGCTGATGAAATGCGCAAAGCCCAGTTCAGGCGCAGTGCTGACGGCACTGGCGGCCTGCACGGCCACGGGGGCCGACGCAGCGGCATCCAGCGCGGGCATCGAGGCGGCCGAGGCCGCAGAGGTCACGTCGTTCATGTCGTTCAATCCTGCAAGTCGTAAGTGATCGTGGCGGGCGCCCACACCGACCGGGGCACACCGTTTTCGAGATAAGGCTGGAAGCGGGCCTGGCGCATGGCCGACACCGCCGATTGGTCCAGTCGGGTGTAGCCCGACGATTGGGTGATCTGCACGTCCACAGCGCGCCCCTTTTCATCGACCAGCACCTTCAGGCTGACACGCCCGGACTCGCCCAGGCGGCGTGAGGTCTCGGGGTACACATGCTGAGGCGCCACCAGGTAGCGAACAGCCGAGGCCTGGATCTGCTTGGGAGGCTGCGGGGGCGGCGGCGGTGCGTCGGCCACAGGCGCAACCGGTGCCGCCACTGGCGCGGCCGCCTGCGCCACCGGCGCGGCCTCACGGGGAGCGTCCTGGCTGACAGGGGCAGGGGCAGGCACCGGCGGAGCCAGCCATGCCGCGGGCGAAGGCGCAGGACTGCGAGCCACCGTGACCGAAGGCGCAGCCACCGGCCGGGTCTTGACGGGCTCCGGGGCCGGCGCCGGGGTGGGCGCCACACGCTGGGGCGCCTCGGGCGCGATCATGGACACCATCAAGGGCGAGGTGTCCACCACCGCAGGCGGCTCGACCTGCCAGTGGGACCAGGCCCAGGCACCCAGGCCGTGCAGCACCAGCACGGAAGCGGCCAGCACCCCACGGTGCACAGGACGCAGATCAGAGGGCGCGTCCAGCGGCAGGCGAAGGCTGGGGTTGTGAAGCAAACGCGAGGACATGGCAGCAGTCTAGCACTTGTTGCAATTGCGAATCAATCTCATTTAATTATTTGATGCGGATCAAAAGAGCCAGGGCGCCAGATCACCCGTCATCGCCCGCAAGGGGGATGGGGCCCGACCCGACGACACCGGCCCAGTCGTGGGATGATCCTGCCCCACAGGCGAGGCTCACTTGCCACAGACACACACCAGGGCATCATGAACCTCGACACGCTGCTGGCCCCCGTGCCGGGCCCTTCGCCATGTGGCGAAGACATGACCTTCTCCCCAGAATTCGATCAGATCGCCGAATTGCGCAGGGAAGACGACCCCACGCTCGACCAGGGTGAATGGGTGACCACCCTGAAAGTAGCCGACTGGCCCGGTGTGGTCAATGCCACGCGCCAGTTGCTCAACGAACGCACCAAAGACCTCCGTCTGGCCATGTGGCTCACCGAGGGACTGATGCTGACGCGTGGCCTGCCGGGCCTGGCCCTGGGCCTGCAAACCTGCCAGCAACTGACCGATCGCTACTGGGCTGATCTGCACCCGCAAGCCGACGACGGCGACCAGGCACAGCGCGCCGGCAATGTGGCCTGGCTGCTGCAGCGCATGGTGCAACTGCTGCCCACCTTGCCCATCACCCGAGGGCGACAGGGCGGACGCCATGACCTGCGGGCCTGGCAACAGGCGCAGCGTCCGCCCGCCGGCGGCAACGAGCCCACTGGCAACGACAGGCTCACGGTCGAGCAGTTCATGCGTGCACTGCGCGACACCCCCCGCGACTGGCTGGCCGAACAACTCACCGGAGCCCGTGAGGCACAGGCCTCGCTGCTGGCCTGGCAGCACCTGATCGACGAGCACCTGGGAGCCGATGGTCCCAGCTTCGTGCCAGCCAAGGAGGCCCTGGCCACCTGGCTGGACGAGTTCGAACGCCTGGCCCGCGACATGGGCGTGGGCACAGACCCGGCAGCCGCCTCGGCTGTGGAAAGTCAGCCCTCCCCGGCCACTGCGGGTGACGCTGTCGGTGCGACGCCCTCGGCCTGGGACCTCGCGGCCCCAGGTGCTGGCGCCCGTGGCCCAGTGCCCGTGCAGTCGCGCGCCCAGGCACTGCAGCAGTTGCGTGAGGTGTCGGCCTTCTTCAAGCGCACCGAGCCGCACAGCCCCGTGGCCTACCTGGCCGACAAGGCCGTGGCCTGGGCAGAAATGCCGCTGCACGAGTGGCTGCGCCGCGTGGTGAAAGACCAGGGGTCGATGGCCCACCTGCAAGAGCTGCTGGGCATCGAGCCGGAAGCGCCGCCACCGTACTGACCGCGCCTCCGCGCACCGCCCTGTGGGGGGCCTTCCGCCCCGCACAGCCCGGGGTGGCGGCCACCGTCAGGGCAGCACCCTGAACTCGATGCGGCGGTTGCGGGCGCGCCCTTCCGGCGTGGCATTGGTGGCCACCGGTCGGTCAGGGCCGGCCCCCAGGGTGGTGATGGCATCGGCAGGCACCTGCCGAGCCACCAGCAGGTCTTTCACGGCTTGCGCTCGCTGCTGCGAGAGCGCCAGGTTGCCCGCACGGTGCCCGTCGGCATCGGTGTGGCCGATCACCTCGAACCGTTTGCCCTTGAGGCCCGCCAGGGCCAGGGCCATTTCGTCAACGATGGCCTGCCCACGGGGCGTGATCACCGCACTGCCCGCCTCGAATTCGACGATGCGATTGGCCAGGGCCTGATCGACCAGGTCCTGCGCGCGGCTGGCCACCTGCAATCCGTTGCGCACCGTGTACGTGGGGTTCAGTGAAGTGGCCATGTTGCTGGCCAGTTGCTGGCGCACGGCCTCGTTGCCCACCTCGCCCTGCAATTCGACCGTGTTGCCCCGGATGCTGAGTTGCCCCTTGCTGACCTGCTTGAGGTCGGCCAGCAGCAGTCGGTCGACATGCTCCTTCCATTGAGGCGGCGCCACCACCTGCCCCACACCGAGTTCGTCCACCACCCGCTGCGCGCCATACGCCGCGCGCACACGGCTCAGGATGGCCTGGCGCGTGCTTTCGTCCGGCACGGTGCCCCGCACCACCACCTGCCCGGCGCCCTGCACCTGGGCCGGCGCCCCTGGCGCAGCAGGTGCCTGGGCGGACGGCTGTACGGCCACCTGCGCCCCCACCTGCGCCCCCACTTGCGCCCACACAGGCCCGTGCCATGCGGCCGCCATGCCCATTCCCAAACATGCACGCAGCAGGCCCTGGCAGGCCAGCCGCACAGCCCCGCGACCTGCGCCCAGGCGAACGGATCGTCCCATGGCTCACACCCCCAGAAAGACTTCCTGGAAGGTTTCCAGGCATTGTTGCAAAGGCAGGTTCGGATCCTGCAGGTAGGTCGACAGCTTGCGCAGCCCCCAATCGGTGTTCACGTTGTCTTCCACCCATTCGGCGTCGGTCAGGCTCACGGCCTGGTCGGCATGGGTGCCGGGGTCGAGCACGGTCAACAAGCTGCCAGGGTGGGCCCCCTGGAACCCCAGCCACAGCTCGGGTGGCTCCTGCCCCCCCTGTGGCAGACACAAGGCCAGCTCGGCTGCGCCGCGGGTGAGAAAGCCCGCACACAGCGACATCCAGAAGCCCACCACTTCGGGCCGCAAGGCCGGGTCTCGGCACAAGGGCAAGCGCAGCATCCGACCCAGCCGGTGGGCCCCCTGACTGATCACCGGCTGCAGCAGCAGGCCCAGGGCCAGCAGGCTCTGGCGGAGGTCCAGCGCGTGTCCGGCCGCCTGCAGCATCTGCTGCAGGCTGGCCACCGTGTGGCGCGACAGGAACTCGCTCTGGCGGCTGAGCGCTTCGTCCACCGGCAAGCGTTGGGGCGCCTCCAGCTGCATCAAGGGCGCCAGCTCCTGAACTGGGTCATCAGGCGCGGCCGCATCGACCGCCCACTGACTGGAACGCCGCGTGGCGCGTGCGGCCATGCGGGCCAGGAACAACCACTCATCGGCCATCAGCACGCCGCACACCTCCAGCGTGGTGGCGGGGCTGGGCGACTGCAAGACACTGCACAGCATGAAGGGAAAGCGCCGACCCGATGCGTCCTGGCTGGCCTGCCAGTTCAGCAGCACGCCCGCATGCCCCTGCGTGCCGAGGATGGCGATGTCGATCGGGGGAGCCGCGTCGTACGTGATCTTCCAGCGCGGGTCGGCCGACAGGCGCTCCATGGCGCGGGTCATCCAGTCGTCCAGGCGCTGCTGCACGGCACGCTGGCCATCGCTGCGCACGAAATCGCCACGGCTGGGCACCTTGCCGAACCAGAGCCGGTCCGTGAGCTCCACTGGCAAAGGCGCTGCCGTGGTCTGCGTGCTGCGGCGACTGCCCCAGTTCAGGAGTCCGACGCGCTTCATCGCACAGTCTCCTGGGCCACGGTGCTGGTCGCGGCACCGGAGGCCGCATCCGGGGCGACACCGGCCACCACGGCAGGCAGCGCACCGCTGGGCCGACTGCCACCCTGTCCTGCAGCGGCCGACGCTGCAGGCGCGGCAGGCGCTGCCGCAGCGTTGGAAATGATGCGCAGCTGCACGGCCACGGCCAGGGCCCCCTGGGCCCACTTCAACTCGAACTGCTCGCCCTCCAGACGACGACGCTGGGCCGCGTTGATCATCTTCTCCAGCCCGAAGCGCCCTGGTTCGGCAAAGAACTCCAGCGTGCGGCCATCATGGGTGACTCCACTGATCCTGACCCCGGGCGTACCAGGCCCGGGCCAGACGAAATGGTTCCAGGCGGCCTGGCCGTTGCGGTGGCGCAGTTGCTGGCCATCGATGTCCAGGGTGTACTCGGTCAGGCCAGCCACCGGTTGCGGCAGGATCTGGAAGACCGTCTGCGGTTCAGGCGATGCGCCTGCGCCCCCTGCAGCGCCAGCACCGGCGCCTGAGCCCGCACCTTGCGGGGACACCCAGGTGGCCAGGCTGGCCGTGAACTCGGGCATCAGGCGCACACCCATGTCCGCCCAGGTGCGCGGCGAGAGCGTGTCGCCCCGGCGAATCACCAGCGGGCCCAGGGCCTGTTCCACGAACTTGGCCACCGCCCCTTCGCTGCCAAACACCTTGGCGATTTCGGCGGGCGAGGCCTCGACCTTGGCGCTGCGGTCGAAGGGGTACTTGCGGGCCAGCCCCTGCTGGTAGGGCTCGTACACCTGGGCCGCCCACACGCGGTTGATCTCTGCTTCGGTGGGGCGCACCAGCACACCGAAGGCCTGCATCAAGGGGCGCACCAGCAGGGGCCGCAGCACCTGCCGAGAGGCATCGGGCATGCCCGTGAGCATCTGCTCGTCGACCAGCTTGAGGGCATCGGCCAGTTCGGCCTGCCCCTCCAGGGTTTCGCGCATCAGCTGGCGCGAGGCCGGGCCCGGATCGCCCTGGGTCTTCATCTGGTTGAAACGGGTGCGCACCTTCGACAGCGACGCCAGGTAACCCTTCATCAGGGAGGGGCCGCTGTCGCGCGACATCATCAGCCGTGCCACGCCCTCGAACTCTTTGCCCACTGGGCCCATCGGAATTGCGGCCTGCGCGGTGTCGATCTGCAAGCGCACATCGACTGCCGAGGGCTTCATCTGCAAGATGGTCTGCTTGAACCAGGCCACAAAGCCCTGCTGCCCCTTGGCCAGGCGCTCATTGAGCAGCGACGGGTTGTCCCATGAAGTCTGGTCATACAGGGCTTCCATCAGGCGCCCCACCGGCGAGGCGGCCGGGTCACCCAGGCGGTTGAGGTGGGCCACGGCCTTGTCGAAACTGCCAAAATCCTGGACCACGATGCCCTGCATGAACTTCTGCCACTCGCGCACGTACTCGGTCTTGTAGAGCTGGGTGAGGGCTTTCTGGATCTGCTCGGGGCTGCCTTCGAGCGTGAGGTCGTCTCGGGCGTTGGTCTTGAGCACCCAGTCGGTGCTTTGTGTTTCGTTGTGGGCCGCCTGCGAGATGGCTTCCTTGACATAGCCCTGCCAGGCCTCACGGGTGAAGGCCCCGGAGATGGCATGGCTGCCGGCCACCAGCTCACGGTCTTGCTCAGCCACCAGGCGGGCCACGGTCATGGGCGCGTAGCGGGTGGCGGCACGCGCCTTGATCTCGGCGTAAATGCGCTCACGGGCGGGCATGCCCTTGACCACCTTGCGAAGGTTGTCGCGCGTGGTGTCGAGCAGTGCCAGGTTCAGGCTCTGCTGAGGGAACGCCGGGTCGGCCATGCGCGTGATGGCATGGGCCATGAGGCGCTCGGCCGACTGGATGAGCTGCTCGCGCGGCATGTTGCCGCGATTGGCCTCCAGCCAGCCACGCCAGAAGCGCGTGAGCTGGTCGCTCATGTGGCCGGGCTCCAGCCGCGCACGGTCACCCAGCATGAGGTAGGCCTTCAGGGCGTTGTAGGCCTCGGCCACGTTGGTGGCAGACGCCTGGGTGTAGGCGGTGGCCTGTGAGGGGGCGTGTGCGGAGGCAACCGCAGAAGCAGCAGAAACCGCGGAAGCGGCCGATGCGGCTGCGGCTGCGGCTGCGGGCCCGGCCAGGTGTGCGGTGCCATCGGCCTCCGGCGAGCGCTGCAAAGGCTGCAGCTGGTCGGCGTGGGCGTTGACGTCGGACAGGTAGGCGGCAATGGCCTGGGTGGTGGGCTCGAGCATCAGGGCCTGCAGGCCCTGGAAGTATTCGGCCTTCAGGTGGGCCTGGATGGCATCGCCCTGGTACAGGCCCAGGCCCAGCATGACCGGGTGCTGTTCGCGGTAGGCATCGAGCTGTTCGAGGCGGTCCTGCAAGATCAGCAACGCCTCCACGCGCGACTGCAGATCGACCTGCCCTTCCTGCAGGCGCTGTGCCTTGACCAGGTCGGCCTGCACATTGGCCACCAGCTGGCGGTTG
The DNA here is from genome assembly GCF_004310865.1 of Aquabacterium lacunae. Classification (GTDB taxonomy): domain Bacteria; phylum Pseudomonadota; class Gammaproteobacteria; order Burkholderiales; family Burkholderiaceae_C; genus Aquabacterium; species Aquabacterium lacunae. The sequence goes on from NZ_SIXI01000002.1 coordinate 802,488, forward strand.
CCCAGGTAGGACCAGGTCCAGGCCGACAGGGCCAGGCCCAGCACGGCCACGCCCGCCGCGAAACTGGCCAGGCGCCAGCGGGTGCGCGTGGGGTGGGTGTACTGCTGCACCAGTTGCCGGTCGGCAAAGATGACCCGCGAGAACAGCTCTTTCAGAAAGAAGCCGCTTTGCGCATACACCGAGGCAGACGTGCCCGGCTGCAACTGCAGGCCGAACTGCTGGGCCACGCGCTCGGAGGCGCGGCTGGTGGAGTGGCCCTCCTGCACAGCCGACGTGAAGTAGAAGCCACGGAAGATGGGGCGGAACTGGTACGGGTTCTCTTCGAACAGCGTAGCCAGGAAGGTGCGCAGGGCCGGCTTGAGTGCGGCAAACTCGAGCGGGAAGGTCAGCACACCGGGCGGCAGCTGCTCGCCGCGGTGCATGGACATGCGGGTGGTCGAGGCTTCCTTGAGGCCTTCGAACAGCACGTCGAAGTGCTGGTCGAAGCGGGCGACCACGTCGTGCTGCCCGGCGGCGTCGTAAGGCAGGGTGGCGCCCCACACGCGGTCGCGCTCGTCGCGGTCACGGTCTTCGAAAAACTCGGCGAAACCGGCGATCAGGTCGGCCTTGGTGAACACCACGTACACCGGCGCGAACACCTCCAGCTGCTCGGTGAGCTCCTGCACGCGCTGGCGCAGCTTGCGGGCCAGGGCGATGCCGAAGTCACTGGAATGCCCGCCCAGCTCGGCCAGGCTGGCCGCGATGATGATGCCGTTGATGGGTGCCTTGGGGCGGTGCTTCTTGAGCAGGTTCAGAAAGCCCAGCCACTCGCTGCGGTCTTCTTCGTGCACGGCATACCGGCCTGCGGTGTCGAGCAGGATGCCTTCGGTGGTGAAGAACCAGTCGCAGTGGCGGGTGCCGCCGATGCCCTGGATGACGTTGTCCTGGTTGTCGGCAAAGGGAAAGGTCAGGCCCGACTTGACCACGGCCGAGCTTTTGCCGGCGGCCGGGTTGCCGATCACCATGTACCAGGGCAGCTCATAAAGCGCTGCGGTGCCGCTGAGATGGCCCAGGCGCGAGCCTTTGATCAGCTTGACCGCCTCCTGCATGCGCTCGCGCAGTGCCGCGACTTCGTCACGTCGTTCGGGGGAGGCTTTCTGCAAGGCCTGCTCGCCCTGCTGGGCCATGGCGGCTTCGAGCGCAGCGCCCGCCCGGCGAGCCCGCCAGCGCTGCACACCCCACCACGCGCCCCACAGCACCAGGGCCACCAGCAGCACGCCCAGGGCCCACACCAGCCCCACCTGCAAGGCATTGGCGCCCAGCAGCAGGAAGGCGGCCAGGGCCGCCAGGCCGATCAGGGCCAGCACGGTCGGGTTGAGCAGCCATTGCCACATGCGTTGCAGGAACGAGTTCACTTCACTACCTCAGGTTCGGAAAGCGTGCGCAGGTGCAGCACCGTGCGACGCAGGGGGTCATGGACCAGGGCCACCGTGGTGGGGCCTGGCAAGCCAGCCGCCAGAGCCAGGCAGGCCAGGCCGCGCGCCAGGCCCAGGTCACCGCAGGCATCGCCCAGGCGCAGCACGTGCTGCATGGGGTCGAGGGCCGAGGCCCATTCGGTCAGGGCTTCGAAGACTTCGGCGGTGCGGCTGGCACGGTGGTCAGCGTCTGTCAGCAGCAGCTCGGCCGGCGACGGGGCCTGGGCCAGCAGGCCAAGCAACGTGCCCATGTGGGTGCGGCCGTGCAGGTCGGCCGAGCGCTCACGGCGAGCCTGCAGCACACCGTGCAAGGCTGGCACAGCCGACATGTCGCCGGCGTGATCGGCGGGGTGCTCGGCAGGCGCCTGATCGGACAGTGCCTGCTGCCATTCGGGTGTGCACAACCACACCGCCGCAGCGCCTTCGCCGGGGATGCGCCCAAGCTGGTGATGGGGCGTGAACAATTCGCCCTGGGCCTGCAGCTGGTCGATGTGGTCGGCGTCCAGCAGGCTGTCGGCCCCCACCACCCAGAGCGACTCGGGGCTGGGCCGGCGTGCCTGCAGGGCCCGCCAGTCGGCAAGGTGGCCCCACAGGCCATCGGCATCCGTCACGGGCCAGGGGGCTGCGTCAAGGCTGAGCAGGCCCTGGCCCACCGGCTGGCGCAGCCATTCAGGGGCCTCTGACAACACCGCGGTCACCGCCGCCTGCTGCCAGGCAGCCGGCCATGTGTCTGGCACCAACACCCTCAGAAACAGGCGCCCGCGCGGCCCATGTGGCCGGGCAGCAGGCCTCGCCACACCGGCCAGCCAGGTGGGCGTGCCGACAGCGGCCGGGTCAGGATCAGGCACCAGCCCCTTGGCATCGGGCGAAGCCCATCGCCAGGCTTGCAAGGCCTCGTCCACCTGCGACCAGATGGACCACGACAGGCCTTTCAGCAAGGCCTGGGTGCGGGCCACGCGACCTTCAGGTGGCCAGGGTGCATGCGCGGGGCCACCTGAATCCGTCCCATCGCGAGCCGGTGCCGATGACGGGCGTTCGTCGGAGGCCTCTGACGTCGGGGCGCATTCAAGGGACTCAACCCGTGCCGTGAACACGGGCAGGCCATCGAGGTCGGTGAGTTCGGGGTCGAGCGCAGGACGGCATTGGCCCTTGACCAGAGCTTCGGCCGCCTCAAGGGCGCCGAGATGTGCCAACGCACCGGGCAAGGTCAGGGCATGGCCGCACAGGGCCAGGGGCGGCAGGGGCCGCGCAGGTGGAGCTGACGCGGTGGCGGGCGAAGCGGCATGGGCAGCGCTGGACGTTGAACCGCTCCCCACGGCCGTTCCCGCCCCTGACGCGCCCGGCGCACCACCAACCGCGCCGCCACCGTCGCGCACGCGGCGCAGCAGCAACCACGCCACAGCGCCGGCCACGCACACCAGCGCGGGCGCCAGCAACAGGTGCAGCCACAGGTCACGGGCCTGCACGTCGGTGGCCTGCGTCTGCCATTGCCAGACGCTGAACAGCCAGAACAGCGCGAACACCCCGAGGGCGGCGAGCCCTCCACGCCACCACTGCGCCATCAGAGGTCCGTGCTGACGGCCTGCGAGGCGATCAGGGTGGCGCCGCAGGCGGTCTTGTCGCCATGGCGGGCCGCGGGCTGACCATCGATGATCATGGTGGGATCACCCGAGACGATCACGGTGGTGCCATGGCCTTTTTTCGGGCAGGTGACGGCATCGCCCACACGTGCAATGCGGCGGCCGCCGGTGTCGGTGGTGCCTGAGGCGCCCACCACGGTGCCGCCGTGGCTGGTGCTGTCGCCCAGGACGATGAACGGACGCCCCATCGCGTCGACTCCCTGATGATGTTTGAATGCGTGCCCTGCTCGGTCGGGCGAGGCGCAGTCTAAGCGGAGCGTGGGGCGAGGCGACTCCCCCTGATGGGCCGACGGTGTTACCGGGTGTTTCCGGGCGGTGCACCCAGGCGCACACCGGGCCGGCGCCATTCCACGTGGCCGAAATCCATCAGGCGCCAGCGGCCGCCCCAGGTCAGGCCGAAGCGTTCGGCCAGCTCGCCGTACAGCTGATAGCCGCGCATGGCCCAGGGGTCTTTTTCGGTGATCACGAGCTTGCCGTCGCGCAAAAAGGCACAGTCGGCCGCCAGCCCGTGCTGGTGGTAGCTCTGCCAGGCGCCGGCATTGGTCACATGGCTGCCCATGGCCTGCAGGCGCGCCTGTCGCTCGGGGCTGCGGTAGCCTTCCAGCAAGGCCATCTCGTAACCCTCGGCCTTCATGTGCTTGAACACCATGAGCAGGCGCTGCACAAAGTCGGGGTCCATCTGCTCCCATCGGCGATCGGCCATGGCCAGCATGGGGCGCACCACCTCCACTTCGGCGGTGGTGAACACCTCGGGGGGCAAGGCCGGTGGCGGCACCAGTTGTTCGCCTCGCAGCAGGTCGCCCACCAGGGCCGGTGTGTGGCGCGAAGCCGCGTCGTCGTAAGCATCGAGTGTGCGGGCGGTGGGCGTGCGGGTGCCCCACCACCACACGGCCGCCGGCGGCAAGGCCATCAACCCTGCCACCAGAAGGGCCCACCACCACCAGGGCCGCGGCATGCCGGGCTGTGCACGGGGAAACCACGCAGCCCAAGCCAGTCGCAGCGCCCAGCGCTGGCGCCATTGAGGAAACATCCAGGCGCCCAGCAGCGCGCAGATGCCGAGCACGGCAAGAAAAACGATCCCTGGCAGCATGGTGTTTGTAACGATTGTTTCGGCGTGGCCTGCAGCACCGCCCATCGCACAGAGTCTCCGTAGAATCCGCCGCCATCCAACAAGCATCATCAGGGAGACCCGCGTGGAAGGCCATCAACGCGGAACGTCGGCGCGCACTGCGCACGACCCACGCCGCCCCAGTCTGGAGCGACCCAGCCTTTTTGCAGGACCGGACGACGACACCGCCGACGCCGACGGTCTGCGAGGCGTGCGGATTCTATCGACCCTCGAATCGCAGGAGCGCGGCAGGGGCGCGCCTTCGCGGCGCCCGGCCAGCACCCGGGAACGCACCCCAGGCACGCCATGGCTGCTGTGGGCGTTGGTGGTCATGGGCCTGACCTCGGCGGGCGCCGCGCTGTGGTGGGCCCATGCGCGCTGGCCAGGCGACAACCCGACAGCCCATGCCCTGGCGACCACAGCTGCTGCGACGGTGAAGCCAAGCACATCGGCTGCGTCTGCAGTGGCCGCGTCGGCCGCAGGCGCCTCGTCAACAGGTGCCGCGGTCAGCGAAGCCCCAGCCACCGGGGCTTCGGCCGTGGCGGGTACGCCGCTGGCGGCCCTGATTGAAAACACGCCCCCCGCCGCAGGGCCCAGCGTGCTGGCCATTACCCCGGTGGGCAGCCCACCGGCGGCTGCGACCACGGCGGCGTCGAACCCGGCACAGGGCGCCCGCACGCCAGAAAAAGCCCAGAAGAGCCGCCAGCCCGCGCAAGCGGCCCAGGCCGACAAGGTCGAAAAAGCCGAGAGAGGCGACAAGCCCGAGAAGGCCCGCAAGGCCAAGACACCGAGCAAGCCAACAGACACCCCTCCCAGCAGCCGACGCGACAGGCATGCCCACGCCGACCGCGATGTGGAGCTGCTGGAAGCCGTGATGAGCCACACCGAACGCCGGCAACGCCCCTGACGGCCCGGGCAGGCCCTCGCGGCCTGGGTTAGGCTCGCGGCATGCGACTGTTCGCCCGCCTGTTCACCGAACTCGACGAGACCACTTCGACCCTGGCCAAGGTCGAGGCACTCAAGCGCTACCTGCAACAGGCCGAACCCGCCGATGCCGCCTGGGCGCTGTACTTCCTGGCCGGCGGCAAGCCGCGGCGCACCGTGTCGACGGGTCTGATCCGGCAATGGGCCGCCCAAGGGGCCGGCCTCGATGACTGGTTGTTCGAGGCCTCCTACCAGGCGGTGGGCGACCTGGCCGAGACCATCGCGCATGTGCTGCCGCATGCCCCGCCGACCGAGCCCGACGCGCTGGGCCTGGCCGACTGGATGCACCAGCGCCTGCTGCCCATGCGCCAGTGGCCTGCCGAAGAGCAGGCCCGGCAGCTGATGACCTGGCTGCGGCCCATGGACTGGGCCAGTCGCTTTCTGCTGATCAAGCTGGTGGGTGGCGGTTTTCGGGTGGGGGTGAGCAAACTGCTGGTGACACGCGCCCTGGCCGAGCACGCCGGGCTGCCCGCCACCGTGGTGGCCCAGCGCATGATGGGCTACACCGATGCACGGCGCCCGCCCACGGCCGAAGCCTTGCAGGCCCTGTGCGCACCACTGGCGTGCGGCCCCGAAGGCCAGCCCTTGCCCGAAGCCCTGGGCACCCAGCCCAACCCCTTTTTCCTGGCCCAGCCCTGGCCGAACGACTCGGACCTGGGCCCGGCCAGCGACTGGATGGCTGAGTGGAAGTTCGACGGCATCCGCGCGCAGATCGTGCGGCGAGACGGGCAGACGGCCGTGTGGTCACGCGGTGAAGAACTGCTCACCGAACGCTTCCCCGATCTGGTGGCCCGCACCACCGGCTGGCCCGATGGCACCGTGGTCGACGGCGAACTGGTGGTGCGCGCCACCACCGCACCCAGCCCCACCGCATTGACCCTGACCGATCCCCATGGGCAGCCATGGCAGGTGGCCCCGTTCAGCGTGCTGCAAACGCGCATCACACGCCAGCAGTTGCCTGCCCGCCTTCTGCAAACCCAGCCGGCCGACTTCATTGCCTACGACCTGCTGCAGTGGCAGGGGCAGGACCTGCGCCCACACCCCCAGCACCTGCGCCACCACCGACTGCGCGAAGAAGCCGCCCCGGCCCTGGGCCTGACGGTGTCGCCCCCGGTGCTGCCCGCCGCCCGCGAACCCACCTGGCCCAAGCTGGCCGAGGCGCGCCTGCAGGCCCGCACCCTGGGCGTGGAAGGCCTGATGCTCAAGCACCGCGACGGCGCCTACGGCCAGGGCCGCACCCGCAGCGGTGGCCCCTGGTACAAGTGGAAGCTCGACCCGCTCACGGTCGATGCCGTGCTGATCTATGCCCAGGCGGGCCACGGCCGCCGCGCCAGCCTCTACACCGACTACACCTTCGCGGTGTGGAGCCGCCCCCCGGAAGGCCCGGCCGCCGTGCAGGCCGTGCAGGAAGCCATTGCCCGACGCGAGCCCCCGCAGCCCGGCGGACTGCAGCTGGTCACCTTCGCCAAGGCCTACTCGGGCCTGAGCGACGATGAAATCAAGGCGCTGGACACCATCATCCGACGCGACACGGTCGACAAGTTCGGCCCGGTGCGCAGCGTGCGCCCCACCCAGGTCTTCGAGATCGGTTTCGAGGGCCTGCAGGCCTCGGGGCGGCACAAGAGCGGCGTGGCCGTGCGCTTCCCCCGCATCCTGCGCTGGCGGCACGACAAACCCCTGCACGAAGCCGACACGCTGGACAACCTCCAGACGTTGGCGCGTCAAAACGGCCTGCACAGCCTCGACAAAACGCAATGAGTGGCCATACCACCTGAATCGAAGGGCTTTGTCCTGTACGCGGCGAGCACAAAGCAGGCAGGCGCGGTAGCATCGCGCCCATTGCATGTCCAACAGGTTCAAGGCCTGACCACCTCATGAGCACCCCTCCTCTGCGCGCCGTCAGCACCAGCCCTGACCCCACCGCCCCGTCCACCGACGAGGGCACCCCGGTGTCGGTGAAGATCCGCGAGCGCATCAAGGCCGCTCAGCGCCGCTTCCATGCCAACGACAACATCGCCGAGTTCATCGAGCCCGGTGAACTTGAAGCCCTGCTCGACGAAGTGCAAGGCAAGATGAAGGGCGTGCTGTCCAGCCTGGTGATCGACACCGACAGCGACCACAACACGCAGGACACGGCCCGCCGCGTGGCCAAGATGTACCTCAACGAAATCTTCAAGGGCCGCTACCACGCTGCGCCCTCGGTCACGGAGTTCCCCAATGTGGAACGCCTGAACGAACTGATGATCGTCGGCCCCATCACCGTGCGCAGCGCCTGTTCGCACCACCTGTGCCCCATCATGGGCCGCGTGTGGATCGGCATCATGCCGAACGAACACTCCAACCTGATCGGCCTGTCGAAGTACGCGCGCCTGATCGACTGGATCATGAGCCGCCCGCAGATCCAGGAAGAAGCCGTCACGCAGGTGGCCGACCTGCTGCAGACCCGCATGAACCCCGACGGCCTGGCCGTGGTCATGGAGGCCGACCACTTCTGCATGCACTGGCGTGGCGTGAAGGACATGGACTCCAAGATGATCAACAGCGTGATGCGTGGCTCCTTCCTGAAGGACCCCAACCTGCGCCGTGAATTCCTGTCGCTCGTCAACCAGAAGAAGGGCTGAGCCATGCTGGTTCGTTTGCTTTATGCCAGCCGCGCCCATCAGAGCCTCAGCCCCGAGGTGATCGATTCGGTGCTGGCCATCTCGCGCCGCAACAACACCGGCCTGGGTGTGACCGGCCTGCTGTGCCACAGCGGTGACATCTTCATGCAGGTGCTGGAAGGTGGCCGCGACGCCGTGAACCAGCTCTACAGCCGCATCTGCTCAGACCCGCGCCACACCGACGTGATCCTGCTGCACTACGAAGAGATCAGCGAGCGCCGCTTCGCCGGCTGGACCATGGGCCAGGTGAACCTGGCGCGCGTGAACCCCTCGACCCTGCTGAAGTATTCCGAGCGCCCCGTGCTCGACCCTTACGCGGTGTCGGGCAAGGTGTCGATGGCGCTGCTGGAAGAGCTGATCGCCACCGCCTGCATCGTCAGCCGCGCCAACTGAGCCCCGGCCCGTGAGCGCCCAGGCCTTGAGCGCCCAAGCTTCTGGGCAGGCACCACGCTGGCTGATGGGGGTGGACTTTTCGTGCGCGCCCGACGCCCGCAAGCCCATCACCGTGGCCTGGGGTGAGCGCCGGGGGGCCGTGCTGCGCCTGGAGCGCCTCGACGCGCTGCCATCGCTCGATGCCTTCGAGGCCCTGGTGGCCCCCACGCACGAACGTGCAGCAGAGGGCTGGCTGGGCGGCTTCGATTTCCCGTTCGGCCTGCCCCGCATGTTCGTGGACGCCCTGGTGGCGCACCGCCTGCCTGAGGCCGCACCCAAGGCCGGGCAGCCGGCCTGCGACGCGCTGGTGCGGGCCCTGCACGCCCACTGCACCGACCGGCAGGGCTTTCAGGCCCTGATCGACGGCTGGGGCACGCAGTGGGGTGCCGGCACGCGCCCCGACAAGCTGCCGCACCGCGCGGCCGACGTGGCCCTGCCTGGCACACAGAGCACCAGCCCGCTGCAAACCCGCTACGTGCCCGTGGGCAAGATGTACTTCGAAGGCCTGCACCGCCTGGTGGCCGCTGACGTCGCCTTGCCGGGCTTGCGCGAGCCAGCGGCCCGCACCACGCCAGCGCCCGTCCTGCGCCTGGGCTTTGAGGCCTACCCGGGCCTGCTGGCCACCGAGGTGCTGGGCAAGCGCAGTTACAAAAGCGACGACAAGGCCCGGCAAGACCCCGACCGCCTGATGGCCCGCCTGACCCTGATCGACGCGCTGGAGCAGGGCCGCACCCGCCTGGGCCTGCGCCTGAAACTCAGCCCCGCGCAGCGCGACCACCTGGCCAGCGACGCCAAAGGCGACCGGCTGGACGCGGTGCTGTGCCTGTTGCAGGCCGGTTGGGCCGATGTGCAGCGAGAGGCAGGCGATGCCCGATGCGGCATGCCCCCGGCGGTGGACCCGGTCGAAGGGTGGATACTCTCGGCATGAGCACCGCTGAAGTCCTGAATTCCCAACCGTTCGTCGAACCCGTCACCCTCGAAGGCCAACCCGGCCTCACCCTGGGCCTGCCCGATGGCAGCCGCGCCACCGTGTTGCTGCATGGCGCCCATGTGCTGTCCTGGCAAGCCGCGGGCTGGGGCGAACAGCTGTACCTGTCGCCTGCGGCGGGCCTGGCCTCGCTGCAGAGCGGGCAAGCCATCCGCGGGGGGGTGCCCGTGATCTTCCCGCAATTCGAACTCAAGGGCCCCGACACCTCGCTGCCCCGCCACGGGCTGGCGCGCCAGCGCGCATGGACCCTCGACAGCCAGCAGGTGGGCCGTGACCACGCCCTGGTCACCCTGCTGCTGAGCGACGACCCCATCACGCGCGCCTACTGGCCCCACGGCTTCGCGCTGGAACTCACCGTGAGCCTGGCGCCGCATCGCCTCGATCTGGAACTGCACGCCACCAACACGGGCGACACCCCCTGGCCCTTCTCGGCCGCGCTGCACACCTACCTGGCCGTGAGCGAGCTGACGCAGGTGCGCCTGCAAGGCCTGGAAGGTTGCCACTTCCAGGACGCCGTGACCGGTGGAGAGCACATCGAGGACCACCCCGAAAAGCGCTTCGCTGGCGAGATGGACCGCATCTACGCCCAGGTGCCGCGCTCGCTGCTGCTGCGCGATGGCCCCCGCCGTCTCACCCTGGAAAGCGAAGGCTTCGAAGACGCGGTGGTGTGGAACCCCGGGCCAGACAAGTGCGCCGCCCTGAAGGACATGCCCGCCGAAGGCTGGCGCGAAATGCTGTGCGTGGAAGCCGCCCAGGTGGTGAACCCGCCCATGCTGCAACCCGGCGAGAGCTGGACCGGCCGCCAGAGCCTGGTGCTGCCCGATTGAGGCATTGAACCGGCCAGGGCGCACGGAGCCCCTGCCGTGGGTGGTTCGCGGTTGAGTGCCCCGTGCGGGCTCAGGCCCCACCCAGCAGGGTGCGGATGTCGGCCAGCCAGGGCTCCACGCCCATGCCGTAGCGCGTGAACAGGCGTGCACGGCCCTGGCCGTCGAACACGAAACTGCCCGCGGTGTGGTCCAGGGTGTAGCCCTGGCCATCGGCACCGGGCACCTTCTGGAAAAACACCTTGAAGGCCTTGGCCACGGCGGTGGTCTGGTCCACGGTGCCGCGCAGCGCCACGAAGCTCGGGTCCATGCCCTGCACGTACTGCGTGAGCACCTCGGGGGTGTCGCGCTCGGGGTCCAGGCTCACGAAAATGGCCTGCAGCCGGGTACCCTCAGGGCCCAGCTTGCGCTTGATCTCGGCCAGCTCGGCCATGGTGGTCGGGCACACGTCAGGGCACTGGGTGTAGCCGAAGAACACCACCACCACCTGCCCCTTGAAATCGGCCAGCGTGCGCACGCGGCCCTGGCTGTCAGGCAGCTTCAAGGCCGCACCGTAATCGGCCCCCGTGATGTCGACGCTGTTGAAACGCGGGCCATTGGGCTTGAGCGGGTTCCAGCTGGCACCGTCGCAACCCGACAGCCCGGCCAACGCGGCCAGGCCCAGCACCGCCAGCCCCCCTTGGGCGCCACGCATCAGCCAGTCTCGGCGGGTACAGGCAACAAGGGCTCGGCGGTCAGCAGGCATGGGTCACAACCACAGGTAATGATCGACCAGCAAGGCAGCGAACAGCAGCATCAGGTGGACGATGGAAAAACGGAAGGTCTGGCGGGCCAGCGCATCGCTGTACTGCCGCCACAGCCGCCAAGCATAGACCACGAACCACACGCCCAGCACCAGCGCGCAGGCCAGGTAGATGCGACCGCTCATGCCGTAGACGTAGGGCAGCAAGGTGCCGGGCAGCAGCAGCACGGTGTACAGCAGCACCTGCAGCCGCGTGAAGGCGTTGCCATGCGTGACCGGCAGCATGGGCAAACCCGCCTTGGCGTAGTCGTCGACCCGGTACAGGGCCAGGGCCCAGAAGTGCGGTGGGGTCCAGAGGAAGATGATCAGGCACAGCATCAGGGCCTCGGGGCCCACCTCGCCGCGCATGGCGGCCCAGCCCAGCACAGGCGGCATGGCACCCGAAGCGCCGCCGATCACGATATTCTGCGGCGTGAGCGGCTTGAGGATGACGGTGTAGACGATCGCATAGCCCACGAAGGTGGCCAAGGTGAGCCACAGCGTGAGCGGGTTGACGAACAGGAACAGCAGGGCCGAGCCCATGGCGCAGAGCACCGCGGCAAACACCAGCGACTGGGTGCGGCTGAGCTCCCCGCGGGCCGTGGGGCGCCAGGCCGTGCGCTTCATGCGCGCGTCGATCTGCTGCTCGATCAGGCAGTTGAACGCTGCGGCCGCACCGGCCACCAGCCAGATGCCCGCGCAAGCGGCCAGCGCCACCAGGCACTGGTCGGCCGTGGGCACACCCGGCACCGCCAGCAGCATGCCGATCACGGCGCAGAACACGATGAGCTGCACCACGCGGGGCTTGGTCAGCACGTAAAACTGCCGCCACAGCGACAGCGGCGAGGGCTTCGCCAGGGCCGATGCCGACGCGGATGCCTGAGCCGATGAATGGGCCGGGGCCTGTACCGAAGCAGAGGGGGTGGCAGCCATGTCAAGCTCCTTTCGGGGTCAGGGACAGCGGGGCCAGGGCCTCGCGGGGTGCGGTGGCCAGCCCCGAAGGCTGCACCGCCATGCGCGTGAGGAACGCCACCATCAGGGCAGCGCCTGTGGTGTGCGCCAGTGCGGCAAGCAAGGGCCAGTCCAGCACCACATTGCTCAGGCCCGACAGCACCTGCCAGGCCAGCAGGGCCAGCAAGCAGCGGGCATCGCGGCGACAGGCGGGGAGGCCCTGCACCCAGCAGCGCCAGGCCAGCACCAGCACCGCCAGCGTGGCCACCACCGCGCCCAAACGGTGCATGAGGTGGATGGCCGTGAGCGCCTGCAGGGTGATGGCGCCGCCCTGCCCGTCGCTGCCCAGCGGGCGCAGCAAGGTGAGCGCCGTGCGCCAGTCGGCCGCGGGCCACCACTGGCCGTGGCAGGTGGGAAAGTCTTCACAGGCCAGGACCGCACCGTTGGTGCTGACCCAGCCGCCCAAGGCCGCCTGAGCGAACCACAGCCCGCACACCACGAGCGCTGCGCGGCGCAAAGGGGCCGGCACGGGTTCGTGCCAGGCGCCCTGGCCTGCCGCACCACTGAGCGCGCGCACCTGGGCCGTGAGCAAGGCCACGCCCAGCAAACCACCAAGCAGGTGCCCCGTCACCACCAGCGGGTAAAGCTTGAGCGTGACCGTGAGCGCACCGAACAGGCCCTGCACGCACACCCACACGAAGGTGGCGGTGGCCCACCATGGCGACAAGGCCCCGGAGACATCGGCCCTGCCGCGCTGCCACCAGGCCAGGCCCATCAGCAAGGTGATGAGGGCTCCCACACCAGTGGCCAGATAGCGGTGGATCATTTCGATCCAGGCCTTGCGGTGCGTGACGGGCCCATGCGGCGATTCGGCCACCTCCTGGGCAATGGCGGCATGGGCACCCACCGGGCTGGTGCTGCCGTAGCAACCTGGCCAGTCGGGGCAGCCAAGTCCCGAATCACTGAGGCGGGTGAAGGCGCCGAACACCACCAGGTCCAGTGTGAGCACCAGGGTGGCCAGGGTGAGGGCCCGGGCCCAGTGGGCTGCGCCGCGTGCACGCTGCTGGCGCCACACCAGGGCCAGGGGCCCCAGGGCGATCAGGGCCCCCACCAGCGCCACCGACAGCGCAGGTCGCCAGTTCACAAGCGCCACAGGCGCTTCGCTCACCAGGGTGCTGGCCAGCTCGGCACTCATGGGCGCCCCGCTTCGTCCCAGCTCGACGAGGCACGCATCAGCCTGGTCAGGTCCTTGAGCACCTTGCGCGGTTCAGCCTGGGCAGGGAAACGCATCATCCACTGACCCATCGGATCGACCAGGTACCAGTGGGCCTGCAAGGTCTGGTCGGCCTCGGGTTGCAACCAGGCCGCCAGGGCACTGCGGGGCACCTGCAGCACGGTGGCGCCTTGCATGGCCGACTGCAAGTTGGCGCGCATCGGCTGGCCATCGTCGATCAGCCACACGCGGTCGAGGCGGTCTTTGTCTTTGCCCAGGGATTCACGCAACTGACGCTGCAGGTACAGCTTGTTTTCGCAGGCGGCGTCGCAAGCGCCACCGGCCACGGTGACCAGCAGCCACTGGCCCTTGAGGGTGGCAGGGTCGACCGCCTGGCCGGTCAGGTCGCGCAAGGGCAGGGCCTGCGCCGATGGCATGGCCCTGCTGGGCTGGATCAGGGTGCCATGGTTGGTGCGCCCATCGGGCCGCACCACGTAATACATGAAGTACGAAGCCAGCACTGGGGCCGCGCAGACCAGCAGCACCAGCAACATCTTCCAGCGCCCCTGGCGGGTGCGGGCGGCATCAGCGGGCGGGCCGGCCGGATCGGGCAGGCTGTGCACACTCAGGCGAACCATCCGATCGACAGATGTCGATGCACTGCGAGAAGTGGGCTGCGTCATCATGTCTTTGCTGCAGACAGGGCCCGACCCTTGGGCCGGATCCACTGGGACCACACACACAGGCCCAGCAAGGCTGCAGCCATGCCGAACCACTGTGCAGCATAGGCCTGATGCTTGCCGACGTCTGCAGAGGGTTGCCACCAATGGCGCAACAGGCCATCGGCGGAATTCACGCCCTCGTCCAGTTGCTGCAAGCTGCCAGGGCGCAAGCGCAGGCCCCATTCCCGGGCCAGGGCCTCAGGGTCAACGTTCTGGCGGATGAGCCCCTGCTCGGTTTCGGCGCCATGCCCCCCCAGGCTCATCAACCTGGAAGGGGCCCAGGTGATGCGGGCCAGCAGCGTCACATCGCCCTCGGGCTGGGGCACATCGGGCAAGCGCAATCGGTCGCGTGGGTCCCGGGGCACCCAGCCCCGTTGCACCAGCACCACCGACGCCGTGCAGCCCGGGCTGTGGGCCAGCTGCAAGGGCGTGAGCACCACAAAGCCCGCCCGGCCCTGCATCGGGCGGTTGTCCAGGTAGAGGGTGTGCTCATGCAACCAGCGCCCCTGCAACAGCACGCGGTGCTGTTCGGCCGCCTGCCAGGCCGAGGCCTCACAAGGCAGCCGATCGGCCGGCCAGGGTGCCTGAGCGCCACGGGCCAGCATGGCCTCGTGCAAAGCTTGCTTGGTGTCGGCACGCTGCAATTGCCACACACCCAGCGAAGCGGTCACGGCCATGCCCACGGCCGTGGCCGCCCACACCACCACCTGGTTCAGCCTGGCCATGACACCCTCGGTTTGTCGTGGGTCTGTCGGGCTTGGAGTGCCGGGGCGCAGCCCGTATCATCGGGTCGCATGAAATTCCTGATCGCTCTGGCCCTGCTGGGCATCGTGGGTGCACTGGCTCTGGCCGGGCGTGCCATGCTGAAAGACGGGCGAGATGGCCAGCCCAAGACCAACCGCATGGTGCGTGCACTGGCGCTGCGCGTGGCCCTGTCGATCGCCCTGTTCCTGTTCATCTGGCTGAGCTATCACATGGGGTGGGTGCAGCCCACCGGCCTGCCGGTGAGCCGCTGAGCCGCTGACCACAAGCGGCAATGCGCTCCTCACATCCAGTAGACGATCACGTACAGGCCCAGCCAGACCACGTCCACAAAGTGCCAGTACCAGGCAGCGCCTTCGAAGCCGAAGTGGCGCTCTGGCGTGAAGTGCCCCTTCTGCAGGCGCAGCGTGATGAACAGCAGCATCAGGGCGCCCACGAACACGTGGAAGCCATGGAAGCCAGTCAGCATGAAGAAGGTGGAGCCATACACGCCCGAGGTGAGCTTGAGGTTCAGGTCGGTGTAAGCGTGGTAGTACTCGTAGCCCTGGCAGAGCAGGAACACGAAGCCCAGCAGCACGGTGAGCCACATGAAGGCAATGGTCATGCCCCGCTTGCCCTCACGCAGCGCATGGTGCGCAATGGTGAGCGTGACACCGGAGGTCAGCAACAAGGCCGTGTTGATGGTGGGCAGCGGCCAGGGCCCCATGGTGGAGAAAGCTTCCACGTGGCCCGCAGGGGCACCTGTGGCCCCAGGGTGTGACGAGGGCCACAAGCCCTTGAAATCGGGCCACAGCAGCTGGTGCTCCAGGTTGCCCAGTTCAGGCACCGAGTGAACCCGCGCCCAATACAAGGCCCCGAAGAAGGCCCCGAAGAACATCACCTCAGAGAAGATGAACCAGGCCATGCTCCAGCGGAACGAGATGTCGATGCGGTCGCTGTACAGCCCGCTCTCACTCTCGTGAATGGCCTCGGCGAACCATTGCTTGAGCACCACGGCCCACCACAGCAGGCCGAAGGCCAGGCAGTAGGGCGCCCACCCCGAACCGTTGACCCACTGCCCTGCGCCCAGCACGACGAAGAACAGGCCGATGGCGGCCATCAGCGGGTGCCGAGACGGGCCGGGCACGAAGTAGTACGGGACCTTCCCGGCGGCACTGTGTGAGGGAATCGTTGCGGACATCCGTCTCTCCTTGTGAATTCGCGACTCAGAGCGTGACGCCGCTGGCAATGACCCAGCGCACCACGGCGATCAGCACACCGACAAACAGGGCTGCGGCCAGCAAACCAGCCACCACCACATGCAAAGGGTTGAGCCTGGCGAGGTCGTCGGCATGGTCCCGCCCCTTGCGCACCCCGAAGAACGACCAGGCCACAGCCTTCATCGACGCCAGGAACGAGCCCTTGCGCTGCACGGCCTCGCGCAAGGCAGCCGCCGAATCGTCGCGGTGGCCCGGGGGATCAGAGGGCAAGGCCATCATGCGCCCCCTCCGGCCACATCGGTGCGCACCCCCTGGACCGCACCCGTCGCGTTCGCGCCCAGCTGGCCCGACGGTGCGGCAGGCACCCCGCTGCCCACTTCGAAGAAGGTGTACGACAGGGTGATGGTCTTGACGTCTTTGGGCAGCTTCGGGTCGACCACGAAGGTGACGGGCCAGCGCTTGCTTTCACCAGGCTGGAGCGCGTGCTGCTGGAAACAGAAGCACTCGAGCTTGTTGAAGTGGGCCGTGGCCTGCTTGGGTGCGTAGCTGGGGATGGCCTGCGCGCTCATGGCCCGCTGCTGCGGGTTGGTGAACTCGTAGACCACGGAAGCCAGCTGCCCCGGGTGCACTTCCACGTACCGCTTCTCAGGCTTGAAGGCCCAGGGGCCGCGGGCGTTGGCGTCGAACTCGATGGTGACCAGCCGCGAAGTGTCAACCTGGGTGTTGGGCACCGCCTTCGACGACATGCCGGGCACCTGCTTCTCGGCCAGCGACAGCACATTGATGCCCAAGGACTCGCAGATGGCGCGGTACAGCGGCACCATGGCGTAGCCGAAACCGAACATCACGGCCGTGACCACCACCAGCTTGAACAGCAGGTCACGGTGCAGGCCGCCAGCGCGTGGTTGAGGCATGGCTCAGGCCCCGCTCAGCAAGGCGATGCGGGCAATGAAGCCCAGGAAGAACACCCCGGCCACGGAAGCCAGGATCAGGCCCAGGCGCACATTGCGCTGTCGCATGTCCGGCGTGCTGGGGGATTGCGGGCTGACCGAAGGACTGGCGGGGGCACTCATGGAGACTCCTGGGCAAACGGCACAAACAAGGCGCGGGGCTCAACCGACCACGCGGGTGGCATCGGCATTGAGCTTGGGCGGCTCTTCGAAGGTGTGGAAGGGCGCCGGCGAAGGCACTTCCCACTCCAGGCCCTCGGCGCCTTCCCAGGGGCGTTGCGGGGCGGGCTCACCCTTGCCCATCATGGCCGGGATCAGCACCACGAACAGGAAGTACACCTGCATGAGGCCGAAGCCAAAGGCGCCCACCGACGCAATCGCGTTGAAATCGGCGAACTGCATGGGGTAGTCGGCATAGCGACGCGGCATGCCGGCCAGGCCCAGGAAGTGCATGGGGAAGAAGGTGACGTTGAAGGTGATCAGCGAGAGCCAGAAGTGCACCTTGCCCTTCCATTCGGGGATCATCACGCCCGTCCACTTGGGGGCCCAGTAGTAGAAGCCGGCATACAGCGCATACAGCGAGCCGGCCACCAGCACGTAATGGAAGTGGGCCACCACGTAGTAGGTGTCCTGGATCTGGGTGTCAATCGGCGCCACCGAGCAGATCAGGCCCGTGAAGCCCCCCATGGTGAACACGAAGATGAAGCCCACCGACCACAGCATCGGCACCTCGAAGGTCATGGAGCCTCGCCACATGGTGGCGATCCAGTTGAACACCTTCACCCCGGTGGGCACCGAGATCAGCATCGTGGCGTACATGAAGAACAGCTGACCGGTCACCGGCATGCCGGTGGCGAACATGTGGTGGGCCCACACGATGAAGCTGAGGATGGCGATCGAGGCCGTCGCGTACACCATGGAGTGGTAGCCGAACAGCTTCTTGCGCGCAAAGGCCGGCACGATCTGGCTGACGATGCCGAAGGCCGGCAGGATCATGATGTAGACCTCGGGGTGCCCGAAGAACCAGAAGATGTGCTGGTACATGACCGGGTCACCCCCACCGGCCGGGTTGAAGAAGCTGGTGCCGAAATGGCGGTCGGTCAGGGTCATGGTGATGGCGCCGGCCAGCACGGGCATCACGGCGATCAGCAGGTAGGCCGTGATCAGCCAGGTCCAGGCGAACATGGGCATCTTCATCAGGGTCATGCCCGGTGCGCGCATGTTCAGGATGGTCACCACGATGTTGATGGAGCCCATGATCGAGCTGGCACCCATGATGTGCATGGCGAAGATGGCGGCGTCCATCGACGGGCCCATCTGCAGGGTCAGCGGCGCGTACAGCGTCCAGCCGGCGGCCGGTGCACCACCGGGCATGAAGAACGAGGCCACGATGATGATGGACGCCGGAATCATCAGCCAGAAGCTGAAGTTGTTCATGCGCGCGAAGGCCATGTCGGAGGCCCCGATCTGCAGCGGCAGCATCCAGTTGGCCATGCCCACAAAGGCCGGCATGATGGCCCCGAACACCATGATGATGCCGTGCATGGTGGTGAGCTGGTTGAACAGCTCGGGGTTCACCAGTTGCAGGCCCGGCTTGAACAGTTCGGCCCGGATGCCGAGTGCCAGCACCCCGCCGATCAGCAGCATGGTGAAGGAGAACAGCAGGTACAGCGTACCGATGTCCTTGTGGTTGGTGGCGAACAGCCAGCGCCGCCAGCCGTGCGGGTGATCGTGTGCGTGGTCGTGCCCGTGGGCGTGTCCACCGTGGTCCAGAACAGCAGTCATGTCAGTTTCCTTTCTGAATCACAGGGGGCATCACTTGCGGGCGGCCAGCACTTCGGCCGGTTGCACGGTCTGGCCGGTCTTGTTCGACCAGCTGTTTTTGGTGAAGGTGATCACGGCCGCGATCTCGGTGTCCGACAGCTGGCGCCAGGCCGGCATGATGTTGTTCTGCCCGTTGAGCAGCACGTTGATCTGCTTGCCCTTGTCAGCGTCGAGCACCAGCGCCGAACCGTCGATGGCCTTGATGGCCCCACCGCCCTTGCCGTTGGGCAGGTGGCAGGCGGCGCAGTTGGCGGCATAGACCTTTTCGCCGCGGGCGATCAAATCGGCCTGCGCCCACACCTTGTTGGGGTCATCCGCCTTGGCCAGCTGGGCCTTGAGCTTGGCCTCGGCCCATTTGGCATAGTCTTCTTCAGACAACACGCGCACGTGGATGGGCATGTAGGCGTGTTCCTTGCCGCACAGCTCGGCGCACTGGCCGTAGAAATCGCCCGTCTTTTCGGCCTTGAACCAGGTGTCGCGCACGAAGCCCGGGATGGCGTCCTGCTTGATGCCGAAGGCCGGCACCATGAAGGAGTGGATCACGTCGTTGGCCGTGGTGATCACACGGATCTTCTTGCCCACCGGCACCACCAGGGGTTCGTCGACCTTGAGCAGGTAGTTGTCACCCTGGGGCTTGCCTGCGTCAGACAAGGCGCGTTGGGACGCATCGAGCGTGGACACGAACTGGATGCCTTCGCCCGGGCCCTTGAGGTAGTCGTAGCCCCACTTCCACTGGTAACCCGTGGCCTTGACCGTGATGTCGGCGTTGGTGGTGTCTTTCTGAGCCACCACGACCTTGGTGGCTGGCAGGGCCATGCCGATCACGATCAGGAACGGGATGATGGTCCAGACGATTTCGACCGTGGTCGACTCATGGAAGTCGGCCGGCTTGGCCCCCTTCGACTTGCGATGGGCGTAGATGGAGTAGAACATCACGCCGAACACGGCCACGAAGATGACGCCGCAGATCCAGAGCATCATCACGTGCAGGTCCTGCTGGGCGGCGGCAATGCGCGTGGCAGGCTGCGGCAGGTCGAACTGACGGACTGCGGGCCCGCCGGGCAGGTCATTGACAGCCCAGGCGGCGGTGGTCAGTGCACTGGCGGCCAGGGCCATGCCGGCCTGCCGCAAACGCTCGAAGGTCAGGGACTCAGGTCGGGTGGGGATCGACGGGGCTGGTGTTGTCATGGTCTCGTCTCTCGTGCGGATGTCGGAGCCAGGGGCTGTCGGTGGGACTGCAGCACCTGACGGAGTTCCTGGGCCAGCACCTGGCGCCAGGCGGGCGCCACGTGCCGCCCCACTTCAACGGAACACCCCAGCGCCGACAGCACCACCAGGGCGCGTTGGTGTGACCGGGGCTCGATGCGAAGCCAGTGCAGCGGCAACTCGGTGGTGCGCTGACGGGGGCCGTCGTGGGTTTCGACCACCAGGCGGTCGCCCACCACGGCAATGATTTCGCGGTCGGTGGCATGGCGCGCGTGCAGCCACAAAGCGGCTGCCAGGGCCAGCACCTCGACCAGAGAAAAAGGCAGGATGAAGGTGGCGCCGGCCAGGAACAGCCCCACGCCAATGCCCAGACTGAGCGCCATGGCGCCCAGGGCGGCGCCCATGAACTGGCGCGGGGTGAGCGAACAGTTGCGGCGCAGCACCCAGCGGGGCGCTGGGTGAGCGGCTGGTTGACCATCCGACGTGTTCGAAGGCAGGGATGCAGCGGCCGGACCTTCCCATGGCGAGGGCCGGGAGCCGTTTGCCGGGCGAACACCCGAGGCTGACAACAACGTTCCGTGCGACAAGGCGGCAGGCATGAATGCCATCACTCCGTCTCGCAGCGGCTCCACCGGCTTGTCTTGTGAACTCAGCCGACACCCGCCCGAGAAACAACAACGCCAAACAAGAAGCTTGTTGCACACCGCCAACGGCGGCCTGCACAACACCTCTACTTAAGGGGGATTCTAGGCACCGTCTTGCTTTACCTCAAGACACAGAAGGGCTGGACAGGCATGGGTTTACCCGCGCTTGATGCCGGAATGCATCAAGCGTCACACCTGCTGGACAAGCGGCGCGAGCCGTGTCAGGGGCGCGGAGGCGCTTTGCGGACCATGCGGCGCATGTCGTCCATGGACACGCGCGTTTCGGCGGCCACGGCCGCGCGGGGCTCGGGCTTGATGGCGTGGCCATAGACCACCTCCAGCGTCAGGCCCAGGCGGCCGTCGGGGCGACGCAGGTGCTCGTGGAGCGCCTGCAACATGCGGGCGCGCCAGCGGGGCGTGCGCCACCCGGCATGGCGGCCCGCCGCCACATTGCCGCCCCAGGTGCGGCACTCGGCCAGCAGGGTCTCGGCATCGGGCCAGGTCAGGGTCAGGTGCTCCATGTCCATCACCGGGTCGGCAAACCCGGCCTTGGCCATGGCGTCGCCCAGGTCATGCATGTCGATGAAGTCGATGGTGGGCAAGCCCCATCCCATGGCCTGGTACAGCGCACGCAACTCACGCCCGGTGTCAGGGCCCAGGCCGCTGCACATCACGAAGCCGCCCACGCCCAGCATGCGGTGCCAGGCCTTGAACAAGCCCGGCAGGTCGAGGGCGCCATGCAGGGTCATGTTGGCCCACAGCAAGCCGGCCCCTTCGGCAGGCCAGGCGGCATCAGGCACCGGCCACTGCGAGAACACCGGGGCCTGCGCCTTGTGCCAGGGCTTCCACCACGGCGCGGCATGAGCGGCCTGCCACTGCTGGCGACTGCGCTCGGCCATGTCGGGCAAGGGCTCGTACACCCAGCGGCGAGCCTGCGGGTAGCGTGACTGCACCTCGCCCTGCGCCGCGCCCAGCCAGGCCGACCAATCGACCCAGTGCGTGGGCTCGATGCGAATCGCCTGGAGCTTCTCGGCCAGACGCCGCCCCACCTCGGCGTGCAGCCACGGCGCCTCGGGCAGCGTGGCCAGGCGGCGCAACTGCCGGTCGACCGATGCCGGATGGGGCGCGACAGCGGGCAAGGCGGTGGGCAGGCTGGGGTTGGCGGTGTCTGAAGGCATGCGAAAACAGCGAAGGTGCGCCCCGATGGCGATCAAGGGCACCACGGCAGAAAGGGGGATCACGCCACCCTCTCGGGAGCGATGTCGCGGCAAAGGCCGCTGAGTATATTGAGTTCATGCGCTTGCGTGCCCTGCCCTCCTTGCCCACCCTGTGCCGCGTGTGCCATCGCTGGCAACCCCGGTGGTTGTGCCTGGGCTGCCGCGACACCGCCCAATCGGTACAGCACCGCTGTGTGCGCTGTGCGCTGCCCATCACCGAGGCCGAGCATGAGGCCTCAGGGCGATGCAGCCCCTGCGAAGACCTGCCCCCGATGTTCGACCATGCCCTGGTGGCCCTGGACTATGCCGAGCCCTGGTCCAGCCTGGTGTCGGCCCTGAAGTTCCGCCAGGACACCGCCCTGGCCGACGGTCTGGCCGGCCTGCTGGCCCACACCGTTCGCCAACGCTGGCATGCAGACTCAGGCACCCCGGTTGGCGCGCGCGCGGGTGCCCGCACAGCGCTGTCACATCGGTGGCGACCCGGCGCACCAACCCTGCTGGTGCCCGTGCCTTTGTCGGCCCCACGCTGGCGCGAGCGCGGCTACAACCAATCGGCCCTGCTGGCTCAGCACCTGAGTGAACGGCTGGGTCTGGCCACATGCCCCGAGGCACTGGTGCGCACACAGCACACCGAACGCTTGATGCACCTGGATGCAGATGCCCGTGCCGCCGCCATCGCCCGCGCTTTTGCGGTGCCGCCCACCATGGCGCGGCAGGTGCATGGGCGCCATGTGGCCCTGGTCGATGACGTGCTCACCACCGGCGCCACGGCCAATGCCGCTGCCCGCGCCCTGTGGGAGGCCGGCGCGCGGGAAGTGTCCGTGTGGGCGGTGGCCCGCACACCCGCGCCGCACCGTGCAATCATTGACAAATCAGCAATGAATGCTTGACTTGAAACCCATTTATCAATCAATTGGTCATCAATAAAGTGGAGCCCATGGAGATGCCGATGCCGCACCGGAGACCCCCGGCAGCGAAACACAGCACCCCCTTGTTTCAACCCGCATCGAACTGGAGCCCACCATGACCGCCCACCGCATCATCGCCCTGACCTTCTCTGCCGCCGCCATCGCCTTCGCTGGCGCTGCCCACGCCGACAACGGCCTGACCCGCGAACAGGTCAAGGCCGAACTGCGCGACGCCCAACGCAACGGCGACCTCATCGACTACGAAACCGGCAAGAAGCCCAACGAAGTCAACCCCTCGGCTTACCCACGCCAGGTCAAGGTCGCCCCGGTGGCCACCGCCCCCTCCGCTGTGCAGCACACCGCCATCGGTGACTTCGAAATGGACCTGCTGAACCAGCGCAGCGCCGCCCTGCTGCAACGCACCGAACAGCAACGCCAGTTCGCCGGCAAGCGCTGAGCCAGCCAGGCAGCCCTGCCCCTCTGGCAGGGCCGCCCACCTTGCTCACTCGCGTTCTCACCCCCGCAGGCCTGTGCCTCGCGGGGTGTTGTGCTGGCATGCACCGATGCGGCGTCGGCCAGGCGTCAACCCAGGTCTTGCGCTGCACCTGCCGCCGGCTGTGGCGCCAGCCCGTCGAACTGCGCCACGATGGCATCGATCACGGCCCGCACCCGCTGCGGCAGCAGCCGTCGGCTGGGGTAGATCAGGTTGAAGGCCAGCGTGCCGGCACGCCAGTCCGGCAACACACGCTGCAGGGTGCCCCGCTCGATTTCTTCGCTGGCGATGCGTGGCGTGAACCGCCCCACCCCCACCCCACGGGCCACCGTTTCCAGGCTGAGCGCATGGTTGTTGGCCCGCACCACAGGTGACACCTCGATGTCGTGGGCCTCGCCGGTGCGCTCGTGCGTGAGACGCCAGCGCTCCACGGGTTGCCCGTGCTCGCCCACCGCCCATTGCGTGATGACGGGCGCATGGCGCAGTTCATGGGGGTGCTGAGGCACCACCACCCCTGGCGCAGCACACAGCCACAGGGGCACCTGCAGCACCGGCCGGGAAATGGCCGTGGGCGAGACGGGCAAGGAGGCATCGGCAATGACCACGTCGAAGCCCTCGGCCACCGGGTCGATGGCGCGGTCCAGCATGGCCATGTCGATCATCAAGCGGGGATGCTGCTTGCGCATGTTCACCACCTGACAGGCCACGGCGGTCTTGCCAAACAGGGTGGGCACCGCCATGCGGATGCGCCCCTCCATGGCCACATGGGCCTGGCTGACCTGCGCCTCGGCCTCCTCCAGGTTCTGCAGGATGTCGCGGCAGCGGCCCAGGTAGAGCTCACCGGCCTCGGTCAGGCGCATCGAGCGCGTGGTGCGTTCGAGCAGGCGGGTGCCCAGGTGCTTCTCCAGCGCAGCCACCTGCCGTGTGACCAGGGCCTGGTCCACATCCAGCTGGCGTGCAGCGGCCGCGAAAGAGCCCTGGTCCACGACCAGGGTGAAGGTGCGCATGGCAGCGAGTCGGTCCATGCCTCAATTCTTGATAAATCAGTCAACAAGTCAAGGACTGAAATGGCATTTTTCAACCAATCTGTCATCAATAAAGTAGAGCCCATGGAGATGCCGATGCCGCACCGGAGACCCCCGGCAGCGAAACACAGCACCCCCTTGTTTCAACCCGCATCGAACTGGAGCCCACCATGACCGCCCACCGCATCATCGCCCTGACCTTCTCTGCCGCCGCCTTCGCCTTCGCTGGCGCCGCCCACGCCGACAACGGCCTGACCCGCGAACAGGTCAAGGCCGAACTGCGCGACGCCCAACGCAACGGCGACCTCATCGACTACGAAACCGGCAAGAAGCCCAACGAAGTCAACCCCTCGGCTTACCCACGCCAGGTCAAGGTCGCCCCGGTGGCCACCGCCCCCGCCGCCGTGCAGCACACCGCCATCGGCGACTTCGAAATGGACCTGCTGAACCAGCGCAGCGCCGCCTTGCTGCAACGCGCCGAACAGCAACGCCAGTTCGCCGGTAAGCGCTGAGCCAGCCACGCAGCTCCGCCCCCCCCCCGGGCCGGGCTGCCCACAACGTGCACTGGGGCATGCACACATGCCCCACACCGAAGGGTTCCTGCCGCACACAATGCGGGCATGGAACCCTTCGGCCATTCAGCGTCAGCGCATGCGCCGCGCGACACAGCGCACGGCGAACCCACCTGGCACCTGCAGGTGCACGACAGCCTGCAGTCGGTGAGTGCCTCCACCTGGCAAAGCCTGTGGCTGCGCAGCCCTCAGCCCACGCCGTTCATGCACCACGCCTGGCTGAGCGCGCTGGAGCGCCATGGCTGCGCGACCCCGGACACCGGCTGGCAACCCCTGGTGCTGACCGCTCACGCCGCCTTGCCCCCACAGGCACACACCACCACGCCAGCACCGCCGCAAGCCGCCTGCGTGGCCTGGCTGAAAAGCCACAGTCACGGTGAGTTCGTGTTCGACTGGGCCTGGGCACAGGCCTACGAACGGCACGGCCTGGCCTACTACCCCAAGCTGGTGGTGGCCAGCCCGTTTTCACCGGTGCCGGGCAGCCGCTTGCTGGGCGAGCACCCAGGCGCGCGGCAGGCCTTGCTGCATGGCTTGCGGCAACTGACCCTGCAGGAGGGCTGGTCGTCGGCACATGTGCTGTTCCTCGATGACGAGGAACGCGCGTGGGCCACACAGGCTGAAGCCCATGCCAGCGGCTGGATGCTGCGACGCAATGTGCAGTTCCACTGGCAGCAGCCCGCTGCGCGCTGGCCCGACATGGAAGCCTTTCTGGGCAGCCTGCAGCGCGACAAGCGCAAGAAGATCCAGCAGGAGCGACGCAAGGTGCGAGAAGCCGGCGTGACAGTGCAGGCTCTCCAGGGCCACGAGATCACCGAGGCCGACTGGGATTTCTTTTTCACCTGCTATGCCAACACCTACCATGTGCGTGGGCAGCGGCCCTACCTGAACCGCGCCTTCTTCCGCGAGGTGGCCCACACCATGCCCGAGCACTGGCTGATGTTCACGGCCAGCCGCCAAGGCCGCCCCGTGGCCAGTGCCCTGCTGGTGTGCGACCTGCCACGCCGCACGGTGTGGGGCCGTCACTGGGGATGCGTGGAGGAGGTGCCCTGCCTGCACTTCGAGCTGTGCTACTACGCCCCGCTGCAGTGGTGCATCGAACACGGCATCGACCGCTTTGAAGGCGGCGCTCAGGGCGAGCACAAGATGGCGCGCGGTTTTTCGCCGGTGGACACCTGGTCGGCGCACTGGCTGGCCGACCCGCGTTTTGCCTCTGCGGTGGACGACTTCCTGGCACGCGAGCGCGAAGGCGTGGCCGCCTATGTCGATGAGCTGACCGACCGCAGCCCCTTCAAGGGCTGAAGGACACGCGCCCCCTCACCACCGGAAGGTGTGCTGCGCACGCCCCTTGTGGAGGTCGATCAGCTGGGCATTGGGCTCGTCGGTGGAGGCCACCCAGGCCACGGCCTCTGCGTGCGAACGGCCGAACTGCATGTGCCGGCGCACCAGACGCTCGCGGCGCAAATCTGGATCGACCTCGACATACCAGGCCTCGTCCAGACAAGCCGCCACGTCGGCCCAAGGCCCCGTGGGCAACAGCAGGTAATTGCCTTCGGTGATGACCAACCGGGTCTCGGCCGGCACCGCGATGGCGCCCGCAATGCCTTCTTCGATCTCGCGCCGGTACTCCGGCGCATGGACCACGTCGCCGGCACGGGGCTCGCGCAGGCGGCGCAGCAGGGCCACATACCCGGCGCTGTCGAAGGTGTCGGGCGCGCCCTTGCGGCTGGCGCGGCCCAGCCGGGCCAGCTCTGAATTGGCCAGGTGGTAGCCGTCCATGGGCACCACCACCGAGTCGTCGGGAAACGCAGCGTGCAGCGCAGCCGCCAGCGTGGACTTGCCACTGCCAGGGCCGCCCACCAGCCCGAGGATGACCCGCGGACCACGTGCCATCAGGGCCCGGACGCGATCGAGGTGGGCTGTGGCGATCAGGGATGGAGAAGTCATGGCGCCAGCATAGGCCGGAAATGTCCGAGAAGACCCGGGACACGCACCGGGGGCGGTCCGTCGTCAGGCCGCATGCAGCAGGGTCAGACTTTGCTGCGCCATGCGTGATGCGCCGTCCACCGGACCGTCGGCCATGACGACCCGATCGGGTCTGACAACGGCCACCCAGCCCGCAGGCACCCGAGGGGAACCAAACGAATTGTCGAGGTCTTCCCAGGTCGAGACGGTGGTGGCCTGGGCGGGATTGCCACGCGGGGCAATGCGCACAAAGCGCCCGCCGGCACTGAGCCAGCGCTGTCGAAGCGCAGACGGCAGGGTGGCCGATGGATCGACGCCAAAGCCCACCAGCAGCAGCCCTTGTCCCAGGGCGTCGTCACTGAGCATGGGCACGCGCCCCATGGGTGACCTCACCCAGCCTTGGGGCAAGGCCCCGCCGCGGGTCAGCCCCGCACAGGCCTTGCCCGGCATGAAGCAGCCTCGCTTGAACCGGTTGGCGGGCTTGATCTCGAGGTTCTCGAAGAGGTCCTTGACGCGCGGGATCGACGACATCACCTTCATCACCCCATGTGTGAGCCAGGCCTGCACGACGCTGCCGGGCATCACCAGGCGACCCATCCATTGCGCCAGCTGGATCATCTCCCGCACATGCGGCTGTCGCTCGCGACTGTAGCTCTCCAGCAAAGCCGGTGTGGCCCGCCCCTGAACGACCCAGGCCAGCTTCCAGCCCAGGTTGGCGACATCGCGCAGGCCCGCCACCAACCCTTGCCCCACAAAGGGCGGTGTGATGTGTGCAGCATCCCCCACCAGGAAGGCACGATCCACCTGGAAGGTGTCGGCCACCCGCGCATGGAACCGGTACACGGCCACCCGCTCGATGTCGATGTCCTGCCCTTGCGACCAGGGCGCCAGCAAACCCTTGACCATCTCCGGCTGCTCCATCTGCTGCCGCGTCTCGCCAGGCTGGAGCTTGAACTCCCAGCGCTGCCGATTGCCAGGGGCCACCATGTGGGGTGTGGGGCGCCGCGGGTCACAGATGAACTCCACGTGGTCGATGGGTTGAGGCACCTGCCGGGCGTCCACCACCAACCAGTCTTCGGCATAGGTCTTGCCCTTGAAGTCGAGCCCCAGCAGGTTGCGCACCAGCGAGTTGGCCCCGTCTGCACCCACGATGAACTGCGCCTGCACCTCATGCTGGAGCCCATCGGTGTCACACACCCGGGCCCTGACGCCCTGCGGGTGTTGCTCGAAGCCCAGCAAGGTCACGCCCAGGGCCACCTCCACCGACGGGTGGGCTGCCAGACGGTCACGCAACACCTGCTCGAGCTGAGGCTGGTAGAAGGTCACCAGCTTGGGATGCCCGTCGATCGAGCCGGCGGTGTTGGCCCGGCTGTAGAAGCCGAAGTGCGGCGAATGCATCCGCACCTCGGGGATGGCCACGGTGTCGATGTCGCCCTCCTGCAGACCGCACATCTGCAACACGCGCAAGGCTTCGTTGTCGAGCGCAATGGCGCGGGGCGCGGCGAAGATCTCGGTCGCTTTGTCGATCACCAGCACCTGCACGCCCTGCTGGCCAAGGAGATTGGCCAGGGCCGCGCCCACAGGGCCGAGCCCCACCAGCAGCACATCAGTCTGTTTTGGCAAACGCATGGAAGGGTCCTTGTCGGTCAGAGGTGAGCCACCAGCACCGCACGGGTGGAGCGTCCCTGGCCCACGTGCACAAAAGCGCTGTCGGCCTGCCCGAATGGCGCGCGATGCGCCACGTCCAGCACGAGGGGCCGCGAGAGCAGGCTGGCCTGCAAGGCGTCCATCGCCCCCTCATCGGGCCTGAACACCGTCCAGGCCTGGCGCGCAGGTGGCGCGATGCCTTGCAAACGGCGGCGCCCGCCTTGCCAGGCGCGCCAGCAGCTCAGCCCGCCGGCCATCCAGCCGTGTGCATCGATCTCGGCCAGCAAGGGGTGCACCGTGGTGGCATGCCCCCGTGCCGACGCGTGCAAACGCGCCATGACCTCGGCATCGTCGGCCCACAGACCAAAGTTCAGCGTGGCGTCAAAGGCCGAGGGCACAGCCGACAGTGCCGTGGCGTGCCGGTCGACCACCTGTGCAGCACCCAGGGCCACGCTGCGCTCCAGAGAGCGGGGGCCGCAGACCGCTGTGACCGATGCGCCCCAGCGGCTCAGCACCTGAATGGCCAGCTGCCCCAAGGCACCACCGGCTCCGTTGATCAGCACCCGGCATGCACCCGCGGTCTGCGCATCCAGGCCGACAGCCGCCAGCGCTCGCCACAGCGTGGTGAAGGTGTAGGGCAACACGGCGGCCGACGCCATGGGCACCCCATCGGGCAAGGGGCGCACCCAACGCGTCGACACGCAAACCTCGCTGCGGTGCGAGCCCTGGGCCCCGGTGGGCACCAGCCCCCACACCCGCACGCCAGGCGCCAGATGCTTCACGCCGGACCCGACTTCGGTGACCACCCCGGCGAAATCGTTGCCCAGGACCAGCTCGGCACCGCCCGCGCCCATCAGGGACAGCACACGCTGGCCATACCCGGCGGCACGCTTGACATCGATGGGGTTCACGGACGCGACCTGCACCGCCACGCGCACCTGGTCATGCCCGAGAGGCCGCGCGGGGGCTGACTGCCAGCGCAGGCTGAGCTCTGTCGCCGCTGGCGATACCCGGCAGGTCAGTGCCATGGGCACCCTGGGCGCCGTCATGCCGACACCACCTTGTTGCGCTGCACCCCGAGGTCGAGCCGCCCGTCGTCGGTGCGGATGCTCAGCTCCATCACGTCATTGGGCTGAAGGAACAAGGGATCTTTCATGCCCTTGCGCACAAAGATCTTCCATTTCATGGCATCGGAGATGAAATGCCGGGCCAGGAACATGGGCAGCTTGCCAGGCGCCCGGGCGGCGCAACCTGCCGGTGTGCCCGTGGCAATCAGGTCACCGGCCTTCAGATCCTGCAACGCCGACAGCTCGGTCAGCGTCTGATGGGGCTTGAACAGCATCGAGCCACACAGGTCGTTCTGGCGCTCGCTGCCGTTGACGCTCAGGCGCATGCGCAGGCTCGGCCACAGTGCCCATTCGTGAGGCTCCAGCAGCAGCAAGCTGGGGCCGACAGGGCCGAAGGTGCGGTAGCTCTTGCCCTTGTAGAACTGCCCCTGCGGCAACTGCACGTCACGCGCCGAGACATCGTTGACGATGGTGAGGCCAGCCAGCACTTCATGCAGACGGTCGGGCTGCACGTCGCGGGCCTGGGTCAGGTCCTGTGACAGCACCAGGCCCAGCTCCACTTCGTAGTCCAGCAAGTGCACATGCCGCGGACGCACCACATCGTCCGTGGGACCGGTGATGCACGACGAGGCCTTGGTGAAGATGGTGTTGAACGGGAAGTTCCTGGGGTCCAGCCCCGACTCGCGCACATGGCTGGCGTAGTTCACGCCCTGGCAGATGAACTGCTGGTTGGTGGTGACCGGCGAGAGCAGCTTCACCTCGTCGAGACTCCATGTGGCCTGCGCTCGGGTGGCGGCACGTGCCTCTGCCAGCGCATGGCGGACGAACTCGCCGGTGGTGGTGGCCTGCGTGGCCAGCACCGCGATGCGACGGTCGAACACGACACCCCACTGTGGCGGGGTGGACGGAAGGCCAGCCTTGGGCTGGAAGCGAACGACGGAAATGGCCATCGGAGGGTTCCTGAAGGGTTGAGGTCGAGAACGGTTGTCGATCAAAGCCAGGGGCGAGCGGGCCTGTCGATCGCCTGGCCAGACAGGATCAGGCGACCAAGGTTCAGACGCCCAGACCGCCAGAGCCTGAAAACCTTCCAAAGGAGCGCTGGCCCCTTCTTCGGGAACATGGTGGGCGGCACGTCGCCCCCCCAGGCCCAGATGCTGGCCGGGCTGAACGGCACGTACCGTGTTTCGTGGTCGGCGGTGAAGACATCGCCGTCGGTGTAATGCTCGAACTCCAGCCCATCCGGGTCATGCCAGTAATCGAACAGCTGACTGCCCAGCACATGGCGCCCGATGCCCCACATGTGCCGATGGCCATTGGCTCGGAGCACCTGCTGGCCCTGGCCCAGCGCGTCCAGATCCTCCACCTCCCAGGCGCTGTGCTCGTACCTGGGCTCCAGCCCTCCGGCAATGACCAGGGTGTGGTGATCGGCTGGCGTTGAGCCCAGGTCCAGGCGAAAGAAGGTCAGCAATGGCGAGCCGTCAGGCAGGTACTGGACATCGGTGGGGATCAGGCCCAGCACGCGCATGTACCAGTCGGCCATGGTCTGGAAATCGGTGGTCTGCAGCACCACGTGCCCCAGGCGCCCGACCTTGGCCGGCTCGATGGGCGGGCGCACCGTGGCATTGACGCGTGACACCTGCGTGAGCGTGTTCATCTGGCCAGTGAGTGGTGCTCGCACCGGCAGCGGGTCCAGCTGCCCCCACCCCTGAATCAGCCACACGGCATGGCCGTCGGGGTCCCGCAAGCTGACAGCCCGACCGCCCCCAGGTACCGCGTCGGGCGGCACAGGCTGCGCGCCGATCTGCCGCGCCAGATCAGCCAGCGGCACATGCTCAGGCACGACAAAGGCCGCGCCGACATAGCGCGAACGGCGAGCGCGGTGAGCCACCAGCACCGCCGGCGCAGAACCGGTGGCGCGCATGACCAGACGGTCGTGCGTGCGCGACACCGTGATCAGCCCGAAGTCTTGCCAGAAGCGCTCGGCACGCGCCAGATCAGGCTTGTCGAACATCAGAAAGGCCAGCTGAGAGGCCTTGGCCAGCGGCTGAGG
Organism: Aquabacterium lacunae; assembly: GCF_004310865.1. Taxonomy (GTDB): domain Bacteria; phylum Pseudomonadota; class Gammaproteobacteria; order Burkholderiales; family Burkholderiaceae_C; genus Aquabacterium; species Aquabacterium lacunae. The sequence continues at coordinate 833,771 of NZ_SIXI01000002.1, forward strand.
ACGCTGCACCTTCTGCACGAAGTCAGGCCTCAGGTGCTCCGGATACTCCGGCGCCGTGCGAAGAACAGGGGGCGAGGTCATGGCACACAGGGGATGACACTTGCCGAGTGATCAGCACCCAGCCACGCATCACGATAATGACTTTAATGTCATTTTGACACAAAAGTCATTATCATCAACAGGTTCAACCCTGACGCGCAGCCCATGCGACAGTTCAGCTTTGACCGAGTGACCTGACCGCAATGACCGCCCCCGACCACCGCACCCGAGTTGCCGCTGAAAAGCGCGAACGCATGCGCATGCGCCTGATCGAAAGCGCCCTGCATGTCTTCGCGCAAAAGGGTGCCGACGCCGCGGTGATCGAAGACGTGATCGCCATGGCCAAGGTGTCGCGCGGCACGTTCTACAACTACTTCCGCACGAACGAAGATCTGCTGGGCGCGGTGGTCAAGGCCTTGGGAGATGAGCTCCTCACACTGGTCGAAACCGTGGTGATCGAGTGCCAGGACCCGGCCGAGCGCCTGGCCACCGGCGTTCGCATGGCGCTGCACACGATGCAGGTGCATCCACTGCTGGCCCAATTCGTGGCGCGCTCGGGCCTGGCCATGGCGGCGAACAACAGCCTGGCCATGGCCTACCTGCCGCGCGACATTCAGGCGGCCATCGACAGTGGACGCTTCCAACTGGCCTCGGTGCATGTCGGCCTGGTGCTGGTGCTGGGCACGGCGCACGCCGCCGTGACGGCCATGACCCTGCCCCCGCCGCTGTCCAGCAGCCTGCCCGCCCACTACCCTGAAGAGGTCACATACCACTTGCTGCTGGGCCTGGGCATGACCAAGGCCCAGGCACGCAAGCTCGTGAGCACTCCCATCACCACCGTGGAGTTCCCCGAACAGGGCCTGCTGGCCCGGACGCGCACGGGGCACCATCCGGCGTGAGCGCGATCTTGGCGTCATCGGAAGAAGCTTTCGACAGGGTGGGCAGCGCAGGGTGCGAACCTGCGATCCCGCCGTGTGAAAGCAGTCAATCGGCCTGGCTGTTGCCGGTTTGTGGCAACGTGAAGGCCGTTCAGACGAGAGTTCAAGCGTGAGGCCGTCAACTTGGTCATCGAGCGTGGCTTGTCCGTGGCGCAAACGGCCAAAGGTCTGGATGTTCACGAGAACGTCCTGCGCAACTGGGTTCTAGAGGCCAAGGTCAAACCGCGGCATGCGTTTCCTGGTCAAGGCGTGATGAAGCCTGATCTGCTGAAAAAACGGCGGCCTGCATCGCATCGATGCGTCTCATGCGAGCGCAGGCATTGCGAGCAAGACCTCGCAGGCGCGGGTTGCCGAAGGACAAGGGTGAGCGCAGTGTCATCGCTGGCAATGTGCTGGACCGGGAATTCACTGCGGCGGCATCCCATCGCAAGTGGGTGGCCGACTTGGCCTACATCTGGACTGCACAAGGCTGGTTGTGTTTCGCTGTGGTGCTGGACCACAGAAACGGCAGCAGCCCACTAGATGCAACCCTGGGTCTGGTCCTGCGCTCGCGCGCCACGGGTGGGGATATGACCGTACTCCAGGCGCTGCTGCCGCATTTCAGCTTCTAGCAGGAGCGGTGGGCGTGACTTGGGGCTTGACAACCGATCGGTGTGATCTTTCGGTTTGGCACTGCGGGTCGCAGAGATTCTGCATCTCACGTGTGTGGGTCAAATGACCAAAGCCTGGGTTAACGGCGTTGCAATGCCGCGACCAGTTCCGCTGATTCACCAGGGCCTGCGAGTCACTCGTTCATGGGCTACTGGAGTGTTGTGCCCAGCACACTTGCACGTGCGAGCCGAGCAATGCCCTTCGGTTCGACCACAACCCGCCCCGCGCTTTCGCGAACCGCCTGGAGCATGTTGAATCACGAGCAAAACTGAGCCAGGCGTCACGTCCAAAACTGAGCCACTAGGTTGACGAAGAAGCGGACTGCTCGGATGTGGATAAGTCTACTGTCTGGTCGGCTCCTTTGGGTGTTTTGCTA
>NZ_SIXI01000030.1 GCF_004310865.1 Aquabacterium lacunae
GCCTAACGCCCGAGTTCACCGGCGCCGGAGCACCGAAGGTGCGGAGGGCACCAACACTGGCCATGAGAATGCCGAAGGCATGGCCAGTGTTGGCGTCCGCGTGCAACGACCTGTTAGCCCGGGCTTGGCCACCAGAGGTTGTTTGACTTGTACTGGCAAGTGATGCAGACTAGTTGAATGACTAGTTCGATGGAGATGGTGATGCATACGTGGCCAGTTCAGGATGCAAAAGCACGTTTCAGCGAGTTCTTGGATGCTTGCCTGCACGAAGGACCACAGATGGTGACACGACGAGGCGCAGAAGCCGCCGTGCTCATTCCTGTGGATGAGTGGCGCAGGCTCCAATCGGCGGCGCGTCCCTCGCTCAAGCAGCTCCTGCTGTCTGAGGATGCTCGGACAGACCTGACGCTGCCTGCTCGTGGCCAGGCCACGCGCCGTAAGGTGGAGCCCATGCTGTGACGAGGAAGTTCCTGTTGGACACCAATGTGGTTTCGGAACTGCGCAGGCAACGCCCGCATGGCGGCGTGGTGGCCTGGCTGCAATCGTTGGATGATGCGCAACTGCATTTGTCCGCGGTGACCCTGGGAGAGATTCAAGCCGGCATTGAGCTGACGCGCGAACAAGACCCCAGCAAAGCGCATGAGATCGAAGGCTGGCTTGAACTGGTTGCCGGCAGCTACAACGTGCTGCCGATGGACGCGGCAACCTTCAGAGCGTGGGCGCGATTGATGCACAGGAAGTCCGATACGCTTTATGAGGACGCGATGATTGCCGCGACAGCCCTGGTGCACGGTTTGACCGTTGCAACGCGAAATGTCAGCGATTTCAATGCGTTGGGGCTGGAAGTATTCAATCCATTTGCCTCGGCGTAGGCGTGTGGTGCCTGAGGGCTAACGCCCA
>NZ_SIXI01000031.1 GCF_004310865.1 Aquabacterium lacunae
GCCTAACGCCCAAGGTAAGCTGCGCCGGAAGGAGCGCAGCGAGTGGAGGGCACCAACAAAGCCCATGAAAATGGCGAAGCCATGGGCTTTGTTGGCGTCCGCTTGACCGTAATGTTAGGCCACGGATATTGGTTTTTGGCGTTGAACTTCATGTGTGAAGCCAAGGGTTATATGGAGCGTGGGCGAAGGTCTGCAAGGTCTTCCTCCGTGTATTGGCCTGACTCGAAGCGCTTTTCTCGCTCTTCTTTCTTGCGTGTCGCAAATTCGAGAAGATAGATCAAATCTTCGCCGGAGTTTAATAATGCCATTTCGCTAAAACGAGTCGTTGCATCCTGCAGCGCTGTAGAGATGGTGTTAAGCACTTCCTCTATTGCTTCTAGCGCTTCCCGCACCTGCAGACGGGATGCCGGAGCTAGCGGCTGTGCCGACTGGTCAAGCGCCAAATCAAAGTCGGCGTGAGCGATAAATCTGTTGCGCCAGTCTCTTGCAAATGCGCATTTTTCTGTTGCACGCGCAATGCTTGCGGTGACTTTTGATTTAAGTGCTATGTCAGTTATTGCTTCAACAAGACTATGTATTGACAAGTTCTTCTTTTTGCCTTGCTGTGCAGGATCAGTGATTCTGGAGAGGTGCAGTAGTGTTCTTTCCCAAAGGCCATCTTGAACGGTGCGAAAAAAATGTCCTGCGGCATTGTTGAGCAACTCAATTCGCTCGGGGTTTGTTCCAAACAGTGAGACGTATTCTTGCCAATTGCTGAACATCCGGCCAACTTCTTGCCATAGTTCGCTGTAGATCGTCCCAAGATCGCTACCCATTAGAGCGATGTTGTTCTGCTTGATTTGATCAGCTGAGCTTTCCATCGGTGGTGGGGCCTAACGCC
>NZ_SIXI01000032.1 GCF_004310865.1 Aquabacterium lacunae
GGCGTTAGGCCACACAAAAGTACCGCTCTGGAATAACTTCAGGCGTGAATCGGCTGCGCAACGAGTTTGACGCCCAAAGCTGCGCACACCTTGCTGATCGTGTCGAATCTCGGCTGTGCGTCGGCTCTCAGTGCTTTGTAAAGCGCCTCGCGGGCAATGCCGGATGCTTTGGCAATTTCTGTCATGCCTCGTGCTCGGGCAATGTCGCCCAGTGCCGCGGCAAGCAGCGCAGGATCGCCAGCTTCCAGAACATCGGTCAGGTAGGCCGCGATGGCCTCTTCCGAGTCCAGGTAAGGTGCGGCATCGAACTCTGCCAGTTCAGTGACTTTGACGGTCTTGCTCATGGCTATTCCTTACTCCAGCGTCTTTGCCAATGCCTTGGCTTTACGGATGTCTGCTGCCTGGCTCTTCTTGGAGCCTCCAGCCAACAGGACGATGACCTGTGTACCCCGCTGGATGAAGTACACCCGCCAGCCCGCGCCAAGGTGGATCCGCAACTCAGACACGCCCTCACCCACCGGAGCAACGTCCCCGGGAAGCCCGAAGGACAAGCGCCGAACGCGCGCGGCAACAATTGCCTTCACCTTGGCGTCAGCCAAGTCGTCCAGCCAACGGGTGAACTCCGGGAGTGCCTTCACACTGATCATGCGTCATCGTAATCGATCGATTACATCCGGTCAATGGTATACAAGTGCAACAGCCTGCGTTGACCTCCCCCGCCGGTTCCGGTAGCCTTCGTTTGTAACAACCATCGCATAACACGGGAGCGACATGTCTCAAGCAACACCTTTTTGCTTGTGCGACAAGCACTTGCCTTGCAGCAGTGCGCCCAGGTTATGCGGC
>NZ_SIXI01000033.1 GCF_004310865.1 Aquabacterium lacunae
AAAAAAAATTTCACTAGGATCTAGGTGCAGTAAACTTATTGCAATCGCACTAACTTCATCAATATTGCTTGGGTGCACCTCAATTGGACGGCTGGGAGAAAACATCAACACACCAGCCCCAAATGAGAGCATTTATATACTGGGCCTATCGCCAGAGAATCATCGCGCACTCATATTTCCCGGCGAAATGGTGGGTGAAAACTATCACCAAGACATGTGGCGGCCAGCTTCATTCTACGGCTCAGCAACCGACGGATACATTATCGGCAAGGCTAAAGCAGGTGATTTTCTAGGCATTGTTGGGATTATGTCGACCGAATCCGATAGATCTCTATATGGCGCACAATTCGGTGCTTGCGGCGATCAAAAAACCATTACCTTCAGAGCAAAGCCTGGTGGAGTTGTCTATATAGGAGATGTGTCTTTCAAGAGGGGCGACAAAGGATTGCAGTTTCTGATTAGCCAAGATTTTAATAGGGCAAAAACATACTTGGATCGAATGCATCCAAAATTAGCGGCAACGGTTGTGCACAGTGAATTTGAGCTGCGCAAAACAGGCCAGCCTTGCGAAAAGAAGAATACGACCCTTTATGTGCCAATTTACATCCCCAAACGATAAATTTGCCGCACATCTATCGCCCCCGATGTAAAAAAATATATAGGGCCCGAACTTGCCATGCGAAAAGTTCATTGACGCACGCCATTGCTCTGGAGGTGGTAACGCAATCACTGAGTTTGGGTACGGGTTCTTCGCGCAGGCGCTGTGGCCTAACTCGGCGGTCAAGCGGACGCCAACACTGGCCATGCCTTCGGCAT
>NZ_SIXI01000034.1 GCF_004310865.1 Aquabacterium lacunae
AGCCCATGGCTTCGCCATTTTCATGGGCTTTGTTGGTGCCCTCCACTCGCTGCGCTCCTTCCGGCGCCGCTTACCTTGGGCGTTAGGCCACTTCTGAAATAGGCTCTGGAAGCATTTGCAGGGCATGCTTTGCGGCGCCAAGTGCCCTGCTTCGCTTATTACGCGGGAATGCTTTCGCAGGGCTCGGCTGCTTCCTGGTTCATCAACCAGCTGGCTTCGTTTCAAGTCCGGCGCTCACTCGCCAATTGGTTCGCCAAGGGGCGCTGTTCGCGGGCTCAATCTGGCTGTCAGTCCTTCGGCTGCCTGCTCGCCACCGTGCGGCGCCAAAGTGCCACATGCAACCGCCAAGCGGGCTGCTTGTCCTTCGGCAATCAGCGCTGTTGTGTGTGCCGTGTCTTCGCCACGCCACCTGCTCGAAAACTCAGCCCGCAGTCATGGCTGCGCCATCACTGCCTGGCGTCTTCACGTTATGCTGATGCCATTCGATGCACCGCCCCAGCGGTGTCAAACACAAGCCAAACGGGAGGCACCTTGCCTGCACTCAATGCAGCTCAAGCATGCTCACAGGCTGCTGCCTTCGCTGGCCAGCCTAACGGGCCGTTGCACGCGGACGCCTCAACGTTCCACGCCTGCGGCATGGCCCGTCGAGGTGCCCTCCAGCCTTCGGCTTCCGGCGCCGGTGAACTTTGGCGTTAGGCCACACAAAAGTACCGCTCTGGAATAACTTCAGGCGTGAATCGGCTGCGCAACGAGTTTGACGCCCAAAGCTGCGCACACCTTGCTGATCGTGTCGAATCTCGGCTGTGCGTCGGCTC
>NZ_SIXI01000035.1 GCF_004310865.1 Aquabacterium lacunae
GGCCTAACGCCCAAGGTAAGCGGCGCCGTAGCCCGACAGGGCGAAGGGCACCAACACTGGCCATGAGAATGCCGAAGGCATGGCCAGTGTTGGCGTCCGCTTGACCGACCAGTTAGGCAACAGCGGCCAGGTTGATGCGCGCCTGCTGTTCATAGCGCTCCCTGAAGTGGCTTGTGTTGTAGATGTTGGGACGAGCCAAGAATGCTTGGAGTACGCCCCTACGCTTCATGTTGTAGATGAAGCTCGGGACCCAACTGTACTCGGCTCGTACCTGCCGGTCGTATTCGGCGAACCGCTCGGGGTTGGCGCCGAGTATGCAGAGGTCAATGTCAACGAGCAGTTGTTGATCGCCGTCTGTGGGTGTGGCGTCATGCTTGGTGGCCAGGATTAGGCACTCGACCCGCTGTTGAACGTTGTTGTCGGCGTTAGCGTGGCGGAGCACTCGCAAAGCCCAGTCAGCACTTTGCTGCTCGTTCGACTTGCCTCGCATGTCATAGACAGCATCGTGAAACCACAAGGCGATGGCGACTTCGCCGGGATGTTCGGCCAAGTGCCGAACTTGGCCGAACACATTCAAGCATTCTGCAAGATGCTGTTTGGAGTGATAGTGGCGCTGTGGTTCGCTGTACGCGCCAAGCAGTTGGCCGAAGAGATCGCTCGGCGACGCCAATCCCAGATCGGCCCAAGCCTGCGCCCAAGACTCTTCAAAGACGCTCATTGGGGTTGCCTAACGCCCAAGGTAAGCGGCGCCGGAAGGAGCGCAGCGAGTGGAGGGCACCAACA
>NZ_SIXI01000036.1 GCF_004310865.1 Aquabacterium lacunae
CGGCATGACGGCGCGTACCGGCCATCGAAGGCGCAGCAGTACGCGCAGGCCAGGCGCAGGCGCTGTCGGCGCTGGAGCCTGTTCAACGCCGATGACTGGCTGCTGATCCACGGCTTGCTGCGCAAGAAGTGGAGCCCGGAGCAGATCTCCGGCTTGTTGCGCCTGCTGTGGGGGCGAGAGATCAGCTGCAAGACGATCTATCGGCACATCCGACGAGACAAGAACAACGGGGGCACGCTGTGGCGCCACACGCGGATCATTTCGAAGTTCGGCCGCAAGCGCTACAGGAGCATTGATCACAGAGGCGTGATGCCTGGCAAGCGGCACATCAGCGAGCGGCCCAAAGAAGTGGAAGGGCGCAAGAGGATCGGGCACTGGGAAGGCGACACCGTGATCGGGGCGGACAAGCGGCATTGCCTGCTGACACTGGTGGAACGCAAGACAGGCCTGGCCATCGTCAAGAAGCTGGCGAGCCGCTCGATGGCCGAGGTCAATCAGGCCGCGCTGATGGCGATCAGCGAGCACCGGGATCGGTTCAAGACGATCACGTTTGACAACGGCACCGAGTTCCATGATTACGCGGTTCTGGAGCAGATTTACCGCGTGAAATGTTACTTTGCGACCCCTTACCACTCGTGGGAGAGAGGCTCGAATGAAAACTTCAACGGCTTGCTGAGGCAGTATTTCCCGAAGGGGATGTGCTTGAGTCAGGTGACCCAGGAGGAATGTGATGAAGTTGCCCGAGAAATTAATATGAGACCGCGCAAAAGAT
>NZ_SIXI01000037.1 GCF_004310865.1 Aquabacterium lacunae
CTGCGCAGACGCCAGGCCGATAATGAGCTTGGAGCGGTCTGGGAATGAAAAACTGCTCTCGCGAGCGCGGTCTAAATAGAAGCAAACCAGCTTCCAAACGCCCCTGGTATTTGGTGTTGCCTAACGCCTAAGGTAAGCGGCGCCGGAAGGAGCGCAGCGAGTGTAGGGCACCAACAAAGCCCATGAAAATGGCGAAGCCATGGGCTTTGTTGGCGTCCGCTTGACCGTACTGTTAGGCCACGGATATTGGTTTTGGATGCTGCATTTCACTTGTGAAGTTGAGTCTTGGGGTTGGATTGCTGGTCAAATTCGCTGCCCGGCGTATTGGTGGCGCTTGTAATGCCTGTTTGCTTGTTGGCCTTGCGCTCGGCGTACTGACTGATGGAGATTTCTCCGTCTTGAAGCGCGCGAACATCTTCGTCTGGGTGGTGTGACTTGTTGAGTTGCTCGCTGATTGCTGCCGGCATAAGCACCGCACCATAGAGCCAGAAGCCTAGGAAGATGATCACGATTGCGCCGAAAGCCATCTTGTAGCCTTCGGCGCTGAAAAAGCGGTCCCCGAAGAACACCATAAAGACTGCAAGAACCAGGAATAGCGTGAATGGACGATCCATCCGCTTGAGTCTGTTGCCTGTTGAATCACGAGCAAAACTGAGCCAGGCGTCACGTCCAAAACTGAGCCACTAGGTTGACGAAGAAGCGGACTGCTCGGATGTGGATAAGTCTACTGTCTGGTCGGCTCCTTTGGGTGTTTTG
>NZ_SIXI01000038.1 GCF_004310865.1 Aquabacterium lacunae
CAGGAAATTTCTAACTGTCGGTTCAACGCGGACGCCAACACTGGCCATCGCTTCGCGATTTTGATGGCCAGTGTTGGTGCCCTACGCGCTTCGCGCTCCGGCGCCGGTTAACCTGGGCGTTAGGCCACACCCATGAAAAATCTATTCGCGCCCGACCTCACCCTGAATGAGTGGCTCGCAATTTCTTTTTGGCAATCGCTTATCGGCGGCACCGTTTTTTCCATATCGCGTGGCATTTGGTATGGAATTTTCGAGAACGAATGGCTAGTTCTCGCCGCCTCACCAATCACAGTGCTGTCAGTTACTCTAACAGCCATTTTTATGGCTCTTGTTAGCTACCACATATTTCAGAAAATCCGGCGACACATCCTAAAGCAAGACGGAAGTTATGGTCCGAATCCACCATGAATCAGTAACGGTAATACCTATCCTTGAGAGCGCCTATGCAAAGCTGTCCGGCCATTGGCGCACGCCATCGCTCTGGAAGTGGTAACGCCATCACCGAGCACTGGCACGGGCGCTTCGCGCAGGCACCGTGGCGTAGATTGACACATCAAGTGCAACACCCTACCGGCCGTGATGGTACACCCAGTGCGGTGATCGATAACCCAATCTTTTGCGCGGTCTCATATTAATTTCTCGGGCAACTTCATCACATTCCTCCTGGGTCACCTGACTCAAGCACATCCCCTTCGGGAAATACTGCCTCAGCAAGCCGTTGAAGTTTTCATTCGAGCC
>NZ_SIXI01000039.1 GCF_004310865.1 Aquabacterium lacunae
TGAGCGCCGGGCTTGAAACGAAGCCAGCTGGTTGATGAACCAGGAAGCAGCCGAGCCCTGCAAAACCATTCCCGCGTAATAAGCGGAGCAGGGCGCTTGGCGCCGCAAAACATGCCCTGCAAATGCTGCCAGAGCCTATTTCAGAAGTGGCCTGCCGTTGGCGCTCCGCTTGAGCGAGGGGTTAGGCCGCGCTGGCGAGGTTGCGCCAGATGAGAAGAGAGCGAACTCTCGTTGCTGTACTTGTGCCTGACCGAATACGTAGTGGCACGGACACTGGCTGAACTGGATGGAGACCTGTTCCCGAGAAAGTTGAAGGTGGGCGCAGGCAATCTTGAATTTCATTTCGGCACCGCCGGCAACGCCTTCTGCATGTCTTCGGCTGTGACTTCGACTGAACCTGGGCTCGCTTCGTCGCGAACATTGAGCACCAAATAGGCTGTTGGGCCAAGGAGCAGGACTGTCACGAATGCTCGTACCCAGACTTTAACTTTGGATGTCAAGCCGCGCGTCAAGAAACAGGTCAGGGCGAGTAGCACGATGACGACCGAGAGAAGTAGAAGCATGTGTGCCTCGGTGTTGATTCTGCGCGGCCTAACGCCGAGGTTAACCGGCGCCGGAGCCGAAGGCGGAGGGCACCAGCACTGGCCATGAAAATGCCGAAGGCATGGCCAGTGTTGGCGTCCGCGTTGAACCGACAGTTAGCCTGGTAACAGGT